>NZ_CP116902.1:532500-1732500 GCF_028471905.1 Aneurinibacillus uraniidurans | reverse complement strand
ACGACGACAGTCGATGAGGGTGCTCGCATTGCTCGTGAAGAAAACTGCGACCTGATTGTGGCGTTAGGCGGCGGCTCTACAATGGATGCGGCTAAAGCCATTGCAACAACAGCACTTTCTAACCGTCCCATTTATGATTACATGCGCGGCAATCCTGCTGGCACAGCAAGCGAGCTTTTGCCTATCAAAGAAGCGCTGCCGCTCATTACCATCCCAACACTGGCCGCTACCGGATCGGAAGCAAATTCTAGCGCCGTTCTCACCCACTGGGATACAAAAGAAAAGTCCGGCATCGGCGGACCTGGTCTGTTCCCAAAAGCGGCCATTCTTGACCCGGAGCTAACCTACACAGTGCCTGCCTCCTATACAGCAGACGGTGCGGCGGATATCTTCACTCATCTGTATGAAGCGTATCTCACCGGAGATGAGCATGCCAACGTACAGGATGAAATTACAGAAGGTTTACTGCGCAATACAATCATGTATGCGAAAAAAGCGATTGATGAGCCAACCGACTATGAAGCTCGCTCCCATCTGCTCTGGACGAGCACACTAGCGCTCATTGGCATTGCTAATGCGGGGCGCGGTGGTTCTTTCCCGGTGCATGCCATGGAGCATACCCTTTCGGCTCACTACGATATTTCCCATGGACGCGGGCTGGCGATTATTACTCCTGCCTATTTTGAGCATGTCATCAAAAAAGACCGGCCGCATCGCCTGGCCCGTCTGGCACGCAACGTATTCCGCATCACCGAACAAAATGATGAATGTGCCGCCCAGCTTGGAATCGAGGCACTCATTGCCTGGTATAAAGAACTTGGGGTATACGGTACGCTCGCTGATATGAAGATTAAGGAAAGCGATCTGGCGATGATGGCCGACGAAACGGTTCGTATAAACGGCCGCGGACGTTCATTCATTCCGGGCACGCGTGACCTTACGACTGAGGATGTACTACATATTTTCAAAGCAGCATACTAATGTAAAGAGATTCTTTACAGCATTCTGTTTTAGGAGTATATTTGTGAATGGATATAATGTCCTCGTTAGGTGAGGTTCCTATACAAACATAGGCCACTGCCGGGAAACATCGAAAGATGCCAATCGGTAGAACAGGGATCGTCGGCTTAAGGCGTTCTTTAAGGTGGCTGAGAACCACATTTCTCTACGTTGTATAGTGCCAAAGCTTTACTAGGGGGAGCAACAATACGTATATGTATTGTTATTTATGCTACCCTCTCATACTGAGCAGGGTTTTTTATTTTTTAAGGGGGGATACTGGAAATGGATAGTAGTAGTCGACTTGTATTTGAACAAGTAAAGCCTAGTATACATATCTTATGTAATGGGAAAGCAAGATTTCTATCCTCTCTTCACGCTTCTGTTTTTTGCCACTATTTCCATGTTCACCTGTAGGGCGGGATATGGTAGTGGCTACATTCGTGTGAAAAGGTAAAAATCAGAAGTCTGTTTTATTCAAGCTCTCCTATCATCAGGAGAGCTTTTTTATGCTGTGTATAGACAGGAGGGAGTTATTATGAAAATAAATTTATTCTCTTCATTTGAAGAAAATAAAAAGTTCGGTTGGGCGGATTTATTTGTTATTATTTCTATTTTTTCTGTTCTGTTTTCTATTTTAAAATTGGGGGCCGGAATGCGTGTCCCTTTCTCAACCATACAACATCCTAAAATTAATTTAGACCCGAGTTATCTGCCCTATTATGCAGGCAGATCATTGCTTCGCATGTTTATCGCCTTTGCAGCTTCTTTATTGTTTACGTTCATTTATGGACGGATTGCAGCATTCAACCGAACGGCTGAAAAAATTATGATTCCTGCGATTGATATTTTGCAGTCCGTACCGGTACTTGGTTTCTTATCTGTGACCGTGATCGGGTTTATGTCGCTCTTTCCCGGCAGTTTATTAGGTGTAGAATGCGCTTCTATCTTTGCGATATTTACTGGGCAAGTTTGGAATATGACGTTTAGCTTTTATCATTCATTATCTACGATTCCTCATGATCTGCAAGAAGCAGCCAAAATAAATAAATTGGGGAGCTGGGCTCGCTTCACCAAGCTGGAAGTTCCTTATTCGATGATTGGACTTGTTTGGAACAGCATGATGTCATTTGGAGGAGGATGGTTTTTCCTCGCTGCTAGCGAATCGATCACCGTCCTGAATCAAGATATTCATCTCCCAGGAATCGGATCCTATATGGCAACTGCGGTCGATCAGGGGAATATTTTTGCAATTTTTTATGCGATCCTCACCATGGTCATCATGATTCTCGTAGTTGATCAACTATTCTGGCGTCCGCTCGTAGCCTGGTCGCAAAAATTTAAAAACGAACAAACAGAAGCAAATGACATTACAACTTCCTGGTTATATAACATCATCCGCCGTGCGCGATTTTTACAATATATCATGCGTACGTGTAAATCGTATATTCATAACTGGATTGTCCGAATTACAGCAAAAACAAACAAAGTAAAGCAGCAGCAAAAACAATTTTCAAAGCTTACACCAATGATCAAATGGCTAATTGGAATCGTAGTGGGCATTTTTATTGCAAAGTACGTGTACGAAGGAATCTTGGAAATCAGTAAGCTATCTGTATCGGAGCTTCTAAAAGTTATATGGTTCGGACTATTAACAGCAGGCCGTGTGTTCGTTGCAACTCTGTTAGGAATCTTATGGACCTTGCCTGTAGGTGTCATGATTGGCTTTCATCCGAAGCTCGCACGGATCGCCCAACCCATTGTGCAGATTTTAGCTTCTTTCCCGGCCAATATGACATTTCCATTTTTGACAATTCTCTATATCAAATATGGAATCAATATGGAAATAGGCGCGATTCCGCTGATGATGCTCGGAACCCAATGGTACATTTTGTTTAATGTTATTGCAGGGGCTATGGCAATTCCATCCGATCTACGTGAAGCTGGGAAAGTTTTACGACTAACACGACTGCAAACATGGAAAAAACTGATTCTTCCCGGCGTATTCCCTTATTTAATTACAGGAGGAATTACAGCAAGCGGTGGAGCATGGAATGCAAGTATTGTTTCAGAAATGGTTTCATGGAAAGATCACACTTTACAAGCAACCGGTTTAGGCTCCTTTATCACTCAGGCTACAACGAACGGAAATTGGCCACAAATCATCTGGGGAATTATGGTGATGGCCATTTTGGTTGTAGTGATAAACCGTCTTTTCTGGAGAAAACTTTATACGCTAGCCGAAAAGAAATATCACATTGGATAGGGTGAAGCACATGAAAAATATATTGGTTGATGTAAATCAAGTGACAAAAAAATATGATGTATCTAACACAGCAAATGTAACGATCTTAGAAAATATCAATCTTAAAATTGCTGAAGGTGAATTTGTATCCATTCTTGGACCGTCTGGTTCAGGAAAGTCAACCTTACTTCGAATCATTGCTGGATTGATTGCTCCGACACAAGGCTCTGTTTCTTACAATGGTGTACCAATTCAAGGAACAAATCCAGGCGTTAGCATGGTATTCCAGTCATTTGCTCTTTTTCCGTGGTTGACTGTATTAGAGAATGTAAAAGTAGGGCTCGAACATAAATCTCTACTTGACGAAGAAAAAGAACGAAGGGCGCTAGAAATCATTGATATGGTGGGACTAGATGGCTTTAAGGGTGCTTATCCGAAGGAGTTGTCCGGTGGGATGAGACAGAGGGTTGGGATCGGGCGCGCTTTGGCGATGGAACCAGATATTTTACTCATGGATGAACCTTTCTCAGCTCTGGATGTATTGACGGCGGAAAATTTGAAACGGGATTTGCTCGAACTTTGGATGGAGAAAAAAATTCCAACCAAATCCATTATCATGGTGACTCATAGTATTGAGGAAGCTGTATATATGTCCGATCGAGCTGTCGTACTATCTCGTGATCCTGCACGAATCATTGCGGATATCCCAATTACATTAAGTCATTGGCGAGAAAAGCAAGATCCACACTTTACCGAATTAGTTGATAAAATTTATTCGATCTTAACACACAGAGAGACTAAGCCCGTCATTGTTTCTGACACGCAGAAAAAGAAACTGCAGCCGATCCCTGAAGCTCCCTCTGGCGCGCTTACCGGATTTATCGAGTTATTGGATGACTTAGGAAATACAGCTGATCTGTATAAATTGGCCGATCAATTCAGTTTAAACCTAGAAGACTTTTTACATATTGTTGAAGCGACAAGGTTACTGGGGTTGGCAAATGTGCAGCAGGGGGATATTGATTTGACCCCTATCGGTCATCAGTTTGCAGAGGCAAACGTATTAGAACGGAAAGATATTTTTAAACGGCAGGTACTTGAACATGTACCTATGATGGAAAAGATTTTATGGACCCTCCAATCAAAGTCTAACAATAAAATGCCGAGAGAATTTTTCAATGAGATTTATAAACAGCACTTTGGTACAGAAGAAGCTGAACATCAATTAGATATCACGATTGATTGGGGACGTTATGCAGAATTATTTGCTTATGAAGAAGCGACAAAGCTACTGTTCCTTGAACCTGAGGAATCACAAGAAGAATAAATTGCATCGGCATGGGTGTTATGTCAACATGTTGTGAAGGAGTGGGATCGGGCGAGAGACATCGTCACTTCAGTACGCTCGCTAAGAAGCGGTCAGTTACAGCCCCCTCCCCTTTTCCACTCCTCACTCCTACACGTTGTCGATCCCATTACAAAGCAGCGCACGTGCAAATCGGGCAATCGCCTCTTCTATGTACATCTCGTCCGTGCGACCGAACGTAAATCTGACATATCCCTCTGTTGACCCAAGCGCACTTCCTGGCATAAAAATCATCCCATTCTCAATTGCCTGCTCCAGCAATCTCCCTTCACTCACATGTTTTTTTAGTTTGCACCATAGATGGATGCCCCCTTTCGGCACCGAGAATTCCACTTCATTCGGAAGATACTTAGCTAAAGCCTGTATCATCACATCTCTTCGCCTATGCAGCGTTAAGCCAAGCTCCTGAATGTGTTCATCAAAATTAGGAGAAGTCAAAACTTCATTCGCCATCCACTGTGAGAAAATACTCTGCCCGAAATCAATTTGCTGCTTTACATCGGCCAATCGGCTAATGACCGGCTGTGGACCGACCATCCACCCAATGCGCAAGCCAGACGACACGATTTTAGACAACGAACTAATATAGAGAACAACACCATAGTCATCCATTGATTTCAACGTCGGAGGCGCTTCTGTATCAAACGCCGTTAACGTATACGGATCGTCCTCAATGATGGGGATCCCGTATTCAACTGCGATTTCAAGCAGCTTTTTTCTTCGTTTTGGATGCAGGCTGATTCCGGTTGGATTTTGAAACGTCGGGTTTAAAAATATCATCCGAATTTTATTTTTCTGATGGAACATCACAATATCATCCGGATTAATCCCATGCTTATCCGCTGTAAGCAAGCATGTTTTAATGCCCATCGATTTAAACAAAGGCAGCGAATAGCAATAGGACGGGTCCTCAATAACAACCGTATCACCGGGTTTAAGCAGACATTGAATAATAAGATAGAGCGCCTGCTGAGCACCGGACGTAATCAAAACCGAGGAAGAAGCGGTATCAATATTCCGATCTCGTTTTAACTGGCTGGCAATCGTTTCACGCAGCTGTAAATTTCCCTGCTGATGTTCATATCCGGATTGAAACGTAAAATGCGCCGTCCTCATCCTCTCTTCAACCTGCGCTCGGGGAAATAAATCGGGCGATAGTTCCCCGGTAGCTAAATCCATTACTTTTTCATTTCGGGCTTCTTTAAAAATGCGGCGCATGAGTGGTACATTCGGCAAAAGTGAGCCCCCGATTACATACTGATCCCAGTCAGGAAGCTGATTGTATCCTGCCTCCTGCCCAAACAAACCGACCCTCGTTCCGCTCCCCTTCTTACTCGTAACAAGTCCTGACGCACGCAATTCCTCATAAGCCGTCACAACCGTACTTCGATTAACTCCTAATTCCTTAGCCAACGCACGTTCAGACGGCAATAAACTCCCCGGTGGATATTCACCGTTTGAAATCCGGTACTCTACATACTTGATAATTTGTCGATACATCGGTGTATGGCTTGAACGATCCAGCTTCCACTCCATGCTGCCCCTCCTTCTCTTTACGCTCTATTATAAATCACTTCATCCAAAAAATAACCTGACTGGTTGGTTTTATCCTACTCAATATCTGCTAAAAACCTGGTGGATGGCCTATAAAAATATAAAGTGGATGGGTTCATCCGCCTCACAAGCATGTATTCTATATACAGGCTAAAAATCTCTTATCAAAGGAATGAACTGACCATTATGAACGGCACAATGTTATTGATTGTAATTCCCCACCTCGGCTTTATCGTTTTTTTCGGCGCAATATGGATTTTTTATAAAAAAAACAAAGATGTTCTGTAATCCGCTTCACATACGTATACTTCCCTCTTTTGTGCGGTCAAAAAAGGTGCTACGATAAAAAGTAACCCATTTGAACTAAGAAAAAGGGAGTTACGTTGTGAATCGTAGACGCATGTTTCGCCTTATGTTTGCGCTCCTTGGCACCAGTACGCTGGTGATCGGAGGAGTCGCCACCCTGCTTTATCTGGCACATCTGCAAGTTCCTATGCCAGAATCGGCTACACAGGCTGTAGAAGCAGTCGCAAAGCCCGCTGCTGCGCAGTCGCCGGACGGGCGTCCACCTGCCCCACTTGCGGGTGCTACCGCTCCCATACCCGGGCTATCTTATGCACTGTTTTCCGGCAGTCACCCACTGGCAGCTTTTCATGCCGATCCACTGCCTGTCTTTGCCCCACAAGATGTACCTACTATAGAGGGTATCCTCACGTTTCGCGGAAACGCGCAGCGGACGATGCCTTCTTTTGGTACCATCGAATCAGCTACCTCCCTCACCCAACTCTGGCAGGCACAAACGTCTCGCAGCAGCTGGGGCGGTGGTGCCGGCTGGACCGGGCAACCGGCCATTGTCCGTTGGCCAGATCGGACGCGAGATATGATGAATCTGTATGCAGAATTCAAAAACCGTCCGAATTTTACCGAGGTGATCTACGCCTCGCTTGACGGACGCATCTATTTTCTTGATCTGGCTACCGGCAAGCCATCTCGACCACCTATTCTCATTCGCAATCCGATCAAAGGAAGTGTGACACTTGATCCACGTGGGTACCCATTGCTATATGTCGGACAAGGGATTCCGGAGACCGGGAAAATCGGCTATCGTATTTTTAGCCTCATCGACCAGTCCCTCCTGTATTTTCTTGACGGGAAAGACCAGCTTGCCACACGAAAATGGGGTGCATTCGATGGAGCCCCGCTTATTCACGGCGATACGGATACGATGATTCTCGGTGGAGAAAATGGCCTTATCTACAACATTAAGCTCAATACTACTTTCAACCGGACTACTCCATCGATTACCGTGAAGCCAACGATAACCCGTTATCGCTACAAGGTGGCCGATCAAAAAGAAATCGGGACAGAAAATTCACTTTCTGCCTACAAAAACTACGTATATTTCGCAGATAATAGTGGGACCATTCAATGCCTCGATATTACCACGATGAAGCCTGTCTGGATGGCACCTGGGCGGGATGATACGGATGCAACCTTAACCGTCGAAGAAGAACAGGGACGTCCGGTGGTTTATACAGGCTGCGAGGTAGATAAACAGGGAACAACCGGCACAGCTTTCATCCGTAAGCTCGACGGCCTCACTGGAAAAGTGCTCTGGGAAAAAACGTACCCGTGTTTCTCTCTGAAAGGTTCACGTCCAGTAAACGGCGGTGTACTAGCCACCAATATTGTCGGCAAACAAAAAGCAGCCGATCGTGTCATCTTCACGCTTGCTCGCTACCATGAATTCAACAGTGGATTAATCGTAGCACTCGATAAAAAAGATGGACATGAGATATGGCGGCAGCTAACACCCGCGTACGCCTGGTCCTCTCCTGTCGACCTCTATGATGCAGCGGGAAACATGTACATTCTTCAAGGAGATTCTGCGGGTATGCTGCGCCTGCTGGACGGAGCAAACGGTACGGAACGTACCCGTCTGTCACTTAATGCAAATATCGAAGCAACACCTGCTGTGTTTAATGGCACGGCGGTAATCGCCACCCGTGAGCCGTACATATACGGCATTCACATTCAGTAATGCATGATTCACATAAAAAACAGCCTGTGCCGTCATGGCTACCAGGCTGTTTTTTATGTTTTAGATTGCGATAGTCTCTCGATCGTTTCCATAAGCCAATCGCGATCGCTCTGCAGTAAGCGCAGACGACGGTCCACAGTTAGGTCAATGCTCGATTGCTGGCCATGATGCGGTATGTTAGCATACATCTCGATTTGTTCCTCTAGCTTTACAAGCCGGATCTTTAAATACGACAGTGCTTCCTCACATGGTAGGTGATCGAGAAACATAAGGCCAATATCCCCTGGAAGCGTCATCTGTCCCGCTTCTGCTAGACTTGTCCGAAGCAGCTCCCAAAATCGTCCCTCGCCTTTTTCTGTGATCGAGTATACCTTGCGTGGTGGCCGATTTTCTTCCTGTTCTGTTTGTACCGAAATATAGCCGTCCTGATGCAGCCGATTCAATGTGGCATAAGCGGTCGCTTTCTTCATATCCGTAATGCGACTTAAATTACGCTCAATAAATTCATTAATTTGATAGCCGTGCTGGCTCTGCACTTTTAATAATCCAAGCAATAGTAAAATTCGCTCTTCCATTCGTAAAATCGCCTCTTTTTTGCATGTAAATCAATTCAAGTTTCTTCATCTATCTGTAAGGAGAATACAACGGATCCCATAAAACGTCAACTAATCGCACAATCCAAAGCAAATAGCGCTGCCTGATCCCATCTCGGCAACGCTTATTTTCTCGCGGCAGCTTATCCATTGATCGCAATCCATTGATTAAATGGGGTAAACCGGTCACCTTTCCATTTTTGTACGTTCATAACTAGACCAAGACCATCTGCATTATAGCGACCAATAATGCGCTGGAACGCCATCAATTCATACACTCCATCATAATCAAAATCAACCGGATATAATCCACCCAATCCATTAATGTCACCACTTAACGGAGCTTTCAACTTTCCGTTTGGATCATAGATTTCATTCAGATAATCCGTACCTTTATAGCGTATATCGAGGATGTACACATTGTGCGGATTTTCCGTTACGACGCGCACTTTATAATAATCCTCATACGTTACTGTACCTGTATGCGTGCGGTTGAACTGCTCGGAGTCAAACAGCTTGCGCGGCTGGTTATTCAGAAACGAATACACATAGTTATAGGTGATCCCGCCAGAGCCGCCAGAGCTCATATTGACCATAATATCCGCCACCTTATCCCCGGTAAAGTCACCGAGAAAAAGCGTCGGGCCATAGCCTTGATTTTGTTCGAGTGGAATGCGATAGCGTTGTTTCGTTCGCCCGTCCTCCACGACAACCGTAATATCAGCGACCAGTGGACTGCTTGCTCCATATGGTTTTGTTCCGACCAAAAAGACACGATCTGGCACGCGATCCCCATTCACATCCCCAATCGCCGTATCCAGTACAATGAACGGCCTTGCTGGCTCGGGCATACGGTTTATCCACATATCCAAATCATACATATGCTTTTCTCTCCTCCTGAATGGCTCGCTCCCTCATGGTATGCGCGGAGAAAAGCATACGATACTATGATTCGTAAGGTTTTTCAACACACTGCGATAATGGCAAAATAATCGTAAATACGCTTCCCTTACCTACTCTGCTCTCCACTTTTATTGTTCCTTTATGATTCTCGATGATTTTATAACTGATCATCAGGCCAAGCCCGGTTCCTTTCTCCTTGTTGCTGTAAAATGGCTCACCAAGATGTGGAATGCGTTCTTTGGCAATCCCACACCCTTCATCGATAAAACGAATCATCACGCGATCAGTGCCAAGCCGAGCTGCTGTAACCATAATCAACCCGCCTTCTGGCATTGATTCGACTGCATTTTGCAGCATATTGACAAATACTTGTTTAATCTGATTTTCATCACATTCAATGTGTGGAAGGTCTGCAGCGATTCTTGTGCTAATCTGAATGTTGTTCATTACCGCTTTTGTGCTAATCAGCGCAGCTACATGTGAAATGATCGCCGCAAGATTGTTCGTGCGAAAACGAATGGTTTGTGGCTTGGCCAACACAAGGAATTCCGTAATAATCGCTTCAATACGCTCCACCTCTGACAGCATCAGCGCTAGGTGCTCCTGTTGTTCATCTGCACGCTGTGCCTGCATAAGCTGAATAAAGCCTTTGAGTACCGTCAGCGGGTTCCGAACTTCATGGGCTACACCTGCTGCAAGCTGTCCGACTGCATTCAACCTTTCTGACTTGCGGAGCATTTCCTCCGTTTGCTTACGCTCCGTAATATCTTGAATCTGTGCAATGAAATAAAGGGGAACATTACACTCATCCCGAATAATTGACACATTAATCAGAATCCAGATAATCCGACCGTATTTATGGATATATCGTTTTTCATACGATACGTGATTGATTTTCCCGTCTACTAACTGCTCAACCACTTCCCTGTCTTCCATTCTATCATCCACATGCGTAATCATCCGATACGTCTTCGTAAGCAGTTCCTCTTCTATGTAACCTGTCATTGTGCATAGCGCCGCATTTACCTTAAGAAACTGACCTTCAATTGATATGAGCGCCATACCAATTGAAGAATAATCAAATGCCTTGCGGAACCGTTCATCACTTTCCCGTAATGCCTGTGCGATCTGAACCTGTTCTGTCATATCGAGTATCATTGTGATAACCGCTGATTTTCCCTGATACACGGTTCTGGCTCCACATAATTCAAGGTCAATCACAACTCCATCTTTCCGAACACCACGTGCCCGATACCGCGCACTCGCCGCCTCACCAGACAACCGCTGTCTGATCTGATCTGCTACAAAATCACGATCATTTGGATGTACGAGATCAACTAATCTAGCTTTATGTATGATTTCTTCTCTTGCATAGCCAAATATAGAAGCAAAACTAGGGTTTACATATACATACTCATCTTCATAAAAAATCCCGACTCCAACTACTACCGGTTCAAGTAGTTGTTCATCCCTGCACATTTCTTCGATTTTATTTGCCAAAACCGCTCCTCCTACAACCGATCCGCCTTTACTGTGCGCACTTCCTATATTATGAAATAAAAATTTCGACAAAAGAAAATAAAACCCTCCTTTCGAATCCCAAGTAAAAAAGCACCCTCAAATAAGGATGCTAGCTACTCATTATGTAGTCAATCCATGTTTAAATGCATAAATAACGGCCTGAGTACGGTCTTGCACGCCAAGCTTGCTCAGGATGCTGCTGACATGCGTTTTGACCGTTTTCAACGCAATAAATAATTCATCAGCAATTTCTTGATTGGACTTGCCCTGCGCGATCTGCAGCAGAATTTCCATCTCTCGTCCGGTTAACTCTTCGTGCGGCAGACGTTCCTGCCTCTGACGCATACGAGTCATGACTTTTCCTGTCACTTCTGGCTCTAGCACGGACTGCCCATGATAAGTGGCCCGGACTGCGTCTGCGATGTCGCTCGCCCTTGATGTCTTCAAAAGATAGCTCGTCGCTCCGGCTTCGAGCGCAGGGTATACTTTCTCGTCATCTAGGAAACTCGTTACAATGATAATCCTTGCATCCGGCCACTGCTCCATAATTTGCTTTGTTGCCTCGATGCCGTCCATCTCCTGCATGACGAGATCCATTAGAATAATATCTGGACGTAAGCGGAGCGCAAGCTCTACCGCCTGTTTTCCATTTTCGGCTTCCCCAACCACTTCCATATCAGGCTGAGCGGACAAATAGGACGTGACACCAATTCGCACCATTTCATGATCGTCGACAAACAGTACGCTAATCATCTGATTCCCCTCCTGTCATCATCCTTGGTATTCGTACTTCCAGACTCGTTCCCTGCCCCGGCAGACTAATAATTTTACTATATCCACCCAACTCCATCGCTCTCTCCCGCATATTCTGCAGCCCGTATGAGCCTGCCTTCGCAGACTCCACATCAAATCCAACGCCATCATCGACAATTCGCATGATAATCAAGTTGTCACGCTCAATGAGCAGCACATCCAAGCGAGAGGCCTTGGCATGACGCAGTGTGTTTGAGATCGCCTCCTGTAAAATACGAAACAGGTGATCTTCCACACCTTTATCGAGCTGCATCGGCTCGATTTTCCATTCAATCGCAAGCGGAACTTTTTGCGACAACTCGACCAGCAGTTCTTCCATTCCTTCCTGAAGCGATTTCCCTGCAAGCGCAAACGGACGAAGATGAAGCAAAAGCGCACGCATCTCCAATTGTGACTGATGAATCATCGTCTCTACCATACGTAACTGCTTCGTTTCCCGTTCATTACGTGTTGACGGGGTTTCGGCAATCGCTGACATAAGCATGGAAGCAGCAAACAACTGCTGGCTAACTGAATCGTGCAGTTCACGGGCGAGCCGATGACGCTCTTGCGATATGATTTCCTGCATCCGCTTCTCCTGATCTTCCGCTTTTTCCATCGCCAGCTTACGGGACAACTTCACCTGCTCTCCCATCTGCTGCTGAAGCTTCTCAATCCGTATTCCAATCCGATCTACTTCCTGCACACCACTGCCTGGCTGCGCTTCGATACGCCGACCTTGTTCAAGCTCATGCAGCACGCCCTCTATTGTCTGGAACTGCCGCTGCCAGAATAGACCGTATACCAGTCCAAAACCAATGCCAATCCCCATGATAATCCCTAATGCAGCGAGAACAAACGGAAATCCGAATAGTTCTGTCGTCCACAGATGAGACCAATCGGGAAGAGGATAGACAAGAAAAGTCAGCAGACCCGTAATAACCGCCGACAGACAAGCCAGACCGATACTAAGGGCAAGCTGGCGCTGAAGTGCATTCATATGCGCTTCACCTCCAGATCGCCCACCAGCATGACTGTCATAATTTTCACCTTTTGACCGGCCTGTCCATAGCCTGGCGTCTCGATATGGAGCACACGGTTAAACGCAGTTGGCTCCTGATATTCGAATACTGTAGCCGCTCCCGCGACAGCAGAATGATGCACGCTTACGCCTACATCATACGGAATTAACACCTGCACATTCCCGACCAGGTTGCGAATGACAATGACATTTTCCTGTTTGGGAAGCACTGTTGAGCTTAGATCAATCACCGTGTCTCCGATGCCAGTCTGCACAATGATATCATTCCACTCATAAGCGTGTTCCGGTGTCTGTCTCGGGCCGAGCCATATGTTGCGAAACATAGGAGTCCGAACAACGAGTGTCTCCTCGTTTATGATCGGCTGCGACCGACCTAGTATCGGGTGAATGAGATGCGGGTTTTTTTTGGACTGTGCGAACTGTACGACTATATAAGCAATCAGAATAAACGCCCAGAAGCGAAACGCGACCGTATTGAGCACCGCAATCCCAAGGTTTACGACACCAAACCAGAAAAATAGCTTCCCTGTCAGGCGCGGCAAACGTTTATGTCCAATGTATATACACCCAATCATACTACCTACAAAGAAAATCGCACCGCCTCCAGAAAATGAAAGTTCCAGCAACAGCATAATCAGGCTGATAAAAATCGCCCAGTTTATAAAATCCGTCTTACTGCGATGCGGCATAGCGGTCCCTTCCTTTCTCGGGCAGAAGCATCTATCATGATGAGAAAAAAGGCGCAACTTCCTGCGCCTTTTTTTAAGCTACCCTGATTATATTACGAAACGGACGAAACCTCATCTTTTTTTGCCAGTTTTTCTAACTGTGCAATTCTCGCATCAATCGTATGGTGGTTATAGGACATGTTCACCTGACGTTCGATGCGATCTAAGTAGTGTTCCATTTCTTCAAAGCGTGTAAATGGCGTCCCCATGTGTCCGCCTGGTTCGAGCACACGGCTGATGCGGTGCTGGGCACGCGCCACATTTTCTCGACCCATCAGTTCCATTCGCTTAATATACATGTCTTTTAACTTATGTCTCATTTCCTCATAACGACGTTCAAGCTCGGCAAGCTGGTGAGCCGCCTGCTGCTGTGATTCCTGCAATCGAATAGCCCGTTCTTCGTACTGCGCTTGCTCTTGGAGCGCAAAATCATACAATTCCGTTTCCCCAGCCCCAAGCGCTACTTCTGCCTGATGCTTGCGCTTCTCTGCCATACTGTGCGCGTGGCTGTATTCCCGTGTGAACTCTTCGTTAAGACGGTATTGACGCTCAACTAGCATCCGAACTTTTTCTACTTCCTGCTCACATTCGCGCAAGTACTGATTTAGGAGCGCGATTGGATTTTTCTGTTCTTTCTTATCAAGTGCTTCATGAAAATCAGCGGCAATGGAATGTTTAATGCGAGCAAATAAGTTTTTCATCGTATTCTCTCCTTATGGTTGATTAAGATTGGCGCAGTGCGTCCCATTGTTTCTCAAAATTCGTGAATGGATCTTCTGGCGTTTTTGTATGCGACGGCTGTTCGTTCCACTTTTTGTACACAAGGTACAGGATTCCGATGGCAACTACACCGAACAGTGCTGGCATGTTGGATAGAGTTGCACTTAATGCCGCAAGCCCGATCAACACCCAGAGGATTTTTTTGCATGTGGAATCCGCAAGCAGGAATCCTTTTACCGCGTAGTATAAAATAGCGGCACTAATCGCAAGACCGATCATCGGGCCGAAGTTAGCAATAGCTACGATTGCTGCAACCCCTCCTGCTAGTAACAGACCAAATTTTTTCATATGATTTGTTCCTCCCTTCTTGTTATTCATGGTACCGAATTTCTACGGTTCTCATAACGAACCTCCGCTTGAATTTCATCTACGACCTCAGACGTAGAGAGCATCAGACCTTCGAATATAAACAGCTAGCATAGCCACCTAACACGAATAAGCGATTTTTCACGGCCGTGTGGTGGAGGAGCTCCTGTACGCGCCCACTCCCTCTCACCAAACATTGTCGATTCTACAAAAAGGGGCTACCTCAATCACTGTATTACAGCCTTTGAGACAGCCCCTTCCTTATTTATATGCCGAAATAAATGGTGAGCCATTCCCTAGCTCATACTTATGAAGAAAAAAATCAGTCCTAGGAAGTAGATGTGTTCATCCTCCAGGTGGTAACAAATGTAATGGGATTATGTTACATTTTTAGTATATCAAAATAATACTGGAGGTTTATAGATGAATCTACACAAGTATTTACTCGTTGCTATCATGCTATTAGGTGGATTGATACTGGCTACAGGTTGTTCAAGTGAAAAAACTGCTGCACCAGCAAATAACGATTCTCCTGATATCATTGTGAAGAATTTCTTTGGTTCATTGCAAAGGGGAGAATTCCAGCAAGCTGCTTCTTTCCTGAAGAAAGACGATCAAGATTTGCGTGAGCTTTCAGCTGATCCAGAAGGCGAAAAGGTAGCCAAACTATTCTTGCAGAAGCTAACATATGAAACCGGTTCGTATGATATCAAGGGAGATGAGGCCACGATCTCTGTGAAAATTACCGTCCCTAATATGCTAAAGATTTCTGGAGCAGCAGCCAAAGGCATCGTATCTGAAGCGATGTCAGGCCAAATGAATGACGATACGCAAGCGGAACATAAGGTATTAGAAAAAATAGAAGCCAGCATAAAAGACCCTTCTGCTCCTACGATCACAACTACTCAAACAATCAAGTTGACCAAAACCGAATCCGGTTGGAAAATCTCTACAATGGATACTGACTTTCTTAAAACATTCTTCGGATCATAGCAGACACAAAAAATCCCCTCTCATTAGTAGCAGAGGGGATTTTTTCTTATTGCTCAACCTTTCGATCAGGAAACGCGTCTTTAATATTTTTCCAGACGCCGCGTCCTGCTTCTCGTGCTTCAGTCTGCCATTTTCGGATATCATCTACATACTTCACATTCGGCGGGAACGTTGCGAGCCGCGCATATCCACTGCGGACAAGTGTTCCATTGAAAAATTCACCTTTTCCGCCTGCCACATCCAGATACACATACCGCAGCCAGCGTCCATACTGGTCAGTTGCTTTCACATCACGCTCCAGCCATACGGTCTGCCCTGTGAGTCGCTTCGTCGTATATTGCTTCGCTTCTTCTCCGAGATAACCTTGCGGACGATTCGGCGCTTTTGACTCTGGCGTATCCATCAAAATCATGCGTACTTTCTTCTCCTTACCATTCACATCTACCGCAAATGTATCGCCGTCTACTACCCGCTTCACTGTCGCTTTTTCCAGCTTTTTGTCCGATGTCGAAACAATTGCCTTCCACTCATCTGAAGCGCTCTTCGGTGCCGGACCATTACAAGCTGCAAGCAGAAGCACAGCACTGCATAGTAGTAGTAAAAATCTCATACGCATTACTCTCATCTGTCATACCCTCCGTTCTGTAACTTATTTATTGTACAGAACGGTCGACGGATACACAAGCTTCTGTATCTTACTGTGCGCTGACGAATGCTCAGTCCCATAATGGTATAGATATTTTAAACAATCTCCCGTAAAATAAAATTAGCAATCATCAGATGATTCCAAATCGAAGAAAGGACACATAACTATGAAAGTGTTATTTTTTGTATGTCAGCTAGTCGGGTTATGGGTGCTTAACGAGCTCGGCTACTTTATTACCGAACGGCTCCATCTCCCGTTTCCCGGCAATGTAATGGGACTTTTGCTGCTATTTATTCTGCTTGTAACCGGTGTCATTAAGCTTGCCTGGATCGAGAGCGCCGCTTCCTTTCTCATTCGACACCTCGCATTTTTCTTTATTCCCGTCGCAGTGGGACTAATGGAAGTTGGTGGACTTCTGGTGATGAATGGTGTTGCGATTATGACGTCACTCGTTGTAAGCGCTGTGGTCGGTTTACTCGTCACTAGTGGACTATCCCAGCTGCTTGAACGCAGAAAGGAGCGAGCAAATGAGCACATTCGTAACACTATGTAGCATTCTGCTTACGGTCGGTGCTTACATGCTCAGTCGCCTCGTAGCCCGGAAATATCCGTCACCCTTTACGACTCCTGTATTTTTCAGCACCGCACTTATTATCACTGTCTTATTGATACTCGGTCTGTCATTTGAACAATACAAACCTGGGAAAGAGATTATGACCTTTTTCCTCGGCCCTGCTACGGTAGCACTTGCCGTACCTCTGTACAAAAATCGCCAGCTTGTCGTCACATACAGTATCCCTGCAGCCGCAGGCATCGTAATAGGTGCACTGGCTACAACATTATCAGCCGTGCTGATCGGTCTCTTATTCCGTCTACCCCATGATGTAGTCGCATCCCTTGGCGTGAAGTCAGTCACGGTGCCGATTGCTCTGGAGATTACCGCTTTGATCGGAGGCAATCCTACGCTAAGCGCGGCGTTCGTTGTACTAACCGGAACACTCGGCACAATGATCGGACCGTGGCTGTTGAAGCGTTCAGGCATCACAAGTTCATTCGCCTATGGACTCGCTATGGGAGTTGTCTCACACGGACAAGGAACGGCCCAGGCCGCCACAGAAAACGAGCTGGCCGGAGCCGTTGCCGGAGTAGCCATGGGGCTGACAGCTATTGTTACTTCTATTATTTTGCCGACCCTTATACCTCATATCCTATAATCAGAAATGGCGTTCGTTAACGGACGCCATTTTTTCGTCCACCAAATACAGCGAGCTCAAAATATTTGAAATAAATATCAACATCTGCAAATCCACACTCTCGAAGCCAGTTACATTGGTCTTCTGCTGGAGCCAAAATGTTATCAAATCGATCTGCTCGGTTTATATAAGCATTCCATACATCCCGCTCCGTTACAGCTGGCTCAACAGTGCGGCGATGCTCATAAATATGATTGACAAGCGTACGATCCCAGATCGCCTCCATTCGTTCACTCCGTGAGGCTACATGTTCCACATTCAGGAACACTCCACCGGGATTCAACGCCTGATAGATTTCTTCATATATACTGCGCTTACGTGGATGTGTCAGGTGATGCAGCGCATATGAGGATACAATACAGTCATATGTCCGGTTTGTTATATCTGACAGCTTCTCTGTCTCCAGGTCTGCCTGTATGATTCGAATGCTTGGATACGCAGCCAGCCGCTCTTCTGCTTTGGCAAGCATCGGCTCTGACTGGTCGATGAAATCACCGGACGCTTCCGGATACAGCTGCAACAGTACTTCACCGGTAATTCCATCTCCGCATCCAAGGTCAAGAATAGATGCTGGTTTATCATGTAACTCTGCTACAAGCTGTACCATAATCTTCATCTGATCCGCCCCGTATGGAATGCCCGGACGGACATCCATAAACGCCTGAACAACCTGTTCTTCTTTCCAGCTTTTCATTTTGTTTCTCCTCCTTATGCGCAGTATTCTCATACATTATAACACAAAAATTAAACTATTTTGTAAATTCAGACCATATTATTTCTAATTTAAGGGCAGGTGTTTCAACCAGCCCCTTGATAGCTTCTTACATGATGAATTTATCCGTTTGCACTTATTTGTTGATGTCGATTACCTGATACCGTTCTGGTTTCTGCGTCGAAACACCAAACCAAATTTCACCGTCTCCGACCATAACACCTTGAGCATTCACAAACAAATTCTCCACCTTTTGATTCGCTAACGCTTTTTTTACTTTGGGGGTAAAAATTTTATCGTAATTTTTTATGAACTGTTTTTTTGTCTGATTCGCAGTTTCCTTGCCATTAACAACGACCGGGTATTTCATATAGTTAGCCACCTCCTTTTTATCTCCTTCTGCCACCAAGGTTTGAAATTTCACGAAAAACGCTTCAAACTTTTTCGGTTGCTCGATACCCGCAATCGCATATTTATTGGAGGCTGACGAATATTGTGATATGTTTATCGCGGCAAGTCCAGGGGTAGATGAACCTGCTAATACCGCCAGTAACAGCCCCAAAATTACAACATATTTTATACTTATTTTTTTCATAAATTGCCCTCCTACTCATTGTCTATAAGTACTTGACGGACTATTATTGGAGTGGAAAATCCTTCAGTCTACAAAAGTGATAGCCTTCCCGAATCAATTGTGGAACGGCAAGTTTAAGACCTTCTGCCGTCTCTCCTTTCGGTTGATTCATATGTAAAATCACGATAGAGCCTGGTTTAGCAGATAATAACGCATGCTTAACTTGCGTTGCGGTAAACGTAGCTCCGGCATCTCCTAAAACATCATAGTTTACAGCCTTTTCTCCAAGTTCCCCTACAATCTTCACGCCTATATCGTCATAAAACGCTGTACCTGTACGGAAAAACTGTGGAGCTCTCCCTGTAAGTTGTTCAATTTTCCGATGATTCATGGCTACTTCATCCACAATCTGACTTACACCTACCGTTCCTTTAATCCCCCATGCCGAGCGCCCATTTACGGAAAGAGGTTTATGAAGATACCCATGGTTTTCAATTTCAAATTGCGGCGTCTTAGCCAGCGTCATAAAGGTCTCATGATTAGCATCAATCCAGCGACTGTTGATGAATAAAGTCGCGGGTATGTTCATTTGCCGTAAATAGTTGATAATATCTACATCATACCCACTGCCGTGGGGACCTCCACATGCATCAAAAGTTAACGCAATCACCTTTTCGTTTGTGTGTAATCGACGATGGATACCCGGAATAAATTCGCCCCATGCTGTAGGTGCTTGATTGCTATATTTTTTGATCAGATACGATTTTACCGCTTGATCATGCGAAGCGCCTTGTTCCTCAACTTTTTGCGTATTGTGTGATACAGGAGTCACACCTTGTTGCTGTACTTGATCTTTATTCGCTGCACAAGACGTTAAAAGAAGGGATAAAAGTAACGGGGTTGTTATGTTTAATAGTCTCCATCTCATCATCTGGATTAGCTCCTTTTATTCTTCAGGAAGAATCGGTTTCATTTCTTGCTGACCTAATGAAGTAATCAGTCCATCCATACTTACATAGTTTTTCTTCTCATGATACTCTTTAATCCCCTGCTCGCCGGTCTTCATTGCCCATTGCTGCAGAGTGTTACGTTCACCCGAGTAGGAAAAGAGCGGGACACTAAAACCACACGAGGTTTTTATCGTATGTATCGTAACGTGAATCACCTGTCGCGCACCTGGAAGAAGCTCAAAATGCGGAAGTAGTTCATCCCATTCAGGTGTACCTGGCAGGATCACACGCCCCTTACCATATAGACGTAAAATCATCGGCGATTCTTCAAAAGAGAGGAACATCAAGGTAATTCGACCATTTTCCTCTACATGAGCACTCGTTTCATTCGCACTGCCTGTTAAATCCAGATAAGCCACTTCTGTCGGCGAAAATATACGCAGCACATCATAACCCTTTGGTGAAATATTGATGTGACCTTCTTCCCCTAAAGGAGCCGATCCAACAAAAAATATTCGCTGCTTCCTAATAAATTCTTCATGCTCAGGGAGTATCGTTGAAAAAAGCTTTCCCATATTACCTTCTCCTTCCAGTATCTTTTATTATCTTTTTATCACTCCAACCACTATAAAGAAAATATATATTCTCTATCATACGAATAGGTTTGTTCTATAAACATTTTCATATATCACCGATACAAAAATTAGAAAGCGCTGAGAGTGAATCGTAGAAAATTATTGATTATTTAGAGTTAGTTCAAGTTCTAAGCCAAAGGAGCATACTAATGGAGAAATACACGATTGAAGAAGTTGCCCTTCCCGAAAGATCCTTAGTAGAACAAGCTTTTTCGCACATACATTATGCAGATGCCTACAAAGTTACGTTGCCAAACGAGTTAGTTTGCGATGTAGATTCTATTTCGCGCCTGTTTTTAGCTTCTTCCCCTTCCTGGGTCGCCCGCTTAATGAAAATACGAGACAAACTAGTAAATTTGATTGGGCTAAAGACATCTAAGCCAGCAGATTTGCAGCATATAACATTTGAACCGGGAAGTCAGGTCGGCATATTCCGTGTAATCAATCGCTCAGCTAACGAGATCGTAATGGGAGAAGATGATCGTCACTTAGACTTTCGTGTGTCCATCTTGTTAGAGGACAGGAACGGAATGAAATGTGCCACTGTATCCACGACGGTTTATTACCACAATTGGCTTGGGCGACTGTATTTTTTTATTGTCGGAAGAGTTCATAAGCTAATCGTACCTTCCATGTTGAAAAGCATGATGCGTAATGTGTAAAGGAACACCAAAAAGCACCATCGCTATCCGGAGTAAGGCAGCGGTGGTGCTTTTTTGATTACGACTCCAAATGTACCCGTTTTGCTTCAAAATAAAGAACCTGAATGAATTTTTTTGTATTGATGCCAGCAAGAGTGGTTGATGATGCTGAATCCTCCTCTAATTCTGTCATCTTTTTCCGTACGCTTGCAAAATCAAAAAACTTCGATGCGTAATTTTCAAACTTCCAATTCGAAAAATCAGTAAGCCCAAGGGAGGCGAAATGATTTAATGACTGATAAATAGCGCGGCGAACGCGCTGTTCCGAAGCCTTGACCTCTTTTTTTATTTCTGACTCTGCCGCTCTCTTTCCAAGTCTTTTTTGAACGACCTTCAAAAAAATTTCTTTAAGGGCCGGGATTCCATTTTTTAACGTTTGTTCTTGCTCGTATTGGTATAAATAATCTAGCATGTCCAGTAAATCTTTACTCCCTTTTTCACCCGCTATCCCTAACTCCGCCAGCAGAAACTGACCGGACGTTCGAATTTGTTGTTCGTTGAACGTTTTTTTCGGCTGATCCTGGGAATTATCCAATTTCAGCATGGTATTAAATGATCGGTAAATGTCTTGTATGGATTTTTCGACCCGCGTTTGTTCGATGACTTTCCGAATGATCGTCGACACTTCGATCCGGTTGATCGGTTTGGTGATGTAGTATTCGATGCCGAGCGAATACGCTTCCCCGATCATTTCTTTTGACTCTACTTGCGAAATCATAATAATTTTTCCGTTGAATGATGGCTTTATCCGTCGAACGGTTTCAATCCCATCCTGATCCGGCATTAATAAATCAATCAGTAAAATGTCTATGTTTTTCAAGGTTAGCATATGGCCATCTATCAAGGAACCATCTTCTGCTTCCCCTGCTACCTCTCCTAAATCCTCGTCTTCGATGATTTGTGCCAGCATGGAGCGCACCGCTTCATCATCATCTGTGATAAAAAAAAGCATCGAAATCACCCTTTCATAATCAAATGATCAACCGGCAAGCAAATGATGAACATCGAGCCTTTTCCGTCAGGTCCATCCTGAACTGTAATCTTCCCCTCAAGTTGTTCCACCACTTCTTTTACATAAGATAGTCCAATCCCTGTGGAAGGATTTCCAGAATGATCATATTTAGAAGTAAACCCCGGTTTGAAAATTAACTGTTTATGCTTCGGGGTAATACCGGGACCGTTATCCCCGATCTGAAATTCAACCGAATCATGTTCCCTTTTCAGGGTGATGGTAATGATTCCTGTATCCGTAATAGCTTCTACTGCGTTTGCCACAATATTATTGATGATCGACAGAACCGTGAAAACATGGTAATGCGGATGAACTCCCTCAATTATTTGTAAAAACTGAATATTTTTTCCCAGTAAGCGGGCATACTTCTCGTTTGTTTGCACAATGATGTCGACAAGTTCATGTATGTCCATATAATCTGCAAGACTTTCATCGGAAATAAGCTTAGAAAGTCCGGCAAAAATACGTTGATTATCTTTTTTAATCTCATGCACCTCACCAGCGATCTTTAATGCCTGTTTTCCTAACTCCTCAACCGGAAACACGGTCTGATCGCCTTTCAAGCTGGTTAAACGTTTGTATAGATCATACGATTTTTTGGTGATGTTTTCAGCATTCTGCAATGTTTTTTTTAAATGAACGGATTCTTCATATAAGTTGGAGATGAGCATTAGCATATGTTCATTCTGCTTTCTAATCTGCCGCTCCCGCGATTGTGATTCATACAATTTCATCATATTGAAAAAGCTGAGTACAAGAAAGCTATGGGAAATCGCCATAATCGTAATTTCTTTAAAGGCTGCTAACGTAATGGTTGTTCCTAATCCGAAATGCTGCGTCAGTAACTCTACCAGGTCAGCCAATATTTCGATCACAATGCCTATACATCCGAGAAGTAACGGCTGACTGTAAAATCGTTTGGCTTTTACCAAATAAAAAATAACCGCATACGTGAAATAATAGAAAAAACTTGAGTAGTATTCGGCAAAAGAAGATAGCAAGTTAAAATTCCCCTGCATCATCCAATCCAGGAAAATACGAAATCCTACCATCAGTATTCCCGTCAAAAATCCTGGCAAAACAACGGGTATTTTGCGGAACAGTAATAAAAAGAAGAAAAACGTTGGTGCCCCAAAACTGACACGGAACGTTTCGTTCATCGGATAAAAATTTAATTGACCTGCTAATGGAACAGTAACCATCATCAGAACAAGAATAAAGATGTCCTTTTTTACTATAGGGCTGATGTTCAAAGATGCCACTTCCTCATGTTATTTGCAAATCAGTATACAACACAACGCTTACTTTGTTTATATCCAAACAATGTGATACACTTCTGAAAATTTTTTTAGGGGATTTTTTGTCGTCTCTTGTTTTATTTTGTAGTCCGTGCTGTACGATCCATTATATCTTTATGAGTAACATGTTTGAAAGCGCTTTCCAAATGAAATATCTTCCAGAGAAAGGGGTCACGTATTAAATCTAGCCGACGTGAAATGATAAGTATTGGCAATTTTATCGTTTCATAGGTAAGCAGCAAGGTGAGAGGTGAAAACTATGGTTCAGGCCGTAAAAAATGAGGAGACAGGCCAAAACCATCATCAAAGCTTAGAATGTCTGGATAAATGGATCACACATTATCGCTCCTTTACTACTGAAGGACACTGTGCCACCTATATTCCTGCTCTAGGAAAGGCAAATCCAGCACAGCTCGGCATTTGTATGATTGGGTCTGATGGGACTGTACAAAAATCAGGCGATTGGGACGTCCCTTTTACGATGCAAAGCATCTCAAAAGTGATGAGCTTTGTCGCTGCATGCTTGCATCGCGGTATTTCTTATGTGTTAGACCGGGTCGATGTCGAACCGACAGGCGATCCGTTTGATTCGATTATTCGTTTAGAAATGCATAAACCTGGAAAGCCATTTAATCCGATGATCAATGCCGGAGCCATTACAGTCGCTTCCCTTCTTCCAGGCGGATCACCAGCAGAAAAACTGAACTCTCTTTATACGTTATTTGAAGAAATAGTAGGAAAGCGTCCGACGATCAATGAAGAAGTGTTTCAATCAGAGTGGCAAACCGCTCATCGAAACCGGGCTCTGGCTCACTATCTTAAGGAAATTGGGTTCCTGGAATCAGAAGTAGAAGAAGCGCTGGAAGTTTATTTGAAACAATGTGCCATCGAAGTCAACACCGAAGACATCGCCCTACTTGGATTAGTCCTCTCTCATGATGGCTACCATCCGATCTGCAAGAAACAAGTTTTCCCCAAAGAAATAGCTAGGATCACAAAAGCATTAATGCTTACGTGCGGCATGTACAACGCTTCGGGGAAATTTGCCGCTTTTGTTGGGATGCCTGCTAAGAGCGGGGTTTCTGGAGGGATTATGGCAGCTGTTCCATCACGTGTTAGAGCGGACGACTCCCCGTTTCAAGGTGGATGTGGCATCGGAATTTACGGTCCGTCTATTGACGAGTATGGAAATAGCGTCGCAGGGGTTATGCTATTGAAACAAATTGCAAACAGCTGGGACTTAAATATTTTCTAAAAATATTTTATACGAGGTGGTACTATGCAAGAATTGTTACAAAATTTCGTGAGTGTAACAAATGATTTTCTTTGGTCTAAATTACTAATTGTTCTGCTGATCACTATTGGCCTTTATTTCACATTTAAATCTCGTTTTGTACAATTTAGAATGTTGAAAGAAATGGTTCGTGTTTTAATGGAAGGAAGAAAAGGGTCTAAAGATCACATTTCACCTTTTCAAGCGTTCTGTATTGGTATGGCAGCTCGCGTTGGAACAGGTAATATTACCGGAATTGCCATTGCCATTGCATTAGGCGGTCCTGGAGCCGTATTCTGGATGTGGATTATTGCTCTTATTAGCTCAGCATCCAGCTTTGTTGAAAGTACGTTAGCGCAAGTCTATAAAGTAAAAGATGAACATGGTTTCCGGGGCGGGCCATCCTATTATATGGAAAAAGGCTTGAACAAGCGTTGGATGGGTGTCTTATTCGCCATTTTAATTACGCTATCTTTCGGTCTTGTATTTAATTCTGTACAATCAAACACCATTACCGTTGCTTTCCAAAATTCATTCGGTACAGACCGCTTAACTGTGGGGCTCATTATGACTGCTGCCTTTGCTGCAATCATTTTCGGCGGTGTGAAGCGTATTGCACAAGCAGCTGAATACAAAGTTGTAATTCTAGCTGTGTTATACATTGGTGTTGCATTATTTGTCGTACTGACAAACATTACAAAAATGCCCGAGGTTCTTTCTCTTATTGTTAAAAATGCATTTGGCTTCCAACAATTCGCAGGCGGTTCAATCGGTGCTGCGCTTATGAATGGCGTTAAACGGGGATTATTCTCGAATGAAGCAGGTATGGGTAGTGCACCAAACGTTGCCGCAACTGCAACAACAAGCCACCCGGTAAAACAAGGACTTATTCAAGCATTTGGCGTACTGACAGATACATTAGTTATTTGTACAAGCACAGCCTTTATTATTTTACTTTCTGATGCGTATAAACAACCTGGGCTAAATGGTATTGCACTTACACAAGCAGCATTAAGTCAACACATCGGTTCCTGGGCATCAGGCGCTCTTGCTATCTTTGTCTTCCTGTTTGCATTCGGTTCGTTAATTGGTAACTATTATTATGGGGAAACAAATATTCGCTTTTTACACACAAGTAAAAAATGGTTGATTGTATATCGAATCAGTGTGTTAGCCATGATTATATTTGGTTCCGTTGCAAAAGTTCAAGTTGTATGGGATATGGCTGATTTATTCATGGGCCTCATGGTTTTAGTAAACCTGGTTGCTATTCTTATGTTATCAAAAGTGGCTTTTGCTGCATTACATGATTATATGGAACAGAAAAAAGCGGGGAAAGAGCCTGTTTTCTATAAAGACAGCATTGAAAATCTGCAAAATGTTGAATGCTGGGATGAATCTCCATCAAGCTCTACTAAAGCAAATAGTATGTAACATGAAACCGGGTGTATACCCGGTTTTTCTCACGTACAAAAATAAAGAGGATGAAACACGAGGAGAAAGATCATGAGGATGACCGTAAAAACACGCTTGATTTTACTATTTGCCGCTGTGCTACTCATCCCTTGCATATGGATCAGCTACACATCTTACGGAACGACTAAGCAAGGCGTAGAAGAACAAATGGTGCAGAATGCTCAAAACAATGTAGATTTGTTAAATCAACTTGTTACGGAAGTAATTGACGGAAAAAAGAAAGACATTAATTTCCTGGCTCGTGATGTGAAAGCAAGTGAATTAGACGGCGTACGCCAGGCAGATCTTTATCATCTCTTTGATAACTATCAAACAAGCCAGCCGCTCCTCCTGAGTGTGTACATTGGTATGGCAACAGGGAAACACATTAACTTCCCCCATCATACCATGCCAGCTGGCTACGATCCGCGTAAGCGTGATTGGTACATACAGGCGATGGAACAAAAAAATCAGGCGATTGTAACAGCCCCCTATGTGGATAAAGCTACGGGCAATATCGTTGTTACAATTGCGAAAGCCGCAAGCGATCAGCAAGGGGTTATTGGATTTGATGTTAACTTAGAAAAACTTGCAGAAATCGTAAGTAAAACAAAGATCGGCAAGAAAGGCTATGCGTTTATTCTTGACCAAACACGAAAAGCCATCGTACACCCTACGCTACAAGCAGGTGCGGAACCACCTAGCGGGCTAACGGATCAAATGTTTTCCTCTCCTTCCGGTACGTTTAGTTATACGTACGACGGGGCAGAAAGAAAGATGGCCTATACGACAAATGCTGCGACGGGCTGGAAAATTGGTGGAACGTTTTACAAACAAGAAGTGGCGGATGCAGCCAATCCGATATTCTACAAAACCATACTCACAATTTTGCTGAATATCGTCATCGGCTCCATTTTTGTATATTTTATAATTCGTTCGATTACACGGCCATTGACCAGCCTTGTACAAGCATCACAAAAAATGAGTGAAGGTGACGTAACGCAAGAAGTACTTGTGATCCGTGATGATGAATTAGGAGCAGTGGCGCATTCTTTTAATCAAATGGCAGCTGCGCTTCGTTTATTGATTATGCAGGTACGCGAAACAGCCGAACAAGTAGCGGCGTCATCGGAGCAACTTAGCGCCAGCTCCGAACACACCGGACAAGCTACCGAACATATTACCGAACGCATGCAAAGCATCGCCGCTGGATCAGAGCAGCAAACACAGCAGACAACTGAGACAGCGCAAACGGTACAACAAATGACCGCAGCCGTGCAGCAAATTGCTACTAACGCATCACAAGTATCCCAATCCGCCCTGCAGACGTCTACGATATCCGAGGAAGGAAAACAGGCGATTCAAAATGCGGCGGAGCAAATGGAAGCCATTCACGGAACCGTGCAGCGATTGGATGGTATGGTGAAAAATCTGGATCAGCATTCGCATCAGATCGGCAGCATTCTGACCTTTATTAAACAAATTGCTGAACAGACAAATTTGCTTGCCCTTAATGCATCCATTGAAGCGGCACGGGCTGGTGACGCTGGACGCGGATTTGCGGTTGTGGCTGACGAGGTACGTAAGCTTGCCGAGCAGACCGTACAAGCTTCTGGAAAAATTGAACGTGAGATTATCACTATTCAACAGGAGACAGAGCAGATCGTTCACGCGATGGAGCATGGAACAATCGAAGTCGCAAACGGAATGCATACGGTATCCATTGCCGGAACTGCATTTGAAAACATTCACTCTTCTATTGATGGGGTAACAGCCCAAATTCAAGAAGTGTCAGCTGCTGCGACACAGTTATCTACGAATGCCTCACAATTCACACAAGCCATCGAGAAAATTGCTACTATTACAGAGACAACCGATGCCAATGTACAGCACGTATCGGTTGCCGCTCAGGAGCAGCTTGCTTCGATGGAAGAAATCATCTCCTCTTCTGCCGCATTGGCACACATGGCGGAACGATTACAAGAGATTGTGAGCAGGTTTAAAGTATAAATGACTAAAAGCTGTCCCATTCGCCATGTTCTGGCTTCAGGGACAGCTTTTTTGTAGAATCGAAAATTTGTGGTTTGATAGCCTTCTGGGCGGTGAATGTAATCAAATGCTATACGCCTTATCCCCTATCCCTTTTTTTCATCTGATCTGGTTCTACTCCGGTAATTTTGTCTCTTGGGTTAACAAGCTCATCTGCCGTTGTAGTTCGTTCCAGTTCATTTACCATTGCCGGTATATCCAAAATCATACCTGTTTTATTATTTTCTTTCTCCATATCGCATCATCTCCCCCCTTCTGGCTTCTGATGTTCACCCTTACCTTTTTCCGCTCATCGTTTTTTTATACGCTCTGCTTTTTCACGAGACATGCATAAAACAATTTACTGTACGAAGGAAATAAAAACCGTACAAACGCTCTCTCGTTTATCTCTAAACGTAACAAGTATATTCTTTTGTTTTTTCGGCATTCTAAGAAATAATTTAATAAAAAAGGAGTCGGTCTTACTTTATGGAAAATGAAAAGAATCCTGAACTAAAGGACTTAGGAACTCACGCAGCAGGGATAACGAATTTACATGAGACACGCACTACTTCAGAAGTTCATACGATTAATCCACCAGTATCGAGTCCTGGAGTATATGATAATCGAAGCCAAACGAATGAAGAAAAGTGAAAATATGTAGCTCAAACCATAAACCACAAAAAGCCTTGCCATCCATTTGGATAGCAAGGCTTTACTTTTTCGATAATATTGTGATAAATGAGGATACAATACATATTTCCATGAGCTGGTAAATGGTTTATATTAGGATGATAATCCAATCTGAGACGAGGAATAGAATTGAATAGTATCCAACAAATTTTACCATGGTTACAATTTCTTATCCCATTGTTTATTGCCCTACTTTTAAAATGCTGGTTTTTATGTCTTTCTCTTGTCGGAGGGTATGCACTAGCTATTTATTTAATCTTTTTTGTTTCTTATAGCGGCCCAACAGAAGCAGAGGGCACTGGTTTCCTATCAATCTTTACAGTAATAACAGCATTCGTAATCGGAGTTGTACTAGAGATAATTTTTAGAAATATAAAAAATCTTAAGGGAAAAGCGGAATTTTTAAGAAAGAGACATAAAGACTATGAAATTTTTTATTTCGTATGAATTCTTAATTATATTAATAGGCAGCTTCTTTAGCTCTATAGTAGCTTGTATTAAAGGACACCCACCAGACAGCACTGTATTTTACTTTATTATTCTAACCTCTTTAGCTTCTACCGGAGTCTCAGGATATAAATATTCTTATGGTGTAATCATATTTAGTATTAAATTTATTATTAATACAGCAATAACATACGTACTAGCATATGCATTTTGGTATCTTATCGCTCTTACTATAATTATTTTATTTGCTAAAATACCTTTTTAGTAAATTCCTCTAAATCAGGATTTCCCACACATGACCATCAAATCACAAAAAAACTTAATGGAACATACGCGATGTTATCAGACATAGACAGTTAAATCTGCGTTTTATTGTACGATCCATTCCTGTTACTATAATAACGTTCTTCATTCTTAAACAAAATGAGGGTATGGTTCGATTTTGGAGGATGATATGTATGTTGAAAATACGAAATGTAAAAATGGAAGATTTACCTGAACTTGTAGCCATTGAGCATCTTTGCTTTCCAAAAGAAGAGGCTGCGACGAAAAAGGCGTTTGAAAAGCGGATTCAATTCATTCCAGATAGTTTTTTTGTAGCTGAAGAAGACGGTGTGCTTGTAGGTTTAATTAATGGACCCGTCATTGAAACAGCGTACATCACAGATGACCTATTCAATGATATAAAAGTAAATCCAGCGTCTGGCGGTCATCAAAGCATTTTAGGATTAGCGGTGTCCCCGCATTTTCAAAAACGCGGCTTAGCATCAAAATTACTTAACCATTTTGAAAAAGAAGCAAGCGTAAAAAAACGTGAAACAGTTACACTCACTTGTAAAGAGAACTTAATTCGCTTCTATGAAAACTTTGGATACCTTAACAAAGGCATTTCAAATTCCGGGCATGGCGGAGTCATTTGGTACAACATGATTAAAAAATTGAAATAAGCTGTATCGTTGCTATGAAAGTTCATATGATGTCGCATGAAGAAGTAAAAGTACAAACGGAAGTTGAGACAATCTTCAAAACGCTAGAACAGAGTTGCTCGGGTCGCAACTGGTTTTTTGAAAGACAACTTCCTTATTTTTCACCTGTATAGCAAAGCTCAGCGTCTTGATATTGCTCATCATCTTCTTCCTCTTACCTTTCGCAATTCGGCTATTTTACAAAACTTTGATGCGTGTGATCTGTATGAAAATCACAAATTAAAAATGCTCAGTTAGCCGATAGTTACTTAGAGTTTAAAAAAGGGGGATTTATATTGAGGTTACTTTTATATGTATTATCCATTTTAGTAATAGTACCACTTTCTAACTTCCTCGGATATGTATTTACACTAGATATGAAAGATGGAGCGCATTATTTTTATATGCAAATTATTTTCATTTTCTTGTTTGTTATCTTAATGACAATAGCCTCGTATTTCATTGATAAATGGACGAAAAAATAGGGGAGCTATTTGTAACATTCGTTATACAGCTCAAAAAATCAGAATTGAAGTAGATTATGTGGGCTAGGAGAACTTCCAACCAGAAGACAAAGTAACGTGCAGCAGGCTTATCACTAATTGTTTTCCAAGCAAAAATGCAGAGTATACAGGCACGCTCCTACTATACATTCCACCTGGTGAATCAGCGAAGCAACTGCTTCCCAAAGGAAGTGATTATTACATGCCGAATGTTAGCAATGGTGAATAGTCTTCTATTGCATCAAACGACTTATTTTTACAGATCAAGGGGGACTGGTAGTGAAATTATTTTTATACGTGTTAGCTGTTTTGATACTTTTTCCGCTTTCTAGCTATCTTGCGTTTGTATTTACAAGAGGAATGAAAGAAAGTCTTGACCTTGTCTTTATTCTTCCCCTTTTCATTCTTATTTTTATTATCCTGATGGCCGTAGCTTCTTACCTTATTGAAAAGCAAATGAAGAAGTAAGACAAAGCTTTATCATTAGGAATAAAGACAGAAATCATCGTCGCCATTATCAAAGATCCGCAGCAGAAGGGACTAAAGCAAGGAAAAAGGGTCGAATAAGTAGGGCATTGGACTTGCTATGATATAATAAACTTGAGACATAAAGGGGATTTATACAGGAGGTTCACAGGTACACATGCTTTCATCTATTACATCGCTTTACCACAAGCTTTTCGATAAGTTCTGGAATCCAGTTCTTGTCACAGTTATTGCGGGGGTACTCAGTGCGCTTTACTTCGGGGTCACCCAGACATACTGGGCCGTTACAGGTGAGTTTACCCGCCTTGCCGGGCATATTATGTCCTGGTTTGGCTTTGATCCGCACCAGTTGAGCTACATGAAAATTATAAAATTCCAGGGCAGTCCACTTGACCGGGTCGATGGCTGGGTCGTAAGTGGGATGCTTCTCGGTGCCTTAATGAGTGCACTGCTAGGTGGAAACTTTAAGCTGCGATTTCCGCATCAGAAAAGACGGATCGTACAAGGTCTCGTCGGCGGCATGATTGCCGGATTCGGTGCACGTCTGGCTATGGGGTGTAATTTGGCTTCTTTCTTTACAGGAATTCCCCAATTTTCGTTCCACGCATGGCTGTTCATGCTCGGGATGGCAACAGGGAGCTATGTAGGGGTAAAAGCGGCACTTCATCCGCTTTTGCGTGGAAAACCGCGCCTGGAGAAAGCCTCCCCAGGTGCAAGAAACATGCAGTCAAGCAGATCGCGAGTACAGCCCATTATCGGCTTACTTGTTTTTTGCATTTCTATCGGCCTTATTGTATGGGAAATTTCCGGTGGGCATTCCAAATTAGGGCTGGCCGGTCTATTCGGTGTCGCGTTTGGTCTACTCATTCAGCGGGGACAAATTTGTTTTACGTCTGCGTTCCGTGATTTGTGGGTTACCGGCAGAGGCACGATGGCCAAAGCACTGGCACTCGGCATTATTGCCGCTACTCTTTGTACAGCTGTCATTATTTATCTCGGGGTTCCGCAAAAAATTGCATGGGCCGGTCCGGGAGCACTCATCGGTGGTTTACTGTTCGGCTTTGGTATCGTGATTGCCGGAGGATGTGAAACCGGTTGGATGTATCGGGCGATGGAAGGACAGATTCAGTTCGTTATTGTCGGCATCGGCAATATTATAGGAGCCGGAATTCTTGCCTGGGGCTGGGATCATTGGGGATTATTTGCCTCTCTCGTAAAGCCATATCCAAAAATTAATCTTGTCTCCGAATTAGGCTGGAGCGGCGCGATTCTTAGTACGGTAGGTCTAATGCTTCTCTGGTATGCCTTCGCTTCTTATTGGGAAAAGCATGTCCGATATAAAGCAAATCAAAAAGGTCAAGCTGTACTTATGCAAGCAAACGTAGAAATGAAGGAGATATCATAATGAATGGAAATCAAATTATTCCCACATATACATTGAATCTAGAAGGAGAACCTTGTCCCTATCCGGTTGTATACAGCTTGGATGTCCTAGAAAAGCTTGCATCAGGCGAAATACTAGAGATCATCGCAGATTGTCCACAGTCATTTCAGGCAGTGCCAGAGGAAGCGAAACGGATGGGCTACGTTTTGTTATGCGAGCCTGTACAAGAAGGGCCGATTATTCGTTTTTACATTCTGAAGCCATAGCTATATACCCAAAACCCCCGTGCTAATCACGGGGGTTTTGGGTGCATGGATGTGCTTATTCTGGTAAAAATACATACAATAACAAAGAGCCAGCAGGAGATTAGCTGGCTCTTTGTTTTACTTCACGCTTAACCGTTTATCACTAGGAACAAAAACAGAAATAATAGCTGCGATTATAATCAAAAACACAAATATGTTCATCACTGTATTTACACCATACAAATCCGATATCTTACCAAATAACGTTGCACCTACTCCACCTGCTCCCACGCCAAACCCAATCATCAATCCAGATGCCATTGATATTTTGCTAGGGATTAGCATTTGACCATATACGACAGTAACAGCAAATGAAGATAGAATCGTAAAACCAAAAAGAAACAAAGTAGCAATCAAAGCTAACCCTGTTACATGTGGGAGTAAAAGTGCAAACGGGATCGAGGCGATCAAAGAATATACGACAACTGATTTTCTAGATACACGGTCTGATACTTTTCCGCCAATGTAAGTCGCTAAAGCTCCTGCTCCAAGAAATAAAAACACATACATATCTGCTTTATGAAGAGGCATCCCTTGTTTCTGGAGAAGATAGAAAGGTAGGAATCCAGCGACCCCGATTTGTACCCATGAACGTAAAATCACCGTCAGTAGTAACAAAAACATTCCGAGAGGTCGATCTTGACCTGCGATTTGCTTTTTCGTTCTACTATTATGGACGATTTGCTCTTTATACCAGCCCATCATCCAATAAACCATAAAGATTGAGCATACACCTATAATGGCAAATAGCCACATCCCCTTTAATCCCGTCGATAGTAACAACAAGGGGATAATTAATGCCCCTAATGCCTGCCCACTATTTCCCCCAACTTGATAAATTGCTTGAGCCCTTCCACGGTCCCCATTAGAAGCTAGGAACACAGCTCGATTTGATTCAGGATGGAATATACCCGAACCTAATCCTGAAATAGCGACACACAAAAGAAGTACATAATAATTATGAATATATCCAGTAAGAGATAACCCTAAACCTGTTAGAAACACACCAAATAATAATGCGAGCGGCTTAGGATTCTTATCCGTAATATATCCAAAAACAGGCTGCATGACCGAAGATGTTAGATACGACACAAGTACAATGATCCCTGCTTGTGTGTAAGTAAGATGAAATGCCTCTTTATAAAGCGGCAGTAAAGCAGGTACAATTCCTACGGTCATCATATCATTGAGAAGATGTGAAGCGCCCATTGTATAAACATATCTCTTTTTCATTCTACTAGGCTGAATTATGGGCTCTGGCTGCGAATGTTGCAGCTGAACGGTAGACATAGACATTCTCCTTATCAAGTCTTAATTTAGAAGTCCTTACCTCTCTCCTGCGTTTGTCCGCAGCACAGCACGCGTCTGCGCCGAAAGTGTCGTAAACAAATAGACGCCACTTATAACAAGCATCGTCCCAATCAATTGCACTGCGGTCATCCGCTCGCCTAGAAATAAAAACGAAAGAATGGCTGTAAAAATAGGATTAAAATTAAGAAAAATACCGGATTTCGTTCCCCCAACTTTCTGGACACCGATGTTCCAGAATAACATCGCAATGACCGTCGCCCCGATGCTTACATAAGCAGTCGCAATCCAAAATGCCGTATCAGGTGCTGTGATCGTCGGAGATGGTAAGATGAACGGCACCAGTATAAGCGAACCGAACACCCCCGCCCATAACGTAGACATATAAGGCGAAACATACTGCATCGCTTTTTTCCCGAAAACCGAATAAAAACCCCAGCTTGCGACCGCACCAAGCATAAATAAATCTCCCACATTAAATTTCAACTGCAAAAGACTCGCAAGATGCCCACGCGAAATCACGACAAGTACGCCTGTAAGCGAAATAAGCATCCCAGTTAACTGTCGACGACTCATTTTTTCTCGTAACACGAAAAATGAAACAATCGCAATCGATACGGGATTAAGTGCAGACAAAAGCCCTACATTTCCCGCTGATGTGCGCTCAAGCGCCATAAACATAAACCAGTTAAACAGGACAACTCCTGTCACTCCCATCCAGAACAGCGGCCATAACGCCGCACGCGGCGGCAAAAGCTTCCGCTCCCGAAACCAGACGAGCGGCACTAGACAAACAAGCGCCACTACCCAGCGCATCTCCGTTAGCACAAGCGGTCCGGCGTGGCCCACAAGGAACTTGCCTGCGACAAAATTCCCGCCCCACAACAGACTTGTGCATAACAGAAGCGCATAAAACATCCACTGCACTGCGTTCCCTTCTTCCTGTGAAAATTGTGTGTCTTCTTAAGCATAACAGGTTTGAGAATTGGTTACTATCTTTTTGTTAGTACCCTGCTTTCTCAAGGGATTCGACTGTGAGCGGCTCCTGAAATATTTTACGGATCACACCTTTTTCATCCAGTAAAAAGCTCGTCGGAATAATAGCAGCCTGATATGCTTCCTGTGCCTTCATGTCTGGATCAAGCAGCACGGGAAATGGAAGCTTGTATTTCGTGGCGAACTCCTTCACATCCTCAACTGAGCTCTCTGTTTTCGTTACATTTACAGCCAGCACCTCAAGCCCTGGAAGCTGATGACTCTCATAGAAAGACACCAGCCCAGGCATCTCGTCTGTACATGTAGGAGACTGTGTGCTCCAGAACATGACCAGCACTGGGCGACCACGCAGTGCGGATAACCTGACTTGCTGCCCATCTAATTTGTACAATTCAAAATCAGGTGCTTGCATCCCTTCCCGAATCTTTTTATCGGCAGTCGGGTGATCCGCTTTTTTTACAGCAGATGACTGCTCCGCAGCCGATCGCTCTTCACTCCTTGTCAGACTATACCCCACTCCTCCAATGATAAACAGCACTAAAAAAAATAGTCCTACTGGCGGCATCTACACCCCCCTCTCTGTTTCATCCTACAACCGACATGCAGTACCGGACACGCTTTTCGTCGTTCTCCCATAATAGGTACGGCCTTATCATCAAAGCAGTCTCTTCCGACAACGGTCCGTTTGTTTACATAATTATAATTATGTAGTCTATAAAATATGTTTATGATTGATCTCCCCTGAGCAAACGCGTATATTTTTTGCCGTACGGTGGCATTGCTATCATATAGACCCAATTTCATGAAAGAAGGTGCCTCATGATGGCGTTTCTCTGCCTGTCTATGCTGTTCTCCATTGTCCTCGGATTCTCCTACCTTGTTTACCGCGATCAACAAAAGCACCGGGTCGTCTACATTACGAATGAAATGCTCCGCCATCCGCTGACCAATCAAGCTGTGCGCCACTATATTACTCATATAAAATCCACTCACGAAATATTACATGCTGCCTCCTGGTATTCTATGCGCCGTGCATACGAGCAGATTATGCAGGAGACAACCATCGATCCAAAACTAAAAAAAGAACTCAAGCAAGTTATCTGTCGTCAGATGGTTGTATAACCGCTGCCTGTTTTTTTATTGTAACATCTGGAAAACAAAAAGCCAGTCTGCGGAGAGTTCCTCCCACAAACTGGCTTTTTATGTTTAGTTCTTGGCATTACGCAAAGCAGGCCAAATACTATTCTCTTCCCCGCCGATATACCAGAAAGCAACGCCTGCCACACCAAGCTTACGCATCTCTTCATACTTGGCCGAAAGGGAACGGGACTCCTCAAGCCACATCGATCGGACGGTCCCATTCTGTGCAACGCGAACCGTATACTGTGCCGCTGATGCATCCCATACCGGGCGAACACCAGGTTTTTGTGCCTGTTCTAAAGCAGCAGCCTGACTAATCTCCTCGGAGCTTATCTGTTTCCCGTTCTGCTCCCACTGCATCGTATACAAAGGAAGAGCGACAATTAGATGATCACGCGGCACGATAGTAAGCATCTTTTCCACCTGGGCACGTACCCACGGAAGGGAAGCATTTGATCCGATTTGTTTGCCTTCACTCCAATGCTCATTGTAGGCCATCACAACAAGATAGTCGGCAGCGTGTGCCAGCTCCGCAAAGTCATACGGATCGCTCCAGTCCGTACCGAGATCAGGTGGCACATCCACAGAAAGCTTCCGTCCGTCCCGGTGCAGTTCTGCCCCTAACTCCCGAATAAACGCCGTGAAATAGGTACGGTCCGCTGGGTCTATGTTTTCAAAATCAATGTTAAGTCCAGCCAGTCCATACGTCTTAGCATACCCGGCCAGCTGGTGAACAAGCGTCCCTCGTCTCCCTGCATCTGACAAATTCTTATGCGTATTCTCTGTGCTAAAACGATTGCCTACAAGTGGCCAAAGCTGCTTACCATTTGCTTTTGCCCAGCTACTAAGCGATTCATCTACTCCATAGCTTCCCACTCCCGCCGCATCAAGGAAAAACCAGCGTGGTGACAGCGTATTAACCATTCCGCTTGCCGTAACACGCGCTTTGTATTCGTCATCAGAAATATCATACTGCCAGCCCAGGTGAATCGGCATCCCAGGCGCTGCTGGCTGATCTGGTAATCCCTTCTCAAGCACCTGATGCATGAGCACGGCAAGCTCTTCCCGTGTCAGTGTATCTGCCGGACGGAAATATCCATTATCTCCTGTCATGATTCCTTTCTTCTGCATCGCAGCAACCGACCCGCGGGCCCAGTTGGCAACGGCATATCCGTCCGTAAACGGAACAGATGCCGGTGCTGCATCCCCAGCATGCACGAGCATAAACGCACGTGCCAATAAAGCAGCGGCTTCCTCCCGGGTCACAGGCTGATCAGGTGCAAACCGGCCAGGTGCTACCCCGCTTACCGTATTGGCGTAAACCGCCGCTTGTACCCAGCCGTATGACCAGGATGATGGCGGTACATCCGTAAAAGCAGGAATGCCCCCCGGCGCAGCCTCATGCTTCATCACCCGCATTAACATCGTCACGAACTCCGCCCGTGTTACCGGACTATGAGGTGCATACATTCCGTTTCCAACTCCGTCTATGATGCCCCGATCATGCAATTCCATAATATATGTACGAGCGTAGCTATCCGCTATGTCTGTGAACGGCTGTACCTCCTTCTGACTCTGTGCCCACACACTTCCCCCTAGCAAACTACCAATCAATGCAATTACCATTAGTTTTTTTCTCATAGATTTGACTGTATAGCAAAGGGCTGGGAAGATGTATAGTAGATTACTGGAAAAAAGGGCGATAATTGAAAACAGCCCCTGTCGGCTGTATCAGCGGACAGGGGCTGGCATGTATTCGTATTCCGTTAGGCACGCGGAAGTAGCGCCTCACATGTACCTTTTAGTTTCACTTCGCCTTTCTGGTCGACCGCCTGCACTTTAATTTTCACCAGTGTGCCGGCTTCCGTTTCTTCCTTCGCTGAAAGCTGACCGCGCACTTCAATTGAATCTCCCGGGCGAGTAATAGCCGAGAAGCGTACGCCAAATTTTTTAAGGGCAGCACGCGGTACCCATGTTTCCACCGCCTGACCGGCAAAGCCCATAATGAGCATACCGTGTGCAATCACCCCGCCAAGACCCGCTTCCTGAGCAACAGATTCAACGGTATGGATCGGATTGAAATCACCGGATGCACCGGCGAATTTGATGAGCTGCATGCGAGTAACCTCTGGCTTTACAAGCGCTGGAAGTTCGGTCCCGATTTCTGTTTCCGGGTGAGCAAGTAAATAAGGCTTCATCGTTTATTCCTCCTCTATTCCTACGGTGTTTTCACGAGCATCATGTTTGCATTCATTACATGTTCGCCCCGCTGATTGTGGTATGTAGTCTCAAGCTTGTATAGTGCCATGCCATTCCGCTTTGTCTTCACATCAGTGACACGCGTCGTAGCACGTAACGTATCGCCTGCATGCACCGGTGCGAGATATTCATATTCCTGCTCTCCGTGCAGCAGCTTTTTCAGATCAATATCAAGCTGATCCATCAAGTCCTCAAAGCTTGGGCCGTTCCACATATCGACCGCTTCGATGAATGTCGGTGAGATCGGAATGCCAGCAAACCCTTCTTCTTTCGCCACTTCTTCATATTTGTAGAGTGGATTTTCATCTCCGATTGCCCGCATAAGCTCACGGATTTTGCCTGCTTCAACAGTGCCGCTAAACGGCTCAAATGTAAAACCTTTTTTGTCTTCTGGAGTAGACACGTACATTCTCCTCTCGTACTGTTTATAGAGTTAGGATCAAAAGATCGTTACTTGCAAAAGCATACCATAAGTTATATGGTGTGCGACAACAAAAAGCTACGGCTTTGTGGTGGGAGGAAGAGAAGAGAGAAGCCGTTCGCTCAGGTACGCTTTGCAAGGAAGTCTAGGCTGTCCGCTCCAGGAGCCCGACGAACTCGCCTGCAAAGAAAAGTCCACGATGTTTTTTCGCAGAAGGATTGCAGGCAAAGGCCCGTTCGCTGTTCTCCTTCCGCTAGGTGGTGCGTACAGACGCTCTCTTACTTCTCTCTTCTCTCCTCCCAAACAAAGTTGGGATTCAAAAAATATTAAAAAACCTGTTAGGCGAAACTGTACAAAATAGCGCTTGGGCGTGGACTACCCAACTGGCTGCAGGAGCGGAGAAGGAAGTCGCCACAGAACGCCTGTACGCGGCTCCCCAGCGGAAGAGGGCAGACAAACGGGCCTTTGCCCACAACTCTTCAGCGAAAAAACGTACCGGTCTTTTGTGGGCGAGTTTGGCGGTCATCTGGAGCGGCCCTGATACGCTCCCCAGCAAAGCGTACCGAAGTGAAAGGCGACTTCCTTCTCCGCTCCTTCACTACACGTTGGACAGCACCACTCCCACCAAGCTACATTTTGCTCACAAGATCCTGCAACGCCAGCTTAATCGATGGATACTTGAACGTAAATCCAGCGGCAAGCGCCCGCGCAGGTGTCACATGCTGACCATACAGCAACAGCTCGCCCATTTCGCCAAACAGCAATTTGAGCATAAATGCTGGCACCGGAAGCAAATGAGGGCGCCGCATCGCCTGCCCGAGCGTCCGACCAAACTCGTCATTCGTAACCGGATGCGGCGCAGTCGCATTCACAACTCCGCTCATAGTTGGCGTATGTAAACAAAAATCAAGCAGCCGCACATAATCATCAATATGAATCCATGATAGCCACTGATGGCCGCTCCCAATCCTTCCACCTGCAAACAGCTTATATGGCTCTGCCATCTTCGGAAACGCTCCTCCATCCACACCAAGCACCACTCCTGTGCGGATTTTCACAAGACGGTTGACGAGAATGCGATCTGCCTCCGCTTCCCACTGTCCGCTCACATGCGCCAGAAAATCACTGCCCGCAGCCAGACTGTCTTCATCAAACCGTGCTTCATTTGACATCCCATACACACCAATCGCGGATCCGTTGATCACAACCGATGGCTTCCGATTCATCCCTTCCACAAGCGCCGCGATTTTTTGTGTCGTATCCACACGCGATAACAAAATGCGCTGCTTGCGCTCATTCGTCCAGCGCCCGCTGCTAATCGACTCCCCCGCCATGTTCACGATCGCATCGACACCGTCCAGACGATTCGGCTGTGCCGCAAGCTCGTCCCATGTAACACAGTCTGTCAGCGGCAGTCCACCATGCACTTTTGCACAACTGCGAGAAATGACAGTTACCTGATGTCCCTGCTTCCGCCAATTTCTTACGAGATGCGTCCCAATAAAGCCGCTTCCTCCGGCAATTGCAATACGCATAGCCCATTCCTCCTAACCGAACCCCTCATTCTTCCTTCTCTACTATACTATATTCTTCCCCTAGCTGCTCTAGTGTAAGGGCATGGCAAACGGGGCAGCTTTTTTGTAGAATCGACAACGTGTGGGTGGAGGGAGGAGCCGTTCGCTTCGGTACGCTTGCAGAGAAGCTTATACTGTCCGCTCCGGGAGCTCGTCGAACGGGCCCGCAAAGAAAAGCCCGTGATGTTGATTCGCCGAAGGATTGCGGGCAAAAGCTCGTTCGCAGATCTCCCTCCGCTAAGTAGGCACGTACAGGTGCTCTCTTGCTCCTCCCTTCTCCCACTCCCCGCACAACGTTTTGATTTACTAAAAATTCTCGCCGTCAGAACGGATTTGCCCGGGTAGCTACTGGACTTTCGAAAGACGGTTTCTTTAATTTTTTACCTGCATAGCAAAGCTCAGTCTCTTGGTTTTGCTTAATGATGTTTTATCAAAGTATGCTAGGAGCGGGATCGGGCGAACGGGCCTTTGCCCACAATGCTTCGCTGCAAATACATCGAGGCCCCTTTTGTGGGCGAGTTCGCCTGGTACCTGGATCGTACAGCCCCCACTTCGTAGCAAGCGTACCGAAGTGACGAGGTCACGCCCGATCCCGCCCCTCCACCACACTTTGGAAAAAAACTCCTTCAAGAAAAAAAGAGGCTGCTTTGCTTACAAGCAGCCCCAGCAGAGCCGATCACTCTGCAGTGTTACATGTTCATTTTCTTTTTCATTTCATATTTTTTCTTGGCGATTGCTGTTGCCTCTTCCCATGTCATCAACTTCCCATGAAGCTGTGGATTTTTCTGTATAAATGCCTGAGCTCTTGCTTTGGAAGCAAATGTAGCCACCCCAAAGCCCATCGGCGTCTCGATATCGGCATCAACCAGCACGGCTTTCGAATAACCCACCCATTCTTTCGTATCATGATCGCGCACCCAGCCAGCCTTCGTCGGCTTGCTTTGCAGACGCTTGAAGTTCAGCATACAGCCCATATCATCAAAAAACACACGCTTACCATCCGCTGTCACAAGCTGCGACGAGAAAGCGCCCATATTATGATCTTTCGGGTAAACAGTCATTTTGCACATCGCGCATTTCTCATCCGCTGCCGGTTCCTGCGGTGCCAATGTAATCTTCGGCGCTACTGTCGACTTTGGTGCTGCATCTACCTGCTGCACAGGTACAGCTGCTACACCAAGCGAAGCACATACACTCCCTACTAACAACACACGACCCATTTGACGTAATCCCTTCATTTACTTGTCCTCCTCACAACAATTTATGTACGCTTGTCATCGTACTGTACATTTGTGAAGTATTTTTAGACCATTTGTGGGAATTATTTGAGTTCTTTGTGAAAATAAAATCACAAAAAACCCGATTTCTCTCACACTAAGCGGAAAAATCGGGTTTACGTTTTATTTACATTCAGAAAGAGTAGCTTCTTTCTTCCTCTCTCCTACTTCCACCAGTTATCAAACGGTGATACCGGAAGCGTACGCTTATGACGCGTGATCAAGAACCTACGCTCGATTTTCTCCGCGATCTCCGCTGGAACTTCCTTGCCTTCCAAATAATCATCGATATTCTCATACGAGAAGCCAAGTGCCGCTTCGTCCGGTACAAGCGGCTTGTTATCTTCAAGATCTGCCGTCGGAACCTTCAGATAAATACGCTCGTCTGCCCCGAGCTCTTGCAGCAATTGGCGACCCTGGCGCTTATTCAGCCCGGTCAGCGGCACAACATCACACGCACCGTCTCCATGCTTCGTAAAAAAGCCCGTCAACGCTTCTGCAGCATGATCCGTTCCGATCACAAGCAGCTTATAATGCGCCCCTAGATCATACTGCACTTTCATCCGCTCACGTGCCTTCACATTTCCTTTAAGGAAGTCCGACAAAGATTCGCCTGTCGCGTTCACAAACGCCTGCACAGACGCATCGACCGCCTCCTTAATATTAACAGACACCGAACGGTCCGGCTGAATAAAATCAAGCGCCCGCTGTGCATCCTCTTCATCCTTCTGTACACCGTACGGCAGACGCACCGCCATAAACGTATACGACTCATCCCCTGTTTCTGTGCGCAATTCTTCCATAGCAAGCTGGGCCAGTCGACCAGCCAGTGAGGAATCCTGTCCGCCAGAAATCCCCAATACATATCCCTTCATACCACCTTTTACAACATACTGCTTCAAAAAATCAATCCGCTTCCGAATCTCTTCTGCCGGATTTATCTCCGGACGAACACATAATTCATCGATAATTTGCTGCTGTAATGCATGAGCCATCGTGCTGTCGCATCCTTTCTTCCTATCAGCTATACCCAGTTTCAGTATAACCTTTCTTCCTGCTGCAATCTGCTAAAAACCAAACGTACCCACCGATTATTTGCGGCCTATTCGCTGCTGTCCTGCTGTGCCACTTGTGCAAGCAAGGAATACGCGAGCTGCACCGGGGTTATCTCCCATTCATGCGCACGTTGTACCAGCTGCTGCCCGACCGAAGAATCGTGAAAAAAATCACGTAATGCAAATACATACCCATGGTATTTATGATAGCCGGGCTGCTCCGTTCCATACAGCAAGCGACCAATCGCCGGGGTCCAGATCGGAAACAGTCCGGGACACATATAGTGAAGCAGTTGTGTTGTCTCAGCAAGGGTATACTCCCAGTGGCCATTCTCATGCAGCATGCGATCCGCAAGCTCTAGGAACGTCCGCAATAGAACTGGAAACGCATGATCAGAGGCGGCAAAAATCCGCTCTTCATAATGACGTCCCCCCTCTTCTGCACTGCGCCATTCCCGGTATACGTCTGTCTCAATCTGGCTTAAATCCAATTCCCCAAACATCTCTTCCAACTCTGTGAGCAAAATAAGAGCACGCCGGTCTGGTGATACCGAAGGCGCACTGCTATCTGCCAGACAGGCAAGCCGCTCGCACCAGGAGGATACTGACAATTCCTCTCGTGTAGCCGCAAACACATTAGTCACACGGTCATCACCTACACCCCTTATTCCAGCTGCACCCTCCACCACTTTAGCGGTTATGTATTGTTCTATTTTTTTACATGCATATCCATAATGTGGCATCTACCTCTCCCCTTACCCTCTACGAAATAGTAATTACTTCATATTTATCGGCCAGCTCAAGAAAAATCGGCATCCCAGAAATTTCTCCAGCCAAAAGTTCGTCCGCCACGCCGTAATAATCGACACATGTTTTGCAGGCCAACACCCGAACACCCGCTTCTTCCAATTCCTTCATGTGAACCGATACGAGCGAACGCGGTGTTAGCGTTAATACACCCCGATTCATACAGAAGATTGCAATCGGTTTTTCATCCCTCTGCTTCAAAAGCGTAACAAACGTCTCTAACACGGTCTCACCTAATTCGGCCTCCCCTTTGCCGAACGTATCCGCTGTAAGTAAAATCACTTTGTTGTTCATGACTTCCTCCTTTTCCTCATCTTAGCATAAGTTCACCATAAACATGCCATTCCCTGCTTCCTAGTAAATATGATACCCTTAAAAGAAAACGCAAGGATATTCTTTCATGGCTAGATACTCAAAAACATTACACCGGATTTTCAAGCGGGACGGTATTCTATCCCGACATCTTCCTCACTATCAACCACGACGCGCTCAGTTCGATATGGCAAATACCGTACTCGATTGCCTGCTGCACGATACGCACGGACTCATCGAAGCAGGAACGGGAACCGGCAAATCGTTCGGCTATGCACTTCCTGCTGCCTGGTGGGCGCTAAAGCGCGAGAAGCGCGTCATTATTTCCACAAATACCATCACACTCCAGCAGCAACTGCTTGAGAAAGAACTGCCAATGGTCAAAAAAGTGCTCGCTACGCTCGATCGTGAGCTTGCAGACGACTTCCGCTTTGAGCTGGCCAAAGGACGCGGCAACTACATATGCAAACGACGGCTTCAAGAAACGCTGCAAGCTTCACTCTCCGCCGAGATGACAGACGGCCCTGCGCTGCGCAAGCTTGCCGATGTGCTGCCCGACCTGACAAAAGGGGACAGAGACGATGTGCCCTTCCCGCTTCCATCCGCGCTGTTCGCAGCCATTCAAGGAGACGGGGAAGACTGTATGGGCAAGAACAGCCCATTTTTTAAAGAATGCTTCATTCAAAATGCACGCAAAAAACTGCAAGATGCACAAGTGATTGTCGTTAACCATGCGCTATTTTTTACAGATTTGCTGCTCAGACGGCAAGGAGCAAGCATCCTGCCAAACTATGACGCGGTCATTATGGATGAGGCTCATCGGGTAGAAGATCAGGTAACAAACCAGTTCACCTACCATATTAGCCTCGAGGAGATTAACCAGCTATTCTACCGCTTCTTACGTCGACGCACCCCGTGGGCACGCGAACTCGATGCACCGGAATTACACCAGCAGATGGAAGCGCTCCGCGCCCGAATCATCGTGCGATTGACTGAGATTTTCGCCCCGCTTGCCCGTGCGCTCGCCGAACGTCCCCAGAATGAATATTTGCTCAAACGCCGGATTTCAGACCCGGATGAACTGAAACCATTATTTAAAGAATGGAAACATGCGTTTATCGATAAGCGCAAAGAGCTGGAGCTTGCTGAAGGGGAAAGTGAGACAATTATCGGGCTTAGGCGCTATATTACGCAGATCGAGCAGATGGAACAAATGGTATGGCACATCTTCGCGAATGCCTTCCCGACAGAATGGGCAACCTGGGTTTCGTATGAAGAACCGAAAGAGACACCCGATCTTCTTGTGCAGGATGATTTCGCCTGGGCTACGACACTGCATCTGTATTCTGCCCCGATCGATGTAAGTGAGATTTTACGACAAGAACTATTCAATGAAAAAACCGTGATTATGACTTCTGCTACGCTGACAACGCAAGGTGATTTTTCATTTGTCGCCAATCGCATGGGCATAGATGACTATAAAACAATGGAGACACCAAGTCCGTTCAATTACGAGAAACAGGCGATGCTGCTCGTACCTGAGAATGTTCCAGCTCCGACCGATGTGGCATTTGAGTCGTTTCTTACCGCTGCGATGAAAGAAATCGTCTCCGCTACTAGAGGGCGAACGTTTCTATTATTTACTTCGTATAGTCAAATGAATCGGGTATATGAAGATATGAAACCTTGGCTTGCCAAATACAAGCTCACCGGCATTCTCCACCGCCCAGAACTATCCCGTGATGCGATGCTTGCGCAATTTCGCTCCGGCAAGAATCATGTGCTATTTGGCTGCGAGTCATTCTGGGAAGGGGTGGATGTACCGGGTGATGATCTCGTCTGTGTCGTGATCGCCAAGCTGCCTTTTCCTGTGCCAAGCGACCCGCTTACGCAGGCACGGACGAAGCGGCTTGAGACAATGAACAAAAACAGCTTCCACGAGTATATGCTGCCGTTCTCCATTCTTCGGCTAAAACAGGGCTTTGGTCGCCTCATCCGAACGCGCCGCGATACTGGCATGGTCATTATTCTCGATACACGCCTGCTGACCAAACCGTACGGCGCCCGGGTCCTTGATAGCTTACCACCTGCGAAGTTGACGCGTAGCATGGATGATATGCACACTTTCTTCGCGCGATGATTGTATTGTTATGATAGAGAGGAGAGACACGATGAATAATTCAGCCACGCCTACCCCGGAGCAACTGCTGCATACGATTTTTGGGTATGCAGCACGCATTGCAAATGAAAAAAGTCTGCATCGCCTACTTACGCTGATGGCCGATATGGGCAAAGATATGATCACTGCCGACCGATGCACCATCTGGCTCTTCGACCAGGAGAAGCAGGAATTGTGGACAACGGTCGCACATGGCGTCCGTGAAATTCGTATTCCTGCTGAAAGCGGTCTGGTCGGTTATGCGATTCAGGCTGGAGAAGCTTTGATCATTGACGATGCATACGATAGCCCGCATTTCAACCCGAGTATTGACCGGCAGACCGGCTATCGCACGAAAGCAATGCTTATCATTCCGATCAAAAACAGTGACGATCTCGTCATCGGTGCCTATCAAGCTATCAATAAACTAAACAGCCAGGCTGTATTTACCTCTACTGATCTGTCATACCTTACACTAGCTGCTTCCTATAGCGGCAAATCACTCGAAGCAGCAATGCTGCTTAAAGAAATTGAAGACACACAGCGTGAAATCTTATTTCGCATGGGGGAAATTGGGGAATCCCGCTCCAAAGAAACAGGGCAGCATGTTAAGCGCGTGGCCGAATACTCCCGCCTACTCGCCCTGCGCTATGGACTCCCCGAGCAGGAGGCCGAACTAATTCAAATGGCGTCCCCTATGCACGACATCGGCAAAGTTGCCATTCCCGACTCGATCCTGCACAAGCCAAGCAAACTGACAGACGAAGAATATGAGACGATGAAATCCCACACCGAGATCGGATATAACCTGCTGAATAATTCAAGCCGCAGATTAGTGCGGGCTGCTGCGATCATTGCCCATGAGCATCATGAAAAATGGGACGGTACTGGCTACCCGAGAGGACTTCGTGGCGAGAACATTCACATCTATGGCCGTATTACGGCACTAGCTGACGTATTTGATGCACTTGGCAGTGACCGCGTGTACAAAAAAGCCTGGCCAATCGAACGCATTTGCGACTTGTTCCGCGAGGAGAGTGGTCGTCATTTTGATCCAACCCTTGTCGATGTGTTTCTCCATCATCTTGATGAATTTCTCGTCATTCGTGATCGCTATCAGGATACAAATCTGCAATAAGCATGAACCCACCGTCTCCCCTCCCTCACTCCCTGCATATACTATCAACAACCGATTCCTCTTCGGAGGAACATCCAGTTGATAGGAGGGGCCTGTTATGTGGGTAGTCGAAAATTTCCGCCCCTTCCATCCGATATACGGACGGGGAAAACGTTATAAGGCTGGTACACGATTCATCTGGGAAGTGGCAGACGTCCTTCCAGGCGGCAATATTATGTTTCGGTTCACAACGATTGACGGCAGGAGCCAGTGCCTGATTACGATGCGAGAACTTGACCATTTTGTAGAAGTATCAGAAGATGTGCTCCAACAACTCATGGACGAGTATCGCAAGTTCCAGGAACGCAAAAAAAAGGATCCGCCGGATACACCAAACGAGTCCTAATTACCTCATAAAGCCTGACAGGTTCTTGCACTTTCCCCCTCCCTTCATGCATACAATACAGCAAGACTTTTCTTTGTAACAGAAAGGGGGACCTTCATGTTCACATTATCATGGCTTCATCTCATTGTGCTCATCCTCGCGGCCTTCCGCCTGACTCACCTGCTTGTATTTGATGAAATCACCGCTTTCATCCGCCGCCCTTTTCTTACGATTCATGAAGAAACAGATGAAAATGGCCAAACGACACACTTCGCTACACCAAAGGGGACGGGCATCCGCCATTTTATCGGTTCCCTGCTGCGCTGCTTCTGGTGCACGGGTGTCTGGGTATCAGCCGGGGTCGTTGCCCTATATGCACTCGTACCTGCCGCCTTCCCTCTGCTGCTCGTATTCGCCATTGCTGGAGCCGCCGCTATTCTCGAAACTCGCGTGTAAAAATATGTCCTCACCTTCCGCTTCTGCGGAGACAGCACGTACACCCAGTGAATACAATGAACGAAAGATAATCCTGAGGTGATGAAAGGTGGGCGACGAAACCCCTGGTAAGATCATCCCGTTTGAAAGCTTAAAGCGACGAACCTCCCCAAAAATATCCATCCCTCCCAAAAATGATCTTGTAAACTTACTGCTTGATTACCAGCAGCAGTGCCATGAATTATTTGACTTATGTATTACATCCCGGGTACTACTTACAGAGTACCGCGACCGCTGTACCCGCCTACAGCAGCAAGTAGAGAAAGAACGAGAACTTCGACGGGCACTCGAATTCAAAGGGAAGCGGAGATAGTTCTGCTTCCCTTTGAGTCTTTTATGATCCGGTCGTGCTACCTGCTTTTTCGTTTCCCGCAGCCACAGCCTCCCGGACGCGGGGGACTATCCCCTTTCTTCTGATACGGTTCTCCCGCCGGAGAATAGCTTTTCATGCCGGGATAAAAAGGTTTACCCACACCATTTTTGTTTCCAGCCGAATACGAATCGTAGTGGACACGATCTTGCATTCTCGTCATTCCACCTTTCTGATTTACTAGTATGTAGTAGAATATGCGAGAACGATCAAAAATGTTCATAGCTTGTCAGCTATAAAGCCCCTATATCTCCCTATATCTAAAGAAGGAGCCCTCCTATCATCCGGAGAGCTCCTTATCACTGTGCAACTATTCCATTGCTTTTAAATTATCGAGGCATTTGCTGCAAATATTACGCCCGCGGTAATGGTTAATCTCTTCTGCAGAGTCGCAAAAAATGCACGCCGGTGCATACCGCTTTAGAATGATCTTTTCGTCATCTACAAAAATTTCCAGACCATCTTTTTCTGCAATCCCGAGATTACGACGTAATTCAATCGGAATCACCACACGTCCAAGCTCATCTACTTTGCGTACTACACCTGTCGCTTTCATTGCCATTTTTCTTCCTCCTTATTATGTTCTGATACGAACTGTTTTCTTACTTTAAATTCTATCAAGTCTACAATTATTTAACAGTGCAAATATTGCATGTAATTGGAAATTACCCCTTTTACTTGCACATTTACCTTTTTGTTATTTAGCCCTTTTCTCGCATTGCACACAGTTTCCACGTGTGTAATGATAGTTTTGTGTTATATAACTTACAGGAATTTGCTCGTGGTCGTTCCTACAGAAGATGGAGAATAGTTATCAAAAACATAGACAACCCTCCATAAGTATAGAAAAACCACCCCGTTATTTTAAGGTGGTATGGTTTTGAAGTAACATCATGATGTAGTTGGATAAAGACCTGCTTTCCTTTTTTTCTTCTTCTTGTAATTGTTCTTTCAATTCTTTTGGAACCGTAACGATGATTCGTGCATTTTCGTTTGCTATTGCCATAGTGAAACTCTCCTTTTTCATATCATTATACATTTATTTACAAAAAAGTGAATCACTTATGTATAATGATGGTAGGAGGTGAAAGTAGATGTTACGTGGGTTTAAGACAGAAATCTACCCTACACTAGAACAAGCGGACAAGATCAATCGAACCATCGGGACGTGTCGCTTCATCTACAATTTGTATCTTGCTAAGAACAAAGAGCAGTACGAGAAAGATCAGACATTCATTACAGCTAACGACTTCTCTAAACTGGTAAATCATGAAATATCCGTTCAGGAAGAATACAAGTGGATGAAAGAAGTGTCATCCAAAGCTGTTAAACAGGCAATGGTGAATGGGGAAAAAGCGTTCAAAAAGTTCTTTAAGGGACTAGCAAAGTATCCGTGCTTCAAGAAGAAAAAGGATCAGGATGTAAAGGCGTATTTCCCTAAGAACAACAAAACCGACTGGACAGTAGAACGGCATAGAATCAAAGTTCCTACACTCGGTTGGATACGTTTGAAAGAAAAAGGATATGTCCCTATCAACGCAAAGGTGAGAAGTGGCACTGTATCACAAAAAGCAGGCAGATACTTTGTCAGTGTACTGATTGAAATACAGGGGAGTTACGAGCAAGTAGAGCTGGGAGACGGAATCGGAATTGATGTTGGAGTAAAAGATTTTGTGATCGCAAGTGATGGGCAAGTATTCGGAAATATTAACAAAACTTCCGCAATCAAGCGCACGGAAAAGCGACTGAAACGAGCGCAGCGTGCGTTATCAAGAAAATATGAACAACGAAAGAGGGGTGAAACATCTGCCACTTATCGCGGAAGTAACATACACAAAGGTGTGTTGAGAGTTCAAACGTTGCAAATGAGACTGGCTACCATGCGTTCTGCTTATCGTTCCTATGTCGTGAGTATGTTGGTAAAAACCAAGCCAGCATTTATCACGTTAGAGAAATTGAATATAAAAGGAATGGTCAGGAATCGCCAGATAGCAAGAGCGGTTTCCAATCAAGGGTTCTACGATTTCAAGTTGAAACTTCTATCCGCATGTAGAAAGTATGGGATTGAAGTACGAGAAGTCGATGTGTTTTATCCATCGTCTAAGATGTGCAGTGGTTGTGGGCATAAGAAGGTAAAACTTTCTCTAAGTGAGCGTACCTTCACCTGTGAGAACTGCGGAAGCAGCTTAGATCGTGACCTGAATGCATCCTTGAATCTGAAACAGGCAACAGAGTATACCGTTTTACTTTAAACAAAGCGGTGTATATGTACCGATGGCCAGTCGGGAATTTACGCCTTGTGGACTGTCAAACAAACCGTAATAGCGAGCAAGTGGCGAGGCGGGACAGGATGAAGCAGGAAAACTCTTAACATGGATATTTGTCTATGTTTTAAGTGGCAGGGATAGTATGTTTAAAACATTACGAAACTTATTCAAACCTTCAGCGAGACCCAATACGGACTCAATTGCTATTTTTCTTGACCGAAATGATTTTCGTCTGCATGCTATGCAGCAGCGTTTAGAAGAACACGGGATCCATGTGACATGCGTAAAGCAAACAGCTTTATACGTCCACCCGGATCAGGTGGATGAAGCCAAACACATCGTCGCAACCTGGGTAAACTAACAGCAACTTTCTCTATTTCCTATCCTCTCCTTGTTTGCTAGACTAAAAGAAAAACAAGTGAGGTGTTCCTATGCTGTTTTCTTCACTTTTTGAAAACGATCAGCCTGTTCTCCGTTTCTAAACAGACGGGGAGCGACTCTTACATTCCCCGTCTGTGGATTCACAGTGATTCCATACTACGGACGGAGGATATTGTATATGAATTCATCATGGATCGGTGCGATTTGCCTATCACTCGCTGCAAGCATCTGGGGCGGAATGTATGTAGTAAGCAAAGTTGTCCTTACTTTTGTGTCACCCCTAACGCTTGTGTGGTTGCGATATGCCATTGCGTTTTTTATTCTACTGGCCTTGCTGCGCATGAAAGAACGCTCACGCCCTGTGTTAACCGGACGTGACTGGCTGCTATTTGCCTGGATTGGCTTTATCGGGTATTTCGTTTCCATTTCGCTGCAGTTTGTTGGCACGAAGCTGTCCAATGCTCACATGGGAGCGCTGCTGACATCTGCTTCGCCGGCTTTTATGATTTTATTTGCACGTTTCGTGCTTGGTGAAACGGTCACAGTACGCAAGATGATCGCGCTCCTGCTATCTACAGCAGGTGTACTCGTTATTGTTGGTCAGGGAGAGACGGGTGGAAGTTTCACAGGCAATGCGACTCTGCTTGGGGCAGCAGTCACATGGGCCCTTATGTCGGTATACGTCCGCAAAGCGTCTACCCGCCATTCTTCTCTTGCGATTACTACGTACAGCATTTTGTTCGGCTGGTTGTTTACCACGCCTTTCATGGTAGGAGAATGGTTATCGGGCAGTCGCCCGGACGTAAGTGATCCGCTTGTACTTGCAGGTATCTTGTATCTCGGTATCGTCTCCACAGCAGGTGCGTTCTTCTTATGGAACAAAGGCTTGGAACTGGTGAGCGCTGGATATGCATCTCTGTTTTTCTTCTTTCAGCCGGTTGTCGGTGCCTTACTCGGCTGGCTTCTGCTGAACGAACACCTCAGTCTAGCGTTTCTTGCAGGTGGAATTTGCATTGCCGCAGGCATCCTGATTGCCGCGCGGGAGGAAAGTAGCGAGTAAACGAAAGAGGCTGTCTCAAAGACTGAGGCAGCCTTTTCTTTCTTGGTGGAGGTTTTCACCAAAGTGTGGTTGAGGAGCGGGATCGGACGAGGCCTCGTCACTTGGTACGCTCGCTACGAAGTAGAGGCTGTCCGCTTCAGGGGCCAGACGAACTCGCCCACAAAAGATTCCCACGATGTATATGCATCGAAGCGTTGTGGGCAAAACCAGCCCCTTCCGCTGAGAGTCGCGTACAGGCGTTCCGTTGGCCCACCCGATCCCGCTCCTAGCATACTTTGGTAAAAACATCATTAAGAAAAATCAAGGGCCTGAGCTTTGCTATGCAGGTAAAAAATAAGGAAGCGGTCTTGCGAAAAGCCAGTGGCTACCTGGGCAAATCCATTTTGGCGTGCATGTTTTTTGTAAACCGAAACGTTGTGCGGGGAGTGGGAGAAGGGAGGAACAAGAGAGCACCTGTACGCGCCTACTCAGCGGAGGGAGATCGGCGAACGAGCTTTTGCCCGCAATTCTTCGGTGAATCAACATCACGGGCTTTTCTTTGCGGGCACGTTCGACGAGCTCCCAGAGCGGACAGCATAAGCTTCCCTGTAAGCGTACCGAAGCGAACGGCTCCTCCCTTCTCCCACTCCCTCCCACCACACGTTGTCGATTCTACAAAAAAAGCTGCTCCGTTCGCCATGTTCTGGCTTTTGGAACAGCTTCCTTCTTGCTCGTACTAGAAAGGCTTGGTCATCATCATAACCCCGATACACCCAATGAGAAACACGGAAAAAATCCCGACACACACGTTTTGAAAACGTAGCGATTTAAGCTCCTTCTCCGCAAATACTTTGCGGCTTTCTGCCACTTCGGCCAGGCCGCGCATAAGAAAGCGCTTAAGCAGGTAAAATACAAATGTATATAAGAGCATGGAAATAATAAGCCACCATTGCAATAAAAATGCGAATGATGTGACAAAGAAAAACGCCAGTCCAGTTGCCCAGAGCAGAACATCAGCGACAATGTCCCACTTGCGATAGGCGGCATACAGGCGGCGCACCTGTTCCACAGTTTTGAGACGCGGTATGAAGAACAGAATGGCAAGCTTGGACACTACCGCAACGAGATGAAGCGTAAGTACAGCGTAAAACAAAGCTGGTCACCTCTCCTAACTTTTCTTCTATTCTACTATGAGTACGTACCTTACTTCTACCTAAACTTCTTCCATACGCACAGCTTGGAGTACATCCCGTGCCGTATCCAAAAATGCTTGCGCTGCCCGCGAACGATAACGTCCGCGCCGAAAAGCCAGTACGAGCGTGCGGTACGGGCGCGGCTCTGTCAGCCGCACATACGCAGGTCCAGTATGATTGCGTGGGTACTTGTGTGCAAGCAGACGCGGCACGAATGCGATCCCCATTCCGGCAGCCACAAGCGACTGCACTGTCTCAATGTTACTGCTCTCGAACACGATCCGGGGCGCAAATCCAGCTTCCATACACCAGCGCTCCACGACCTGCCGGAAGCCCTGTCCTTTTTTCAACATAATGAATGGCTCCTCATCAAGCTCCCGCATCTTCACCTCTCGCCTACCCGCCAACTCGTGTGCAGGCGGAACCGCGAGACAAATCTCCTCATCGAGCAGTTCTTCCCATTCCAGGTTTGCATCCTGTACCGGTAGCGTCAGCAAACTCATCTCTGCCGTGCCGCGTGCGGTTAACTGTTCAAGCGAACGTGTGGCCTCCTCGACCAGGCGCACATCAATCCCTGGATACCGCTTTGCGAACTCCGGCAGCAAAAGCGGTAAAATATGCGCTCCGGTCATCGGCAGACTGCCAAGCGTAAGCCCACCTTTCGTAAGGGCAGCTACATCCTGCATTTCCTTGCGCAGCTGCTCCACCCCATCTAAGATGTTTAGCGCCGAAGTAAAAAAACGCTCCCCCGCATCCGTTAACCGAACCGAACTCGTTGATCGCTCAAACAATATGACATCCAATTCCTTTTCCAGTTTCGCAATCTGCTGGCTAAGGGAAGGCTGGGCTAAGTGCAGCTTCTCAGCCGCCTTTGAAAAGCTTTTTTCCTCCGCAATCGTAACGGCATACAACAATTGACGCAATTCCACTTCTACATTCCTCCCCTCTCCTTTATAGGTATCACCTATGAGATATATAAATATTATATCTTTGAACATTTTATTTTTCTATGTTAAAACTTATATAAAGATTCAAAAAAGTTGTGATAAACAAACAAAAAAGGGGAGAGATGAATGCAACCTCGCACTTTGTTTCAAAAAATCTGGGATAACCACGTTATCTCCGCAGAAGAAAATAAGCCAAGCTTGTTATATATTGATCTCCAGCTCGTACACGAAGTAACTTCACCGCAGGCGTTTGAAGGACTTCGCCTGACAGGTCGTAAAGTCCGTCGCCCGGACCGTACATTTGCAACGATTGACCATAACGTACCAACTACTGACCGCTCGCTGCCAATCGCTGATCCGATCTCCAAGCAGCAAATCGAGACACTCAACCAGAACTGTGCGGAATTCGGCGTTACGCTGTTCGGTCTCGACAGCAAAGAACAAGGTGTTGTTCACGTTATGGGACCTGAGCTCGGCTTGACTCATCCAGGTAAAACAATTGTATGCGGCGACAGCCATACATCAACACACGGCGCATTCGGCGCACTCGCATTCGGCATCGGTACAAGCGAAGTGGAACACGTACTCGCTACCCAATGTCTGCAGCAGCAAAAACCAAAAACACTCGAAGTTCACGTAGACGGTCCACTGCCGCTTGGCGTAACAGCAAAAGACCTTATTCTTGCGATCATCGCTAAATGGGGTACAGACTTTGCAACTGGCTATGTCATTGAATACACGGGCGAAGCGATTCGCAACCTGACAATGGAAGAACGTATGACTGTTTGTAACATGTCGATCGAAGCAGGCGCTCGCGCTGGCCTGATCGCACCGGATGAAACAACATTTGCCTACCTTGAAGGCCGCCGCTATGCACCACAAGGCGCTGAATGGGACAAAGCACTGGATGCATGGAAAGACCTTCGCACAGATGAAGGCGCTGAATACGACCGACGCGTTGTCATTGAAGCCGCTTCCATCGAGCCACAAGTAACATGGGGCACAAGCCCAGGCATGGGAACTGGCGTAACGGGTGTTGTTCCAGCTCCAGAAGATTTCGAGAATATCAATGACCGCAAAGCAACAGAAAATGCGATTGCATACATGGGTATCGCACCACACACTCCAATCACGGAAATTGAAATCGACCGTGTATTCATCGGCTCCTGTACGAATGGCCGCATCGAAGACTTGCGTGCCGCTGCTAAAATCGCGAATGGCTATAAAGTAGCATCAACCGTAAATGCAATCGTCGTACCAGGCTCCGGTATGGTAAAAGAACAAGCAGAAGCAGAAGGTCTGCACCACATCTTTACTGCCGCAGGTTTTGAATGGCGCGAACCAGGATGCAGCATGTGTCTGGCAATGAATCCAGACGTTCTCTCACCAGGCGAGCGCTGTGCTTCTACATCGAACCGCAACTTTGAAGGACGTCAAGGACGCGGCGGACGCACACACCTTGTTAGCCCTGAGATGGCTGTGGCTGCGGCAATCGCTGGACGTTTCGTTGATGTCCGCAACTGGGAAGTAAAAGAAACGGAGGTAAACGCACATGGAACCATTTAAATCAGTCACAAGCGTGGTTTCTCCACTCGACCGCGTAAACGTAGATACAGATGCAATCATTCCAAAACAATTCTTAAAACGTATTGAACGCACTGGATTCGGCCAGTTCCTGTTTTATGAATGGCGTTTTGATGAGCAAGAAAATGTGAACCCGGATTTCGAGCTGAACAAGCCGCGCTATTCCGGATCGCAAATTTTGATCGCACGCAACAACTTCGGCTGCGGCTCCTCTCGTGAGCACGCACCGTGGGCACTGCTCGACTACGGCTTCAAAGTCGTCATCGCGCCGTCGTTTGCGGACATCTTCCACAACAACTGCTTCAAAAATGGCATCCTGCCAATCGTATTACCGGAAGAAACCGTAGACCAGCTGTTCAAAAACACGGCAACAGAAGGCTATGAACTGACTGTTGATCTGGAAGCGAACACGATTAGTGACAAAAACGGTCTCGTAATTCCGTTCCAGGTGAACGAATACCGTCGTCATTGCCTGCTGAACGGTCTTGACGATATCGGGATCACCCTTCAGCAAGAAGACAAAATCGCAGCGTACGAAGCGAACTATCCAAGCTACTATCAAACACAAGCATAATACGTTATGTAGGGCGTTCTACTTCTCAGAGGTAGAACGCCTTTTTAGATTCCTCATTAAAATTATGACCAGTCATATGACAGTCGTCACTACGTATGACCTATGTTTTATACTACAATAAGAACTACCAACGAGAACGAGATCGGCCTTTTCCTCATTAGCCTGCCCCGGCATCTATCCATACTACTGGCCATCGTTCTTGGATACACCCCTTCATAACTGTGATGAAAGCATTTAAAAAAGTCAGAGCAACTCCTTATGCTCTGGCTTTTTTAGTGGAATTATCGCCCCGGATAGCCTGAGCCTTGATATGGATATGGTTGTGGATATGGCTGCGGGTATGGTTGTTGATATGGTTGTGGATATAGCACGTACTGCGACTGCGACTGTTTATTGTTGAACAGGAACGGTATTAAGAACAAAAACGGCAGAATCGGCCAAAATCCACCTCGTTCGTCATAGTAACCATAATGACCGTAATAATTGTATGCGACTGGCTGCACCGCATATGGCGCTGCTTGCCCACTTATCTCTTCCCCTGCGTTCACTGACTCCTCCACTCTCTCTTTCACTAGCTCTGTCGTCAGCTCGTTTTCTTCCATTATGATTCTCCCCACTTTCCCATGTAGTGTAATGCTTCCCTACCACATTATGTTACGGGCGGGCAAGTGTCCCCATACGCGAAGAAAATGGGCATCTTTAACAAGGGAAATAAAAGATTAACAGGAAATTCATTGAATCCTGTATGATTTTTACATATCATAGACCATGAGTACAGACAAAGAGATAAAAGGAGTGAAGGCATCATGAAAGTTCCAGTAGGGATTTCGAATCGACATGTCCACCTGTCACGTGAGCATCTTGATGTTTTATTCGGAGAAGGCTATCAACTCACAAAAACAAAAGATTTAAAACAAACCGGGCAATTCGCAGCAGAAGAAACCGTTAGTATTAAAGGACCAAAAGGAAAAATTCATCATGTCCGCATTCTCGGTCCAGAGCGAAAACAGACGCAGGTAGAGATTTCAAAAACAGACGGCTATGTATTAGGTGTCAATCCTCCGATTCGCGATTCAGGTGATTTAGTAGAAACACCCGGCGTGACCATTATCGGACCAAAAGGTGAGGTTACCCTTCAGGAAGGATTAATTCTCGCAGCTCGTCACATTCATATGAGTGAAACAGATGCTGCTAAAATCGGGGTAAAAGATAAAGAACTCGTCAGCGTGCGCGTAGCTGGAGAACGTTCCTTAATTCTTGAGAACGTGCTATGTCGCGTTAACAAAAATTTCGTACTCGAATTTCACGTCGATACCGATGAAGGAAACGCATCCGGTGTGAAAAATGACGATGTTGTCGAGATTATTAAGATCGATTCCTATCATGAAGTCGAAGTCGTCGAAGAAAAAACGATTCTGCTCTTTAATTGCGGCAGTTCTTCGATTAAGTACAAGCTATATATCATGCCGAATAAGCAATTACTTGATTCTGGTGTGATCGAAAATATTAAACAAGAAGACTATGAACACGCCTTATCTACCATTGCCCAAAACATGCAGAAGTATTCGATTGACGTGATTGCGCATCGCGTTGTACACGGTGGAGAAGACTTTGCGAAATCAATCCGGATTGACGAAAATGTAAAAGCTACCATAAAAAAACTAACCCCATTTGCTCCCCTGCACAATCCGGTGAATCTAGCAGGCATTGAATGGTCAGAAAAGCTGTTTCCTGGCATACCGCAGGTGGCGATTTTTGATACCGCCTTTCACCAGACGATGCCTCCTGCCTCGTTTATTTATCCGATCCCGTATGAATATTATGAGAACTATAAAATTCGTAAATACGGCTTCCATGGATCCAGCCACCGTTATGTAATGGAACGGGCGGAAGTGTTAATGGAACTGCCTAAAGAAAAGCTGCGCCTCATTAGCTGCCACATTGGAAACGGCGTCTCCTTGACTGCGATCCGATACGGGGTGTCCTATGACACTACGATGGGCTTCACACCAATTTCCGGGGTAAGCATGGGCACACGCAGCGGAAATATTGATCCAGGCATTATTCCGTACCTCGCTGAGATTGAACAGACCGATATATCCGGGGTAGTCGGTGGGATTTTGAATAAGAAGAGCGGATTGTTAGGACTCTCTGGCAAGTCCAATGACATTCGAGATATTCTCCAGGGGGTCAGAGAAGGAGACGAACGCTGCAAGCTGGCCATTGATAATTTCACCAAAAACATTCATTCGTATATTGGTCAGTATTTAGCCCGGTTGCACGGAGTGGATGGGATTATTTTCACCGCTGGGATTGGTGAGAACAGTGCGGAAATTCGCGAGCGCATTTGCAGCGGCTTTGAGTATGCCGGTGTTGTCATTGATCAGGACGCGAACTACCATGCTAAAGGGGAACGTTTTATTAGTACGAAGTTCTCTCCGATCAAAGTAATGGTCATTCCGACGAACGAAGAATTAATCATGGCCCGTGATGCTTATCAGCTTGTAACTGAGACGGTGAGCGTCTAACATAAGCGGGAGTCCCCTACTAAGAGGACTCCCGCTTTATTCATCCAACTATTTTACAATCAGTACTGGACATTCTGCTAGTTGCGATACCTTATGGCTAACACTACCGAGCATTACTTCTTTTAATCCGCTCAGGCCCCGGTTCCCAATCACGATCAAATCCACGTTATTTTCTTGCGCAAACGTCACGATTTGATGCGCTGGATCGCCTGTTACGTAATGAGTGATTGCCACCACTCCCTGCGACTCAGCTGTCACTTTTGCCTTGCCTAGTAAGGCTTCTCCTTCTTTTTTGACCACTTCACTGATTTCATCATATGCTTGCTGAGCAATATATCCCGCTCCTACAAACGCGTACGAGGATACGAGTACATCTTTACCGATGTGCAGCACGTTTACTTCTGCTTTTTGCTCTTTCCCAATTGTGAGTGCAGCTGCTAATGCTTTTTCGCCCATTTCAGATCCGTCAATGGCTACTACAATTTTTTGAAACATACTTCTCTCTCCCTAACTGGCAAATTTTTAGTACGCTTCTATTGTACACCATAATTTTGATCTGCTTATGACCGAATTTTCTTTATTGTATCCCGCCATTTTTTTCGACAATCTGCAAGGCTGCATGATGCTTACTTTCTTCTACCACTACTGTAAGTAAAATATCCCGGCCTATTGTATCATCCTGTCCCCCGTCACTCATCCCGCTTGCTCCAACATCTGCCGCTAACAGAACACCTGCATTCCGATTCGTCACATCTGCCCCCAGTGTTACATCAGCCAGAGACGACATGTTTCCGGTAATCGGGTTCATGACACGCTCAACACCATCTCCCGGAAACGGGGAAATGCGATCGATCTGCATCGCAATCGTTCCAAGTGTCTCTAGTTCTGCCTTCGCTTTCTCCGCTTCTTCCGGGCTTTTAAAATACGCCAGTATGTTTTTTTCACTCATCCTGATCCCTCCTTCGTTATTTCTTTATTTTCCATGAGTGCTTGTTTTTTTATACAAAAGCAACCTCTTGCATGTACATACGTACGCAGCGTTCTCCCATAGACTTTCTTCCTCTATTGCGGTAAGTTTGAATAAGGGCGTGTTTGATACAGCCAGGACAGATCGGAGTAACTCTGAAAGGATTATCATAATGAATGTAGATGAACGAACAAAATCCGCACAACGAATCCTGATTATGACCTCTGTCGCAGCAGAGAGAGATGCGGTATTGCGCGGACTTCATGGAAACAGCCTATTCGACGTCCGAGTCGGCGGCGTTGGCCCGGCATCGGCCGCAGCCAGCACAGCAACCGCACTCGCAACCGCATCCTACAGCTTAGTTATAAACATGGGCATCGCAGGTGGATTCGTCGGACAAGCTGAGATCGGATCGCTCGTTGTAGCGAATGAGATTATCGCTGCCGATCTGGGATCACAAACACCCGACGGCTTCATAAGCATTGATGAGCTAGGCTTCGGCTCAGCCCGTGTTCCGGTGGATGTCGGTGTGGTCAACCAAGTGGCGGAAGCGTTGCAGGCGGCGGGTCTGTCGACTACAATCGGTCCGGTGCTTACGGTATCAACTACAACCGGAACCGCAGCAACTGCTCAGGAGCTCGCCGCACGCGTGCCCGGTGCTGCCGCCGAAGGAATGGAAGGATACGGCGTCGCAACCGCAGCACAGCAGCACGGTGTACCTGTCTTAGAAATTCGCGCTATCTCAAATCCAGTCGGTCCACGTGACCGGGATGCATGGCGGATTAAAGAAGCCTTACAAACACTCGAAGCAGCTAGTTCAGTCTTAATGGAGGTTTTATAATGAAAATTGCTTTTTCACCTTGTCCAAATGACACCTTTGTGTTTCACGCCTGGGTACACGGACTTGTGCCCGGTGCGCCAGAGCTTGACGTTACATACGCAGATATTGATATTACGAACCGTTTAGCTACCAGTTCTACCGGACCGGACGTGCTTAAAATTTCGTATGCGGCTCTTCCGTGGGTGCTGTCGGAGTACGCACTGCTTCCGTGCGGTGGAGCGCTTGGGCGGGGCTGTGGGCCGCTCGTGCTGACAAAAGAAGATCGCCATGATCCGGCGGCTCTCTCCGGGCTGCGGGTTGCTGTACCGAGTGATCGATCAACTGCCTATCTGCTTTTCCGATTGTGGGCTGCGCAAAATGTGCCTGGCGGTGTGGGCGAGATTGTCGTGATGCCGTTTAATGAAATTATGCCTGCTGTACGGGATGGTTTGATTGATGCTGGGCTGGTTATTCATGAAGCCCGTTTTACGTATCCTGAATATGGGCTGAATTTGCTTGTTGATTTGGGGAATTGGTGGGAGGCAGACACTGGTTTACCGATCCCGCTCGGTGCGATTATTGCTCGTCGTTCGATGGATCTGGAGTCACTTGCAAATTGGATTCGTGCTTCGGTGCAGTATGCATGGGCACATCCGAAGGCGTCTTTGGAGTATGTGATGGGGCATGCGCAGGAGTTGTCGCCTGAGGTGGCTCGGGCGCATATTGATTTGTATGTGAATTCGTTTACCGGAGATCTAGGGGAAGATGGGTATGCGGCTGTGGAGGCTTTGCTTGGGCGGGCTGCGAAGGAAGGGCTGGTTCCGGCGTTTGATTTGGGGTTGTTGCGCTAATCTAGCTATATGCCAAAAGATAGGCTTTATGGTTGGTGGAATTGACTAAGCTTGGTGGTGGAAGCGGAGAAGGGAAGAGCCAGTCACTTTGTTACGCTTGGCAGGGATGTGAGGACTGGCCGCTCCAGGGAGCCTGCGAACTCGCCCACAAAAGAGGAAGCAGGGATGTTTCTCAATGAGATGTTGTGGGCAAAAGCCCGTTCACCTGCCCCCTTCCGCTGGGTGGCGCGTAAAGGCGTTCCTTACTCCTCCCTTCTCCGCTTCCAACAAGTTTTATTCCAGACCCATTAAGCGTAAGTTTTGGTATTGAAAAGCGATCTGACCAACAAGAAAAATAAGGACATGCATAAACACCATAATACTGTACTACTGTAGATTTTGTTCGTCTGCTTTGTAGTCAATACGAGTATTAGCGTTAACCTCAATGCATTCTAGAAAATTGTCAACTAGAAATGAATCAATCATGGCTTTTGTTCCTCCAATTAATGTAAAGGTAAGGTCATAATCCGTACAAACACACCAACTCTTGTCTTCGGCCCACCAGTATGTTGGAGAACCGTTTACATTTTCATATTGGTAGAATCGCAAAACATCCTCAAGATTCCCTTTGAATAGTTTACCATCCGTATTTATATCCTCAGTCCAATCATTTGTCTTAAGAAAATAATAATAGAAGTAACATTGTTGATTCTTAGTAAAAGGTAAAAGCAACTCTATAATACGTTTACATGTGTCTACATCAATATTACCTTCTTCAGCACCAGACAAATACCGTGAAAACTTCTGACCACAAGCACGCCAAATAGTTTTGATGCTTATTTCTTTTGTGTATTGTAGTCCATATTCTTTCGCAAGGTCTTTGTACGAAATCCGTCCACCTTGTATAAACTCTTCATTCTCATTGTCACTGTTCCACATGATACTTTTATCAATGACCAACTTGTCAGTATATAGAGGATGTAATAGTTTACAGTAAGCTTCGTAGCGTTTGGGTATACAACAAGAAACAAAATTTCCGTTCCAATCTTTGCTCATGGCTTCAAGTTTATCGGTCTCTTCTGCAATCCATTTATAATGTTCTAAACTTTTTACTTCGTTCACTTTATTCTCCCAGTGAGTTTGTTACTAGTACCATACTTCGCAATTAGGATGCAATAACTTAAATTCCTTTATCTCATCAATTGGAATGTCCGTTCTAGAAACACTTAGTATCTGCAATTTATTCAAATTTAAAATCGGTTTAAGCGTTTGGATTTGGTGGTCGGGGATATAGAGCTTCTCAAGATTCTTTAAATCTCGTAATGGCTCAATAGTTGTAATGCTATCAAGAGGGGCTGAGAGATCTAGCTCCCGAAGTTCATAAAGTTCTGCCAAAGGTTCAATATCCGTTATCTTACAAAAGTCAGCATATAAAATTTGTAATTTTTTTAGTTTCTTTAATGGTGTTATGTTGCCTATACCAGTGCCAGAGATATTTAGATACGTCAATTCACTAAAAATTGATAGCACTCCTATATCTGTTACTTCTTCATACAAAGTATCTTCAAGGTCAATATTTTTTACAGTAAGAGGATTTAACATGTAGGACTCATATTTCTCACCAAAGAATTTTAATAATGCTTGTTCGATTTTCTTCATCCAGTTCCTCCCCAGATATCTTTTTAGATTAATACATAATTCCACTATTTAAACAAAAACCCTTCCACATTAAGGAAGGGCCTAAACATTGGAGTACCTTGCTTTAATTTTTCTTCACTAACAGTGAACAGCACTCCACATGCCCTGAGTACTCCTACAGACATCTACTTAAACTTTAAACGGCGGCATCCTCAAAAACACAAGTATATCACCTGCGTTTTTACTATTGCGATGTGGAAACCTATTCAAATATCTTATCTATCGTGTTTGATGGGTTTTTGATAAAGTCGTCCCATTTATCTAGAATCTTAAATTCCTCATGTTCATAATCTGCGATAGCTAAGCACTTTCCTTTTGGATACCAGACTAAAAATCCTTCAGCCGAATAATTGTCTACGTCACTTAATAAATCTAAGAACTTATACCCATTCCACTTTACTTCCTTACAATCGACTAAAGAATTAAAAATAACATAGGAAGCATACTTGTTATTAATGTCGAGTCTTAAGTTATTACCACAAAGAAATTCTACTAATTTTTGAGGAAGTTTATAAGATTTTAATGCTATCAGCCTTTGCTCTTGATTATGCCATTCCTCAGGCTCTAAGGCTTTTATGTATTCCATCATTTCATGATTCTTATTCTTTTGTGCCGCCGAAAAAGGTCTTTCCCCATAAGCATCTTTGATGGTAACATCCGCCCCATGTTCAACTAGTAGCTTAACCGTATCGAAATCATTATTTTGTGTTGCTACGCAAACTGGCGTAGAATTATATGGAAAGACCATATCTGGAGTGTGATGATTCACATCTATATTTTGATCTAGTAGTATTTTAATAGCTTGATAATCCCTTTTATAAACAGCACTACGTAAAATTGTGCCATCCTTCTTTACATCAATTCCGAGGGATATTAGTTCAATCATCAAGTCATATCTTTTATTAATTAGTGCCCTGTGGATAGCATTAGACCCAACGTTATTAACAGCATGTAAGTCTGCACCATGTTTAAGAAGTACTTTTATTGTTTCTAGACTACAACTATCAGCGGCGGCGGGAATGACGGCTTTACCCTTCATATTTAACTCTGCTCCATTTTCAATTAAAAAATCAACAACCTTTAGCTTGTTATAATCCAAGGCTATTAGAATCGGCAATTCCCTAACGTATTTGCCCGCTTGAATTTCTTTATTAATATTCCACCCATTCTCCAACTCTTTTCTTAATCCATCGATATCCTCATCTAATATCATATTAACTATGGGGGTTAATTCTGTATTCTCACTAAACAATTTCACTTATTGTACCTCCTAACTGTCTGTGGTATAAAATTGCAAAAAAGTTCATTCTCAAAACAAGAAAACAAGATTTCTGTTGGGTAATTGCTGGTTAGGAATGCTCTGCGCCTTGTCTGCCGGCATAATAAGGTTCTCCCGGATCTATATCGATGACAACCCGGTGCGGTACGGCTAGCCCGTATTGGTGTTCGCAGCGCCAGCGCATCTCTTCGGTGAACCCAACTGTTTCCCCGTCGACAATAACGTCCCCGCGGTCGAATAAGTAATAGGCGATATTAAGCAAATTTCCGGCTACTTCATCAGGCTCCAGATCGTAATAATGACACTGAACATCCGGAATGCCAAGCGCGGCGAGTCCCAATGAATCCATCAGACCTTCAGGGCGGCCGCTGCCTGTGCCTTCAACATTATAAAAACGAATGTTCAGCGCACCATATAACAGTTCTCCTTCTTCAATCGCCGCCAGATAAGCGCTAGGTTCGACGAGCTTGTCGCTTTCCCGGAAATAGATGGCGTCACAAGGCGCCGTTTCCAGCACTGCCCGCAGCGAGCCGGTGAACAGCTGCAGCCGCGATTTGGGGTCTAGTCCCGATGCCATCATGTCGATCAACAGTAGCGAGTGCTCGCAATCACTAACGACTTGAGCGGCTTCCTGCCAATGCCAGGACTGCTGAATGGCCGTCTCGTAGTCCGTAACCGGGCGGCTTTCTGTATCCATCAGGCTGGTTTGCGCCGGCATTTCGCCTTGCGAATATTCAACCATATAATTCAAATGGAAAAAATGCAGCAAATTCTGATCTTCCTGACTGTTCGCTTCCCACACAGCAAGTCCCACGGCATCCGAATGATGTTCTCCGCGATCAACCTTACCTGTGTAAAGTTCCATCTTCTCGTAAAGCATGTTTCGGTCCAGCTTCGGCGGCTGCTTGTATTTTAGCTCCACAGCGTACACCCGGGCAAAACCAAAGTCCTTTTCCTGTTCAACCATCTCATTCGCCTCAATATCATCTTTCACCGAAACAATTGCGTTTGGCTGCACAGTCACTGATTTCTCTTCACGGTTTGTTAGGCCAACCTCGTGACGGCTCCATTCTAAAAGCATCAAAGTATCTTCATCATCAGGATTAAGTTTATTCGCCATTTCGAATGCTGTTACTGCGTCCTCATATTGCGATAGGTAGTAGTAAGCGTAACCTGCACGGAAATGCCAAATAGGATCATGTTCGCCTTGCGTTTTGATCATCAGAAGCTGCTGCAATGCTTCATCGTAACGTTCCAGGTTATTTAATGCTCTCGCTAAATGGCCGACTAAATCATAGTCTCTGTCCTGTTCGGGAAATTCCGCAATCTTGCCTACTATTTTTTCAAATTCATCATCTTCATGCCATAGGTTTAGCTGTTCCAACAGGTCTTTTTCCATAATACTACCTCCTTAGTTTCAAAAAGCCTCTTAGATATTTTTCTATTTATATTTGGGAACCCCCCCTACTTGGCCAAAGGAAACCAACAACGGACGACATTTAATGTGTAGTTAATAAATGGAATCCGATACGCCAGCATGAAAAACGAATATTACGCTGGTTTATGTCAAGAGTAACAAACGGCATCATGGAAGCTATAAGCAGCTCCTTGTTTTGCTCCAACCGATATGGTTGGGGCTTTCTTTGTGCGTACAACAGGATATTTGTAAAATTTCAGGCGGGTAAGATAAGCCTTAACTTTGGCTCAGAAGCAATTGCCTCTTCATCAGGCAATGGGGTGAGGGTACAACAAAGGACGACTGTCTATAACCGCGCCTGACTGAACTTATGGTCAAAAAAAGAAGCGGGACTTCTCCCGCTCCGTTGCTGTATACGCCAATACACCTCAACTATTAGTCTTTCCTGGCCAACAGTGAGCAGTACTCCACATGTAACGGGTGTCTACTCATTCCCCAAGGGAAACACTAGCTTCTCCGTTTACAACTTCAGTCTCAAAATGCAAACCGTCTTTGTCATCCATAATCATACGTCCGTTATATGGCTCATTATTTTTGAATTTCCCTTTAAAATTGATGGAAAGACCTTCTTTTGTTTTTCCGCTTAAAGTCCCTTCATAAAACTGTCCGTTTTGCATATTTCCCTCAAAAGTCATATTATCGCCATCGATCATACCTTGAAATTTAAGCGTACCAGCGAAGGGTTCTCCCTTTTTTATCTCGCCAGAAAAGTTAATGTTCGCTCCATCTACTTTACCTACCATAGAGCCTTTTCCGTTATAAGGGGCTCCATTTTTAAACTCTCCAGTGAAGTGGAACGTAACTCCATTAATTTTTCCGTCTATTTTTCCCTGTCCATTTGGTACACCTTTTACAACTTGACCTGTATAAGTAAAGTCTTTTTGCTTAATTGTAATCGTCGTAGGCCCTTTCTTCTGTGCTGTGCTCTTCTTTGCGAATACTGCATCAGCATTGCCCGGAAGTGGACAAAGAATGATACCACAAGCAATGGCCATCGATGTAATAAGACTAATAATGTACTTCAAAATAAACTCTCCTTTTCATTATGTAATTTTTTTCTACAAATAAATAATTTCTCCATTTATTAACATCTTCCTTCTTTATATAGGGAGCTTACTAAAAATAGATAAAAAGTTATGAATAATAAGACCCACTTTCACTCCCGCACGGGGATCATTACTGCCTAATCTCCTCTTTTACGAATTGCATCAATAAATCTCTTAATGTCGAAATATATTCATCTTTTCGCAACTGCAGCAGGCCTATTGGGATAGAAGAATCGTTCAATTCGACGTCTATTTTCACAACTTCTGATGGCAGATGGGTCGAATCGAGAACGACTCCAACGGTGGAAAGCCTCCGAACAAAACCGGGGATCGCTGAAATTTGACTCACTGTATACAGAAAGGTGATCTTCTCGTTATATAGAGGTTCAAAATGAAAGGAAGCGGGCTTTCAAAAGCTAGTGGCTACCCGAGCAAATCCGTTCTGGGGATGAGAGTTTTTTGTAAACCAAAACGTTGTGCGGGGAGTGGGAGAAGGGAGGAGCACAAGCGCCTGTACGCGCCTACTCAGCGGAGGGAGAACGGCGAACGAGCCTTTGCCCGCAACTCTTCATTGAACGGGCATCCTAGTCTTTTCTTTGCGGGCACGTTCGCCGAGCTCCCGGAGCGGACAGTATAAGCTTCCCTGCAAGCGTACCGAAGCGAACGGCTCCTCCCTTCTCCCACTCCCTCTCACCATATGTTGTCGATTCTACAAAAAGAGGCTGCCTCAATCGCCGTATTACAGCTTTTGAAACAGCCTTTCGTTCTTTACATACCTACCCAAACATCTTTTGCATAGATCCCAGTTGCCTGAAGGTTTTCCAACCACTTTTCTGCTTCTTTTTCCCCTACTCCATGGACAGACTGATAAGCTTTTTGTAACGTCCTCTCCACATCTGGAGCCATTTTATTGCCATCTCCACATACGTATAACCGTCCTCCATGATCCAACATCTCAATCACTTTCTTCGCATTCTGCTGAATCAAATGTTGAACATAGGTTTTTGGCTCCCCTTCTTTACGGGAAAAAGCCGTGAAAACCGTGACGATTCCTTCCTGTTCATAGCGCTCTAGCTCCTTGCGGTATATAAAATCCTGTTCATTATGGCAGCCAAAATACAGGTGTGCTTCTCCTAGCTTTTTCCCTTCCTGTTTTCGTGCCGCTCGTGCTTGAAGGAAACCGATGAACGGTGCCACACCCGTTCCCGGACCGACCATAATCATTGGCGTTTCGGAATCCTCCGGAAGTTGGAATCCGGATTCTGGTGTACGAACGAACATCACGATATCTTCGCCTGACTTACGATCCGCCAGGTAATTCGAGGCCACTCCCCGATATTCTCCTCGTCCACTCCAAGCCGGATTGCGAATTGTGCCCACCGTAATGCTGGCACGTTTTGCATTCATCCGAGGAGAACTTGATATCGAATAATATCTAGGTTTTAGCGGAGGTAAAAGCTCCATAAATCGCTCAAACGGCATTTCACAGGCTTCATACTTTTCAACAAGGTCAAGCATCGAAATCCGTTTCTGCAATACTTGTTCCTCGTACACTCCCTCCTCTAACAAAGCTTCTAATTCACGTTTATGCGGAGGACAAGCGGTAAAAGCGGCAGCTTCACGTATTTGAGCACGAGAAGCAGCTTCCTGTACTTCTACACTATGGCTTAGAAGCTGAGAAAGTAATACAGGCCGATCTAAAGGTAGATGGGATGCACTGACTCCGCTTGCTGTTAAAATGACTTGATCTGTTCCATGCAAACCAAACCGTCGTAGAATACGGTCGACATTTTCTTTACTGTTACTTGGAAAAACCCCAAGGTGATCGCCTTCCTGATACGTGACTCCTTCCGGCAACTCGATCTCGATATGTCGTATGCTTCGTTCGCTACCAGGCTGTTGAAGTTCACGATTTTCTATCACCGTTGCGTGAACCGCTTCGTACGATTCAGCGAGAGGAGCATCCGCCAATTCACTGACAAATTGAATGTTGAGCGTACTCCGTTCTTTCTCCGCATTTTCATTCAGTTTTAAGTCGAACGCCTTTATCGCATCTGTCCACATTTGTTTTTTCCATTCTTCGAGTTGTCTCTCGAAGTCTCCACTCGCATCAGCTTCTCCGCGCAGGGAAAACCTTGTTGCTCCTTTTTGGGTGAGCTGATCGTCGATGAATCTCGGTACCTCTTGATACGTAGTAGCCCAGTTGTGGTCCCCACAACCAAATACCGCATAGTGAACCCCTTCAAGCTCACCTGGTGCAACCTGTTCCAGCCATTGCACAAACTGTCGTGCATTGCTCGGCGGTTTCCCGTTATAAGAAGAAGTGATGATCAATACAGCACCTTCTTTTGGCAAACTGCCTAACCGATCATTAAGTGTGGCTACCTCACTCCGTATGCCGTGTAAACGAGCGATGTCCGCAAGCTCTTTGGCAATCCGTTCTGCGGTTCCCATATTTGAGCCGTAAAGAACGAGTAGCGGCTTATCATTCGCTCCGATGATGGAAACTTTCTGCGCTTGCTTGTCCTGATTGGAAACATGGGTAACGTCTTCTTCAGATTTGATCGTGAATGCATTCGTTATTTTTTTATCTCGTACTTGAACACGAATCGTAAAGTCGTCTGGCTTCAGCGTCAGTGTTTGCTTTACTTTCAATTGATAGTTCATATGATCAATCAACTGAAAATGCTGCAGGATCATACCGAGAACTAACGTGGCCTCGTGAAGTGCGAACTGCATTCCGATACAAGCGCGTTGTCCATTCCCAAATGGTTTATAGGCATGATTCGGGACCTTACCTGGATCTGCAAATCGTTCAGGACGGAATTGTTCCGCGTCCTCTCCCCATGCCCCCTTGTCCCGATGAAGTTTAAGCAGATTAACAGCGACACGTTCTCCCTTTTTGATCTGATATTTTCCTCCAATTGTCGTGTCTTCCTTCGCATCAAGAGCAAATGACGGGGCTGTCGGCCATAAGCGTAACGATTCATGTAAAATCATTCGAATGTATTTAAGCTGCAAAACTTGTTCATAGGTTGGAACCGAACCTGTCAATACGTTATCTACTTCTTCGTAAGCTTTTTTTAATACATCCGGATGTTTTACTAAATAGTACATCGCAAAGGATAATAAACCGCTCGTCGTTTCATGTCCAGCGATTAAAAATGTGATGATTTGATAACGAATATTTGTATCATCAAGTTGTTCTCCTGTCTCAGGATCTTTTGCACTCAACATACGGGCGAGCAGATCGGTTGCACCTTGCTCTCCACTTGCTTTACGTTCTGCAATAATTTTATCAACTAAGGAATACATACTTTGAATGTCGCGTTCGAATTGACGTTTTGTTAACACCATGAGTTGGTCTTGAATCGACAGACGCGTAGCTTTATGCATCGCTTCATCCAGAGCACGGACCATGCTTACAATAAAAGGATTTGGCGTTTCTCTGTAGTAGCTATTGAAACGATAGTTAAATCCACATAAACCAATGGTGTCCAGCGTAAGCCGCGTCATATCATCCGGTACATCAATACTCTCATCCGGATTTAGACGTGCCCATTTTTGAACCAATTGCATGGCGATGTCCACCATCATGGAATGGTACCCTTTCATAGCTTGTTGACTAAAAGAAGGAAGAAGAATGTTATGCGCTTTTTTCCAATTGGGTTCTTCCGTCTGAGCTGTGAATAACCCATCCCCGGTAAAGGTACGTACATTTTGTAGATGACCAATATTCTTGTCAAAGCGTGACTCGTCACAAACATCGGCTACTAATTCAGAACCGCAAATCATGATGCTAGAATTGCCCAAAGCTTCGAATCGAAAAATCGGACCGTACTCATCAAAAATTTTACTCATGGATAAAGTCGGCGAATCTTTGTCTAGTAAGGGTAAGTTTCCAAGCGGACCAAAGGTTTTCGGTTGTGGGATAGGAATGAAGTTTTCCATACATAAAACTCCTCTTCAAGATGATTTCAAAACCGGTTCAGCGATGTTCTTTATTCCCTAACATACCGTATAAAACAAAATCAGCTATTTTTTCCTCAATATTTTCGAATGGTACTTTCTTCGGAATGACGTCCTCCTGTAACTTTTCATAGTTGAGAATGAACCAAATCGCACTCGTAATCGCAAGCTCATACATGAGAATCCGATCAGGGGACACGTCTTTGTTTGAAAACTTGTTCAGCAAATCTTCCATATATTTGCCTTGTGTATAGAGCTGACTCCAAAACATCCGGGCAAGCTCAGGATGGTACGGTGATTCCCTAAAAAGAATATTGAAGTTTTCCAGATTGCCTCGAACCAATTCCACTCTTTCTCGGATCAGATCCCTCAACAGTTCAGGAGACAACGCAGCATCCATATCCAATCGGACAGTGGCGGAAGGAGTTACACAGGCCAGGAAAATATCTTTTTTCCCTTTAAAATGCTTATAAAGGGCAGCGTCCGTTACTCCGACACGACGAGCAATTTCCGCGGTAGTGGTTGCGCTATATCCCCGTTCTGCAAATAACCTACGAGCTTCCTTTATTATTTTTTCTTTGGTATCTCGTAAGTATTCCATCGTAACATCACTCCTTCAATCAAGTTAGTGAATACTAACTAACTTAGTTATACACCTCATGATATTTTCAAATCAAACCGCAAAATATCTCTCCTATGTATATATTACCCAACATCGACAAAATAAATTTATGCTGGTTGAATTACAGCCATGGTCCAGTAATGAAGTACCTGTACACACAGAAAAACCCCTTACTATATAAGGGGTTCTCACCACAATTTGTTTCTATAATGGTGCGCATCTCGCCACTTCCAAAACAAAACCCGGCCCCCTAAGAGGAGGGGCCGGGTTTTTCCATCGATCTACTTTGCTCGAAACGCTTGATCTAACAAGGCCATACGCACAAACAATCCGTTCTGCGCTTGACGGAAATACGCAGCACGTGGGTCTTCGTCAACCTCAACTGCGATCTCGCCTGCACGTGGCAGTGGATGAAGGATGATGCTGTCTTGTTTCATCACTTTCAACAGTTCACTGTCAATGATATACTGACCGCATGCTTTTTCATACTCTGACAAAGAAGTGAAGCGCTCCTTCTGAATACGCGTCTGGTACAGCACATCCGCTGTGCGGGCTACTTTTTCCAGATCGTATTCTTCCTCGTAGGCAATTCCCTTCTCATCGAGATATTTCTTCACATAGTTTGGAATTTGCACGTTCTCTGGTGCAGTAAAGGAGATGCGAATATTTTTGTAGTTCGCAAGCATATAGGATAAAGAATGTACCGTCCGACCGTTAGCCAGGTCGCCAATCATCACGATGTGTAAATCATCCAGACGGCCGATTTCTTTTTTGATTGTATACAGGTCAAGAAGTGATTGGGTCGGGTGCTCGCCTGCACCATCTCCAGCATTTAGTACTGGAACCGTTGAAACAGCCGCCGCACGTTCCGCTGCCCCAATGTCAGTATGACGAATAACGATAACGTCACTATAAGCGGATACGACACGAATCGTATCTTCCAGTGTCTCTCCTTTAATGGTAGAGGAGAACTGTGCAGCATTCTCGGTGCCGATCACTTTACCGCCAAGGCGGGACATTGCCGATTCAAATGATAGACGTGTCCGCGTACTCGGTTCAAAAAACAGCGTAGTCATCACTTTATTACGATATGTATCACTGCCGCCCTCTGCGACAATGCGCTCCATCTCTTCGGTTACTTCAAAAATCTGATCTAACATCGGACGAGTAAATTGTTTTGCTCCCAGTACATGATACAAGCTCATGTTCGTGCCTCCTTATGTATGTATATGCATAGAAAACCACTCCGAGATAGACTTGGAGTGGTTTCATAACCATGGTTACTGGATGCGCTAATCTTAGCGGCGCTTCTCGCGCTTGCCCAGATCGCCCATTTTATCTTCGCTTGTCTTCATCCATTTTTTCATCATGGATTCAAAGTCTTCCTTGGCGCCAACACCACCGCGCCCGCCCTGATTACCGCGGTCATCGCGTTTTTTGTAGGGGCGACGTTCTTCTTTCTTCTCCTCATGAATACGCATGGTGAGAGAAATCTTACCGTCATCTTTGATCTCCAGTACTTTCACCGTAACTTTGTCGCCTACTTTGACGAATTGATTAATATCCTCAACATAGGAAGAGGCGATCTGAGAAATGTGAACAAGCCCCTGCTTATTCTCTCCGATATTAACGAAAGCGCCAAAAGATTGAACTCCTACTACGGTACCTTCTAGAATATTGCCGACAGCGATGTTACTCAAAAAATGTTCCCCCTAAAAAAATAAAATACTATACGTTTACTATACATCAAAAAAACCAAATAATAAAGAATTTTGCAGGGCATATTATACGCCCATTTTCTTTAGTAGTATTCCCTTTTCGACAAAAAGATACTCGTCTCCTGCTTATGTTTGAAGATTCTCTTGATCTGCTTCACTCAAACGAGCCAGTAAGCGAATACTTCCAATCTCCTCCCCATCTTCAAGCGGTACAAGCCCGCGACCGATAGAGCCTTGATCATTTACTGACAGCTTATGCGCATACTCTTCCCAGTCTATCGCTACCGTCCGCCCGGCATTTGTATGCGCGAGCAAACCGGACATCTGTGATGATTCGAGCAATGCTACTTTTATCTCATGCGGCTGTACTTTGCGGCGACGAATAATGAGCAGACCCTTGCCACCCCGGCCCTGCACACTGAATCCGGCTGCGATGGTTCGCTTTACGATACCTTCCTTGGTGATAATTTGTAGAATGCGATCATCATCTGGTTGCAGCACAAACGAGGCAATCACCTTCTCCCCATCTTCGCCTTTCATGCCACGTACTCCTGCTGTATTCCGTCCGGTAATCGGCACGTCCGAAGCCGGGAAGCGAATCGCCATGCCATCGGAAGAGACAAGCAACAGCTCCTGAACTTCCTTGCATACATGTACCGCTTGTACCCGATCATCCTCTTTGACCTTCACGGCGACAAGACCACGCCGCTTCTGGTTCGTATTGTACTCGTCGATTTTGGTGCGCTTCACCATGCCACTTTCCATCACAAACGCAAATGTTTCTTCTTTGATTGATTCGAGTGACTCTACCGTAAATGCACTAACAATTTTTTGTTCCTTGCCAAACGCAAACACATTCACCAAACTTGTCCCTACGTCTTTCCAGCGTCCATCCGGAATCTCATGCACCGGCAAGGAATAGAAATTGCCATCGCTCGTAAATAACACAAGCTGGTGAATCGTATTCGTACGGAACGCATACCGGACCGTGTCGCCTTCCTTCATCCCGGTCGTCTCAAGCGAGGCTCCCGAACTATTGAAAGAACGAAGCGAGGAACGCTTAATGTACGCGTCTTCCGTAATGGTCACAATTACGTCTTCGGATGGCACTGTAATCGAGATATCGACTTCAATGCTAGCAATCTCGTCTTCTAATTGCGTACGGCGATCACTGCCGTACTGTTTGCGAACAGCAGTCAACTCTTTTTCCAGCACGCTGTTCAGCTTTTTCGGGCTATCCAGAATGCCTCGGTATACCGTAATATTTTTCTCCAGCTCTGCTTTTTCTTTCTCATATTTGACAATGTCAAGGCGCGTGAGCTGATGCAGGCGAATATCAAGAATTGCTTCGGCCTGTTCGTATGTAAAGTCGAAGCTTGCCATCAGGCGATTGCGGGCATCTTCGCGGCCTTCCGCTTCCATGATGGTATCAATAACCTGACGCAAAATCGAAATCGCCCGGATGATGCCATCTACGATATGCAATCGCTTCTCCGCCCGTTCGAGATCATACGTTGTGCGGCGGGTGACGACATCTTTTTGATGCGCAATGTACGCGCTAAGAATGCCTTTCAAACCAAGCTGCTGCGGGCGCTCATCTGCGATCACAAGCATGTTAAAGCTATAGGAGATCTGCAAATCTGTTTTTTTGAACAAATAGTTTAGAATTCCATCAAGCGCTGCATCTTTACGCACTTCGAGTACGATACGCATTCCTTCCCGGTCCGTCTCATCGCGCACTTCGAGTAAGCCATCGACGTTTTTCTCAAGAATTTCTTCTTCGATTTGCGTGACAAGTGCTTTTTTCTTCACAGTATAGGGAATCTCGTCGATGACGAGCAGCTGACGTCCTTGCTTGCCTGCTTCTACATGTGTTTTGGAGCGGATGATAATGCGACCACTCCCGGTCTCGTACGCTTTCCGAATCTCGTCCTTGCCCTGAATGATACCGCCACCCGGCAGATCCGGTCCTGGAATGTACGCCATCAGTTCATCAAGCGTCATATCTGGTTTATTCAAGAGCGCAATCGTACCATCGATGACTTCGCGCAAGTTGTGCGTCGGAATCTCGGTCGCAAACCCGATCGAAATCCCGGTTACACCATTGACGAGCAGATTCGGAAAACGCGCCGGAAGTACAACAGGCTCTTTCGTTGTATTGTCATAGTTCGGGATGAACTCGACTGTATCTTTCTCCATATCGCGCACCATTTCCAGTGCGATCGGCATCAAACGTGCCTCGGTATAACGCATCGCCGCCGCCGAGTCTCCATCTACGGTTCCCCAGTGTCCATGACCGTCAATAAGCGGCTCACGCATTTTGTGCGATTGCACGAGGTTTACCATCGTCTCATAAATCGACGAATCCCCGTGTGGGTGGTAGTTACCCATAACATCCCCGACCGTTTTCGCCGACTTGCGGTATGTACGGTCTGGCGTATTTTTCTCTTTATACATCGAGTACAGCACGCGGCGCTGTACAGGCTTTAGTCCATCGCGCACATCCGGGATGGCGCGAGAGAGAATGATATAGCGAGCATAGTCGCTAAAGCGGGAACGATATACGTCCCGCACACTCATCTGTAAATATTGTTCATGAGGCAGTCCCATTAGCCTGTTACTCCTCCTCCATCACAAATTTCACCGTATTTTCAATCCATTCGCGGCGCGGCGGTACCTTATCCCCCATCAGTACGGTTACCGTACGTTCCGCTTCCGCCATATCTTCGAGATCAACGCGAATGAGCTTGCGTGTCTGCGGATTCATCGTCGTATCCCATAACTGTTCGGCATTCATCTCGCCTAGTCCTTTATAGCGCTGAATTTCAGATTGACGGCCAAGCTTCTTCTGCGCTTCTTCCCGTTCTTGCTCCGTCCACGCATAAATGATTTCCTGCCCTTTCTTCGCCTGCTTGTACACTTTATACAGCGGCGGCTGGGCAATGAATACTTTGCCGCGCTTAATCAGCTCGGAGAAATAGCGATAAAACAGCGTCAACAGCAAAATTTGAATGTGTGCGCCGTCATAATCCGCATCGGTCATAATGATAATCTTGTCGAACGTACAGTTGTTAGCGTTAAAATCATCACCGATGCCCGTGCCAATCACTTCTACAATCGTATTAATCTCTTCGTTGCCATTCGGTCCAATTACTTCGTAAATCTTTTTCTTCTCAACATTAATCGGCTTACCGCGCAAGCTTAACACGGCCTGGAAGTTGCGATCACGTCCGTTAATCGCAGACCCACCTGCCGAATCCCCTTCGACGATGAACAGCTCGTTACGGCTAGCGTCTTTTTTACTTGGCGGGGTGTACTTATCGCTAATTGTACGCTTGCCTTTCTTTTTGCCTTTCTTGTTCGGATTGCGCAGCGCTTCTGCTGCCTTCTTGATCTCGTCTTTAATGCGGCGCGATTCAATCGCCCGCTCGATGATCTGCTTGGCAACTGCCGGATTTTCCTCAAGGAAAAAGCTCATTTTCTCCGCGACGATGCCTTCTACAGCCGAGCGTGCTTCTTCACTGCCCAGCTTGTCTTTCGTCTGGCTCTCAAACTGCGGATCATCCATGCGGATGCTTAAGACCGCCATCAAGCCTTCCCGATAATCGTTTCCGGTCAGGTTTTTGTCGTTCTTCTTGAGCATATTGTTTTTACGTGCGTACTCATTGCATACTTTCGTAAACGCATTGCGGAACCCGGATACGTGTGTACCTTCGTCAATCGTTGGAATCGTATTGACGTACGACAGCATATTCTCCGTTGTGTTGTCGTTGTATTGGAATGCAAGCTCCATCTCTACATTGTCCCGCTCGCCTTCAAAATACACAATGTCATGCAGCGTGTTTTTACCATCGTTTAAAAACTCGACAAACGCTTTAATACCTTCTTCAAACTTGAACACTTCTGGCTCTGGCGCACCCGGGCGCTGATCGCGCAGGTGAATCGTGACTCCCTTGAGCAGAAACGCATTATCGCGCAGACGTTCCCGCAATACGCTGTACTGCACATTCGTATCGCTGAAAATGCGTGCATCCGGCATAAACGTAACTTTCGTACCGGTTTTGCGTGTCTGTCCGACAATCTCAAGACCTGTCACCGGATGCCCGGCCGTAAATTGTCCGTCTGCCTCTTCCACATATTCAAACCGTTGACGGTACACGTTACCATCCCGGTAAATTTCAACTTCTAGCCATTCCGAGAGCGCATTCACAACACTTGCGCCTACCCCGTGCAGGCCGCCGGATTTCTTATATCCATCTCCGCCGCCGAACTTCCCACCGGCATGAAGGACAGTAAAGACAACGGTTGGTGTCGGAATCCCTTCATCCTTGTTCATCCCGGTCGGAATGCCGCGCCCGTTGTCTTCAATGCTGATGCTTTTATCTTTATGAATCGTTACGGTAATCGTATCGCAGTACCCTGCGAGCACCTCGTCTTTCGAATTATCGATGATCTCCCAGATCAGATGGTGCAGTCCACGGCTTCCGGTCGAGCCAATATACATGCCGGGACGGACGCGTACAGCTGTCAGCCCTTTCAGTACGCGAATATCATCTTCGCTGTATGCAGGCTCGATCGTCGCTTGAATTGGTTGACGACTCACTTTGCTTCCCCTCCTGTTTCTTTCATACAATGTACTGGTTTTCGACATGAAAAGCAATAGATAAGAATATTCGTTCGCAAAAAATAAAAAGCGGGAGGTGCCCATCGTAAGCTCTCCCGCTCTGTATACATGCTTATATGTGCGCCGCAATCCGGCGCTTTAGCTCGGCGGCTGCCGCTTGTGGATCAGATGCCCCCACAATTGCCGAGATGACCGCTACGCCATCTGCTCCATGTTCCATGACTTCTGCGCAGTTACCCGCAGTAATCCCACCGATGCCGACAAGCGGCACCGATGTGATCGCACGAATGTCAGCAATGAGCTGCGGTGTAACCGGCGCACCCGCATCTGACTTGCTGTTTGTGGCATAAATGGCACCGACTCCAAGATAATCAGCACCTAGTTCAAGCGCACGCTGTGCTTCCTCCATCGAAGAAGCCGATACACCGATAAACATATCGCTCCCCACAAGGCGGCGCGTTTCATCTGCGGGAAGGTCATCCTGCCCCACATGTACACCATCCGCTTCGAGCAGAAGCGCCACATCAACACGGTCATTCACGATGAAAAGCACCCCGTGGTCCCGGCACAGCTCACGCAACTTCCGTCCGGTTTCTATTATGTCGCCCAAGGGCGCTTTTTTCTCGCGCAACTGAATGACATCGACTCCGCCTGCAATCGCAGCACGAGCGATTGCAAGCGCACTTTGCCCGTTTACATCCCCAATGCCCATGACAAGATAGACACCGAGTCGCTTGTTCCAATCTTGTACCGTCATATGATCCCCCTACATCTGCTCAATGCGGGCAATTACCGCAATCTGGTCTTCCTCTACACTGTACAATGTATCAAGCAGCGCGATCTGATAAGAACCTGGCGCATTGACAATCTCGCGGGCAATTTCTGCTGCTACCCCATAGCTTGCCACTGCTGCTGTCGCGGCAAGAACATAATCTTTTTCAATAGCCGCATAGGCACCGACTACAGATGTCAGCAAGCATCCTGTTCCGGTAATACGCGTTAACATCTCATCCCCGTTATGGATGGCGTATGTCGTCTCTCCATCTGTCACAATGTCCGTTTCACCGGTAATAACGACAACCGTTCCTAACTTTTTAGCTGCCCGGCGTGCCAGTTCAACTGTATCACCGCCTGCTTCTCCAGCATCCACACCTTTGATCTGCCAGGAATCTCCGACTACATTAGCGATCTCGGCTGCATTCCCGCGAATCACAGCCAGCTCCAGTTCCTCAACAATGCGTCGTGCCATATCCGTACGGAACGGGGTCGCCCCGGCACCAACCGGATCGAATATAATCGGAACACCGTGCTCGTTTGCAGATCTTCCCGCCATAATCATGGAAGCAATCATATCCGTTGTCAGAGTACCCATGTTCAATACGAGAGCACCAGCGATTTTCGCCATATCCGCAACTTCTTCCGGTGCATATGCCATTACAGGAGATGCTCCAAGCGCAAGCAAACCGTTAGCGGTAAAGTTAGTCACCACTTCATTTGTAATGTTATGCACGAGCGGTTTCTTCTCGCGCAGTTGTGGCAGAAGCGCTGCGATTTGTTTTTCAATCATCTAATCCATCTCCTTTGCAATTTTACGTATCTGCTTCTATCATACTGATTTTGTGTAAGAAACACCACGTTTCTTCATATAATCTTTACAACAGGAACATACAGGATTTGCAATCAACTGGTAGTATAAGAGTCAAGCATAGTCCTGTCCTATCCTCCTCACCGGAATACGGGCACACCTCTTTCAATCGGCTTCCACATACGGAAGCTCTTTTTTTTCGTAATTTCGTTTAAATGCCAAACAAAGTGGCGTATAATGACAGAGTGCTATTACGAATCGTTGCAAATAAAGGAGACTATCTATATGAAATGTAAAATCACACGCAATGCAGCTAAAAAGATTAAAGAAATTTTGGCCGAAGAAGATTCGCAAGGCCAAATGCTTCGTGTACTTGTCACTCATGCACACGACGATCACGTCCATTACGGCTTAGATCTTGATACACCAAGCGAGAACGATGAGATCGTTCATACGGATAAAGAAATTGATGTGCTGCTCGATAAAAACGTAGACGCACTCGACGGTGTGAAAATTGACTATCTGTATTTACCGGAAGAAGGATTTGTGATTACGAACCCTTCTAAAGGAAATCACGGCGATCACTAAAAGGAAAGGCGGAGATTCTCGCTTACTGCAAGAATCTCCGCCTTTTTTGGTGCCGCATCTTCCATAATCATTCTGACTCTGATTCATGCCAGAGTCCCCACGTAAGGTCAGGAGTTACGGTCCATTCTGTTGGAAGACGATGTATACCGGCATACACCCTTCCCCACTCGTTCACCATTTTCTGTGTTTCATAATACGTATATACGAGCGCATGATCTTCCGTTACCACTTCTCCAGCGGCTGTCTGCTGTATCGCACACAAATTAGCTTTTACATGGCTTTCAATTTTGGCACAGGCGCTAATGTAACGAATAACGCTTGCCTTATCCTTCCGACTCATGCCTTTCACTATATAACGATCCGTCAGCTCAGACATACACGCGCTAAACTCAGCTTGTGTCACACCTTCTGCATAGACAGAATGCTGAAGGTCATCCATATAGCGTTTAATTTTTTCCGACTCTACTAAATCCTTGAACAGGAGATTGAACACAGAGCTACTGATTCCTTTCTGCTCATCCGGGCTCTCCGGAATCACATCTCCGGTATCTTCCCGTCTGACTGAATCTATATTTTTGCTATATAAAGAGTCTCGGTGTTCTATTTGCACGTGCATACACCTCTTCTCACAGGACGTGCTACAATGTTTACACAAGCTGTATAAATAGACAAAGAGCGGCATCAGGTCATACGTATTGTACTATGAAAAAAATTACAAATGATACAAGATAACTTATTTCATATCGTCCGCTTCTATATCTTTCTTCTCACTATAAGCGATGAATCGAATAATTTCAACTAGATAAGCATCGTTTAGTAGATATAATATCCTATATCACCTATATGCATTTCGCAAGAATACCTCGAAATTACACATTTTAATGAGGACAGATTCGTCATTCATCTCGTATAAGCGTGCCATATTGTATGGCAGACCCTGCCATTGTATGATATAATGCCCATGATCATAGTATTTCATGTACGTCATTCTACGAAAGCGAGTGTGCATCATTCCATGATAGTTGAACAATTAATGACTCGGGATGTTATTACCATCTCTCCATCCACGCCGATTCAGGAAGCGGAAAAAATTATGCAAGAAAAAAATATCCGCCGCCTGCTTGTTGTTGAGAATAGTAAGCCAGTCGGAATTATTGTGTACCGCGACATGATTGGTGCGCTGAATTCTCCTACTATTTTGAAAGAAACGCCGATTGAGTGGGTCATGACGCGGAAGCTGATTACGACCTCACCGGATACAAGCGTGGCAGAGGCCATCCAGACACTGCGACGTCACAAAATCAATGCGCTTCCTGTTATCGATGGGGACAAGCTCGTCGGAATTATTACCGTTGTAGATTTGCTCCACGAACTAACCCGCCGCCTAGAGAATGATCCGAATTAATCCACCACATACATACGCACATAAAAAGGCAGCCTGGTAGATCGGCTGCCTTTTGTCTGCCTTTCAGCGCGAAAACATTCCTTTTACGACAAACGCAACATTCGCTGGACGTTCAGCAAGCCGGCGCATAAAATACCCATACCAATCACGCCCATATGGAACATATACACGCATCGTGTATCCTTCCGCTGCAAGCGCCCGCTGTGTATCCGTACGAATGCCATATAACATCTGAAACTCGAAACGGTCATGTGTAATGTTTTTCTCCGCGACAAACTGCTTCACAAACGCAATAATCGCATCATCGTGCGTTGCAATCGCCGTGTATGCTCCGCTTTGCAGATGTGCTTCGATTAGACGTTTGAAATTACGGTCCACCTCTGTTTTTTGCGGATAGGCCACGTCAGGCGATTCTTTATACGCCCCTTTCACAAGTCGAAGCGGAGCGCCCCGTAAGTTTGCTACGTCTTGCTCGGAACGATATAAGTATGCCTGAATAACCGTTCCTACATTCGAGTAGTCCCGCCGTAGTTTGCCAAGCAAATCCAGTGTTTTCTGGCAGCGACTGTAATCTTCCATATCGATCCGAACAAAGTTACGATGCCGCCTGGCCGCATGTAGAATACGGCGCATATTCGCCTCACAAAGGGATTCATCGAGATCAAGCCCGAGCTGTGTGAGTTTTAACGACAAGTTACTTACCACACCAGCTTTTGTAATCGCCTCAATCGTCTTGATGCAATAATCGGTCGCCTCTTCTGCTTCAGTGCGGCTTGTAACGAATTCACCAAGGTGATCAAGTGTACAGATGAGTCCGGCTTCATTTAATTGCTTCACTTTAGCTACCGCTTCCGCAATCGTTTTCCCGGCGACGAAGCGACTTGCTCCAAAACGTAAGCCCCACTTTTTCGCGACCCGGTTCAGCATCCGGCTTTGTGACAAGAATAAGAAAAAGCTTTTCAGTCCTTCTTCCACCATGCTGTACCCATCCTTTCTCGTTTGCTAGATTGTGAATCCTTATATGTATGACAGCGAACGAAAAAATATGGACGTTTCTTTCTATAACTTCCGGGTCGCATGAAAAAAAGGTCCGGAAAACTTCCCGGACCTTTTTCCTTCTACTAGACTCGGAGCGCATTGACACTATGTGCCAGTGCTGCCCCCGCTTTTAGTGCGGCTGCAACCATGATCGCTTCTGCAAGCTCCGCCGCATCAATGCCTTCTCGCTTAGCTGCTTTAGTGTGTAACTCAATGCAGTATGGACAGCCGGTAGCATGTGCACATGCTACCGCAATTAACTCCTTCTCCCGTCGTCCGATAACACCTGCATCCAGTGCTGCTTTGTCAAATGCTACAAATGCAGTAAACCCATCTGGAGCAATGATGTCGAATTCAGCAAGACGTTTGAAATAAGAACTGCGGTACAGCTCGTCATCCCCGTTCCCTTCATACGCATTCAAAGCGTTAACACCGTGAGCCAGGGCAGCGCCCGCTTTCAAAGCAGTAGCAACAACAATGGCTTCGCCCATTTCTTCCTTCGTTACGCCCTTCTCGCGCCCACCTTCCACATGTACTTCAATGCAATATGGGCAGCCCGTAATATGTGCAATCGCAATCGCAATCAACTCTTTTGTTTTGGCAGACAGTCTTCCTGGTGCCAACGCTGCTCGGTCAAAAGCCATAAAACTACGAAATGCATCTGGAACAAGCTCGCCCATCTGTACAATGTTAGAAAAGTAGGAGCGCTTGTACAAGCTGTCGTCTCTCTTCATCTTGATCCTCCTAGTACGCAGCACGAATGATATCTTTGATTTCTTCGAGCGATGCCTTACGCGGGTTGGTCAGCGCGCATGCATCGTTCATTGCATTTACAGCGAGAAGCTCGATATCTTCTTCCTTCGCACCGAGTTCACGGAATCCAGATGGGATGCCGACATCTGCGGAGAGGGCGACGATGGCGTCGAGCGCTTTTTCCGCTGCTTCACGAAGCGGCAGTCCTTCAATGTTTTCACCGAGTGCTTCTGCAATATCGGCAAAGCGATCCGCTTTCGCGATCAGGTTGAAGCGCTCAACGTGCGGGAGCAGAATCGCGTTACATACACCGTGCGGCAGATTGTAAATACCGCCAAATTGATGGGCGATCGCATGCACATAGCCGAGTGACGCGTTGTTGAACGCCATGCCAGCAAGGAATTGGGCGTAGGACATATTCTCCCGTGCCACCAGGTCCTCCCCATTCGCCACTGCTTGACGCAAGTTGCGACTAATCAGGCGAATAGCCTGCAGCGCACAGGCATCCGTAATCGGAGTTGCTCCTGTGGAGACATACGCTTCAACAGCATGTGTCAGCGCGTCCATGCCAGTTGCTGCAGTCAGGCCAGCCGGTTTCTTTACGGTCAGAAGCGGATCGTTAATCGACACAGTCGGGGTTACATGCTTATCAACAATGGCCATCTTCACATGACGGGAGGAATCCGTAATGATACAGAAGCGTGTCATCTCACTCGCCGTACCGGATGTTGTATTAATCGCAAGCAATGTCACCATCGGTTTGTCCGAGCGATCGACACCTTCATAATCATGAATACGTCCCCCATTCGCTGCTACTAGTCCAATTCCTTTGGCACAGTCATGCGAGCTGCCTCCGCCAAGTGAGATGATACAGTCACACTGTTCCTGCTCGTATACAGCAAGTCCCGCTTCTACATTATGATCGGTTGGATTCGGCTCCGCACCCGGGAAGATTGCGGCTGACAGACCTGCTTCCTCGACATATGCTGCGATCTGATCCGCCACACCAAACTGGTGCAGACCAGCATCTGTTACGATCAACGCTTTCTTCTTGCCGTATGACTTCATGCGCCCCCCAATTTCTCTTGCTGCTCCAATCCCCATCAGATTCACTGCCGGCATGTAAAACCCGAATACTTGCTCCGCCATCGTACCCTCTCCTTTTCGCAATCAATAATAAAGCGCTTTCTTTTTGCTATGTACGCAGGTACACTAAAGCTAGTACACCATACGTTCAGTATTTTCTTACTGCAATCCACATGCCAAATTATTTAACTATTCCGAATCACTTATTTTACTGCCTTCTCTCTACATAATTCTCGTATTCGTACGTAGCCAACAACCAAATTATCGGCACATTTAGCCGAAAATTCGGCACATTATGCCGTCTGTATGGAGGTTCATGATGAACATCTCAAAATTCGTCGCGCCAGAGATTATTTTCGGCATCGGAGGACTTGAACAAGCAGGCGAAAGCTGCCGGAGACTAGGAGCCCGCAAAGCGCTTATTGTGAGTGATGCAGGTGTGCTGGAAGCGGGCTGGGTCGAGCATATCATTACTTTTTGTCGAAACAGCGGACTTGAGTACGAACTGTTCTATTCCATCACATCGAATCCAAAAGATTATGAAGTCACGGCAGGTGCTCTCCACTACAGGCAAACCGATTGTGATGCTGTCATTGGTGTAGGAGGCGGCAGCGCGATTGATGCCGCCAAAGCGATCGCGATTCTTGCAACGAATGAAGGCGTTATTCATGATTATGAAGGCATCGATAACATTCACACACCGCTTCCTCCTATGGTCATGATTGCAACAACCGCCGGTTCTGGCTCGGAAGTTTCCCAGTTCTCCGTAATTGTGGACTCAACCCGTCAGGTCAAAATGACAATCATCTCAAAATCACTTGTTCCGGATATCGCTATCATCGATCCGCGCACACTCGCAACTAAAGATACAGAACTGACAGCTGAGACCGGCATGGATGTACTCACGCACGGTATTGAAGCATTCGTCAGTGTCGCGGCTACCCCCCTGACTGACGTGCAAGCTAAAAATGCGATCTCACTCGTCTCCAAACATCTGCGTGCTTCTACAGCATCCCGAACGAATGAAGAAGCCAAAACAGCGATGGCAATGGCAAGTCTGCAAGCAGGTCTGGCGTTCTCGAACGCGATTCTCGGTGCGGTACACGCCATGTCCCATGCAATTGGTGGCTGCCTCGACCTGCCACATGGCAAGCTAAATGCGATTTTACTCCCGTATGTAATGGAATACAATTATCTCGCTGCCCCCGAGAAATTCATGCATATCGCTGAACTGATGGGTCAGAATGTAAGCGGCATGACAGTAGCGGAAGCGGGCAAGCGAGCAATTCATCATGTTCGAATGCTGGCCACCGATATCGATATTCCGGCACGTCTCTCAGATATCGGTCTCGATGATGCACGCATTCCAGAGTTAAGTCGGGCCGCCCGAGAAGATGCCTGTCTCATTACAAACCCACGCGATATGTCAGTTCGAGATTTAGAAGCGCTATTTTATCGGGCACTCTAGTTGCACGTTTGTATAGAAAAGGAGCTGCGCGCCATGCAAGAAAAAGAAGACATGATCCAGCGCCTGACCGGCGTCAAATCTTCCAAACGTAACTACTACCATGAATTGAAAAAAAATGTCCGCAAAATCGAAAAGCAAAATATGCAGCTCGATCTGATTAATCAAGTCGTCAAAAGCTTCAACATCGACATGCCGTTTGACGATATGCTGCAGCATGTCTTACACCGCCTGCGACAGATGTTTCCATTTGACCATCTCTCTCTGTGTACGGTTGAAAACAACTCCCTTGTCGTAAACGGCTGTTATCCGCCCGAACTGGCGGTACTAACACCAGGAACCGTGCTTGACCCGGACCGTTCTCTCTATACAGATGCATTACGCCGCCGGGAAACGGTGCTGTATCATATCGCCAGTCCTTCGGTTTACATCGAAGATGACATGCTACAGCAACTTGGCATGACCCAAATGTTTCTGCTGCCGCTTATCAGTCGTCACCGCCCGCTCGGTGTACTTAGCCTCTGCAGTACATCTGCTGCTTCCTATACAGGGGCTGATCTTGCTTTTCTGCAGCAGCTCGCGGACCAGCTCGCAGTCTGTATCGAGAATTCCCGCCTGTATAATGAGGTGCTGCGCAGTAAAAATGACTGGGAAAATACGTTCAGCGCCGTCACAGATATGCTGTTCTATTTCGATAGTTCCCAGCGTATCACCCGCTTCAACCCAGCTGTAACCGCTTTCTTCGCGATGCATACTGACCAGATACAGGGTCGTACATGCACCGAACTGTTCGAGGCGCTACATACAGATCCATGCCCAGTTACAGAATGTTTTGCAACTGAACATACCGCATATGCGCGAATGACATTTTCGGGCGGGCGGCTGTGTGATGCTTTCGCTTATCCGGTTCTCGATGACACCGGGCAGATGTACGGTGCGATTCTTTATATGAAAGATGTTACGAAGAAAGTTCATATCGAAGCCCAGCTCATCCAGTCCGGTAAACTAGCCGCCATCGGAGAGATGGCCGCTGGCGTGGCGCATGAATTAAACAACCCGCTCACTGCCATTCTTGGCAACACGCAGCTTTTACTGCGTGAATTCGCGACCGATACACCGGAAGGGAAACTTCTGCACGACATTCTCGAATGTGGCAAGCGATGCCAGAACATCATTCAAAACCTGCTCACATTCTCTCGTCAGGATGCATACACATTCGAACCATGCTCCTTAAACGAAGCGGTTGAACAAGTACTAAGTCTGATTCGCTACCAGATTGAACAAAGCGACATCGAGCTGCATATCAATCTCGCAGACGACCTGCCACTTTTTGAAGGCAGCCTGCAACAGATCGAACAAATCGTACTGAACCTACTGCTTAATGCCAAAGATGCAGTGTTTGACACTATCGACAGCATACGACGCATCGTGCTGCGCACCGAAGCTGTACAACACGACGGACAGACTATTGTCTGTCTTCATATCGAAGATACAGGCTGCGGTATCGCACCGGATCGGTTAGAGGAAATTTTCCATCCCTTTTTTACAACGAAAGAAGCACGCCGGGGAACCGGACTCGGGCTATCAGTCAGCCTTGGCATTGCCCGTGCGCATAACGGGAGGATTGAAGTGACAAGCAACCCGGGCGCAGGCAGCCGCTTTACCCTGCTGCTGCCTGCCGCCCCGCTATCGATGGAGAAGGGGGAGACGTATGAGTCAATTACTGATTGTTGATGATGAGCAGGAAGTCCGGAATTTTTTTGCTTATCTGCTCCGGAATAAACCGATTCATTTGACTGTTGCGAGCAACGCTGCCGAAGCGAATCGCTTGATTCAGGCTGGCACATACGATGCAGCCCTACTCGATCTGAAGCTGCCGGATGGAACCGGATTGGATATTTTACGTTTACTTAAAAAGACTCATCCCGCCTGCCGCGTTGTACTGATGACCGGTTACAGTACCGTTAAATCGGCACTGGAAGCGATTCGCCTGGGAGCAGATGATTACATCGAAAAACCATTTTCTGATATAGACGAGCTAGAACGACTGATCGACAGCCTACTTGTTCCACAACCGCTCGGCGGCCATGATGATCGACTGCGGATTGCGAAGGAATCTGGGCTTGTCATCGGCACGAGCCATGCGATGAGTGAACTTGTCTCACTCGCCTGGAAAATCGCGCGCAAAAATGTGACCGTGCTGATTGAAGGGGAAACCGGATGCGGCAAAGAGGTGCTCGCCCGCTTTCTCCATCTAGCCAGCATGAGACGAGATGAGCCGTTTATCGAGGTCAACTGTGGTGCTCTAACTGAAACACTACTTGAGTCAGAATTATTTGGCCACGAAAAAGGCTCCTTTACCGGTGCCTTATCGCTCAAGCGCGGACTGTTCGAAGTCGCCAGTCGGGGCACGCTGTTTCTTGATGAGATTGGCGATGCTACCCCAGCTATCCAGGTCAAGCTGTTGCGGGTACTCGAGACGAAATCGTTTCTGCGAGTCGGTGGCGAACATACGCTGCGCACCGATGCCCGGATTATCGCTGCCTCTCATGTAAATCTGCCGCATGCAGTCGCAACCGGTACATTCCGGGAAGACCTGCTGTATCGGCTTGATGTCGTCAAGCTATCCATTCCACCACTGCGCGAGAGACGAGCGGATATCCCGCTACTTGCACGCCATCTGCTCGACCAGAATGACGGTAAAAATTTCTCATTCTCTGCCGATGCCCTAACACTTATGCAGGCATATGACTGGCCTGGCAACATCCGAGAGCTGGCGAATGTTGTAAAACGTGCACTTGCGCTGGCGGACGGCGATACGTTTGTGCTAACATCCGAGTACTTACCACAGGCACTGCTTCCCGTAGCTGAAGCAGCCGCTACACGCTCAGATCGTTCTCTTTCTCTACCGACTGTCAGCTCTCCTGTACCCCAGCTCGAACGAGAGCTTGATACATGGAAGCAGATGATTCTCACTGCCTGGAATCAAGACGGTACAGTCAGCCTGCCGGAAGTGCTTACGCACGTGAAAGAGCTAGAGCGCATCGTTGGGGAAGCCTTCGTGAAAAAAGCACTCCGCGAAACGCTCGGCAATCGCAAAAAAGCGTCCGAACAGCTGAATATCAGCGTTCGAACGCTTCGATACTTACTACATGAAAAATGAGGCGGCAGCAATCTGCCGTCTTTTCTATGCCGTGTGGATATGCGAGCGATTCGCAAAATACGGTGCAAGCTCTTCCGCTACAGCCCCGCCGCTAATAACAACCGCCTCAATGCCCGGTCCGTATCCAACACCAGCACCTGCAAGATACAGTCCTTGCACCGGGGCTTTATGATGTGGGAAGTCTGGCGCATTTCCATCGGAACGACGGCTGCTGTAAACTGATCCTTCATATGTCCGCAAGTAACGTGCCATCGTTTTCGGTGTCGCCACTTCTGTCCATACAATTGCATCCGCTATAGCCGGATCGATCTCGCATATCGCTGCCCGACATAAGCGGTCAACCTCCTGCTTCACCGCATTGTACTCCTCTAAAGTCATTGCCTTATAGCGGCTAGCGGACGCATCTGTGATGATGTTAACCGTTAATGTCCCGCATCCTTCTGGCGCCAGCGAAGCGTCACATGCAGATGGTGAGTGTATGCCTATCCCCGTAATTGTCTGATTCGTTCCCGGTAACGTAATCGGTTCAGGGAGCTTGTAATGAATGAGGTTCTTCGTGCTAAATGGCCTGCTTAACGCTGCACTCCAGACAAAGAGCGACATCGACGGGATTAATTTCTGCACTTCATCCTGATACGCAGAAGGCAGCTTTTCCAATCCAACAAGTGTTTCATACGTCAGGCGTGGATCCGCGTTCGAAATGACGATTGGCGCATCATACGTTTGCTTTTTCGTCTGTACACCCTGTACCTGGTTATTCTCAATGATAATCTTCTGTACATCCGTTGAAACAAGTACATCCCCACCGCATTCACGAATGCGTGCCACGAACGCATCGGCCAATACTTGTGAACCTCCGCGTGGACGGAATCCGCCGTATATGAAATAGCCCATGAGTGGAATCATTGCATCTGCTTTCGTCTCTTCGCCCGCATCTCCGATATACCCAGCTAAAAACGACAGTTCCCGATGAATCGCCCGATTGGACGTATACGTACTAAGCAGCTCTTTCCATGTTCGACCCTGCCACCGCAAGTAATTCGGATTTTGTTCGGCAAAGCGGTTCATTTCTTCAATCGTATGCGGAATACGAGGCGAAATACGATCCGGGGCAAATACCGTGCGCATCTGTGCAAAACAAACGGCAAGCTCAGCAAACAGCGCCTGTATCTTTTCTTTTTCCTCCGGGAATCGCTCAGCAAGTCGATCACGCCATGCGTCAAACGTTTCTGGAATAATCGTACACTCTCCCCCATCATGGAATTCATACGTATTTTTCAGCCATTCGATCCGATCGAGTAGTCCATGCCTGGCCAATAAATGCCGCAGCGGCCCCCCTTCGTCTAGTCCACTCACCGATTCAACTCCCGCTTCCAGCCGGAATCCACCTCTGCGTGTATACGTCGTGCAGGCTCCACCGGCCAGCATGTGCTGCTCAAGCACAAGCACACGCGCTCCTGCCGCCGCAAGTTCGGCTCCTGCTGTCAGTCCGCCGATACCCGAACCGACAATGATGACATCATACTGTCCTGCCTGTACGGAAGCTTCAGACGATACGACAGGTTCCCAGTCCAATTCAGGGTGTTTCGTACCGCGCATACTTTCTGCATAACGACGCTGCATATACGATGGCAGCTTCACATTGGCAATAAAACCAGGCACACACCAAACATTCGCCAGCAAAATCCCGATTGTATGATCCAGTATCCCAAACGTTGTGAGGGCAGCAAACAGGGCACCTAGCGAAAATACACCCGCCCACATGCCAGTCAATATCCAGTTAATCCGATAAAACAGTGGATGCTTCCATATCGCTTCCGGTGTTGTCTCTTTCGCATACTGCATCGTAAACAGCTCACCGATTACAAGAGAAATAAGCGTTGTGCAGGCAAGAATGGTATACACAGCCAGCTGACTGTATTCAAGTATCGTAATATCAGGCATAACCCAAGAACCTACTGCCGCCAGCGCAAAAAATAGTGCATTAACAGCAGACAGTGTTTTCACTTTTTTCGTACGTATCTGCATCATCAACAGACCAAGCGCTGTCAATGCCGCAAGCAATAATCCCATCTCTTGCGGCTGTACAAACAGCGCTAGCAAAAGCGGAATAAAATCCCTCGCAATTAATCCCATTGTTTTCATCACAATCTCTCCTTCCACATGTATCCATAAACCGACTTTACCATACCGACTGACGGTTTGTAAATAGGTTTGACAAACCGCTAGTCGGATTGTACGATAAAACTTACATAACTACGGAATAGAAAGGACGATAGACAATGATTGAAATACCAGCTACCCCCACATTTCAGCACTTACTTGCGACAACTACGACCCTAATTCAAGAATTAGGATGCAAAAAAACAACCCTGCAAGAAATCATGAAGCGCTCCGGTCTTTCCAAAGGAGCTATCTATCATTATGTAAAAAGTAAAGATGAACTGTTCGGTCTACTGCTCGTAACGAAAATGCAAGGCATTGGGCAAGCATTTGACGAGGCGGTATCCCGTGCGAAACTGGGAGAATTAGATGGGCCGCTCGGTGCTATTACCGCTGGGCTGCTGTCGCAGTTTGTTGATCGTGACCATGTCGTAAATAACATTTTTTTATACTTACTCAGCCAGCAAGATAACCCAGATGTTGCTCTGCTGTTGCGCCAGATTTATGACCGATCACTGGCCACCGGGGCGGAATGGATCCGAATTGGTCAAAAGTATGAAGCAATTCCTGTGGAGATCGATGCGGAAGCCGTCTCCCGCCAGCTGCTCGCGTGGACATATGGGCAGCTCGTACAGCGCATGATCGCACCAGACACTCCGGTACCGAACCAGGCAGATATACAGCGGTTGTTTGGACAGATTTTACGGGCAGCTATGTGAGGAGGGGCACGGAAGAGTTGTGGGCAAGTACTCTCCTTCCACCAGGGAACAAACATACAGACGTTCTCTTGCTCCTCTCTTCTCTCCTCCCAAACAAAGTTAGGACTCAAAAACCGATCTCCTGCCCCTCTTGCACAGCATGCTGAAGTCGCTGTAGCATGTACCCGATGCCTTGGCATCCTTCAAGGGGATATTGTAACTTCTCCTTCTCAAACAACTGCTCGACAACACGGCGATGCTTTTTTCCACCGAGCACAATAATGTCATCAAAATGATGAAGCGCCTGTTTCTCGACCTGCTGCTGCAAGGATTCAAGCGTGATAATATCTGGGCTTTTATGATCGAACGCGAGATCATAGTTTTGCGGTATACGATCAGTCGGCCCGAGAAAGCCGTATTTGGCAGACAGGAATACCCAGTCCGTAAAAAAACGGGTTGCATATGCTTGACATGCTTTCCCGAACGGACTTATGTAAGCATTCTTCGCTTCTACCGCTCCGATTTCCGGGTGCTTGTCCCAAATTTTTTTAGCTCCGCATGGAATAATGCATAAGCGTTTCATAAGTGGCTCTCCTCTCAAGGTACAGATAAATCTATTTATATATCCGACTTGGTCGATACTAGTAAAACGAACAGAGCCATATACCAATCGACCACCAGCCCTTCATGTCATGATTAGTATCGAAAAGAAGGAACAGGCACAATCATACCGAATATGAACATGAATCAAGCTACTCACTTTACTTCATAAAAAGGAGTCATACATATGGACAAAGCCTTTAAAAAACAAGTACAGGTCGCTTTTGAAGAATTTGCCGGACGGAAAGTAAAAGATAAAGTCGTCGACATCGCAGTCCGCCATGCACAGCGTATCCAGGAAACAGACCCTTCTCTTTCCACGGAAGACTGTATCGATCAAGCTATTATGAAAACGATTAAGGATGGAGTGGCTTTTTAGCTGTACAGCTCTGTCTGATGACAAACAGGGAGCGACTTAAACAGTCACTCCCTGTACGTTTTTCTTTAACAATTGTTCAAACTGCGCTGCAGGAACAGGTGGACTAACCAAATAACCTTGAATCCGATCGCACTCATGCTCTTTAAGAAAGTCAAGTTGCTCTTTTGTCTCTACTCCCTCCGCCACTACATTCATACGTAATGTATGAGCTAACGTAATAATAGAACTAACAATTGCGGTATCATCCCAGTCTATATTAATATCCCGTACAAAAGACTGGTCAATTTTTAATGTGTGCACAGGCAAACGTCTTAAATAATTTAAGGATGAGTACCCTGTACCAAAGTCATCCACCGATACATGGATTCCGGCTTTATCTAATACATCTAGCTTTTCAATTACATGTTCAATATCATACATCGCAATACTTTCTGTTACCTCTAACTCAAGGAAGTTAGCCTTAAGTCCAGTTTCTTCAAGTATACGTAAAATGCTTTCAATAAAATCTTTTTGCTGAAATTGATGTATCGACAAATTGACAGACATTCGAATCGGTTCATACCCCGCCTCTTGCCATGCTTTATTTTGCTGACAGGCTGTTCGTAGCACCCACTCTCCCATCTGCAAAATCAACCCATTCTCTTCCGCTAACGGGATAAAATCCGCCGGAGAAATAAATCCCTTTTCGGGATGCTTCCAGCGAATTAATGCTTCTGCGCCAATGATCTGACCACTTTGTACATCAACCTGCGGCTGGTAATACAACAAAAAATGATTATGTAGCAGCGCTTTATGTAGATCGTTTCCTAATGATAATTTCTCTCGTGATTTTTCGTTCATCTCATTGTTGTAAAACGCATATCCGTTCCGCCCTGTTTGTTTTGTATAATACAAAGCTGTATCAGCATTCATGATTAAACTATGATACGTCCGCCCATGTTCTGGATATAAGCTAATTCCCATGCTAATAGTAATATAAATCTCATGACCATTTAATTGATACGGTTCGGCAAGTCGAGCAACAATGGCTCGCGCTTTTTTCTCAAGGTCTTCCTTACTTTCCACATCTACCAGTAAAATCGTAAATTCGTCGCCACCGAGTCGAGACGCGATATCAGGCTCCTGTATGCACTCTCTTAAACGTTCCGCTACTGCTTGCAGCAATAAATCACCAATACCATGTCCTAATGAATCATTCACATGTTTAAATCGGTCCAGATCAAAAAAGGCCACCGCAAAATTTTTATTTTGCTGTTCATATTCCATCAAAGCTATACGAAGCCGCTCATTAAATAAAAGCCGATTCGGCAAGTCAGTCAGCGGATCATGATACGCTAAATGATTCACCATTTTTTCTGTTTCTACTTGACGTAAATACGGCTCTTTCACCGAGGTAACATAAATGGCCTCCAACAAAAAATAGTACCCCAAAAATTTGTAGATATGTCCGAATAAATTATCAAAATCATATACACTTTTGTAAAATGCAAAGTTCCATTCGCTTACCACTAAAAAAATTATCGCTGATGCCATAGAAAGAATGGCTGCATTTCTCATTTTCTTATATTCCAAAAGAATGACTACTAATGTAGTTAAATGAAGGAAAACAACAAAGTATTCAAGATATGTCTTTAGTGGGGTTGTCCCTGCCTTCTCATTAACTAACACGGGCAACCAATTCACGTATTTAATCACCACAAAAATAATGAGACTCGTATATACAAAAGAAAAAAGATAGATCCACTTTCGCCAATATGTATTTTCTTTTCCATCTTTGATCATCAATATACAAAGAAAAGACATCGCCTCTGTTATGCGAGCGATAATCCAGAACCAGGAAGCTTTTTGCATAGAGCTTTCGGTAACAAGAAAAGGCATGCCCTGATAAGATAACGTATGAAACAAATCAATTGTTGCTACCGCAAAAAAAGAACCACCGAATAATAAACGTCTTTTAGATGAAGCATACGGAAAGGAAACCCATCCTTGCAGGGAAATCGAAAACCCGACAACAATACTAAAAAACTCAAGCAGCGTATGAATTCCTAGATACTCCACTTTATCGTATACACGATAAATTTGTTCATGAAAAACCCGAACAATGATAAAAATAAGAATCGCAAGGAACGAAATAAGTTCTGATTTTCGCTGCTTCCTTTCTAGTTTCTCTATCATACTTGCACCTCATACAAAGTTAGATACACAGGAATATACTGGATATTTTCATTTATGATGCTTCAGTCATATTTCTCATCATTTTCCTGCTCAATCCCGTCCACCAAAAGATCGAGTTCATTCTCGAACGGAATGTAGAGCGGCGCAGGTAATTCCCGGGCAATCTCCTGAACATCGGGCAGCGCAAGCGCTTCTTCTAAGCTAGCTGGCCTATCAATTGTCTTAAACCATGCGCTAAATGCTTCAATAAACTTATAAAAATGATGCTCAAGAAGCGTCGCCTCGTCTTCCGCCCCCTCTAAAATATGAGCCTGCTGGTTTCGCTGCCACTGCTGCAGCACTTGCCGGAATGGCTTCTGCAGTTGTTCGTTCACATAATCATCTCCTCTTGTTATTTCCATTGTACACTTTCCCATTTCAGAATAAAAACAAGAATCTATATTCTCCATGTACTGCAACCAAAAATAAGGCGAATATGTGAGCTCAGCTAGCACACATCTCGTAGCATAGGAGATCATTTGATTTTTTGTTCACAACTTTGTCACAATCGACAAAAATAGAAGGCGCTTTCCCTAAATACACTACTATCGTTTGACAAAATTCTCTTCACGGAAGTGTGATAATAGGAAGCGTAATTCCGATTATCAAATCATACGACTAAACGGAGGTTGTGTATAAAAATGAAATGTCCATTATGTCATGCTGAACAGAACGTACAAACAAACGCGGGGAACAAGGTGTGCAAAACGTGCGGAGATGTTATCGAATTCGGATACCCTTCCTTCCCGGCTTATCTTTTGGAGGAGAAGACTGGGGCTTCCAGAGAAAAGCAAGTATGTACGCATGGTAGCAATGGGCGTCAACTCATTACGGTTTAACGTAAAACATCCTGACCTCATCGATCATTATCTTCCATGAAAAAAAGGCTGCACTCCTAATACAGGGGTACAGCCTTTTATACTTCTAACGGGGCGGTCTTGGTCCGTAATACTGATAGTAGTACGTCTTCAAGTTCCCGTTATACAGCTTCCGATTCCGGTCTGCTTTCTTCCCAAACAATGCTTCAAACTCTGGATGCGATGTAATCGCGTATAACGACCACGTATCGAGACTTTTGAATACTTTGCCCATCGTTTTATACAGCTGAGCCACTTCTTTCTCCTGACCGATCCGCTCCCCGTATGGTGGATTCGTGATGATGCAGCCGTATTTGGCATCAGTCTGATACGAGCCGAGCGGCAGACGCTTAAATCGCACCGCATCATCCACCATCGCCTCTTCCGCATTCTCACGTGCCACTTCAATAATTTCTCCGTTCAGATCCGAGCCTGTAATTTCAAGCGGGCGGTCATAGTTCGCAAGATCATGCGTTTCCCGCCGCGCTTCCTGCCACAGCTTTTTCGGAATCGATGGCCATTGCTCCGATGCAAACTCGCGGTTCATCCCCGGCGCAATGTTACGACCGATGAGTGCCGCTTCAATCGGAATCGTCCCTGAGCCGCAGAATGGATCATGCAGGGGACGATCCGGGTTCCAATACGATAGCTGGATCATCGCTGCCGCCATCGTTTCCTTTAGCGGTGCTTCGCTAATCAAGCGACGGTAGCCCCGTTTGTGCAGCGCCACACCGGACGTATCGATTGTCAGTGTCGCAATGTCCTTATGAAGTGCGACTTCGATTTTGAACAGCGGGCCAGTCTCATCGAACCACTGACGGTTGTAGCTTTTTTTCATGCTTTCCACAACCGCTTTCTTCACGATGGCCTGACAGTCCGAAACACTGAACAATGTTGACTTGACTGATTTTCCTTCAACGGGGAACTCGGCATCCACCGGTAGCCATTCTGCCCACGGGAGCGCTTTTGTTTTCTCAAACAGCTCATCAAATGTAACCGCCTTGAACTCGCCAATTTTAAGGCGAATGCGCTCAGCGGTACGCAGCCAGAGATTCGCGCGGCAAATCGCCAGCTTGTCCGCAGTAAACGTAACTTTTCCATTCTCAACCGTTGCGTTTTCATAGCCGAGATTTTTTACTTCACGGGCGACCACCGCTTCTAAACCGAATGTTGAGGTCGCAATAATTTCCACTTTACTCATCTATTAACTCCTTATGTATGATATAATGAAAACGATTTCTTAAAATTCGCAATTCTTTATACTACTTCAAAAAGCGAGGGATGTTTGTGACTGCCACTCCTATTGTAGACCTTGGTCACGATATTTTCCAGATTGAACTTGTTGACCGCGAACTGAACGGTCGCTCAGCTGGCTATTTCATTCATGCTGAAAAGAAAACGATTGTCGAGATGGGAGCTAGCGTATCTGTACCGCGTGTGCTTGACACTCTCGAACAACTCCATGTCTCACCCGAAGACATCTCGTATGTCATCGTCACTCATATTCACCTTGACCATGCTGGAGGAGCTGGGCTTCTGCTGGAAAAACTCCCAAATGCGAAGCTAATCGTCCATCCACGCGGTGTGCGCCATATGGTTGATCCAACGAAATTAATTGCAGGTGCTCGCGCGGTGTACGGTGACTCATTTGACCGGCTATTTGCACCGATTCTGCCCATTGCTGAGGAGCGGATTCTCGTTGCTGACGATGGCATGGAGCTGCCGATTGGGGGAAACCGAACGCTCGTGTTTTATGATAGTCCAGGTCATGCATATCATCATTATGCAGTCTATGATGCGGCAAGCCGGGGAATTTTCAGCGGAGATGCAATCGGCATCACATTCCCACGCTTCGCGGATGCCAAAGGCGTGGAGTTTTATGCCCCAACTTCATCGCCAACCCAGTTCGATCCAGATGCTATGAGTGCAACCTTGCGCCGATTTGCAGAACTTGATCTGGAGCACATTTATTTAACGCACTACGGTCGGCACAGTAACGCACAGCAGGTCATTGCCGATAACCTTCGCCGCACAGAAGGGTACGCACGCGTAGCCCAGCAAACGTATCGCGACGGCGGAACACTCGAAGAGATGATTGCAGCGCTACGTGCGTACTTCCATGAAGAACTGGCTGCTCTCGGTGTCACAGCAGATGATCCAATTCTAGAAGCATTTGAGTTCGATATCGATATGAATGCCAAAGGTATGTATCATTATATGCAGACAAAAGCGAAACAATAAAACACAAAAACAAGGAGCTGTCCTACATCATAATGGAACAGCTCCTTGTGCTATGCTAGTATGCTCATTCAAGATTGGCGACTGCGTCCCATGCTGCGCATAATCATACTTACGATAAGCACGAGTACAACTGCCCCGATAATAGCTGGAATAATCGCAAACCCGCCAATTACCGGGCCCCATCTACCGAGCAGCGCCGTACCAATCCACGCTCCAATAAAACCGGCAATAATGTTTCCGATAACTCCACCCGGAACATCGCGACCAAGCATAGCTCCTGCTGCCCACCCAATTATACCGCCTACAATTAAAGACCATAAAAATGACATGTGTAATGCCTCCTTCATTCTGTGTAGTGTGTATCGTAATATGCTTAGTATTTACCCAGATGCTTTATTATTTACACATTTTTTTCTCCCGCCTTATATTTTTGTATTCCTCATTAATTTTCTGTGCTGTTTCCGAATGGGCGTCTGTTGAATACACTATCCTGATTCTTATAGAGGAGGAATGCTTTGTGGATATTTATGTCGTAAAGCCGGGGGACTCACTATGGTCGATTGGCCAAAAGTATGGTGTAGACGCGGAAGAAATCGCTACCGTTAACAAATGGAAAACCCCGAACCGTCTTATTGTCGGGCAAGCGCTCGTCATTCCGACTGCGGTACGCCGCTATGTTGTAAAACCAGGGGATTCCCTGTATACGATTGCCCACCGCTTCGGTACAACGGTAGAAGCAATCCTTACTTTGAACCCACTACCAGCACCTTATGTGTTAACAATTGGGCAAGTTTTGCTTATTCCTGCGGCAACAAAACAATTCGGGGTTGTAGAAACAAACGGGTACATCGAGCCACACGGTGCAGACCGCGATATCCCTATCGTCCGTAGTGTAGGGCCAGACCTTACGTATTTATCCGTATTTAGCTATCACGTACAGCCAGATGCTTCACTTGTTCCAATAAATGATGAGCCTGCTATCAAGGAGGCAACCGCCAATAAGATTGCTCCGATGATGGTTATTACAAATTTTGAGGGAGGGAACTTCAATCCAGACACAGCAAGCGCGATTTTAACGAGCAAAGAGCTGCAGGATAAGCTATTCACCAACGTACTAGCGATCGCTCAGGAGAAAGGGTATCGTGCTGTGAATGTTGATTTTGAGCGCATTTATCCGCAGCAACGTCAGTTGTACAATGCGTTTCTTACACGTATGACGCAGGTGATGCATGATCATGGACTGTTGATTTCAACTGCCCTTGCACCGAAGTCGTTTGATATTAAAACCGGAGCATGGCACGGGGCACATGATTATGCAGCACATGGGCGAATCGTCGATTTTGTGGTGATCATGACATATGAATGGGGATGGAGCGGAGGACCACACTGTATTATAAGCATTCTTGATTTTCTAGAAAACAAAAAGTCCGGTTAGCGCCGAACTTTCCAGGACAAAATAAAAGGGAGCTGTATTAGCCCCCAAATCATTGTTTTATCTTTACTTATCGATTCTTCGTTCTTTTTCGGAACATCGGTATCGCTCCTAAGATTACACCAATAACAAGGAGTAAAAATAAGCCCATAACCGTCAGTTTAAATAACTTCCACAAAATAATCGCAGCTATGATCCCCAATAGTATCCACATTACTATCCACCTCCGTTCGGATAGGATGTGCTATTACTAGTTATTTATCCCTCTCTATAATAAAGTCAAGAAAGAACTATATCTAACCTCTCCAGCTATCTAAGGTTCTTTATTCCCGGCAAACTTATCCATTTATTTTTTTGATAAAAACATTAAGATTATTACTATGTCAAATAAACATAATGAGGAGAGATTATTGTGAAAAAAAGTATACTTACTTCCTCCATCGCCCTGCTACTGCTTAGCTCACTAGTTGCCGGTTGTGGAGAAAAGGCTTCTGACTCATCAAAGTCTACACCTCAAAAGGAACAACTACAAAATCAAGCATCAAATCCATCAAAAGATTCCAGCACTCCCGAGAGTGAAAAACAAGCAGCTACTGAGGCAGTCAAACAATACCTGAAGGCACAAGGAAGTATCGATTACACTGATCCGTCTGCTTACAAAGCACCTGAAAAATATGTAACACCATCATTTGCAAAATCGATTCAAAAAAATGAAGAGACAAAGCAAAAAGCATTTAAGGAAAATCAAGTAAAAGCAAGTGTAGATTCAATTGAAGCAAAGTTCATCTCACAGCAAAAAGATCAATACCTGGTAGAAGGAAAAGCTGTCATCACCTATCACAGTAAAAAGGAAAATCGTTCGATTGGGACTTCTGGTATCGATGAAAATTTTGTTTTAGTAAAAGATCCTAAAGGTGCTTTCCTCATTAATGAAATTAGCAAACACTCTGCAAAGTAAGCATATTAATCGACGGCAGCGGTTATCTTTTTCTGCTGTCTTTTTTATGAGCTTGTACCGAGGAAAGAGCCCTTGATTTACCCGGTAATTATAGCTGTGTAAAGCCATCTCGTTTACAATAATGATAGATACTATCCTTAATCCAATTCTGAGGTGAGAAGAATGGAAAACTTTTTATTTAACCATTTGAATTTTGCACGGAATGTTACCTTACGCATCGCACAAGAAGTAACGGAAGAACAAGCAGATATCATACCAGAAGGATTCAATAACAACATTCGCTGGAATCTCGGCCACATTTACTTGATTCAGGAACAATTCGCTTTTCATTTTATTGACGAGCCGAAGCTAATCCCGGATGGATTTAGAGAATTATTCGGATTAGGAACCAAGCCAGCTGATTGGACAATTCAACCGCCGACGTTATCCGAGATCATCGAGCTCTTACAAGAACAACCAGTCCGAATTAAAGAAAAACTAGAAAACCGGTTAACCGAGACCCTTACTACCCCTTTTACGTTTCCCGGCTTAGCGATGAATACAGTTGGCGAAATTCTTACTCTGAGTTTATACCACGAAGGAGCTCATGCCGAAACCATTAAAGCGCTTAAAAAACTCAGTACCAAATAATAATGACACATCATCTTAGGACATTGTTTGCTTCAAATAATGTCCTTTTTCTATACAAGAGAACAGGTCATGTATTATTCGGAAACAATCTTACAAAAAATCGAGGAGGACTCGGTTTTGATAATAAACAATATCGTTTTCTTTTGTATTATTCTCTTTTCTTTCCTGATCTCTATGCTATCAGGAAAGCATCATATTAGGTATACAAAAAGTTCGGTCAGCGTCGGGCTTCTTCCTATTGAATAGACGTAGAATTGGGACCCGACCATTTTCATCAACTTTCAACCGATTCCCATCTTAACCATCTTCTTTCGAACAACTATACGAATAATGGTTTGGATAAAAAATTAAATACATTTTATACATGCTGAAAAGACAAGAAGTATATGAGAAGAAGATTTATGTATATCAATTAAGCGCCGATTTATCCAACCTATAGTAATTGTTATTAATACGCATAAGCTCCTCTTCTACAAGATGCATATTTGCGATTTCATTATTATTTTTATCATAAAGATGTATAGTACTTCCCCCTATTAAAATACGTAGATCTTCCCTTCTCATATGCGCATAGTCAGGCTCTTTCACTCGTGTGTATTTGAATTCCTCCCATCTTTTTAAATGATCAGCAACTAGTTTCTTATCTGTGATTACCTCAGGACCGCCATACACATCAAAAACAATCTTTTCGGCTTCACCTTTTACGATATCCTTAAATGTTGCATTCGGATAAAAAGGAGCCTCGAAAAGAGAAATAGCATTCTTCTTTCCATCATATTGTACGGACATACTTGTATTCTCCGTAATAAAGCGCACCGGCACATACAGATGATCTTTATAACTTAATACCTCGTAATTACTATCCATTTTTTTATACTCATCATTAATCATTACTGTAGTAGAAGATACCGATGCTTGGACAAATTTCATTGTATCCTTTGCGTATACTGCAGATGCCGATAAAACAACACCGCATACCAAACCTATTAAAAATTCCTTCATTTTTCCTCTCCTTTCCAAAATAGTTAGACGGGAAGTAAAGAATAAAGGTTGCTTTTTATTTCCAATAACCTTAAAAAACAAAAATCCCCACCGCCCGAACGGGCAGTGGGGTTGTCTTATTTCTTGGCTTTCTTCTGTCTCCAATGCAGCGCAATGGCCGTCACGCCAGCTACCAGAGTGGAACCAGCACTCACAAGTGTCTAAGCGTCCGTAGTATGAAAGTAAAATGTACAGACAAGCAGTAGGAGATTAGTTACCTAGATGCTATAAATTCTGAAAATGTTTTATGCTTCATATCACAAAATAGATGCTCAAGCTCTACACCGGTCTTAGAATAAAGCTTCCCTCCGCCTTTATTTAATATGGTGAAGCCTGATTTTAAATATAGCTTTTCCAATATACGTTTTTGTCTTCGAAACTCCACCTCATTAGGTCCCTCACTTTTAAAGGGATAAGCTATAAGTATAACTCCATCTATTTCAAGTTCCTTTTTTAACTTTTGAAGCAACAACCAAATATACGGCCTAGCGAATCCCACTCCCCTATACGTTGTAAAAATCTCAAAATGATGCAAATATGCTATTTTTCCTTTTAATCTTAGCTGGTTTGTATCCATCCAAGATAATGTTTGTTGCAAACAATTTAAAGCACCAAAGTGCTCCGGATCACTTTTATTGAGACAATATGAGAGATAATCAAGCATCGAACCGGAAATCCAGTCTTCATTAAAAACAATTAATTCTGCTTTCCCCATATTCCTAGTCTCTCGTACTGATTCGCTGACAATATCACCTTTCAAGTCAACATTTACTACAACAAAATGGTCTAGTTTTGTCGTAAGTTTTACGGACAACTTTACTGTAGTCTCTCCCGCATTATCACGTTCAGTACCCAACACCTTCTCATCTCCAAACACAAAGTATTTCAATGAATTTCATTCTACTTCTACTTTGTGTGAGAAATATGTTAAATAAGCCTCATATCATTTCATAGTTTCCCATAGTTTAGCTTGAGCGCACATTTTTAATCCATGCCAAACACCCCCACCACCCAAACGGGCAGTGGTCTTACCTCTGTCAAGTAGACAGTACTAAAAAAGCCTATATTTTTTATGCGACCATCTTTTCTCGATATTCAATCGGGGATAGGTGGCCAAGTTTTTTCTGGAACCGTTCTTTGTTGTAAAAGATAATATATTCCCCGACTACTTGATGAAGTTCGTCCATTGACGTACACTTAGGCGATAAACACGCTTATGATTGACTCGATATCCTCCTTCTTGAAGAACAACCGTCATACGCAAATAGCCGTAGTACGGGTGCTGTTTGTGGATCGCCTGGATATGTGCTTTCAATTTCTGTTCTGTCTGTTGGCGTGACACTTGAGCAATGGTAAGCAACCAACATAAGCGATAAGCAGAACTCAGTTCGCGAATTACTTGGAATCGCTCTTTTTTGAGATCTTTTCTCCAAGCCGTTCCTTTTCCTCTTTTATCTTCAAATGTTTCATCATTCCGATGCTTCTTAACCCATTGCTTTACTTGTGTACTACTTTTGATACCCAACTGATCAGCCACAGCCTGATAACTCATCCCTCCCTTTTCATAAAGTTGAACGGCTTCTGCTTTGAATTCGATCGTATATCGTTGAAACATCTGTCCTTTTTTAGCCATGAAAAATCCCCTCTAGTTAACTGTGAAAGGTCCATTATAACAATGGGCTTTTTCACACTGTCAACCTAAAGGGGGTAATATCATAGGACAGAGATACTCTCGCTCTACTTTTTAAAGGAAATTGTATCTGTGATCTTTAAAAATAGTGGTACATTCTTGTTAAACTCTTTTTTCTCAACAGCAAACAGCATAATAACCATTGAATTATCTCTTAAATAAACAACAAATAGCTGTCTTAAAGTTCCCTGATCTTGAACAAAAAATTTTGTGTTTTTATTTTTGTAGAGTATCCACTTGTCTGCTTTAGCAGTTTGTATCGCTGTATTCAATTCCTTCTGATTTTTAGCAACAGCTAATTTATGTTCCTTATCCAGCAAATTAATTTTCTGCTCTAATGCACCTGTATTATATGCATCAAAGAATTGTGTGCCTTCCTTATACTCACCAACTAATAACATTGCCTCGCCAATAAGGAATCCTGCTTGCATGTTAGACTCTATTTCCTTCACGTACTTTTGAGTCAGCGTCTTGCTACTTGAAGGAACCTGAAATTTATAGGTTGGAAGTTCAGATGTTATCCAAGATTCATTAGTTGCTTTCGGGCTTTCTTTAGATTTTTCCGGATGATCGACAAGTACTTTAGAATTTTCTACAGGTTTCTGTGAACTTTCGGTAGAGGTACACCCCACCAGAAACATTAGCATAAAAGCAATCACCCAAAATAAAAACCTTAATTTAACCATTTTAGTAAACATCCCCCTTTTAATCACCTTATATAAATTACATGCGGTGAAATTTTCTCCTTCTTTAAAATGTATTTTTTTACATATATGTAATTTATATGATCAAAAAGAAGGAGGAGGGCGATAACTACACATGACTATTCACTTAAAAAACCTGGCATAAAAATGGCTTTATACCCACTTGATTTATCTTGTTTTATTCCCGTTAACCCTTGTGACCTCGTAGTTCGCGCCTACGAGTGCAAAATAAAAAAACTTTTTACGTCATGCTTAGGACGTCATAACTTCACTTTACTAGAGTGACTGTATCTCCAATCTTCAAAAACATTGGTAATTGTTTTTTGAACTCTTTCTCTTTCTCTAAGAAGGTAAAATAAACCGCAGAGTTCTCACCTATATATATAATTGTAAAGCTCACATATTTCTCATTTTCTAGTTCATCCACATCCACGAATTTATAAAACAGCGCTTTTTTGTCCTTGGAGATTATTATGCTTCTATGGGGTTGCTTATGAATGGCTTCTATCAATTCTGCATTATTTTCACAAACAACTGCACCAGCTTTTTTTTTGAGAAATTCATATTCCTTTACTATGGTACTGTACATTTCAAAATTTTTATTACTATCATCAAAAACTGTAACTGCTACCCAAGGTATTTTATGTTTAGGAGAATGATTCTTGTCCAAAAAAAATGCAGAGTTAAACTTCAATCCTCCTGTTTCTTCTGCAATTCCGGTAGACACCTTTGACATTTCATCAAAAAACTCTTTTGAAGCCGGTTCACTCCACCCCGGGACCTTATAACTATACTTGTGGCGCCCATTCGTCACCTCTGCCTTGATCCACTCTTCAGACTTTTTCTGGCTCTTAGTGGATATCTTGGGACTTTCACCAGATGTCTGTGAGCTTCTGGTAGATGTACACCCCATTACGAATATTAGCATAAATAGAATGACCAAAAGATTAGCCCAAAATTTAACCATTTTAATTAATTCCCCCTCAACCCAATATATAAATATATTCTATATTAGGTTGTTATTACCTTTTGAGGAATCAACAGTATAATACTGGATTTTAACGTTACATAGTATCTACCTCCCTTACTACTGATCTTCTATGATATAGAAGCTAAATCCAATATAAGGGTGATCGCCTTGACCGAAACCAATCAAGAATACAACGGTTATGACACAACCATCGAACGGTATAGATGAAGTGACTGTTTCATTACACTGTTGCGCTGGCTCGGTTGTAACGTTATGCAAAAGAAAAAGACCTACCTCACGAATCATGAAGGTAAGCCTTTTTCGGTTGGCATTTACTTCGTAACAACAACTCTCAACTGCTCATTCTTTTTAAGCAATTGTGCGAAAGCTTGAGAAGGAGTTGTTGTAATGCTAAAAGGACGTTTTACTCCGTCTTTCAATCTAGGCATCATCGGAATCATGTTAAAACCTCCTTTCTATATCGCCATTGATAAATATATTCTAACAGGATATATTAAGATGAAAATGTAATTTGAATTACAAATCTCCGTTTTAGGGTAAAAGAAAAATCCATTTCCGAAAGTGGCCAAATGTCTACTGTATTATAAAATTTTCAAAATAACCTTTTCCCTAGAATATGATCGAGTGGTACACAACCTATAATCCTGCTATCGCTACTATTGTTTCTGTTATCTCCCATAACAAAAACATGATTTTCTGGAACAACAACTGTTCTATCAGGATTATCCAGCATCGCTTCTTTTATGTATGGTTCTTCTAAAAGCTTGCCATTTCTATAAACCTTATTATCTTTAAATTCCAACGTATCTCCCGACTTTCCTACTACTCTTTTTATCCAAACATTATGGTCCTGATTTTGATAGATAAGCGAAATAATAGGGTTTTCTATGATGTCTTCCTTAAGTGTATGATCACTATTAATGTGACTATCAATAATTACGATATCTCCATAATCCGGTTCATAATTTAATGTATGTGATATTTTCGATATGTAGACTCGATCTTCATTATGCAAAGTTGGTTCCATTGAGCTTCCTAAAACTTCAGTCGGTTGAATCACAAAGGTAGTAATTGATACCACAAGAATAAAAGGAATGATAATCCATTCTGAAAACTCCTTGATCCACTTCATAAACATACCTCCATTATTTTATACTCCTTAGTACATTTATAAGTTTTATCCTTCCATTTATTTAAACGAAAAAGATAAGGGGAAGTTTCTATTTTTTCCAATTAAAAAAGAATACTCTTCTCGGCATAGCCCTTTGCTTATCTTCTGATGCAAACTTTAGGGGCCGAACCTACTTCCCTCGATCTTCATCTGCTATGATATAGAAGTTAAATCTAATCCGAAGGTGATTCTTATATCTGAAGCCAACCAACAATACAACGGTTATGGCACAACCATCGTTTACGACTATAAAGAGTACCCTAACGCTACCAGATAAGAGGGTTTTTAGCTATAACAAACAGGGGTGAAGTTATGATTTCCTTACTTTATGAATGGCTCTTACCTACTTACTTCTTAATACCTCTACTACTACTTGGTTCAAAAAGGTGGGTATTAGCAATTTTTGACGTGATTATAAGCACTACACTATATGTATGGATTTTTATTTCAATGTTAAGTGGTTCCGGTAGAGTACCACCTGGTATTACTGTGCTGACAATCATTCATGGTATTTTAGGTGTTTATGCCATTTACAAATTTATTTGTATAGCTGTGAGCATGGTCAAAAAGCAAAGCTGATGTAGTAAAACTCATACCTTCTCCCCTTTCAGCAGCTCCGAGTTAGCGTGTATGTTTCCAATGATCTCAGCGCGTCTGAAGAGCTTATTAAGCAACCAATTATTTACGGACTATTCGGCGTACTCGTTGTACCCCACAAAACCTCGTTCATTGTCATCAGAAAAGATCGCTTTGTATTCGAGAATATCCCCCTCATAAATCTCCCGACCGTTCTTGTCCCTCAAGCCAGTGTATTGCATTAAATCGTAAGTTCCACTTCCGTCCGGCATACTTCCGCAACCATTCTGCAAGTTGCAGTAATAAACAGACCCGTCACATGTAAAACCAATGCTATCGTGTGAGTTTTCTCCACATACATGCATCTTATTTAAGTCTTTATCCCACACTCGAAACTTCAGCTCTCGCATTCTCCCGCTCCTTTCACAAAGCCACTCGTAACATTTATACAGTTTTTATGCATATTATAGTGTATAAGATTGATCATCTCACTTACTCCCCCTACTTGAGTCGGTTTGCATCAGTTCTTTCTTATGTGTTAAACGGATTGGAATCATTTACAGATTGATACAAAACGGCACAAACACTAACATAAAAAAGTTTCTAGGTTTTAAGAAAGGACCATATATGATTATTAAAACTGTAAACTTAGGAACAGTCGATTATTATGGGAAAACGTATAATGTGGTTAGAGAAATATATGACAATAATGTTTGGAAACTCGTGTTTTTCAACGAAACCGAGCGAATTATTATGTTGGTTCATTAATCATAAATAGTTGCTGATATATACCGACCCTTTTTATTTACAAAATGGCCTGTTTTGCGAAATCTTATATTAGCTAAGTCGGAAGTAATATTTATCCATTTTTGTATTTATGCTATGATTAGGAAAAAATAGGTATCAATCAGGGGGATACATGAAAATTTTAGCTATTATTTTAATGCTCATTTTTTCCTTAGTAGCCTGCGAAAGTACATTCACTTCAACAAGCAATGGTATGGCACCCTTTTTACAGGATGGAGAAAAATTCGTTGTAGATAAGAATTACTACCAAGATCATCCCGTTACACGCGGTGATGTAATTTTATTTAAGGTTGAAGATACTAAAAAATATGTCAAGCGAGTAATCAGCCTCCCCGGTGAAACCATTGAGTATAAAAATGATATCCTGTACATAAACAACAATCCGATTGATGAACCTTATTTAGCTGAATACAAGCTAGAAGCAAAGCAAGATAAAACACTTCAAATTACAGGAGACTTTGGCCCATACACAATTCCTCAAGGAGAAGTGTTTGTGCTAGGTGATAATCGCCGAAATAGCCTAGATAGTCGATTCTTAGGTTCTATAAAGATGGAACACATCATCGGTAAGGTTGTTAGGAAAATTTCTAGTAACCAGTGAGCCCAGTAAAGCTTACTGGTTTTTTCTGTGCACCTATTCCTCTTTTTGTTTCATCCATCGCCTTGCTTTTCGCAAAACCGCAGATTGGCGAACCTGCCAGCACACTCAACACCGGCAGACAACCGTCTATACAATCACTTTCCGTCCACGCTTTTTCCACTGCTTCAACTCACTCCACTAGGTACGCTCATACCGATAGACCATACCATAACCCGATCTAGCATTGTTATCTCTAACCAATGCCATACTTTCATTCTGGACCACATGGGCCACATCGATCATTTCTCGGAACCATCCACTAACGGAAGCACTCGTATCTTTGCATCAGCTCGACTCTTTCCGGCTATTGATCAGCGCGCGTCGAGCTTGCTTAATCTTGCCTAGCATTTCCTCTGTTTCTTCTTCCAGCTTTTCGAGCATATGTTGTGAGGTCATGCAGTTTCCTCCTTGCTATTCAATTTTCAAAGCTTGTCCTTGAGAAAAAGCCCGGGAATTAGTTACCCGGTAACAGACTTGGCAATCTCTTGCTCAGCTCTTTCTTTTTCTTCCGCGGCTTTAACGCGCTCTGGGATGCCTGAATTTGCAAGATAATCAAAGTACCTCCCAAATGTTTCCTCAGGCGGCGAGTTAAAAATAACACGCGTTCCGGAAACAATCATGGTGTGAACTGGTTGCATATCCATATCCCCCCCCTCCCTGTAACAGGATATGGTGTAGGACAATGAGGACTGCCCTATGATTTTTTGCTATCTCTTCTTTCTTTCACAATCGCATACAGTATCGAATTTGAGTGAAATAAAAGTAAGTTTTACGCAGTTCATTGAGTACACTGCATTAAACACAGGAAAGAAAATGCAGCATGTACATAACATTAAATACAAAAGTTACGATGACATGTATGACTACTGGTTACTTACAAGAAGCGGAATCAGAAACTTTAATAAGAAAAATCCACCTTCTCTCTACCTTTAGGAGTGATTATTTATGAGAGTCTCCCTGTACATTCGTGTATCTACAGATGAACAAGCGAAAGAAGGTTTCTCGATACCTGCCCAGAAGGAACGGCTGACCCAATATGTTCAATCGCAGGACTGGGACATATTTGACTACTACATCGAAGAAGGTGTATCAGCAAAGGATACAAACCGCCCAGAGCTGCAACGCATGATGCACGATATCAGCAGCAGAAAAGTTGACATCGTACTCGTATACCGCCTGGATCGCCTCACCCGTTCTGTATTGGATTTGTATCAGCTTCTGCAAGACTTCGAGAAGTACGATGTAAAGTTCAAATCCGCAACCGAGGTATACGATACGACCAGTGCTATCGGACGCCTGTTCCTGACCCTTGTAGCCGCGTTGGCACAATGGGAAAGGGAGAATCTAGCGGAACGTGTTCGCTTCGGTATGGAGCAAATGGTGCGCCAAGCGAAGCGTCCTGGTGCCCCCCCTCCATTCGGTTTTGAACTTGTTGATCAAAAACTTGTCGTAAATGAAAAAGAAGCTATTGTTGTACGTTATATATATGACCGATACCTACAAGGTGCTGGCATGGTCTCCATCGCCGTAGAATGCAACCAACTGGGCTACCGTACTAAGAAAGGTAACGAGTTCAAACGCACCGCGATTTTTGATATCCTCAACAACCCTGCTTATTACGGCTCTCTGCGTTGGAACTACAAAGAATATGGAAATGGAACCAAGATCAACGCCCCTGAGGATTGGATTCTACTCGAAGGTGTATATCCAACCATCATCGAGAAAGAAACGTTCGAACAGGCACAACTGATCATGCAGCGTAAGCGCCCTATGCATCCCCGACAAGTGACGTCTACATATGTTTTCTCCGGCCTTCTCCGTTGCGCTCGATGTGGGAGCAGCATGGTAGGTCACACCATCAGCAAAAAAAGTGGATATGTGATTCGGCAATATCTATGCCAGAACGTCAAGCTCAAAAAATGCGACTGTCCGGCGCTGACTGATTACTTTGTCGAGGAAGCATTCACAGAAAAGTTGGATGAGATGTCCGACTCTTATTCAACAGTTGCCCAGTCTACACGAAAGACACCGCAAAAAAAAGAACGCTTGGAACATGAGCTTCTGGAAGCTGAATTGCAGAAGATGAATGATCGGCGTAAGCGACTTCAAATTGCTTTCTCAGAAGGACTGATTGAACTGGAGGAATTGCGTGAAAGGATCGGGGAGCTACGAGAGAAAGAAACGAGCATTAAGCAAAAACTTGAATCGTACAACGTACAGGAAAAAGCGTTGTCTAAAGAAGATTTAATTGAGATCATCATGAACACAAGACGTGTATGGCCGTATGCCAGCCCGGAGGAGAAGAAGCACATGGCATACTTGTTGGTGAAACGAATGGTCGTGGACCTTCCTGACGAGCAGCGAAAAAATCGCAAGAACAAGAAGGTAGAGATTATTGAACTCGCCTTCAACTGACTCCACTTATTTTTTATAAAATTATTGACTCAAATTATTTATTTATGATATTATTTTATTTTTGCCAATAATCATCTTCTATGTTATTCTTAAATTAGATACGATATGGGAGGTGGATTTGTTGTTTCAGGTTGGTAATAAAGTTGTGTACCCGATGCATGGTGCCGGCATAATCGAAGCGATAGAAGAAAAAGAAATCCTAGGAGAAAAAGAGAATTACTATGTCATACACATGTCGATTGGCAATATGCAGTTGCTTGTGCCTGTAGGCAAGGTATCCGCTCTCGGAATCCGTCTGGTGGTCGACCGACAAACAATGGAACATGTACTTGATACGTTTTATCATGGTCAATCTGACACCTCACTGCCCTGGAGCCAGCGCTACCGCTTAAACATGGATAAGATACGTACAGGATCTACGTGTGACGGTGCTGAAGTTGTTCGTGATTTAATGCGAAGAAAACAAGAAAAGGCACTGAATTCAAGTGAAAAGAAAATGCTTGATAGCGCAAAACAAATTTTAATCAGTGAGCTTGTGCTTGTTAACGGGGTAACAGAAACCGAGGCCGAGCACTTGTTAGACGATAAACCAGAATAACGAAGTACAATCCAAATAGCCTATAGGCTATTTTTTTATAAACAAGCAAAAAAACCACTAACATATAATGTCAGTGGTTTCTGTATCTGCTTTTACAATAAAAGTTCGATCTTATAACTTTGTAACGTTTGCAGCTTGGTCGCCACGATTGCCTTGAACGATGTCAAAGCTTACGCGTTGACCTTCTTCAAGGGACTTGAAACCTTCTCCAGTGATCGCTGAGAAATGAACGAATACATCATCTCCGCCTTCACGCTCGATGAAACCGAAACCTTTGTCTGCATTAAACCATTTTACTGTACCTGTGTTCATGAGAAAACCTCCAAAATTTATAATATAATATGCTTCTTATATTTATCATAAAAATAAAAATTCACATATTATCACGGACCACATATACACTGAGAAACATAGTCCCTGATAACACGTGAATTATTCTATGTTTATAGTAAGTATTTTCTATATGTAGTATAACACACTTTGTTCCAGAATAGCAGGTGAGAATAAATTTATTTTCAGGAGTGCCTATGTTATGGAGTGGAGGACCGCCGCGTGCTGTATCTCCAATTGGCGAGGTCGAGAAAGTTCTTCGCTTCGCCGTCTCACAAATCCCGCCACATAAAATTATGATGGGCATGAACTTGTATGGCTATGACTGGACGCTTCCCTATCAGCCAGGCCGCTGGGCACGCAGCGTAAGCCCACAGCAGGCGCTAGAAATCGCACTTGCGAATAACGCGGCTATTTCCTATGACCAAAAAGATCAAGCGCCCTACTTCCACTATTATGATAAAAACGGTGCAGAGCACGTTGTCTGGTTTGAGGATGCACGCAGCGTCCGTGCCCGCTATTTACTTGGGGCACGCCTTGGCTTGCGCGGATTTAGCTACTGGGTCCTTGGCAACGAATTTCCCCAGAACTGGCTTGTACTGCAAGATATGTTTACCGTCAAAAAATTATAGTCCTCCCCAAAAAAGCAGCGGATTTCAGAGCATCTGCCCAAAATCTGCTGCTTTCTTTCCCTTATCCTGAAACGTTTTTCTCTTCCTTTGGCGAATGTGAAGCAGTAAGGCGCGTAAGCCATGGTGTATACGATAACGAATACACCGCAAGTCCACTCCAAATAAACGAGAAACTAATCAAATGCACAGTCGTAAACGGTTCATGAAACAAAAACACGCCCAGCGCAAGTGTAATTGTCGGAGAAATATACTGCACAAATCCCATCGTAGACAGTGACACAGTTTTCGACCCTTGAGCAAACCAGAGCAGCGGGAGCGCTGTCACCACGCCGCCTCCGATCAAAAGCAGCGTCTCAAACAGCGAAGCCTGCCCCAATACTCCGTCTCCCCTTACTTCGGTTAACCAAATGTATCCGAGTGCGACCGGCGTAACCGCCAATGTCTCCAGCGCTAAACCAACCGTAGAATCAAGCGATGCAAGCAGCTTTTTGGCTAGTCCGTACAGACCGAACGAAAAAGTGAGGGCGAGCGCAACCCACGGGATTTTACCATACTGTACAGCGAGAATCGTTACACCGCAGGCGGCCAACAGCAGTGCCACTTGCTGCCAAATATTCATTCGCTCTTTTAAGACAAGCATTCCCAGTAATACACTAAACAACGGATTGATATAATACCCGAGACTTGTTTCAACAATATGATCATGATTGATGGCCCATATATAAATAAACCAGTTGCCACTAATCAGCACACCGCACAAAAGCATCACAAACAGTGTCTTCCCACTTGTTAGCGCCTGCCTCAATGCAGTGCCCCGCTTTAAGATAAAAAGTAGTATAAGCGTAAACAAAAACGACCAGATAATCCGGTGTGCTAGAATCTGACCGGGTGGAACGCTTTTTAGCAGCTTCCAGTACAAGGGGAGAAGCCCCCATGCAACATATGCTGCGGCTGCATATGCGATCCCAGTTCGGACAGAATGTGTACTTTTTTTCTCTCCTACTGTATTCATGTTTATTTCCCCCTTTGTTTTGTCCGACTTTCTGACGATATGTATAATGTACGTACATATCCAACCATTTCAGCGAAAAGAGGTGATCATATGGATATTGCTGCATTGTCTACTCAGCTATCGTCAGCTTCTCTGTCCAATCAGGTCGGTATATCAGTTCTGAAAAAAGCGATGGACATACAAACTGCCCAAAGTACAGAGATGATTCAGCTTATGGAGCAAAGCGTTACGCCTCATATCGGTCAAAATCTTGATCTAAAGATTTAACTACCAGAAATAAAAAAACGAGTGGGAGCACGAATGCCCACCCGTTTTTTTTATGAACGCGGCTTACCTTGTTCCATCGCAGCAGCTATACCGTCCGGCTCTGCTTCCGGATTATACACCACAAATGCATTCGGCAGCGGTTTCTCTCCGTGTATACCAGATGGTGTCGTAATCAGTTTACCTTTATAGTACATACCTGATGAAGAACCACCGTCTAGATTTACAGCATTCACCGCACCACGTGCAAGCAGCTCTTCCTGCACATCACGCAAAGTAGCACCAAAACTATGAATTGCACGACCGTCAATCACAAGAAACATTACGGTTCCATCGGCTTTCTGGGCAATTGCCGTACGCGGCCCTACTCCCCATCCTCCATCATTCTCGGTGATCATCCGTTTGCCATTCACAATTAAACGCGGCAAGAAGCTAACTGCTTCCCGCACACCAAGCTTATTCATCTCTTCCACTGTGTAACGACCGCTAATTAGCACACCGCTATTAGTAAAACCAACGATATCGTTCGTTGGCTGGTTCGTACCTTCAACTAGCTTCCCTTCACTCATCACGATGCCTAGTGGCTCCATAATATAATCGATGTTCTCATACTCCGGTCCACTCATGCTCGCTTGTTTATCCGCTAAGAAGAACCCCCCGCCATTAATCGCAGCGAGCGAGTTGTGGCGTACCGCCATGTTGCTTAGCTTCTCACCACCTGGGTTGTTGCTTGCCACTACATGAATGTAGCGGGGATCTTTGACGTACATAATCTTACCGACGTAGTTTTCCCCTTTAATATCTTCTACGCGTACAAGCTGCGATGGTACAAGCTCCGAGCTTGGAGGCGTCGCTACTTTCACAAGGCTCATGTCCTGTTTGGCAAGGTGGTTTTCTTCTGCCTGACGCATGAAACTCGCTTTGATTTTTTCTACCCCGCTTTGTCCAACAAGAAGCCAGGTATATTTTGTTTGCTTCGATGTATAGACCGCTTCTGCTACGATCCCGCGTACACGTGTCCCTTGCTCGGTAAAATAAAACCATCCAAGCGCACACATCAGTAGTACAACAAAGCCATATGTGGCAAATACCATGAAACGAATCCAACGCTTCGCAAGAGCTCTCTGCCAGAGATTCACAGGTGAGAACGAACGCTCCCTGCGTACACGTTCCAATTGTTTCGAATTAGGATATAACACCAGACGTCTTCCTCTCCCATTAGTCTTCTTTACTTTCCGAGCAAAATCTGTCATCCTTTATCTTATCGCATTTATCAAGAAAAACAAGAACGTTTTATTTAACTACCAGCACATTTTTTCTGATCTTTAAGAGGTGAAATATACAAATGGACTCATTACTTTCGTTTGATAGATGGCTTTTTCACTGGTTGAACACCAAACTATATAGTCCTGCTCTCGACCCATTTATGATACTCGCTACTCGCATTAGTGACAAAGGAATTTTCTGGTTCCTCGTCGCCTTTGTCCTGCTTTTGCAGCACAAAAGACTCGGCCTTCGTCCAGGTGTGACCTTGCTTGTCGGGATCGGGATCGGTGGCGTGCTCGAAAATATTTTTAAACCGCTTATTTCAAGACCTCGTCCACCGCTTGTGGAGGATACAGTTCGCCAGCTTGTTGAGCTGCCAGTCTCTCATTCCTTCCCATCCGGTCATGCGGTCTCTTCTTTTGTTTCGATGTACGTTCTATACCGGCTATTCCCGCGCACAATCTGGTGGGCGCTGCCATGTGCACTTGTCATGTCATATTCACGCATCTATGTAGGCGTTCATTATCCGCTTGATGTACTAGCAGGAGCGGTGATCGGCATTATGGCCGGCATGATAACCATGCGCCTGCCGATTCGTAGACTAGCCTACCGGATTGCACCGCATATCCCGATTGTTCGGCGCTTCATTGTAATCCCAGCTCCCGACAATATCCCGCCTGTACCTCTTCGACAAGCTCAATCGGTACAGGGGGAAGAAAAGAAAAGCACGAATTAAAAGATTTCCACATAAGAAGGCTATCCTAAAAGCCAGAACATGGCGGACAGGATAGCCTGTTTTTCTTGATGGAGAGTTTCACCAAAGTGTGGTGGTGGAGGATCGGGATCGGGCGAGGCCTCGTCACTTCGGTACGCTCGCTAAGGAGTAGAGGCTGTCCGCTCCAGGTGCCAGACGAACTCGCCCACAAAAGGTACCTACGATGTATGTACATGGAAATATTGTGGGCAAAAGCCCGTTCGCCTGGCCCCTTCCGCTAGGAAGTCACGTACAGGCGTTCCGTTCCCTCGCCCGATCCCGCTCCTAGCACTCTTTGGCTAAACACCATCAAACAATATCAAGAAGCTATCTTTCGAGAAGTCAGTAGTGATCAAGCCAATCCGTTCTGGCATGGCATATTTTTTTGTAAACCGAAACGTTGTGCGGGGAGTGGGAGAAGGGAGGAACAAGAGAGCGCCTGTACGCGCCTACTCAGCGAAGGGAGAACGACGAACGGGCCTTTGCCCGCAATCCTTCTATAGAATCAACATCGTAGGCTTTTCTTTGCGGGCACGTTCGTCGAGCTCTCGGAGCGGACAGTCATCACTTCCCTGCAAGCGTACCAAAGCAAACGGCTCCTCCCTTCTCCCACTCCCTCCCCCACACTTTCGATTTCACAAAACAAGGCTGCCCCACTCGCCATGTTCTGACTTCGGGACAGCCTCATTTTTTGTGTGAAGGCTATTGTTCAAGATGCTGTCTAGCAGGAGACGGAAAGCTAAATCCTTCTCCCTGTACTTCTTTCGCCTCGAACGCCAAAATAAAGGCACGCTCGTCTATCTCACCGACAATGCGGCGCAGCCGATCCATTTCGTACAGCTGAACGACGACAAGCAGCACTTCTCCTTCTCGACGTGAATAGCCTCCCATCGAGTGCAGCATCGTTACACCACGCACTAAATGCTTGTGAATCTGCGCGGTAATCTCATCCGGTTTGCTAGAAATAATAATGACACTGCGCTGCTTCTGGGAGCCGGACAAAATGAGATCGACGACCCGAGCGGTAACGTACACCGCTACAATTGTAAGCATCGCTTTCTCTACCGTCACAACGAGCGCCGAAGCGGCAATAATCGTAAAATCAATCCCAAACAAAAACTTCCCGAGATCAATGTTGCGGAACTTGTGCTGCAACACGCGTGCAATAATATCGCCACCGCCTAATGTACCACCCACACGGAACACAAACCCCATCCCAATTCCGGCAATAATGCCGCCATATAGCGGAGCAAGGATGACGTTTTCAAGCGGAGGAACTTTCCAGGAAGCTGTCACATCGATCAGAACCGATACCGCGAGCATCCCATAAGCGCTGCGCAACAAAAATCCTTTACCAAGTATGATATATCCGAGAATAAAGATTGGAATATTTAACAGGATAATAAACAATCCGACCGGGGTATTGAATTTGTAGTGCAATAGAAGCGAAATCCCGGTGACGCCCCCTTGCGCAAGCTTATTGCTAACAAAAAATAAATTTACAGCAATCGAATACAAAAATCCACCAATTGTAATAAATACAAATGGGCGCAAACGCTGCCAGGTCATATATGTAGATCCCTCCGTGATATGGTTTTGCTTCCACTTATCTTAGACAACTTTGCAAAAAAAAGAAAGGCTCCTTGTTATTTTCAGAAGAGCCTTTCTTTTTTACACTAGTGGTGCAAATTATAATACTCGGTAATCGCTGCTACCATCGCTTCTGCAACACGCTGCTGGAAATCTGGGTCCAGCATTTGCTTGTTATCAGATGTATTAGTCAAAAATCCGATTTCGATCAACGTTGACGGCATTTTTGTGTTTTTTGTTACGTAGTAGTTAGCTGTCTTTACACCCCGATCCGTAAAGCCAGTCGCTGCAATTAGGTGGCGATGTACGATGGAGGCAAGCTCTTTACTACGAGCCGATGTATAATACGTCTCTGTACCATGAGCACTCGCCGGGCCAGAATTCGCATGAATCGCCATAAATAAATCCGCATTTACGCTATTCGCCAGGTTAACTCGATCGTCAAGCGTTGGGTATGTATCGCCTTCCCGTGTCATAATCACTTTGAAATTTTTATTCTGCTCAAGCAGCGGCTTCATCCGCTTCGCAACAGCTAGAACAAGCGATTTCTCCGCATTATTCGCCGTTCCAATTGCACCAGTGTCTTTTCCACCGTGTCCCGCATCTAAAACAATGGTGAATGTACCCTTATTTGTTGTCGGCGGAGTCGGCTTTGGTGTTGGTGTTGGTGTCGGTACTGGTGTTGGCACTATAGGAGCGATAACGTTATCCGTAATACGTACATTCGTTGCTCCGTCCGCTGCCGATACCTCGTATCCAAAATGCTTCGTCATCTCAACTACGACACGCACTCGATCTGGAGCTGTGCTGTACTGGCTAAAGCGCACCGCCTTCACCTTGCCGCTCACCGCTGGAGCAGGCATCGATGTATCTATACGCGCGTGGTTAAAATCAATAACGATCCGATCCGGGCTATCTAGATAGAAGTGACTGAATGTCATCTTCCCTTCTGTTTCTACCCGTACCCCATTATCTGTCACAGAAAATCCGGTAATGCGCTGCAGCTTGTCCAATGTGCCTGCCGTTCCTGCTTCGTTCCAGCTTGCCTTCGCTCCGATTACTTGTGCAAGAAACTCTGGGGTAAGCGCATACTGTCCATCAATCAAGCGCCATCCGTTCGTATTTGAGGCATCAGCCTGTGCAATGGTGTACTTCTCTGTTCCTTGTTCGAGAACCACTTTCCCGTTCCCGGTACTTACGGTATACCCAAGCGGCTTGGCCATTTCATTAATGGATACGAAACGACCGTACGGCAGCTGGTATACAGGTGCTGTCAAAGTACGACCATTAATAGCAAGCGACTGCTTACTGTTAACGATAACGGTGCTTGATGCCTGGTCCCAACCGACTGTCGCTCCCAGCCATTCGCCAATTTGGCGCAACGGTATCATGGTCCGGTTGTTAATTACAAGCGGCGCCTGATCCAGTATCACTTTCGTACCATTGATATACGCCGTGCGAAAACCTGGATTCATCGTAATGATCTTGCCTTTACGGTCATTAACGGTAACCGTATGGCTCGACTCATCCCATGTAACATCTGCTCCGTACGCTTGTCCCGCAAAATACAATGGCACAAATGTACGTTCTTCAACAAACTGTGGTGGTACGTCTGGTGTTACAACGCTTCCGTTGACAACCAGCGTCATTGGCACCTCAGCTTTTACTGCTCCCGGCATGATCAGGCCAATGACCATAATCAATGCCAGAAACAGCCAATTATGTTTTTTCATCTGTCTATCTCGCTCCCTTGTTTGTCTATGTTGCTTCCGACTTCTTCTTCCAATGGAACGACAAGCTGAACATTATACTTAGACGCACAAGTTCGAGAATAGTTTTCCGACATTAGAACTATTTTTCTAGATTGGTGTTTTGGAGGAAAAAAGTTGGGGGCAAGGGCTGTAGAAAATGCGCTAGAGGGATGGAGATACCCAACGTGTAGTGGAGGAGCGGCGAAGGAAGGCGCTTTGTCACTTGGTTACGCTCTGCGGAGAAGCGGGGACTGTCCGCTCTAGGGTTCAGGCATACTCGCCCATAAAGGACAAGATGTTTGTGCGCAGAAGAGTCATGGGCAAAGGCCCGTATGCCTGCTCCCTTCCGCTGGGTAGCGCGTAAAAGCGTTCCACAGCATCTTCCTTCTCCGCTCCTGCCGACAGTTGGGCAGTCCGCGCTCAAGCACAAGTTTTGTACAGCTTCGCCCAACAAGTTTTTCTATATTTTTGAATTCCAAAAAAAGAGCTGCCCCACTAACATACGGGGCAACTCCTTGGAGCATGATACTTTTTACTTGCCGACCTCTTCTGCAAGCTTCTCCATTTCATCGAGCAGACGAGCGAATACTTTTAGTCCTTCGACGACTGGCTCAGGGGATGCCATGTCGACCCCTGCTTTGCGTAGGAGCTCGATTGGATAGTCGGAGCCGCCGCTTGACAAGAAGTTCAAGTAGCGTTTTACCGCAGGTTCGCCTTCGCTGAGGATTTGCTGGGATAGGGCTGTAGCTGCGGAGAATCCGGTCGCATACTGATAGACGTAAAATTCGTTATAGAAATGCGGAATGCGGGCCCATTCCATTTTAATGTCTTCGTCGATCACCATGTCTGGACCATAGTAGTCTTTGTTCAGATCATAGTACATGCTGCACAGTGTCTCTGCCGTAAGGGGCTGGCCTGCTTCCACTTTCTCATGTGTCAGCTTCTCGAATTCCGCAAACATCGTCTGGCGATACACAGTGCCGCGGAACTGTTCGAGGTAATAATTGAGCAGGTACATTTTTTGACGTGGGTCCTTCGTATTTTTAAGCATGTAATCCATAAGGAGCGATTCATTTAGCGTGGAAGCTACTTCCGCCACGAAAATTTTGTACTGTGCGTCTAGGTATGGCTGTGTTTTGTCACTGTAATAGCTGTGCATCGCATGGCCCATCTCATGTGCCAGTGTGAACAAGTTATTCACGTTATCATGGTAGTTCATCAGTACATATGGATGAGTGCCATATGCCCCCCAGGAATACGCGCCGCTTGTTTTTCCTTCGTTCTCGTATACGTCAACCCAGCCAGATGTGAATGCTTCATCGAGCACATGCCCATACTCACTACCAAGCGGCTTAAGCCCTTCTTTGACAAGACGGATCGCCTCTGCGTACGGAATGTCCATTTTCACTTCACCGACCATCGGTACATACAAATCATACATATGCAACTCATCGACACTGAGCAGTTTTTTACGAAGTGACACATATCGGTGCATCGCTGGCAAGTTATCGCGCACAGCCTGAATCAGATTCGTGTACACATCAGTTGAGATGTTATCATCATCAAGCGCTGCCGCCAGTGCCGATGGATATTTACGAATGCGGGCGTAAAATGCGTCTTTTTTGACGCTTGCATTCAGGGTAGCCGCAATCGTATTTTTCTGCTTACCATACGTATCATACACCGCCTTGAAAGCTTCCTGGCGCACGCGGCGATCCTGGCTTTCCATCAATTGAATGTAGCGGCCATGCGTAATTTGCACATCGTTCCCATGCTCATCCTTAATCGTTGGAAAGGCCATATCCGCATTATTGATCATCCCAAAAATCGTCTGCGGTGCCTGCGCCAGCTCACCTGCCTGGGCGATGATTTTTTCTTCAATCTCACTTAGGACATGCGCTTTCTGACGCTTGATTTCTTTTAAGTAGAACGTATGCGATGCAAGTGCAGGATCTGCAATGTAGCTTTCGAGTTTTTCTTCCGGCATCGCCAGGATCTCGGGAACAAGGAACGATGTCGCACTGGACACGCTAACGTTTAACGAACCAGCACGATCTGTCATGCCTTGATATTTCGTATTCGTATTATCTTCATCCCGGCGCATGCGGGCATATACATATACTCGCTCCATCGCAAGGCCGAGCTTCGCGTATGTTTTCATGCAATCCGCCAATATAGCAGGTGATTGAGCAAGTTTGCCTTTGTAGTGACCGATCTCCTCAATATGCTGCTGCACCTGCTTGTATTCGTCTTCCCATGCCGCATCTGATGAAAACATATCTTCAAGCTTCCATTTATTTTCCTGCTTGACTTCTGACCGTTTTGGGAGTGTTTTTTGAGTCGTTTCAGCCATTTATGAGCGCGGCACAAGGCCGCTCCCTCCTTCCACTTCCTGTAGTTTGGATACTCTTTTATTGTACACATTCCTGTGTCAAGTTCCAAATGCTGCGCGTATTGGATCATACATGCAGAAGCTGTCCTAAAAAACCGAACATGGCGAGCGAGACGGTCTTCTTTGTAGAATCGACAACGTTTGGTGAGAGGGAGTGGGAGAAGGGAGGAGCCGTTCGTTTCGGTACGCTTGCAGGGAAGTGGAAACTGTCCGCTCCGGGAGCCCGGCGAACGTGCCCGCAAAGAACTGCCTACGATGCTCGTTCACCGAAGAATTGCGGGCAAAATCTCGCTCGCCGTTCTCCCTCCGCTGCGTAGGCACGTACAGGCGCTCGTGCTCCTCCCTTCTCCCACTCCCCGCACAACGTTTCGGTTTACAGAAAGACTCTCGTCGCCAGAATGATTTGCTCGGGACGTGACTGGCTTTGCGCAAGCCATCTTTTTTATTTTTTATCTGCATAGCAACGCTCAGCCTCTTGATATTGCTTGATGATGTTTACCCAAAGTGTGCTAGGAGCGGGATCGGGCGGGGCAACGGAACGCCTGTACGCGATCCCTAGCGGAAGGGAGCAGGTGAACGGGCTTTTGCCCACAATCCTTCGATGCGAATACATCGTGGGCTCTCTTTTGTGGGCGAGTTCATCTGGTACCTGGAGCGGACAGTCCAAACTTCTTCGCAAGCGTACCGAAGTGACGAGGCCCCGCCCGATCCCGGCTCCTCCACTACACTTTGGCGAAACCACACCAAAAAGAAGAGGCTGCCTCCTTCGCTATGCTACAGCGTTCGAGACAGCCTCTCGTAACTACGAGGCGTAATCTTCCGTGATGCCCTCATGATCAGCATCATCGCTATACGTTTCACAGGCAATCTCGCGACAATCGAGACACTCTGCTCGATTTCTTTCCCAAGATGCCAACTCTTTTCCACAAGAAATGCATTCGTCTTTGTAGCCCATCATTCATTCCTCCTTAAAATTCAACTCATGGACAACAAAAAGGCCAGTTATATCAGGAGCATATATCATGCTACGATATAACTGGCCGGTCTCGCTTCGTTCTCCCGGCTGGCATACCCGGGTCAGTCGATTCCTCAGTTAGCTGTGATGAGTTACAACGTTGTTAATCAATAGTCTCGTACATGTTGGAGATGAAAGAGCGATCTTTCATGGAACAGTACGTGTTTATACGTTTATACTATAGCACCACTGTTAAATTGTCAATCTATTTTTAATTATTTTTCACTTTTCCCTTTCATTCTTTTCTTCCCTTCCCGGCATAGGTCCAGCAGTGGACATACCTGGCACTGGGGATTTTGCGCCTTGCAATGATAGCGTCCGAAAAAGATCATCCGATGGTGTGTCAGGCTCCATTCATCCTGCGGCACCCGCTTCATAAGCGTCTCCTCCACTTGAATGGGCGTATCCTTCCAGCGCGCGATGCCCAGACGCTTTGAGACACGCTCCACGTGTGTATCGACCGCGATTGCCGGAACCCCGAATGCGGTTGATACGACGACATTCGCCGTCTTGCGCCCGACACCCGGCAGACGAACGAGATCCGCATGCGTCTTGGGGATTTCTCCATCGTATTCATCCAACAGCAAGCGAGCGAGCTTCTGAATGTTTTTCGCTTTATTGCGGTATAAGCCAATGCTTCGAATATCCTGCTCTAGCTCTTCAAGCGGAACGTTCAAATAATCTTGTGGCTTTTTGTATTTCGCAAACAGATGCGGGGTTACTTTGTTTACAAGCGCATCCGTACATTGAGCAGATAAAAGCACAGCAATCGTCAGTTCGAACGGATTAGAATGAGTTAATTCACAATGCGCATCCGGAAACATCTCGGCAAATGTATCGAGAATCCGGCGTATTTGAGCGTTTGTTAGCATATGTTGTCACCTTTTTACGTCAAAATAGTCAGTATTAGTAGCGTATCAGTTGCAAAACAACGCGTCAATCGCTAGACTTAAAGACGGATTATTTGAATGGAAAGGGTTTGAATACGGTGGCTAAAAAACATATCATCTATAAAGAAGATAACTGGAACATGATTACAGCTGAGACGGAAGGTTCTAAAATTACCGTACGTGAAATTTCGACGGAGTGGGGCGAAGACACATTTGTGTTTGTTGGCCGCCACGAAATGATGGCGTGGGCAGAGAAACACTTCACTGCCGACAACTATCCGGCACATGAAGAAATCCTGGCTCGCTTTGCTGAATTATAAAAAAGAAGAAAGAGGCTGTCCTAAAAGTCAGAACATGGCGAACAGGACAGCCTCTTTCCTTGATGAAGTTTTTCTCCAAAGTGTGGTAGAGGAGCCGGGATCGGGTGGGACCTCGTCACTTCGGTACGCTTACAGAGAAGTCGGGACTGTCCGCTCCAGGTACCAGCCGAACTCGCCCACAAAAGATTTCTACGATGTATTTGCATCGAAGTATTGTGGGCAAAAGCCCGTTCGTCCGGCCCCTTCCGCTGGGGAATCACGTACAGGCGTTCCGTTGCCCCACCCGATCCCGCTCCTAACATACCTTGGTAAACATCATCAAGCAAAATCAAGAGGCTGAGCGTTGCTATGCAGGTAAAAAATAAAGAAGATGGCTTGCGCAAAGCCAGCCGCGTACCGAGCAAATCATTTTGGCGATGAGAGTCTTTTTGTAAACCGAAACGTTGTCGATTCTACAAAAAGAGGCTACCTCAATCGCCATATTACAGCTTTTGAGACAGCCTTCCCTCTGTTTACTTTACAACCCGGTCTTTCAGGGAACGACGCAAAATTTTGCCTGTTGTATTCTTCGGAAGCTCTTCTATGAAAATAATATCCTTAGGAACTTTATAGCGGGCCAGGTCGTGGCTGCAATGTTCGTACAGCTCGTTCTCTGTCAACGATTCATCCTTGCGTACTACATACGCCTGCACCCGTTCTCCAAAATTCTCATCAGGCACCCCAATTACCGCTGCTTCCACAACGAGCGGATGCATATACAAGACTTCCTCCACTTCACGAGGATACACATTATAACCGCCAACGAGAATCATATCTTTTTTGCGATCCACAATGAATACATAGCCATCCTCATCCATATATGCCATATCACCCGTGTAGAGCCAACCATCACGCAGAGCGACCGCCGTATCTTCTGGCAAATTCAGATATCCGACCATCACATTCGGTCCCCTAACGATCAACTCTCCGACTTCTCCCCGTTCTAGCTCCCTTCCTTCTGCATCAACCACTTTATTTGTAACGCCCGGAATATCTACACCAACGGAACCCGGTTTTCGCACACCTTCCACGGGATTGAATGCGGTAACCGGAGCCGCTTCGGACAACCCATACCCTTCCGATATTACCTTATCAAACCGCTTTTCAAACTCATGAAGCAGCGCAACCGGCATCGCGGCACCGCCAGACACACAAATACGAAGTGATGCCAGTGCAGACGGAGATAGATCCTGCTGCTGCATGATAAAATTGTACATCGCTGGCACCCCTGCAAAGATAGTAGCCTGTCGCTCTTCGATGAGCTCAATTAGCTGCTTCGGACCAAAACGCGGCAAAATGAGTATCTTTGCGCCATTGGCAATCGGTGCATTCAAACAAACCGTCATGCAAAAAACATGAAACATCGGCAGCACTGCCACAAACGTATCTTTCGTATAAACACCTAAGTATTGCGAAATCGCATCCGCATTCGATGCCATATTGCGATGCGTAAGAATGGCTCCCTTCGGAGTTCCGGTCGTACCAGACGTATACAAAATCACCGCTCGATCCTCTCCGTCGATAACCGGAGCCTTCCATCTCGAATTTGTATACGCTATCATTTTGTGAAACGGTACCGTCCACGGTGCTGATGTTTCTTCTACACCCGCCAATACAACCGTCTGTAATTCAGGAAGCTGCGGACGCATTGTTTCAAAGGCCGGTAGAAGTACAGACATAGCAATTGCCATCCGCGCACCACTGTTGTGTAGAATAAACTGCAATTCGTGTGCCGTATACGAGGGATTAATCGGAACAACCGCCGCACCGGACAGCAAAATTCCATAATAGGCAATCACAAATTCTGGCGAATTACTGAGTAAAAGTGCTACGTGGTCTCCCGATCCGATGCCTGCTGTCGCCAGATAGGAAGCCGTATGATGGACTTGTTCATACAGCTCTTCATACGTCGTTTCAACGCCATTATACACATATGCAACTCGTCCTGGATAATCAGTCGTACTGCGCACAAGATTGTCTATTAACGTCACGGTGCATCCCTCCTCTTTATTTTGAGTCCTCTCTTTTCCTTTATCAAAAAAGCGGGAGGGCGAGATACCTACTCACCCGCCCAATTTGCTTACTTTACTCCTGTTGTATACTGCTCTGCTTTCACAATACGAGCCGCAATACTACGTTTCAGTGCAATCGTATTTACTTGTGGCGCACGCAGTAATTTTTTGAGGATCGAAAGCTGAGTGCGTAATGGATCTCCTTCGCTTACCGCAAGCAATGTTTCTTTTGCCCATACTTCGAGATTGCCCCACACATCGCGGAAGTACGCCTGTGTCATCTCAACTTGCATGCGGGCAGCCGCTTCTCCCTGGTTTGCAGCTGTCTTTTTCGCACGAAGCAAAGCCGATTCCATCGCATAAATCGTTATGATCATATCAGACAGATTGCTCAGTATCTCCTGTTCATTCTCCAGTTTCTGCATATATTTTTGTACAGCAGCGCCTCCTACCATGAGGAAGATTTTCTTAGCAGATGCAAGCATGTTCGTTTCCGCCTCGAGCAGCCCGAACGTCTCGTTCATGTCAAGCGGCGGCATATAGCCAACCAGTTCCTTCTGCAGCTCTTGCAGCTTCTGCATCAGTGGCAGGCGCCCCTGCATCGCACGTTTTAACAAGGTACCTGGAATCAGCAAGCGATTGATCTCATTCGTCCCCTCAAAAATACGATTAATCCGGGAATCACGATAAATCTGTTCAATCTTGTATTCTGAAATATAACCGTAGCCACCGTGCATCTGCACCCCTTCATCTGCTACAAAATCGAGTACTTCCGAGGCGAACACTTTGACAATCGAATGTTCGATTACATGCTCTTCGATTGCTTTTGCCGCTTCTGCCGCCGCATACGTCTCCAAATTCAGATGTTCAGCAGCTCCATCCAGATACCCTCCAGTACGGTACGTTAAGCTTTCGCTTACATACGTACGAATCGCCATATTCGCTACTTTATTACGCATGAGTGGAAAATTGATAATCGGCGTGTTGAACTGCTTGCGCTCTTTCGCATATTTTACCGCTAGCTCAATCGCCCATTTTGATGTGCCAACTGCACCAACGCCCAGCTTATATCGTCCCACATTCAAAATATTGAACGCAATCTGATGTCCCTTGCCAATCTCGCCGAGAACATTCTCGATCGGAACCGCTACATCTTCGAGAATAAGCGGTCGAGTGGATGAGCCTTTGATTCCCATTTTCTTCTCTTCTGGGCCCGTGCTCACTCCCGAAAATTCTTTTTCTACGATAAAGGCGGTAAATTTCTCACCATCCACCTTTGCATACACGACAAATACATCCGCAAAACCTGCATTCGTAATATACTGCTTCGTACCATTCAATATATAGTGAGTGCCTTCCTGATTTAGGACAGCTGTCGTCTTGGCACCGAGTGCATCCGATCCAGACGATGGCTCCGTTAAGCAGTAGGCTGCTATCTTTTCACCTGTTGTCAGGGTCGGTAAATAGGCAGCCTTTTGCTCCGGTGTACCAAAAAATACGATCGGCAACGTACCGATGCCAACGTGCGCGCCGTGACTTAAAGCAAACGCTGCACCCCGTACCATATTTTCTCCGATCAGACTGGAGCTGATCTTATCAAGCGCTGCCCCCCCATACGCTTCCGGGACGTCCGCTCCAAGTAGACCAAGCCCGCCTGCCTGCCGAAGTAACTTTACTGTCAGGTCATAGTTAAGCTTTTCGATTTCCTCCGCATGGGGTTCTACTTCTCCCTCAATAAAATCCCGCGTCATGCGAGCAATCATTTTCTGCTCGTCACTTACATCTTCCGGTGTAAACACAGACTGAAAATCTACTTCTTCGAGAATAAACTGGCCGCCTTTTGGAACTATTTGTTGTGCGCTCATCCTAATCCCCCTTATCGTAATCGTAACGTTACTTCACAAATTCAAACACACCTGCTGCCCCCTGACCGCCGCCAATGCACATGGATACGACACCATAACGTGCACTGCGCCTTGCAGCTTCATGCAGCAACGTAACCGTCAGCTTCGCCCCTGAGCAGCCAAGCGGATGTCCGAGCGCGATTGCACCGCCGTTTACATTTACCTTATCCGGGTCAATGCCGAGATGACGAACGACGTATGCGGCCTGGGAAGCAAATGCTTCATTGATTTCGAACAGATCGACCTCGGCCTGAGTAATGCCGGCAAGTCGCAGTGCTTTTGGAATGGCGACTACAGGTCCAATTCCCATTACATCCGGGTCGACTCCGCCAACAACGAACGAGCGGAAAATCGCCAGGGGCACAAGACCAAGCTCCTCTGCCTTTTCTCGCGACATGACGATAACTGCCGCCGCACCATCGCTCGTCTGAGAGGCGTTGCCCGCTGTAACACTTCCCCCGACACGGAATGGTGATTTCAGACGAGAAAGCCCTTCGATCGTCGTGTCAGGGCGCACCCCTTCATCTGTATCAAATACTTTTTCTTCGATATGGAGCTTGCCTTTATTATCCAAATATTTTTCTTTAATCGTCAGCGGAACGATTTCGTCTTTGAATTTGCCTGCTGCGATAGCTGCCGCTGCTTTTCGATGACTTTCAAACGCAAAACGGTCCTGCTCCTCCCGGGTGACTTCAAAACGTGACGCGACATTTTCGGCAGTATGCCCCATTGCGATATATACGTCTGGATACAAGTCCACAATGTCTGGATGTGGAGATGGCTTATACCCAACCATCGGCACGTGACTCATGCTTTCGACGCCACCAGCGATAACAACGTCGGCAAATCCGCACATAATTTTCTCAGCTGCAATCGCAATCGACTGCAATCCAGATGAACAGAAGCGATTAATCGTAAAACCTGGCACTGTAGTCGGCAAGCCAGCGTACACCGAGATAATACGTGCCATATTAAGCCCTTGCTCTCCCTCTGGCATCGCACAGCCAATAATGACATCATCAATCATCTCCGGCATAAGGCCCGGAACTCGCTTGATTACTTCTTTTATCACTGCTGCACCCATATCTTCCGGACGTGTATTGCGCAGCGCACCTTTAGGCGCCTTCCCTACAGCTGTACGCGCAGCCGCTACTAATACTGCTTCTCTCATAACGCCCACTCCTTTCTAATTGCGCAGTGGCTTACCTTTTGTCAGCATGTGAATCATTCGCTCCTGTGATTTCGGTTCACCGCATAGGCTTAAAAATGCTTCTCGTTCCAGATCGAGCAAATACTGTTCACTTACATACGTACTGCGGTTTACATCCCCACCTGCCAGTACATGAGCAAGCTTTCCAGCAATCTTCAAATCATGTTTACTGATGTACCCACTCTGATACATGCCGTACGCACCGAGTTTGAGCACCGCCTTGCCATCAGCACCAACAACGCGGATTTTCTCCATGCGCGGTGGCGTATATCCTGCTCTATCAAGAGCAAGCACCGCCTGCTTCACGTCATATAGCAAGTGATCACGATTGATCGACACCGCATCCTGCCCTCGCAGCAGCCCTATATCGTGTGCTTCCTCGCCGCTTGTTGACACTTTGGCCAATGCAATGGTCTCGAATGCCCGGTTCACAAACGGCTGAAGATCAACCTTAGGATCGATTTGATCTGCCGCTTTTGTCATGCGCAGCAGTACTTCCTTCGTGCCGCCACCTCCTGGAATAACACCGACACCGACTTCCACAAGCCCCATATACGTCTCTGCCGCCGCCTGAATACGAGCTGCAGGAAGGCATACTTCCGTTCCACCTCCAAGCGTCATACCGAATGGCGCTGCCACAATTGGGCGCTGCGCATATTTCAGTCGCATCGCTGCCTGCTGGAAGCGATTCACGAGATAATTAATGTCATCCCAGTTGTCATCCTGCGCCTCACTTAAAATCATCATCAAATTCGCACCGACGCAGAAGTTCTTCGCTTCGTTATGAATGACAAGTCCGCGCCAGTTTCTCTCCACCTCATCAATCGATTTAAACATCATATCAACAATGTCATACCCAATCGCGTTGTTCGGAGAATGGAATTCAAGACACGCCACTCCATCGCCGATATCAATCAGACTGGCGCCGGGGTTTTCAAGAATCGGTTTCGCCTTTTCCTTATACGCAGCGAGCTGCATCTGTTCACGCTCCCGCTCTTCCTCCTGCCGCTCGCCGGTAAGCGTCTGGTAGTACCGTAGCGCCCGCTCTTTCGTATAAAAGGACGTCTGCCCGGATGCAAGCATCTCTTCTACCCAGGCCGGAATAATCTCCCCTTCTTGCTTCATCCGGGCTACCGCCTGCGGCACACCTAGCACATCCCACGTCTCAAACGGGCCTAGCTCCCAGTTAAAGCCCCATTTCATTGCGTTATCCACACTGACAATATCGTCTGCGATCTCTGGCAGTTTGGCAGCGGAATAGAGCAGCACCGCTTTCAAGACATTCCAGACGAACTGCCCTTCCTTTGTCGGACTATAAGCCAACGCCTTGATTCGTTTCTTTAAGCCACCTGCTGCCTTTGCCTGTTCTACCCCTACAAGCTTACGTTTCGTGAGCGGCACATACGTCTGTGTCGTATAATCAAACGCTAAAATTTCTTTTCCCGTCGCTGTTTTCGTTTTTTTATAGAAACCCTGCCCGCTTTTGTCACCGAGCCAGCCATTCGCTAGCATCGTATGTAGCAATTCTGGCACCCGAAATACTGCTTTTTCCGTTTCATTACCTACCGAGCTGTATACGTTACCTGCTACATGGACGAATGTATCAAGCCCGACCATATCGAGCGTGCGAAACGTAGCGCTTTTCGGGCGACCAATTGCGGTCCCTGTCATCGCATCTACTTCTTCTACCGTCCAGCCACCCCGCACCATCTCTGCAAACGTTACCATAAGGCCATATGTTCCGATCCGGTTGGCAATAAAATTTGGCGTGTCCTTAGCTAGCACAACACCTTTGCCTACTACCCGTTCGCCCACCCGCTTCATAAAAGCCATCACATCAGGGTCTGTATCACGTCCTGGGATGATCTCAAGCAGCTTCATATAACGCGGCGGATTAAAAAAGTGCGTGCCTAAAAAAGTACGACGAAATGCTTCGCTTCGCCCTTCTATCATCCGATTAATGGAGACACCTGACGTATTCGTACTAATGATTAGGCCGGGGTGCCAGTAAGCTTCGACTTTTGCCCATAAATCTTGCTTTACTTCCAACTTCTCCACTACCGCTTCAATAACCCAATCCACTTCAGTAATTCGAGCCAGATCATCTTCGAGATTCCCCGGCGTAATCAATTCAGCATTGCGTGCTGCAAATAAAGGAGCTGGCTTTGTTGTAAGTAACCTTTTTTTCGCTTCGTTCGCCAGACGATTCCGCACTGCAGTATCGTTCAGTGATAATCCACGTGCTTCTTCCTGTGCTGTCAGTGCAGCTGGCACAATATCAAGCAAATGCGTGCGAATCCCCGCATTCGCCAGATGTGCAGCAATAGCCGCTCCCATTACACCAGAGCCGAGTACAACGGCTTTCCGAATGGTTCTCTCCATATGTGAACCTCCTCACTATTGAATGAATACTCATTCATAATAAAAATTCTTAATCGTTATTCTAGTATATATTTTCAGATATTTCTAGATGCCTATTATTTTTTTTTGAAAATTAACGAGCATATAGAGAGTATCTATGGGGCACACTAACTTTGTATCATTTTCCTGTAGGCATTACATGTTAGATTTGCTAGACTTAAAACAAGCACAACATACTTGTGCAGTGGTTGAGAGTCAACGAGTTGTCTATCGTTGGCTTTTTTTCTATGAAAATAAAAAGAGAGAGCCATATCTTCTCTCTCCTCACCTTTTTAATCTGAACAAGCTTTCCCTTATTAATTTTGATCGACAAATTCACGAATCCCTTTATACAGTGCATCCGCGACTTGCTTCTGGAATTCTTCATCCGCCATCTGCTGCGCTTCTGAAGGGTTTGTAATAAAGCCTATTTCCACTAGAATAGCAGGCATTTTTGTATCTCGGATGACCTCGAACCCTGCTGGTTTAACTTTTCGATCCGTAAACCCGGTTGCCTGTACGAGATATTTATGAACGGTATTCGCATACGATTTACTTTTTTCACTTTTATAGTACGTCTCAGTTCCTTTTGCGGAAGCAGTAGCCGCGTTAATATGGACAGAGATAAATAAGTCCGCGCCTCCCTCATTGGCCATTTTGACTCGCTCAGGCCGCGTAGGATATGTGTCGCTTTCTCGTGTCATGACCACATCAAATTTGGGGTCAGCTCGCAAATTTTCTGCTACCTTTTGCGAAATACTTAAGGTTAAATCTTTTTCTCGCAGTCCATTACCAACCGCTCCAGAATCGGTTCCTCCATGCCCGGCATCAACGACAATTTTCACCTTCTCTTTAGTAGATAAAGGGACTGCTGGGATTGGCGTATCCGGCTGTGTGGTCGCCGGTTCAATCACAGGAAACTCTCCCTCGCCTGAAGGAGTCGCGACCGACGTCCCTGCTTGTAGAAACCCTACCATTTTGAATTTTTTAACAATCACTTTCGCTTTTTCACTAGGAACAGGTGCCGCCTGAGCCACCGCAGACATCATTCCCATCAGGAGAAAAAGCAGCAGACCGACCCGATAAAATGCTCTTTTCATCTTCTATCCTCTCTTCCATTATGACATTCACAAAACTACCAATCTACTATAATTCTACAAAAACTTCCTCCATTATACATTTGATGCACAATATAAGGAATGTTTTCCCTACAAAAAAGTAAGCAGGCATCTATAAAAGACGCCCGCTTACTTTTTACATACCTATTTGGTCGACTACGATTCAGAAAGCTCTGCGGAAGAAAGGCGTTCTTCAAAGATTGCTGCTTTCTCTTTTGGGCGAATCATCGTCATATAATACAATCCGCCCAGTGTCATCACAACGATAACGAGCAATGGCATGGCATAATTGACATACCACGGAGCATCCGGTGTACGCGGCCAGCAAAGATTGCCTATAACAAATAATCCCCAGATGGAAGACAGCACATTGACAAACCTTCCCCATTTCCCAAGATTCCACGGGGCAGCCGTACCATCCCAGCCCCGTTTACGAGCGATGAGCGCTCCAAGTGAAATACTTAAGTAGGCTAAATAAATGCCAATCGTACAAATGTTTACGATGTATGTCAGAGCAGATGCTGACATCGTTAGAATAATCGTAAAGGCGCCACTAAACAAAATAGCCGGAATCGGTGTTTCATACTTGGTAGATACCTTCACCCACAAGGAGGAAAACGGTACTTTTCCATCGCGACCGAACGAATATAACAGACGGGAAACACTTGCCTGTACGGCCGTTCCGCAAACAAAGATCGCCAGTACAGCCAGAACGATAAACGCATTGGCCACACCCTGCCCCAGGTTGCTTTCTAACACATATGAAAGTGCTACCTTAGACTGCATCGCCGTATTAAGATCTGGAATCGCCAGCACAAATGCGAGCAGAGCAAGCCCGCCAACAAAAAACGTAAGCACAAGGGAAGAGACGATTGTCTTCGGAACGACACGACGCGGGTCAATTACTTCTTCTGCCAGGCTGCCAGCAGAATCAAATCCAAACAGCACCCAGGTTGACATAAGCATCGCGGTGAGGAATACAGGTAAATAGCTGCCATCCCCGGCTGTTCCCGCCGTTTCAAGTGTAAACGTGATCGGATGATGGACCCCGACAAGAAACAAAGCAGCGGCCAGCACAAGCATCACCGCAATTTCTGCTACCATTCCAATGTTATTAATAAGAGCGGTTAATTTTACGCCAAAAGCATTGATCAATGTGTGCAATACAACCATTACAGCCGTAATGCCAAACAATATATCCGTATTTCCCGCATCCCACCCGATAATCTGGGCAACATACGGTGCTCCCCCGTAGTCAACAGCGGCAATCGTAGCCAACAGGGCAATCAAATAAATCCATCCAGCAAACCATGCATATGAAGGTCCCACTAGATGCTTGCACCATTGATAAATCGATCCCGCGATTGGATAATGGGAAGCAACTTCTGCCATCGTCAGTGCTACAAGCAGCTGCCCGATGAATACAACCGGCCAACTCCAAATAAATGCTGGGCCACCGGTTGATAAACCATTGCCAAACAGGCCGAATATACCTGTTGTAGCCGAAATAAATGAAAAAGCGATCGCAAAGTTAGAAAAGAACGTAAGATTGCGTTTTAACTCCTGCTTATAACCAAGTCTGGCCAAATCTTCCGCATCGCGATCAATGTGTGATCCATGACGATCCATACAATCCTCCTTATTATTAAATTTAAAAATTCAATATGCAATTTTTAAAAAACTGCAAATTTTATGCCACTTTTATCCCTTCTTTTCCCTACCTGTTTTCTTATTTTTTATTCATAATTACATAGAATATGCAATTACGCATATTTTCTACTGTAAGTAAAGCAGGCATCCACCCATTTTTCTCAATGCCCAAACTTTCGCCTCCCCTCCCCCATACACTATACCGTATGTATGAAGCAGGGGGGATCATATATGAACGAACGAGAACTTCGCCGACGTGCACGCCGACTTGAAGGGCAAATCGTCGCATTCGATTTAAAAGATGGTACCGGACAGGTAGGGAAGATTTGCCGTGTTACCACAGATACGATCTTTGTCCTACGATACTTATACCACAACCAATTTGCTACATTCCGCATCCTCATCTCCAACGTCCGCGCCATCCGTCGTTTCCCTCGCTGCTAGTATCATCTAGCGAACGACACAAAAAAACCGGCAGCATCCCGAAGAGGGCATGCTGCCGGTTTTTTTGTTAAATTGCAAGAAACTTATTGCGAATCCGCTTATAGCGAATTCCCTTTTTCTCACAGCAGTTTTTGTACTTGTCACCGCTGCCGCACGGACACGCATCATTACGTCCGAGCTTTCCTTCCTTTTTACGCTTTGCCGCCTTTTTTGCGTTACGCTCCGCATCAGGCACAGCATCTGTTGAACGTGCTGGCAGCATGTCTACTTGCTTACGAGCTGCCGGCTGCTCGGTTTTTTCTTGCACAGCAGGAGCCTCCGCTTTCGTACCCAGCTTGTCCAGCTCCATTTTTTCCGCAAGAATACTGCGAATTTTTACTTTCGCTTCCGTGACAAACTGATCCTGTTCGTGATACCCTTTGATCTCATAACCGCCCCCTGCCTTCTTCTCCGCGCACCAGGCATAATGGGAAGCCAGCGATTCTTCCAGCCATCCTTTATAAAACTCATCCACAAGCGCCTCTTCACTCGCAAAACCGGCTCCATTATTTCCATGCCGGTCTATAAACATATCGGCGTATTTTTTAATGGAAAGGGTAAGGCTTCGCTTTTCTCCGCTTGTCATTTCTTCATATGTACGAATAACAATCACCCCTACAAACTTCCTTCAAGTAGTATGCGTATCTTTCAATTGTACAAATATGTACGCAAGAAGAAAAGAAAAACAATGAAAAAAAATATATCCAGAATAGACTGACAATTCTAGGATAGATCATTTTTAGTATATCATACCACCTTCCTTCCTATGTGAGTGATTTCATAAATGATTACCTTGTAGCATTGTCGTACCTTTCATTTCACGCAATAATTTGGAAAGTACAACATTTTTCAACATTATTCGACATTTCAGAGGAGGAGATCATGATTCTACACAAACAAGTCGCAGCAACCCTGCTCTGTACTTTCCTACTGTCCCCACTTAGTACAGCATCAGACGCTCTAGCCGCTACACAAGTATCTGCTAAAACAGCCAGCACAACAACGGCCAACCAAACCGCTAAAGTAACCGCTCTTATAGACGGGGATACGGTACGTGTTACGATTAACGGAAAACCAGATACGGTTCAGCTAATTGGGGTCAAAGCTACAACAAGTACATATACGAAAAAAACAGTAGTTGGAAAAACCGTAACACTTGAATATGATAAAATAAAGCGGGATAAATATGGCCGCCTATATGCCTATGTATGGTTGAATAAGCAGCTATTTAATACAGACATGATTCGAAAAGGCTATGCAAAACCGGCAGCATTAGGAAGTAATACAAAGTACGCATCTTTGTTCAAAGCAGCTACAACTTCTTTAACTCCACCGCCACCACCGCCGCCACCGTCAACTGCTCCCGTCTCACAAGACGAAGCTAATACACCATTGAAACTCACGCTAAAAGACGGAAAACTCATGGTTGTGATGAAACAAAGCACCACTAAAATCCACACGGTTAAGTCAGGCGATTCCCTCTGGAAACTTAGCAAACAGTATGGAACCACAATCGAGGCGATCTGTGATGCCAATAAGATAACTGCGGACACTACCTTGCAAATCGGACAATCCCTGATCATGCCTGCATCCACAAACGTTTATGTTCCCGTGGAAACAGCCACCGAATAACCTACATAAAACTCCTCAGCACATAATACTGAGGAGTTTTGTTTATCTTATCTTTCCTATCGGTCAGAAGGTGTTATAATACATAAGACCCTTTTATCAACTATACACATGGAACGACTTATACGATCAAAGGAGAGAAACGATGAAGAAAATAGTCCCGTCTGCGATTGCATTATCACTGGCCCTGGCTTTTACTGCTTCCCCAGCCGTCTTCGCGCAACCAAAGACATCAACCAAATCTACTACCACAAAAAAAGAGAAGACAACCTCTAAAGCAGACACCAAGCCTGTAACGTATACGAAGTCGACCGTTACCGTGTACAGCAACAATAAAAAGATTACCTTTCCCCGCTCGCCTGTTACCGTTAATGATGTTCTACTCGTTCCGATGCGGGATATGTTTAATTCACTCGGTGCTACTGTTTACTGGGATGATAAAACCCAAACCATAACCGCACAAAAAGGAAATGATAAAGTCATCTTAAAAATTGGAAAAAAATCAGGCACCAAAAACGGAAAAACGATAACCTTTGATACCGCACCCGAAATCATTAACGGTACCACCATGGTACCTGTCCGACTAGCCGCTGAGTCATTCGATCTAGCTGTAATATGGGATGCAAAAAAGAAAGCAATTTTTATTCAGGAGAAAAAATCGGCCAGTACGCAGCCAAAACCAGCTCCTGTACAGCCGACTGAGACCACCCCAGAACCAGATGAGCAGGAGCAGGCGAACCTCTCCTCAAAACTATTGACCATGCAACTGGCGGAAGCAGTCGCATCAGGTAATGCCACTAGCGTCCAGACTGCTCTTAATGCTGGCGCAAACCCGAATGCTGCTTCTACTGATACGGGTGTAACTCCGCTCATGTCAGCGATTTCGGGGGACAAACTACAAATCGCCCGTGTCCTGCTTACGAAAAAAGCTGACCCGAATATGCAAGATAACACAGGCCAGACCGCCCTTATGTATGCGGTAGAACGCAATAATATCGAAGCCATCAATCTGCTTCTATCTTATAAAGCTGACCGGTCCGCGCAAACGAAACTGGGAGACAATGCCCTCTCTCTTGCCTATAGACAAGGATCGACCGATGTAGCACGTCTGCTCTCCTCCCTGTCCTTTCGGGAAGCGACTGCGATTGATGAACTGCGAAATAACCTTGACTGCACTGTTATCGATGGAATTAAAGCGAATGATATCGGCTTAAGTACAGGCCAAGCTGTCATGTATGTCACTCTTGCGGACCAAAATGCATTGAATAAATTCCGCGCCCTGTCAGATGACGCCAAAAAAGAGCTGATTTACAGTGCGGCATTCAAAAATTGGAGTGATGTCACAGGTGCTAGCACCTGCCGTGTACTCGTCCGATTCGAAGGACGCACGCTGCTCACCACCGATCTCACCGCAAGTACACCGCTGTCTACGGTAAAATGGAACTGATTTTTTGAATACACAAAGAGGCTGCTCTATTCGCCATGCTCTGGCGTTTAGGACAGCCCCATTTTTACGATTTCGTATTAATATAATCCCCGATATGTGTCTAGCCCCTGTCGCTTTGTAATCTCACGGTTTAATTCACTTGCTCCCTGCCACAAAACACCCGTATGCATCCAGTTTGTTCCTGCTGCCTCATCCTGCCTAAACAGATCTAACGCTTTTTGCTCATCTTCTGCTGAAAAATGTGTGTACGGTACGCTTTGTTCCATATAACGTACCTGCGCCCGCAGGAGGGAAAGACGTTCCCACTTCCGTACTGGATCATTGTTGCTGTAGTAGTCTTTTCTCACGCTGGCTTCCTCCTCACTTGTTAATCCGCTCTGCTTGTTACACCTTTCGTATTCGTTATTCTTTTTATGTCCGGTTTTTACTATAATTAAACGCTTTATTATTTTATTTTTACTTTCTGAGTAGTAAAAATATTACTCTCTTACTTTTGTATGCAAAAAAAGCACGAACTGTCCTTGCCAGTCCGTGCTTTTTCCTAATATTTATTGTTTTGTATCTTCTGTCGTTATGTACGTCCAACCATCTTCCTGATTTATGCGGCGCTCTTTCATCAACTTACCAAGCGCACGTTTGAAAGCGGCTTTGCTAATGCCAAACTTATCTAGAATAACATCAGGTGCCGTCTTGTCTGTATACGGGATGCGTCCGCCACGCTGCTTCACATACTCATAGATCATCTCAGCATCCTGACTGTAGCTCACTTCCTTGCGCGGTTTGGTGGACAGATTCAGTCGACCATCATCGCGTACTTTCGACACACGCGCTTGAATCAACTGCCCGACACGTAATTCTTCTTTCGTTTCATCCCGATGCAAGAATGCCAGGTGTTGTCCCTCTGTCATCACGAACGCACCGATTTTAATGATTTTGTACACATAACCGCTAATGTCCTGATTGAATAGATCAGGTGTGGCTGGCTCTGCAATCTCTTCAAAGTCTTCTTCTCGGCCCAGCACAGCAAGCAAGCGGCCCTGCTTATCATGCTCCAGCTGGATGTATACCCGATCCCCTGACGTTGGCCATTTGCTTTTCAGTTCTGGTAATTGATCGGCTGGCAGAAGGACATCTTTACGAATGCCGTTATCAAGAAACGCCCCCATGCGCGGGTGAATGTCGACAACCTCAAGCCACCCGAAATCTCCTAGCAGCACATGCGGCTCCATTTGTGTAGCCGCGAGTCGGTCCTGATGATCATGATACAAATACACCATAATGTCATCGCCAATCTCCGGCGCTTCTACAACATCGCTTTCGTGTAATAATACATCGGTATTTTCAATCGACACAAAGTAGCCAAACGGCGCCTTCCGCTCCACTCGTGCCCATTCTTTTGTTCCCGCTTCTAATCTCATCGTTTTGTTTCCTCCTTTATGACCGGCGCTGCAATGTGCGAGCGACCGGTAAACGCCTCAAGCAAAAAAGGTGACGGTGACGTCGGACGGCCCCGAAAATACAATGGGGAACTAATGTAGAGATCTCGCTTCGCCCGTGTAACCGCAACGTACGCAAGTCTGCGCTCCTCCTCCACCGCTTCCCGCCACCGCTCTTCTGTTTTTTTATGAAGCCAAAAATCTGGCTTCTCATCCGGGTCAACCGCAATACTATGCGGCATTACGCCATCAATGGCCCCGAGTACAATGACAACCGGATATTCAAGTCCTTTGGCCGCATGAATCGTCTGCAAAGTAATGCCTGTTGGTGCGGCCTGCTCCCGCTGTCGCTTCTTATGCGATTCTTTCTCTGCCAAAATCGTATCAATGTAGGCCAGAAATTCCGGAACAGTCGCAAAGTTGCGTGCTGCCTCCTCCAGTTCGAGCAAATCATCTCGAATGAGTTCTTTATGATAGGTAACCGCTCCGTCCTGCTCACTGCCCAGAAAACGGTCATAGCCGCCGCCTGCATCGTTGCGTACTTCTTTAATCGCCTGCAAAGGACTAATGCGTGCAATGCTGGCTAGCCATGTGACTCGCTCCTGTAATTTACGCTTCTGATAAGCAGGCAGCCCTTCCAGATGCCCAATTGCCTCTAGGTAGGCGATGCCCCGCTGAATGGCTGTGATGTGAATTTCTTTCTCATAGCGTGCCCGGCTAATGTAGAGACAGGGCAGAATCGAAGAAAGCGCCTGCTCATTATACGGATCAACCGAGAGCCTGAGAAAATCAAGCACGGGACGAATCGTTCCAAGCTCATAAAATGTCGGTTCGTCCCGGTGCGTCGTAAATGGTACATCAGAGAGCAAAAGCTTCTCATATAACGTCCGCACCGTGCTATGCGTCCGATATAGTACGGCAATGTCGGAATACGTATACTCTCCCGACTCTACCAGGCGGGTAATCAGCGCTACCACACATTCCGCTTCATGCTCCACCGAACGTGCTGTCAAATACATCGGAAGCCCCGGCGCACCTGGTAACACTTTTAGTTCTTTCTCTAGGCGATCCTCATTGTGGCGAATGACCGCATTTCCGAGTCCCACAACACCTGCCGGGGAACGATAATTAATATCCAGCGTAATGCATGTACAATCTGGATATTCTTGTGGAAAACGTAACATGATTGACGGTTCTGCACCGCGCCAGCCATATATGGCTTGATCGGGGTCACCGACGACACATAAATTGGCCTGCTCAGAAAGCTGACGAATCATTTCATATTGTGCGATATTCGTATCCTGATATTCATCCACCATCATATACGCTATCCGCCGCTGCAAAGCTTCGCGATACGTCGGGTATGCAGAAAGTGTTTCCATACAACCGGTAATCAAGTCTTCATAATCAATCAGATTGTGCTCTCGCTTGTACGCTTCATATCGCATGAGTACACGGCGCGCGTCTTCTTTAAGCCCGTCCACTTCTTCCGTATGCCACTCACTACCGACAACATACAGGTTGTTCTTTAAATACGCGAGCAGTGAAAGCAGTGTTTCCGCCTCATACTGCTCACCTGTCGCCATCTCTTTCGTCAATTGCCCAAGTACAAACTCCTTCTGCTTCTGGCTCATGATTCGGGGCTGCTCGGTTAGCTTATGAAAATAAATCGTCCGTGCCAGTGAATGGAATGTACCCGTAATCATTCGGCGAACCATTCCCGCCGTTACACCTGCAATGCCTCGCATCCGCTCTTGCATCTGCTGGGCCGCCTGGCGAGTAAACGTAACGAGCATAATGTTTTCTGGCGGAACACGATGCACAAGCAGCAAATAAGCGGCCCGGCACGTCAACACCGTCGTCTTACCGCTTCCCGCTCCTGCATTGATCAAAACTTGCCCATCTACGGCACGAACAGCGGCAATCTGCGCTTCATTCAAATAGATCCCACTGTCCTCAAGCGCCCGAAAAAAGGGGGCATCCGCCTCATCAGAGCAAACAAGCTGCTCGGATGTCAGTCCGTCTGCTGTATACGCTTGTGGCACGCGGGCACCGCCCGCTCCTCGCGGTACTGACTCCATATGATCAATCCCGTTCTCATGCTGCATCATTTTGTATCAGGCCTCATTCCGGAAAAGCTTACGCATGCAACTATACAAAAAATATGGAAGAAAAACAATGACAAAAACCCCGCTCATGAATGCAAGCGAGGGTTTTGCTATCGTTACGGTCTCTATATTGGTTCTCTCCACCATTATATCTTTTTCTATAGGTTTATATTGATTAGCAAACAGGCTGTTTTTCTTCTACCTGTTCAAGCATGGAGCGTGTCTCACGGAACCGATCATGGAAAGAGAATGCTTTCTCTAATACGTGCGGAGTTTGCCCACCACGCTTACATGCTTCGTCGAAGTATGCCTGCAGCTGCGGGCGATACATCGGATGCGCACAATTATCGATGATCACTTGTGCACGTTGACGCGGAGCTAAACCGCGCAGATCCGCAATCCCTTGCTCAGTTACTACGATATCAACATCATGCTCAGTATGATCCACATGCGATACGAATGGTACGACACTTGAGATCGCTCCACCTTTAGCGGTTGACTTCGTAACAAAAATACCAAGACGAGAGTTACGAGCAAAGTCACCAGAGCCACCGATACCGTTCATCATATTCGTACCCATTACATGTGTTGAGTTCACATTGCCGTAAATATCGAACTCAAGTGCCGTGTTAATCGCAATCAAACCGAGACGACGCACGATTTCTGGATGATTCGAAATTTCCTGTGGACGAAGCAGCAGACGGTCTTTGTATTTATCCAGATCCTTCATAACCTGCTCACTCTTCTCTGGTGAAAGTGTAATTGAGCAACCAGATGCAAAACGGATTTTACCGGCATCAAGCAGATCGAATACCGCATCCTGCAGTACTTCTGAATACACTTCTAGATCTGTGAACTCTGAATCAAGGAAGCCATGGAATACTGCGTTCGCTACTGAGCCAATTCCCGACTGCATCGGTGCAAGTGTGTTCGGCAAACGACCTGCCGCTACTTCGGCACGCAGTAGTTCAAGCAGGTGTGCTGCGATTTGGGCTGTTTCTTCATCCGGTGGAACGATTGTTGATGGTGAATCAGATTCATCCGTCACAACAATACCTTTAATCTTGGCCGGATCAACATGAATAGCCGCTGTTCCAATACGCTGATCTACCTGGGTCAATGGGATCGGCCCACGCTCCCCTTGTTCAGCCGGTGTATAAATATCATGAATTCCTTCAAGCGCTGGAGATTGGCGCAAGTTCAGCTCGATAATGATTTCTTTCGCATATTCAGCAAAAATAGCTGAGTTCCCAACTGATGTACTTGGAACAATTCCTCCATCTTCGGTAACTGCAACCGCTTCCACAATTGCGATATCAATCGGTGGAATGGAGCCGGAGCGAATAGCTTCTGATGTGTGCGATAAGTGCTGATCGATGTAGTTAATCTCGCCACCGTTAATTTTCGCACGCATCTGGCCATCTGCCTGGAATGGCAAGCGAATGTTTACGATGCCAGCTTCCGCCATGATTGCATCGATTTCAGAACCCATTGATGCCCCTGTATATACGTTAACTTTGAATGATTCTCCACTTTTTTTAGCACGATCTACAAGAGCACGCGGAACCTGTTTAACGTCTCCGGCACGGGTAAATCCACTTAATCCAAGTGTCATACCATCTTGAATCCATGTAGCAGCTTCTTCTGCTGTAACAAGACGATTGAGTAATTCTTCGTTGCGAATTCGTTGAGAAAACATTAGTAAAGCCTCCCACTAAAACGATTCTCTTTATCTATTTTTTTTAAATTATTTATACATTAACGATAGCATGCCCGTACAATAAGCTCCTTATATTCGATATAAAGCAGAATTTTTAACGATAAAACAGAAAAAATAACGATAAAACCCTTTCAAAATCCCAGAAAAAATCCAATAAAAAAAGAGAAGGAATATGGTCCTCCTCTCTAAAAGCCGAGCATGCGTCGGAACATACTGGCATATTTCTGACTAACTGGCACGCGGCTCCGTGTCGGGTCATTCATAATAAGTACAAACGTAGAATGAAAATCCGGGTGAATCTCCATAATCGAATGTACATTTACCATATAGGCACGGTGACACCGTATAAATCGATCAGATGGCAGCAGTCGTTCAAGCTCAATCAGGCTGTATTTATTTAAATACACGCCGCGCTCCGTGTGCAAAAATGTTTTTCCCTTATCCGACTCAATGAACTGAATATCAAACAGCGGAATCGGAATCCACCGATCTTCTCCACGTCCAATCAAAAAATGATGACGCGGCAGCGAGCGGTCGATCTGCTGGATAGAAGACGGAAAAATCGTCGTCACACATCCTTCTGCCTGCCCGTGTGTAATGATTGGGGTGCTCATCGCATAATACGGCACGCCAAATACGCTCTCCTCAAGATATTGAGCAAGCTTTTGCTTGTCCGACAAGGCTCGGCGTGTAAGAGTTCCTTCTTTCACTATATCTCCCGGCTTGATCTTCAAATCGATCATCCGACTCGGCTGGTAATAAATAAATTTCGATTCGTCTGCAATGGCAATCGAGGCTTCCTGTGGAAGTGTCTGGCTAATTGCTTGAACAATCGAATGCACCGATGATTGATCCATACATTCAACTCCTGTATATCGTATTGCTTTTTTATATCTACACTATACTTGATTTTGCCCCTCTTCGGCATAAAAAACGAGTATTTTCGTACATTTTTGTGCATTCTTTTTATTCTCTAAACTGTTTTTACCAGTTAGGACTTATGCAGGTGTTTTGTGGTAAAGTATTATGTAACAATAAGATCATATAAACAGCAAGTATTATGTCAGAAGGGAAGGATTACGCTATGCGTTTACCTTATGCTTTACTCGCCGCTGCGACTGTAACAATCGGACTGGCTGGCTGCACAAATACGTCCAGTACACCAACAAATGCGCCAGCACCAACGACTACAAATGTACCGGCCAACGGAACTCAGACACAGACAGAGGGAGCCGTAAATCAGCCAACCCCTAAAGCAACTGAGCCTGTACAATCCGATAAACCAACTGTTCAGAAAAAAACTGTCGAGCTTGTATTCAGCGATGATAATTTGATGACCGAATATAAAGAAACACATACCATCTCTTATGAGAAGAAAGACGACCTTCCATTGCTCGCGCTAAAAGCATGGCAAAACGGTCCAAAAAGCAAAAAACTTGTCAGCCTGCTCCCAGCTAGTGTTGAGATTCAATCCGTGAAAAAGGATGGTCATACAGCGATCGTTAGCTTATCGTCCAATGTTAAGCAAGCTGCCAATCTTGGGTCTACGGGCGAACAATTCCTTATGGAGCAAATCGCTACGATCATGAGCCAGTTTGGATTCAAGAATGCAAAAATTGTCCTCGATGGTAAGGAAACAGACACGATCCTTGGACACATGGATGCTTCCACTCCAATCGATCCGCTTACTCTATCTAATGTACCGCAAATAAAATAATGATGTAAAAGAACAGAAGCTGTCCCCATAGCCGAAAGATGGCAACGGGGCAGCCTCTTCTTTTAGAGAGGTATTCATGATTACTCCTCACGCGCACGGCTAAGCAAATAGCGTGCATATCCTATCGGGTTGGCATACGTTGCCTTCCACTCCCGGGTCATTTTTCCATTGCGGAAGCTGTACCTCTGATCCCGTCCATTGCATTCAATGAAAAGTGGAGTCCCTCCCTCTGTCAGCCCAATATCAAGCCCCACATCTGCCAGACCTTCAATCGAACGTTCCAATTTATACACTACACGTAACGCAAACATCTCTACTGCTTTCTCGACCGCTTTACGTTCTAATTTCGGATGATCGGTTAGCAAAACAGACAACGGATATACCCGTCCCCCCTGCCCAACATTGCTTAAAAATCGACCCTGCGGTGCTGCCTTCCCTACCATCCCCGTTACCTGCCAGTGCCCAGTCGCATCTTTCTGCACAGATACCCGCAGGTCAAACGGTCTTCCCTTATATGTGGCAAGCGGAAGCTGCTGCTGAATATGATACTTTCCACTACGCAGCTTCGTCCGAAGCAAAGCAGGGATCTGACCTTTAAAATCTAGATTGCGCCAGATTCGCTTTTTGTTTTCATATACAGCATACGAAAGCCGCCAGCCATCCTTTTGACGCGCCAGACGCATGATGCCAAATCCAATGCTCCCGCTGTTCGGCTTAATAAATAACTGACGATATTTCTTCATCATCATCTGCAAATTCTCTACGGTCCCTCGCACTGTATAAGCGAGATGCGGACGCAGAAGAGCATCGCTCCACAATAAGTCCTGAACATACGGTTTGCTGTAACGGTTCCAGCGATTAAACACAATAATGTTGTCTTTCGTCAAACTGTTTAGCTTCCCTTTCTCTGTATTTGAAAAATACAGCGCCCGATTATGAATCACCTTCGGCACAGGCACAATCATCCGCCGATATTTCTCGCCTTTCTTAACGTATGCCCACAACGTCGATTTGCCAGGCTGTACGTCCTCCAGCCGGAAATAACACGGTTTTAGACCATGCAGCTTGCCTCCTTCTTCATAAAACGCAAGGACTTCGGTCTGTGTCTTTCCTGCTGGAATCCCTTTATACATTGCCCGATTCAGCAGGACGCCTACATACGGAACTTTCATCACACGCCTCCTTGTCTGCTTTCCTCTATACAGTATGAGATAGCAAAAGGGCGGGTGCTTGTATGCGAAAGCTGAATGCAAGGATGGGCGAAGGGGGATCAGATGGGGCCTCGTCACTTAGGTATGCTTGCTATGAAGTCGGGACTGTCCGCTCCAGGTGTCAGGCGAACTCGCCCACAAAAGAGCCCGCGATGTATTTGCATCGAAGCATTGTGGGCAAAAACCCGTTCACCTGCCCCCTTCCGCTGGGAAGTCGCATACAGGCGTTCCGCTGCCCCACCCGATCCCGCTTTTTGAACGAAAACCATCAATCCGGCATCACATGTTTTTTGTAAATCGAAACGTTGTGCGGGGAGTGGGAGAAGTAAGAGCGCCTGTACGCGCCTACTCAGCGAAGGGAGAACGACGAACGAACCTTTGCGCCCGCAAGCGTATCGAAGCGAACGGCTCCTTCCTTCTCCCGCTCCCGCCCCCCACACTTTCGATTTCACAACAAAAAAAGCTGTCCCGTTTGCCATGTTCTGGCTTCGGGACAGCTTCTTTACTCCACGACAACTTTTCGTTTTGACATCTCATGTACTTCGCCTGCTTCGACATGATACATCAAATAATAAGTGCCTGGCTCCTTATACGTTTGTGTCAATTCATATAGACCTGCTCCAATTTTTTTCGGCTTAACAGTCTCATGGTTTTCGCGCTGCTTGTCTTTCCAAAGTTCGATATACACGTCGTCCGGCTTGTCCAAAGGCTGACCATTTTGTGTGACAACCAACTTGAATGTCAGCGTGTCCCCAACTTTTGGCGCCCATGTCTTCGTCTGGAATTCCACTTCAATCGGTGCAGGTTCCGCATTCGCACTTGGCTTTTGCGTATTGTTTGCTGAGCAGCCAACGAGCGCTACCAGCAGAAAGACAAGTAGCAATACTCGTCTAATCCATACATGTTGTTTCATCATACGTCCCACTCCTTACGATTGTTGCTCCTCATATTCATACAACGGCAAGTAAATCGACACAACTGTGCCAACTCCAACGGTGCTTTCGATCGTCCACGTTCCACCATGCAGATGAACAATCTGCCGCACAATCGATAATCCAAGACCACTTCCGCCATTTCGACGATTACGTGCTTTATCTACACGGTAGAACCGCTCGCCGATGCGAGCCAGCTCATTTTGCGGAATGCCCGGTCCGTTATCTTCTACCGTGAGTCGACAACGTCCACCTTCCGCCTTCATAAGGGTTACCGTAAGCTGACCATTTTCCGGTAGGTACCGCAGCGCATTATCACACAAGTTGTGAATCACCTGTTCAAGTCGATCCTGATCTCCCTTAACGATCATATCGGGATCAAGCTCCATCGTCAACCGTACTCCTTTTTCTTCAAGAAACGGACAAAACTTTGCCAGTGTATCTTCTACCAGCTGGGCAAGCGGGAGCGGCATCAACGCAAGCGGGTACGCCTCTCCTTCAAGGCGTGCGAGATCAAGCAGATCATGCACAAGCCGCTGCATACGACCTGCTTCTCGATAAATGAGCGTGACATATCGCTGCTTATCGGCTTCTGTCTGTACAACCCCTTCAATCATCGCCTCACTGTATCCTTTGATGTAGCTAAGTGGTGTGCGAAGTTCATGTGACACATTGGCGAGAAATTCTTTGCGCTGCTGCTCCACTTCCGCAAGTTCAGACGCCATATGATTGAGCGCATGACCGAGCCTGCCGACTTCATCTGTTATCCCGACATCGACACGGGCGGCAAAATTGCCCCGTGCCATCTCCCCTGCCGCCGCCTCCATCGCCCGCAACGGCTTTGTCAGACGGGTAACGATTTGCAAACCTGCATACATGGAAACAAGAATAAACAGACCGCCTGTCGCCAGCACAATATAACGCGCTTCACTGAACGCCTCTGTAATCGTCGCAAGCGGTACATACAAATACACAATCCCAGCCAGACGCTTACCATCTAAAAGCGGCACAATTACCGCCATAATCTTCCGACCAAACTTCTCTTCGTACCCGATCTTCCTTACCGTTTGCCCCGCTAACAGTCGGCTCCGCTCCTCTTCGGTAATAAGGGCATTGTACTCCACTTCAAACGGCAGACAGGCTCCCAGCTCACGTTGATTTTCCGTTACATAAATTTCTGCTCCCGATACGGTGTTAAACTTTTCCGCCTGCTGGCGAAACGCAGCCGTCAACGGTCCTCCCTTATACATCCCGGCCACTTGTTCTCCCTGATAGCGCAGAGATGATTCAACCTGCTGGACATACAACTTTTCATATAAATATTCTGTTAGCCCATACGACATCAGTACGGTGAACACAATGCCGGATGTAATGAGCAGCCACAGCCGCTGATTCAGCTTTAACGTAAATCCTCTCACTGCTTACACCTCAAACTTATAGCCGATTCCCCAGACGGTTTGGATGAGACTTGCATACTCTCCAAGCTTCATGCGGAGCGTTTTAACATGCGTATCGACTGTACGGGCATTGCCGTAATATTCATAGCCCCAGACCATCTCGAGAAGCTGGTCGCGACTTAATACTTGTCCAATATGGCGAGTAAAGCAGGCAAGCAAATCAAACTCCTTTAATGTCAGGAACAAATCAATGCCATTAATTCGCACTTTGTGCCCCTTAATGTCCATCTCAAGCGGACCGATGCTTGCAATGTCATCCACCTGACGATGCGTACGACGCAGTAGCGCTTCAATTCGGGCTACGAGCTCACGCGGGCTGAACGGCTTGACAATATAATCATCCGCCCCAATCTTAAGGCCGTTTACTTTATCCCATTCATCCCCTCGTGCCGTCACAAAAATAATCGGCACATCCGATTTTTCCCGCACTTTCATACATACAGAAAGCCCATCCATATTCGGCATCATGACATCAAGCACAAGCAGATCAAACCTGCGTTCCACAAGTCGTGCGAGTGCTTCCTCTCCATCTTCTGCTTCCACGCATTCATAGCCTTCTTTTATCAAATACATGGCGATTAACTCACGCATCGGTGCTTCATCATCTACCACCAATATTGAAAACTGACTCACGATTGCCCACCTTCCCGTACAACTATCTGCATCGGCCCGCCACCGACCCGCACTGTCTTGCTCACTTTCATCTGCTTCGGATCGACAACATACACCTGACCGCCCTCAAAGCTGGAAATATACAGTTTCTCTCGCCCCATCGCCATTCCGAACGGACTCGTACCGAGCGGCAGCGTTCCGGTTATGGCATGGTCTGTGACTCGAATGCGCCGCAATGTACTCGATCCATGACTGAGCACAAATACTGTATCTTCATTATATGGTACAAAATCAACCGGCATTGAGGGTGCTTGTATTTTCCCCTGCTTCTGGCCGGTCATAGCATTCAGCACTGTAATAGATTCTTCCGGCACGTCTCCCTCACCATGTCCACCTACCCACAGCTCCTGCTGCTTCGGAATAAACAGACCACCCATTGGTGATTCATTCGTAGCAAATGTACGCGTTACATGCCCGACTTTCGCATCAACCGTATATCCCTTCGCTTCATGCAAATCGTATACGTATACCCATTTTCCACTCGGGTCCGGAATAATCGTAAGCGGGTACGAACCAACCTTTACTTTCATCCGCTCCTGACCATCGAGTCCGTAGAACCGCAGTAAGCCATGATCCCGATCTGCCAGATAAATCGTCTGTCCATCCGTTGACGCAACCGCGTTTACAATGCCAGTCCCTATCTTCCAGACCGCCTTTTCCTTTCCATCACGCATATCAATGACATGTGCTTGTCCTTCATTTTTATGATAGAGCAGAATATTGTGGTGATCGGGCAGAAGAAGCATCCGATTAAATGCAAATTGAGGCTTCCACTCGGTTATGACCTCTCCCGTATTCGCCTGCAAAAATGAAACAGTACGAGACTGTGTGCCCGCTACAATGAGCACATCGTCTTCGAGTGGAACCGCTGCAAACGAACGAAATCCACAGCCTGTAACACCGATGGCCAGAAAGAACATGATACCGATCAGACATGCCATCTGTATTCCCTTCATGATTTTCTCTCCTTATGATCACTTCCATTACATAATACATTCATTATAAAAAAAAATTGTGTGAAATATGTGAAGTATTGACGATTTTCTATTTTCGTGGCATAGTTCTACATAGGTTGTGAACAAAAACACAACTCCTTTCAGGGCAGGGTGTAATTCCCGACCGGCGGTGATGGAACACCTCTTACTCGTTCCGCAGTCCGCGACCCGGATGCAAATCGTATGCGTCCGGCTGACCCGGTGTAATTCCGGGACCGACAGTATAGTCTGGATGGAAGAAGGGAGAACTTCATAATGAGAGGAAAAACACGCCGAATGGCAGTGCTTTCACTGCTGTCTGCAATCGGGTTTCTATTGATGTTCATAGAAATTCCGCTACCGATTTTCCCCATGTTTCTTAAACTTGGGATTAGCGAGATTCCAGCTTTAGTCGGAGCCACACTGTTTGGGCCGCTGGCGGGTGTCATCGTAGAATTACTTAAGAACGTCCTTCATGCAATTTTATATAGTCAGGACAGTATGGGCGTCGGGGAATTGTCGAATTTTATTGCTGGTAGTACGTTCGTCGTCGTCTCGGTCTGGTTCATGAAGCTCATGCGCGAGAGCAAGCTTAGCTACTGGGTCGGTACGATTACAGGCACGATCGTTATGGCTTGCGTGATGGGGATTGCGAACTACTTTATTTTTATCCCGGCTTATGGAGTACTGCTTGGCAAGTCCGTACCCGAGATTGTGGCCTGGTCACAGTCAGCTAATTCTAGCATTACTAGCCTGTGGGCGCTGATTCTGTATGCGGTGTTCCCATTTAACCTGATGAAAGGGATCATCGAAGCCATTATTACGTACCCGATCTATCAGCGACTTCGCCCTACGATTAAGACAGTCTCACAATGAGATATCCAATACAAAAAGGAGCTTCCGTTAACAGGAGGCTCCTTTTTTGTAATGTTGCTTTATATTACAGAGTAGGAAAGTTTAATGGCGAGACTGCCATTCTCCACGCCTATGTATTCAAGATCCTCAAATACCGCATTCGGGTATGTCATGTGAAATCGTGTCATCGTCTCGTACATTTCATCAGCGGAGCTTACGTGCAGCTCTATGCGCCCTGCATTATACATGTCTACATGATTCATCTCATTCACCCTGTCCGTATGTTTTTTGTACCATATAATTCGTGTTTCTTTTCCCATTTGTGGGGGGAAAGTGAAATTTTTTATTATTTTTGTGCTGCCAGTTCTTCCATTTCCGTAAGGGCTCGCTCGAACTGCTTCATCGCTTCCTGTACAGGTCTGGCAGTAGACATGTCAACACCGGCTGCTTTTAGCACCTCAAGCGGCGGCGCTGAGCTTCCGGCCTCCAGGAATTTCGTGCGAATGCGCTCAACAGCCACTTTTCCTTCTGTTTCAATTTGTCCAGCAAGTGCAGCGGAAGCAGCAAAACTCGTCGCATATTGATATACATAAAAATTGTAGTACAAATGCGGAATACGCGCCCATTCCATCGCAATCTCTGGGTCATTGACAACTGCTTTTCCATAATACTTCTGGTTAAGATCGACATACAGCTTTTTAATCGCTTCCGCGTTTAGTGACTCACCAGCCTGTTCCTTCTCATGCAGAAGCTTCTCAAATTCTGCAAACTGTGCCTGACGGAACAAAGTATTGCGGAAATTATCAAGATAGCCGTTCAACAATACCATTTTTTCTTCTTTTGTCTTTGCCTTGGCATAGCGACTTTTAAACAGTAGCTGCTCATTCAATGTAGAGGCAACTTCCGCAGTAAAAATTGGGTAGCCTGCCGTAATATATGGCTGCTTTTTGTTGGAGTAATAGGTCTGCATCGCGTGACCGAGCTCATGAGCAATGGTCGACACGTCATCGGCTGTTCCCTGGTAATTAAGCAGCACATACGGATGCGTATCATACGCCCCGGTCTGATAAGCTCCAGAGCGCTTGTCAGCGGTTGAATACACATCGATCCATCCGTCCCCAAACGCCTGCGTCAGTACAGTCGTGTAATCCTCCCCGAGAACGCTCAAACCGTCTAGCACAATCTGTTTCGCTTCCTCGTACGGGATATAGCGTTCCTTGTGCGGCACGGTTGACGTATACATGTCATACATATGCAGCTCCTGCACACCAAGCATTTTTTTCTTCAAAGCTACATACCGATGCAAGAGCGGTAAATTCTCATGAACGGTTGCAATGAGTTCATCGTATACTTGTACAGGGATGTTATTCGCTTCCAAACTTGCAGCAAGCGCACTATTATAGTGACGCGCCTTCGCATACGCATTATGCACCTTCACCTGGCCAGCTAGTGTCTGGGCAAATGTGTCTTGAAATCCTTGGAGCGTTCTGTAGTATGTCTGGAACGCATCGCGACGAACAGATTGATTGGAACTTTCGAGATACGACACATAGTTAGAACGAGTTAACGGAACATCCTGACCTGCTTCGTTTTTGATGGACGGGAATTTGATATCTTTGACCAGCATGTTATATACAGACTCGGCAGTTCCGGCAAGCGGAGACGTCTGAGCGAGCAGCCGTTCCATGTCGCGTGATAAAATATGCGATTTGCTCCGACGCACGTCTTCAAGAAAAAGGCGGTATGGAGCAAGATCAGATGAGGCAAGTAATGCTTTCATACGTTCATCAGAAATCGCTACAATCTCCGGGGTCATCCAAGCTGTCTTTTCTCCTATGAATCGGTTCATATTGCTTGCCCGATCTGAGAGCGCCTGCAAGGACGAATCAGATGTATGTACATCAAGTCCAGCACCCGCATATAGTGATGCTTTGTCTCGTATCCGCGCCATCACTACATACTGATCTAGCACCTGCTTCATCTTCTGTGGAGACGAAGCCAGCTGGCCCTGATACGATGCGATCACGCCTGCCATCTTCTCTGCCTTTTTCACATCTGCTTCAAAAGCTCTGTGGCTCGCATATATTTGTGCAAGCTTCCACTTATACATGTCAGGAATCTCGTCCCGTGTCTGATATGACGGAACTGTAGTTTCTGCCGCATAAACGACCCGGATCGGAATTGAGGACGGTACAGAAACAGAAGTAAGCGCTAACATAATGGCGCTGATTGTTTGCATGGTTCGTTGTTTCACAGTAAGTAGTTCTCCTTTCAATTTTGGCTTGGGAGATGAGGAGTAGCCCAACATGTAGTGGAGGAGCGGAGAAGGAAGTCGCTTTGTCACTTGGTTACGCTCTGCGAAGAAGCAAAGACTGTCCGCTCCTGCCGACAGTTGGGCAGTTCCACTCAAGCGCAAATTTTGTACGGCTTCGCTCCACATGTTTTTATATTTTTATTTTTTGAATCCAAACTTTGTTTGGGAGGGAGAGAAGAGGGAAGCAAGAGAGCGTCTGTACGCTTGTTCCCCAGCGGAAGAAGAACGGTGAACGGGCCTTTACCTGCAATTCTTCTATGAAGAAACATCGTGGGGCTTTTCTTTGCGGGCGAGTTCGCCGGGCTCCTGGAGCGGGCAGTTTATCCCCCCCTGCCAAACATACCTGAGCGAACGGCTTCTCTCTTCTCTCCCTCCCACCACACAAAGTTATGTGATTACAAAAAAAACCGGGAAATGCCTATATAGCATTCCCCGGTTTCACACTTTTATTCTTTTGGCGCGTTTTTCATCTGTTTATGGAGCGTGGCTAGAATCGATTTGCGTGTCAATATACCTTTGAACACACCTTCTTCATCTACTACGCATAAAAACGGATGATTAATCGAAAGCTCCAGCCCACGGAAAAATGTTCCGCTCTCCCGCATCCAGCCTACTTTCGTATTCATCACTTCTTCTACGCGACGCGTTCCAAGTTGCTCAAACTCGATTCGCTCAATGCCAAGCGCTGTATCCAAAATAAGCGGCATGCTGATTAACCCTTTAAGCTTATAATCCCGATCTAAGACTGGAATCGCAGTATAACCCGATTTAATAAGTACAAGCAAGGCGTGTTCAAGCGTATTGCCTTCCTGGACAATCGCTACTTTGCTTCCTGGAATAACAAGATCCGCAATACTTTCTTCCGGTCGGACTGCTTTTTCTAGTTTCCCCATATATCGATCCATCCCTTTTGTCGTAGGTTACATACTTTTCTCAGCTACTGGCTCCAGATGAGACGTGCAGGCCGAACAACGTACCGCCGCCACTGGAATATCAGACAAACAGTACGGGCATTCCTTTTTCTTCGGTGCCTGCACCGCTTCCTCCTGTTTGCGCAGCACTCCGATTCTACTATATACACGCACCACTATAAAAAGTGTCAGCGCAATAATAAAAAAGTGAAGCACGTTGTTCAAGAAAACCCCGTAATTAATCGTCGCAGCTCCCGCATTTTTGGCAGCGTTGAGCGAAGCATAGTTCGTACCGGACAGATTAATATAAAGAGCCGAAAAATCTACGCCACCCAGCACTTTTCCAATCGGTGGCATCAAAATATCTTCGACAAGCGAAGTCACAATTTTATTAAACGCAGTTCCGAGTGCGACCCCCACCGCGAGATCAATAATATTTCCTTTGCTAATAAACTTACGAAACTCCTCAACAAACTTCACCATAAACCTCCTGCTACGAAATTTGCGGGTCGTGGCGCGGAATGAGTACTTCACGCGGCTTACTGCCCTCGTACGGGCCCACAACACCACGCGCTTCCATCATATCAATCAAGCGAGCTGCCCGTGTATAACCGACGCGCAGGCGGCGCTGAATCAGTGACACCGATGCAGTCTGCGCCTCACGTACCAGCTCGACTGCGGATTCATACATATCATCCTCCGGTTCATCATAGGCCGCTTCCGCTTCTTCACCTGGCACCATCTCCGGACTATAATGCGCTTCCTGCTGTCCTTTCACGTATTCTACCACACGCTCTACTTCGCTATCGCTAATAAAAGCGCCTTGAATACGCACGGGCTTCGATGCACCCATCGGCAAAAACAGCATATCTCCCCGGCCGAGCAGCTTCTCAGCACCACCCATATCAAGAATCGTACGTGAATCCGCCATTGATGATACACCGAACGCAATACGTGACGGAATATTAGCTTTGATCACACCCGTAATGACATCAACAGACGGACGCTGTGTAGCGATAATGAGGTGGATGCCTGCGGCACGCGCCATCTGTGCAAGACGGCAGATCGCATCTTCCACATCCCCCGGTGCTACCATCATCAAATCTGCCAGCTCGTCCACGATGACCACAATAAGCGGCAGCGGTTGAATCCCTTCGCGGTGCGCCTGTTCATTATACCGCTCCAGATCACGTGTCCCCGCTTTCGCGAACAGTTCATAGCGGCGCTCCATTTCCTGCACCACTTTTTTGAGCGCCATCGAAGCTCGGCGCGGATCGGTTACAACGGGCGATAACAAATGCGGCACACCGTTATACACGTTCAATTCAACCATTTTTGGATCAATCATCATCAGCTTTACTTCTGATGGCTTAGCCTTAAACAAAATGCTCATAATAATGCCGTTAATGCACACAGATTTCCCGCTGCCCGTCGCTCCTGCAACAAGCAAATGCGGCATGCGAGCTAGATTTGCAATGATCGGCTGCCCGGAAATATCCCGACCGAGCGCAATGCCAAGCTTATCTTCTGATTTCTGATATTCAAGGCTTTCTAGCACTTCACGTAACGTCACAAGTGCCACTTCATCATTTGGCACCTCGATGCCAATCGCAGATTTGCCCGGAATAGGAGCTTCCATCCGGATGCCGCGCGCTGCGAGTGCCAGCGCAATGTCATCGGTCAAATTCACAATCTTACTAACCTTGACGCCAATCGCTGGCTGAATCTCGTAGCGCGTAACCGTTGGGCCCTGCTGCACGCGACTTACCTTTGCCTGCACGCCAAAGCTTTCTAATGTTGCGACCAGCTTCTGTGCGTTATGCTGCGCATCCTTCGCTGATGCATTCGGCTTCATACCTTTGCCTCGGTCAAGCAGATCAAGTTTCGGCATCATATACCGCTGATTCATCTGCTCCACTTCGTCAAACGCGAGCGACACATCGGACACAGGCGCCTGCTGCATCGGTGGTTCTTTCGTTTCTAGCTTTGTGCGTTCCCGAAGCATAACCTTCATCTGCGACCCTGCCATTTGCACCGTCGGCTCGCTAGGTGGTGTGTACAGCGCTTCCGGCTTCTCTTCCGTCTCTGGCATAAACGGCGGCACATGATTTTCTCCATATGCACGATCTGCAAAATGGTCGACGATAATCTCTTCCTGCGGTTCTATAAAGTCATCCATATCCGGCAGAACAGCCGGTTCGCTCACTTTCTTACGCTCTGTACGGGTACGCCCCTGTCTGCTCGGTTGTGCAGGTTCTTCTTCCTGTGCCCGACGCTTATCCATCCAGCGTGTGAATAGACCTGGCTTCGCTTCATCTGCTGAACCGTCATTCTCCTCTTCCTCTGCGAACTCCGCTTCGATAGCTGCTTGTGCCTCCTTCTCCTGCTGGCGTCGTTCTCGGCGCTCACTTAGCAATGCCAGCGCATCTTCTCCCGCTTCCTTCATCCGCACCCCACCTGCACCGAGCAGGCGACGCACCGCTGCAAGAATGCGTACATACGAAATGTTAAACGTCAGCATCAATCCAATAAGTACGAGAAACACCACAACAAGCGTTGTTCCGGCATTACCGACCCCGGATGAAAATAGTCCGTAGCCAAGCGCTCCAAGCATCCCGCCCCCGACATCCGTTGTCGACGGCTTACCTGCGCTAATCTGTGCATTTTCCTTGAGCAGCTGCTCCCACGTCACGCTAATCACCGACTGGTCTGCAAACCGTCCGCCTGCCGTCACCTGCTCAAACAGCAGCATATGATTCCAGATCAACACGGCAAAAAACAACAGAAAAATACCAATCCAGCGCTGGCTGAGAAAATTTGGCCATTTGCGCTGCACCATTACATATATGCCTGTCCCAATCCCAACAAGCGGAATGAGAAAATCCCATGATCCGGCAGCAATGCGGAACATCCAGGACACATATCGGCCAAACCAACTCGGATTCGAAAAGGTAAGCAGAACAAGAAGCGACACCGTAATGACACTTAGGCCGTACAATTCGTACCGCATCGTCTCTCCAAAGCTACGCTTCGCCTGCCCCTGACTCTTCTTCGCCGATCGTTTCCCTGCCATTGCTCCACCACCTTACTGTATATATTCATCACGGACAAAAAGGCAGCCGGTGCTCCAATGGGCACAGTTGCCTTTTTTACCGATTTATACGCACATGCGTACGCCTAGTATATCACAGCAGAACGCGACCGTCATGGCTACTTATTCCCTCTATTACGGCTGTACTGGCGCAGAGCCTCACCCTCCCGAATTTCTGCTTCCATATCTTTATAAAACTCACTCCGATTCGCATCCTTTATACGAAGTGATGCTAGTGTCTGCATATATGAAGTGGAGGCGCGTGGAAACTTGTCTGTCTTCCATGTGTGATCTGCTTTTATCTGGTTATCAGACAGATTGTAGTACATGTATTCTATAGATCCTTTCCTATCCGGCACCGGATCATCCCATGTACAATCGAGGTGATACCATTTTCCGTCTAATTTGACGAGATTCCACGCATGTGGTTCCGCCTCGCCTGTCCCACTTGACGCCTCACCACTAATGATCTGGTTCTCAACACCCGCCTGGGTCAAAAGCCTGTTCGCTAGCTGTGCATAGCCATTGCACACCGTTGTGCCTGATGCAAGAGCATCATACGCTGAATATCGGTTCAAGCTTTCATCATAGGACACCGTAGAAACGATATAATCGTGAATGGCCCGCACTTTTTCGTGTGCATTCATTCTCGGCTTGATAATTGAAGCTGTAATTTTCTTCACCTGCTCTGTTACATATGCTTCCTGCTGGGCTGTTGTCTGATATTCCATCGTAAAATAAAGCGTAACCTTATTATTAGACCCTACTTTCGCTCCTATCTGGCTGCTCTCCATCGAATGATATAAATATTGATCTTGATTATAAATCTCTTCAAGAGCCTGTTCGACAAGTCCTTTTATTTTATACACCCCCGGCCCTTGAAAAACGAGTTTGAAACTCGTGTCCCGATTGGTAAGATGCCCGTGGATTGCCGTTTTGAGCTGTTCGTACGCCTTTTGGTTTTTTGCTTCTACGGCCGCTGATGCAGTCGGTGCACTTCCAAATAACAGAACCAGGCTAAGAAACAGTACCGCTGCTTTTTTTATCCCCACTTTTTCCTCCCTATTTTCTCCCTCCGAGAAATGAAGTTCCCAAATTTTAGATTCTACAAGAAGATAGTAAACTCCTTTTCTTATTTTCTATCTGTTTGATGAATGCACAACAGTAAACCCAAGTGCATTTTTGAAATGATTCAATGCCCACGTATGACCGACCGGATCAAAGCTTGCTACAGCATCTTCATGAATGACAACCGTAAAACCGAGATTGTATGCATCCACAGCAGTGTGTAAAACACAGATGTCCGTACAAACTCCTCCTAGGTGAACTTCTGTGATGCTGCGTTTTCGGAGTTCGTCTGCTAATCCAGTATTACAAAATGCGCTGTATCGTGTTTTGTCCAGCCACATAATTGAACTACGATGTGTTTCGTATACTTCTCGTACTGCACCATATAACTCTCGTCCCGGCGCTCCTTTGATGTTATGCGGCGGGTATAGCCGATATTCAGGATGATGTACATCGTCTGCGAAATGAAGATCAATCGCCATAACAGTAAAATCCCCGGCTTGAACAAACTGTTTGGTCAGCTCGGCGAGCCGATCTCCAATAGCCTGCCCCGCCTCTCCACATGTCAGCGCCCCGTTATCTGCCACGAAGTCTACAGTATAGTCAATATTAATGAAAGCTTTCATATTTGAAATTCCTCCCTCTCATTTTTTTCGCTTTGTTATTAGTACGTTAGTAACGATGAGAAAATTTCATGTTTCATGGATAAAATTCGTTTTTGTATACTAGACAAAACATACAAACATCTAGTTTTATTCATTGACTAAAAACAAACATAATTATATTATATCTATAAAAGAACAAACAAAAATCATTAAAGTCTACATTTTTTTATATTATAGACACTTAATTTGATGATGTGGAATTAGGATTTGTTTGTGGCGATAACGTAGAAGGAAAAGAAATGGATATAAAGAAAGGTGTGGAATAATGAATAGCAATCAGCCTGCAAAATTAAGCCTTTTCCAAAACCGATTTGTCCGGACAATTTTGTTGTCCAACGTATTGCTACAAATCGGCATTTGGGTACGAAATTTTTCGATTTTACTGTTTGTAATGGAGCAGACAGGTAATAACCCTTACGCGGTCTCGCTCATTTCCGTAGCGGAATACGCCCCGATCTTTTTGTTTTCTTTCATTGGTGGTACTTTCGCAGACCGATGGCGCCCTAAGCGAACGATGGTTTGGTGCGACATGCTAAGCGCTGCTTCTGTGTTTGCTGTCTTCGTCACACTCTTGTTCGGATCATGGAAGACTATATTCTTCGCGACGCTCGTATCGGCGATATTATCTCAGTTTTCTCAACCTTCAAGCATGAAGCTGTTCAAGCAGCATGTGCCAACCGAGCAGGTTCAACAAGGAATGGCGCTACTCCAGACAAACATAGCGGTTTTCATGATAGTAGGTCCAGTACTCGGCTCACTCATTTTTCAGTCATTCGGCATTCAAACGTCAATTGTTGTGACAGGCATCACGTTCCTCTTATCCGCTGCCGTACTAACCCGACTGCCGAATGATCCTAGCAATGTTCAAGAGAAAGCTTCTACTGGATTTTGGCAGGATCTCGGTGACGGTATTCAATATGTGAAATCCAAATACGTATTGACCGCTTTAGCAGGAACTTTTGCTGCTATTGGACTCGCAAGTGGTGTTACGCAGCCGCTCGGCGTATTTTTGCTGACGGAGCGTCTCAACCTACCGAAGGAGAATCTGCAGTGGTTCATGATGGTACATGGCGCTGCAATGCTGATTGGTGGCGGTCTGATCGCTGTCTTGTCGAAGAAAATCGCACCGCAAAAGTTGCTGGCTATCGGCATGCTGGCAGACTCGATTGCGATGGCGACGATGGGATTCTCAACCTCAATTGCACTGACGGTTGTCGCACAGTTCATGGTCGGCTTTTTCTTCCCATGCTTTATGGTCGGTATCAGTACGCTGATTTTGCAAAATACAGAGCAGTCGTTCATCGGCCGCGTCAATGGGGTGCTAAACCCGTTTTTCTTAGGAATGATGGTCATTTCGATGAGCACAGCAGGATGGCTTAAAGACAAGTTTTCACTTCTTATCGTATTTGAAGGGGCGGCAGCTATGTTCATTATTGGTCTTCTATTTGTCGTTCCACTGTTTAAGCTAAAAAAACCTGGTGAACTGGAGCAAACGATGTAAAAAACGAGGTTTATTTCTCTATTCTGTAAGTCCATAAGAAACGATAAAAATCATGCGAGTATGTTGAGATATCGAAAATTCACTTCAAACGATTAAGTCATCGTAACATTTCAATCACACTTGGAACATACTCGCATGTTCCCCCAAAAATTTGCTATCAAAGGTTTTCTGCTCCCCTCCCAAACTACGGGCACAAATAAATCTTTTGCCTTTGTTATAAAGGAAAATATACTGTCACATTCTCTTTTCTCACCACACTTACACGCCCTCTATTTGACACTTTAACTAGGCAAAGATTATCCTGCATCTGCATTGAAATCACAAACAACAAATGGTAAAATCTCCTTAAACGGAGTTAGTCATTTGAATAACTTATGCGGTGGTGAACATATGGCAAAGCCAAATATTATTAGTAAGCAAGAGTTAATTACGTATGCAAAGAATTGCCTAGTTGTTAACGGAATTGAAAAATTCACTTTAAGAGCCGTTGCAGAGATGGCGGGAGTGACACAAGGGACTGTCTATTATCACTTTCGAACAAAAGAACAATTGTTATTAGAGATTGTAAAAGATACCTGCGATCGTACATGGAATGAATTGTCCCAGAGCAATGAGAATGTCATAAGACTGGCAGTGGAGTCAGCAAAAAGTCGTTGTTCTCACGATTCCTTTTTTCATAAACTGTTTTTACTGTTAGTTGTGTCAGGCTTTACTAATGAAAAAATAAAGGAACAACTTGGGGATATTATTATGAAAGAAAACAGAACTCTATCTGATAATTTATCAAAACTATGGCCTGCATCACCAGTAAAGGGAGTTTCATTAGAAACATGGGGAATACTTCTAAACGCAATTGTAGACGGACTAGCATTACAGGCCTTACTGTCAAAAGACTTCTCAGTAGAAAAAACGTATGCGGAACTTGAACAATTATTTATAGGGTTAAATAACCTAGCAAATCAAGGGGATAGCAAATGAAAAAATACTTATATACAGCATTATGGGGTGTTTTAGTATGGTTCTTTGCTACACTGTTTTTTGTGGTTTTTGGAGAATATGTCCTCTTTAGTCCTGGCACCAATGCATTCACAGTTAGTATCTCCTTGCTAATAGTTGGGACAGGTATTTTATTATTCGGTGTTACATACTTATATTTACTATTTGATAGATCAGAGAACGCGCCACTTAAATTTGGAGTAATCGGTACGTCTGTTGGGTTAACATTAGATACATTTTCTTTATCTAATCACCAATTTATTTTTCCAAAGCTGGACGATTCACAAGTTATCGCTTTTACTGCTTGGATGTCTTTTGCTTACGTTTTGTATTTAGTGATACCTATAATGATTAACAAAATAAAGAAAACAAAGTGCTGTTAAATTAGGTTAATACTTACGTGAAGTAAAACAAAGATGGAACCATACTACGTTCGATAATCATGTCTATGTAAATCAAGTCAGCTACCCTGTTTCGCCAGGGTAGCTGACTCATTTTTTTTGGATAAAGCAGAATAATGAATGGACAGAAGTCTCTATGCCTCGGAAACGTCAGCAGCATACCGAAAGCTCTTCCACTTATAATTTTGAATATATGTTTTTTCATTGCAATCCCCTTTCAAAATTAATAATATACATAATAGGTATAATATTTATAAAATGGTTAAATGAGGGGATTTTTTGAACTGCAAGGAGATGGTCACTTGAAGAAAATATACACGCTAGTGGCTCTGTTACTATTACTAGGCGGATGTATCTTGTGGTATGAAAAGAGCGAATCCGATTCCAACACATATATAAAAATAGCTTCATACGCAAATGATGAATCCAGACAAACATTCACCCAATGTCTTGAGAAAAACCATATTACATATAAAGTCGTTGGCGAAGACGTATATATTTTGAAAAAAGATATGCACAACGTAATTATCTTCTGTTCTTAGTACAAGACAGGCTATGATTGTGTACCTGGCTTGTTTAAGTCAATCACTCTACCTTTGCAGCCGAACACCACTAAGACACCAATGCAGGAGAGATACCATGGACCTACAACTAAAAAAATTAGTCGACCTTACAAAGGAAAAAATCGGTTTACACTCTTATGGTCTACATACAGCAAACATATATTCCCACAAAAATATTTTTAATGGTACGGATTATACGTTATCGATGGAATGGTTTCCAGAACATATCACGGAGCGAACAGAAGATGGGCTTAATCCAACAGGTACCGCTGTTGTAGATCTGGACCTGAGAAGCCGCCGTTTGAAAAGTATTATTTTTGTAGGTGGAAAAGCAGGAGCAACTACGTTAGCGTTCGATAAACATGACTCTCATGACATAATACATTGGATTGAGAAGGAAACAGGTTTAACGTATCATCATCAATTTCAAATTAAAAAAGAAGAAGAAACGAAAATGCTATTTCAGTCATGCCTTCACGGAATTCCTGTTTCACCACCGGGACATATAGAAATACAACTTGATGATACCGGGAAGTTGCTTTCGTTTTCTATTTTTGGAGATTTCCCCTCAAATGACCCCGTAGAAAAAGTCAATTACACGCTTACATTAGATTCTGATATAAAACAAGTCGCGTATGAACAATGGAAACTTTTTGAATTCCCTTCAAAAAAACAAGAAAAGTGGCTCCCCATCTATGCGATGGAGGAACTATACGTTTCCAATGACAAAAAAACAACCATTCCTTTTGAGGTCATGGTAGACAGACGATCGTACTTAAAAATAGAAAAAATGATGGAATGGGATACCCCGATTCATGAAAAATTTGAAGAACGACCATTGAATGTAACAAACGATTGCGTAACATCGGATCAAGCTTTCTCATTCATGCCTCACCCCGACACGCTTCCTTTAACAAAGCATGATCAGGAAATGGCGATCGCAGGAGTTTTAGCTTTTTTACGAAAAGAGTTTCCTAACGATACTGCTAATTGGATGTTAATCAGCTTACACCGTGATAAACGATATATCATTGCAGAGTTAAAACAAATCGAGAATATACGGGTACCTCAACGAAAATTGAAAGTTTTTATTGATTCTATGCATTATGAGGCTGTGAACTATTTTGATAACCAACTGTTTTTAAAAATGTTCGAACAGTATACTGCATCTGATGTTGTTACAACCAGCAAAGAAGATGCTTTTGAAAAAATACAATCAAAACTCGAACTAACCCCGGTATATGTATATGATTTTGAACAAAAACGATATATATTGTGCGGGAAACTTGATTGCCAATACGGCGTACTTGCGACTAGTGGAGATGTAATTGAATTAGATGAAGTATAGAAATGAAAAGGGGTGAACTCATAACCTTTTGAGTTAGCCCCTTTTTGCATTTTACTCAAACTGCGGTCTAAAATAAATCTTCTGTCCTGGTGCATAATTCGGATTCATATAATCGTACGGATTTGGGCTAATTAGCCGGACAATCCTTGCTTCATTCACGCCGCATGGTTGGACAAGCATCGTCACACCATTTAGCTGCACTTCCGTATGCTCATATGCTTCCTGATGGTCATTTTGAAAAATCAATTCCAGTGGCATCGCAGAATAGATGATCATTGAACCACCTGCTCCTGCTCCTTGATTGGACGATTCGCCTCAATGCGTTTGCGCAACTCTGCAATAGCCTGACCAAGTCCACCCACTTCATCAATTAGTCCGTACTCTACTGCTTTCGTACCGACTACATTTGTGCCAACATCACGGCTAAGTTCACCGACTTTCAGCATAAGCGAACGGAACTGCTCTTCCCCTATCTTCGAATGATTAACCACAAATTTCACAACGCGATCCTGCATTTTTTCCATATACTCAAAGCTTTCGGCCACTCCTATGACAAGTCCAGTCAAGCGCACAGGATGGATCGTCATCGTCGCGGTTTCGGCAATAAACGAGTAATCTGTCGATACAGCAATCGGTACACCAATACTATGACCACCGCCTAATACGAGCGATACGGTAGGCTTCGAGATCGAAGCCATCATCTCCGCAATCGCCAATCCTGCTTCCACATCACCGCCGACTGTATTTAAAATCAAAAGTACACCTTCCACCTGCGGATTTTGCTCGGCTGCGACAAGCTGTGGAATAAGGTGTTCGTATTTTGTCGTTTTGTTTTGGGGCGGCAGCTGCAGGTGACCTTCAATCTGACCAATGATCGGCAAACAGAAAATATTGTTCTCTGACATCGTTGGCACATTGGTCTGACCGAACTGCTGAATCATCTCAGTAACAGCCTTGCGTGGTTCTTGCACCGGAGCTTTCTCCGGGTCCTGCGGCATCGGCTGCGGTTCGAATTCATTCATTTGCTCTCGCATACTAGAAAGACCCTCCTCTATACGTTGGCTCTTTCTAGTATGAAACAGCTTCGGTAAATCATACATGCACATACAGCACAAAAAAAAGCCGGGAGCAATCATCCGGCTTTTAGTACGTATAGCTTCTAATGGCGAAGAAGTCCTTCGCGTACAAACTGTGTAATCTTATAGACAGATACATTCGTCGCATTGGCTACCTGCATCGCATTGGCCCGTGGATTTTGAAGCAGGTATGCGCGTACTTTGCGGTACATATCTACTTCAGCATCCGACTGCATCCCATACAACACAGCTGATCTCGTTCCGGAGCTAGGCTTTTCTAGCACGGCTGTCCGCTGCTTTTTCATGAACACTCGCCTCCTGCTTTCATTATCGTTAGTTTCATTATACCTGTTAAATTTTTGGTATAAAATAGAGCGATAGACACCATGCCTTGTTACTTTTTTCGCTATCTAAAAGAGGAGAATAGACTTGCATAACTCCTGAATGGTCCTAGTTCCAATCTTATCCTTGTCGGGAATTTCGTTGCGCAGTACAATGTAAAGTAGCAAACAAGGAGGAGGAGTCATGCAACAATTTGTTCATTCCGTGCTTATGTTTTTAAGCGATCTCGGCTATTTCGGCATTGCGATCGGATTAATGATTGAAATAATTCCGAGTGAAATTGTACTCGCTTATGGAGGGTTTCTTGTCTCCCAAGGTTCTATCACGTTCGTCGGTGCCATCATCGCGGGCACGATCGGGGGCACAATCGCCCAGTTATTTTTGTACTGGATCGGCTATTATGGCGGACGCCCGTTCCTTGAAAAATACGGGAAATATTTGTTTATTCACAGCAAGCAAATCGACCTCGCGGAATACTGGTTTAATCGATACGGTGTCGGCGTAATTTTTACCGCTCGTTTCATTCCCGTTGTGCGCCATGCAATTTCGATTCCCGCTGGTATTGCCCGTATGTCATTTACTAAGTTTACGTTGTATACAACGCTTGCGGTTATCCCGTGGTCCATTCTGTTCGTAACATTAGGCAGAGAGCTCGGTGCACAGTGGGAACATATCAATGAGAAAGCTGCCCCTTATGTACAGCCGCTAGTCTGGATTGCAATCATCGCTACCGTGTTATACATACTTAACATTCTTCGTAAAAAACGGAAAAATGCCTAATTACTTTCCTTACAAAGCAAGGCCCCTCTGTCCATTTTGGACAACAGGGGCCTTGTTTTGTATGACTGAGGCTGGATGCAGCTACAAACATTCTGTCCAGACAGGCAAGCGTCCGATTCGGTCCACTTCTCGCCCGTGTGAAGCCAGATAAGCATGGCGTTCTTCTGTTTCAATCGGGCGCCATCCCCAGCATACGGTTTGTTTGGGCGTTTTCTGTAACTGTTGCAGTTCCTCTAAAAACAGACATTGATTTGTATTTCCACATATCCACCAGCAATTCTCACACTTCCGCGGATCGTGCATCCCCGCTCCTCCTCAGTCTTCTGAATATTTCATAACTTATGTAAGTTTATTATAACGATGAATACACTTGTTAAAAAATGCAAATTTTGCATATTTATCATTATATTTTGTTAGTGCTGCATATGTTTTGTTTCGTTGTTGCACAATAGTTTCGGATGCAGTCTGCATCTACATTCTCTGTAAGGGGGCAATTTCGATGGCGAAACCAGATAACCGTCAGGACAACGTGCAAAAACTACAGGAAATGATTCAAAACACGATCGGAAACATCGAAGCCGCAGAAGAGACGATGAGCAATACGCATATGAGCGAAGAGCAGCGTCATAAAGTTGAAGAGAAAAACGAACGCCGCCGCAACAGCATCGAATCGATGCGTAGTGAGATTAAGGATGAAGCACGCAAATAACTTTTTTGTTTCCATGAGCCGGGTTTATCCCGGTTCACAATTTATACATATTTGAAAGCGAAACCAACACTTTCATGCCTATGGACTTTATGTGAAGGATGACGTACGATAGAACGCGTGCATAACAATGACTTTGCCTAAAGAAAGGTGTTTTATTACGTATGAAAACAATTCGTGACGTTCTGTGCTCTGGTGAACCTGTAGAACTGACGGATATTTTTGATGACCGATTTGAATGGAATATTGCGATGAACCTGGCTGATTTTCTCGACCAGCATGAAGTTCACTACAATGGAAAACAACTGACAAAAGAAGAAACTCGTGTGATTACGCAAAGCCTGAAGCTGATGGCGTAGTCTTCTTCATACAAAAACAGGAGCTGTCCCAAATGGTGGGATAGCTCCTGTTTTGTGCTATTCCAGCGCCGCATACAACACACTGCTCACAATAGACAGCACAATGGAGGCAAAAAAGGCTGTGAAAAAGCCGCTGACATGAAACCCACTGACTAGATGCCCGGCTAGAGTAAGCATCGCCGCATTAATAACGAGCGAAAAAATTCCAAAGGTCAAAATGGTGATTGGTAAAGCGAGCAGCTTCAAAATCGGACGTAGAATGGTATTGATAACCCCTAATACAAGAGCAGCCATAAATGCAGCACCAACTGTATCAAACCAGATTCCGTTAAATAACCAGGCAACGATCAATAAAGCGACAGCCGACAATACCCAGTGCCAGATCCATTTCATCTCGTCTCCCCCTCTCTTTTCCTCTTTGCTACTTATACGTAGACGACTAATTTTCGTTTCATACTTTTTCTATCCGCCTAGCTGCTCTCCACAACGCTTCAACACATTCAATCGGCCCTCTCACTTGCAAGGCTAATACGGCATGGTATAGTAAAAGAAATGTTATAAAAAGGACGTGATTACTTATGGTACACATACATACCGGATTATGGTCTCTGCTTCTCATTTTATTCGTTCTCAGCTTTATTATCCTGCGCTTAGGAAATGAACAAGGGTATAAAATTCTTCATATGCTCACCCGCCTCGTCATGTTGCTTGTCATCGTCAGCGGTTTTATGCTCGTTTCAGCCTACAATTTCATCCCGATTACGCTTGTAAAAGGCTCACTGGCACTTTTCTTGATCGGGTTAATGGAGATGATCCTGCTCGATGCGTATAAAGGCGAGCGCAGACCTATACTATGGGTGCTATTTATCATTGACCTGCTCGTGGTCATGTATATCGGGTATAAAATGATCGGATAACTACAAAGTTCCCTCTCGTCTCGCCGCATTCTCAAGCTCATTCAACGCCTGTTCAATCCGATCCGTATCCAGATTATCTCCAATAAACACAAGCACATCCTCACACGGACGGTCGCTGTTGTACGGAATGAGCATCGGTTCGCCATATGCGTACTGGAATAAAAACAGGCGCGACGTATCCGTCACATGAATAAAGCCTTTGGCTCGATACACCGTAGGCGGCAAGCTGCGCAGCCAGTTTTCAAACGCCATACGCGGCAGCGCCCCCGACAAAAACCGAGTATACGTACGCAGATGCAAATGGTGATGAACGTGCGTCTTCTCATGCGGCTGATCTGTCCGGTAGCGTGGTCGCGATCTAGTTATGATATCAGGATCAATCCGTGCATACGTTGTAAAAGTATGTATCGCTTCTGGCTGACATGATGTTATGGTCTCAGCTACCGTTACTCGTTCCGCTTCCGTAAGCCGATCCTGCTTCGTACCAATGATAATATCCACATATTTTGCCTGTGCTTCTAGCAACTGCTGCACAGGCTTTTTTAGTTCCTGGCGATTTTGCCACTGCTTCATATCAATCACGCCTACGATCGCACGCATCTCATACAGTGGCGCAAGCGATGGATGTGTGCAAGCTTCGAGCACTTCAAGCGGGTGTGCAGCTCCTGTCGCCTCGATATATACTGCGTCTAGCTCATACGTCTGAGCCATCTGATATAACTGCATCGTCAGCTCTCCCTGTATGCTGCAGCACACACAGCCATTGAGCAATTCTGCAAGCGGCATGCCGTCTGGTATGTATGCCGAATCAATGCTAATCTCGCCCACTTCGTTCATAATGACACCAACTCGCCGCTCTTGCTTGTGTTCTGCTTCCAACAAGCGAGCGAGCAGTGTACTTTTCCCGCTGCCGAGAAATCCCGTGAGTATATACAATTCAATTTGTCCTTGTGCCATATGTGTCGTTCCTTTCTTGCCGATGTAGTACAATTATACCTCTTTGGCGTGATCATTCACCATGTATCCTGTATAATGAGCCATATATGTTGCAGCGGAGGAATAACGATACGATGAAAACCATTCTACTATTTTTAATTCGCGCCTATCAACGAATTCTCTCTCCTCTCCTGCCTCCTTCCTGCCGCTTCTATCCGTCCTGCTCCCACTATGGATTAGAAGCCATTCAGCGATTCGGAGCGTTCAAAGGCGGCTGGCTCACAATAAAGCGAATTCTGAAGTGTCATCCCTTCCACCCCGGCGGCATCGACCCGGTTCCAAAGAAAAAAGAATCATAAGCTCATAAGGCGTATAACAGGACGTATGTCCTGTTTTTTTCTATTTATTTTTCTACCACCCCTTTCCAATCCGATATATAATGAAGGAGAACATATTTTAGAAAAACGGGGGTTTTTTAGCTATCATGAGAAAAAAATCTGCAGCCATCCTTCTTTCTGCATGCCTGGCTACCAGCTTGGCTGCTCCTGTGTCAGCTGCACGCTTTAGCGATACGAATATTCCATGGATGAAGTCATCAATCGATAGCATGGTTAGTATCGGGGCAGTCACAGGCTATCCAGATGGGAAATTCCGACCGGATCTTCGCATATCTCGTGCGGAATTCGTGACGATGGTAAATAAAACTTTTAAATTGACAGCGACTGATGGAAACGCAGACTTTACAGACGTTCCTTCTTCTCTCTGGTCTCACTCTCAGATTGCAATCGCTAAAAAAGCCGGGTATGTGTCCGGCTATCCAGATAACACGTTCCAGCCAAGTAAGCTTGTCACGCGCGCAGAAGCAGCCGCTATGTTAGGGAATTTACTTGGGATTACAGAAGAGAACTCAAGCAAGTCCTTTACAGACGCAGTGACTGTACCTGACTGGTCGCGTACAAGCGTAAATGGACTGACTGCTAAAGGAATTATGAACGGCTATGCAAATCGTACATTCGGTCCCACTAAATATATGACGCGAGCAGAGGCGGCTGTCATGCTGAACAAAGCACGCGCATTCAAGCCAGTTTCTTCCGGGCAGCAACCGACTCAAACTACGAAACCAGGTCAGACTACTAGTTCAGGTCAAACTACTAGTTCAGGTCAAACTACGAAATCAAATCAGACTACTAGTTCAAGTCAAAGTTCACAGTCGACCAAAACACAAACGACTTCCGGAACCGTGCGGGGCAAGGTGACGCTTGACGACAAATCTGCTACACCTTTTACCGTTAAGGTTATCAAATCCGGTGCCTTTGAACCGGAACAAGAAGTTTCAGGGGATCCTAGTGGTAATTATACGCTTAGCCCAGCTCCTGGCACTTATACAGTAGTTGCAATCAAAGACCGATACGTCGCGTATGAAACGAATGTAAAAGTTACAGCGAATACTACGAAAGAAGTCAATCTCCGTATGAAGCAAGGAGTCCAGCTTTCAGGAAAACTCCTCAGTCAGTATGCGTACCCGGTAAAAAACGCAAAAATTGCGTTCACAGCTAACAATATAACGTTTACCGGCAAAACCGATTCTGACGGAGATTATGCTATTACCGTTCTACCAAATCAAACGTATTCGCTTCGCCTACTTGACCCTAAAGATACGGCAAAGGGATTCAAACAAGTCAAATCCGGTATTAAAGTCGAAGGTACAAGCAAAGTGTTACCTAACATGGGAGCCGGACTACCGACAGCTAAAGCGCAAGTGAAAGATTCCAAGCTACTTGGTTATAAAGAAATTACCGTTACACTAAGCGGCACACAATCACCGCGTGACTTCCGTGTCAAAGTAGAAGGTAGCTACTTAATCTACTCACCTGATAAAAAGAAGTTTTTCGGGCTTGTTAAAACAACATTAAATGCTGACGACCTATATGTTTCAGTCGAAGAAAATAAGTAAGGAGGCTACAACGTGAAAAAACAAAAAAAAACCTTCTTAGCACTGCTGGGTGCCACTACACTGTTATGGTCAGGCAGTACCGGCATTACATCAGCCGAAATTGAAGGATACGTAGCAAAATCAAACAATACACTTTACTACTATTCAGTCGATGATTTAGTTAGGTCTGGAACAGACTACATCATTGATCCAAAGTCAACCGGCAGTAAACTATGGCAGCACTTCATCTCTGGTCAAGCCGTTGCTCTTTATGACTCAAAACGGGGCTATGTGGATTACAAAGATGTTCTAAGCGCCTATTCTTCTTCACGTAACCTAAAAGAATACACAGAAAACAATGCTCTACTATACAGTGCACTTCCTGAAACAATTAAGACAGCAACCCTTTCTTCTAATGGTCAGATTATAGAAGTAGATCGTCAAACCGGATCCACTTGGAATATCACGATCACCAATGTTACCGTACTAAATGAGACGACTGTACAAGTGGATTTATCTGATGTACTTTCTTCTGTTCCTGATGCAGCTCGTTTTAGTGTAAAGGTAGATGGCTCTTTGACAACAATTTCAAAAGTGACTCAAGTGGGAAGCGATAAGAAAAAATATAACCTAACCATCTCTTCACTTGCCGGGAAAGAGGGTTCACTTAGTGTAAATAGTAGAGCCGCATCTATCCCAGGTTCTGATTTTGGTTATGACTTTAAAGGCCCTTCTGTAATAAGTGCCGTAGGGATCGACCAAAAGCGTATGCTTGTCACTTTCAGTGAAAAAGTAACAAAAGCATCTGCTGAAACCAAGACCAATTATGAACTCAGTAAAGCAGATGGCTCACCGCTTTCAGGTGCTACCTCTGTGACACCGGTTTCTGCTATACTCCAACCTGATGGGAAAACAGTTATTCTCACTACAGCAGGTATAATGACAAATAAAAGTAATGATAGCAAAGTCACCGTTCTTGCTTCTGGTTCAAGTACGACCGCTATTCAAGATGTACTGGGCAACCGAATGCCTACAACAGAAACACGCACATTTACTGGTGCAGGGTTAGACACTGATACGACAACAGGTGACAGCATTGTATATACCCCTTAGATTTAAATCTGAAAAGAGTTACTAAACAGAGAACCCCCCGACTACCTTAGTGGTCGGGGGGTTCTCTGTTATGATAATCATTCTACGGGCGAATCTGAATACGACGAATCAGAAACGAAGCAAGTGCAAGAATGAGCACCGTAAGAATCACATAGAACACAATAAATGTTGTATACGGATGAAACATCATCTCTTGCACTGTCACATCGTTAATCATCCACTTATCGTTAAGAAATACATATACCACTGCATTCACCGGATTGATCGCTACCAAAAAATTCAGCCAGTCAAACAATGGGTGTGTTATGATACTCGCCATATGACCTGTTGTCTGGGCAGCTGCTCGCAAATCATCATCTATCGACTTCACCATGATCCATGTAACAATCGATAGCAATGTCGTATAAGCAAACACCACCGAATACGTCGCAACCGCTGCTGCTCCGGTTCGCTTAATAAGCGTCGACATAAGCACTCCCATTGCGCCAATTGAAATCATTGTAACGAAATACACGCCGAATGTCTGCATCATTTGCAGTGGAGACACACTGCCAAACAACAATACAAGACTGTACAACGGCATCGAGGCAAGTACGAGCAAAATCATAAAGCTAAGTGATGACATCCACTTGCCGACAATAATCTGCCAAGCCGACAAATTCGTCGTCAAAAGAAGTGATAACGTCTGCCGTTCACGCTCCCCACTAATGACACCGGCAGTCAAGCCTGGTGTAGCAAAAATAATCAGACCATACTGCAAGGCCGACAACAATATAAAAAATCCTTGTGCACTGGATGCCTGATAACCTGGACGATCTTTTATTGCAAAATACATAACGGTAAACACGACAATCGCAAGCGCAGCTAAATAAAAGCTAATAATCCCCGGTGTCTTTTTGGAGCGCATCCGTACCCGGAATTCCTTGCTAAGCACCGGATTGACAAGCAGTTGACGCATGTTCATGATCCCACTCCTTTCGTAATCTCCAGGAAGATGTCTTCAAGGTTGCCTTCCGTCTCACCAAATGCGACGATCGGATACCCTTCAGCAAGCAGACTAGCAAGCAATCCCGCCTGTTCAACGTCCGTTCCGGTAAATCCGGCGATAACATGATCGTCTTCTGCCACTACATTCGAAACAGAAGATACAGTACGAAGCCGAGTAAGCAGCTCTGCCTGGCGATCAAGCAGACGAATTTTCAGCAGGCGATGACCGCGCATGTGGCGATCAATATCCGCAACCGTACCAGCCGCTACAAGCTGACCTGCTTCAATAATGCCGATCGTATCACACATCTCTGCTAATTCCGGGAGAATATGAGAACTAATTAAAATGGTTTTGCCTGTATCACGCAGAGCCTTGACGATCTCGCGCATCTCAATACGCGCCCGTGGATCAAGTCCAGATGCTGGTTCGTCGAGAATAAGCACCTCCGGATTGTGGACAAGGCTACGAGCTAAGCCAAGGCGCTGCTTCATGCCGCGTGAGAGCATATCTACATAGTCATTCGTTTTGTGCGTCAAATTGACAAGTTCAAGCATCTGGGGAATGACGCGCTCGCGCTCAGTAACAGATAACCCGTGACTTGCTGCGTAAAAATCAAGATATTCATAAGCAGTCAAATTATCATACACGCCAAAAAAATCCGGCATATAGCCAATCAGGCGGCGCACATCTTTTGGATGTTTTACGCAGTCATAACCGCCAACCCGAGCAGTACCGCTTGTCGGAGCTGTCAGCGTAGCAAGGATTGACATCGCCGTCGTTTTGCCCGCGCCATTCGGGCCAACAAAGCCATAAATTTGCCCTTTCTCAATGGTCATCGTGATGCCCTTAAGCGCCATCGTACGACCAAACTGCTTGGTTACGTCTATCATCTCAATCATCTACTTCGTACCTCCTTTCACATCTGCTTGCTTCACAGTAGTAAGTTTTGCGTTTACTAACGTAAGGTTCGTTGACTCATGAGATGCTGACATACTCGGTTTCAAGACAGGTTCTTCGACCCAACCAAGCACATATACATCAGGTGCTACATCCGGATTGAAAGATGGGTTATATGCCATCTCAAGCAGTCGTATTTCCGGTGAACGTGTCACATCCTGCTCTGCTGTTCGCACATGTACTGGCAACATGCGCTTTCCTGCATCGGTCTGCAAGAATGGTCGATCCCCTACCGCTGGCTCAGCCACAAGCTTCACTTGTACTGTTTCACCTGGCGCAAGCTTCGTCACTTCCTGTATGCCCTTGCCGCTCGCGATGCGCACATCTTTTAGCGTATATTTCGTGTTGTTGCGCACCGTTCCGATAATTTGATTACCACGTGCTTCTAACTGCCCGGTTATCGTTCCTGCAGCCTGCTCCCGCTGCCGTGCATATACCGTATGCATCGACCAGAAATCAGCCTTCCGGAACCAAACATCTTTTCGCTCTGGCTGTACACCAATGATCACATTGCTTTCTTCAGGTTTACGCGGTGTATTGTTTCGTTCTCCAACAGCAAATACATCTGCCTGCACCGGATACGAAAGTGTATAATCCCCGCCATGCGGCACAAAAAATGTCGTAGCTTGCTCGACACTCGCATCCCCGTTTCCCAGCAAATTCACAAGTGATGCACTCTGCATTTTTACCTGATCTCCGTGCTGCCATCTTCCATACATGTACACCGCACCGGTAACACTAAGTGCCAACACCGGAATGAGCAGCCAATTCCACTCGCGAGCGTTCCGTTTTTTCATCACATAAAAGACGAGCGGCCCGATCAGTACGATATACCCGGTAAACAAAAGTGCTGCAAGCGGAACATCAGGAAGTGTAAGCGAACGAAGCGTTGATGACGCTTCACTTAATCCATAGAAGTTACCAACCGGATCACCCCAGCCAAAAGCCGGCTGGTTGGCCCGCTTCACAACCGCTGCCCAGGCAGCAGATTCACTCCCCGGCTCTACGATCAAATACTGACCGCCTGCTTTTGTCCAGAGATCAATTTCTTTCCGAAAGGATACAGGAAGCCGAGCCGCCGTCTCTTTCGTCACCATCAACACATCAATTCCGCTGTCCAAAATCTGATCGGTCGGCATCATCTCAAGCGATACAGCTGCCGTAGACAACTCCATCGGCACCGTATTATCCTCTTTTGGCTGTAGCGGTTTCGCTTTGAGGATGGCTTTCGTATCGGTATCGTTTCCGAGTACAACAACAATACGATCATGCTCCCCCCTTCCTGATATCCCGTGTCCTTCAAGCGGATACTTCACGCCGGGTACATCCCCCTGCACCCATTGGACATATGAGTCACGTCCTGGGTTAACTCCCTGACCAATCTCTTGACCGTACATACGGAACGTAAGCCGCTTACTCTCGCCTTTTTGCAGTTGCACATGCTGAATATATGTACCACCAAGCTGATTCGAATTCTGCATATGCAGCATGACGTCGCCCTCTGCTGCCTGATCCGTTATATTTTTTACGGTTACAGTAATCGGTACGATACTGGAACCGTTAAACGTACCATCAAACCCAACGCTTACTTTTAGTTCAACCGGTTCGGAAGCTGCCTGTACCGGAACATACCAACTGCTCCATACGAACAGCAGCATAAGCACACCGACCCAGGCAAGCTGCCTGCTCCGTTTTCGTCCTCTCATTTTCATATCCCCTTCTCTCTATGATCCCGTGCCATCTCTTCGAGCTCACGCAAGCGCACTTGCGCCTCTTCTAGATCAGCCCCGTAATACTGCAACGCATCTTCTCGGTCAATGATACGGCAGTGCCCGGTCAAAATATGTGATTGCAAGATATACATATCCCCTTCTTGCTCATCTTTCCACCAGACACGTCGTCCCATCGACTTGTAGCGTGCCTGTGTGCGGGCGCGGGAAATCCAGTCCGCTCCGCTCTCGTCACCGTGTTCGATCCCATTAAAAGCAGTCAGTCGTATCACTTCAAGCGCTGACTCTCCAAACATGCCTTGCATAATCTCACTGTCGCGGAACAAGGCGCCAACGAGGGCCGCCGCTGTGAAGCCGAGCGTTTTTCGCTCTTTTTCTACCTGGACGAGCGTTTTTTTAGACAGGCCGAGCACATCCGCCATCTGTTCCTGTGTCAGCTTCGCTTCGGTGCGGATCAACCGCACTTTTTCGGAAATCATCCGATCAAGCATGTCTTGCGTAAACTGCACAGGCTCGTATCCGTTCATAACATTCTCCTTTCTTTTGTGTTGAAATTTATTCTTATAGTGTAAAATTACACTTTTAGAGAGTATAAGTCAATACAAAAAATGGGTTTGATGGGTTGAATCTGCCCAACGTGTAGTGGAGAAGCGGAGAAGGAAGGCGCTTTGTCACTTGGTTACGCTCTGCGGGGAAGCGGAAACTGTCCGCCTCAGGGTTCAGGCACACTCGCCCATAAAAGAACGAGATGTTTGGGCGCAGAAGAGTTATGGGCAAAGGCCCGTATGCCTGCCCCCTTCCGCTGGGTAGAGCGTAAAAGCGTTCCACAGCGCCTTCCTTCTCCGCTCCTGCCGACAGTTGGGAGATAACTCAAACACAAATTTTATATGCCTAAGCTCCGTAGTTTTCTCAAAAAAAGGCCGTCTCAATCGCTATGTTCTAGCTCTTGAGACGGCCTTTTTGCCATACTTTCTTCGTCTTTTAAATAATATGCAATACATTAAGAAACACAATCACAATCGCGACTGGCGTTATATACCGAAGCAGAAACAACCAGCCTGCAAATAGACGCGCGCCGGTACTAGATCCTGCGCTCATCTCTTCAAGCAGTACAGCACGCTTCATTTTAAGCGGAACAAATACGGCAATTAACAGTGCGCCAAGCGGCATCAAAATGTTACTCACTAAAAAATCTGCCGCGTCAAAAATTGACTTATCAAATAGCTTCACATCGCTCAATATACCAAAAGACAGCGCAGATGGAACGCCCGCTGCAAAAATAAGCAGACCAGCTATCCAACTCGCCCGCACCCGCTTCTCCTGCACGCCTTTCGTTAAAGAAGCAACAATAATCTCAAGCATCGAAAACGCCGACGTCAGTGTTGCGAATAGGAATAAAACTAGAAATGCCGTGAGAAACAACTGACCAAACGGAATATGCTCAAACACGGCAGGCAGTACCATAAACAACAACCCCGGACCCGCTTCCGGCTTCATACCAAGTGAGAATGTTGCTGGAAAAATTGCCAGCCCCGCCAGTAAAGAGATGAGCAAATTCATCACAACAATCGATACGGCCGAGCGCGGCAAGCTTTCTTTTTTCGATAAATACGAACTGTATGTCACCATAACCGACACACCGACACTAAGCGAGAAGAACGATTGTCCCATCGCATACAACACCGTTTCCGATGTCAGCTTCGTAAAATCCGGTTTCAGAAAAAACGTGACCCCTGCCCATGCTCCATCTAACGTTACGGAACGAATAATAATTGCGATAAACAAAATAAACAGGCCAGGCATCATATATTTATTCGCTTTTTCAATCCCATTTTGCACGCCGCGTGCGACTACGATAACCGTAAGCAGCATAAAAACAAGCTGAGCTCCAACCGTAAGCCATGAATTCGAAATCACCTGACCGAACAGCGCCTCGTATCCGCCGCCCACTTTAAATAGCTGTCCAGTCGCACTGCGGAATAAATATAGCAGAATCCATCCACCCACGACACTATAAAACGAAAGCAAAATAAAACAAGTGATAACGCCAAGGCGCCCAATCCAGGGCCAGGCCGTGTGCGGTGCAATCGCTGCATAGGCACTAACCGCTTCTTTCTGCGTATTGCGGCCAATTACGAACTCACCAAGCAGAAGCGGTAAACCAATCAATACCGTAAATAAAATAAAAATTAGGAAGAAAGCTCCTCCCCCACCCGTTCCCGCTACATACGGAAACTTCCAAATTGCCCCGAGTCCAATCGCCGACCCGGCAGCAGCAAGAATAAAGCCAAGTCTTGATGTCCATTGCTCTGACTGTTGCATATTTTTCTCCATTCCTCTGTTTGTATGTTAGAAAGTCCGTACTCATTCTACCATATGTTATGTATAAATATTTTGTTTTTTACAAATCACATTTTTTATCTCATGTATAAGGGCAGAAAGTTAATGGTGAAAGTATGTAAGAACAACAAAAAGCGATGGCTATTTTCCGTAAATAACCATCGCTGTAGAAAAGCAGTCAACGCTCAAGCGTAAGTTTTGTACAACTCAACTACGCGCGTTTGTTCAATTTTTCTTACGTGATAATTTCAAGCCCTTTTGTCGATATTCTTCCATCGTTTCAGCAGGAACCATACTGCCGCCGGTAGCCCACATGATGTGCGTAGCGTTTTTGATTCGATCTGTTAGTTGATGGTTCTGTAAATATTCCTGTCCCTCTTTCTCCTTCATCAACTGAACAGGACCAAATACACCTGCCAAGGCAGAAGGCTCCAAATAAATATTTTCTGTCTCAATCAATGCATATAATAGCTTATACAACTCATCATCACTCACAGTATAACATCCACTTAATAAAGGCTCGATTGTTTTACCAACAAACCCAGATGGTCTTCCAACTGCAAGGCCGTCTGCTGCTGTCATATTGTCAATACCAAAATCTTGTACAGAAACTTTATCATGCAATCCCGTTGCTAAACCAAGTAGCATACACGGTGAATGCGTAGGTTCTGCGAAGAAACAATGTACATGATCTTGATATAGTAATTTCAATCCGAAGGCAACTCCCCCAGGACCACCGCCTACTCCACATGGAAGATACACAAACAGGGGATGATCTTCATCTACCGTTATATTCATATCCTCTAGTTGTTTTTTTACCCGGGAAGCTGCTACTGCATATCCTAAAAATAGGTCGCTGGAATTTTCATCATCAACGAAATAACAATTTGGTTCGCTATTCGCATGTTTGCGGCCTTCTTCTACAGCTTTACTATAATCTTCTTTATATTCAACAACGGTTACCCCTTTGCTTCTCAGAAGATCTTTTTTCCATTTCTTCGCATCTGCTGACATATGAACCGTTACCTTAAAGCCCATTTTCGCACTCATAATTCCAATGCTAAGTCCTAAATTCCCCGTTGATCCTACTGCAATTGAATATTGTGAGAAGAAGTTTCTGAATTTCTCACTATCCATTATGGAATAGTCATCTTGCAGTGTTACTAGCTGGTGTTGAAGCGCTAGATCCTCCGCATGTTTGAGAACCTCATAAATCCCGCCTCTTGCTTTAATCGAACCTGAAATAGGAAGATGACTGTCGCATTTCAACAAGAATCTACCTGGTAATTCCAGCTCATGGATTTCCTCTACATGTTTTTGCATCGAAGGAATTTGAACGATAGGAGATTCAATAATCCCATTCAATTCTCTTGTTTCAGGAAACACTTTGGCGATATATGGAGCAAAACGCGTCAATCTTTCTTCTGCATCTTTTACACCGTTTTCATTAAGTAGAATTTTTTTAATTCCTGCCTGAAACAACTCATAGTTAGGGTTTGACCAAAACACTTCTTTTGTTGCAATTAGCTCATGTAGTAAGGGATATTCTGTTATCCAATCTTGTACACATTTTCCTTCGATCTTAGTGGTTCTCATCTTTTTCCTCTTTTCATAGCAACGGTGCTGTTTTGCCCGGTTTTTCTCACTGGCCAGAAGTTATTTTAACACCAACAGCTCCTATTGTAATACAAGCAATCAAAACTATTCTTTTACGATCTTTCGGTTCATTAAAGAAAAGCATTCCTACTAAAACACTCCCAATCGAGCCGATACCGGTCCAGATTGCGTAGGCCGTCCCGACTGGAAGAACCGTTAATGATAGAGAAAGGAAATAAAAGCTGAGACTTCCAAACAAAAGACAGGCTACAGAAGGGAAAAATTTTGTAAAGCCATCAGCAAGTTTAAGGCTTATGACACTGCCAATCTCGGCAAAACCAGCAATAAGCAGGAAAAACCACGCCATCTACACATCACCTAACCTTGTACGCATCATTTCACTTCTTGTTGCACGTGGTCATCGTTTGAAATGATTTTCAGTCCAATGATTCCAACAATCATTAAGACAACAAAAAAAATTTTGAGCCAATTGATTGTCTCTCCCCAAAAGATCGCACCAATCGCTACCGTTCCTACCGTACCCATCCCCGTAAAAATAGCATACCCTGTTCCCACCGGAATTGAATGTAACGCCTTTGACAATAAAAAAAAGCTAAAAATGATAATTCCCACCGTGAGTATACTAGGGATGAGCTCGGTAAACCCGTGTGAATATTTAAGACCTATAACCCAGACGATTTCTAAAAGACCTGCAATCATAATGTAGATCCAGGCCATTTAAAGATTCTCTCCTGTTGTAATCATAAGGTTTTCAAGATATTGATAAATGGCATGGGCCACACCATGCTCATTATTTTTTAGCGTTGTCATTGTACAGACCTCTTTTACCTCATCCTTCGCATTCCCCATCGCCACACTGTATTTTACCTTCTGAAGCATCGATAAATCATTGTTGCTGTCTCCGATTGCCATCGCCTGATCTAAGGAACGATTGATCAAAGTAGCCAATTTTTCAAGAGCAATTCCTTTAGATGTGTTCTTACTCGTAATTTCAATGTTATGATGGGCAGATGAAGCGACTGTTAGCGCATCAAAGGCTGCGAATTGTTTCCATCCTTCAGCTAATTTCCCTTTATCAAACGAACAAACCAAAATATTATAAACGTCTTCCTCTTGTTTTAAAATATCTTGATAGTTTTCAACGAAAACATACCCGAACTGATCGAATTGTCGTTCTGCCTCTTCCACTACTTCTTTCATATCTGCATCTAAATCTGCGCTTTTCATCTTTTGAATCTCATGATAGAAATGTTCTCGTACTTGTCTAGGGGTATAAATGGCCGTGTCTGTAAACACTTCATAATAATAAGCCCGTTCGTCCAGCCATTGGAGAATCGATTGGACATGATCTCTCTCTATTGTAGTAGCAGAAATACGCTTTTCATCCTTCGCATGAATAGTCGCACCGTTTGTGCCAATTACAATGGTAGAAAGCCCTGCCTTTTCACAAATTTTTCGCACATCAAAATAAGCCCGACCTGTCGAAATGACTACTTCAATGCCCTTCTCCTGGGCATCTCGAATTGCTTTTATATTTTCTTCACTAATTTCATTTTGATGGTTTAATAGTGTTCCATCCATGTCTATTGCAATTAAACTCATGTTGTCCGGCTCCTTTTATAGACTACTACGCTTCAATCCAATCGATTTCGTTTAATTTTGAATGGCTCTCCCATGTCTTTGGAAGTGACTGATCGCAGACAATTACATCAACCTTTTCTAAAGGACAAACCTTACAGAATGTATCAACACCCAATTTTGAATGGTCAGCTACCATAATAATTTGTTTTGATACATCGACCATGGTACGGGAAACTAATGCCTCATTTAAATGATAATTACTCACACCATTTTTAATCGAAACACCGCCCGCTGAAATGAATGCCTTATCGATATTGAATTGATTTAACATTTGCTCTGTGAGACGACCGCTTACAGATTGTTGTTTCGGATCAATTTGTCCTCCCAACAATAAAATCTCTCCTGTAAACTTTTTTTGGTTAAGAGATTCTGTTAATACAGCTGAGACAGGGATCGAGTTTGTTAAGATCGTAATATTATCTTTGTTCTGGATAGAACGAGCAAACTCAACCGTAGTTGTCCCTACATCAATGACAATTACATCTCCATCGGAAATAAGCTCGGCTGCTTTTTGGCCGATTTTGATTTTCTCTGCTTGGTTTACAGTAGTACGCTGTGTAAACGGAGGCTCTCCAGATTGAAAGGTCGTTTTAATCGCCCCACCATAAACTTTTTTCAGTAGCCCACTTTCCTCTAGCATTGTTAAATCACGGCGGATGGTTTCTTCTGAAACATTGAATTGCTTAGCTAAATCAACGACTTTTACCTTTCCAATACTTTTAAGTTCATTTAAAATTTCATGCTTTCTTTCCTCCGGTAAAATCAACATTTCATCACCTTATTATTTCTTTATAATTTATAAAGCAATGCATTCTTTCTTAGGGATAAGTATATGAGCGCGTGAACCTTGCTCTAGCATTCCACCTTGATGGTGAAGAGAATCCACATAAAAAATCGAACCATCTGTTTCTACTTCGTATCGTAAAACATTCCCTGTCATTGAAATATCCCGAATCAAACCTTGTACTGTCCAATTATCTTGTAAAGACTGGATGTCTTGCCCATCAGGAATCAATTGTAAAACTTCAGGACGAATCGCTACCTCATAGCCTGTTAATTCTGTACTGTGAACAAGCTTATTAAAGACCTCTATATCTAGAACATTATAATTTCCAATGAATTTTGCCACAAATGTATTGATCGGGGACGTATAAATTTCTGATGGCGAACCATATTGTACGATGTTCCCTTCATTCATAATAAAAATCTTATCAGACAGAGTCATCGCTTCTTCCTGATCATGCGTAACAAAAATCGTTGTAATCTCTAATTCTCTTTGGATTCTCTTTAATTCTTTTTGTAGATTTTTTCTGATCTTTGCATCCAATGCACTTAACGGTTCATCCAAAAGCAACACTTTCGGTTCCATTACAAGTGCTCGTGCAAGAGCAACCCGCTGCTGCTGCCCGCCAGATAATTGATGCGGATAAGATCCTTCTTTTCCAGTTAAATCGACCATATCAATCATATTCTGCACTCTTGATTTGATATTTTTCTCTTTTTTCATTTTGAGGCCATATGCAATATTATCAAAAACCGTCATATTTGGGAAAAGCGCATACGATTGAAACACCATCCCGACATCACGCTGACGTGGTGATAAATGGGTAATGTTTTTTTGATCTACCAGGATGCTCCCCGTATCAACTTCTTCAAGTCCTGCAATAGAACGTAATAACGTACTTTTTCCGCATCCACTTTGTCCAAGAAGCGTAGCGAATTCTCCTTTTTGCAAGGTTAAAGAAATATTATTTAAAACGACCTGATTTTCATATCGCTTCGTTACTTGGTCAATGCTTACATAGTTCATTAATTTTCACCTTCCAAGACCGTAATTTTTTGAGAAGATTTCTTCTTGAAAATCGAAAACACTCGCTTCTTATTTAACAGCATCGGACTTTTTTGGTCTCTAAACGTGAGTTTTAAGACGGCACCGGTTACTACTAAAATCACGGAATAATACGTAATCACAATGGCACTTGTTAAGTGACCGCTCGTATTTAATTTGTTGGAAAGATAAATTTGCAAGGTTTCAAATCGACCTCCAACGAGTAAATTAGCGAAAGAAAACTCACTAAACAAAAGGGCAACGGATAATAGAGTTGATACTAAGATACCTGATAGAATATTTGGAAACACTACCGTTCGAAAAGCCTGGAGCTTTGATGCTCCCAATAACTCAGCTGCATCAACAAGTTCTACTGCATTAATTGTACGAAGACTGTTCCGAATCCCCTGATACATAAATGGTAGAATCGTAACAAAATAGGCGCCGATCAAAATCCAAGGTGTTCCAGAAATTTGAATCGGTCCATCCGAATATAACTTGATTAATCCTACCGCTCCAACAATTGGCGGGATTCCATAAGGAAGCATAGCCGTTGCTTGAAGCAGCCCTTCCCATTTACGAAAATATACGCTGATGATAAAGATTGTTGGAAGCATAATCAGAGTGCTAAGCCCTACAGACATAACAATCAAAAACAATGTGTGTTCAAAGGCAGTAAAAAATCTTTCATCCTGGAACAATTGAATGTACCACTTCATCGTAAAAGACTCAGGTAAAATCGTATGATCCCACTTACCCGCAATGGAAAATAAAAATGTTCCGAGAAGCGGAATTACCAAATAGATGATAAGTAATCCAACAATTATTTTATGAACGGTCAATGAAGACTTCATCGTAAATCCCTCCTAATGCGGCGCATCATTCGTTGATTAAACCACATCGCGACAATCATAGTGGAAGCTAGCAAAACACCTAATGCACTACCTAGCTGTGGCTTTAATGTAACATCGCTGGCAACTAGAGACGCAATTTGCAGCGACAATAAATTATAGTTACTGCCGACTAAGGCATAAGCGGTAGCATAAGCACCCATGGCATTCGCAAACAAAATGCTGAATATCCCTGCAATACTAGGTAACAGAACCGGCAGCCCAATATGGAACCAAAACTGTCGTTTTGAAGCTCCTAATAATGCTGCTGCTTCTTTCCATTGTTGTTTAATCCCCTGATAAGAAGGATAAAGAAGCATAACAGCCAGAGGAATTTGGAAGTAAACGTAAACGAGAATTAATCCGGTCCAGGAGTAGAGATTAAACTTTGCAAACACATCCCAGCCAAGCTTGGCAAAAAGCAGCGTAAACAGACCATTGTTTCCGAGTAAAATAATGTATGAAAAAGAAAGGGGAATCCCTTCAAAATTCGAAGTCATGTTGGCAATCATAAGTAAACGGTTTTGTACTTGTTGCGAGAACTTTGTAAACGAAAAAGCGACAACAACAGCCACAATGATCGAAGTTATGGCAGAAAACAGTGAAATAAGCACGCTGTTATAAATGGCTTGTAAGTAAAATTTACTTTTGAATATCGTTACGTATTGGTCGATTGTAAGCTTGATTCCATCGTCTGCATAAAAGCTATTTTTAATCATGGAAACTAACGGTCCAATTTCAAAGCCAATCACAAGAATGATAAAGGGCAGTAAAAGAGCTAAAGCATACCATTTTGGTTTTTTCATTTTTTGCAAGAGTTTTCGCTCCTCTATATGTGCTCACAATTTTTTGAATCGATCTGGCTCTATCACCAGATCGATTCACATGATAAAAGTAGACTTCTCATCTGTCCTTTCTAATGAGCGACTGTTTCCTTCAATCCAGGCAATCGATAAGAAATCATTTTATCGGTCCGCTCAATCCCTAAGAGTTCACAAACGAGTGGTGCAAAAGCCAATTGTGGAACGACTTCTTCGTGAATTCCAGCTTCCACTCTTGGGCTGATGATGAACAGCGGTACGTCGCGTTCACCATCCGTTATGCCGCCATGGTTGCCATATTCACTCATGCCATGATCAGACGTAATTAAAATGTGGTAACCAGCTTTCATCCAAATCGGTAGAAGTTGTGCTAATAAGCTGCCCATTTTCAAAATTTGCTCACGATATTCTTTCGATTCCGAACCATAATTTTCTCCTTTTACGTCAACACCCATAGGATGAATGTATAAAAAGTCCGGATCATACTTTCTGCGCAAAACCTCGGCATCCATTATCAAATGACTGTCCGGATAGTCTTCGTCCCAATAGAACTTGCCATATTGAATCGGCTTAGACTCATCTTCTTGCTCACGATCTTCAATAAAGTCGAATGGCGCACGATTATAAAGTTCACTTACCCAGTAATACGATGCTGTTGCATTTCTTAAGCCGTTTTCTTTCGTAAGATGAAAGAGACTTTTTTCCGTAGATAGACGAACGGTTTGGTTTGACGTAATTTCATTCATGAATACAGGCGTACCTGTCAATAATACTTCATATAATGGACGGGACAGACTTGGAAGCTCTGACTTTACCTTGTACAGTGCCGCCTGATTCGTTTCAACCAGATGTTGAATAAATCCGAGCGTCTCACAGGCTTTATCGTATCGCATGCCATCAACAACAATCGCGATCACTTTATTTGACATTGACTAACACCTCTTCTTGCCAGAGTTGTGGTAAAGTACTGGCTGTTTTTTCCCAAGCTTGTGGATCTTTGATTGGTTTTGCATTGTTGTATTGCTCTTTTGGAAGCATTTTGTCAGCTACTTCTTTTGGAAGTTTTACATCACGAATTGGACGAGCAAATCCTTTAGCCAGGTTAATTTGTCCTTGGTCACTCAAGATATATTCTCGAGTTGCCATCGCTGCATATGGATGTTTTGCATATTTGTTAATAATCGTTGTATAGCCGCTGACTACCGAACCTTCTTTTGGAATGCATATATCAAATTGGTCACGGTTTATTTGAGTAGCATAATTAAGTGCGTTGAAATCCCACACAATCGCAACTTCTACTTCGCCTTTTTCAATATTGGCTGGCTTTGCGTCCGTTAGACTAAGGCGGCCTTGCTTCGCAAGTTTAGCAAAAAAGTCAAGTCCTGGCTTAATATTCGATTCACTACCGCCGTAAGCCATCGCCGCAGCAAGAACGCCCATCTGATTTTGCGCTCCGCGCTGCACATCCCCAATTGTCACTTTGTAATTCCCCTTCAAAATGTCGTCCCAGGATTTCGGCGGGTTTTTCACCAATTTTTTATTCGTAAGGAATGCAATCGTTCCTTGGTATCCAACAACCCAATCCCCATTGTCGTCTTTCGCCCATTGAGGTATTTCATTCCAATGAGAAGTTTTATATGGAAGAGTTAATCCTTTCTTTTCAGCAATTGGAGCAAAAGAAATTCCCATGTCACCGATATCAGCGGTTGCATTCTCTTTTTCAGCTTCGAATTTAGCAATCTCCTCAGCGCTCGATATATCTGTATCTGTATGCTTCAAATTATATTTTTTGGTCACGTCAGCCCATGTTTCTCCCCAATTCGCCCATGTATCAGGCATACCAGCACTGTTGACTTCTCCTTCTGTCTTTGCTTTTGCTTCGATTTCTCCAACGCTTAATGAACTAGGATCTTTAACAACAGGAGCAGCAGATTCTTCTTTTGTTCCGCAAGCCGTTAAACCTAGTAAGCTCATTCCTAGTATTCCAGCTTGAATTGCTTTAAAAGATTTCTTACTCCATTGACGTTTCATCAAAAAAACCTCCCATTGTTCTTGTTTCATTTGTTTTTATGTTGATTGTTTACTGTTTCATCATACTTCGGTAATATAAACCACACATTAAGCCAATGTTAAAGCTTTGTAAGTTGTCTTACATACCTGCTTCTTTATTACTAATGCTCTCATTTCACAAATGAGGTTTTCACAATGGAAACATAAGTTTTTTAAAATTTGTCATATCCTTTTCATCATTTGCGCACATTTTTTCAGTACAATGCTAAATAGAGATTTATTTTATCGTGCGGAGGGAAAAATATGCCGCTTGATCTGTTCATTATTTCGGTGCTCTGGTTTATGCTGTTCGGCTATGTAATTGTAGGAGCGATTCATTCCGGTGCGGGATTTTTTCGTCTGTACAGCGATTGGTCCGGCGAGGTGCCTCCGCTTTATGCTGCCATTCAGCGCTATTCGTCTCCATTCTGGATCATTTACGGCATGATCGGTCTGGTCATTCCCGTTTTGCTTGCTATTTCTGAAGGAGACTTCTTTACGATTCAAAACGGTCGTCTTACACTACTGCTGAATGATTTGCTTACTAGTCCGTTTTCCTGGAGTGTGATTCTCCTCGCCGTTGTAAGCATTCTATTTATTTCTGCTAGTTTTCTGACCTACTATGCCAGACGGATCAAAGATGTGGGGGCAGAAGCGATGCTCCGCGTATATACACTGATGTGGAGTCTTCCTGCTATTCTTGCTTCTGTCATTGTGTTCTTTATGCTCAAGCTGCACAATCGCCTGCACTTCATCGACATGCTAACGGTGATGTGGGTATTCCCACTTTCATTTCTGGCATTTCTTGTAGCTGTGTATCTTGTTTACAAGAAAAAAGCGTATGGTGTCTCCTTTTTTCTGATTACCATACAGTACGGGCTCGCGTTTTTTGGCTATGCTGTATCTCATTATCCGTACGTATTGTATCCATACGTTACTGTATATGATGGAAAAATCAGCCCGTCCTTTATCCTTACTACGCTTTGTGTGGGAGCACTGTTTTTACTGCTTCCGGTACTATACGCTGCCAGACAACTCTTTTTGCTTCATCATAAATGCACACGAAGCCAACACTAACCAACAAAAAAACGTATGCAAGCCACATAAGGCTGCATACGTTTTTTATAAGCTTCTTATCAGAGGAAAAAAGCTTTTCGCTGCTTGTCGATTCCAAGCAACGGAAGCAAAAAGCGTCCGAATGCCTGCACCGAAAACGTACAAGATGCTTTTTTCCAATACTGTTTCTTTACAAACTCGAGCAAAGCAGGAGGAATTTTACGGGCTGCAATAAGTGGATAATACAGGCGATAGCCTTCCTTAAGATGTTCCCAGCGTCTATCATTCCCCTCCTTTACATACTCAGATACATCGACTACTCGGCATACCTCACCCTGTAACAAAATATTTTTCACATGAACGTCACGCGGATTTAGTCCGACACTGCGTGCATATGCAATTGCTTCATCCACCTGTGTAATCACATGAGCCGGAATTTCAACCCCTTCGATCAGGCAATCATACAAACTCTTTCCCTGTTCGTAACTTAACACCAGGCATCGCTCGGCTGATCCGTAATATGTCGGAAAATATGGATTATTCCCAAGCTTTCGGTAAGCCTCTTCTTCATTTTTACGTTTTGCATCCGTTGTGGCTGCATATACTTTATAGGCGTATCCTGGATGGTCCTCATGCACAAACACAGCTGCATCTGTCCCGCGCCCTACACACACAATGCCTTGTGGAACACCTCCGATCCGAACAAGTTGGTTTCCCTCTTCTTCTTGAATATTTATCTCCTGAAAAAGTTGAATCGGCTTTTTCCAGTCCATTTGTCACCTCTTTCCCCCATTTCCTCACCAGTTCCTACGATGCGCTCTTCATATTTTATGTATTTTGTATGCTTATACGGTACAAAAGCAATGAAGTTTCATACTTGTTTTATATATTTCCAAAAAAAGCTAGCCTGAATAAAATCAGACTAGCTTTTTTCTACATTGTGTATCATAATTAGCGTTTTTCAATCGGCCCATCCCAGCCGATCATTCCACCCATTAAGTTCTTAACATTCGTATAACCAAGGTCCAACAAATACTCACAAGCCATGCTGCTACGATTGCCACCCCGACAGACGAAAATCGTTTCTGCACTTTTATCAATTTCACTAAGCCGGTTCGGCAACTCAGACAGTCGGATATGAACAGCACCTGGAATGATTCCTTGTGCGACTTCTTCCGGTTCTCGTACATCAATAATTCGCAGTTTTTCTCCTTGCTGTTGTCTCTCTTGTACCTGCTGTGACAAAATATTGACAATACGTGACATTTGTCTCTCTCCTTTTACCCTATGGGGTATATGATATATTTAGATTATGCTCGCAACTTATGTTTCTGTCAACCGGGATTATGATTCCAAATCCAGCGCGACTGTGGTTCAATAGAGAATGGAACTACAAATAAGCTCAATTAGCTACTAAAGATTTCAGGAAAGGACGTCCTAAGAAAATGAACATTGCTACTGCTATCCGCTTTGCGGGTTTATCGATTGCCTGTAATTTATTCGTCTTCTGTATGACAGGATTTATTACACTACTAACTGGCTCACTTTCTGTAGCTGCTGCCGGACTGTATTCACTCCTGTGTGCAGCAGCTTCTGCCGCTGTTTTTCTTACCCTGCGCAGCGGCGATTCCCACTATACCGAGCCGTCTAAAAAAATACTTCTTGCCGCACTCGTATTTGTAGTGGGCGGCGGACTTTGGATCGCCTTCGCGTCTGTGCAAAACATTTTACACCCTAGCCCTGTGCTTTTGCCTGTAGTTGGTGCTGTCGTAGCCGGTATCGGTGCACTGATTAATGGGAGCTTCGGCAAAACCATGCAGAACATGAGTGATGCGCAAACTCCTCCCCTACTCGTCGCAAACGCTGCTCGACTTTTGACGGCAGGCTATGTATCAATCGCCGCAGCAATTGCGTTGCTCCTTATCAATAATACGCAGCTGTATCGGCTTGACGCTGTCGTCGCGCTCGCCATTGTGCTGTTTACCAGTTGGCAGGCGTGGAAAGTGACCCGAACTTCTGCTTGATAAGTTTTGATCTTCCGATGCGTGGTGGGGGAGCGGAAAAGGAGCTCTCCCGCCTACATGCGAAACAGCCCCTCACCCTATCTACAAGTTACACGATTTTTACTTTAACAGTTTCCGGATAAGGCTAAGCCCGATTTTCGAAGACGGGTAGCGAAATGAAAAGTCAAACAAGTTTGTCTGTTTCAGTATGCTTTTATAATGTGTAAATGTATCGAAGCTTCTCTTGCCGTGATAGCTCCCCACACCGCTTTCGCCCACACCGCCAAATGGCAAATACGGACTTGCCACATGCATAAGCGTATCGTTAATGCAGCCGCCACCATACGAAATACGCTTGACAATTTGTCCCTCCACATTGCTATCCCGCGTGAACAAATAAAGCGCAAGCGGCTTCGGCCTGGCGTTTACCGCTGCAATCACTTCCTCGATCGTGTCATACGTCAATACGGGAAGCACCGGACCGAAAATCTCTTCCTGCATAACCGCCGACTCCCACTGCACATCCTCAAGAATCGTCGGGGCAATCTGTAGTTTTTCCGCATCAGTCTGCCCGCCTGTCACAATCGTTCCGTCACGTAAGAACCCGGCCAGTCGATCAAAATGTCGTCGGCTAACGATACGACCGTAATCTGGATGATGCAGAGGTTCACCACCATAAAATGCTTCAATGGTCTGTTTGAGAGCAGCAAGCAGCTTATCTTTTACACTCGTATGAACGAACAAATAATCAGGCGCGACACACGTCTGCCCTACATTCGTAAATTTACCGAATGCAATACGCTTCGCCGCAAGTTCTACATTTGCATCGTGATGAACAATGCACGGGCTTTTCCCTCCGAGTTCAAGCGTGACTGGGATAAGCTGCTTAGCGGCTGCCTCCATGACAACTTTGCCAACCGCAACACTTCCTGTAAAGAAAATGTAGTCAAACTTCTGTTGGAGCAGCTCTGTGCTTGTCTCTACACCACCTTCGATTACGCTAATATGTTCCGGGGCAAATGTCTCACGGATTAGCTGGGCAAGCAGCGCTGACACATGTGGTGTCAACTCAGACGGCTTCAAAATGGCCGTGTTGCCTGCCACAATCGCGCCGATCAAAGGTGAAATCGCCAGTTGAAACGGATAATTCCACGGTGCAACAATAAGCACAGTACCGTATGGCTCCGGTACAATCCAGCTTTTTGCTCCGAGATGAATACGGGATGTTCTCGCTCGCTTCGGCCGCATCCATCTGCCAATTCGCTTTATACTAAACCGAATCTCTTCGTACAGAATTCCGATCTCTGTCGTATACGCTTCGAATTCGCCTTTGTTCAAATCATATCGCAACGCTTCCATAATCTTCGGCTCATATCGCTTGATCGCATCAAGCAAAGCCTTAAGATGTGTGCGACGTTCAGAAGCGGCATATGTCCGTCCACTCTGGTAATACTCGCGCTGGCGTGCCACCATTTCCGAAATGTTTACCTGGTTTATGTAAGTAGTGTGCATCATTGTCCCATCTTTCTGCATGATAGTCGTATAGCCTATTGTATCGATATCTTCCCCGATTCAGCAAGATGAGACGATGCTATTCGCTTGTAATTTGTTACCGCTTACATTTTAGAACACTTCAATCTTGATACGGGCTCATGTCTTCTACTGTAATCGTATCTTGCGACCTATCCTTCTCTTTTTGCTCTGTCTTTTTTGCTTCATCTGCTAAAACGAAAGCGGTTCCATTTTCGTCCAAATCATATTGATACGAATGAATGGTTTCATCTGTGAATGTTACGTGGACTGTATACGCGCCGCTGCTGCTATATGTGCAAGTCAGTTCTACAATGTCGCTCTCTTTGTACTTTCCACTTGCGAGTAGGCGATTACGCACCTCATCTCTCAATTCTTCCTTGGTGAATGGATTGCCGTACGCACCTGATACATGAACCCCTACTAGCATAAGAGACAGAATGCACAGACCAATTCCGAGCGTGCGCCATGCATTTTCCCATGTTACATAAATGACATTCCCTTCTACTCTTGTTTTAACCATACATTCCCCTCTTCAGTTTTTATTATTTTCTGAAAATTTTACCATAAAAAAAGAATTCGGGCAATGACAGTAAAATTAGGGGAGTTCCCCCAGCATATCATTGAAGCATACCAAACGTGCTATGGTATAATTCAGATGAGGAAAAGGAAAGGAGCGATTGTTTTCGATGAACTACATAAAAGCTTATCTCATTAAACTTCTCCGCGTTACAGCTAACTTTTCTTTGTTTATCGGTCTTGTTTACCACGAGCCCTTCCATCTCGTAGCTACGCTTATACTTGTTATTGGTACGGTAACATTCCTGCTGGGGGATCTGGTAATTTTACGGAAATTCGGTAATACAGTCGGCCTGCTGTCAGATGCGCTGCTTGTAGTAGGTGGACTATGGAGCCTGCATGTACTTCTTGGCTTTCCTGTTGGCTATCGTCAAGCCTTTCTGTTCACCCTGGTCACCGTTGCCCTTTGCGTGGAGGAATTCGCGTATCACATTTATGTCGAGCGGAAGGTGTTTGGTCGTAATCGTCCTAGCCTTATGGATATGATTAATAACATGTGAAAAAACAGAGGCTGCCTCAGTCGCCATGTTTTGGCTTTTAGGACAGCCTCTGTGTAATTTATGCGTAGATTAATCCGTCGCGCACATGAATGACACGCTTCGTTTGAGCAGCAATGCCTGTATCATGCGTAATAATGATGATCGTTTTGCCTGCCTGATTCAGTTCTTTGAGCATATTCATCACATCCTGGCCCGTGCGGGAATCAAGTGCGCCGGTTGGTTCATCGGCAAGAAAGATATTCGCCTCGCCGACCAGTGCCCGTGCGATGGCGACGCGCTGCTGCTGCCCACCGGATAACTGGACGGGCCGATACTTTAATCGTTCTCCAAGCCCAACGCGCGTCAACATCTCTTCTGCCCGCTGCATCGCCACATCTCGCTTTTCCCCGCGCAGCAGCAAAGGCAGCGCGACATTATACAGCGCAGAGTACTTTGCAATCAAATTAAACCGTTGAAAAATAAACCCGATCTTTTGATTACGAATCGTCGCGTATTCGTTTTCACTTTTCTGGCTAACTGACTCACCTTCTAGCAAATACTCTCCTGCATCAGCCGTATCAATCAAGCCAATAATGTTCATCAGCGTTGTCTTTCCCGAGCCGGATGGACCGAGAATCGCCAGGAAATCGCCCTCTTCTACCATAAGCGATACGCCTTTCAATATGTCTACCCGGCCCTCACCCGAGCCGAACGATTTTTTGATATCGATAAGCTCAATAATCGCACTCATACTTACTGCCCACTCTGTCTTGGTGTTCGAATGGTAACGCGCGAAATGGTTTTAGCTGTCTTATCGGCATACGTAATGCTAAGGATCGAGCCTTTCTTAATGCTTTTTAACTCGACTTCCGTCTCTTCCAATCCATTGTTGCCACGTGACATCGTAATCAGCGGAACCCCTACCGGAATGGTAACTGTCTCTGTTTGTCCGGTATATTTCACTGTACGTGCTTGTCCGGAACCGCTCGTATTTCCTCCTCCCTGACCTTGCCCGGAACCCGAATACTGCCGTTGCGCTCCCGTTCGCTCCGGTATTTCAATTAGCTTTAGCTTCACTTCATTGCCGACAATCGATTCCACTTCTCCCATTAGGTCAGGACGACTAAATTTTCCTTGTGGTTTTTTGTCCCCATTCATGCTTGCTGCTCCTTGCGCCTGATCCGAAGTAGCCGTTGCTTGTTCCGCTGCATTGCCACAACCTGTCGCCGCAAGGGCAAACATTAATAATATCCCCATCGTTCTCACCTGTTTCTTCATTTGTATTCCCCCATTATTTTTATTCATGGTTCAACGCTTCAATCGGCGTTAGCTTCGATGCTTTCAATGCTGGATAGTAGCCGAAAAACGTGCCGGTCAACACCGCAAAGGCAAGACCAAGCAGCATGCCTTGTGCCGAGGAAAGTACGCGGATACTGGTATACGCCATAAGTGGCATCACAATCATACTAAGCACAATACCGACTATCCCGCCACCAAAGCTAATCAAAATTGATTCGAGCAAAAACTCTAGTAGAATATCCCGCCGTTTGGCTCCAATACTCTTCAGAATCCCAATCTCTCTTGTGCGTTCCTTGACGGATACAAATAATACATTCATAATACCGATCCCACCAACTAGCAGAACAATCCCTGCAACCCCAATTAATAATGCAGACATCGTACGGGCTGTTTCCTTAGCCGAATTCAGCCGACTCCCTGCATCCATCAACGTATACGCATCCGTCTTGCCAGTCGTGTTTTCGATATACGTCTGCATCTCCTGCATCGCGGCGGCAACTGAGTTAATGTCCGTTGCCTGCGCAGTATAATTTGGTTTGGACTGTTTGCCCGCCGTGTATTTGACCGCTACATCATAGGGCACAAACACACTATCATCCGTACTGCCACCACCAGGTCCACCCCCTGGTCCGGTGTCACCCACTCGCTTGAGCACCCCTTTCACTTCATACTTGCGGCCCTTGATCGTAATCTGTTTTCCAATCGCCTCGGATACATCTTCCCCGAACAGTGTCTGGGCCAAAGTATAGCCAAGCAACGCCACCTTGTTTCGCTTCTCACCATCCCGATCACTAAACATGGAGCCAGTCTCAAGCGCAAGATTATTCATCAAAGCGTACGATTCACTAATCCCCATAATAGAAGCACTCTCTGACGTTGATCGGTAATTCACCTGACTTTGGGAACGGATCGCGGCACTCACATCGCGAACATGTTCAAGTTCTTTCATTTTAAATGCCTGCTCCTTGGTTAGTTCACTGTTAGGGGGTGCATCCCGGCCCGGACGAATGACAATTGTTTCGACACTTAGCCGTTTGAACTGCTCAGATACTGCCTGCTCGCTCCCCTTGCCGATGGCTACCACCAGCACAATCGTAAGCGTCCCGATGATAATTCCAAGCGAAGTGAGAAACACCCGGAACTTGTTCGCCTGAATGTTTAACAGAACCGAGCGGATGGTTTCAATCAGACTCACTTTTTGTCCTCCTTCACCAGAACAATGTCATTCCGGCTTAGACCGCTCACGACTTCCATATTCTCACCATCCGTCATTCCACCCTGTACGTACTTCTTCGCTACCGTTCCGTCCGGCTGTTTCACTTGCACATACTGCTTTCCGTTTTCCGCCTTCACTGCCTTATTCGGAACATACAGCACGTTTTTCTTCTCCTTGAGAATAAAAGAAACTACAGCCGTCATGCCTTCTTTCAACGTATCGCCCGCGCCCGTAAGATCGGCTGTCACTTCATACGTTACGACACCATTCGAATCCACTTTTGGCAGACTATTAATCGCCGTCACTTTTCCTCGTATTGCCTCACCCTCATTTGCGTCAACTGTCACTTCTACTGGCTGACCGAGCGTAATGTTCTTAATATCCGACTCGGCCACATCAGCCTTCACCTGGACCGTTCCAGAATCAGCTAGAACAATGAAATGCTTCGTATCTACCGTTGTTGTACTGCCATCATCCTGTACAGGTCCTGTCTGCTCGCCTACTTTTTTCGATATGTATACGACTTTTCCATCAATCGGCGCACGCAGCACTGTTTTATTCAGGTTCGTTTGAGCTGTTACAAGGTCGTTTTGCGCACTCTCCACTTCAACGCGAGCGGTTGCTACCTGACCGGCCGTACCAGATGTCATTGCGTATTGCTTCTTCTGATTCTCATAGCTTACTTTTGCCTTGTTAATTGCCTCTTCGGCTTGTACTTTCACCATTTTGTAATGGGCAAGTCCCGATTCATATGCTTTTTTCGCGTTTTCATAATCGAGGCGCTTACTTTCAATGTCGTTTTTCGGATACGCATCCGCAAGCTTGGTCATTGCCGTATATTCCTGCTCTAGCTTTTTAAACTGTGTCTGTAGATCATGAACCTTTTGTTCTTCCGTCGCAATTTGTGCATTTTGGTCGGTTTTGCTTTTTTCGTAGTCAAGCTGTAACTCTTCTATCTTTTGCTTTCCGGTTACGTTGTCTACTGATGTTTGCTGCTGGACATTCGCAAGACTGGTTTCTGCCTTTTTGCGACTAAGTTCGGCCTTACTGATCGCCTGGGTATACGCGTCACTATCTAGCTCTGCGAGAATGTCTCCTTTTTTCACCATCTGTCCGGACTTCACGGCAATACGGGCTAGTGTTCCATTTACCTCAAAGTCCACATTGTAAAGCGGCAGCGTAATATTGCCATCGGCGACCTGGTCAATTTTTAAATCGCCCTGCATGACCCGCTGTTCTTTCATCTGTGCCGAAGCCTCCTGTGTAGGCTTCATCCACAGCGTTCGTGTGGAATATCCGGTAAGCGCTACCACAACAAGCAGTCCGGCAGTCATGTACATCCATTTTGTCTTCATTTGTCTAACTCCCCCATGCAACAGTTTGTTCTTTCTCTTCTTTCTTCTCTGCTGTCCGCCTGTGAATCCATTTTAGTCCTTCTATATATAACGCAGACATACTATACGTCGCGATAAACAGGCTGCCGAGATATATAGCAGATGCCCATTTGTGAGCCAATACCCATTCCAGCCTTCCTACTCGCTGAAACAGCTTATTGCCTACAATAATGAACAGCGGATGCCATAAATAAATCTGGAAAGTCAAACCTTTGCGGAACGGGATGATGCGAAGCCACTCCTCGCAGCGAGCGAGTACATACAGTACGACTACAAGCCATACCCACGTGCCAAGTACGAATGAAAGATGATTAGCTGTATACAGTTTAGGCGACATGAGCACATAGATCGTACTGGACGTAGCGGCAACAGCGAGCCCGAACCAAACGAATGAATGCTTTCGAAAAAAAGTAAAAATCATGCTGCGATATCGGTATAGAATATCCCCGGTATAAAAGGTGAAAATCCAGGCAGGAAGAAAGTGGCGGACACCAAGCGCCAACCAGCCTGCTGGTGTGTTGTTGATGAATCCATACTGGAAGGCTGCGAACACGGCACAAACGACCAGAATATTCGAACGTTTAATCCAGCGCTGAAACACGTAGGCAAACACATAATATTGAGCAAGCATGAACACAAAATACAAGTGTCCCGCCGCATCACCGGATAAAATGCGCGTCCAATATTGCGCTGTGTATGGAATCGTTCTTTTTAAAACAAGTGTGTATACAATCCCGGAGACGATAAATGGTAGGAAAATATGCACGAGCTTCCCACGAAAAAATGTGTGCATGGTAACTTGCTTCCGTTCTAGACTGTAGGCTGTAAAGTAGCCGGTCAGAATGGCTAGTATAACAGTGCCATAGCGGCTGAACTGGTTAAGTTTTTCTTCCCATGTGGTCCAGATGATGAAGTCGTCGACATCGGCTGTATAATGTCCGGCAAGAACGAGGAATGCGGAGATGAGCTGGATGAGGTAAAGGGCTGCGAGTGGTTGTCTGTCTTCTTGCATGGTAGTCCTCCCGTACTGTTCTGCTACTGGTATAATGGGTTAGATGTTAGTAGTGTACGGAGGAAGTGTGGGACAATTATCGAAATATTATGGGAAATTATGAAAAGTGGGGAGGCAATGTTGGGTGGGCAACTGCCAAGCGCAAATTGGCTTGATTTCTATGGGAATTACGTTCTTGTTTTTCGCTGGCTCTCTTCAGATTTAGTCTTATGATTTGTTTTCATTAGATATCAATGACTACTACCGTCTGCATTGCTCAGAGCTTTAGACTTATAGTTGGTACCGCTACTCCACAACACAATGAAAAAGAGCGACACTGGTGGCCGCTCTTTTTCAAATACTTTACGTGATTTTTAGTGGTATAAAAAATACTCTACATGCACCATATGCGGAAACACAGGCTACTTGTTTCCCATCATTGTTTTAAGTTTCTAGAAGCGTTTATCTTATTCGATAGCCCATGCTCATATATTTGTTGACATTGCGAAGTTCCTCTATCATTTGCTGGATTCACTTTTCTCTCGTCGTTTGCATTTTAGCTTTGTTAATCCATACGATACCACCTCATTTCTTGCTTTCTACTGCTGCAATTCCGTCTATTTCAATTAAACATCCCGGACGTGCAAAACCAGAAACGAACAGTACTGTAATTAACGGCGGATTCTCCATTACTCCAATGGATTCTTGAAATGCTTTAAGACCAATTTGCGGATTACATCCATTTAACAAATAGATATTAAGCTTAATAAGATCCTTAAAGCTTGCTTGTTCAGAAGCCAGGATGATTTCGATATTCTTCAGGATTTGTTTGGTCTGCAATTCAAGATCATCCTGTCCAACCAGTTCTCCCTCTGCATTTGTTGCATTTTGCCCGCCGATATAGATTGTTTTAGCATTACCGCTGACAGTAATCATTTGACTGAATATTTTTGATGAAAATAAAAAGTCTGGATTCTTATGTTCTACTTTAAAATCAGTCATGATTTTGACTCCTTTCAAATAAAAATCTGCCTTAAATATAGCTACATTCATTTTTGGCTACAAGTTGACCTATAGAGAAGGTTATCTTACATGATTTAATTCCCACTTAAACTTTTAGCCCATTCCTTCACTCTCCGACTGCTTTCTTCTTCTGGTAAATCCTCGATCCTAGTCATAATGGACCATCTTACTCCAAATGGATCCAAAATGCTGCCGAATCGATCACCTGAAACAAAGTTACCAATCGGTTCCCTAACTTTTGCTCCTCCTGCCACTGCATTTTCAAACACCTGATCAACATCAGTAACATAAATTGCTAAAGAATAACATGCATTATCCCCAGTTGGCGGTAAAACCAGTTTATAAGACGGATTCGCTGCGCCCAACTGCAAAAAGCCATTTCCAAAATCCAATTCCGCGTGAACAACTATTTTATTACCTTTTTCATCGGAAAATTCAGTAACATCCTTAACCCTTGCATTGAAAACAGACTTATAGAACTCTATTGCTTCAGAAGGATTCTTCACTACTATGAATGGTGTTATCGTTGTAAATCCGTTGGGTATCCCATTCTTTGTATATTTACCCGACACTCCTAAATATTTTATGTTATCAGCCATTTTTATCTCTCCTTTAAAATAAGACCTAAAAATTGTGAAGTATGCCTTCATTGAATTGAATTCATCATCTCGTAGAAATATTTCGGTTCATGAGTTTTATTAAGATTATACCAAGCGTCTAATGTCTGTGGTGTAAATACATCTAAGGACTTCAAGACATGTAAAGCAAATTCCAATGGAGCTATTCCGGAAGCAGTTATCAGTTTTCCATCAGTTACGACGGACTCCTTCTTGTAGTACTTTTCTCCGGTATAGGTAGGACATATCATTTTAAGGTAGTCCAAGTCGTTGCTCGTATGCCATCGTGAATCCAACAATCCTTTCTTAGCCAGTCCTACTGTAGCACCACAAATCGCCGCTACAACAATATTCTCCTTTAAACACTGCTCTACTATTTTTATTATAGGTTCGTGAATTGTTTCCGCCCACGTATCTCCACCCGGTAGAATCAAAGCATCTGCGTTTTTAATACTGCACTCATCCAGCTTACTATCAGGTAATATTTTCAATCCCCCCTTTGTAATAACAGGGGTCTTTTCAATTCCCATAGTAACTATTTTTGATGGTGTCAGCCCTTTCTTATAATATCTTCCCGAATTCAGTTCGGCAGATAAGTAACCTATTTCCCAGTCTGCCATCGTATCAAATACATAGAGATATACAGTATTATTCATTTGCATGTCCTCCATCTTTTACAGTTCATTGATGCCTTTTTCTCATTATAAAAAAGCTTCACTGACAACGGCTGTCAGTGAAGCTTTTAAATCTTATAGTATTCCATTAACTCTGATGCGACAGCAACAAGTTTTATCTTCAAACTCTGTGGTTCGATTACCTGAATAGCCTTCCCATAGGATAAAAGAAAATACGGCACATATGCATGAATTGCTCTTTCGTCAAGTAAAAAGACAGCTTGATTTGTTGTCCTCTCTTTCAGATGATGACCTAAAAACCAATGAATGCACAAGTCGTCCAAAGCCTCTGCCCTACCCTTTATAATTAATGAAATCACTCCATCCTTATCCGTCAGGTCCGGCAATAGACTTTGTAAAAAAAACTCCTTGGCAGAAAAAAATTCAGGCCGTTTAAACACCCTTTGCGTTTGTTTTATCTGTAAAACCCGTTCAGCCCGGAAACTTCTGATTTCATTCCGCAGATGACAAAACCCAATCGTATACCATTTATTATTCCAATAAATCACACCATAAGGATCAATCACCCTTTGCTTGGGTTGTTCTTCATGGCTTGTGCGATATTCAATTTCTACAGAATACTCGTTTGCTACAGCCCGCTCCAGTTCTACTAATATTGGCTTAACAGAAGGGGCCATGTTACGGCTTATCACTTCAAAGCCAGTTAAATGGCGCTTGAGAATGCTTTCCTGTTCCCGATTTGAATACATTTTCAATTTTTCTGTAGCTTTGCTTAATACCTCACTGAAAGGGTACCCTGCTTCTTTTGCAAATACGGCAGCATGAATAATTGCTTTTTGTTCTTCAACATCAAAGAACAAAGGCGCACTGATGAAATTGTTCAGCAAGCTATACCCGCCATTCTGTCCTGCATCAGATACGATCGGTACTCCACTAGCGCAAAGCGAATCAATATAACGGTATACGGTTCGCACGTTTATCTCTAACTTTTCCGCAATTTGTTTCGCAGTTATTTTTGCTCCTGAATTCAGCATCCAAAGAATTGCCAGCATATTATCGTTTTTTGACACAGCACTCCCCTCCTTTCTTAATCTTACGTTTACCCTTCCAAATACCTCCAAATAGGCGATGACTCGTTCTACGGCTGTGCGTTGGTCATAGAGATCTTCCACTTCTGACTTCCACAAGCCGGTGCTGTATAGCGACGTAAATCTGTTTCGATTCGTACCTTGTATACTTTTTGGTACAACGAATCGTAAGCCAATGGGCAATCTATGCACGCTTTGGGCCGTACAAATTTGATTGTTTTATACTTCTTGTCATAATGGACATAGGGGGTCACCATCCTATCTATAAAGTTTTGGTCGTGCTTAACTTATTCGAGATTTGGGGAGGTACTCCTTTTCCTATGCCTAGAAACCCTTATAGTTACTGGTCCCGGATTTATGAAATTGATTCAAATAAGTGGGCATTTTGTTAAAACAAAGAAAGCAACTGACTAATTTACCTAAGCCAGTTGCTTTCTTTTACAAATTCCTATAGTAACGAGTATAGCGCTCCAACAATAAGATTGATGCTTCCTTCTCCAAAAATTCCATACCAGTGATATTGTGGTTGTTTATGCGCTAAAATAGGGATTACATTCACGGCATCTTTTGTTTTTTCAACTTGTTGAATCACGCACAATGTTACTAAAAGACCGAGTAAAGAACACGATACCGATAATGGAAAAATCCAAACAGATGGCGGCTTCGAAAAATAGGGAACTAAGGATACTGCTAAAATAGGCGCAGCATTCCAATTAAACTTTTGGATCATCCAAATGATAACAAACGATGTCAGAAAAAATGAGACGAAACCAGCATTCACAAAATATAACGAACTGCCAATTGCTGATGCCAATATGGCCCCACCAACAATCTTGTATACGTTTTTTTTATCAGTTGAACGGGACATGAACAGAAAGCTGAAGGCAGCTAAAGTAGGATAAAAAACCATATGCAGCTCAGGCGCACGAAAGGAAAGCCAATACGTGAATAAAAGATAAATACAAATGATGACAGATTTGATAAGCATGGTAGAGTATCCTTTGACTTAGAGAAATAATTAGGAAACGATATGATGCAATCATAAAACAAAGTAAACAGATAGACTTTTCATTTTAAATAATTTTTAGTATACGGTCTACTAATTAGTTTGTAAATAGTAAGTTCCAAAACTATTATCTCTTCGATACAAAGATCACCCTACTCAACTATCATCCGCAAATAAAACGCCACTCCCTCATCCTCATTCTCGACACACACATCTGCACCATGCAGCTCGGCAATCTGCCGCACAATCGTCAGGCCGAGACCGAACTGTCCTTTCTTTCCTTTATAAAACGGCATAAACAACGTATCCTTCACATCTGCCTCAATCGAACCACCATCATTCCAGAACCGAAGCAAGACATACGACTTCCCTTCTTCCTGTACCTTTTTCAACGTCACGGATGCTTTCTGGGCAGCGTGGCGAATCTGATTATCAAGCAAGTTCTCAATCGCAATACTTACTTGTTCGTCGTCCCCCCGTACACAGGCCGGGACTATATCAATCTCCCATTCAATGTCAAGCCTGCGCACACGTAGACGAGTGATGGCATCTTCGACGAGCAAACTTAAATCTACCGTTTCCATCTCATGTTCGCGGCTGGCCAGATAATCGAGCTTCGTTAAGTACAGCAAGCTGCGAATACGCTTCTCAAGCCGTTCTGATTCCTCTTCAATCACACCAACCGAGCCATCCAGGTCACCTTTCGGAAAAATTCCATCCCGAATCGCCTGCGCATAGCTGCGAATCACCATGACCGGCGTTTTTAATTCATGAGAAATATGCTGGAGAAAGGACTGCTGGGCTTCATCCTGCTTGATCAACCGCCTGCGCATCCGCTCAATCGACTGACCCAGTCTTCCAATCTCGTCTTTACGGTTCACATCAAGCGGTTCGTGCCATTTCCGATCTGCGATCTGCTTCACATGCCTCTCCATCGTGCGCAGCGGGCGGGATAAATAGCGGGCAAGCCAGAGTGCGAACGGAACACCGACAAGAAGGACGAGCCCCATAATGCTAACGAGCTGGCGCAGCAAGGAACGATTCATCTCTGTCTCATACGCACCTGTTATATACGAAACGAGCGAGACAGAATGTCCACCGACCTTCTCGCTCCGAATCATATAGTAAAACTGTTGATCCTGTATATTTTGCTGATACTTCTTCGTACCTGTCTTCTGCTTGACAATTTGGTCCGTAATCTTCGTGAGCACTTCTGGTGGCAGGCGATGCGGTGTCAGCATCACAAGTTCATTATCAACGAAAATAAGATGCTTCACATCCCGCTTTTCACGATCAGGTGGTGATGGTCGTTTTTCCGGATTTTCTCCGTTCACAACCCGGTGTTCCCAAAGAATGTTCTGCGCATCCGAAATACGGGCATACATATCGTCCACAAAAAATGGCCGCAGCATCCACGGTACAAGCAGCACAACAAGGACCGCAATCCCGAGCATAAAGGCAGCGAACGCTGTCCAGATTTGAATGGCAAGCGGCTGATTTTTCATATCTGTACCATCCGATAGCCATATCCATATATCGTCTCAATACGCAGCTCTGGCATTTTCTTTCGTACCCGACGCACCAGATCATCCACTACCCGATCCGTACCGAAGTAGTCTTCCCCCCAGACGCGGCGCAAGATTTGTTCCCGCGCAAACGCCTGCCCCTGGTTTTTGGCATACAGCAAAAGTAAATCGAACTCTTTCGATGTCAGCTCAATTTCTTGACCGTCCCGCGTCACAATCCGCTTCGTTTCATCGATTGTATACGGCGCAATATGAAGTACATTCCCCGCCTCCACTGCATTCGAAACCACATTGTATACCCGATTAAGCAGCCGCTTAACCCGAATGACCAGCTCACGCGGCAGGAAAGGCTTCGGCAGGTAGTCGTCACTTCCCATCTCAAGCCCGATCACACGGTCAAGTTCTGCATCTCGCGCGGAGATAAAAATAACCGGAACATCTGGCGCCTGTGCTTTAATCTCCCGGATAAGCTGGTATCCATCCACATCCGGGAGCATAATATCAAGAACCCACAAATCAGGCTGCCGAGCAATCGCCTGCCGGGCATCGCCACCATTCAAAAAAGAGGTAACGTCCCACCCCTCGTTTTGTAAATACGTTGCCAAAAGTTGATTTAAGTTCTGTTCGTCTTCTACTAAATAGATGCGGTATGGCAATCGTCTCACCCCACTGTTTTCTATTATTTCTTAAGAGTAAAGAAAAAGGCCTGTTTATGCAACAGACCCCTCTGGTCACCTTTCACCTTCTCCACTGTGACCGTGCGCTTCTCCCTGTTGACACACCTTTGATGTTTCTTAGCATACGGTGACATTGCGGAGAAATTATCAATAAATCATGGGAAATTGTAAAACATTATGCTGCCCGGCTTTTTTTCCGTAAAGCCGTACGTACATCCCCTGTTAGAATAAAGCTGGTTACCACTCCTGCGATCAATCCCCAGAACGCGGAGCCAATCCCCGCGATTGAGATACCCGATATGGTAACTAGGAATGTAATAAGCGCACTTTCTCGCTGTGCTTCTTCCTTCATTGCAGATGCAAGACTTGCACTTAAGGAAGCAAATAAAGCTAATCCGGCAAGTACAGCAATTAATTCTCCTGGCAAGGAAGAGACGAGCGATGAGATCGTGGCACCAAACGTACCGAATATGATATAAAACACGCCGCAGGAAATTCCAGCAATATAGCGTTTTCTACTATCATGATGCGCTTCTTTTCCTGTACAGATCGCCGCTGTGATGGCAGCCAGATTTATTCCGTGCGAACCGAACGGAGCGAAAAGCAGCGAAGCAATCCCTGTCGTTGTAATAAGCGGGTTGATCGGCGTATTGTATCCATCAGCTCGCAGCACCCCAATCCCCGGCGCATTTTGAGAAGCCATCGCCACTACACACAACGGAATACCCAGCCCTATTATCGCATCAAATGAAAAGGTCGGTTTTGTAAAAACTGGCTTAACCATCGCTGCATGTATCGTGCTAAACGTGAACTCCGTAAGACCATACGCTAGCAGCAACCCTACACATAGCGTGAGCGCTACGGCATACCGCGGCAAAAAACGCTTTGCCACTAAATAGCACACAATCATCGGCAGAACAAGTGTGGGCAGTTTCTGTAGCGACACGAACACCTCAATTCCAAACTTCAGCAAAATTCCCGCCAGCATGGCCGTTGTAATCGCATACGGAATCCGATTCATCACAGCAGAAAAAACACCAGTTACACCTAAAATCGTAACCATAACGGCAGAAAAAACAAATGCACCAATCGCATCTGAATAGCTATACGCTGACCAGCTAGACACGAGCAGCACAAGCCCCGGTGTTGACCAGGCCGTAATAACAGGTGAACGAAACCAGATGCTAAGCAGCAGACATGTCAGACCGCTCCCAAGCGAAATCGCCCATATCCAGGAAGATACGTATGCATCACCTAGATTTGCTACCTTCGCTGCTTGAAATACGATTAACAAAGGTCCCGCATACGATACAATCGTAGCAATGAACCCGGCTACCACAGCCGACATCGAAACATCTCGCATTATACTTGTCTTCTCCATTCCTCTCTCCTCCCGCTTCACTATGTATGTTACAAACAAAAAAAGTATTTGATTGTAAACTAATCAAATACTTTCGCCCAGGCGTACGGCTATATAATCTGTACGCTTCCTCGTGGTAATCCACGCTTCGCCAGTTACGTACAACAACCTTCATTATGTAAATGATAAAACAAAAATAGAGAAAATTCAATATTTTATATAATAAACATCTAATCCTGATCTTGACACTCATTCTGTATAGCAGCCGCGATGCGGGCAAGAAAATCTTTCAATAACGCCTTTTCTTCCTCAGACATGCCCGATAGCGATACATTCACGACTGACTCTTCGATTGGCGCCAGCATTTCTCGTAATTTTTCTCCTTCATCAGTCAGATGTACGAGCATCGATCTTCTATCGGTACTGTTTTTTTCCCGTCTAACCAGTCCCTTTTTTTCTAACAGATCAATAATCCGGGTCACGTTTGCTTGGTCTTTCTCCGTTCGCTCGGCTAAATCCTTCTGCGTAATTCCGTTCTCTTCTCCTAGTTTGGCGACTAAAACCCATTGTTCTGTCGTAATGTCATACGGTTTGAATTTGGATAACAAAAAATGACTTAATTTCCGCTGAGTGTTACTCAGAATAAACCCGAGCGACTCATCAATTTTATAAGACACCGAACAAAAAACCCCTCTCATATGCATGTTATACCCATAATAGTTCTCCTTCTCCTAATTGGTCAAGGAAGAGAGAAGGGTCAGCAATCTAATTCATTCCCCAAAACAGAACACGTTTCTGGCGCGGGATTCCTAGATACCTGCCAAATCCCTACGAACACGAATAACACCCCCACGATATGAGCCAAAGAAAACGGCTCATGTAATACGACATAAGAAAGCAGTAAGGTACTGACAGGGATGCAGCTTGTATAGACGGCAGCAGTCCCGGCAGATACTTTCGAAACCCCACGGAACCATAAGAGGTATGCTAATGCTGTGACGAAAATTCCATAGTAAAGCAACAGACCGATATCCCCAAAACTTATATGGACGAATTCAAATTGTCTTGCTTCAGCAAGAGCAAAGGGCAGAAACATCAGGAAGGAAAACAACGTTACGTACGTTGTTCCTAACAAAGAGGAAACGTTACTTGTTGTCATCTTACGCAATATGGTGAGCATGGCCTCCCCGATGACGGCCATTAGAATGAGAAAAAGTCCACCGTATGAGGCATACGATTGGATTGAAGGATCTGGAAAAAACCAACTAGGTACCTGAATACTGACAACCCCTAGTAATGAACAAAAAATACCAATCACAAGCCTTGTTGTTATTTTTTCTCTTAAGAAAACAAATGAGAGCAAGGCCACAACCGCTGGAGTCAAACTGGTTACGATACCAGCTTCTGCAGCCGGTGCGGATCGTAAGCCATAAAGCAGAAATACACGGAACAGAAACATCCCGAGAAATGATTGTAAAAATAGGAAAAGAAAATCTCTCTTTCCTACTAAAATCGACTCATTCCGGTTCATTACTACAATAGGAATTAATAGCATTAAGGCAATTGCAAGGCTAACAGCTTGTGATAAAAAAACTGGCATCTGCATCGTTGTTATTTTGCCAACCACAACGGAACTTCCGACAAGAACAGCCGCAATCGCTAACTCGAAATACGCGCTCATACGAAGGGTAATCAAATTCAGCAACTCCTCTACTTTTTGGTCATGTATACTGTAGCAAAGAGCAGCTGGTTGGTTGTAGTTCCATTAGTCGACCAATTTGACAGTACCACTCTATAAAGAAAAATACAGACCAAGGTTACTCACCTAGTCTGTATTCTTTACAAGATTTTTCGTCATCACAACATGCGGAATTCCTGCCTCCATAAAAACCTCGGAAACTGTTTCATATCCAAGCTTCTTATAGAAACCTTCCGCATGCGTTTGTCCGTGCAGCTTGAGTTTGCGAATGCCTTGTTCCCCTGCGTATTTCTCAATCGATCGCATGATCACTCCACCACTGCCCCCGCTACGGTGATCAGGCAGAACACAAATCCGTTCTACTTTTCCCATGCCGTCTACAACGCGGAATCGGCCCGCACCGACTGGTATCCCGTCTTTATATAGAAGAAAGTGCGTTGACTCGCTCTCGAATTCATCTAACTCTTCTTCCAATGGTACATTTTGTTCTTCCACAAACACACGAATGCGAATATCAAATGCTGCTTTTTGCTGCTCTTCTGTTGTGACAACCATTACTTCCACGCTGCTCCCACCCTTACTTGATGTTTGTATGCTTTTCATACTACCATATTTTTTCATGTCCGACAGCTTGACTTTTCCCACATAAAAAACGGTAGACACCTAGATTCGCTCTAGATGTTTACCGTTTCCGCATCACTTTCTTTCCTGCTAGCGCTCACTTTCTCTGTCATCGGAATGATTTGGCTGCTTCTGGTTCGTCATAGAACGCAGAGCATTCCGATATTCCTCGTCCTGTATCCGTTCTGTGGTTGGCTCTGCTGCAGCCGTTACCTGACTGCTCTTGTTACCTTGTGTTTGGAACTGCCGGAGAGCATCCCTGTAATCCTCATCTAACATATTGGTAGGATTTTTCTCCATAGGTTTTTCATCTTTTATGATGACCGTCTCCTGCTGCTTTGTTTCATCCTTGTGCGGTTTCGTTTTATCCGGTTTGTTTTCTGGCTGATTCGACATTGCCTTCGTATTGAAAAATATGATCAAGATTAAGATAACTACAGCCAATATACCGAGAATAGTAGGTATGATCATATCATTACTACCTTTTTGTTATTGGATGCGATTGTCCAATCATCCTGCCCGTTACTACAGCTACCCGCTGTCCAAGCGCTCTGCCGAGAGCCAGATCATTTTCGGTTGGCAGGTTAATCGGATCATTCGCGGATGTTTCAACCGGACAGGTGACTCCTACTCCGTAATATGAGCCATATAATGCATTTTCCGGAATGCTAGCTGGCAACCCAACGATAATCATCCCCTGATGCAGCATCGGAGTAATCAGGTTAAGCATCGTTGCCTCTACACCACCATGAACCGTTGCCGTTGTACAAAATACTCCGCCAACTTTCCCGATTAATTCGCCACGCGCCCATAAATACCCAAGTTTATCAATCCACGTTTTCATTCCGGCACTGATCGTACCAAAATGGCCTGGGCAACCCCAAATAAGCGCATCCATGTCAGGCAGCCGATTCACATCCGCCTCTCGTACATGATCCATGTACACATCTGCTCCAGCAACTGTGCCAGCCCCATCCGTGATAGAGCGGGCCAGCGCTTCTGTATGTCCGTTGTCACTGTCATACACCACATAAATTTTCATCGTAACCCTCCCGTTTTATTCCTGTTCATAAGATACCCAATGCCAAATAAAACAATCATGATCTGCTGCCGGGTTCGGAAAAAAGAAAGAAGAGAACATACAAGAACGATTGTACAGTAGGAGGTGGCGAACACCTTTCCCTTCCTTTGATCGCTCTTATATTTTCTCTTCTCATCTTTTTGTTACTCTCATAAATGTTTGATCCGCTGCAGCCGCAGGGCATTCAACACAACAGACACCGAACTGAGCGCCATCGCCGCACCTGCAAGCCACGGCTCCAGAAACCCTGCTGCCGCAACTGGAATACCGATCACGTTGTACGCTAACGCCCAGAACAAATTCTGCCGGATGTTACGCATTGTTTTCTTGCTCATCGCAATCGCGTCCGGGATGCTGTTTAAATCCCCACGCATCAGCGTTATATCCGCCGCCTCCATCGCCACATCGGTACCAGTACCAATCGCCATCCCGATGTCGGCTGTCGCAAGCGCCGGTGCATCGTTAATGCCGTCCCCGACCATGGCAACTTTTCTGCCAATCTGCTTATACTTCTTCACTTCCTCTGCCTTCCCCTCTGGAAGCACTTCTGCTAGCACACGATCAATGCCAGTTTCCCGGGCAATTGCGCTTGCTGTCCGCTCATTGTCACCGGTAATCATAACGACTTCAATCCCAAGCGCTTTCAGCCTGGATATCGCTTCTTTCGATGTTTCTTTGATTGCGTCCGCCACGGCAATGATTCCTTGATACGTACCGTCTACCGCAGCAAGCATCGCGGTTTTGCCCGCTGCCTCCAGTTCTTCCATATTACTGTAAGCAGCGCTTGCGTCTACTTCATACCGCTCCATCAGGCGGCGCGTTCCAACGAGAACCTCACTGCCTTCGACTACCGCACGAATGCCGAAGCCTGGAATATCGATGAATTCCTGCGCTTCCGGTAAGTCGATTCCTTTTTCGCGAATACCTGCTACAATCGCCTCCGCAAGTGGATGGCCGGAATTTCGCTCGGCAGCGCCTACTAATGTGAGGAACCGCTCTTCCGTAATGCCCGATTCCATAGCGACGTCCGTCAATTCTGGCTTACCCTTCGTGATCGTTCCCGTCTTATCTAGAATGACCGTGTTAGTCTGCTGTGTCGCTTCCAGATGTTCTCCACCTTTAAACAAAATCCCGAACTCTGCCGCCCGACCGGACCCAGCCATAATCGAAGTTGGTGTAGCCAATCCTAGCGCACACGGACATGCAATCACAAGTACTGCAATGGCACACTTCAAAGCATCCGCAAAGCTACCCGGTGCAAGCCAGATATACCAGATAAAAAACGTTACAACTGCAATCCCGACAACAACCGGCACGAAAATACCTGAGATTACATCGGCTACTCGCTGAATCGGAGCTTTTGAGCCTTGTGCTTCTTCGACAACTTTAATGATTTGTGCAAGCGCTGTATTACGACCGACGCGAGTTGCCTTTATTTTAAGGGCACCACTCTTATTTAATGTCGCGCCAATCACTGCATCTCCCGCCTGTTTTTCCACCGGGATACTTTCACCTGTAAGCATCGATTCATCTACAGTCGAATGTCCTTCTACTACGTCACCATCTACCGGAATTTTCTCACCTGGTTTGACAAGTAGAATATCTCCCGGCATAACTTGCTCAATCGGAATCATACTTTCCTGACCATCTCGAATCACAAGAGCGGTTTTTGCCTGTAACCCCATTAGTGTTTTAATCGCTTCTGAGGAGCGGCCTTTCGCAAGCGCTTCGAACAACTTACCGAGAAGAATGAGCGTGATAAGAACCGCACTCGTTTCATAATACATCTCAGGCTGATGCTGCCCACCCATTCGGTTCCATTCAAGTGTTACGTACAAACTATAAAAATACGCAGCAGATGTTCCAAGTGCGACGAGCACATCCATATTCGCACTGCCATTGCGGAGTGCCTTATAGGCCCCCACATAAAACTGACGTCCGATTATAAACTGCACCGGAGTCGCCAACAAAAGCTGAAACCACGGATTCATAAACAAGTCGGGTACCCAGATAAAAGACGTAAATGAGAAGTGACCGACCATCGACCAGAGCAACGGCAGTGACAGCAGTGCCGAAATCCATAATTTGCGTTTCTGCTTCATTATTTCTTTTTGCCGATGATCCCCCGATTCTTGTGTCTCCTGCTTTATGATCGCCCCGTATCCGAGCTTCTCCACTTTCTGGATGACTTCCTCTACACTTACATCAGCCGGAGAATATTCGATGTGAGCAGTTTCCAGTGCCAAATTCACATTTGCCTGCGAAATCCCCGGCATGCGAGATAGTCCTTTCTCAATCCGTGCCGAGCAGGCAGCGCATGTCATCCCCGTAATTTGCAGCTCGACAGACTGTTTAACCGTTCCGTATCCGAGCGCTTCTACTTTTTCTTCAAGCTGGGCTGCATCTACTTTCGCTGGATCATACGTAACAGTCGCTTGCTCTAAGGCAAAGTTTACTGCTGCGTGTGTTACGCCCTCCATTCGGTTTAACCCTTTTTCAACTCGGTTCGCACAGGCGGCACATGTCATCCCCGTAATCTGCATCGTGATTTGTTTCTCACTCATACCCGCACTCCTTACTATACCTATGTAGGGTATATTATTCATAAAAAAGGAAGCTGCCACTGGCAGCCCGTTGTTATTTCACATCATACCCTTGATCTTCAATCGCGGCTTTAATCGCATCCAGCGTTACACTGCCTTCTTCAAACGAAACCGCTACCGACTTGCTCGCAAGATCTACCTTCCCTGTCGCCCCTACTTCCTTAAGCGCTTCTTCCACCGCTTTCACACAGTGACCGCAGGACATGCCTTCTACTTGTAATGTTACAGTTGTCATCGTAATTCTCCTTTCGATTGATTATTTTTTCATTAACTTGTTCATTGTAATGAGTAGCTCATCAATCACTTCATGATCGCCTTCCTGAATGCGTTCAATGACACAGCTTTTCATATGACCTTCAAGCAGCATTCTGCCGACACCGTTTAATGCGGACTGAATGGCTGCGATCTGGTTCAGAACATCATCACAATAGGTGTCTTTCTCAATCATGCCCTTTACCCCGCGAATTTGCCCTTCAATACGGTTCAACCGAGTGACAAGATTACTTTTTACTTTATCGGAGTGATGGCTTTTGCGGCCCTCTCCCTCACAACAGTGGTTCTGGTTCTCCATTTCCATCACCTCCTCAATCTGAATATACCATACCCCACCACCCTATGTCAAAGTTTTAAATTATCATTTTTTCTGTAAAAAAAAGAGTAACAATCCATAGGCTGAATCGTTACTCCAAAACTACTTGGAACAGAATTCTATTGTTTTGGTTTTGGCTTTGTCTCTTTTGGTACAGGAGAAGACGGCAACGCTGCAAGAGTATAGCCCTGGCCTTGTAAATATTCAATCACTTTAGGCAGCATTTCAACGGTCTGCTTACGCTCATGCATCAAAATAATCGAACCAGGCTTTACGCCTCCATTTTTGATATTTGCCAGAATCTTTTCTGGATGATGAGCTAAGCTCCAGTCTAAACTATCAACCTGCCAAAACATAATGTACTCACCCAATTCTTTCGCTACTACTCTTGTCTCCTTATTTACCGATCCATACGGGGGACGCATATACACAATCGGATGCTGAACTTTATTTGAAATAAGTTTAGCTGTCTGTGTTAAATCACTTTTTTGCTTGGCTCCATTTTCCTTACCAAGTGCATCATGACGCATGGTATGAGAACCAATAATATTTCCCTGCTCGATCATTTGATGACCGAATTGTCCCAGCTCATCTGTGACCTGTTTGCCAATCCAGAAGAACGAGGCGTGGGCGTTATGTTTTTGCAGAATCGCCGCAATCTCCTTCGTATACTCACCAGGACCATCATCAAACGTTATGTAAACTGTTTTATTATCTTTGGTCGGGATATTATCAATTAATTTTCCAAGAGGTAACGGATAGCTCTCTTCCTGATGCGGAATATCCTTAGGCGGTACAATTTCCTCCTGTGTTTTCTCCTGCGCTTGCTGCTGCTGTTGTTGTTTGTTCGTGTCACCTGGTAATGAAGCCTGAGATGAATCGCTTTGAGCTAACGATTTCGTTAATGGATGGAAAACTATATTTACTAGAATAATAACTCCAAGACATGTGATGGCAGACCAAGTCAAAACGACCCTCTTATTTACACCTTTCACTCCTATTTTCATCCTCTCTACTAAAAATCACTCCTTTCTATCATAAAGTATTTTTTCACTAAAGTATCGTGGAAATATGTTTTTTATGTCGACTTTCTTACATAAAATCAGACATACTGGATAAATAAACAAATAATGGATGCCCTTCTATTGAAAGGCATCCATTATTTATTACAAAGATATAATTGGAGAGTATGTCCCGATGGTTACATTTGCGGCAAAACGATTCAAACCAACCGTCAAACGGCCCTCATCTTTTACCGTAAGGCCCGCCATATGAACGAAACTCGGAACGAATTCGTCTGGATACACCGCGACATTTTCTTTAAATAACTGAATACGATCCCAGTCCGTAAGCGGTATAATCGGTGCATCCTCACTTCGTTCCGTATACTCCGTTGCCCGCTGTACAAGCGGTGCTTTTGACGGATCTTTTATTACCTGATACGGATTGGAGAAAATCGTCGTGCCAAACACACCGCCCTCTCGGAAACGGTGCAAGATGCGATCTACCGCCCGCTCCGCTTTGTTTCCAAAGTTCCCCGGCACAATCGCATAATCGGCTTTAAGATCTTCAATGTGCTGAACGCCAAGCAGAAGCGAATACATATCGGAACAGATCACAAAGAAGGCTGTATGCTCCTGTCCATGAATATCAAGGGTCACTCGGTTCAGATGCGTATAATCGCCTACATTCATCGCTGGAAATTTTTCTTCGAATTGAACACGTTCAAACGACTGCGGTGTGATCTTCGCCTGTGGTGTATATACGTCTCCTTGTCGGTTTACAATCGTTAACACATTGTAGTTACGGCCTGGTTCAGCGTATGGAAGATGATCTGGTACAAGATTTAATGTCGTCATTACACTGATTTTTCTCTTTCGACATACGTCCACCAGATATTCAAGTGCCAACTCGGAATTATCACGAGTATAAGCTAAATATTCGGGAAGGACGACAATAGCTCCCTCTTCTATAGAAGAAAGCTGTTCAACTACATTAGCCAGCGCGATTTTCTCGCTAGCAAGTGGATACGATAAAATGTACCATGGATGGGACATACCTAATCCTCCTCTGTTATACGATGATGTTCATGAGCGAACGCTCAGTCAACTATGATAGTATTCGATAAAATCAATAAAACCCCTTTTTTATTGAGCATATTAATGATAAAGTCTCAGATTTACTCCTCTTTTACGTATCAAGTCAGATTATTGCACCCAACAAACAGAAATACATATGCTACAGTAATACACTTTTAGGAGCGTGTAGTATGCGGAAAAATATATACATACCTGTACTATGGAAATTCTGGATTAGTCAGGCAGTCGCTATCAGTTGGACCGCACTTTCTCTCTGGTTCTCCATTCCGTGGGTATATGATCTGGAACAAATCGTTGGACATTTTTGGGCCTTCTTTATTGTTGGGGGGCTTGCCTATGTACCGGGCTATTTAAATGCATTTTTAGTTATAAGTCTACTTTTTGACAGGCAACCGGATTTTAAAATAAATAATTCGCAGGAAGCCGTATCGGTTCTGATTGCAGCACGCAATGAAGCCACCAACATTCAAGACACGCTGCACTACATCTCCCGACAGGATTACGCAGGAACGATTCACGTCATCCTCGTGAACAATGGCTCTACAGACGATACAGTTCAGATCACTAGTGAAACAGCGAGACACTTAAATATGCAGCTAACGATTCTAGATGAAGAAAGACCCGGCAAGCATATAGCGCTAAACACAGGTCTAGACCGTGTACAGACGGATCTCGTCATTACATTAGATGCGGATACGCTTCTGCATCCAGCGGCCGTCCGGTATGTAGTATCCCGCTTGCGCAGCGCACCGGACGACGTGTGCGCCGTTGCAGGTTCCATCTTAGTCCGCAATAGCCGACAAACATTCTGGACGCGGTTGCAAGAATGGGATTACTTTCTCGGGATCGCTTCCATTAAACGATTGCAAGGACTGTATCAAGGAACATTAGTGGCCCAAGGCGCGTTTAGTTTATACAAAACAGAAGCGATCGTAAAAGCAGGGGGATGGCCAGATGCGATCGGAGAAGATATTGTGCTAACGTGGAAATTTTTCGAGCAGCATTACCGTGTTTATTTTGAACCATTAGCCGTTGCTTTTACTAATGCACCTGTAAAGTTTACCCATTTTGTCCGACAGCGTAATCGCTGGGCACGCGGCATGATTGAAGCGCTCAAGCAAGTGCGACCATGGAAGCAGCCCCGGTTATTTTCGAAGTTTTTGACCGGCATTGACTTGCTTATTCCGTATATTGACTTTTCGTATACATGTTTCTGGATACCCGGCTTGATACTCGCTTTTTTTGGCTACTTCTGGATCATCGGGCTGACTACCCTGCTCGTTCTTCCCCTTACATTAATTAGTTATTATATACTCTACGTCTATCAACGCCGGGTATTTAAAGCCTTACATTTAGCTGTCAGAAAAAACATCGTCGGTTTCATCGCGTATGTGCTCATCTATCAAATGATTATGGCACCTATCTCCGTGTACGGATATATTCAAGAGCTTCTTCACTTTAAACGTGTATGGAAATAATGCTTGCGATACCTCGACAAACAGACTATCTCTCATTTTTTAATCGACGGGTGACCGTTTCGTTTGGTGCCCAGCAGTTGAATGTATAGGTTGGATGTGTCGCATAACCAAGGCGCTGGCACATATACTGCGTTTTCTGTCCAGCCTCCTTCCTTACACGAAAATGCTGACATGTGGCACAGCAATGATAGTCACGTTGCATATTTTCCTCACCAACTTTCCACTTTTTCTAGCGTTAAAACATAATAAAAGATATAGTAGATCGTATCACTATCTATCAAACCAGTACTAGCGAAGAAGGGAAATAGTATGACAAAAGCGATCATTCTTTTTATACTGGCCGGTCTTGCAGAAATTGGCGGAGGCTATCTCGTATGGCTGTGGCTACGTGAAGGGACCTCTTATTGGTATGGTATAATTGGAAGCCTGGTTCTTGTTTTATATGGCGTGATTCCAACTCTCCAGTCCTTTCCGTCTTTCGGGAGAGTGTATGCTGCATACGGAGGCGTATTTATTATTCTTGCTGTACTATGGGGATGGGGAATCGATAAGAAAACACCTGACCTTTATGATTGGATCGGATCACTCATTTGCCTGCTCGGTGTTTCCATTATGCTCTGGGCACCGAGAACATAATTCAACAACTTTCAACACTTCGACCGATCTTTATTTAGCGCAAAGTATCCGGTATACGAAGTACATCACCGATCAGCGTCTGCTTGCCCGAACGGATTCTAGTAAGCAGACGCTTTTTTTGTATATCTGTTGATATAAATAGCCGAGAATACTCTTAACTTTAGCTACGAGAAATTCAAACAATCACTCCTGAAAAATACCCTTTCAATACTTCTTTCTCATTCTGATTCCAGCATAAAAAAGCTGCAGTAATAAGGATTCTCTCCCCTTGTTTTTCGAATTGCTCAATTTCCACTTCACAAATAATAGTATCCTGCGTAAATACGGGTCTTAAAAACTCAAACGTCATCTTACGAGCTAGCACATTATAGTCGCCTCCTATTTTGGTTGGCAGCGTAGCCGTCAGTAGTCCTTGAATGATTAATCTTCCCTGTTCATCAGGGGCAACATGATGAGCACCTTCATCACCTGACACCTTAGTAAATAATTCAACATCCTCTACTGTAAACGATCTCTCGAATCTGATAACATCCCCAACCTGCAAACTCATAATTTCCCTCCACCTAAAACTATTATTTACTCACATTTATCTTCACAAAGCTCATCGTTAACACATGTTTCACAATCCTTACACGTTCCATCCAGCTTAGCAAAACACGCCAGTTTGTGTAAAACATGTTTCTTTTGGCTTTCAAAATCATAATTTCGTACCGCTGACATTCGCATTGCTTCTGGTGATCCTCCACCATGCAGGCTGATAAGGGCGTAAAATCCACCTTCCTTCGAGGCGGTCAAATCTTCAATAAACCGCGCCATCGTTATACGCTCAGCCGCTGTTACCCCATTCCTGCCAGTCAGGTAGCGATCAATCAACTCTCCAGATTCTGGATCACCAATATCTTCTGGAGTAGGAGCAGTTGCCACGATTCCTCCGCTGATTTCATGGGCAATACGAAAAATATCATATACTTGTTCCGCTAGCATCAGTTTTCCAATATTGGATTGCACGGAATCCGGGACGAAATTTCCGGCTACCGTTTTACGTCCATAAACAGAGGCTGCAACCCCTGTTGCATAAAACCCTTCGGTAATCCGGATCAGTTCACTCATACTTCTGCGAATGTGAGAAACGTCCGTATGTGGAAGACCGTTATATTCTGCCATAAGAGCTGAGGCCCCAATAATCATATCGCCCAATCCAGCACGGGCACCAATACAAGAATGTCGGTGGTGATTCGCGAATGCCTCAGCTAACGTCCCCGTATATTCCCATTCACCACACAGGAAAACTCGCTCCCATGGAATAAATACATCGTTGAATATTACAAGTGCAGTCGATTGCCCAAAATTAGAGCTAAAAGGTGCTTCAGTATCTTCTGGTCGACCTGCCGGTTTTGCGATGATTTTCAAACCAGGGGCATCGATCGGAACGGCAAAAGACACAGCATAGTCCACATCTTCCTTATTCATTGCACGAGTAGGCAGAACGATAAATTCATGGACGTACGGAGCACCTGTTATATTCGCTTTTGCCCCACTTACAATAATCCCCTTCTGATTTTTTTCAACTACATGCACATAAAAATTCGGATCGGATTGTTCATGGGGCCGTTTGCTCCTGTCTCCTTTGGCATCTGTCACAGCCGTTCCACATGTCAAGTCATGCTTTTGAACATGGTGAAGATACTCAGTAAACACAGCAAAATAGTCCGTGTTTTTATCCGCATCCATCATAGCAGTTACCTCGGCAAGTGCAGCAAGCGCATCGTGCATAAGGTAACGCTGTCCACATCCGGTCCATTTGCAAATCAGACGAGTCATTTCTAACTTTTTCAATAAGTCATCTCTCGTAAAATCAAGCGCATTTAGTCGATTTACCTTCGTTCCATCTTCTAAGGTAGCTAGCATAATATCCTGATGCTTCTTCTGTTGGGCTAATTCATATGTTACAGCGATTGCATTGATTCCAGGTTTAAATAGTGGTTCGTCTGCAACGCTCTCCACTTTCTTCCCCTTTACTTGAATATCAGGTTTGTACTCTCTTAGGCTTAACACATACTCTTTACCTGTCATACGTTTCATACTCGATCCCCCCGTTACTTACTAATCAAAATATTCCTCTTAAGAATACTGACTAGTTAGTTGGAAATTTGCCTACCAAAAACGTATTGGTTACTGAAGCAGCGTTTTTAATAATTCAATTCGCGCGGCAATATAGCTCTCCAAGGTAAATTTCTTCGATAAAGACCACCTCCGAAAAGCCCACATTTGAGCTTGAACAAGAATATCTTCTGCTATAAGAGGTACTGATTCGGGCTCAACGTTGAAAATACCAACCTCTATTCCTTTTTTAATCTGATTCTCAAGATAGCTGCATAACCTTTGTTCCCTGCTGAGGAATGATCTACGAGCTGCTTTATCTAACGAAGCAGTTTCCTGGTACATAATGAGAACATAATCGGACACTTGATCGATAATTTGATAAAGCGCAGTCACATCTTGTGCGATTACATTCATAGGATCGGCAGTCTCTGGAGTAGCTGCATACAAAGCTTGCTCAATCAATGAATGAATATGACAACAGACCAAATACAAAATATCCTGCTTATTTTTTACATATTGAAACATAGTCCCCACATTCATTCCTGCTGCATCTGCTATTTCCTTGGTGGTAGTTGCATGATATCCTTTTTCCGAAAAAATCTTTACTGCTGCATCAATGATTTCCGCTCTTCTTTTCTTGACTCGCTCTATATCTTTGACTGAGGTTTCTACAATGTATTCTTCTGTGTATACTTCACTCATTTTATTCCCTCTGCAAAATTAACTGATTAGTCAGTTTTTTAAAATAATTTTACTTTTTTATTTTTGTATTTGTCAATGATTATTTACAGTTTGCAATGTTGCGCAGCAGTATCTGTCAAACTAGTACCAGCCGGAGAGCATAAATAAAATCCCTTTCTACACAAAGCAGAAAGGGATTCGGGCTGCTATTCAATTTCAAACGCTGTATTCCGCGCATTATCCGAGTCTTCCGGCTGCGCACCGAAATCAGCAAAATCCACTTCACTCTCCACAACTGTCGTAGTCAAGCGTGGATAGCCTTCAATTTCCACTTCTACTACGTCACCTGGTTGAACCGGACGAGAGTTAGCCGGAGTCCCGGTCAAAATCACATCGCCTGGCTCCAGTGTAATCAAACGAGACAAGTCTGCGATAATATAGTCGAATGCAAATTTAAATGTGCCTGTATTCCCTTCCTGCGCCACTTTGCCGTTCACATACGTCCGAACCGTCATATTATGCGGGTCTACTTCATGCGCTGGAATAAGCGTCGGCCCCATCGGACAGAACCCGTCCTGTCCTTTTACCCGCAGCATCGATCCAGCATCCGAAGTGCGGAAGTCATGCAGGCCGTAATCAATCACCGGGCTGTATCCGGCAATATAATCCCACGCCTCCTCGCGCGATACCCCTTTTGCTTTTTTACCGATGACAAGCGCAATCTCTCCCTCGTAGTTCAAATACTGGGTGTTACGAGGTCGGGCCACTTCTGCACGGTGTCCAGCAAGAGAGGAAAGAGGCTTCATAAAGTAAGACGGCCAGCGCGGGTCCTTGATCCCAAACGCTTCAATACGACTTGGAAAATTCAAGTGCATCGCAATGATTTTTGTCGGCTCGATCGGTGTTAGAAAATGCGCCTCCGATTCATGAACTTTTTCCCCATTCTCTAAAAAGAGAATCTCGCCTTCTTTATATCCTTTTACAATCTGCTCCCCACGCTTTACACGAACGAATTGCATTCATTTTCCTCCTTCTATCACAGATGAACCTTTTTTAGCGTTTATGTTGCTCCACTACTTCGCCACCAATCATCGTGTAGCCAAACGAATGATAGAAACCACCGATGATTTCTTTTGGTTCAAGCGCTTTCAATTCTTCAAATGGCGAATCAAATACTTTAATGTCTGCCGTTCCTTCCCAGATCGGACTGCATTCTTTATCGACCCCTTTTACCGTTACCATTTCATAAAGAGCAGGCTCCAGGCTATCCCATCTCGGGAAATGACGGCTGTTGTACTGCGGCGGATTATTCACCTGCGGGCCTTTTTCAGACAGACCAGTCAAGTTTACTTGCGCTTCGATAAGGCGTCTGCCTCCCACCGAAAGCGTAGCGCCAAACTTGCCACCTGGAGCAAGACGCGGGCCTGCTTTGCCTACTGTAACCGGACGGGACATCCATACATCTCCGTGTTTTTTCGGGAATCCTTGAACCCAGCCGCGCAGCATGGCAAAGTCTTTGTCCACCCATATGTAGACGCAACGACAAATCGGCTGTCCTTTGTATTTCGCCCCTACATACACCATCGCTTCTTTGTACTGAGCGTGGTATGGATCAAGCCATTCCTGTCCGTTATCCGTGCACGACTGCCAGTCTGCAAAAATAACCGAGACAGCCCCCGGATCATCTGCCGGTTCCAATTCGTCGGGCAGAAGGGCGATTACCGCATCTGGATCTGTGCGATATTCAACCAGCAGCATATCACCCGAATAATGCCAGGGAGGAGCCGGTAACAGATTTGCTTTTCCTTCAGGAGAAAGCGGCAAGGAGAAGCCATTTAACTTTGACATACGTTCATCTTCCTTTCCATGCAAGGTAATCGTTTACAATGAATTTATCATATCTAACGTTTTATATCAAATAATTTTAAATATTTAGTCTTATTAAGATGGTTTTCGTTTCTTTACTTTTCTACCTTCCCCGCCGCTTGAATGAAATACGCAAACAGCTTATGCTCCACTTCATCCTTCAACTTTTCCGGATGCCACTGCACACCTAATGCCAGCCAGTCGCCACTTGCTTGCACTGCCTCAATAATTCCGTCTTCACTCCAGCCGATCGGAGTCCAGCCATCTCCTACTGTTTGTACACATTGGTGATGAATGGTGTTTACTGTCCGGGTTACACTTCCGTATACATCGGCTAGAATCGAATCTTCTGCAAACGACACGATATGATTCTGACTTAAGATATACTCCGGCTTCCCCTCGTTTTTCGGATGAAGCGGAAATACTTCATGCAGATCTTGCAGCATCTTCCCCCCAAAAGCGACCTGCATAATTTGAAAGCCCCGGCAAATTCCAAGTGTCGGTAATCTCCTTTTATACGCCTCGTGCAATAAAGCAATCTCAAAAGCGTCGGCACCAGACTTTACATCGTAAGACTTGCCCTCATTTGTCTGACCGTAACTAGCAGGATCGACATCTCCCCCGCCAGACACAAGCAACCCATCTAGCAAATCCAAATACAAGGGGGCAGCCTCAGGTTTGGCATGAGGCAGAAGAATAGGCATTCCTCCTGCCTCTTCAATGGCTTCCACGTATTCTGGTCCAATCGTATATAAATCCGTCTTCTCACCTAAAAAAGTAGGTAAATCTCGTCTCCATGTAGTAATGCCGATTAACGGCTTCTTTGCATGTTTATAAGTGGTAGACATATTCGTTAAGCTCCCAGTCTGTTACATATGTTTGATACCGTTCAATTTCCGTTCTTTTTACAGCCGTATATGCCGTAACCATCGCATTCCCGATTAAATCACACAAGTCTTTATCTGCATGTAATTTTTCTAGACTTTCTGTCAATGTTCGCGGCAGTGATTTCCCTGGTTCCGTCTCTGGCTGTAATTCCATTTCCTTTATGATTCCGTTATAACCGGCTAACAGACATACCGCAGAAATCAAATACGGATTCGCCGCCCCATCGCCACCCCGTATTTCCATCCGGCTGCTAGAACCACGTTCTGGAGGAATCCGAATGAAGCGATGGCGATTGTCATAGCCCCAATCGGCCGCTACCGGCGCAATATTATTCGGAATGAGCCGCTTATACGCATTAATGGTCGGAGCCAGGAAGGCAGTAAGAGCCGGCGCATGATGCAATATACCTGCCATAAAATGTTTCATATTTTTGCTTATTCCATCTCGTGCAGATGGGTCGGAGAAAACATTGTGATGATGATGCTCATCTACCAAACTAAGATGAAGATGAAAGCCCGATCCTGGCTGATCCGTAAACGGTTTGCCCATAAATGTGGCCATCAAGCCGTTACAAGCTGCCACTTCTTTGATCATGTTTTTAAAACTGAATGCCCGGTCAGCCGCAGCAACACTTTCTCCGTGCAGCATATTCACTTCAAATTGACCGCCACCATGCTCATGATTCGCAGCGGTCGCCTGCAAATGCAAACTTTTACCCGCTTCCATAAATTTTTGCATTAGCCCCCGCTCATCCGAACGGTATCCTACTGTATAAATCAAGCCCTGCTTGTCGCTATATCGCTCCCAGCTATTCCCCGACTTTTGTAACAGATAAAACTCTAATTCGTGTGCAAGAATAGGCGTGACCGCAAGATTCTCCTTAAATAGCTTCGTTACCCTTTTTAAAAATTGCCTGGGCGAAATATCGATTTTCCGTCCCTCATGATCAACCAGATCAGCCAGACACTGTACTGTATCCTTCTCCCACGGGATCATCGCTAGAGTCGATAAGTCCGGAATCGCTTTCATATCCGGGTAGCCACGATCCGGCATTTCGGGAGCATGCAGCGGACTTCCATCAAGGCCATCTACAATATTCCAGTAGCAAAATGCCTGCCCTTCTTCCACAACAGAAGGGAAGAATTCTAACGGAATATCCTTTCCACGCGGAAATCCGTGAATATCACTATACAGCAGACGGACAAACTTAACCCCTTTTTGCTCCAATTCCTGCATCGATTGCTCGATAGCGGACTGGCGCCCTTTGTTATTGCCTATGAAATTTGCACCGATTGCCATGGATTCGCCTCCCTATCCGTATAGATTATCCTTCCCATCCTGCTGCTGGTCTTGGAAACCAGATGTTCACCTGGCCTGTTCCTGCTGACGCCTCATACTCAGAGAACTTCTGCCCCGGAGCCGTCCATGCTTTTTGCCCGAGTGCGCCTGCCATCATGAGATAATGTCCGAAGCGCCCCTCTGGGCTGAATGTGCGGAATTCAGGCACAAGATCAATCACGTCACCATGTTTCCCTTCCAGGAATAAACTGATGATTTTTTCATCAATTTCACGCGCTTCTGGAGAAATGAGGTATTTCGGATCATATTCTTCATACACCCTGATATCACGCAGCGAATAAAACTTGTGTGAAAGTCCGCCAGAGCCTAGCAACACAACGCGCCGGTTGCTTTTTTCAATCGCTTCCCGCAGCATTTCTCCGAATCGCAGGAAATCTTCCGGTTCTCCTGTTTGTGATGTCCCAATAGAAAGCACTCGTTCCCCACGATGCAGATGGTGTACCAGATTGACCGTGCCATAATGGATCGGAAGGTTTGCATTCCGGCTTACATGAACCCACACATCATCATAGTTTTTCGCTGTTTCTTCAATAATCGTCGCCAGTTCAGGGTCGCCGTCATAGTTGTACGGAATATCCTGCAAACTGCGCGGCATTTCATCTGATGTGTGAAGCCCTTCATAATGCTCACGCCCGTCTACGACCATTTCAAATGTCGTATGCCAGTGTGAATCGAAAATAATGAATGTATCCGCATTTAGTTGATCAAGCACTTCAGAACGCAGTCGTTTCAATCCTTCGATCAGCGTTGTATCGCCTTTTCCTTTGTTCATTTCCAGTCGAACCCGCTCCGGTAACATAATCGTCGGAACATGCGACAAAATAGCAGCCCCAATAATTTCACCCATTTATATCACTCCTTATTTTTTACTAGGATTTTTTATGAATTGAATGAATCTGTCTTATGAGCTAGCGTGACAATGTCACAGAAGAAATCAAAGCTCCAATCCCCACCTTCGCGTCCGATCCCTGACTTCTTGCTTCCGCCAAACGGAGCCGATAAGTCACGGGCAAAAAATGTATTAATCCATACGGTTCCGGCTGTGATTGCGCTTCCAACTCTTTTCGCTCGTGCTTCATTTCCCGTAAAGATCGTAGCAGCTAATCCGTACTCCGTATTGTTTGCCATTTGAATGGCTTCTTCTTCTGTGCTAAAAGTCTGGAACGTCAGCACAGGGCCGAATACTTCCTCTTTTAAAATCTCCGCATGTTCTGGAACGTCTGTAAACAATGTCGGTTCAAAATACAGCCCGCCCAGTTGTTCAGATACGTTACCACCGTACAAAAGTCGTGCTCCTTGCGCTTTCGCACGCTCGACAAAGCCTTCTACTTTGTTCATATGTTCGCGTGTGATTAACGGCCCTACATCCGTCTCTTCGTTACGCGGATCACCGAGTACAATCTTTTTCGCCGCTTCTGTCATCGCCGCTAAAAAGCGATCGGCAATGGACTGTTCAACAAGAATCCGGGTACCTGCCAAGCATACTTGCCCCGCATTATCGTACTGTCCGATCGTGGTCCGAACGGCCGCCTCAAAGTCACTATCCGCGAAGACAATGAGCGGAGATTTCCCACCTAGTTCCATGCTGGCAGGAACGATGCGGTCCGCTGCTACTTTTCCGATGATGCGTCCGGTCTCAACAGAGCCCGTAAACGAAATACGGCTAATCCCTGGATGTCCGGTCAACGCCGCTCCCGCTTCTTCGCCAATTCCCTGCACAATATTTAATACACCAGCAGGAAGGCCTGCTTCTTCTGCGCAATCAGCAAGCAGAGAACAGGTGAAAGGTGCCCATTCCGGCGGCTTCACAACGACGGTATTTCCCGCGGCTAATGCCGGACCTACTTTCCAGGTTGTTAACATGAGCGGTGCGTTCCACGGCGTAATTAGAGCCGACACCCCCGATGGTTGATAATGAACACTATACTGGGTCCCATTCGACTCCCACGTTTTTCCCTTTAGATTTTCCGCCCATTCGGCAAAAAAACGAATATTAAGCGCAGCGCGTTTCATGACACGCTTGCGGCCCGATTCTAGCAGTGATCCGTTGCTCATCGTCTCTACTGCTGCTAGCTCTTCAACCCGACTTTCAAGAACATCAGCAAAGCGGCGCAGGTAGACACCGCGCCCTTTTGGGCCTAATGCCGCCCATTCTGGATACGCTTTCAAAGCTGCGCGTACTGCGGCATCTACTTCTTCCGCTCCCCCCGCTGCCACTTCTCCTAACACAGATTCATCTATCGGGCTAATAACTGTAAACGATTTTGTCGAGGAAATACGCTGTCCCCCAATATAATGGTCTGGTGATACAGGCACATTCGCAACGATGATTTTCTCTCTCGCTTTTGTTACCAACACAAGCACCCCTATCTTCTTGAAAATTTTAAATTATTAGAACCTTTTGATACTTTAAGATTATTACAGGAATATTCCACTGTCAAGTCATTTGTTATCTAACGATATCTATGAATATATTTCTGTTTTTTTGTAAAAAAAAGCCGGTCTCAAAAGTCGTACATGACGATTGAGACTGGCTTTTCATTCAGGGTCATCCATATTTCGAATGATTCTTCTAAGCAAATTTGTAATAATTTTTTGTTCGAGTTCCGTTAACCCTTCAATAATTTCAACTTCTCCCTTATTAAACTTAGGGTATAAATCTTCAATGACTTCTCTCCCCTGATCCGTCAGCTTTAGTTGGACCAGTCGACGATCACGCTGATCTACTAGCCGCATACATAACTCTTTCCGCTCTAATGTGTTTGTAATGCTGCTGACAGTCGCTACCGTTACTCCCATCAGCTTGGCTGCCTTTCTCATCTCAAGCGGCTCCCATATCCAAAGGTTATGTAACAAGTCAAATGCAGTCCAAGAAAGATTATAAGCAGAGAGAACTTCCCGCTCCATTTTTACTCGCATGCGCTGGGCAGCCCGGTATAAATTCGTTACAACGGTCATCGCTTCAAAATTATATGGCTGACCATTGAGTCGGTCTATAATATCTTTTTCCTCAGGCAGAAAATCGTCTTCAAACATATGTATATCCTCCTACCATCTGCGATGTAAAATGATTCCATACAATGAACTCATTATATCATTTGATAGTTGATAAAACTATTCTTTCTTGGTGGATGGTTTATCCAAAGTGTAATGGAGGAGCGGGATCGGGCGGGGCCTCGTCACTTTGGTACGCTTACGAAGAAGTGGGGACTGTCCGCTCCCGCTCCTAGCACGCTTTGGTTAAACATCATCAAGCAAGATCAAGATGCTAAGCTTTGCTATGCAGGTAAAAAAATAAAAGAAGCATGTTTTCAAAAAGCCAGTGTCTATCGAGCAAATCTATTCTGACATCGCGTGTTTTTTGTAAAACGAAACGTTGTGCGGGGAGTGGGAGAAGGGAGGAGCTCAAGTGCCTGTATGCGCCTACTCAGCGGAGGGAGAACGACGAATGGGCCTTTGCCCGCAATCCTTCTATGAATCAACATCACATGCCTTTCTTTGCGGGCGAGTTCGTCGAGCTCTCGGAGCGGACAGTTCCCACTTCCCTGCAAGCATACCGAAGCGAACGGCTCCTCTCTTCTCCAACTCCCTCTCACCAAACGTTGTCGACATTACAAAAAAAGAGCTGCCCCGCCGCCATGTTCTGGCTTCCGAGACAGCCCACTATTGTAACGCAGCTAAAACGAATCCTCTTTAAACATCTCGACTTTTTTCGTGAAGCCCTTACTCATAATAGCCAGATAAATAATCCCGAGCGCAAGCCAGCTTCCCCCTACAATATGCCCAATACGATCCATCCCCCACATGATGTAAGCGCATACAACCAATCCAGCCAGTGGAAATACTACGTACGGAACAAATGCCGTAAACGAACGCTCTTTTCTCTTGATGTAGTACTCGATGAATACAGATAAATTCACACAGAGAAATCCGATTAACGCACCGAACACAATGATCAAAAACAGCACGCTTAAATCAATCAAAACGGCACCGATATACCCGGCAGCTGCCATAAATAAAATACTGTAGGCTGGTGTTTTGTATTTCGGATGAATATGTGCGAAAAACTTGGGCAGTACACGTTCACGCCCCATTCCGTATAACAAGCGAGAAGCGGCTGCCTGCCCTGCCAGAGCTGTTGAAATACCGGAAAGCGAAATAATTAACGCCAAAAGCGTAGCCAGCCCGCTCCCTCCCACAAGCGTTGCAATCTCGAAAAAGGCTGTATCTGGGGACTGAAAAGCGGTGAAATTCGGGAATGTTAACGTAGCAAAATAAACTTGGGCCACATACAACACCGCACTTACAATACAGGCTAGTACCGCAGCTTTTCCCACCATTTTCCCTGAAACACTTGAATCTTCTGCCATCGTTGTTACTGCATCAAAGCCAAGGAAAGAAAGAACCGCAATCGATGCTCCCCCGATCAGAGAAGGCCACGTAAAGGTTTGTGCATTGTAAATCCCTTGCATCGAAAAAACACTTCCGACACCTACTCCATGAAGCAATGCTTTTATCGCAAAACCGACAAACAAAACAATACTTATGACCATAATTGCAGTCATAAAGGTATTTACCCTTGAAGCAATCTGCGTTCCGATACAATTAAACACCGTTACTGGAACGACAAACAAAAGCAGCATTAACCAAAGTGGAATAGATGGCAGCAATTCCATCGCATAGATTGCGCTCAGTTTATATAACAAAATAGGAATGAGCACATAATCGAGCAGCATACACCAGCCCGCAATAAAACCTACATACGGATGAATCGCCCGTGATGTATAACTATACGTAGACCCTGCAATCGGAAAGGCCTCTGCCATTTTACCATACGAATACGCTGTGAATATCATCGCGACCAGTCCAACAATATACGACAAAACAGCATGCCCCTGTGATACTTGTGCAAGCGAACCAAAAAGAGTCTGAGCGGAAACAGGTGCCATAAAAACCATTCCAAATATAACCAAGTCACGCGTCTTTAATACCCGTTTTAATTCTGCCTTGTGACCAGATGCTCCAACCGTAACCGACCCATTAATAGAAGTCGTTTCTGTTTCCATAGAAAAGCTCCCCCTCTTTTGCTAGGATTATCTATTCTGGCTATTCTAGCAGCTACATACGAGAAAAGCTTCTTCCTTGTATCTGGTTATATCAGGAAGAAGCGATCCCAAGCTATTTTACTTTGTGGTCTGTAATTCGGCTACCGGCTCATTCAAAAACTGCTCAACTAGCATTTTGGCATGTTCTTTTTCTGCAATTTTGTAGTTTAGAGCTGTCATCCGATAAGCGTCACTGAGATAGAACCGCTCGTACAAATCACCGCGTCCAGCAAGCTCTGAGCCGATAAAGTCCCAGCCGAGACGGAATAAGCGAATGCGCTGTTCGGCATCAGAATTTCGTGCCTGATAATATTTTGTAATATCTTTCGCCAGCGGTCCGTTCATGTCTTTCAAAGATGGCGTAAGCATATATCCACCGCCGCCGATCACTTTCAGCAGTTCAGTAGCACGTGGAATCCATTTCGGCATCAAACCGCGCAGCGCAATCAGCGGCTTATCATTCGGTGCCCAGATTCCTTTGCCATCAACTTCAAACGCCCCTTCCTCGGCAGCCACTACACCTGCGCGTGTCATCTCCATCATGTTCCAAATTTCCCCGAGTTTTTCTTGCACATGATCGAATGTATTTACCCCTGTCGTATCAGCAATCATATGGCCAAGGCCAAATGCAAACTCAAGTTTTGTTAAGGCGCGGTTCATCGCCTGGAAGATGATATAGTTTCTCCAGTATCCATCTCCAATAACTTCCGAATAACCTACTGTATCCCCGTCCATAAACACGCGATCTTTTGGTACGTGTACATCATCGAAAATAACAACCGCATCCATTTCATCAAAGCGAGCGGACAGCGGATAGTCAAATTTATTTCTCTCTTTGCTGTAAGAATCACGACAGATAAATTTAAGTCCTGGCGTATTCATCGGAACCGCGAAGCAAATCGCATATTTCTTATCCTGCAGGCGAATATCGCTTCCCGGATATACTGTTAATTCATCCGCAAACGGTGCTAATGTCGCCAGCATTCGCGCGCCGCGTACGATAATGGCGTCTTCTGTTTCCCCAACTTTGTGTAGGGACACTTCTCCGCCACCCTGCTCGGCTTCCGATACGGAACGGTCTACCTGTGGATTAATAATAGAGTGGGTCATAATTAAATCGTTATCCCGAACGTACTTTTGATACTTGATCATATTTTGTGCACCTTGCTCATTCCCACGACGAGCCCATACGTCCGCATGACCTGCAAAACAAGCAAATGTTGTATTCATATAATCCGGGCTTCTTCCCATTAAGCCAACAGACGCTTCCGCCCATACTTTCATCGCTTTGCGAATTCGTTTAATATCTTCTTTGCTTCTCGGGATCAAGTGAGTAATTCCAAATTTTTCACCTGTTTCCGGGCAAGTAGCTGTCATAACTTCCGGATATTTATGCTGCAAATCGAACAATTTTGCGATATGCTCGGCTGCTCCTTTAAACGCCGGGTGAGTCGTTACATCTTGTATTAACTCTCCGTCTAACCAAATCTCACGTCCATCGTTTTTCAAACCCTCAAGAAATTGCTGCCCTGTCCGTACTGCCATACTAAACCCTCCCTATAATAAAGATGAAATAATAACGCTTACATTTTTAGTGGAAATATACCGCACACTCTACCTTTTCCACGTTCCTCCTTGCCATTGTTAGAATTTATTAAATCGTTAAATACTTAACGTTTGATACCAAAATAATAATATGGGTGTTCTCCCATGTCAATATAATATTTTTAATTATCTAAACATTTTCAAAACTATAACTATTGAGAGGTAATAAGGACTATACTCATTATTTATCCATCATTTTATGATACAATAATCCTACAAAGGCTATTTGTTTATATCTAGTTGAGGTGTATACATGAAAACACGACTACTCGCTTTTTTTCTCTGTATCCTTGCTTTCATCGGGATTTTTTATGGGATATGGTGGATGACGAATAAATTCAACCATCAGGCATCCCCACGAGCACAGCATGGTCTCCTCGATTTATCCACATGGGATTTCACGAAAAATGGCGCTGTTCCTCTTACAGGGGAATGGGAGTTTTATCCGAACCAACTGCTGACCCATCATGACTTTGTAGTTTCACAGCCTACACCAGAGTACGTGCCTGTTCCATCTCCCTGGAATCGTTATATCCGTAACGGAAAGTCGCTTTCGCCCTTTGGAAGTGCCACCTATCGCTTACAGATAAAGCTGCCGCATGCAGAAAAAGTATTCGGCCTTAAAACATCGATCATCCGTATGTCAAATCGTATCTATATCAATGGCAAACAGCTCGGAGCAAGCGGCATTCCGAAAACCGATGCTACCTATTCTCCCGAAAATACACCGTATGCCCGCTATACGCAACTATCGGGTGGGATCGTGGAGATACTCGTTCATGTCGCAAACTATGACTACACTCCTGGCGGAGGAATCATCGATCCGATTTATTTCGGGGAACAGGCATCCATCTCGTCTTTGCAAAATAAGGCCTTGCTGTTCGATTCCATTGTCATGACGAGCTTCATCATAATGGGGCTGTATTTGTTTGGTCTGTACACACAAAGAAGAAGCGATTTATTTTTACTATATTTCGCACTGTATTGCTTGGCTGCGATCTTTTATGAGGCTACACACGGCGAGAAAATATTGTACATGTTCGTCCCATCCATCAATTATTATGTATTTGCCAAACTACAATTTCTCTCTACCTCGCTCAGCGGGATTGGCCTAACAATGTACACGTATTATTCCTTCCGAGAGCTATGCTCCAAATGGGTGATTCGAATCTGTCTGGCAGTCGGAATCTTCCTGGTAGCTGTAGTTGCTTGCCCGTTATCCGTTCATAGTCGTTTTGAGATTTTGCAAATTATGTTTGTTCTTTACATATGGATGTATCTCACATACATATCAATACTAGCGTCCATTCGTCAGGTAGAAGGGGCTTTCTATCTGATTTTTAGCTCGCTTTTCTTAATTGTGTATACGATCATGATCGCGCTTAATATTATGGGATATTTACCTTTGAACATTGTGCCACCCTTTTGGCCTGTTCTATTTATCTTGCTGCATTCGCTCTGGATGTCGCTACGCTTTTCCAACGCATTCAAAAAAGTGGAGGAGCTATCTGTAAAACTATTAACATTTGACAAACGTAAAGATGAATTTCTCGCTAAAACTTCTCATGAACTGCGAACGCCGTTACATGGAATTATTAACATTGCCGAACTATTGCTGCAAGACAAAAAAGAAGAACTAGAGCCAAAGCAAAGAGAAGGCCTCGTCGCTATTCACTTGATCGGAAAGCGGCTTGCCACACTTATTAATGATATTGTTGATATATCGAAAATCAAACACGGTGAACTGCGCATTTATCCCGTTCCGGTTGATACGAGAGCCGTAGCACAGATGATTATATCTTTCTTCGAAATGATGCAAAAAGAAAAGCAGCTTCTCCTCCTCAACCAAATTCCAAACGATCTTCCTCTTGCCTATGCGGACGAAAATCGCTTGAAGCAAATTTTTTATAATCTAGTGGATAATGCAATAAAATATACAGGTAGCGGAAAAATGGAGCTCTTGGGCTATGTAGAAGGAAATTTTGTAACGATTTCCGTAAAAGATACCGGGACAGGAATTCCAGCAGAAAAATTCGAGGAAATTTTCGACTCCTTCCATCAACTTGAAGATCATATGACAAGTGAGAATCCGGGAATCGGTCTTGGGTTAAACATTACGAAACAGCTCATTGAATTACATGGTGGGACGATTCGCGTTCAGTCTACAGTAGGAGAAGGTTCATGCTTTACTTTTACATTACCAGTAGTAAATGAAGGGGATAAAGACATACAGGAACACACTTTGTTCACCAATGCCGAGCCTGCGGCTGCGGCTACTGCTACTCTATCATTTTCTACGCCATATAAGTTATTGAAAGAATCGACTTATACCGTACTTGTCGTCGATGATGAATACTCGAACTTAAAAGTGTTGCTCGACGCGCTCGATTCGATGGGCCATTCCGTCATTGCAACCAAAAATGGGCAAGAGGCACTGGATATGCTTCACAGCCATCCGACGATTGATTTGGTGATTCTAGATCTCATGATGCCGCGCATGTCCGGCTTAGACGTATGCCGTACAATCCGGGCTACTCATAAACTAACAGAGATCCCGGTTCTTATCCTAACAGCAGCGGGACAAATTGGTGACATCATCGCTTCTTTTGAGGCAGGGGCTAATGATTTCTTACAAAAGCCTGTAGAACTTCCTGAGTTAAAAGCACGAGTAGAGTCATTGCTCTTACTGAAAAAATCTGTTCAAGAAGCCCTGCAGCATGAGCTGGACTTTTTACAAGCGCAGATTACCCCGCATTTTCTGTATAATGCGCTCAATACGGTTATCTCTCTCTCCTACAAAGATGTAGAGAAAATGCGCGATATTATTAATGATCTCACGTATTATTTGCGAGCCAAGTTTGACTTCCATAACCAGGAACGACTTATCCCACTTGCCCAGGAGCTTGAACTAGTACGGGCTTACTTTGGCATTGAGCAAGTACGTTATGGAACACGACTACGTGTTATTTTTGAGATCGATGAGACGGTTCAATGTTTATTACCTCCTCTCACGATTCAACCACTCGTCGAAAACGCAGTCCGCCATGGGATTGCTCCGAAACTTTCGGGTGGAACGATTACACTCTCGATCTCTCAAACGGTAGATATGATTTATATTACTGTTGCTGATGACGGGGTGGGAATTGCGGAATCCCGCCTGAAAGAAATTGTTGTGGGTCAGTACAAAGGGGTCGGTCTCCGAAATGTGGATAGGCGTTTACAAAGCTTCTATCACTGTCGCCTGCAAATCGAAAGTTCTGATCAGACAGGGACAACAATTACAATAGCATTACCAAAGGAAAAACTACTATAAAGAAGGGCTAGCCTTGAGAAGTCATGTTTCATGTCCTCTTGAGGCTAGCCCTGTTATTTTCCTTTCTGTACTACTTATTATCGCATTCCCCCTTCCTTTATTAACATGACTACTTTTGTCCCTTCTCCACTTGCACTTTCGATTTGCAGCTGACAATTATACATCGTTTGCAGGCGTTTATTGACATTCCTAAATCCAACTCCATCGTATTGCCCGTCAAGAATTTGACGAATGCGTTCTTGCGGCATTCCAACTCCGTCATCTTCTACCGTAATACAAACCTCGTCTCTCATTTGTTGAATGGAAACTTTCACCGTTCCCCCGGAAACTTGTGGGGCAATTCCATGTTGAATTGCATTTTCTACAAGCGGTTGAATGGTTAGCGGAGGAATAAAGCATGCAACAGCCTCGTCAATATCAAATACAATCTGAAGCCGCTGCGAGTACCGTACCTGTTCAATCTCCAGGTAGGCTCGTACGAGTTCAATTTCTCGCTGGATCGGGACGAATCGCTCTGTACGATTAAAATCAAACTTGGCACGTAAATAGTACGCTAAATCATGAATGATCTCGCGCATTTTTTCACTGTCCTTATACGAGAGCGATACGATGGTATTCAGCGTATTGTATAAAAAATGCGGGGTAATTTGCGCTTGTAAAAAATCCAGTTCGTTCTGAATCGCATGTTGCGCTGATTTTTTCATAAGCAGCAAAGAATCGACTCTAGCCTTCAATTCCGCAAGCTCTACAGGTTTTTGCAAAAAGTCATTGGCCCCCGCTTCAAACGAAGCAAGAATATCCCCGACTTGTCCGGTTGCTGTAAGCATAAGAATAGGCAGTTCACTTAAGCTAGACGTTTGTCGAATGTGCCTACACACCTCTAACCCAGACAAGCGCGGCATCATAAGATCCAGAATAACCAAATCAATATTCGGATGACTTTGCAGTACCTCAATCGCTTCCTCTCCATTTTTTACCGCAATCACCGAATACCCCATCGAGTTCATGGCATTCATCACAATTGTTAAATTCGAATACTCATCATCTACGGCTAATACTGTATAGGCGCCGTTCTTGATCATTTTGTGCGGAGTGGAAAAAGAGACGTCTCGTCCTCCTATATTTTTTAGGGAATACACGTTTTCTTCATGTATTTCTTTCTCCCTTTCTTCTTTTGCGATTGGTAGCGTAAATGTAAAGCGCGTTCCTTCTCCTATATTTGACGCTACCGTAATTGTCCCCCCGTGTAATTCGACTAATTGCTTGGTAATGTTTAAGCCAAGGCCAATTCCGCTATTCTCCCGGGTCATATGTGCCTCTAATTGATGAAACGACTGAAAAATTTCATCATATTTATCTTCCGGAATTCCTGTTCCCGTATCTTCCACAACAATCTCCAGCCACTCACCCTGTACGTAAGCCAAAAGTTCAACCTTTCCATGTAACGTATATTTCAGAGCATTATCAACTAAATTATAAAAAATCTGATGCAGACGATTCTCATCTACATAAGCAGGGGGTAAGTCTTGAGGAATATGGTTAAGAATCCTGATTCCTTTTTCGTGCTGTAACGTAGAGAAAATAGCCAGCACCGTCTGAGCACTCGTTCTTACATCAATACAAGATGGATAAATAGATAATTCACCCTGCTTCATTTTCGAAACGTCGATAATATCATGAATAAGGTTAGAGAGGCGCTTTCCTGTTGAATGAATCAAGTATAAGCTCTCTTTTTGTCTAGGATGTATCTCTTTCCCGATGTCGTCTAACAATAGCTGCGTCAGGTTAATAATTCCATGCAGCGGCGTTCGTAACTCATGCGAGGTTTTGGCGAGAAATTCATCCTTTACCTTATCAGCCGTTACTAATTTCATGGACAACTCTTCATTCTTTTTAAACACATTATAAAACCGAAGTGATATCCAAAAAGAATGCATAACCATAAATAAGAGCGGCTCAAAAGGAGGTAAGAGATTCATAGATGAATATCCATCTACATTAAGCGTTGTCTCCACCATTGCAATCATTAATGAAAGAGCTCCAATTGTAACGTAGCCGGCTCCTTCCACTCTTCTAACAGCTGCCAATACGGAGATATAAATCATATAAAAGTACGGGATACTCCCCAAAAATGCGAAACTGAAATCCAACTGTGTATAAACGGTCATCGGAAAAATAAGAAACATAATCATAAGCACACTGCCTATAAAGACAATCACCCGAACAAACCACAAAAAACATAGTTTTGGAAAAGAGAAATACGTATACAAAACTAGACTGACAGCAGAAATCGTACCTGAAATAACTTGCAGTCTTTGAAACAAAAAGTAATCAATGTGGGGAAAGAACGTATACAACACCTTCTCCCCATGTGTAACAGTATAGAGTGCTGAAAAAAAACAAAAAAGAGCGAAGCATAATACCGATCTATCTTTTCTTCTTTGTATGTATAATCCAAGAAAGTACACACCCATAAGAAAAAAGCTCGTCAGCATAATCCAATCGAATAGAAGTGCCTTTTCTCGTAATGCGGAAATAGCCGCCTGGCTTCCAAAATAAATCGCATGTGAAATTCCGCCGTTAGGTGCATACACATAATTAGAAACTTGAACAATAATATCCAGCTTAGCGCCTGATACATTCACATAGCGCACGTATGGCGTGTTTTTCGGCGAATAGGTTTCGGGGCTTCCTGGCACTCCACTCGATCCTACCAGCTGCCCATTCACATAGATTTTATTTGCCATACGAATGTTCGATGTTTTAATCCCAACGATCTGTTCACGACCTTTTAGCTTAATTTGCAGACGATACGTTGCACTACCATAAGAAGAACGCTTTTTGCCATTGATGCTATAATGATTCCAGAAAGAAGGGACTTGGACATACGTCGGCGTTTTTTCTTCTCTTGTAAAGTCTTCTGGTACAAGCAATTGATCTGGGTAAAACGCCCACTCCCCATTCAAAGGAATGGCCTCCTGTTTCCCAATATCCCATGTTGATAAATCAAGGATACCATGGTGGGCGGATGGTATCTCTTTTGACTTATTTTTTTCAATAACTGCCCAAAAAAGAGTAAAAATTACAGCAAAAGATAAAAGACATATTCCAAATGCCAGTAGCCTTGTTCTCATGCATGCCCCCTGTACCGCAACTTTTTCACAGTAAAATATCGCCACAACAAAAAAGGCTGGAACGTTGAGGCTCCAACCTTTTTTGCTTATAGTCGGCTCTACTCGTACCCACTTTCATCTTACCAAATGCTTCTAAACATTTTCTGAACAAATAATGTGCAGCGCCTAACTTTTTCACCGCTTGCCTATTATTGTTGTTCCGTCAGAATACGTGGGCCATCTTTGGTAATCGCCAGTGTGTGTTCATACTGTGCCGAAAATTTGCCATCTGTCGTCCGCGCCGTCCAGCCGTTCGCATCCATCTTGCTATGCCATGAGCCTATGTTGACCATCGGCTCAATCGTAATGACCATTCCTTCTTTCAAGCGCATTCCTTTGCCTGGTTTGCCGTAATGAAGTACAGCCGGGTCCTCGTGAATCGTTTTCCCAATGCCGTGACCGGTAAAGTCCCGCACAACCGAAAATCCGGCTGCCTCGACATATGACTGGATCGCGTGCCCGATATCGCCGAGTCGATTGCCGATTGTCGCCTGTTCAATTCCCTTATACAATGATTCTTTCGTTACATCCAGCAATCGCTCCACTTCGGGTGAAACCGTTCCTACCGCATACGTCCAGGCAGAATCAGCCAATGCTCCATCCAAATTCACGACCATGTCAATTGTAACGATATCGCCGTCTTTTAGCGGTTTTTTATTCGGAAACCCGTGACAAATCTCATCGTTTACGGATGCACATGTCGCGTATTTATAACCCTGATAGCCTTTTTGCTCCGGTGTTGCACCATTCGCTTTTAAGAACTTCTCCACAAATGCTTCGATCTCCCATGTGGTAATTCCCGGTTTGATCATCGCAGCGATTTTTTGGTGGCACGAAGCAAGGAGTTTACCTGCCTCATGCATCCGTTCAATTTCTTTTTCATTCTTCAATATGATCATGTCGTAACGCTCCTCTGTTATCCGTGACGTTCAAAAAACTATTCCTATCAACTGTAGCACTCCGATCGTGAACAAGCAACATACCGCATACATGGAATAAGCCAGCTATTTTCCTCTCCACCAATAAAGAATATGAAACGAAACAATCGTATGACATTGCTGAATAAAGGTTTTATAATGATGAGGCAACATACCGGATACATTCCTATTTTGTGTAAGAAGATCAGACAAAACATGCTGGAGAAACGATACAGTTGCATAGCTGTGCTAGGGAAGTACTCGCTACTTTCTGGCTTAGCCATACACACAATGCCAATAAGATTTGCATAGAAAAATTTGCTCGGATTTTTCTACGATCCCGGAGAAAAGGTAGCAACAATAGAAACGATGGTTGTACCTGATGGAAATGAGATAATAATGAATTTAACAGATTAATAATATAAAATAGTCGGGGAAAATGAAAACAACAAAAAAGTGAGGAATTATGAGAGAATATACATATGCCCAAAATAGAAAAGAACTGTACTTGAAATTTGGCATCTTAAAAAAAGACATTGTATTTACTATATCACTTGTGTTAGCAATTATGAGCTGTTTCATACAGGCTCCAAAACTACAGTATATTAATTTTAATGTATTAATTAGTTTATTTAATCTTATGCTCGCAGTAAAGGCCTTTGAAGAACTTAAAATATTGGATAAGCTAGCAGTTGCTATACTGAATAAATGCACTAATAGCAAAAGGGTTTCGGCTATTCTGATATTATTATGTTTTTTTAGTTCTATGTTAGTAACCAATGATGTGGCATTAATAACCTTTGTACCATTAACTCTTATTATTAGTAAAAAAACAAAAATTCGGATGCTAGATACCATTATACTTCAGACTATTGCTGCTAATATCGGTAGCAGTCTAACTCCTATGGGTAACCCTCAAAACCTGTTTATATTTTCTTATTATGGAATTAAGCCGATGCAGTTTTTTACAACTGTCCTTTTACTAGTGATACTAGGAATGATTTCTGTATATCTTCTAAATCATAGGCTGAATAGTGAAGTGCTAGAAATGGAGCTCCCTTCTATTCCTATGGCAGATAGAAAAAAAACAATTGTATGGGGAATTGTTTTTTTTATGATAACTGCATCTATACTTGGAGTTATAAGCTACAAACTTACGTTCATCATCACATTGGTAACAGCATGTATTTTTGACATAAAATTATTAAGAAAGATAGATTATCTATTACTTATTACCTTTATATGTTTTTTTATATTTATAGGAAATATATCCAATCTAGCAGTTGTACACACATATGCGAGCGAAAACCTAAAAAGCCCAACTTCCATATACCTCAGTTCAATACTTTTAAGTCAGTTTATAAGTAATGTACCAGCTGCAATCCTTTTATCGAAATTCTGTATGAATTGGCAGCCTCTATTATTAGGAATCAATATAGGTGGACTTGGTACGATTATTGCCTCTCTAGCTAGTGTAATCTCATATAAGCTGTTTATTAAAAAGAATCCACAGGAAAGTAAAATTTACCTAATAAAGTTTAGCCTATACAACTTTTCGGTTTTAGGATTTTTAACTATAGTTCATTACTTTATATTGGCTTTGATGTAAAAACATTCACTAAGTGGTTCAGTCACATCACCATCAACCTAAAAAAACAAGTCACCCCAAAACGATAAAATTTCAACTTGGTGGCGATGTCCTCCCACTACCAAAACCGGATATAAAACAACGAAAAAGGAGAGAACTAATGAAACTTTTAAACTTTAAACGAAACGCTCAAATTCACCTCGGAATCAAAACAGAATACGGAATCATTGATGTATGTGCTGCTCTTAAGGAAAATCTTACGATGGAACAATTAATTGAACAAGGAGATGCTGGGCTTGCCCAGCTACAATCTCTACTGAATTACCAGAATCTTTCGTACATAGATGAAACAAACATTAGCTACGCACCGATTGTATCAAAGCCAGAAAAAATTATTTGTGTAGGTCTAAACTACATTAGCCATGCGAAAGAATCAAATATGCAGATTCCGGCCTCACCTGTTTTGTTTAGCAAATTTGCAAACGCATTAGCTGCTCATCAAGAACCAATCCGTATCCCTCGCGACTCCGAAAAAATCGATTATGAAGCAGAGCTTGTGATTGTGATCGGAAAAACAGCAAAAGATGTGTCAGAGGCAGAGGCACTCCAGTACGTATATGGCTACAGTGCAGGCAACGATCTTTCCGCCCGTGATTTCCAATTCCGCTCCGGTCAGTGGCTGCTCGGCAAGACATGCGATCAATTCGCTCCCGTCGGACCTTATCTGGTCACCGCTGATGAGGTAGGCGATGCCGGGAATTTGCATATTCAATGCACAGTAAATGGAGAAGTGCGCCAGTCTGCTAATACGAAAGACATGATTTTTAATTGTGCCGCCATCATCAGTTATGTATCACACCATATGACACTGCAGCCTGGCGATATCATTTACTCTGGTACGCCGGAGGGAGTTATCCTTGGATATCCGGAAGGTCAGCAGAAGTGGCTCCAGCCAGGGGATACGGTTGCGGTTTCCATCGAAAAAATTGGGACGTTGACGAATGTGTTAGTGTAGCTAAAAGCTTGTTCTTGATGGTTGATATTATCCAACGTGTAGTGGAGGAGGAGAAGAGAGAAGCAAGAAAGCGCCTGTACGCTTTCTCCTCAGCGGAAGGAGAACAATGAACGGGCCTTTGCCTGCAATCCTCTCATGAAAAAAACGTCGTGGGGCTTTTCTTTGCAGGCGAGTTCATTGGGCTCCTGGAGCGGACAGTCTACACTTCCCCGCAAAGCGTACCGAAGCGAACAGATTCTCTCTTCTCCCCCTCCCACCACCAAAGTCTGGAATCGCAAAAAAGCCCACCCATCAAACAGGTGGACTCCCCGCATCTATTGTGCTACTCAAGCGCCTCCACAATCATAGCTGCCGCAGGACCCCCACCTGCGCATAAAGACGCACAGCCGTATCGAACACCACGGCGCTTCATTTCATTAAGTAACGTCACCAGCAACCGAACACCTGTCGAACCGACCGGATGACCAAGTGATACACCGGAGCCATTTGCGTTTACATTCTCGATATCAATCTTCAGCTCCCTGTTCACCGCAAGGAACTGGGCGGCAAATGCTTCATTAACCTCCCAATAGTCAATATCCCCTACGCTCAGATTCGCAAACTTGAGCGCACGATCAACCGCTGGAACGACACCGATCCCCATCACCTTCGGATCAACCGCCGCAGATGCGGTTGCCACGATACGGGCAAGAGGCTTGAGCCCAAGTTCTTTTGCTTTATCCGCAGACATAATAATAAGGGCGGCTGCTCCGTCATTCAGACTGGATGCATTGCCAGCTGTCACCGTTCCGTCTTTTTTGAACACCGGGCGCAACTTTGCAAGTGATTCGAGACTAGTATCCTGATTCGGATGCTCATCTGTGTCGATTACAACGGTTCCTTTTCTCGTCTTCACTTCCACCGGAACGATCTCGTCTTTAAACCTTCCTTCTTTAATCGCCTGGCAGGCACGCTGATGACTGAGCAGCGCATGCGCATCCTGCTCCGTACGAGAAATCTCATACTGCTCGGCAAGATTTTCGGCCGTTACGCCCATATGATAATTGTTGTATGGATCAATAAGTGCATCATATAACAGCGAATCAACAATTTCTCCGCCACCCATACGGAAACCGTCCCGTGCTTTCGGCAGCAAATGCGGCACGTTTGTCATACTTTCAAAGCCAACGGCAGCCCCGATCTCAACCTTGCCGAGCATAATCTCCTGTACGAGAATTTCCGCTGCCCGGATGGAGGACGGACACTGCTGATTAATGGTGGCCGCCACGGTTTCTACATTGCATCCTGCTCCAAGTGCGACCTGACGAGCTGGATTCCCTTTACATCCAGCTTGGTAGACATGCCCTGCAAGCACTTCTTCAATTTGCTCGGCGACAATGCCTGCTTTCTCAATCGCTGCCCTCAGTGCAATAATCCCTAACTCTACCGCAGTCAAACTTTTTAATGCCCCGGAAAAATCACCAATTGGTGTTCGCATCCCGCTTACAATTACGACATCGCGCATCCAAAACCCCTCCATTATTATGTTTTATAGTCCCAGATTTTTCGCAATAATTGTTTTCATAATTTCCGTTGTACCGGCATAAATCGCCGCTACCGGAATATCGCGGTATCTGCGAGCGATTTCGTATTCTTCCATATACCCGTAGCCACCGTGCAGCTGCATGCATTCAGACGCGACCTGCTTTGCCATGTCAGTGACCCACCATTTCGCCATCGACACTTGTGTAACAACATCTTTGCCTGCCATATGATTGACGATAAGATCATCTAGGAATGTACGTCCAATTTCGATCTGCGTTGCCATTTCTGCAATTTTAAAGCGGGTATTCTGGAAGCTACCAATCGACTGGCCAAACGCTTTGCGATTTTGGACGTATTCCATTGTCAGCTTCAGCATTTCCTCGGCAGCAACTTGTGCAGCGATAGCTACAACCAACCGCTCCTGCTGCAGCTTATCCATCAAATAATAGAAGCCTTGGCCTTCTTCCCCCAGCAAGTTCTGTACCGGAACACGTGCATCCTCAAAAATAAGCTCCGCCGTATCCTGACTGTGCAACCCGACTTTATCCAGCTTTTTGCCGCGTGAAAAGCCCAGCGTGTTGCGATCTACGACGAGCAGGCTAATACCTTTATACGCCGGTTTAGCCGCTGGATCTGTTTTGCATACGACAACGACCAGATCAGCGTGAATGCCGTTTGTAATGAACGTCTTCTCTCCGTTTAGAATGTAGTGGTCACCATCGCGCACCGCTGTTGTCCGGATTCCGGCCAGATCTGATCCCGCCCCTGGTTCCGTCATCGCAATCGCCGTAATTAGCTCCCCGCTAATGCAGCCAGGAAGCCAGCGCTCTTTCTGCTCTTCGGTTCCGAATGTATCAAGATACGGAACGACAATATCATTATGCAGCCCCACTCCGATCAAGCTCGATCCAACACGCTCTAATTCTTCGTTAATAATCACTTCATACACAAAATCCGCATTTAGCCCACCATACCGTTCATCCAGCCACGGGCATAAAAATCCGTTCTCCCCCAGCTTCGTCCAGAATTCGCGGGGAATGATACCGTCTTTTTCCCACGTGTCATAGTGTGGATACGCTTCCTTCTCCAAAAATTTACGAAACGCATCTCGAAATATTTTATGTTCTTCCTGCATGTATCTGCCTGCCATGTGTCTCCCTCCAAACATGATCATTGCTATTTGCCTGTACCTACATACAAAAGCAACTTCCATGCCAGCAGGAAAACCCTCGTACTCTCCTATCCTAGCGGTAGTTTTTCGGACAATATGTTTTAAATCCGGACACATACAAAACAGGAGATGACTCGATTACAGACAGTTTATCTGATACTTCTTTAATTTTTCGTACAGAACAGAGCGACTGATGCCCAGCAAGCGAGCTGCTTGCGATTTATTGCCGTTTGTTTTCTGCAAAGCCATCTGAATCGTATCTTGCTCGGCCTTGTTTAACAAATTATGCTGCAAAACAGGGAGCTGGCTACTCGGCAGCGATGCTTTCTTCAACACATAATCCGGCAGATCAGCAAGCTGGATTTTTCCCGATTCAGCAAATACCATGGCCCGCTCTAACACATTGCGCAATTCCCGCACATTCCCTGGCCATTCATATTCGAGCATCACTCGCTGTGCCTCCGCATCAATGCTCGTCACACTCGTTCCGTTACTCTTATTTAAATCCTTAATGAACAACTCACATAATAAAAGAATATCGCCTTTTCGCAGACGTAAAGGAGGAATCTCGAACGAAATGACATTCAGGCGGTAAAACAAATCTTCACGAAATGTCCCCTTCTCTACCATATCCTCAAGCGGGCGATTCGTCGCAGAAATAATCCGCACATCGACATGAATGCGATCCGTTCCCCCTACCCGATAGAACTCTCCTTCTTGCAATACCCGCAGCAGCTTCGCCTGTAGTGGAAGTGACATATCCCCCACCTCATCAAGAAACAGCGTCCCACCATGTGCAAGATCAAATTTGCCGACTTTCCCTTTATGCTTCGCCCCAGTAAACGCCCCTTCCTCATAGCCGAAAAATTCTGATTCCAGCAGGTGCTCTGGGATCGCAGCACAATTCACCGTTACAAACGGCTTTTCCTCACGCGGACTGATACTATGAATCGCATGGGCAAACAACTCTTTGCCAGTCCCACTTTCCCCCCGGATTAAAATCGTCGAACGCCCTTTTGCCGCCTTGCTTACGCTGTGCACAAGCTTCTCCATCTGATAATCGCCCGTGATGATCTCATCAAACGTAAAACGGGATGATTCCGTCTGCCGTCGCTGCTGTCTCGTCATGCTGTCTTTCCCTTCATGACGATCAAATCGTTTGAAGCGCTCTCGCACCTCCTGTAGCTGGCGAAACATAATTTTTCCGATCGCACCTACCACATGCTGATCTTGCAAAACCGGAATCCGATGTACGATATACTGAATGCCGTTTACTTCCATAAAATCGCTTATATCCGCAAGTCCACTTTTGATAACTCGTGTTAATCCAAGCTGCGGCAATACGCCATCAATCGCTTGATGAATCGTCCTGGATTCGTCAAGCTCAAACAATTCAATAAGAGACGGGCTTACGAATGAGATACGGCCCTGTTGGTTAATCATCACAATGCCATCGTACGCTTTATCGATTACGGTCTGAAGCATCGATTTCCAACGCTTGACCGATTCAAGTTCTTCTGCCATTCGCTCTACTTCCGAAATATTCTGAAACAGAGCGATAAACCCTTCCTGTCCTTTGACCGTCTTATATTTGGACAGACGAACAATCGTACGATAATTTCCTACTGCAATTCGCTGGTGAACTTCTTGTTCCATCTCTTGTACTTCAGTTGTATGGATATCCGGGATTACATCCTTTATGTTGCACCCAATGATCTGTTTCTCTACACAGCCGAGCATGTCACAAAACCGTGCATTCACAAAAATAACCCGGTTTTGTTCATCGGTCATAACCGCCCCTAGCTGTGACGTAGCTAGTATCGCTTCAAGCTGTTCCCGCAGCGAGTAGCTTGTAAGAAGCAATGTCCGGGCAATATCAATCGATGTAATCAAACCGATAGGACGCTGCTCACTGTCAAGCACAACCCCGGAGCCGACATTACTATTCTCTACAACCTTTTCGATGATGTCATACGGCGTATCGACTGAAAACGCTACCACATCTTTTTTCATAAACGGATGAATCGGCGTATGCAAGGGGTGTCCTGCAAGTACCATTTGATAGAGAATGCTGCGTGTAAATACACCACGTAAGCGTCCATCCTGATCGGTTACCGGGACAATGTTCCATTTTTTTCGCTTCATAATAGTGATCGCCTGCTCTAGCGTGCTTGCCTGACTCAAATAGTCGGTCACAGGCGTCATAATCTCTCGTAATTGAATCACAGCTATCACACCTATTCTATGAATCATATGTATGCTCTTATTATACGGTAGAAACCACACATATACAGGTTTTTTGGAAAACAAAAAACGTACAGCCCTCTCCTCGTAAATAAGGGCTGCACGTTTTTACGTATCCTTTATAAAACGCTATAATGCTCTTCTTTCATATCCGTGATAAACATATGACCCGGCGCGTGCGTAATCATAATTTCCGGCTTCACATGCATTGCCACTGCTTGTGGTGTCACACCGCAAGCCCAGAACACAGGTACTTCCCCATCCTTAATCGTAACCCGATCTCCAAAATCAGGGCGATTAATATCGGCAATCCCTATCGCGGACGGGTCACCGATATGCACCGGTGCTCCATGTACTGCTGGAAAACGACTTGTAATCTGCACCGCTCGTACAACATCACGCACTGGAAGTGGACGCATACTTACAACCATCGGACCTTCGAAATGACCGGTCTTCACGCACGGAATGTTTGTTTTATACATCGCTACATTACAGTTCTCCTCAATATGGCGAACCGGAAGACCATTCTGGAGCATCGCCCGCTCAAACGTAAAGCTGCATCCAATTAGAAATGCTACCATATCGTCTTCCCAGTACGGTGTAATGTCCGTCACTTCTTCAGTCAGTTCCCCGTTCCGGTAAATCCGGTAACCTGGCAGGTCTGTACGCAGGTCAGAGTTCGGAGCGATCAACTTCGGCACCGGTGAACCGACTTCCGTCACATCCAGCACCGGACACGGCTTCGGATTTCGCTGGCAAAACAGTAGAAAATCAAACGCCAGCTCTTTTTTCAAAATCGCCATATTTGCCTGCGTGTAGCCAGCCGCCATACCCGATGTAGGACGCGTCCATTCCCCTGTGCGAATCAGCGCGCGCGCTTCTTCCGGTGTAAACAATGAAGCATGATGCATATTCGTTGCTCCCCCCTGCTGCCTATTATAAGAACAATTTCGGAAGTTCTGTCGTTAATGTCTTAAAGCCCATATAGGACATCGCAATCACAACGAAAAGACCAAATACAGTCATCCACATCGGATGCTTGTAATCTCCGACAATATTTTTACGGTGTGCCGCCACCAGCATCACGCCAAGTGCAAGCGGAAGAATCAGACCGTTAAGCGCACCAACGAGAATGAGGACTTTAACCGGCTTGCCAATCATAACAAATACAGCTGTAGAAATCACAATAAACGCTACAATAATAGCTCGTTCATATTTTTCAATCACCGGGCTAAGCGTCCGAATGAAAGATACTGACGTATAAGCAGAGCCAATTACGGATGTAATCGAAGCAGCCCACATTACGATCCCAAATAGTTTATATCCGATATTCCCTGCAGCATGCTGGAACACAGAGGCTGGTGGATTACCTGGATCAAGTGCCAATCCTTGCGTAACAACACCAAGCGCAGCTAGGAACAGAAAAATCCGCATGATTGATGCAATACCGATTGCTGATACAGCACTGCGCGTTACTTCTGGCAGTGCATCACGCCCTTTAATTCCGGCATCAATGAGACGATGCCCACCTGCAAATGTAATGTAACCGCCTACCGTACCACCTACTAGTGTCACAATGGCCAGCATATCAATTTTATCTGGCACAAACGATTTAACAACAGCCTCTCCAACCGGAGGATGAGATGTCACAGCCACATAAATCATAAGAAGAATCATAACAACACCCGCAAGCTGTGCAAAACGATCCATCGCTTTCCCGGCTTCTCGAATGAGGAAAATCCCAATCGCGATTGCCCCGCTCAAAAGCGCACCCTTCTCAGGGGATAAGCCAAACATTACATTCGTACCAAGACCAGCACCACCGACGTTCCCAATATTAAATGCAAGACCGCCGACTATAACGAGAAACGCAAGCAGATAACCAAGGCCAGGCAATACCATATTCGCAATATCCTGCGCCCGTCTTTCAGAAACCGCAATGATGCGCCAAATGTTCATCTGAGCTCCGATATCAAGCAAAATCGACATCAGAATGACAAAACCAAAACTTGCACCAAGCTTGCTGGTAAATACCGTTGTCTGTGTTAAAAATCCAGGTCCAATTGCGGAAGTCGCCATCAAAAATGCAGCGCCCAGCAACACACTTGTTCTACTTTCTTTGCCCATACTACTTCCCCCTTCTAAGATGCCTTCTTTATATGATCGATTGGACAGCGATGTCCGCCTGCCCCAGCAGCTGCCGAATGCTTCGGGCAAATGCAAGCGCATGCGCACCATCGCCATGAATACATACCGTATCCGCCTGAATCGCTACGTCCTGTCCCTGCACGGAGCGAACGGCACCTTCTTTTACCATGCGAATGACCTGCTCGACTGCTTCCTCTGTATCTGTAATGAGTGCGTTTACTTCCCGGCGCGAAGTCAGTGACCCATCCACTTGATATGTCCGATCCGCAAACACTTCATGTGCAGTTCGAAGCCCCACTGCCTGACCAGCTTTAACTAATTCACTGCCCGATAGGCCGAACAGCACCAGCTCCGAGTTTACATCATATACCGCCTGCGCAATCGCATCTGACAACGCACGATTTTTAGCGGCCATGTTATAGAGTGCGCCGTGCGGCTTAACATGCTGCATCTTCCCGCCTACCGCCTTAACGAATCCATAGAGGGCACCAACCTGATAGACGACAATGTCATATGCTTCCTCCGGAGTTAGATCGAGATTGCGGCGTCCGAATCCTGCCAGATCAGGCAATCCAGGATGCGCCCCGATTGCAACCCCGTGTGCAAGCGCCGCTGCCACCGTTTTCTTCATGATGGATGGATCACCGGCATGAAACCCACAGGCGATATTCGCCGATGTAACGAACGGTAATATCTCTTCGTCTGTCCCCATCCGGTATGCGCCAAAGCTCTCCCCCATGTCACAGTTTATGTCTACCTTGTACATGCAAATCCCTCCTATCGAACTTGCAGAGTCAATCCCTGCTTGAATTGCTTCATGTCGAATTCCCGCTTCACATACAGCGCCTGCGCTTCCTCAAGTGAAACTTCTTCAAACCGTACGTATCCGCCTGGCTTTACCTGAGCAATCAACGGCAGATCCACACTAATAATCTGAGCGATACGCGGGTATCCGCCAGCCGTCTGCCGGTCTGCCAGCAACACAATTGGATTTCCTTCCGGCGGCACCTGAATCGTTCCGAAACTAACAGCTGACGATACCATCTCAAGCGGCTCGGTCAGTTCTAGCGACACATCTGCCAGCCGATACCCCATCCTGTCAGACTGGGGTGTGACACGGAATGGCTCCTTCCAGAACTTCTGCTTACTCTCTTCTGCAAAACACTCGAATTCTGGTCCACGTACAACACGAAGCACCGGATTCTCCTCGTATACCGGACGAAGCTCATGACTAACTCCCCACGGCAAAACGACAGCCTCATCTGATGGCGCTTTCAACCAGCCCGTGCTCTCTCCTGTCTTGAGCACATCTCCCGCCTGAAGTGCCCGTCCATGAAATCCGCCGATTCCAGCTCGCAAATACGTGCTTCGGCTTTCCATCACATCTGGTACACAAATCCCGCCAGCGACTGCGAGATACGTCCGGCATCCTGACACAGCGCCTCCGAATGTCAGCGTACTTCCTGCAGGTATGTATACAGGTCGCCAGAGTGGTATGGGCATACCGTCAACAGCAGGAGAAAGATTGCCACCCGCAAGCGCAACAAGCGTCGCTTTCTCAAAGACAAGCGCAGGCCCTAAGAGCGTAATCTCAAGAGCTGCTGCTTGCTCCTCATTGCCTGCTAGAAGATTAGCCAGCCGAAGCGCCATCGTATCCATGGCACCACTTGCCAGCACACCATACTTCTGAAGTCCGAAGCGCCCGGTATCTTGTACGGTTGTAAGCAGCCCCGGCTTCTTTACCCGGATACACATACAATATCCCCCTCCCAATTTTCATATTCGTCCTGTGTAATCGGTCGGAAGCGAATCACATCCCCCGCCATCAACAATGTCGGAGGGTTCCGATCTGGACGGAATAGCGGAACCGGCGTCCGACCAATCAGCTGCCAGCCGCCCGGTGTCTCAATTGGGTATACCCCAGTCTGCATCCCGGCAATTCCAACCGTTCCTGCTGGAATTGATAGGCGCGGGGATGAGCGTCTCGGTGCTGCAATCCGCTCAGACATGCCGCCTAGATATGGAAATCCTGGTGCAAAACCGATCATATAGACCAGATACTCTCCGCCGCTGTGGATGCGTACTACTTCTTCTGCTGTCAGCCCGTTATGCGATGCAACATCCTCCAGATCGGGTCCGAATTCCCCTCCATAACATACCGGTATTTCCACTGTACGCGCTTTCTGTTTCAATGATAGATGTTCCACCTGTGATACAGCCCGCTCCAACTCCGCCTCCGCCTCTGCATATCGCAAAACAAACGGGTCATAAAATACGGTCACCGTTGTAAAAGCCGGGATATATTCAATCATTCCCAAAAACGGGTACTGATCGAGATACAACGACAGCAGCCGAACTTTTTCATGAGAGGATGACCCGATAACCGTATCAAACTCCACCACAACCGCGGTGTCTCCTAATGAAAAATATCGCATGTTCCTTCTCCTCCTTCCGTGCTATTTTTGTACCCAGCCTAGCTTCTCCGAGATTTCCGTCGCTGCTTCCTGCACCTTCTCGATCAGCAACGGCAAGCGGTCAGAACTAAACCGTGTTGTCAATCCTGCAATACTCAAACTGGCGACAACACCTCCCGTATAATCGAAAATCGGAGCCCCTACCGCAGATGAGTAATCTTCCAGTTCAGAGTGACTGACTGTGTATCCCTTTTCTCTTGCTTCTTCCGTTATCGTCTTCAACTGATTTCGATCCGTAATCGTTCCAGATGCAACTTTGATCAGATCTACCTGATCGATGTAGCGACTCCGTTCATCATCGGTTAAAAAGGCAAGCAAAGCTCTCGGGCAGGCGCCTCCATACAGTGGGGCTCGTCGTCCGATCCGGGTATAAACACGAACAGGCTGCCTTGTATCAACCTTTTCAATATAGATCACATCGTCCCCATCACGAACAACAAGGTTTACAGCCTCCTCCAATTCATCACGTACACGTCGCATAATTGGCAAAGCAACATTCCTGATATCCAACCGCTCCGCCACAAGATGACCCAATCGTAAAAAGATTAGTCCCAGCTCATACAATCCGCTTTCATTCCGCTGCAAAAATCCCATTTCTTCCAATGATCCAAGCAAGCGATGAAGCGATGTTTTAGGCATGCCTGAAAGCGCTACCATTTCTTGCAAGCTAAGCTCTTTATGACTATAAAATAATTGCAATACATCTAGCGATTTAATAATTGTTTTGTTTGCGCTCATACTATCCTTTCGTTCCGAATTTCGGAACATCGATTCCGTTTTTGGATTATACTATCATGATAGAATTATCCGAATAAAAAAACAAGCGTATAAATAAAATTTTATCTAGAATTTTTTTGTAAAAGCTTACAATGCTAATTATTTACCTTCTCTCTCTCACTTATTTACACGTTCCATAACAAGCAAAAAGCCGCCGACTCCAAGTCAACGGCTTTCCTACATCTTACGGTTTTACGAAAACTTGATCTCTCCACGCAAAACTGTTTTCAACACTTTCCCACTTGCATTGCGCGGCAGCTCACTCACAAATTCTACGAGAGTTGGCACCTTATACTTCGCTAGACGCTCCTGACAAAACGATACCACCTGCTCCTCAGTCAGCGAATACCCATCCTTTACAACAACGCATGCCTTGGGAATCTCACCGTATACTTCGTGCGGTACGCCGACGACAGCCGCTTCGAGCACTTCCGGCATCTCATACAATACTTCTTCGACCTCAATCGGATAAATATTTTCACCGCCGCGAATCAGCATATCTTTTTTGCGGTCAACAATATACAGAAATCCTTCTTCATCCAGCTTGCCCAGATCCCCACTGAACAGCCAGCCACCTCGAATCGCAAGCGCTGTCGCTTCCGGATTTTTCAAGTACCCTTTCATTACATGATCGCCTTTAATCGCAATCTCTCCAACTTGTCCAATCGGCATTTCGTTCCCCTCTTCGTCCACAACGCGCACCTCGCTGCGCGGAAGTGGTTTCCCTACTGATCCAGCTTTACTTAATGCATGCTCATCCCCTAATGTGGTCGTACCTGGTGAATTTTCGGTCTGACCGTACAAATTTTGCACTCCAGTCTGCGGGAATAGCTGCTTAATTCTTCTAATTAATTCATACGGCATTGGCGCTGCCCCGTACATAAATTTGCGCAGGTTTGGAACTTCCATGCTTTCAATGCCAGGTGTGTTTAACAAAATCATATACATGGCTGGAACACCAAAGAAGATGGACACTTCATTCTTCTGCAGCGATTCAATCGTCCCCTGCGGATGAAACCCTGATTCAATCACAAGTGTCCCGCCCCCATAAATCAGCGGTAGCATAAAAACGTGCGCTGCTGCGCAATGGAACAGCGGTGCGACAATCATGACACGATCTTCCTTCTGCATGCCAAGCGCCTCGTTCCACATAGATGCAACCGCCACACAATTGCGATGGGTGAGCATTACCCCTTTTGGCTTCCCGGTTGTGCCAGACGTATAAAAAATGACAGCGGTATCATCTTCCTGCTGCTGAAGCTTCGGAATCTCGCCTCCTAGCTTGATCGCCTCGTTCAGCTCAAATCCACCTCCGCCTTCTCCTACGTGAACGAAGTGCTGCAAATGCGGCACCTGTGGAATCACCTGTTCAACGATCCCTGACAAATCATGATCATACACAAGCATGCGAGCTTCTGAATGATTCAGGATGTATTCGATTTCCCGCGGAGCAAGGCGAGTATTAATCGGAAGTACAACAAGCCCGGCAAACTGGCAAGCGAAATAGCATGTTACAAACGAATCTGAGTTATTGAGCAACAGAGCAACAACATCACCCTGAACAAGCCCCTGTCTATGAAAATATCCCCCTAGACGGCGGCAATTCTCCTGCATATGCGCATAGCTTGTTTCACGTCCTTGAAAAACGGTAATCAGTCGATCCGGCTGCCTCACAGCATGCTGCTGCAATACATTTGAAAGTAACATGTCCATTCTCCTCCCACTACTTTGTAAGCGCTTAACATCTACTTCTTTCTTTACTCTAAACAAGCAAAGATTATGCCAGTCCAAATCATCCTGTATGATAAATGTAATGTACGAAATATAGACATCTTTCAAAACAAAAGCGTCCTGATATCAGACAACAAGGCATCGCCTACTGTACCGGGGCGATGCCTTGTTTACGATCTTATCTTCGTTTTGTAATTTTCCCTGATCCTCCACTATTAACTCGAGGTGGAGAATTGCTTTGTGGTCTGGAAAAACTCGAACTGCTCGGCCTAATTTCCTTCCTCTTATTGTACGAAGCACCCTCATCAGATGACTTTACAATCTTCCCTTTTTTCGTAGGACTTTCATTTGTGCCAACCGATGTTTTCCCACTGTTTGAGGTAGATGACGGTCGATCACTTCGCTTAATAATCGATCCACTGCTCTGTGTTGTAATCGGTGGCGTCACTTTCTTCTCTTGTGCTGTAGGTGTATGATACGTAGTTTTTGGCCTATAGATATCCCGCTCCGTATATCCACGGTACTTGCCATCATATCGTTTATGTGAATCAAATAAGTTATCTAGTACGCTGGCTAAAATGTATCCTTCTAAAAAGGAAGGACTATAATTCTGACGGACAAATTCATTATTGCTGACCTCAATTAATGTATCTTCTGGCTTTTTGGGATCTTTTTGAAGATGGTACCACTTATCCGGGTAAACAAGGAACATTCGCTCGGTATCTGTTTTGGAGATTTCTTTTGGCTCTTCCTGCTGCCTAAGCTCTTCTGCTACTTGTGGAACTGTCTTATTTTCCGCGCGATATACTTTAGACTGCTGCTGACCGTTTTGTGTAATCGACTCCAGCGGGTACGAATTCTCTGCCGCTTCACCTCCGCATCCTGCTAGTGTTAAAGCGAGTAACGCACCTATCAAAATAACCTTGACCGATGTGAGGAGCCTTGTTACCATCGCTTTTCCCTCCTATGTTGCCCGTATGACTTTTACATCACCAGGAATAACTGACTCCCCTTCATACATCATCATGCGTCCATCCTGCCATTCGATTCGAAGTAATTTCCGATTGTCTGACTGGAATTCCCAGACGTATTGTTCGCTACCGCTTGAGAAAGGCGTCTTTCCTTGGCTGAGCACATTACCTGAGTATTGTTCTTCCATATGATAAACCGTATCTTCCATTTCGATTGTGGTCGGAATCTCATCCACCGAATCCAGGCGGCCATCGATAGCGGTATACAACTCGTAATACACACGTTCCCGCTCTTCGATTTTCAAGTAATTCACGGTGCTACCATCCTGTAATGTTAGAAAAACCGCCTTGCGCTTTGGACTTTGTGTACTTCCAACCACTTCATATGTGACCAGGGATACTTCTACAATATCTCCCGGTCCTAAATCCCGGACACTTTTCTCCGGTTTCGGTGGCTCAGGCTTTTTTAAGATGTTCGCAATGCGCTCAAATAAACTCATTTGTATCTTCCTCCCCCTATTTGCTACCTACAAAACACACCCCTTGCCTAAACATGGATACTGCCATGTTTATGGTAAGGGGTGCTATAACATGCTGTGCCTTACTTCTGATGTTTTTTCATCAAAGCGGCTAATTCATTCTCAATATCCGCATCTTTTGTCAAAGCCGCAAATTCATCATCAAGCGACTTCTCTTTGCGTGACAGTTCGTTTGATGCTTCCGCTTGCGATTCCATCTGGAGCACTTTTTCTTCCATACGTTTTAATCCAGCCTGTGCCGTATCAGAGCCGAAGCCTGCCATCGCTTTGTTAATTTCTGTTTGGGCTTTCGCTGCATTCGCACGAGCAACGAGTGTCTCCCGTTTATTTTTCATCTCGGTTACTTGCTTTTGCATCTCGCGCAGTTTTTCGCGCAGCTGCTCAGCTGCCGCTTTATTTTGCTCGTATGCAGCTTTATATTCATCCATTTTTTGCGATGCGCTTTTCTTCTCTTCCAGCGCACGGCGTGCTAGATCAAGATTTTCTACCTGTACCGCTTTCTCTGCCTGCTCAGCTCGTTTTTGTACGAGTGCTTCCTGCTCTTCATACAAAACTTTAAACTTTTTCTCAATCGCGATTTGCGCCGCAACTGCTTTTTCTGCTTCTTCTAAGTCTTCTACCATATCTCGAATGTATTGATCCAGCATTTTTACCGGGTCTTCCGCTTTTTCAATTAAAGCATACACATTTGAAAGAGTAAGATCACGCAATCGTTTAAATAGTGACATCGTATAGTTCCTCCTCGAATTCAGGCCAAATTTTTATGCTCACCAGTATATACGAGATACAATTTTTTTGGTTTCTTTTTTCATCATAAAAAATTCTAGTTAAATACCAAATAACCCTTCCTATCCTTATAAAAAGATAGGAAGGGCTATATTTAAATTTTTTTATAAATCGTCGAATCCATTTATCGTCGTCACTTTTGCATACGTGCGCGACTTTCCTTCGAAAAAGTCCGTCTTCGTCTGATTGAGCGCCTCGTCTGAAAACGGGCGAATCCACGGCATGCAGTTATCCACCCCGCCGTACGCCTTATCCAATCCCATCGTCTGCAATCGTTTATTCGCAATGTAACGAATATAATCCTGGAACTCTACCAGATCAATGCCCTCTATACCACTAAGCACTTCATGCGCCCACTCCGTCTCTAGCTGAACCGCTTCCTCGACTCTTTCATAGACGAAAGCACGGTTCGCGTCTGTATTCAGCTCCGGGAAATCCTCCAACAGCATCTTGAACACTTCCCCGAAAAAGTACGCATGCTGTGCCTCATCCCGCTGAATGTAACTAATCATCTGGCTTGTGCCAAGCATTTTTTGATGGCGAGCAAGGTTATAAAAGAAAGCAAACCCGCTATAAAAGAAAATTCCCTCCAGAATCATATCCGCTACAAGCGCTTCAAGAAATGTCTGCGGCGTTTTCTCCTCCCGGAAGTGCTGGTACATGCGGGCAATGAACAAATTGCGCCGCTGTAGCACCTCATCATGCTTCCAGTATTCAAACACTTCTTTCTGCGTCTGGTAGTCCGCAATACTTGATAACACATACGAGTACGATTGGTTATGAATCACTTCCTGCTGATTAATAATCGCCGCAATCGCAACAAGCGATGAATCTGTCAAATACTGCCCTACATCTGTAACAAAGTTTGTCTGCATACTGTCAAGTACCGCTAATAATCCGATGATTTTTTTGTACGCTTCCTGCTCGACAGCGCTCAATTCCGCAAACTGCTGCTTATCTTTATTCATCGCAATCTCAGACGGAATCCAGTGGTTGGCGATCAGTACGCGATACAGCTTGTACATCTCAGGGCGCCGAATGTCATCCCAATTCAGAACACCGGAGCACTGCCCGTTAATAATTCGGTTTGATTTATTTGGTGCCTCTGTATTAAAAACTTGTTGTGTCTGTAACATATTTTCTCCCTACTTTCTTTATACACACGCCTCGCACACATCGATTTCGACCGCTCGACTGCGCACATAATACGTTGTTTTAACCCCTTGCTTCCACACCGCAAGATGCAGCCCGAGAAAATCACGAGCATGAATGTCCGGGCGTACGTACAAATTCACGCTCTGTCCCTGATCGATGTGGCGCTGTCGGGCCGCCGCCTGCTGAATGCCTGCATGTGGGTCCAGATGAAAGGCTGTTTTATAGTACCAGATCGTCTCTGGCGATAAATCCGGTGCTGGATTGGCAATTTTATACGTCGTCTTCTCTTCATATGAGATTAGCTCATATACCGGATCAATCGAAGCGGTCGAACCAGCGATAATCGATGTCGAGCCAGTCGGTGCCACCGCCATCATGTATCCGTTCCGCACCCCATGCTGAGCAACTCTTGCCGCAAGTTCCTGCCATGCCGCTGATTCATATTCCCGACGGGTAAAATATGTACCACTCTCCCATTCGCTTCCGTGGATGAGCGGATATGCGCCTTTTTCCTGCGCTAGCTCACACGATGCCTGAATGGTTAAATAAGCAATGCGCTCATACAACTCATCCGCAAATTGCACAGCCGCTTCACTTTCCCAGGAAATTCTCTTCTTCGCTAGCAGATGATGCCAGCCGAACGTCCCAAGACCGACCGCACGATAGCGCCGATTCGTATGCTGCGCCTGCAGGACGTCGATTTTGTTATTATCAATTACATTATCCAGCATACGAACTTGAATGGGGATCAGACGCTCCAGCACACCATCTGGCACGGCTCGTCCAAGATGAACGCTTGACAAGTTACACACGACAAAATCCCCTGGCTTCTTGCGAATGACGATCTCGCCATCTTCCATCGTCTCTTCCACAACCGTTGTCGCCGACATATTTTGCATAATTTCTGTACATAAGTTGCTCGCATAGATCATTCCAGCATGCTTGTTCGGATTCGCCCGATTCACCGTATCACGATAAAACATGAACGGTGTGCCGGTCTCTAGCTGGGAAATCATTACCCGCTTCATAATCTCAATCGCCGGGACTGTAATGCGGCTGAGCTTAGCATGGCGCACGCACGCTTCGTATCGCTCACGAAAACTTCCCTGCCCCGGCTCTTCATCATAATAGTCCTCTAGCGAGAAACCCATCACCTGCCGGACTTCATGCGGATCAAACAAATGGAACTCCGCCCGCTGTTCCACTGCTTCCATAAACAAATCAGGAATGCACACCCCAGGGAATATGTCATGCGCCCGCATGCGTTCATCTCCGTTATTCAGCTTAATATCGAGGAACGCCAAAATATCTTTATGCCAGACGTCCAAATACACCGCAATACTTCCCTTGCGTGTCCCTAACTGATCGACGCTCACCGCCGTATTATTCAGCTGGCGAATCCATGGGATTACGCCGCTTGATTTATTTTCATAGCCACGAATGGACGACCCTCGCGCTCTTACCTTCCCCATATACACACCAATTCCGCCGCCCATCTTGGACAAGCGCGCCGCATCCGTATTGGAATCATAAATCCCCTGAAGAGAATCATCTACTGTATCAATGAAGCAGCTCGACAATTGCCCGCCCCTTGCCTTGCCTGCATTTGCCATCGTCGGTGTCGCGACCGTCATATAATGATTGCTAAGCGCCCAGTACGCTTCTTTTACGAGCGCAAGTCGCTTCTCCGGCTGTTCCTGCATCATCAGCTGCATCGCAATCATTAAAAAGCGTTCCTGCGGCAATTCATAGATTCGTCCCGCAAAGTCACATGCCAAATATCGCTCCGTCAACGTCACAACGCCAATATAGGTAAACAAATGATCTCGCTCATGGTCGATCATGTCTCCTAATTCCTCTAACTCTCTTGAGCTGTATGTAGTCAGCAGCTGCTCCTGATAAATCCCTTGTTCCACAAGCTGCGCTACTAGACGAGAGAAGGAACCATACGGACGATCTGGATACGCCTTATAGCCACGATTGCGCGCGGCCTGTTTATATAACCCGTTCAAATAAGCACGGGCCGCTACATACGTCCAGTTCGCTTCTTCCTTCGATACAAGCTCCAGTGCTGTCATATAAATCGTGCGGGTAATCGCCTCTGCATGAAGCTCGCCCTCCGCAAGCTTAGCCAATACATATTTCCCTAGTACATCCGACTTTACACCGGCTATCCCTGTTGTCAAACGATCAATCGAGCGCAATAGCCTTTCTTTATCAAATTGCAGAGCACGGTTGTCAGGCTTATATACGATCATTTATTTCTCCTCCTGTTCATCAGGATAGAACCACGCAAAAAAGCATCTTTCCCGTCGTCCAAGAAAGATGCTTGTTCATGTCAAAGTAAAGAGCCTTATGATGTTGAAAACTACTCTTCACTGACACTTCACCATCTCCCGTGGCTACTTCCTGTGTCTTACTCTGCGGCAGGTCTCCTGACTCAGGTTCATTGCATGCTTCGCCTTCCCATTTTTTTCAAACAGTGGCATCGTAGAAGCATACTCCCCTTTACAGTGGCGGGACCGTGTCGGACTTGCACCGAACTTCCCTTTTAAGTACCTGGAGCGTTCTCACAGGCACACCACAAAGCACTATATGTAGTTGTATGAGTTATACGATACAACAACATATCCAAATAAACAAGAGTTGTATTCTTTATTCATATCCTTTTGCATTCTCAGGTGAGATCTTCTCCCGAAAAATGCGGTACAACCAGAGCTGATACGTCAGGACGATCGGAACCATGACAAGTGCGACACCGAGCATAATCGTCAAGTTCAACTTACTTGCCGCCGCTTCAAATAACGTAACACTCGACGCAGGGTCCAAAGCAGATGGAAGCATATTCGGAAACATTCCCGCAAATCCTCCCGCCATCAGCAACGCAATCGAAGCACACACACCACCGAAGGCGATTCCCGGACGATCTTGATTCAGTGCAATCATGACAAACAAGAGGAATGTCATAGACAGCAAAGGCAGAAGCCAGAGCGCGGGATACTGGACGAACTTGTCGAACAACGGCGTTAGATTGTTTGTTGCTACCATAAAAATGGCAAGCAGCGCCATCGCAAAAAACCATACTTTCTTTGCTACATTCAGCGCACGCGTCCGAATCTCCCCGACTGTTTTAAACGCAATCCACGAACTTCCAGATAGCAGAAACAGTGTCACGAATACGAGTCCGCCAGCTATGCCATACGGATGCAGCAAGGACAATAGCGTACCGTGATAGCCCGTCTCATCAATTCTCAATCCATAAAACAAATTGGCAAACGCTACCCCAAACAACAGCGCAATGGCAAAACTGCCTGTGAAAAAACTCCACTTCCAAAACGATTTCCAGCGCGGATGATCCATTTTGTGCATGAACTCAAGTCCCGCCGCACGAAAAAACAAGCTGAACAAAATCAACATCAGCGGTGTATACAAATAGCTAAACATCAACGCATACGTCAGGGGAAACGCCGCAAACGTCGCCCCACCTGCTGTAATCAGCCAGACTTCATTTCCGCCCCAGAACGGTCCGATTGACTCCTGAAGCTGGCGCTGCTCTCGCTCATCTTTTGCAAGAAACGGAAACAGCATTCCGGTTCCGAGTCCATATGCATCAAGCACGAAATATACCGTCCAGATTACTCCCCACAGTCCAAACCAGATCATGGCTAACATATCATGAGACATGCTGCAATTCCCCCTTTCCTTCCTTGTAAGCCTTCGGACCAGACTTGGCGTATTTCACAAGAAGGATGACATCTGCGATAATCAGAATGCTATAGAACAATACGAGACCTAAGAGCGAGAATATAACTTGTGATACTGAAATCGGTGAGATAGCGTTGACCGTTTTCATTAAGCCATATACAACCCATGGCTGACGACCCGCTTCTGCCACGACCCAACCGAGATTAATCGCCACATATGGAAGCAGCATACTGTATAACACTACTTTTAAATAACGAGATGAGGACACAAGCTGATTTTTCCGCACGAGATAAAATCCGTACCAGACAAGTGCCAGGAAATACATCCCAAGTGCCACCATCGATCGGAAGCTATAAAATACGAGATTTACATTCGGACGCTCATCAGCCGGAATATCCTTTAAACCTGTCACTTTTCCGGTAAAGTTATTCGTATAAAAGAAACTGCCCATATACGGAATTGATAACGCCTCAATATTCCGTTCATTCTTCGGATCAGGAATCGAAATAATCGAGAACGGCATTGATTGTTGCGTTTCCCATACTGCCTCCATCGCGGCGGCTTTCGCTGGCTGCTTCTCTGCTGTATGCACCCCATGCTCATGACCAATAAATGGAGTAGCCGTAGCGGCCAACAATCCAAGAGCGAGTGCAATCGAAAATGATTTTTCAAAAAATGGAACATTTTGCTTGCGAATCAGATGATACGCGCTAATACCCATCACAAAGAAGGAACCGACAATGTAGCTGGCTACAACCGTGTGGAAAAACATATACCATGCATACGAGTTCGTCACCAATTCATAAAAGCTATTCAGCTCCGCGCGACCGTTGCGGATCACGTAACCAACCGGATGCTGCATAAATCCATTAGCCGTAATAATCCATAAGGCCGAAATATTCGTACCAATGGCAACCATCCAGATCGAGAAAGCACGCATCTTCGGCGAAATTTTATCGCGCCCAAATAACCAGAGCCCCATGAAGGTTGATTCTAAAAAGAAGGCAACGAGCGCTTCAATCGCAAGAGGTGAGCCAAAAATATCCCCCATATACTTCGAATACTCCGACCAGTTCGTTCCGAATTGAAACTCCATCGTAATCCCTGTGACCACTCCAAGCACGAAGTTAATCGAAAATAACTTACCCCAGAAATCAGCCATCTGGCGATACAAAGGCTGACGTGTGCGAGCGTACTGCGTTTCCATATACGCTACTAAAATAACCAGACCAATCGTAAGAGGGACGAACAGGAAATGATAAAACACCGTGACCGCAAACTGAATCCGACTCAACATGATAACACTTGTCATACCAACACTCCTCCTTGGCTTACGCGTTGCTGTATTGGTGCTACAAGCGCAATATACCTATAAAGTGTGTTGAAATCGTGTAGACATAGTGAATCATTCGTGATAACAGGATGAAATAATCTCCTGTTCATTAGATTGTCATGAAAAAGGCCTGAGCCTGCCATTTTCCGGCAAAGCTCGGGCCTTTATTTTTTGTATACTACTTCATAGATTGCAAACGCTGAATGCGATCATCCAAATCCGGATGGCTCGCAAACAAGCTAAGAAATCCGTTTCTACCGCTGCTGATTTTAAAAGCCGCCACCGATTTCTGTTCCGTATCTACCAACTCTACCGTATGCTTTAGTGATTGCAGTGCATGAATCATTCGGTCCTTACCTGTCAGGCGAGCCGCCCCGGCATCTGCCTGATATTCACGATAACGAGAGAACGCCATCACCACAATGCTACCTAAAATCGAGAACAAAATATCAAAGATAATCGACGCAATAAACTGCACGATCGGAGCCATATCTTCTCGAACAAAGCGAGACGCTACATAGGCACATATGCGCGATAAGAATACGACGAATGTATTAATGACACCTTGCAATAATGTCATCGTCACCATATCCCCATTGGCAATATGTGCGATCTCATGCGCTAATACGCCCTTCACCGCATCCTCGTCCATCTCTTCTAGCAAACCACTCGACACCGCTACAAGGGAACGACTTTTGCTCGGACCTGTCGCAAAAGCATTTACTTCCGGTGAATCATACACCCCAACTTCCGGCATAACACGCAATCCTGCTTTGCGAGCTAAACTATATACTTCTTCAAGCAACGCTTTTTCGTGTGATCGAAGCGGACCATTCGGATCAATAACTTGCACACCCATCGACCATTTCGCTATGATACGTGAAAGCGAAAGCGAAATCAATGCGCCAGAAAAGCCGACCACGCCGCTGAATACGAGTAACGCTCCAAAGTTAATTCCTCGAGATGTAACGTAATACTGCACCCCTAGTAAACTTGTAATGACCCCGATTGTGACCATTACGAGGATGTTCACAAGCATGAATAAACCAATTCTTTTAAACACATTTCCACTCCTTCTTTACTTTTGCCCTGCTAACAAATAAAGAAAGCAGTTTAGACAACTCTGCTTCCTTCTGCATCCAACAAGCTATAGTTTTTATACGAAAAAATTTATTCATAGTTTCATTTTTTTGAATAAAGTATCCGTTAAAGTTTTTATCATAAATGAATTGACTTTCATCCTAGTTGTAACTATTATAGTTACAACAAAAGAATTAAAAAGGAAAGGTGCGGTCATACATGACGATAAAAATTAAAGCTTACTCTGATTTTATTTGTCCATTTTGTTTTTTAGGTACAGGCCCATTAGATGAAATCATCAAGGAAAAAGATGTAGAAGTAGAATGGATGCCATTTGAATTACGTCCTAGCCCTCATGAAAAAATTGACCCATGGCAAGATCCTGCAAAATTAAGTTCATGGGATTCCTTTATTCTCCCTGCTGCGAAAAAGTTAGGAATTGACATGCGTTTACCACGTGTCTCTCCACATCCATATACGCATTTGGCTTTTGAAGGGTACCATTTCGCAAAGGAACATGGGAAAGGAAACGAGTATCACCACAGAGTGTTTACTGCCTTCTTCCAAGAAGAACAAAACATTGAAGACATTGAGGTGTTAACAAAATTAGCGGATGAAGTCGGTCTCTCTAAGGATGCATTTAAAGAAGCATTAGTATCACGAAAGTATCGTGAAGTGCATCAAGAAGCACTGAAACATGCCTATGAAGAGGCTCAAATTATGGCGGTGCCAACGTTTGTGATTGGTAAAGAAGTCGTTCAAGGACTGGCTAGCAAAGAAAGATTAGCCCAAATTATTGATCAGGAATTAGAGAAAAATAAAACAACCGAATTTGATGGAATGCACTGTGACATGAATGGACATTGCTAATCTTAGAAATGCTTCATAGCACGTTAACGACACATCAAGCCACCACTACACAAAAAAGGTTTTTACTCTTGACGGAGTAAAAACCTTTTTTTAAAATCTGTTTAGCACCCGTGATTCCCAACTCGAAGCGGAAGTAACTCTAGGCCATTTTTGATGAGACGCTGAAGCTCTTTTGTTTTACTAAGATTGAGTAATTCCTCAAGAACCTGTTCTTTGTTTGAAGTTTGTACATGATGAATGACAAATAACTCGAGAATTTCTAAGCGTAACAGCCATTCTTTCGGGTAAAAACTTCTCAATGTTTGAAGAACTTCTTGAACAGCAGCTATACTCTGTTCATCCCATATTGCTTTTTCACGAGTATCTCTGATTGTCTGGTACATACTTTCTAACTCTGTTAATTGTTTTGGTGTTGTTAAACTATCTTCTTCCATTTCCACTGTATCGAAAAAGGCTTCTGTATCCGCAGCCCCCGGAAAAGCAGAGATGACTGCAGATCCTACCGCCATGTCGAATGTTCCCCACTGCTCTGCAAATAATACGGTATCCCCTACTACAACATTACAGCTTTCAAAAGAGATCAGCGCTACTTTTTCTTTATTTCGGATAATATTTGAGACTGTCCCAGTTACTTGAACACCGCTTTTAAACGATAGCGTCGTTAGTTGGCCTTTTACAATTCCTAACGCAGCAAGTTGTTCGTCTGTACATTCTTCGAGTAAAATGTTGCCGTCCAATAAACCAATCGGTGTTCCAAAGCCATCTCTATGAACATCTTTTGAATGTTCTGGAAGTTCCTTGTTATCGATAGCTAAAGCTGTAGGCCCCATTGTATTTACGTAAATGGCTTCTCCGTTTGAATCTTTATGAATGTTTGTAATAGACCCTGTAATTTGCAATCCGGAATTTAGCACAAATGTAGCCGTGCTGCCTGATCGTAACGCTTTATCCAAGCTCTCCGTTCCACCTGTTTGAAATGCCATTGTTCTTGAAAACTCTTCAATTCCTTCTATCAATTGGTCAAAGCTCTCGCATACAAATAATTGCGGCTGCATCGTTGTCACATCGTAACTTGTTTGAATACAAGCCTCTACGGAGAACGGTAGCTTCACTACCTCTTCGGATAAGCAGTGCTTGCTTTCTCCTACCGATGATAAGAGTCCAGCACCATAAATTTGCGGATTTTCTACCGTTCCGATTAGTCCGTACTCTACTGTCCACCAAAAGATGCGTGAGATTTGCTCTGCTTCGGACATCCCTTTTACAGCTTTCTGTTTTTCACTTAGCATTTGTTTTGCTTCTGCAACTTGTTCAGGTGTAGAATCGCGGTCTTCCATTACAATCGATAAGTGTCTTACCGCTTCGAAAACCTCATGTTCCTCTTTTGTTGCAAATGCTTTCGCTCCAATTTCTCCAAACCGTTTTACATATGATGCATATTTAGCGTCAAACAAAATAGGCGCATGTCCCGCAGATTCATGAATAATATCTGGAGCCGGTGTGTATTCAATGTTTTCCACTTTTCGAATGTCTACGGCAATCGGTAAAATACCGTGAGCTTGAAAATCAAAGAAGGCAACGCCAGGGATTAGTCCATCGATAATCACAGCCCCCCAGCCGATTTTCGCAAGGCGCTCGTTCATGTCCGATACCTTTGGAATCGCTTCGATATCAATCCCTGATGCTAAAAGCCCTTCGACATATGCAGGATGTGCTGTGTCTTTAAGAAAATGATGATTTTGTCTCATAACGTAGCGCCATACAGCGTGATCAACAGGGGTATAGTCTTCATAATGCTGTTGAGAGACAAATTGTCTCAAGTGTGCCGGAATTTGTGCTGTAGATTTTACTAATTGTTTCATACTAGATTCCTTCCTTTCTGCATTAAGAAGCTCAGGGAGCATAATGCTTGTCTCCATTCGTTATTTGATAAACACAAAAAATCCCTACTGGAAAACCAGTAGGGACGAATAAACATCGCGGTACCACCCTAGTTGCGAGCAAGTGCTCACCACTCTTATTTTGATAACGGCTTTATTGCCGTCTTTCCCTTCATAAAGACCAGATCTTTACTACGAAAAAGAAGCTCGGGGAGTGTAATTCATGCTTGGATATGTACTGATTCGCACCGACCATCAGCTCTCTGAGACAAAAATTCCAGGCACTACTGTATTCCTTTCAATGCTCTATATACACCTGTAACAGGTACGTTTTTTTGAATACGTTGAATTATAAAGGGGCCTGAACATAATTGTCAACAGATTTTCATTATTTTAACAGAGAAATCACAATGATCTCGCCTTGCAAGAGAGGACACGTATCGTGAACCCACGACATAAAATTCCAGAAATGCTTCGAACTACTCTTTTTGTGTATGTCTAAACCTCTTTTGTTCTTGACAAAATAAATTTTATATGGTATGATAAATTATTTAAACTAAAAATAATAAAAAGAATGTGATACAATATACTATGTACGATTCATCTGTACAAAAACAATCCACAAGGGGGATAGCCAATGAGAATTGCGAACGGAGTAGAAATGCTCGAATTACAAGCGGAGGGATTCGGCGGTCGTATGTTCTTGAATCCCACACTCATTTGGGATGATGAAACAGCCATCTTGATTGATACAGGCATGCCTGGGGATATGGAAAAATTACGCGCAGCCATGATTGAGTCTGGTGTATCATTTGACAAAGTAAAAGCCATTATTCTCTCACATCAGGATATTGACCATATCGGTAGTACTGCTGACATCGTGCACGAGTCCAATGGGCGTATTGAAGTATATGCCCACGAACTAGACAAGCCATATATCGAAGGCACACTGCCCTTGATCAAAACAAACCCAAGCAGCATTGCTAAAGTCGCAGCCTCCCTCCCCGAAAACGAACGCCAAAAATTGCTGGCATTATGCGAAAATCCACCGACAGCGAAAGTAGACAAAACATTGGTGGACGGTCAAGAACTTCCGTACTGCGGAGGAATTCTCGTTCTGTTTACACCCGGACATACTCCCGGTCATATTAGTTTATATTTGAAGCAAAGTAAAACACTTATTGTCGGAGATGCTATGGTTAGTGTGGACGGCATCTTACATGGACCCGTACAAAGAACTACACTTGATATGGATACCGCTCTTCGCTCTCTCGAAAAATTCTTACCGCTCGATATCGAAACCGTGATTTGCTATCACGGGGGCGTATGTACCGGGAACATTAAAGATCAACTCCGAGCTATTATCAAAGACCATTGATTGGCGATAACCGAGGTTGTCTCAAAAGCTGTAGCATAGCGGCTGAGACAGCCTCTTTCTTTTCTTGGTGGGCGATTTTTTCCAATGTGTGGTGGAGGAGCAGGATCGGGCGGGGCCTCGTCACTTAGGTACGCTTACAGAGAAGTGGGGACTGCCCGCTTCAGGTTCCAGACGAACTCGCCCACAAAAGATGACCGCGATGTATATGCATCGAAGCATTGTGGGCAAAGGCCCGTTCGCCCGGCCCCTTCCGCTAGGAAGTCGCGTACAGGCGTTCCGCTTCCCCGCCCAATCCCACTCCTAGCACACTTTGGTTAAACACCATCAAGCAATATTAAGATGCTAAGCTTTGCTATGCGGGTAAAAAATAAAGAAAGCATGCTTTCAAAAAGCCAATGTCTATCGAGTAAATCCATTCTGGCGCCGCATGTTTTTTGTAAAACAAAACGTTGTGCGGGGAGTGGGAGAAGGGAGGAGCAAGAGCGCCTGTACGCGCCTACTCAGCGGAGGGAGAACAACGAACGGACCTTTGCCCGCAATCCTTCTATGAATCAACATCATAGATTTTCTTTGCGGGCGAGTTTGTCGGGCTCCCGGAGCGGACAGCCCCCACTTCCCTGCCAGCGTACCGAAGCGAACGGCTCCTTCCTTCTCCCACTCCCTCCCCACCACACGTTGTCGATTCTACAAAAAAAGAGGCTGTCCCACCCACCACGTTCTGGCTTTTGAGACAACCTCGGTCATTTACTCATATTGAAGCCGGAGCCCTACCCCCACTTCCTGAATAGACGCTGCCCTAGTCAGTGCTACTTTAGACGAAAAGTCTGTACAATGGCACGGATGCATAACAGGCAAGCGCAGTCCTTTCATGTATTCCACAGTCTGCTCCATTTGTTCCTTGGACGGATGCTGAAGGTGGAACCCCCCGATAATATCTATAATCCGCTCATCTCCACACACCTGCTTTGCATACTCGACAATATTGCAAATTCCGGAATGAGCACAACCTACTATAATCACTAATCCGTTAGGTGAGCGGTACGCTAAGGCAGTATCATCGATTACGAAATCATCGGTCTCTTCTCCATTTCTACTAACGGTTCCAATAACTTCTTTTCCTTCAAACTCAAAATGCCTTGGAATCTCACCAAGAAACACCAAATTTTCAGTCAACCAAACAGGTTCTATAGACGTATGAGTAGCAAAGTGCATTTGAATCTTTTGCTCGCTAAATAAACTTCCGATCTCCCCCATGTCACCAAACTTTTTACTTTCCCATACAGCAGGATGGGCGATAATAGATGGCTGTGTATGCGGCACATCCTCAATTTTGGCTTCCATATACATTCGAGCCAGATACGTCAGCCCCCAGCTGTGATCGACATGTCCGTGTGATAAAACAATATGATCAAGCTGGCGCAAGTCAATGCACATTTTCTCTGCATTTCGTACAAAAGCATCAGAGTATCCCGTATCAAACAAAATTTTCTTTCCGTTATCTTCTATGTAAAATGACACCCCTGGCTCCCCAAAAAAATAGCGGTCAATCAATGTGTTATTGTCAAGCAGAACAGACACCTTCATATTTTATCTCCCCCTATAATGTACAGATACACGACATGCTATTTAAGCAATAAGAGTATTGCCGCCATAGAATTATCAACAAATGAGCGTTCCGGATGAGATTTCATCATCACGCTAAGCGCTTCAGCACTGCTATTCTGGGTACTGACCCTCCGCCCACTCGCTCAGCCAATTGGCTGATGAACTTCACCGTGAACTGAGCACATTCAAAGTATAAACAACTATATGAAAAAAAGCAGGCTCTAAAGGCTTGCTTTTTTTCTTTTTTCAATTTATCATCCTCATTAAGGATAATGTTTATCCTTAATATTATATTTTGAATAGGTGAATAAAAAATGCGAATGAAAACAGGAATGGAACAAGCCGTCTACACACTGCTTATTCTCGTTCGGCTTCCAAAGCGCACAAGCCTTCCGGCAGAACCACTTAGCGAACGGCTGGGCGTTTCCCCTTCCTATCTAAAAAAATTAATGCAAAAGTTAGTTCATGCCGGGCTCGTACACTCTACACCAGGTATTCGCGGCGGATTTTCTCTCGCGAAACAGCCAGAGGATGTTACCGTGTACGACATCTATGTCGCTGTGGAAGGCTGCCAATCGTTGTATCTGAATCAAGGTGTATCCTCCCATCTGTTCGCAGATGAGAAGACCTGCTCTTCCCACGAATCATGCGCCCTTGAGATCCTGATGAAGGACGCAGAAAACGCCTGGACAGACGTACTAAAAACCGAAACGCTGGCCAGCTTGCAGGAAAAAGTTACAAACACGTATCCACAGCATAAACTCCTCGCACTTGAAACGTGGATACATGAACAAATAAATGGAGGGACTGCACAATGACAAACAAAACATATGACAAATTATTTGAACCTGTTACAATCGGTGCCTGGAATCTAAAAACCCGCACAGCGATGGCTCCGATGACGCGCTGCTTTGCTGATGATCAAACCGGGGTAGTCGGCGAGGATGTCGTAGAATATTATCGCAAGCGAGCAGCAGATGGGATTGGCCTGATTATTACCGAAGGGGTCGTTATCAGCCCGCGCGGGAAAGGAAATCCTGGTGTTCCCGGTATATATTCTCCCGCACAAATTGAATCCTGGAAAAAAGTAACCGACGCTGTTCACAGCGAAGGCGGCACTATTATTGCACAAATCTGGCATGTAGGTCGCGTTACTCACCATGAACTAGCCGGCGGTCTTCCACCGCAAGCTCCGTCCGCGATTCAAGCCGAAGGAGTCGTACCGCGTTTCCGCAAACCGTATGATGTCCCGGAAGAGATGACCACGGGCGACATTCAGGAAGTAATTGCTCAATACGCGCAGGCTGCAAAAAATGCGATCGAAGCAGGCTTTGACGGTGTGGAAATCCACGGGGCACACGGCTATCTCATCGACCAATTTAATTCCGATATTTCGAATCATCGGACTGACAAATACGGTGGAGACCTTGCCGAGCGCCTTACCTTTATGAAAGAAGTTCTGCGTGCCGTTATCGATGCCATCGGAACAGACCGCACACTCATCCGTTTCTCCGCGTTGAAAATGGATAACCCGAACTACATGTGGGAAGACCCGGAAGCTGCGATTCAAACATTTATTGCAGCCTTTAACGAAGTCGGCGTAACGATGATTCATCCTTCTACGATGAATTTTACACAAGTAATCGCAGACAATAAAACGCTGCACCAACTCGTACGCAAGCATTGGAAGGGCATCATTGTCGGGGTAGGTAGTTTGGATGTAGAAACTGCGGAAAAAGCATTAGAGGAAGGTACGATTGACGTAGCTGCGGTTGGTCGTCCGCTTATCGCAAATCCTGATTTTCTACATCGGGTTCAACATGATGAATCCCTTGTCACATATGACGCCAAACAGCATCTCGTAACTCTACGTTAATGCAACAAAAAAAAACGGGAAGACATCACTGTTTTCCCGTTTTTTATTTACTTAGCAAATCGAACCAGATTTTTATTGCGGTTCCAACGATGAGAATAGCAAGAATCAACTGTAGCACCTTTGCATTCATTCGCTTGCTTACCTTTGTTCCTAAAGGTGCCGCAAGAACACTAGCTAGTACAATAACAACTGTTGGCCAGAGCAAAATATGTCCTGCCATTAACTTACCAACACTTGACCCGATCGATGAAATAAAAGTAATAGCGAGCGAAGAGGCAATCGTAATACGAGCCGGAATCTTTAAAACCGTCAGCATAATCGGCACCAGAATAAAAGCGCCACCTGCCCCGACAACTCCCGAGGAAATCCCGACAATAAAAGCAGAAATCACCGCAATTACGCGATTGAATTCTATCTTTTCCATTTCACGCTTATCATCGTTCCCTTTACGCGGAATCAACATCATAACAGCAGCAATCGTTGCAAGAATTGCATAAATCATATTTACAATCTCTTCTGGTAAATACCGTCCACCATATCCTCCCGCCAAACTGCCGATAATAATAGCGGTTCCCATATAACCAATCAGTCGATAATTCATCACATTTTCTTTGCGGAGCGCCAATACGCCGCTCAAACTCGCAAAAAACACTTGTATGGCAATCATCCCGGAAACTTCATGTGCTGAATAGTGTGCTACACCTAGCAAGGCAGGTAAGAAGAGCAGCATCGGATAATTAATGATGGCCCCACCAATCCCCAACATGCCAGAAAGAAACGAACCGATAAAGCCGATCAGGAGTAAAGTGATCACAAGGCCAACTGTCATAGGTTCATCCCCCTTTCTTGTTAAAACTATACTTATATCCATTTCATTACGCTCTCTTCATTACCCCTATGGGTATGTGGAGATATGTACAGTATCAACCTGAAAATATTTTTTGTCAACTCTTTTTTATATATAGAAGAGTAGAAAATGTAATGGATGTCCTGAAAAAATAGTAAAGAGGCTGTCCCGAAGTAACTTCTGGACAGCCTCTTTCTTACTATTATTCACCCAAATCTACATTATGGTACACTTGCTGCACATCTTCCAGATCTTCTAATGCATCAATCATTTTTTCAAACTGTGCTTGTGCATCTTCCGGAAGTGTTACATCATTTTGTGCAAGCATTGTCAGCTCTGCAACGTTAAATTCCGTTATACCAGCATTTTTGAGCGCCTCTTGTACGGCATGGAATTGATCCGGTTCCGCATATACGACAACCGCATCATCCTCTTCTAAAATATCACGTGCATCTACATCTGCTTCCATTAAAATTTCAAGCACTTCATCTGCTGTTTTTCCTTCAAAACCAAAGACCGCTGTAGCATCAAACATATACGCTACCGAACCGCTTACACCCATGTTGCCACCGTTTTTACTAAAAGCAGCACGCACATCAGATGCCGTACGGTTCACGTTATTTGTCAGTGCATCTACGATTACCATCGATCCACTTGGTCCGAAGCCTTCATAACGAAGCTCGTCATAGCTTTCTTCAGAACCGCCTTTTGCTTTTTCCAGCGCACGATCAATAATTGCTCTCGGTACACTGTACGTTTTCGCACGCTCGAGTACGACTTTTAAAGCGCGATTTGATTCTGGATTTGGTTCACCCTGTTTGGCTGCTACATAAATTTCTTTTCCGAACTTCGCATATATCCGACTCGTATTTGCGTCTTTTGACGCTTTTTTTTCCTTAATATTGTTCCACTTACGCCCCATACTGTTCCACTCTCTTTCAACTTTGAATCTACACTGCATTTATTTATCCGGGTATATTATACCTCAATTGTATCGGTAAAATAAAGCTGTACACTAGAAAACAAGGCTTTTTCGTCGGATACCTACGGGAGCGGTATTCCTGTGTGATGGATTTGTCAAGCTAATCATGGCATGCATGATGAATCGCCTCACGTAACAAATCCATAACATGATCATCATCATGCGAATAATACAAGGTAGTCCCTGCTCGCCTAAACTTTACCAACCGTAAATTTTTTAGAAACCGAAGCTGGTGTGAAACAGTGGACTGCAATAGCCCAAGCTCCTCTGCAATTTCACTAACCGCACATTCCTTTTGTGATAATAAGTATAAAATTCGAATACGTGTAGGATCAGATAGTGCTTTAAAGGTTTGCGAAACCATAAATAACGTTTCCTCATCCAAACTGTCGCACGTTGCTGGGCTACGATGCCCCTTATGCTCCATCCTCATTCTCCTTTCTGTCCCATAAAGAATGAATCATGCGCTACATCGTTTCGTCTATGCTGCTTACTCGTAACACTCGCATCGAATTTAGTACCGCAAGGATCGTGACACCAACATCAGAAAATACAGCTTCCCACATTGTCGCAATCCCACATGCGCCAAGCAGCAGGAAAAATCCTTTGATCAAGAGCGCGAATCCGATATTTTGCCATACGATTCTCCGCGTACGTTTGGCGATGGCAATCGCTGTTGCCACTTTTGCTGGCTCATCTGTCATAATCACAACATCAGCTGCCTCGATAGCCGCATCCGAACCAAGCCCCCCCATCGCAACCCCAACATCCGCTCTTGCTAAAACAGGGGTATCATTAATTCCATCTCCAACAAAGATCAATTTTTCTTTCGTAGTTTTTTGCGTCTCTAACTCTTCTAGCTTTTTGACTTTATCTTGTGGAAGTAATTCCGCATACACTTCATCCAGTCCTAATTGACGGCCAACCTTTTCGGCTACGTTTTGTGCATCACCTGTAAGCATTACAATTTTTTTAATTCCGAGCTGCTTTAATTGTTGGATGGCTCGTTTGGCATCTTCTTTTGGTTCGTCAGAAATGACGATATACCCTTCATATACACCATCTGCGGCAATATGAACAACCGTACCGACCGTTTCTGGAGTAATAAAGTCAATTCCCTCTTTCTTCATCAAGTTAGCATTCCCTGCAATAATCTTTTTGCCATGAATGTTTACGCGAATGCCATGTCCTGAAATTTCTTCATACGCTTCTATACGGCTGTTATCAATCTCTTTTCCATACGCCTGACGAATGGATTGCGCGATCGGATGGTTAGAATATGCTTCTGCATACGCAGCGTATTCTAACAACTCAGCTTGTTTCAGTTTTCCTTTTGACTGAATATCCGTTACCGTAAATACCCCTTTGGTTAAGGTGCCTGTTTTATCAAAGACTACATATTTTACGTCGTTAAGTGCCTCTAGATAGTTGCTGCCTTTTGCAAGAATCCCTTTTTTGGACGCTGCACCAATCCCACCGAAAAACCCTAACGGAATGGAAATGACGAGCGCACATGGGCAAGAAATGACAAGGAATATTAATGCACGGTACACCCAATCAGAAAAATGCGCCCCTGAAATGAATAACGGCGGAATGGTCGCCAGTAACAATGCACCGATTACGACGGCTGGTGTATAATAGCGCGCGAATTTTGTAATGAAGTTTTCCGTCGGTGCTTTTCGACTGCTTGCATGCTGGACAAGGTCCAAGATTTTTGAAACGGTCGATTCGCCATATTCTTTTGTGACGCTTATCGTGATGACACCATTTTTGTTAATGAACCCACTTAATACTTCACTTCCCGGTTCTACGTCCCTCGGCATGGATTCACCTGTTAACGCAGAAGTATCTACCAATGCACTTCCCTCGATAACGTTCCCGTCCAGTGGAATTTTTTCGCCGGGTTTGACGACAATGATGTCTCCGATTTTTACCTCTTCGGGAGAGAGCGTTTTTATTTCAGTTCCTACTTTTACATTTGCGTAATCCGGTCGAATATCCATCAACGCACCAATCGATTTACGTGAGCGATTCACCGCAATTCCTTGCAGCCATTCCCCTACTTGGTAGAAAAGCATAACGCCAATCGCTTCCGGGAATTGTTGCACAGCAAACGCACCGACTGTCGCAATGGTCATCAGGAAGTGTTCATCAAACACTCGCCCTCTTGCCATATTTTTAACGGCACGAAGCACTACATCTCCACCGACAATGACATAACTAAGCAAGAATAAAGCAAGTTCAATCGGCAAGGGTAGCTTTGTTAACCCTGCAAATAAGGCAATGCAACCGCCAGCAGCCAGTCGAATCATCATTTTTTTGGTAGAGTTTGCATGATGATGGTCATGTTCCGCGCGTTCTTTAGGAGCATGCTTGCTTGCTTCGATGATTTCTATGTGGGGTTCCAACTCATTTACGATTACTTTTGCCTGCCCCACTATTTTTTGTGCATTATTTTCGTCTTCTACATGTATAATCAAGCGGCGTGAAACAAAATCAACATTTGCTTCTTCCACACCATCCAACCGGTTTACTTTTTCCTGTATTTTGCTCGCACAACCGGCGCAGTCTAATCCCTCTAGTAACAATTCCGTTCGTGTTGCCACAGTCTCCCCTCCTGATTTCCCATGTGCGTATATTGAGTATATGAGCACTAATTCATATACTTGATTATACGGTATGCTACTTGTTTGTCAATTGATACAATCATCATATACAGCTGTTGTCCAAGCAAAGTTGGCCGAGCATGATCTATGCGAGTAACAGCTAGTATGATATGATTATAGTTTAATGGTGCTAGCATCGAGACGAACGTAAAACGTTACAATATACATTTACATTTTAATCAGGAGTACAAACCGAATATGAAACTTTCACAAATTGACTTTTCTCTATTTCAAACGATTAATCAGCTTTGCCCTTCTCATCCTATACTTAGCCTGGTTATGAAATTTCTTTCTTTATACGGAGCGTACATTCTTTATCTCGGTATTGTTGTGTATTGGTTTTCTGGTACGAAGAAAAATCGCCAGATGGTTCTCCAGGCTTTATTATCCGCTTGTGTAGCTTTAGGAATAAGCGGGGTAATCGGACATTTCTTTTATCGTCCACGTCCGTTTGCCACACATGATGTCATTCAATTAATTGATCACGCCAATAATGCCTCTTTTCCTAGCAATCATGCTACAGGAGCGCTTGTCATCGCTGTTTCTTTTTGGCTGTTCCGCAAAAAGATGAGCTGGGCCTGGCTGCTGTTAGCACTTGGCATTGCATTTTCGCGTGTTTGGGTCGGGGTACATTATCCAGGTGATGTATTAGTCGGTAGTATTCTCGGAACATTGACAGCTCTTACCGTTCATTATTTGTTACCAAAAGTAAAATTTATGTACCAAACTATGAATGAGATTCTTTCTTTTGCTACTAAAGTTGAAAATGGTATTTTAACGATGAACAGCAAAAATAAGTCTTCGTAAACAAGGAGCAAAAATAAGCAAGCAGCTTTCCGATCAGGAAGCTGCTTGCTTATTTTTATATAATAGCTATCATCATACCTTTTTAACAAATTCAGATTTTAATTTCATCGCTCCAAAACCATCAATTTTACAGTCAATATCATGGTCTCCCTCAACCAATCGTATATTTTTCACTTTTGTACCTATTTTTACGACTGATGAGGTTCCTTTTACTTTAAGGTCTTTGATTACGGTTACAGAATCACCATCTTGTAAGACATTTCCGTTCGCATCTTTGATAACCTTTTGATCTTCACTATTTTCGCCTTCTGATTCTACACTCCACTCATGCGCACATTCCGGGCAAACCAAAAGGCTTCCATCTTCGTACGTGTACTCTGAATTACATTTCGGGCAATTTGGCAAATTAACCATACTTTCATTTCCTCCATTCGTTATTGCTCATTCTAATATCAAGCCAAAAGTCTACCATGTTTACCACGATTGTTCAAACACTCGATCGCATCCATGTAATTATTCCAGGTAGACCTTCATATGTATAAGTGAGTCACGTAAAGACTATATGAGGGGAGAGTGAGCTATGTACGCTGGCTTCTGGAAACGGTTCTTGGCGTCATTTATTGACGGACTTATTGTTGGGATTCCGATTAATATCATTGTCATTCCTATATCGTTTCTTTTGGGCTTTGCTGCTTATTCAGCAGATCCTTATGGTGAAGGCGTAGCGAATGGCATTATGGCACTATTTCAATTCGTTGTATTCATTTTCACTACTGTTGTGACCTGGTTGTACTTCGCCTTAATGGAAAGTTCGAAAAAGCAGGCCACTTTTGGCAAAAGGGCACTTGGTATCAAAGTGGTAGCTCTGAATGGAGAACGTATTTCATTCGGCAAGGCTACCGGGAGATACTTTGGAAAAATTTTTTCTAGCATCTTTTGCATTGGTTATATCATGATTGCATTCACTGGAAAAAAACAAGGGCTTCACGATATGATGTCAGGATGTTTAGTAGTAAATAGTGATGCTTACGATTCACAAAACAATGCCACTCTTGGTGTTGGATCTTCATCTAAAAAAAATAGCTAGAAAACGTACTTGAACACCCGAAGGCACAAGTGCCTCCAGGTGTCTCTTTTTTGGGCAGAAAAACTACGTGACAAATGCTTATAGCATCGTCCCTTGTCTTTCATAAGATAAACAAAAAAGGAATGATCGGTAAATAGCTATTATTAAAGCCGGGAACTGTGTAGATGTTCTCTACCGAACTACTATGGGTGCTCCAGTACAAGTCCGCGATAGCGTCCTCGTTAGTCCAAAAGGAACGGGGGTTGAGTTTTCTTGGGAGCTAGTCAGCCATACCTCTCTCTGCATGTAACTAGATAACGGTTTATCTCTATAACGAAAAGAGGAGCAGTGATCGCACCTGATCCTCAACAACCGTTCATATAAATTACGGAAATAACATTTTGAAAATTAAATAAAAATTTATAAAACGCACCAAAACACATAAAAGCTACAACGATAAATCCTATGTATCTAATCCTGTATACCCAATAATATCTGTATTCTTTTGGATTGCTCCATTTCTTACTATCATCTTTAATATGAAATAACAGAATAAATAGTAAAGTTACTATTACAAATATGATTACGAAAAGGAATAAGGATTGATCGCTTCTGGGCACTGCTTTCTTTTACCGCCTCGTTCTGTACCCTTACTGGATATTCAACGATTACGGAGGGACTGAAACACTAGCGAGCCAAGAAAAACAAGGGTTGGATTCAATTTGTATATGATGCAGCCAAAGCAGGAAAATCCCTAACTTTTATTCAAAAACAGTTATAGGCTGCATAGGTGAACCCTCGGTTTATTTTATATGGTAATTTTTTTCTGTGAAGATCTCTGGTTTTCATGTCGGAGTTGCGGCTGAAAAGCCATGAATGTTTATTTTGGACAAGCCTAGAATATGCTTGAACCCTACAACTTCAACGATTTTCAGATATCTCAATAAAGAAATTAACTAAAAGATAAATAAAGCTCTTATATCTGTAGAAAGAAGAACAATTTGTTTTTTCAATTTTTTAAATTACTTTTAAAGTCTACTGAAAGCCACACATTTTAATTATGTCTTTTTAAATATTAGCTTCTATGTTCCTTTCAAAAAAGAACATCCTTTGGGATTTAATCCTAAAGGATGTTCTACAAAAGCCATTCCTGTATACATCAGTTTATATTTTTAAAACTCTCATAAATACCTATTAGTTCCTCTGCTCTATTTTTCCAGGTATGTTTTCCATTTACAATCTCGTATGCTCTATTAACTATTTTTTGTCTTTCTATATCATTTTTCAAATAAAATTCTACTTGTTGTACAAGGTCATCTAAATTATTTACATCATAGTATACAATACTATCTCTATCTTGAATTTCGCCATTACAATAATTATTAATGTTACTTAATACTAAAGCTTTATTTAGCATAGCACTTAAAACTCTTTCATGGGAACCGTTTAAGAATGCAGGTAAATCTTGTACTACAATCTTGCTTTTAGCCATTTCTTCAAGAAGTTCTTTATAGTCTATAGCTCCATGTATATGTAAATTATCATATACTTCCAATTCTTTAACATTGCAGTTACCATATAGCTGTACATCTATTCCCGCTTCTAAAAGGGCTTTAAGTACATTATATCGAAAACTTTGTCTTAAATTTTTATCTATTAATAAATACATTTTTGTTAAAAAGCTATTAATATTTGCATCTTCCTTAATCATATTACAGCTTACACCTATTTTTTTTAACTCTTCTTCAAAATAATCATAAACTGGTACTGTATAATTATTCTTTGCTCTTTTATAAATCGTTACTAATGTATCTTTTAAAATGCCCTCTTCCATATCTATTTGTTCAAGAAAATCTGTAGGTTTATTTATTGTACCTGCAATTACTACATCATATATTTTTTCAGGGTCTACATTTTCTGCATAACTCCCACCGTGCATAAGTTGTGCAATTGGCATCAAATTGTCTATATACTTTTCAAATGAATACAAAAAACCTTCATCATACATACATATAAATGTCTTACTTTTATCAAATGCACGAATTCTATTAATATGATAAAATGGGTGATCTACTAAAATAACACCTACTGGTATATTACAAGCTTTTAGACACTCATATACTATATTCGTTCCATTTATATTATTACATAAATAACCATTAAAATGCAGTACGAAATCTATACCTCTATGAATAGCGTTAATTGTCTCTTTAATTAATATTTCTTTCGGCTGATTAACCCCTATTAACTCTGTTTCCCATCCTAATTCTTTAAATCCATCAACTATTTCTTGTGCAAAAACATGTACTACTTCATACTGAAACCCTTTTGTTGCCGTAAAAACTAATACTCTCATTACTACCTCCTAATATTATTCTTACTATTTTAACCCTTATAAAACTTCATAGTATTCCCTCTTTAATTAATAATTAACATGTCTATCATTCAAAAAAACCACTTTTACTTTCACTAACATCCCCCATTTTACATTTCTTATATATATCTCCTTATTTTCCTATTTTATTATATATCCAATCTATTACTAGTGTCTTTTTAAAACTACCTCTAGGTAGATCTATTCATTTTCAATTATTATTCAGTCTAAAAACTCTATTAAAAGTTCACAAGCATGAAAATTTTAGCATAATTCCATAAGGAAATTTCCAATAAATATGGATGTTCGCATAAATGTAATTTTTTTACACAATTCAAATAAGTTGATTTATTCTGCCCTAATTAAAGTAAAGCGGCTAGTTGATAGAAAGCTATTAAAACTCTGTCCTCAAATACTAAAGAAGCCAAACCAGAAGTTGCTAAGGCAAATACCCCAGCACCATAATTCCTTAAATTGTTTGTATCTGTTGTAACAGTTAATATTGCTTCATGTATTGTTAAAGTTCGACTAAAATGACCATCATGCATATTGAACAAAAATGGACCCCATTTCACATTTAAAAATTCTTTAAACGAATGGTGTTCAGCAATATCTTGATTATCTTCTATCCCCCACATAACTCGTTATATATTTTGCTAATGCTTGTAAAAAAGTGGACAGTAAGGTTTCTATCTGTATTGCTTTTCATGACCAAGACCCTGTTATGCGTATTGGCAGAGGATAACCACTAATCATTACTTTCTTTTAGAAATGAGCCTAATTGTAATATGAAAATAATGGCACATTTTTAAAGTGTTATGGGGACTTCATCCCTAGTTTGAAGAAGATGGAGTGAATTCAATTAAATTATCATGTAGAGAGAACTTTAGAAAATTGCAATCTTGATGATTTTGACTTATACAATGTAACAAGACGAAACACGGGAAGGTATTTGTAACTTTTTAAATAAAAGAAAAAGCATGGATAAAATTAAGCTCTTACACCTTCTTTTACCCATGCTTCATGACTTTATTTTTCACGACTTTATTGTAAATCTACACAACATTGTTCAAAGAAAATAAATCTGTATACTCTGCTCCTTTTTGTGATAAGAGAATAGTCAAATATTCAGTATCATGTTAGAAAATAAAGCCGTACACTCAGAATGCTCTAACGAATAAATACTGTGTGAAATACACTCCTGGTATACAACTTTATTTTTCAGTACACGACTTTATTTTCTTTTGACAAACATTTGTAAAACCTTCAAACACCTATTCCACCGTCAAACTCTTCGCCAAATTCCTCGGTCTATCCACATCATGCCCGCGCACCGTTCCCGCATAATAAGCCAGCAACTGCAGCGGAATCGCCGCTAGCACCGGCATCAAGAACGGGTGTGTCTCCGGAATATACATAACCTCATCCACTTCATCCGCCAACACATCATCACTCACCGTCGTAATCCCGACCACGAACGCATCCCGTGCTTTCACTTCCTTAATATTGCTGACCGTCTTATCAAACACAGATCCCATCTGAGTGGCCAGCGCGATAACCGGCATCCCTGGCGTAATAAGTGCCATCGTTCCGTGCTTCATCTCACCCGCTGCGTACGCATCCGCATGAATGTACGCGATTTCCTGCAGCTTAAGCGCTCCTTCCAGCGCCAGCACATAATCCAGCCCGCGTCCGATCAAGAACAAACTTTCCTGATCATACGTCATCTGTGCGAACTGATCAATCGCCTCGTCAATCATAATAAGCGTAGATTCTACATCTGTCGGCAACTGACGAAGAGCAGCTAATAAATCAGCTACCTGTGTTGGCTGGAGACTGCTCATGCGCTGCGCGGTCCAGACCGCGAGCAACAGCATCGCTGCAATTTGTGTGGTGTACGCTTTTGTCGATGCAACCGCTAGCTCCGGGCCCGCTTTCGTCAGCAAGGTGCAGTCCGCTTTCCGCGCAATCGTACTGCCCGCTGTATTCGTAATCGCAATCGTCGGACACCCGTATTTTTGGGCTTCCCGCAAAGCGGATAGTGTATCAGCTGTCTCGCCTGATTGACTCAATAAAATAACAAGATTCGTCTCATCCAGGTTAGCATGTTCATGCACGAATTCAGACGAATACGCAGCGGCCACCGGAAAATGAAGAAGCTGTTCGAGTGCCTTTTTTCCGATCAACCCTGCATGATAGGATGTGCCGCTTGCGACAATATCAATCTTGCGAACACGGGCAAACAAACCTGCGTCCCATGCAGCAGCAAGTTCAGCAAGCTCAACACCGTCTTCTGTCAGGCGACCTGCCAGCGTGTCCCGCAGCGCCTTTGGCTGATCAAAAATTTCTTTGCGCATATAGTGTTCATACCCATTTAGCAGCACATCTTCAAGTGATTCATCTGCCAGCCGCCAAATCGGACATACTTCCGATCCATCCGCAAACTTTTTAATCGTAACATGTCCTTGCGTGAGCACCGCATACTCCCCATTTTGAATCGGATAAAACTGGCGAGTAAACGGGAGCATCGCCGGAATATCGGACGCAAAGTACAGATCCGCTTTGTCCCGACCGAGGACGAGCGGATTGTTTTGCGACACAGCAATAATTGTGTCAGGCTGCGCCTTTGACATAATGGCCAGTGCGAATGATCCCGCAAGCATGGGCAATACTACTTGTACCGTTTTCTCAAAGTCACCCGTGTCATATTCTTCGAGCAAGTGCGGAATGACTTCGGTATCTGTTTCCGTTGCAAACGTATGACCCTGCTTCTGCAAATTACGCTTTAGCTGCGGATAATTCTCAATAATCCCGTTATGTACGACAATAAATCGATCATCACATCCAAGTAACGGATGGGAATTCGCCTCCGATGGAATCCCGTGCGTTGCCCAGCGTGTATGTCCAATACCCAAGATACCCGTTGTGACCGGATCACGGTTCACAACCGCACGTAAATCATCGATACGTCCTACGGTTTTACGTATATGTATAACACTTTCATCAGAAATAGCAATTCCAGCTGAATCATATCCCCGATAATCGAGTGTATCCAGACAATCGAGCAGAATCGGTAGTGCATTTCGTTTTCCAATAAACCCAACGATACCACTCATCCGCCTCACCTCTCTCCTTTGACTATATCCTTCCTTTATTATAACGAAATGTATGGACAACCTCCATATGTATGTTATATAACATTACATTTTGTCACGTTATGCACACAAACAGGCGCTCCGGACTTGTAGATCCGAGGCGCCTGCTTGATACTTCTAGTTGCGCGGGTATTTACTTTTTGATTCGCCGCCTGGCTGCATTTTGTCCATACGCACCGCCTGTGTATCTGTAGCACTTGCAAACTCACTGTCGTTTTTGCCCGGTGTAGCCGTTGTAAACTGCTGGCGCTTATGGTCTAGGTTGATATTTGTTTTCACGCGTTTTGACATCGTGCATCCCTCCACCCAATTATGTTATGCATCCAGTATTAGTATACCCGTGCCTTCACGAAGTTATTTTATCTCTACACGCTTATGTTTCTTAGCCAGGTAACGGCGTGCATATTTCAATGCCAGATAGCGGCTTGTGCATTCAACTACTCCACCCGCAGACTCTTTATCTTTAATGAAAACAAAATAACCATTCACTTCTACTTGGGGAAACCAGTGCTGAACAGATTGTCCGCCCTCATCTTCGACTGTCAGACATTTCGCCCGGGTTCGGTGCCCATACGTAATGTCGGTTATTTCTTTTATACCTTGATCCGAAATAATTTCCAGCTTTTCTTCGCGATCCTCGCTGTTTAACCGCTTAACAACAGATAGTTTCTCGTAAATAACATGATCCAACAAACCATTATTCACCTCAGCAATCGAACTTGTACTTTGGTTAACGCCAATGTGCTCTGTATTCACATGTATCATCCTTTTGTGTGTAATACAATCTTCTTTTCCCCATCATTGCCCGTTTAACACATTTATAACAGAAAAAATGATTTTCTTCACTAAAAAAGACCGCTTCTCATGATGAAGCGGTCTTTTTGAACGATGTTGGTTTATTGTTTATTTCCTTTAATATCGACTGTACCTGTCTTACCGTCCCAGTTCACCTGTGCACCAATTGATTCACTAACAAAACGAAGTGGTACAAGCGTGCGGCCATTTACGATGCGTGCCTGCTGGTCCAGTTTGATGACTTTGCCATCCACCATCGCCTGATGAGAACCGATTTGCATAGACATTTTCTTTTTGCCTTTCGACGCCTTTACCATTTTTGTTTTCTCATCCCACTCTGTGCGTACACCAAGCTGATCAAAAATCGCGCGGAGCGGTACGAGTGTACGGCCATCCACGACCATCGGCTGCTGGTCAAATACAACTACATTTCCATTGATTTTAATGGTAATGTTGATTGGCGGAGTGGCCGGTGCAGGTGGTTGTATCGTTACTGTATCACCTGTTGTGACGGGATTGCCTCCTATCGTTACCGTGTCACCTGTTGTTGTAGCCGGTACGGACGGTGTAGGTGATGTTTGTACTGACGCCTCATGTTTTGCAATATTCCGTAAAATAGCTTCGCGAGCGGACGGATTATGTACATGTCTAAGTGCATTGTACAGTCCCTTAAGCTCCTCTTTTGTTTCCTTCTTTGCCTGATCTTGTGCTTCTGATTTTTGTACCGGTTTATCTGCGAATACGGACGTTCCACCAAGTACGAGTGAAGCTGCTACCATTGTGCTTACCATTGATGTTTTCATGTTGTTTTTTATTCCTCCTAATGTAAGTATTACCACGTGGATACTATATTTTTCGCAGCAAACTTTCAGGGTGTGGGGGGCGTTTTTTATCTTGATAGAAATATTTTTGAAACCTATTTAGACATCAAACGTATATATAAGTGAACGACAGTACTACTCCCCCTCTTGCCCCCCTGATTAATCAGGGGGGCTTTTTCATCCACAAGCTCCTTCATTCTGTTTTGCATCGAAATAATGCAAAACAGAATTTTATTTCACTGAATTTGTGGCGGTTTATCCTCTATTTTTTATACAATTGCCCGAAAAATAACGTTTTTTTAATTTCGATAACATTGGCATCTATTTTGCTTGTATATAGGGTGTGTACTTAAACTATCTTGGATATTTACTATTCATCTCCTTACTTTGAAGCATGGACAACCACCCTGTCCCTGCTTCTTTTTCTTTATAGTAGGAATGATGTAAGCAAAATTGTTCTAATGCTCCGATGAAATCGTACATGCTCGTTAGCTGTGAGAGGTATATAATAAGAAAGACAGCTCGTAAAATTCATGATGAAAAGGAACTGATATGGCTACCACTCACACGTACACGAAAAAAGAAGAGATCGCTAATGCGATTACACATGGGATTGGGGTTTTGTTGAGCATTATTGCACTTGTGTTTCTGATCCGCTACTCCGTAGACAAGGGAACTATGTGGCATGTTGTCAGCTTTACCATCTACGGAGTTAGCATGCTGGTGCTGTATTTGTCCTCTACCTTACTGCACAGCTTTCCAGAAGGTAAAGTCAAAGACATACTCGAAGTATTGGATCATTCTTCTATCTACCTCTTCATCGCAGGCTCGTACACACCGTTCTTGTTTGTCATCGTCAAAGGCACACTCGGCTGGACGCTGTTCGGCATCGTATGGGGCATGGCGGTATGCGGTATTGTCTTTAAAATGTTTTTCGTGAAGAGATTTTTGTTTCTGTCCACATTACTGTACATTTTGATGGGCTGGCTCATTGTCCTGGCATGGGAGCCGCTCACGTCTGTACTTTCAGGTGGCGGGCTTTCGCTGCTCGTCTGGGGCGGTATCCTGTATACGGTCGGATGCGTGTTTTATGTATGGCGCGGCTTTCCGTTCCATCATGCAGTTTGGCATTTGTTCGTACTTGCCGGATCACTGCTTCATTTCTTCTCTGTCTTTTGGTATGTGCTGCCGCTTGCCTAGCAGCAACAGAAGGGACTGTCTCCTTGATGTGGGACAGCCCCTTCTTTTTTTATGCGAGTCAACTTGCCTATTTATAAAATAAATGTATAAAAACCCATCAAATTAGGATAACAAATAAATACTATACAATATACAGAATGTGCTCTTTTTGTTGACCGTGTGCAAATAGAGGAATACAATATTCCGTGTTTACCATTCGGATTTGTATACTTTAAACTCACAGCAAAATGAGAAAGGACGACGAAAGATGCAAAAGTATTTATTTCAGCAGTTTTTTGCTAAACTCAATCCCGTTCCCTTCCACATCCATTTTTGGGACGGCAGCACTGAGCAGTATGGCGACGGAACCCCTCGTTTTACGCTTACGTTTCATAAAGAACTACCCTTCACATCTTTTATAAAGCAGCCTTCTCTTGCATTCGGTGAGGCATATATGAATGGCGATATTGATATGGAAGGTAACATTGAAGAAGTCATTCGAGCAGCCACATCCAATCACAGCCTGATCTGGTCAGAGGTACTCTCCCGCCTGCCAAAAATCAGCCTGCGCAAACAACAAGAAAACGTACAGCATCATTACGATGTCGGCAATGACTTCTACTCTCTCTGGCTCGATCAAACAATGAGCTATTCCTGCGCATACTTCCACACACCAGAAGACTCGCTGGAGCAAGCACAGCTTCAAAAAATCGATCACATTTTACGAAAGCTTCAGCTCAAAGAAGGCGAAACACTGCTCGATATCGGAAGCGGCTGGGGGTGGCTCATCATTCGCGCCGCCCAACAGTACGGGGTTAAAGCACTCGGTATCACACTCAGTGAAGAACAATGTAAGAAAACAAAAGAACGCATTGCGGAACTCGGCCTGACCGGACAGGTAGACGTTGAATTGATGAACTATCAAAACTTGCCAAACACAAAGCGTGTGTTTGACAAAATTTCCAGCGTGGGTATGTTCGAGCACGTCGGTCAAAATCAATATCCGACCTTTATGAAAACCGTTCAAAGCATGCTAAAAGACGGCGGATTAATGCTGCTTCATACGATTACACACCTAAAGGAAGACCCGACTGACCCGTGGATTGCCAAGCACATTTTTCCAGGCGGCTACATTCCTTCCTTCCGCGAAATCATTCAACTGCTGCCCGACTATGATTTCCATGCGCTTGATATCGAAAACTTACGCATTCATTATGCGATGACACTGGATGAGTGGGCGAAGCGGTTCGATGCAAATGAAGATAAGGTCCGCGCCATGTATGATGAACGCTTTATCCGAATGTGGCGTCTGTATTTGCGTTCGAGCGCTGCCTTTTTCCGTCTGGGTGGTCTCGACCTGCATCAGATTTTATTCTCCAAAGGCATCAATAATAGCCTGCCTCTTACACGAAATCATTTGTATACAACGAGTACCTAACGTTATAGACATTCTCCATAAATAAGAGCCGAAAACCTTATCAGAGGTTTCCGGCTCTTATTTTGCCTACAGTGAGTTTAATGAATGATCTTACTTTCTTTCGTCCTTTCTGCTACTCGCTGCGTCGACTTGCTCAGCGGTTCCTTCAATACAAGGCCAAGTACGAATGCTCCAGCCAAGAAGAGCAGCATATAACCGATATCTTTCCATACAATATCAGATACGATTCCCCCAACCGCTTCCCGCAGCAGACTAATTGCATACGTAAACGGCAGCAGTGGATGAATCGCCTGGAAAAATGGCGGTGTCACTTCAATCGGAAATGTCCCACCGGAACCAGATAACTGAAGGACGAGCATAATAATGGCAAGTGCTTTGCCAATGTTGCCAAACACGGATACAAATGTGTAGACAATCGTCATAAACACTACACTACTGAACACCCCAAATAGCACAAAGGAAATCGGATTTGCTACATACGCCCCTAACACAAGCATATCGCCAATCGATACAATAAGCGCCTGAAATACGCCAATCGTCAAAAATGTCAGCAGCCTGCCAAAATAAATATCCCGGCTTTTATAGAGTCCCTCTGGATCTTCCACATCTAAGCGCAGCAATGATACTAAAAGAATCGCACCCACCCATAATGAAAGCACGGTATAGAAGGGTGTCATTGCTGATCCATAATTCGGGATCGGGAACTTTTTGTGTTCCTTCAACAATACAGGTTTCGCGAGAAAATCACTTTCCGTATTAATGTCGTTTTTCAATAACGCGATAATGTCCCCGATGTTTTGTGACTGCTTAAACGCGCGAATTTTATCGGCTGCGTTCTTCACCGAATCTTCGAACTCAGGCAGATCATTCCGGACAAGATTGGCTACCTTATGCACCGCCGTTTCCACTTTCGGAAGCTTCGTCTGAATAAGGTTCGCTACTTTATGCACATCTTGCTCGACACGTGGCAAGTCGTTTCGCACAAACCCCGCTGCCTGATGAACTTTCGGCTCTAAGCGCGGCAAGTCATTTTGGAAAAAACGAGCCGCTTCATTAACACCTTGGGTTAGATCCCCCATTTTGGCCTGAATGTTTTGGGCTGCTTCATGAACCTTCTGGCGAATCTCGGGCATGTTCTGCTGCAAGCGTGCTAGCTCCTGTTGACCAAATGCTACCCCGGCTGCGGCATCATCAAGAATCGTTTTTATATCAGGAAGGCGCTCCTGCGCTGCTTGTAGTACATCTGATGCGTTCTGCGCCGTAGACGTCAACTGATCCAGCGCCTTCGTAACAGCCGGGACAATCTCGGAATCATAACGGGATAAAATCTCACCTAACGTATAACTTGCGTCTTTTGATAACTTGTTCAAATTGTCCACTAGCTGCTTGGCTGGCTTCTCTCCCTGCTCGATCGCAGTCTGAATCGCATGCAGCGTACGACTCTGCTGCTCAAAATTATTTTTTACCTTCGTGAGCTGATCGATCATTTTTTCAAGTACCGCATTCGGCGCATATTTATTCAGCGTCGCTACTAGCTCGATCGTTCTGCCAATGATAGCCGCGCCATTTTGCAAACGCTCCTGCAAGAAAGACAGCGCAGCAAGCGTTGGCTTCGGATCAATGTTCGCCGTTTGTAACACATCTGTTAGCTGCGTCACGGCGTCAGCTGTTTGCTGTAACAAGATAAGATTCTGCTTGATAATCGGAACTGCGGCCTCGAACGCCCTATGATTTTGCGTGAGAAAATCATGAAGTCCGCTCGCAAATGCTCCCCCATCGTGCGCAATCTGCGCTAGCTTCGGCAATGCCTGCTGCGCACTACTAATAATAGCCGCGGCTTTCCCCGTATCTTCAATCGCCGTCGCAAGCCCCTTTTCTACCTGACCAAAATTGTGATCAATGTCAACAATCCGATCCGCTACCCGCTGAATATCAGGCAGCTTCTGCTGAATGAACACGATTTCCTGACCGACTTCCTTAATTTTTGGAAGTTTCTCTTCCAGCACAAGAATCTGGTTCGCTGCCTGATGGATTTCTGGAATTTTCTTTTCTAGCTCGACGACTTTTTGACTTTTCTCCCGGATTTCTGGCAGCTTTTTCTCCAGCTCCAGCGCTTTGTTTCCGGCTGCCTCAATCTCCGGCAGACTTCGTTCGAGCTCAAAGATCCGACTTTCAATATGACGAATTGTTGGCAGTTCCCGCTCCAGCTTAATTCCCGCTTCATTAAATAACGTCAAAATCGCTTCGCTGGTCGTCTTGATGAAGTTTTCACTAACTTGCGCCACCACACTTGAGGCACCGGTCGTGGTAATTTTCGGTGCAATCGCGTTAATTTTTTCATTAACGCTGTACTCAATCTCCGGTTTCTGCTGCTTTTCTTCGAGAATGGTCGCGATCTTAGCGGAAAAGTCTTTTGGAATTAGCAAGCTGGCATAGTAATCCCCGTGTGTAACGCCCCGCTCTGCTTCGTCGCGTGTAACGAACGTCCAGCCAAGCTTATGATTCTTTTTAAGGTTTTCTACGATTTCGCTGCCGACATTGATGCTTTTATTGATGTTTCCTTTATGTATAACGGTACCGACATCTTCGTTCGTGACGGCAATCTTAATCCCGGATGTATCGCCATACGGGTCCCAGGACGCTTTTAAGTTGAACCAGGCGTACAGAGATGGAAGGATCATCAAACCAATGATAAGCAAAAGCGCAATCGGCACACGAAAAATATTGCGCCAGTCTGTTATGTATATATGAAGAATTTTTTTCACGGATGATTCACCTAATTTTCTGCAAGTTAACTACGTTGAGCTACTATTACATAGTATCTCCAAAACAAGATGGTGTTGCTATATTTTTATATGCTAGTTGAGAAAAAATAATTATTTCACTATTCATAATAGATATACCATTGCATACTTATTGATTATTGTTATCTAAACGAAATAAGATCTTTACTGTAGGAGGCCATCACAAAGATGAACCAAGATACCGTACGCGTAGCTGTTATTCAAGCCGCATCCGTTATGATGGATCGAGAAGCCACAACCCAAAAGGCAGTTACTCTCATTTATGAGGCAGCTGAAAAAGGGGCCAATCTGGTCGTATTCCCAGAAGCATTCATTCCTGGATATCCACGCGGACTATCGTTTGGCACAAAGATCGGAACCCGTTCTGAATCGGGACGAAAAGATTGGCTTCGCTACTGGGAAAACTCAGTCCCGATTCCTGGAGAGACTACCGATATTTTAGGAGAAGCCGCACGCAAAGCTAATGTGTATGTTGTTATCGGAATCATTGAAAGAGATCAAGAGTCCAGTGCGGGTACCGTCTATTGTACGATGGTATATTTTGGACCAGACGGAAAGATTGTTGGCAAACACCGCAAGTTAAAGCCGACAGGTTCTGAGCGATTAATCTGGGGAGAAGGGGATGGGAGTACCCTTCCTGTTATTCAAACTCCCTTTGGAAAAATAGGCGGTCTTATTTGTTGGGAAAACTACATGCCTCTCGCTCGGACGGCCATGTATGCAAAAGGTGTAGACATATACATTGCTCCGACAGCTGATGCGCGGGATACGTGGCAATCCACGATTCGTCATATTGCTGTCGAAGGCCGCTGCTTTGTACTGTCTTGCAATCAATTTTTCACAAAAGCTATGTACCCACAAGACCTTGCTTGCTACGACGAACTTATATCGTCTCCGGAGGAAATGTCCCGTGGGGGAAGCGCTATCATCGGTCCGCTTGGTGAATATATCGTAGAGCCTGTATTTGGACATGAAGATATTTTACTAGCTGATCTAGATTTACGTCTCATCCCGTATAGCCGCTTTGATTTTGACGTTGTGGGACATTATGCACGACCAGATATTTTTCAACTAGTTGTAAACGAAGAGAAAAGAGAAAGCGTTCGATCAATTCATACGAAAAAACCCGGAATTCAGTGAATTTCGGGTTTTATAACCATATGTTTAGGTAACTAGCGGCAAGCGAATCTCAACCGTGGTTCCTTCTTTTTCTTTTGACTGTATCATAATGCTTCCTTTCATCTCTTCTACTAGCCCTTTACATATACATAAACCTAGTCCGGTTCCATCCTCTTTTGTTGTAAAGAACGGATCAAAAATTTTATGTAATTCACCCTCTGGAATCCCGATTCCATTGTCGATAAACGTTAATACCGCCTCTTTATTATCGATTGACGGATACAGCGTAATAAATAACAGTCCGTCTGATTTTAATGCGGAGATTCCGTTTTTTACGATATTAAGCACGATCTGCTCAATATGAGAAGATACCCCTTTAATAAATAAAGGAGTCGGTGACATACATAAATGAACGGTACCATTCTTCTCTACTGCAAAATATGTAGATAAATCATGTACTTTTTGAATAACATCATTCAAATTCACCGTTTCCCATTTATTTTTTTGACCCTCTCCTTTACGCGCTAAAATAAGAAAGTCAGATACAAGACTCTCTACCTTATTAATTTCATCTATGCAAATATCAATATAATTTAGAAAATCACTTCGGCTATCCTTCTTATTCACCAGCAATTGCTTCATTAATTGTTGAAACCCTTTAATACTACACAACGGATTCCTAATTTCATGAGCCATTCCTGCTGCCATTTGTCCCATAACTGCTAATTTCTGATCATGCAGATGATGGATAACTTTATCCTTGGCAAACAAAAAACCATTTACACAGCTGGTGAATCTTATATTTAAAATTTCATTAAATCTGGCGATCAGAAAACTACGCTCCTTCGGGTCTGCTAGATGATAATTCAACACATGACAGACATAATCAAAAGAACGCACCCGGATATTATGTGTGATCTGAATCAGTGTTTCTCGGCTTATCTCTCGTACTTCTCCAAAATAAACGCCTATTTCATAACCAGTTTGTTCAATTTCTTGTAATGCTGTTACGTATTCATCATTTTCCTTAAATAAGGTTCCAACCACTTTCGTACATACTGAATATAAGGAGGTTCTATATGCCTCAATATCTTCAATCACTTCATGGAAGTTTTTAATCTCTATCATCATATCCTGGATATGCTCTTGTATCATGATCGGAATCTTCTTCATAATCAAAGGGAGTAACGACTCTTTGCACTCATATAATGTAATCATCATCTTCTCCGTTATTATGTAATTTTTCAATAATTAGTATTTAGAAATCATGATCGCTCCATTATTCCCCCCATATCCATGGGACGTTACAACAAAGCTATCAACTTCTGTCTGCACCGTATCTACTACGACCGGTAATTCTGGATAATCATCCGCAGCTGCATTCACTGTGCCCGGAATGAAGCTTCGTTCCATGCCAATCAGGGAAGCAATCATTTGCGCTCCTGCACTCGCCCCAAACATATGGCCCGTTATGCTTTTGATCGACGTAATCGGAAGATCTGCCCCAAATAATTGCATATGGTTCAGCGCCTCAATTCGATCATTCTCGACCATTCCTAATGCCTGACTATTCACATAGGTAGGTCGTCTACGTTCCGTAACCTGCTTCATGCTATACAGCATATGCTTCCCTTCATGATCCGAAAAAAAGATTCCGGTCGCATCATTCGTTGTACTTACTTCGTCTATTACGCCTAAAATTTTGGCTCCTCGATTTAACGCAGTAGACTCTTTCTCAAGAATTAACACACTGGCTCCTTCCGCCATGACAAACCCTGCGCTTTTTTTTGAGAACGGTATTCCCATTTCACCCAGCGCCTTATTTTGTGATAAACATCTTATTTTTCCGAACGCATACATGACTGATTTCGAAAGCGGGGCATCCGCTCCTCCGACAATGCAAGTATCCAATTCACCAGCATGTAAATACATGATCGCATCCTGAATCGCATCAATTGCAGCGGAACAACCAGTGGCAACTGTTCTTGTCACCCCAGTTATCCCGAATGACTCTGCCAGCGAAGAAGCTAAACTATGATAATGAACGATCCCACATCCGGTTACAGGAATCGCCTTAAAGTTATTCTCATTAGCAATCGTAATGACCTCATCATACCCTAAGGTCCCTCCTAAGGCAGTTCCCATGAAAACACCTGTTCTATATCCACTCAGGTCGCTCTTTCCTGCCATTTGCACGGCTTCTTTCATCGCAGACATCGCCAGGAGACTAATCCTCGGGTACCGTCGATATTTCTTGTCTTGCTTTATTTCCTCCAGACTGTCATGCACAACCCCAAAGGCAATATCTTTGCCTTCGGTTCCCTGCCCTGGAAACAGCTCCAGGGCGCTTATTTGTGTGATAAGCGAATCTGTAAAATGATCTACATTATACCCACCAGGTGCCTTAATACCATACCCGGTAATAACAACCTTTTCTTTTTTCATGATTCTTTCCTCCCTTAGTCTTAAAATCAAGCAAAGTGATTTAAAGTACGATCATAGAAGTAGGAAAAAATAATAGAAATGGTAATATTTTTGGGAATGTACCTTTATTTTAACGTTTTTATTGGTAAAAACATACTATTTTTTCGATTTTACTGAAAAATGTATAGGAAAAATTACAGATCTGTCTTCACTTAAGACTTTTGTAAGATTTGATTAATAAAAAAGAAAGCTTATTTGTTTAAAATCAAGAAGAATACGAAGTTTAACTCTAGGAGGAAGTTATGAAAAAGTTTACTCCATCTTTCCTTATGCTAAGTTTACTTGCTACTACTCCTGTGATGGCTGCTACGACGAATACACCCCAGACAACTCCCCAATCACAAGGATATGAAAAAGAAATGCCTGCAAAGCAATTTTTACTAGAAAAGTCTGCGAAAGTAGCCCTAGCTAAAGTTCATGGTGCGTTCCCGGAAACAAAACAATTCCAGATTACGCACGTTTTAGCTAAACAAGAAAATGGCAAGCAGACATTCTCCGTGACATTAGAGCCGAAAAAACAGAAGAGCAAAGCACAATCAACTCGCTTATTCACCGTAACTCTGGATGGAAAAACGGGAGATATCGAATATATCGGAACCGGGCAAACCTTTACATTAAATCAATTCCCAACTAATGAGAAGGCAAAAAAAATAGCTGTCTCTTATCTAGAAAAGTTATATGGGGCGGAATCGCATAACTATGAAGCTAAACAATTCTCAAAATTAGAAGGACTTTCGGGGAAACGAATGGCAGTCATGTTTCAACATAAGAAGGACCGACAAACTATGATTCATGTTTCTGTGTATAACAATGGAAGCGTGAATGCGATTCAAAAACAAACGGTCCAAATACCAATTCAATAAACGACAAAGAGGCTGTTCCGAAAAGTCGCGAAGAAACGACTTTTTCGGGACGGCCTCCATACTGTTCTCTCCAAAATCTTCAACTGGATTACTATTTATTTTTATACTTCAAACGCTTACTAGTTTATCACCATTGGATCGTGTGCTTTTTCCTCCTCTTCAATAAGAAGGCGCAGCATATCACTGCGGTTCGTTCCGGTTTCGACAAGCTCATCGATCATATATTGCTCCTCACCTAGCAGCTTCTCCAAACTCTCATCAACCGTACTTTCGCCAAGCAGAGAATATACATGAATATGCTTATGCCCTTCCGCTCCGAAATGCCGGACACGCCCGATACATTGGGATACATACGCAGGAGACCACGGTTTGCTTGTAAAAATCACATTGTTCGCAATCGTGCCCATCCAGCCCTCCCTACTAGAAGATTCGCTCCCGATCATAACCCAGCATGTCGGATCGTTCATAAATTTATCCACCTGGCGCTGCCGATTTTGAATCTCCCCATGAAGAATCGCTGGATTATACTTTTCAAAATACTCATGCATAATCTCTACAAAAATGCGTGACTGACTAAAAATCACGACTTTCTCGCCCCGTAAAACGATATCCTCTACCAGATCTTCTATCATCTCCAATTTTCCGCTTCCCGCTGTTCCCTCTGCCCCACCGACAATTTCAGCAGACTCTACAATCTGACTTAGACGGGTATATTTAGCAAGCGGCGTTGGAATATGATAGAATGAAAAACCTTCAAATCTTTCACCCGGTATCGCTTTTTTTACTGCATCATATAATTCTCTCTGTAACCCGGTAAGCTCCACAGAAAGATTATAAGGAATAACAGAAGGAATATGCTGCACCACATCTGTTTTCAAACGGCGGATCATATCCGTACGCAATGCCTCTTGCAGCGATTCCATATTGACAACCGCACTTGCATAAAACACTTTAGATGTCACAGGCCAGCGCAGCCACTTTAGTATGTTATAGAAATCATCTGCACCATTAATCACCGGTGTCGCGGTAATCGCGTATCGTTCTTTCGTTTCAAGTCGATGAACAACCTTTCCAATCTGTGACTCTGCATGTTTGATCATTTGTGCTTCATCTAAATAGCACACATCAAACGGATTTTGTTGGTGGATATTCAGCACATGGTTGATATCCTGGCGGAATTGTTCATATGACATGATCACTAACTCATACGGATGGGTAGAAAAATCAGCGTACATACTCATACGCTGTTCACTCGTTCCCTTGAGAATACGAACACGCAAATGGGTAAACTGCTGCGCCTGACGATAGACATCTTGTACGAAGCTCGCTTTGGTAATATATAGCCCCCGTTGAATCCTACCAGCCCGTATCTTCGCCTCGTGAGCGCACAAAATCGGCGGGGTCTTCCCCACTCCCTCCTGATCGGCAATCAACAATCCCTCACGCTTTAGTAAGACGTTATATAGTTGAATTTGATGAGGACGTAACGAAACTTTCGGAGCATAATCGTCGGGGAAATCGGTTGATTCTCCAGCCAGGTCATTACGATAATCTAGCAGTTGAAATAATTCTTGACCAATCACACGAACAGGCTTTTTTTGCGCCTTTTTTCTTCCCTGCACCTGAGGCAGCCGATTCTTATACACTGCTGTTTCTGATTCACGTTCCATATCTGAAAGTGTTTGAAGCTCCTCTTTTTCCTCACGATCATGTATAGGATGTTCGGTACTTATTGAAGCTTGTTCATCCTCCTGCCTCTCCTTCCCGAACCAACTGAATATTTTTCCACTCCAATTCCGCATGTTTACAACTCCTGATGTACGAGCATTTTAGGTAATAGCTTTTATTCTCTCACTTTCCGTTTGATGTGTCCATTGAAAGGCAGCTTGCAAAAGGAAAGCAGGAATACTATAATCACTAAGGCACAAAGCTCAGATACCAGATATAGGAGGGTGAGAAAGTGGAGCATTCGATACCTAGGAAGACAAATTTGTTTCAAAATCGATTTGTACAGACGATTATGCTATCCGGGATTTTGCTGCAAATCGGCATCTGGGTGCGCAATTTTTCTGTTTTGTTATTTGTCATGGATAAAACGGACAACGATCCATTGGCCGTTTCGCTTATTTCGGTCGCAGAGTTTGCGCCGATTTTTCTATTTTCCTTTATCGGCGGCACGTACGCCGATCGCTGGCCGCCGAAGCGGACGATGGTATGGTGCGACATTGTAAGCGCGTTATCTGTATTCGCAGTGTTATTGACACTTGTATTCGGTACATGGCAGTCTGTTTTTTTTGTGACGCTCGTATCGGCGATTTTATCGCAGTTTTCCCAACCGTCTGCCATGAAATTGTTTAAGGTTCACGTTGCTCCCAAGCAGCTGCAGGCAGGTATGGCTATGTTTCAAACGCTAATGGCTATCTTCATGGTTATTGGACCGATCGTAGGAACGTTCGTGTATCAAAGATTTGGGATTCAGATTGCGGTTGGGGTGACCGGTATCTCGTTTTTATTATCAGCAGCCGTGCTGCGACTGCTTCCACCTGACCAAATCGAGGAGAAAACAGGAGACGAAAATGTGTGGCAGGAGATGGTAGACGGATTTCGTTATGTACTACGGACCCCTGTATTAAAGTCGCTCAGTGGAGCTTTCTTGTTCGCCGGGCTTGCCGTTGGAATCCTGCAGCCGCTCGCTGTCTTTGTTGTCATGGAACGACTCGGTCTGCCAAAAGAGAGTGTCCAATGGCTTCTGATGGTAAATGGTCTCGCGATGCTCATCGGTGGTGGGCTGGTCATGGGACTTGCCAAAAAAGTCGCTCCGCAAAAATTGCTGGCGATGGGGATGTTCGTAAGTGCAATTTCCGCTTGCGGCATAGGATTGTCAACTGATCTAAACCTGACACTTGCACTAGAGTTTTTGAATGGCCTATTCTTCCCATGCATTCATATCGGGGTAAGTACGCTCATTCTACAAGCATCTGAAGAAGCATACATCGGACGTGTGAACGGTGTGCTTACTCCAATGTTCATGGGCATGATGGTTGTGACGATGAGTGCAGCTGGCTTTCTGAAAAAAACGATTTCGCTTGTCGGTGCGTATGAAACAGCAGGCGCATTATTTTTACTTGGCATGCTAACGGTCTTGCCATTGTTTCGCATGCAGGTGGGAGTATCTGCGAATCAATGTGACGACAGCTGCGACTAAGCCAAATAACCATAATAAAAGCGCTCCGTATCCTATAAACCCCACTACCACAGCCAAAAAAATAGAATCAGAAAGCAAGAAGCTAAGGTTAGCAAACGAAAATGGCATCAGAAAAATTAACTTGATTGCCTCCCAAAAATTGATCAAACAAGCGAAAAATACAAACACGCCTATACCAGGGAGTGTACAAATTAACATGATCCATGCAAGAAATGGATGATCTTTTTCTCTATTCATATATTCCTCCCTTTGCTCATAAGTAAATTATGCTTACTACTTGCTTACAGGAAGTGCAGCGCCCTCTACTCAGGGCGCTTTTTTTCCATAATATCACATTCTATATCATAACGATAAACCGATATCTGAGAACTAGTCCGCTTGCTCTGCGAAAGTTGAGGTGATAAGATGTCGTTGAGTATTCATTATGGGGAGGGAATAATTTGAGCAGAAAAATTGAATGGCAAGAAGTTGTTTTTGAACATGAGAACCCCGAATCACTCCTGAAAGAAATTCTACATAGATGCCCACAATTTAGAACGCCATAAACAAAAAAGCACCACAATGGGTGCGTTAGTTCTTTATGAATACCTCAAAGTTTTCATCGTATTTTGTAGGGATAAACTCTATTACATCATATTCGGCAATTTCATTAACATAGAAAGGGTCTTCTTTAATGATTGCCTGTATTTCTGCTTCCGTATTTACATTAGCCAGAATAACTCCACCCGTCCTTGGGTTTCTTCGCCCTGAAAAAATAAACCTGGATTGCTCATAATACTTGTTTAAAAATGCAACATGCTCTTCTAAATACGCTTCAACCTTTTCTAATGGTTGGATATATTTTAATACGACCAAGAACATTTTCTCCATCTCCTTGTAAGATCAAATCTATACATAATTATACCTCTTTAGGCATTCTTTGTCCGAAACATCCCCTATTCATGATAAAATATTCCCAATTAGAAAGAGCAAAGAGCCCCTCTCTGGATAGTCATCTAGAATGGGGAATTCATTGTAGAGGTGAAACATGCTTGAATTATTAGAAGCCATATTCCATGCTGTTTTTATGTTTTTTCGGGTTCTATTTCGCCTGATCTTTAACCCCGTTACAGAGTTTTTCTTCAGCCTTTGGGACGCATTCGATCTATTTAAATCGCGCAAGAATAAGGACGAAAAAAACTAAAAAGACAGATCGGTTACGACTCGAATTGCATAATTTTCAGCAGCCCTTCACTAAGTTTCGTACTGATCACCCTTTGCTTGTGTATTATGTTTGATCATCAACACTCGTGATAAAAAGCTTTTACTCTTCTTACTTTCAAATGCTTCAGCTGCGCCACAATAATAAAGCTAATCACAACAAGCAAAAACCACGAACTGATTTTTCCAATGTGAACAAGCTCCCAGGCTTCTCGTTGATTTGGATATTGCCATGCCCCGAAAAAAGTGGCGATGTTTTCAGCAATCCAGATGAAAAAGCCAATTAGCAAAAACGAAAGCACCAGCGGCATTTTGTAGATAGCTTCCCGTAAAGAGAATTGTACAGAGGTACGAAAAAAGACAATGAATAATAATGCGGTTAAGATCCAGCGAAAATCATACACATAGTGATGGGTGAAAAAGTTAAGATAAATCATTCCTCCCAGTGCTACGGCCCATACAGTGTTGGGCCATCCATGCACTTGCAAGTGCAGTCTCCGCCATGATTGACACATATAGCTGGCTACGCTGGCATACATAAACCCGCTATACAGAGGAACTCCCATCACTTTTGTCCAGGCAGGCTCCGGATAAGACCAGGAAGCCGTATGTACTTTATAGATTTCAAGCGCTAGTCCGATCAGATGAAACACAGAAATGACTTTTAGTTCATCCTTTGTTTCGAGACCTGTTTTATACATCACATATTGAATGAGAATACAAATAAGCAGAATGAAATCATAACGATACAGACCTGGTATATGAATCACTTTTGAAAGCGCAAGGGTTACAAAAATAGAAACAGGAAAAATACAGGACATGGCCTGTTGATAACCAAATTCATATAATTGCCGTAAATATACCATTTTTTTCAATCTCTTTCCTCCAAAACTTCATAACTTGAAATTTCAATCAAGTTTTCATCCGGGTCTCTAATATACACCGACTCAATCGGACCAACAGCACCGGTTCGTTTAACAGGTCCTTCGATAATCTCAACCCGACACTTCTGCAAGTGGTTGATCACCTTTGTTAGCGGCCAACTTGCAATAAAGCACAAATCAGCCGAGCCACTTGTCGGCTGTGCCGCTTTCGGCTCGAATTCTTTTCCGACCTCATGTAAATTTATCTTCTGGTTTCCAAACGCTAACGCTTTTCTGCCATTACCGAATGAAACTTCCTCCATGCCAAGTACATGCGTGTAGAAATGACATGTCTTACCTAGATCTTTTACAGTTAATACCAAGTGGTCAATGTGATGAATCAAAGTATCCGCCTCCCTGATAATACTTATTCGGGGCATGGGAATAAAATCCTTTCCGATTACAGTTCATATCTCGTTCATATAGGTATCTGCCCAATCCACTGCGTTCATTCCAACATAAGATGGTAAATGCCTATGTAAAAGGAGTGAATTCGAATGGTATCTATGCCACGACAGGGACCGCCAACATCTCCTCCACCACCATTTATCCCCCCAAAACCTACTGTTTCCTATATCATTGATTGTGTACATCAGTACACGTATGTGTGGCTCCTTACCGGGGATCAGTTCTGGTTTTATCCTACACGAGTAGAATACGGTGAAATCTCAGGTTATAGATGGAACGGCCTATTCTGGATGTTTTATGGAATTGATCCACGATTTCTTGATGCAGTCGCATGTCCTCCAGTTCCCACCCTTTATTAACATGTAAAAACAAACAATCCACCAGCCTAAGCCAGTGGATTGTTTGTTTTTACCATCATTTTCTTTGGATTATCGTAAGCAACGTGTTTGAAAAATTGCCCAAAGTAACACAATAATATGGAGAATTCTCCAGTTTTAAGGGGGGATTATACATGTCCGATATTATTGAAATCATGATGAGAGCCTTCGTAGCGTTCCTCTCACTTATGTTACTGGCACACGTAATTGGCAAACAAATGATTGCCCAAATGACGTATCATCAATTTGTTGCTGCGATCACATTAGGATCCATTGCAGGTAATACAGTTTTTAATATTAAAATAAAATTCTTATATTTTGTCATTTCTTTGCTGATATTCAGTGGAATTGCTTTGGCTTTGACTTTCCTTGCATTACGAAGCCGTAAAGCAAGAAAGTGGATAGTAGGAGAACCAACAGTTGTCATACAAAATGGCAAAATACTAGAACAAAACATGCGGAAATTGAAATATACATTTGATTCTTTAAATCAGGGATTAAGAGAAAAAGATATCTTTAATGTTGAGGAAGTGGACTACGCTATCCTCGAAACCAATGGCACTTTATCCGTATTAAAAAAGCCAGCCTTCCGTCATGTAACGATACAGGATTTAGCTTTGAATCCACCATCTACTGTACGGTTTCCTGTTGAGTTAATTATAGAAGGCGAAATTATGGAAAAGAACTTACATCAGCAGCAGCTGACGACAGACTGGATCGTAAGAGAGGTATCGAAACGCGGATTGATTCTATCTGATGTTTGTTACGCTGTTATGGGGACAAATGGGCACCTGTATTTTGATCGATATGAAGATCATATTTCTTCTCCGATTGATAAGGAATGAATGGAACCCGAAAACAAGAAAAAGAGGCTGTCACCCATTCGTCTAGTTAGACGTTTGGGTCAGCCCTTTCGTTGAATCATATATAAAATTCTTATTTGCCCTCACAAATCCACTTGATTAGTTCTCGATCAAAGGATTGAGGTTCTTCAAACATAGGATTATGTCCACTATGCTCAAAAATTACTTTCTTCACATGATTATACGTGTCATCAATAGAGTCCCAAAGTGAAACAGGCCCTACCAAATAATCATATCTGCCTAAACTAATAAACACTGGTTTATTGAAAGTGTTCAGTGACTGTATAAGATTTAACTCTCCGAACGCCTCTCCTCACAAACAATCAATAATTGGCATATTCGTTTATACTCCATCCCACATATGCACCGCGTCAAATGTATAATCGTAAAACTGTACGCTCCCATACAAATACATATGCGGACAAATCGTCGTTCAGGGTCCTGCTTGATGTCACTTTCTAATAAAGCAATATCCTTTTCAAACTGTCTCTTTCTTTCCGGACTTGCCGTCTCATTAAAAAATACACAACTTTCATGCTGCCTTTCCTGGCTATTTGTAGGTGCTGAATTTAACAAGATAACTTTTTGGACATGTTCAGGATATTTTCTTGCATATTCCAAAGCCATGAAAGCGTGTCACGGGTGCCCCAATATAATGAAATCTGTTAAACAAAGAGTTTGCCTTGCTATTTCTATGTCATCTAACACTTTATCCAATGTATAATCTTCTGCTTCTAGAACCTGGGGCGCCTTCATAAATCCTCTATGATCAAGGAAAATAAGCTGAAATAGTTCTCTGCCTATCATTTCTTCAACTTCATAAAGTATATTTTTACAACAATTATATTTTTTCAATTTCAATGTCTGTTGGACTTATCCAACTAATTCTAACTTTATCTCCTATTTGGGCACCTACGTAGTTAAACCAATCCCCGAGCAATTTTAAGTTGCCACTACCTTGAAACTGCTTCGCATAAGCATCCCCAGCTCTACTGCAACCCGATGCCTTTAAAGTGACATTCTGTAAAAATCCATCTACAGAACTGCAATTAAAAGTATATCGAGCATAGGGGTGATTACTGTTATAAATTCCAATATGCCTTGCCTCTCGTCTCGGTATTTGTAAGTAACCTTCCCCATATACAGTTCCCCTTGAACTAGTATACCGGTGGGCTCCCCATTCTAGATGTGCTCGTTTCAACGTTGTAATAAAGGTATCTCCTGCTGTTGGCATAAATAATCCTCCCCTTGACTTTTAAACAAAATGTCGACTCCTACCCCTTAATACATATCTTTCATATGAAATCTTTTTGAAGTCTAGAATACGATAGAAAGAACATTGACTTTAGCACTACTCCTATTATCCTGCAAGATATATTAAAATTCTTCATGAATTATTCGCCAAAAAACGACAAAAAGTCTCGTGGTTCGATTTGGAATAGCATGCTAACAAAACTACCCATGATATCGTAACGTAGCAGGAAAAAAGCTCGAAGAGTAAGTTCACCAAATGAAGATGTTAAAAAAGCTAAAAAGAAGATTTCTCATCATAGTGCCTTCTAAGAAGTTTTAAAACGGTGGTTTTAAGGAAAAAATGCCGGTGTTAACAACAATGATCTAAAATGTCCGATGCTGGTTATACCAACATCGGACAAGTGTAATAAGCTAACTAATATTAAAAAAACCCATTTGAGGATCAATTAATAGAGTCCTATCCAAAAATAAATTCCTCAATTCACATGAAGTTTCAGGGAGGTATGAACAACTATGACAAGCAGCACCATTAAAATTATTTACCCCTTGTCCGGAAATTTTACCAATTTCAGAACAAACCGGATCTGAACTACACCATCTTGCTTTATCAATAGCCTTTCCAACTATTGGAAAGAACCTTTCTTTCTTTCCCATTCTAACCAGTCCTCCAAAGGTACCATCAACGTCGCCTGATGAAGTATAAATTAAAGTACCACATTGATCCTCATTAAAATAAAGGCGTTCACGGAGAGATGCAGAATTATAACCACAAGTTAAAGCGAGTTCATCTATGATTATGTGTGACAAGGTGTGCAAGAGAATATTTCTAGGTTTTAGTAGAGCATCTTCTACATTTGCCCCTCTTTTTTCAATTCGAGTTATTAATTTATTGAAATATCTAGAAACGTCTGTTCTTTGCTCCCAAGTAATTAATTTCTCTAAATTTAAAGTGAAAAATATTCCTTCGCCATAAACTTTATATGCAGGTAACCAATTATTATTTGGAAGAATCGGATCCTTAAACAATAACTTTTTTCCATTTCCTATTTGATTTCCACCCTCATTTTCACGCGTACTTAGTCTACTAAAACCTGTTAAAGCAATAGTTTCTTTTAACTTTGTAACTCTATTAATTATATTAAAATTTATCGATATGTCATAATTAGATTCTTGTGTATTAGTCCAATCCTTTCTAACCTTTAGGTTTTTAGTGTCTACTTCCTTTATTAATGTTTCAAATTCTTTTTTTCTTAACTCAATTTCTGCCCTTCTAGTATTAATTTGTTCAGGTGTTTCTTGATCTTCTCCTACTGCACCTTCAATATATAGTATTGCAAGTTCAATATCAGAATCATTATACTCATTTATTTCAGGAGGACATAATTTTTTCGCTATCTTAATCTTATCTTCGATTTTCTCAAAATCGCTTAGCCAAGAAGAAGTTATACCATACCTCTCAAACATATCTATTAGGTTCTCTACTTCTATGTTGTGCTCTCCCGGTAGATGAATTGCACTTATTGTATTAGAAAAATAAACATTAACAGAATTTTTTAATGCTGCTATTGGAAAGGAGGAACAACTTTCTTTATCATTCTCTGTTCCGTACCAAGGCATTTTACCTGGACATTTATATAACTCATTTGTTTTTTTATTTAACATTCTACTCAATTCACTGATTCCACTCTCATCTAAATCGGAAGTGGTTTTTCGTGACATAATTCCCTTTAGGGACCTTTCAGTACCTTTGCTACAACTACATTTAACCTTCAAAGAATCTAATGTTGCCCCACCTGTAGAAACAAGTTTCATTAGTCCTCTGCAGTTTGTATTTTCATCGCCATGAACCCACTCCCTCCAAGGAAAGTCTGAGATGTGACCATGTTCACACAAAATTACAAAAGGTACTTGTATCATTTTCCTTTGCTTTTTACATTCTTTACAATCCAACCAACTAGTTCTAGAGGCCATAGATGTTTGATGCAACGTTTTACAAACAGGACAGTAATGCCATGTTGGAAAGCGTAACAATGGAATATATAAATCTGTATTAGTCTGGGTTATCGCTTTACCAACACCTTTATATTGGTAACTCGGCCTAAAATCGGGAGGCAATAAAAGTTGTTTTACCTTTAACAAGGATCTTAATCTCGGCTCTTGAATTTCAAATTCCTCAAAGGATTCAATACGATTTTCATTTTTATCATAGTACCATTTATCAAGGGAACCAATCATTGCTGATTCTCCTTCTGGACTAATAACTAAGGCACCCGGACCAAAAGTTGTAACAAGTTGTCCTCTTCTCAAAGGTAAGTCTCTCATGAAAATAATGCCTCCCAACCACTTTCATTCTCACTGCTATTATCATCTAAGTCCGATTGGTATATTGATGCAATAAGTCCTCTACATTCTGAATCCACATTTCTCATTGTATTTATCATCGGTTCTGCTTTACTTTTGAGAATTTGCGGGATGGTTGTACCTGCTGAATACATATAACCATTCACTTTAGCATCAACTTTCCAAGCAGTATATCCACCACGCTCAAGTCTTTTCAATATTGAAAGAAATCTACTTTTAAGTTCATCTACTTGTTCTGGGTCAACAAGTTTCGCTCTATCAATCAAACGATTATAGAAAGGTATAATCTTACTATGCAATTGCTTTTTTATTTCATCCCAGTCAGGTGTCCTTGCCACATCATCATTTAATGCTTGCCGCATGTACCCAATAACAACTGCGTGTAATCCTCTATCCAAGCAGGAGTCTGAAAAAGGAGTAACACTTGTAGATTCAACTTGAGCATATAACTTTTGATGATACTCTCTAAAGTGCTCAAAGTGAGATTTATCCCTAGACTTCGTATTTGAATATAAAGTAAATATTAATCCCGGTCTCTCCCACCAACGACGTCCTACACGCCCACTTACCTGAATATACTGTGCAGTCATTTTAGGTTGACCTACTATTGCCATAACAGAAAGTCGGTCAATATCCACACCTACTTCGATAATATTCGATGCTAAACACAAATCGATAGTAGTGTCTCTTTCTTTTTCCATACTAGAGTTATAAGTTACTTTTAAGTCATCAATAGTTTTGGAGATTTCATGGCTTTGTTTTCCTGAAGATAATTGTAAAACGTTATTAGTATATCTAATATTCTTAAGAGTACCCTTTCTCATTGACATGGCCCCGGAATATTGAGGTATGTCAGTTTGCGATAAAGTTAATCCTCCACCAAGCTCACGTAAAGTATTATAAAATGCTAGTAATGTCCAGTATGGATCTCTCTCATCCTCATTTATTTCCGTAGAAGATTGGAGAATAGACGAAAAGGTCATGACTTGAGACATCATGATACGAACGGTTGTTGTATAAACTCCAACATATTTTCTTCCGGGCATTGGTTTGCCGTTTTCTTTATTAATCGCTGGAGTTGCAAAAAATGAATCTTCGCTTTCCAACCCTGGGCTCGGAAACAAACGTGCCTTTTTCCTACCAAACAAAGCAAGCGCTTGCTCCTCAAATTGTTTTATAGTTGCAGTAGCAGCAATTATTTTAGGTTTAATAATCCTATCATTTACATTTTTTAGGCACAGTTCTTCAACCAGGGTTTCAAATAACCCTGTAAGTGTACCTAATGGTCCTGAAATTAAATGTAATTCGTCTTGTACTATTAACGATGGAGGATTAACAAATCTCGCTCCTTCTTGATCAATCCCAAACAATGCTCTTGCTTTAGGCTGCCAAACCAATTGAACAAACTTATCAACTGTCCCTATTAAGAAGGTAGGTCTCTTTTGGTATATGGTCTCATCTACTATATAAATTGGAAGTTCATCATGAAAATCACAACTATTATCCGGACAATGTATTGTCAACCTATCATTATCCGAAATTTTATAACCAAAGTAAGGGTTCTTCTTACTACCCTTATCTTCGTAATACCCTAAATGAGCACCACACCATGGACAATTGTTTACAATAAATTGCGGAGCATTCTTTTCATTTTTTTGAAGTTTACTAAGAGCTGTTTTGGCTGCTTTATTATTATTAGGTGTAGTTTTGGAACCTACCCAAATTCCAATCGAGAACGGCAGATCACCTAGTTTACTATGACTCTTTTTCCGTAAATACTCTAAGGAACAAATTAACCTAGAAGACCTCTGAAATTGGTCTGCGGTTAAGAGACGTAAAGTGTACCTCATCATGATATCTACGCCTGCATCCATAGGATTTCTAAGACGTCTAAGAATCATTTGAAAAGCAGCAACACCTAAATAGGCTTCCGTCTTACCTCCACCGGTGGGAAACCAAATCAAATCAACAATTTCCCTAGAATCACTTGCTTCATCTACTAGTGATTCTATAGACATCAAAATGAAAGCAATTTGAAACGCTCTCCATGTATTACTTGCGTTTTTAAGAATATTTTCATCTGATACACTATCTCTAATAAGTTTATTGAAGACAATTTGTTTGTCTTGAACTCGACCGAAACGTTTTACCTTTCCGTTTTCTTGTTGTAAAAGTATAGCTGTGTTCGCTAGTCGGAAGGCCTCCAAAATTTTGGGGTCCTGAAGCAACTCAAGACCTCTTAACATTCTATTTAAACTTTCTTCACATAGCTCCATATGTTTGGTTGCTACACTCTGTAAAGGTTCTGGAAGTTTAACTATTTCTTTTCGTTTAGACGAAATCCAATCTTTGTACCCGTCAATCAGAGGTTGTAAAATTTCTTTAGGATGTGTATTAGAGGAAAGGCCTGCTAAGTCACTCATTTTAATTTCAAGCTCTACCTCCCTCCCTCCTTGTTTTATAAAAACGTTCGGTGTCATACTAAGTGTTTCATATTCTGGCATAAAGGTAGTGTTAATTTGCTGAACATTTGAATAATTTTGTTTCCAATGTGCTGCACAACCATGACCAAAAGCATATACTCCTTCGTTCCGATAAAGAAGTTCAGATGAAGCCTCTTCTTCACTCAATATCTTTTTCATTTGATATTGCTTTGGATAAACAGAAAACGCGTAATTCTCAGGAGTACTGATACTCATTACTGCTTGAAACAAAATTAATTGTTGTCCATTAAGTTTTGGAACTTTCGATTGATTTGTAACGCTTATTGTTATGATATTTTTATCGTTCACCTCACGAAGACGCGCCTGAAATTTAATTTGATACTGGCTGATCCTTTCTCCTTTTTTATTATTCATATCAACCATTTTTTCCAACTGTCTTTGGTTAATAAGTTCATTTAACGGTAAATCCCATAGACCCTCAATCGTCTCTCTTAGCCACCATTGAACAGTATTACTCTCTCCTTTTACCCTCACATTATGCGGCGTATAAGTTCCTCCTTCTATCCTAACTTTTAATTCTGGAAGATCTTTATCAACACAAAATGTTAATCCCATGGTTGAAGGCATAAAATCACTTTTTTGAGGAAATAATTCTACCTCACCGTAATCTTCAGTTGTCTCTAGTCCTTCCTTATGCTCAAATAACTTATCTATCTCCTCGTTATCCTGAATCTCATTAGACTCTTTACCGATTAAAATTTCAAGGGCCGCTTCATCATTTTCGCTTGTACCTAATGGAAACAAATGTCCACTAACATATCTCTGAGTCGGAGTTTCTCTTTGAAGTATTTCTTCTTTTATCCCGCCAACTTCCCAATAGTAAGGTTTGTATAATTCTTCTCTCGATTCAAAAGTTGTGGAACCAATAGGATTAAACTTTGTGTAGTGGTCCCTAATTTGTCCAGGGCCGATTATTTCTTCTTTAACATTATCTATTACTTTTTGACGATTATAGAGTGATTTTTCTAAAGAGATAGCCATAGTTATAATCCCTTTCTTATTAATCTATATTCATGGGTTTTATAAGATTGTATGGTGCAATTAAGTGTTTTGAACGATCTATTGAAACAATTCTTTCAATGTTAAATGAAGCTCCATTGAACTCTCTTGACATAAAGGTGTAAAAACCTTTTTCTTGTAATTCTTTTAATATATCACTTGACAGTTCATTCATTAGTTTTTCCGAAATAATTCTCCCTGCTTTTCTATGTGCACTCTGTATTGTCTTCATAGTTTCATGCGTTTCTTTTATTTTATTCTCATCGTACTTTAAAGCCTTTAGGATTTTAGGAAGTTCAGTTGGACAAATAGAATCCTCATTACACCAAGATCTTAATGAAGCCAATGAAGCAGTATTTATATGATATTTATTAATTAATATATCACTTACTTTTCTCATACCTTTTCTTTGAACATTGAAGCGTAATTTATTCTTCCATTTATTTTGGAGACTTCTATAATATTTTGCGTTTGTTTTTAAAATGTCTTGGTCAGCTACTTCTGCAATCAACTTGGTATCCCTATCATTCCTAATAACAATATAGTCATCCTCCTCTATGTCTTTAAAATTTATTTGTTTAATTAAATTACTTTTTTCATGTGGTGAAAAAACACGGATTTTTGAGTCTATTGGAGCAAATAAAAAGCGATCATTCTCTAAATACACAACACATGCTTCAACAGCATCTTGAGAACTATCATTTATGTTAGTTTCCTGCTCCTCTAAGAATTTGCTTACTGCCGAATGTAATAATCCATCTTGTTCTAAATCAATATTGCCTTTCCTTTCTAGTGACTCCCCAAAAGAGACATTTTCATACAGTGTGCTATATATACTTTTTCTCTCAATATCTTCAAATACTTTTTTGGGACTTAAAGAATTTGTAAAAATATCGTAGGATATAAACGTAACGAACCTTCCTTTAAATGTATTTTTAACATATTCACCAAAATAAGTTGGATTTCCAATGTAAATAACCTCATCAAAGATTTCAATATCTTTTCTAAAGCTGTTCTCAGTAAAATAGCTCATCTTTACAAAGGATTTCAATTGATTGTTAATTATTTGTCTTTCCTCAATTGAAATCGCTCTTTTTGTGACAATCGCTACCTTTAACCCTGCTTTTGCCCTGCTATTAATATACTCATATATGTAATCACACAAATTATTAAATGTTTGTTCTATCACTTGCTTAAATAATTTCGCTATTTGAATTACAACACTTGAAAATAGATCAGGGTAACTGTTCTTAATTTGATGGAATTTAGAAAGAATCTGATCCTCAATATCCTTATTAACAACTTTGTTATACGGTAGCAAACTGCCTGCTAACTTAAAAAATACTTTCTTTAGTAAGTTCAAAACCTCTATCAAATGTTCATCATTATCGTATCTATTCTGGGTTTCCACTCTAAATTTCTCAATACTATTAGCTAACGGTAATAACTGGTCACTTTTTACATGTTTAAATAAAACAATACTCTTTTCTAAACTATATAAATCTAATACACTACTAAATTTCATTAATTATTACCTCCAAGCAAAGAACTCAACTCCGCAAGGTACGCAGGTCTCAGTGGATTTTAGATATTCGGCGATTTCCTCAGTAACAAATTTATGGTTATCCTGAAATATCTTCCTTTTCAAGTCTTCCCTTGCCTCATGCAGTCTGTTTTCGTTATCAGTTCTACCCGATAAAATAATTTTCGGATTTTCGGAAAAATATTTATCTTGCTTCAAAAAACTATGTAGATCTGAATAAATAACTGGTACTTCTACATTTATCTCAACATCATTTTTTTTCATTTGCGATGAAAATAATTTTCCATTTGTATAACTATTGCTGTTATCTAAATAAAGAAAATCCGCAATCGAGCCGCGAACCCCATTGTAGAAAAAAATTTCTTCATTCATTGTTTCCGTTATTTGTGCGGGATTTCCAATTAAATAAAAAGTATCTCCCGGGTAAAAAGCAACTTTATGTAACTGACTAGGGGAATACAGCGCTTTTAACAAACGGCTGCTATCCAAACCTAACCTCTGGTTTTTACCTACTTTTCTCGTCCTTTTGATTTCATCGAATTCTTCATCTAGCAACGTAACCCTGTCCATCCATTGTCTTTCAGGAATACCTCTTTCAATATTTCTGTCTTTAATTTTAAGAATCATTTCATTTTCAAATACAGGACTTGGCTCTACAGAAATTACTGAGGCTTTTCTAGAAGACTCTTCATCTCGATAGATAATTCGGCTTCCTTTTTCTAAACTTAGGACTTTTTTTCTAATTGATCTCATCTGTTTATTAATAGAAAAAGCCTTGTCCGCTATCCCCATTGCAATTAACACAGAAAAGAATTGTTCACTGGGAAGAGAAAGTATTATTTTCATTGTTTTTTTATACTTAATCCCATGTTCATTTATAAATGCACCTAATCGGAATGCGAAATTCATCCAATCAGGTAAATCCATGGACATCCCTTTATTAAGAATCTTTAAATTCTTAATAATCATTTTATATTCACCTCTTTCTCAAAAATAAATTGTTATATAGTACCAATCTATTTATCATACATATCGGACAATATTTAAATGTCTGATCTAATTTAAAATTGAGTAACTGCTCAGCCTCTAAGTTACTTATTATTTTATTTGTTTCCCTTCTGAGTCAAAGTTGAGTGTTACTTACAATATTCTCTTTATATGTTCCTTTTGAATTCAATTAATAAGGGTTAGAGGACCGTCATTGTAGTTAGTATAGTTTCAGTTTCTAATAATAGCTGACTTTAGCCTTTTTAATATAAACTCGAGCATCCAAATTGAAAAAGATATAATGTACACAGACTTTTAGCTAGTTCTATCATTTTTGAAATTATTCCAAATCACTGCATGATTTGTTCATCAAAATATAACAAAAAACACTATGCCCCATTATGCACCTGCGAATGAGTATATAAATAGTCCTTCAATTGTGATAAATATAGGGTTGACAGTGATGATGCCCCCCTCCTTAGCGCGGTTGCTTCGTTACTTGCTACATGTAATCTCTGTGTCCCTATTTTTTACTGTACTTCATCTATACCTTTTTTCCTAGTCCGATCTTTATAAATCTTGGAAAATGAGTATAATTTAAAACAAAGGTGTTAATAGAGTCGATATTAAGCTAGACCTTTTTTTAAAATTTGATAGTACGGACAGTATTTTAATGTGCCTATTTAATATCGATTATTAAGAATTAGACTTACTGCCTTTCTAAGGAGATATTCATCATGAGCGATGCAATTACAGAAGCCCTGTTAGAAATGCATTTTCATAAGGCTATTGTTGAATCATTTAAAACATGCTTTGGACCTGGATTTTTAAGGATGTTAAAACCGTCCCCTCGAAAAGAAGGTTGGGTAGGATTTGACCAGGGATGGGCACGAACAGCTCTAAGTACCGACGACCTGTTAGATGAATTAACGTCAACTATTGCAAACAATAAACATTCCATAAATAAGTTTTACTCTGGTTATTTTATGCAGTTTAAACTGGTTAAAAAAATGACTAACAAGAATTCACACTCTCCAAAAGGCTACCGTACTCCCTACTATCGCTCAGAAATATCCCTAAAACCTAAAAAAACTACGGGACTATCTCAGCATGAAACTTTGTTACGATTAAAATCTATTAAAAATACATATGTTTGCTATGCTTGTCCGATGCTATTTGATATAAACGAAATTTATGAAGAGCCTGACTTGGACAAACTACAAATTGTTCCTATTGATACCGCTCCCAGTGGATGGGCTACAGGCACTAAGCATCATATTACCTTTCAAACGCCAGACGACACTAGTCCCCTCTGGTGCAGCAATCCGGTTAAATGAAAATCATTCAAGTTTAGCAACTGGTCGCTTGACGGCTTAGAATTAAACTTTAGACCTCATCGTTTAACTTCTGAAAAGCTTTTACAGCTTATTTCAGACTCAATAAATGTTATTCAAGGTACACAGGAATCATTTACTCTGCTCCAAGATGAATATAACCTTACTAGAGCAACATAAATTTTACCGGAAAGCTTTACGATTCTTGAATTTGAAGAACCTATGCCTGTTAAAGAATCTGATTTACAAATAGAGCTGCAATTTTAACTTAGAGAGGACAAAACATACATTATGACACAAATGGGATTACTGGAGTCGAACGAACTAAACAGCACATTTTACAGCATCAGAACTAAAACACCCGCTACAGTCAGCGCTATTCTAAATAAGGAATCTAATATCGAAATCGACGGCCTAAACATCTTTAAAGATCAGCTTCACATTGGCCAAATCGTATTCATCGTGTTAGGGGGAGATAAAGCAAAAGCAGAGATAACGTGGGAAACGGGTTTGATTGGTATAGGTAGAATTGTTGAAAAACCTTATGATATTGGCTACTATAAAAAAAATTTCAAAATAAAAATCAGTGTTGAAGTGCTTTTAAACACCACTCTCAGCAGACATGATCTACTTTCTTACGCAGATGCTTACAACACCATAGGTATTGGACCTATGACAAAGTGGGAGCCCAACCAAGCTATTTCCGAGGTAGAGTACATCAAAGCTCTTGCCCTCGTTCGTGCCATCCTGGATAAATACCCGAAGTTGGAAGAGGAAATTGCCCTTATCTTTGACAACAAGTTTATGATCAAAGCCAAGGATCAGATGGAATATCTCATTCCACAAACTCTTTATTTCGGGCAGCTACCTACTACTATCTCTGAATCAGAGGAACAATACAGTGGTATTGAATTCTCACAGACGTTCGATCCAGACTTAGCCGCAATAAAAAGCAGTTTCGAAATGGAGCTTCATCCCTTAGAGACACTGCGCAACTACGTTAATATCGGAAAACATTTAATTCTCATCGGTCCTCCTGGAACAGGAAAAACAGAAATTGCCGAAAGAGCTTCTCAGGAAGGAATAAGAACACAATTTACTAGTGGTTATTTAATTACTACGGCTACTGCTGATTGGAGCACTTTCGATACAATTGGCGGCTATATGCCTGATAATGATGGAAAGCTTGTTTTTCAGGAGGGTATTTTCCTTAGAAGCATCCGTGAGGACAAATGGCTCATCATTGATGAAATTAACCGTGCAGAAGCCGATAAAGCATTTGGACAGCTTTTCACTGTGCTGTCCGGTAAAGATGTTCAGCTTCCTTTCAAAAGTCAGGCTTCTGACCAGCTTATCAGCATTAAAAATTACGGCGGCCTGAAAAGCTATTATGATTCTGCTTCCGGCACATACTATGTCGGAAAGAATTGGCGTATCATCGCTACTATGAATACTTTTGACAAAAACAGCTTATTTTCTCTTTCCTACGCCTTTATGAGACGTTTTGCATTTATCGAGATTCCCATTCCAGGAACCGTATATATGCACTCACTCATTGATGCTAAAGGAATACAGAACACGAATAAGGACTTTGTTAGGAAGGTTATTGACTGTTCACCAAAACCAATCGGTCCAGCCGTTCTCCTGGAGTTTCTTGAGTATATTAAGATTTCAAATGAGACCGGCAGAATAGAGGGACTCTGCAGTTCGATTCTTCCTCAATATGAGGGACTCACAACCAGCGAAATTAAGAATTTTTACAAAGAACTGTCTTCTCTTCTCTCACCAGAAGAGCGCACAAAGCTCAGCCGCTACCTGACTGATTTCTTTGAGATGTCCAGGAACGCTTTTGATTCTATTAATGAAGATTTATCGTTTGCTGATGAAGACGAAGTAGAAGATTCGCAAGAAGACATAGAATAGGTGCATGGTATATGTTTAATCATCAAGCCGACTGCTGGTCAAAAGAAACCCATAAAGAAATAGTCCGCACTGTCAGCGGACAGCTTTGGCGTTTTATCCAAAACAATGCTTCCTTATCAGCATCTTCTGAAGAAATCTTTTTAGAGCTGACGAAGCTTTCACCTAAAAACTTCCGTATACTTCTGGACACTCATTTTATATTGTCTCCGGAAGTTAAAAGACTGGTTTATGAAACCGCTCCTGCTGTTCTAAATCGGCTGTCAAAAGTTTCGGTTAGGGAAGTACATACCAAACGAGGAGAAATCAGGGGACAGATTCAATGGGGACGTACATATACTGCACGCTACTTCAACGGTCTAGATCCTTCCCTGTTCGTTTACAGTCAGCGATCTTCTGTATTTGATTTGCCTGAAAATCGCGTCCTTCTTTTTCTGTTAAAACAAATTTACGCCATTTCTCAATCAATATCCGATGCAGAAATTGAAGAAGAACAGTTGAACTTCAGTGACCAGAAAAAACAAAAATGGAGTTATACTGCTTCTTTATTAACCAAAAAATGTTCTGAACTGCTCAGAAATCCTTATATTCGTAAGATTGGGGAACTTCACGATCTATCTGAGAGGCTTATTGAAAGTACGGAACGAGTTCGTGGAGCTATGTACAGTGAGCTTGCTCTTGCAGCAAAGAATTTCTATCAGTATAAAAAACATCCTGCTTCTTTTTTAAAAGAGAAACTTTCTAATCAAATCCTGGAGCCACTCGACAGAAATACCCTGTATGAAATTGCTGTGCTGTTCTCTGTTATTAATTCGGCACGAAATGCTGGATGGACTGAACGAAAAGTAAGCTTGATCGGAAGTGGCTCTAATATTGTGAGTGTATTGAAAAAAGATGGTGTAACACTGAAAATTTACTATCAGGGAGTTCCTAAGGCATTTACGCGTGCCAGTAAGTACAGCGAATTAATGAGGAAATATGGACTGAGCGATAAACTTAGACGTCCAGATATCATCTTAGAGTGGGAAAAAGACCAAATAAAAAAATACTGCATCATCGAAGTAAAGCGTTCGAAGAGCCGGCAGTATCTAGTGGATGGAGCTTATAAACTGTTTGGTTACCTAAAAGACTATGAAAACTTCCTTGATACAACCCTTCAGCCGCAGGGCATCTTAGTTGGTTGGTCCGGAATGAAAGAGCCACTTCCTATACAAGGAGAAGAGGTTTACATGTCTTCCTGGAGCAATCTCAAAGCCACACTTAACTCCATATTAGAACACTGTACCACTCAGTACAGCAGTATATAAACGTAAGGCCTCCTTAAAGCTGAAGGAGGCCTTTTGATGTTTCTTATACTTCTGAGAGTGAAAGAGCGATCTGCCCTTCTTCTTTCTCTTTCTTAATTTCTTCATTCTTTTCTTCTTCTCTAAAGTTCTTTATCATCTCATCAATATTCCATTTAGGCTCTATATGCTCATATGGTATACCGGCAAAAGTTTTTAATATAGCTTCTACAATTACCTTGGCACCTAACGGAGGAACAGCCATACCGACCTGCTGGCGAACCTTTTCTTTTCCTCCTTCAAACACGAAATCATCCGGGAATGTTTGCAGTCTTGCACGCTCTCTGTTTGTTAATGCACGGGATTCACTCCAGTGATAGACGTGGGTTCCACCACCGCCGCTTCCTGTAACGGTATATGCAGGAGCATCTGCACGAAGCCTTCTATAGATTTGACTCATCCGAGCACCTTTTACATTCAGTCTCAGGTGTTCAGGTATAGCTTCATGCCATGCATTTCCACCTTCCGGAATCGAATCAAGCATTTCAATTACTTTTTTAGTATGTCGAGTAAATTCATGATTAGGCGCCTCTGCATCAATTGGCGGTTCTGTAAGAGCTCTTTCTGCTGTCTCATATTGATTTAGGTGTGTTGGAGCCGGGATCTTAAACTTTAAATTTAAATCTCGGCGGATACCTACAATGATAATTCTGTGTCTTGTCTGCGGAACGCCGTATTCTTCAAATTTATAAAGATGCGGTACAATATCGTATCCCGCGCCCTCAAGCTCGGATAAAATTTTAAGAAAGGCTTTTCCTTCGTTTGCACTCTGAAGCCCACTAACATTCTCTGCAATAAACCATTGAGGTCTATGATGCCTTAATACCCTCACACCATATGAATATAAAGGGCCGTATTCTCCCTCCATTCCTTTCTTCTCCCCAACATTGCTGTAATCATTGCAGGGAAAACCAAAGGAAAAGGCATCAATCGGAGGAAGACTTTCAATATCTATCTCCTGAACAGGACCTTGAATGACCGTTTCCGGTCTATCCGAGCAGATATTGTTCCTATAAGTTTGGCATGCATACTCACAAATGTCATTAGACCACTGATGAACTACCCTAAATTCTTCTCCCATACTATCTATAACTTCAGCCCAGCTTGCTCCAAGCGCAAGTCCCCCAGGACCATTGAAAAACTCTCCTTTTCGGAAAATCATTATTTAGCCTCCAAATTTAAAACAAAGTATATATAGATTATAGTACAAGCATCAAGTTTTTGCAGCAGCATAAAAGAAGTATGTGCTCTTATCAATTTTTCAAAAAAAAATAAAACTAATCCACCTTTTTTGCACAGCTTTTTTCAAGAGGGCAGATGGAGCATTTAGGTTTATTCGCTGTACATATTGTTCCTCCTAAATCAAGGACAGCTAAATTTTCATTTCGTGTATTTTCTACAGGAAAAAAACTTCTTATATCTTCGGCTAGAACCCGGTCGTTTCGAGGCCTTAGTTTATTAGAAGTTAAACAGAAATATCTTTTAAAAAGGCGTATTACATTTGTATCTATAGGTACAGTTGGAAATCCATATCCGTAACACATTACAGCATGGGCAATATAATCTCCGACACCCGGAAGAGATTTCAAATCGTTCAAATTACATGGGACTTTCCCTTCGTATTTACTGACAATAATTTCTGCGCATTTTTTCAACCTATCTGCTCTATATACTAATCCTATAGTTTGTATAATTTTTCTGATGTCTTCGATTTCTGCATTCGCTAAATCATTTGGGCACGGATATTCAGTTATTAGCTTTTTATAAACTTCTTCAACTTTTCTTACATGTGTTTGCTGAAGAAGAAATTCCGCCACTAAAATATGAAAAGGATTTTTAGTTTCACGCCATGAATACCTTCTTGAATTTGACTCGAACCATTTAAGCAAATTCACCCAAAACTCATCAGCTGATACCATTGCTTGTTCCTCCTTAATTATAAAAACCATCAGTGGTATTCCCTTTAGCTATCAAAATTATGTTTAACTTATGTTCCTCATCCAGTTTTGTCGTAATCGCCTCTTTAACTTCCTCCTTAATGTCTTTATGGCACATACAAGGAATCGAAGCGCATTATTTATTAACGTGATACTTTATTTGCTGAGATGATTCAAATTTTAATAGCTAAGTATGTGGGAGGAAAAATGGATAAAATCACAAGAAGGATGAATATGGTGATGGAATTATAAACAAAAAAAGAAGGGAGAGCCCCTTCTTATCAGCCTATTTTTCTGTTTTCCATTCTATATAAATGAATTTAAACATTTCGATCCCTCAATCTTACAACCGAGATTTGGAAGAGCAAATTGATGAAATCGAACAGATGACCAATACGGCATTAGATCAGGTGAGAAAAATTGCAGTGGAGCTTCGGCCATCTGTTTTGGATGATTTGGGGTTGATTCCGGCTATCCGCTCTTATATTCAGCGCTATGGACAGGTATATGGAATTCATGTTGAGTTAAAAACAGACGAAAAACAACGAAGATATGAATCGAATGTAGAGACCGTACTATATAGGGTATGTCAGGAAGCACTGACGAACATAGCTAAACATTCAGGAACAACTCACGCGCTGGTAAATATTCATCATGATAAAGAGTATATAATTATGAGTATAGAGGATTATGGGAAAGGGTTTGACTCGAAACAATACAAACCCAATGGAACAAATCTTGGTCTATTCGGAATGAAGGAACGTGCGCATTTAGTAAATGGTTCGGTGGAAGTCATTTCGAGTCCTGGCAAAGGGACAACCGTTCAAATCATTATTCCGTATAAAGAACAGAACGATGCGCAGAGCGAGTGAGGAAACTCAGAGAACGTGCTCTTTATTTCAACTCCCACAGTGTACAACAGTCGGTCTACATTCTTAATCCAAACAAACCCACCTACAAAAGCTGTAGGTGGATTTGTTTTATTCAACAAATGTTTTTTCTTGTTTTTTACACTTCGTATATTTGATTGCAAAGAATACTGTCATGATGATTAACAGCCAGGTAGAACCGAAACGCATGAAGGCAAACGGAGTTTCAAATAAAAAGGACTGAACAAAATGGCTCCCTTGTCTTTCCCATAATCCTGGTGTTAAGTAAGCAGCCTTTGGATTCAAATAGAGTAGTTTTCCACCTTCTGAAGGAATGAGGATCAACAATGCTGCGAACATCATAAAGTAATAGCTAGCCATTCGATGCAGCATCGCGCCCGCTGATGGTGAATCTGAGAACAATTCATCATGACCATCCTGCTCTTTGATCCAATAATGAACAGAACTAAATCGGCTGCCAGCAACATGTTTCCAGCCAAACTCTTCATATAGGTCGATGTATGTTTCTAACTTTTCCTTTGTCCAATGTTTTTGACAGTCTAATTTAATGACCTGATTCGTATCCGTTGTTTTTTGGAATTGATAATAGCCTAACGAACTTACTTTTACCAATTCATAGCCCTTTTTCAGTTGCTCATTAAGCCAAGCTTCTTCTTTACGAATATCGACAAACCACTTAAATTTCTTCATTTATATTTCCTCCTCTGTAAACATTGATGATATGCTGCATTCTTTGCATATCTAGCTGTAAAATTTCCCTTCCTTTGTCCGTTAAAACATAGACTTTTCTTCGGGCATCCTCTGTTTCGACACGTTCAATCAGTTCATGCTTCATTAAATTTTCAATCGCACCGTATAAAGTTCCAGCAGCAAGCCGTACGTCACCGCCACTCATTTCCTCGGCCTTTTGCATAATGACATAGCCGTGTGCAGGCTCTTGCAATGCCAGCATAATGTAACTCATCGTTTCGGTTAATGGCAATAATTTATGTCTATTCATCTCACTCCACCTCACTATATCGTTCAACTATATCGCCAAACTGTATAGTTTTATTTTATACAGTCAGACTATACATATCAACTGTATAAATAAAAAAGGTGAGAGTCTTTTACGACTTCTCACCTTTTTCTCAACCTTTCTTACCTCTTACCCCATTCATTAGTGCTACCATTCTCGTCCCGTTCCTCTGATATAAATTATTTAAAAACAAAGCTGAAATCGTTATGCTTGCCCCTATGATCTCAATTGATCGAATCGCATATCCTTGAATAACCGATATCATAACAGATACGATAGGCACCAGGTTTATAAATAATGACGCATTTATGGGGGAAAGAATCTTATTTCCTTCATTCCAGCAAAGAAAAGCTAAAACTCCAGCAATCACAATCATGTAGGCGAGTGACCAGATATTCGCTTGCAATTGATCTACACGAGGAACAGCTAGCACTCCTATCCATGTCCCTAGTACAACCACAACCAGTATTGTTCCTGTTCCTAGCAGACAAGTCAGTGCAGTATAACGAAGCGAAGACCATCCGGAAAACATCCCACCCCCAATGGTGTAAATCACCGAACAAATAACACCAAGAAGAATCAGTACGAATGACATACCATTCCCACCTGCGGATAAAAGCCCACTGATGTCCCCTTTCGTTACCACCATAAATACCCCGATAAAACCTGTACATATGCAACAAACTGTAAAAAGAGGTGGTTTTATCTTCTTATATACCATGATGACCATTACACTTATGAGCGGTGAAAATCCCATCATCACAGAAGTTAACACCGCTCCCGATGCCCCAGCCATTTTCTGTCCGGGAAACACAAGAAAATTGTATGCTGCAAATCCCATGGACCCTAAAATCCATAGCTTTATCCCTTTTCCTTCTAGCCGAAATGATCCAGGACCTTCCGCAAACAGCAATAACAATAAAAATAGAACAGAGGCCACTCCGTATCTAATTAACGCAAAATAAAATGGATTGATGTGTTGTAGTATGCTCCCGGCTACAGGAAATTGTCCTCCCCATGCTATACCTGTAATCAAGCATAATGAAACACCCTTCCATAATGGATGCGACTTCATGTCAACCCTCCTGATCCCAATGATATGATATAATTTTGTACTACTGAACTTATCAAAAAGCTTATCAGGGATTAAACATGATTTGAAATTCCCGTTTCTTTTAAGGTTATAACAAATCGTTAGAACAAAGAGGGATCCATATGAATAACGACTGGCTGCATAGTTTCATAGACGTAGCGGAGCATAAAAGTTTATCTAAAGCTGCCGAAAAGCGTAATCTTTCCCAACCTGCAATTAGCAAACAAATCCACAATTTAGAGACATCGCTCGGTGTATTACTGTTTCAACGTTCCTCTACAGGGGTAGAATTAACAGAAGCCGGGAAGTTTTTTCTAAAACGAATTACTCCCGTTTTATCTGAACTTACGATCATTCAACATGAGTTACAACAATTCCAAGACAGTCCAAATATCAAGATCGGTGCCTTACCAAGCTTGGCTTCCTATTATCTACCTTTTCGACTAAAAGACCTTCATCTCAATCAGCGTCCTATCCAGATTACTATCGAACATGCTTCTGCCAATCTTGTTCATTCTGTAAAAACAGGAGAACTAGACGCTGCTCTTGTTGAGTCGCATTATGTGCAGGAGCCACTTATAAGCTATAAGTTGTTTACTGAGAGTTATTATGCGATCTTCCCTTTGGCTCACTCTTTCCATGGTCGCAGTTCTGTTACGATTGCAGATATTCATAAGGAGCCACTCGTCATACACCCTGACCAATGCAGCACGCGACAATATATTGCGAAACATTTTCAACATCTTGGTTATGAGATGAATATTGTAGCAGAAGTAGCATTTGAGCAATATATTCTTGGTTCTGTTGCGGCAGGAACAGGAATTACTATTTTGCCAGAACTCGTCGCAAAATATATTGGACATCTTCCTCTGTTCGCTTTGCCTATCACTGATTTTGAAAGTACACGAACGATCTGTCTTGCTACTCGTTCTGCAAAAATTGGGCATCAATTATATGAAGCACTCGTGATTTAAATAAGAAAAACCGGGCACATATAGCCAGAACTTACACTTTTACTTACCTTGGGACAGTTTAGCTGTTTGAGTCTTTCCATCCCGTCCAATCTGATAGCCGAGTACATTCGCAATCTCCCATGCATGTGTATAAACTGTATCGCCGATCAAGATCGTTGCCTGAAGCACTCCTTTGCTCAGCTGAAATTATAAAAGCCAACCATTCGGTTCACCCGAAAAGTTGGCTTTTATCAATAGGTTATATTTACTTGACTATATAATTAGGGTCAGATCTCCATTTGTCATAAATAGATCTCCATTTTGCATCAGCATAATAGCCTAAATAACTTTTTGTTTTTGTCAGTGTCATAACCCCATTTTCGGGATTAAACGAGTACGTATTGAAATGAGCACCAATATCCTCTGCATTAGTAAGAGTAACTGATTGATACAAGTTTTTACTGACTACCTTCGGCTTTTCTGTATAGAATAGCCTGTCACTCATCTCACCATCAGTTTTTACTTTAACTTTTTCTATTTGACCATTTTTTATGTAGTACATCCTTGCTTCTCTGCAATTTGAACACTCTGTTGTAGAGAACGAAAGAATATCTGGCTGCCCTACACTCTTTGATGGAATAACATATATCATCTTCCGTGTATAATTAAATTCGTATCCTTTTACGCTTTGTGTCTGAAGAGTTATCAGGCTCTTATCTTGTAAAGCCATTTGATAATCACCTGTATACCATATATCCCCCTCACTTGCTCCTGCCCATGTATGATCTTTGCTTGTCACCTTCTTTTTTTCATTATTAGAAAAAATATAAACGGTGTACGGTTTACCATTTGCATCTTTCATAGTAAAAAACTGACGACTTTTCTTTTTCATATTATCTACCAATGTTGTGTTTGTTCCGGCTTCCACTATCCTGTTCGCTGCTATAATTGGAAACAATATGACTGCTAACAGAAAAATTAAAGATAGCTTCCCGATTGGCTTTTTCATTATTCTCCCCCTATTATTTTTCGTCTAATCCAGCATATTACCTGGATTGTATTTGCTAATTTCAATGCTATTTATTTTCTCGTTTTTGGTATTCGCAGAGAAAAACAGCATATACGATCCGCTCTTGTAATCAAACCGCCAGCCTCCTTCTCCCTTACCATAGTCCTCTACATACCACTCTTTAAACGATTTTGTATCTGTCGTAAACTTTAAAGCATTCAATACCATCTATTTCCTCCTGTAAATATGTTCGACAAAAGGAATTATTATCCTTCACTATGACACTAAGTTTTAACGTTACAAGTCAACCAATGAAACGGCATTAGATTAAGCGACTATTTCGTTATACTGTTACGCTAACTCAATCATAACGTTATTCATAAAAAAGCTGCCGAGACTTTCTCGACAACCTGAACCCCTATGAAAAGGGCTTTTTAATATAAATTACATAAAACCCCTGATATTGTAACACCCTTTAGACTTTCATCATAAAACTAATTAGAATAGGTCTTTACACAGAAAGTTATACAGGGGATACACGTAGCAAAAGGAACAAAATAATTTATGGCATACTTGGAGGGATAGTTAAAACAGAATATTTGATAATCATACATCCCAAAGGAGGAATAAATATGCATAATTTTCTGTATTTTAATGGAACTATAACCATGATTAGTGATTTTAAAATAAGTGAAAATGACGAATCAGGATGTTATAAATTAATGTCCTTACAAGATGGATTGGGAAATCTTATAAATTTCGTTGTGACACCAACTACTTACTTCGTAGATCATGTTACGATGACATTAGGAGATAGGGTAACTGGATATTATGATGCAAATGCACCTGCACCTCTCATTTACCCACCACAATTTCAAGCTATTGTTATGGCAAAGGATACACAATATCAAAATGTAAAGGTAGACTATTTCGACAGTCAATTGATGAGTAGCGATGGCACTTTAAAATTAAATATTAGCCAGCATACTCAAATCTTACTGACAAACAATCAGGTCTTTACTCGAAACCCTGCAAACAGAAATCTAATTGTTATCTACGGTCCTACCACAAGAAGTATACCAGCCCAAACCACTCCATATAGAATAATTGTAATGTGTTAGATTTCCAAAGAAAACAAAACCAGCCTCAAAACTTGAAAATAAAGTTTTAGACTGGTTTTGTTTATTGAACGATTGATTCTAGTCGGCAGTATAAAGCTCAATTCCGTTTCTGCTTAAATATTAACTCTCCATTGCACTTGCCAGGACTACGAGCTTGTTTATCGTTTTCCAGTTGCGTACGGTCGCTGGGACATCTAGCTTCTGAAGGTTGTTGGCAAGCTTAGAATTACGTATACTATGACTGAATAAAAGGAAGACCTCTCGACCCACAATTCGATACTCTTCTCCGTTACTTTTGAAAGCCTCTAGCCGCTCAATCCCTTCCTGCGAAGGCTCTTCAAGCAAAAACGAGACATATAGGCTCTCTCCTTCGGACGATGCCTTAGCTTCAGAGATTTCCTCTTCCGAGAACGGGCAATTTGCGACAATCCTTTTCAGCTCCTCGGCCGTTCTTAAAACAACTGTTACTACAAAACCGAAAGCCGCCTCTATCTCATGTTCGATCCGCCTGCGTAACGATTCTTTCTCCTCTTCCGATTCGAAGAGAACGTTGCCACTTTGAATATACGTTTGAACTCGACTCAGATTCATTGCTTCAAACGTTCGCTTCAATTCAGCCATCTTGATTATGTTCTTTCCACCTACATTGATACCTCGTAACAGTGCAATATAAATCGTCATCTATCCCACTACCCTCTTTTTAAATGTAGAGATCATAAAAATACATAGCTTAATACCTAGTTTTACGGCATACACACGCTACTCTATTGCTGCAGCTCGGTGAAAATCCAAAAGTAGTATCTGAATGTCTGGAGCATGCTGATGTAAATATTACGCTGAACACATACGCTCATGTGCTGCCTACTATGCAGAAAAACCTATTTCAAAACTTTGATGTTGCCATGAAGAATACCACACAAAAATCGCTTTAGCATGCTAAATGTGGTCAAACGGTACTTTTATAGAACTAAAAAGAGCCGGAAACCCAGTCGTATCAAGGGTTTCCAGCTCCTATATTCCGTGTTTACCTTACACTTCCATAATAATCGGAAGGATCATCGGGCGGCGGCGAGTCTGCTCATACAAGAAGCGGCCCAGCGCGTCGCGAACATTCGTTTTCAGTGATGACCACTCATTCACATTCTCATCCATGCAGCGCTGCAACGTTTGTCCTACAATGCGATTCGCTTCATCGAGAAGTGCTTCCGACTCGCGGACATATACAAAGCCGCGCGAGATAATATCCGGTCCTGCGAGAATTGTTCCGTTTTGCTTGCTCAATGTAACTACAACGACTAAAATTCCATCCTGGGATAACAGCTTACGGTCACGCAGTACGATATTGCCGACATCGCCGATGCCAAGACCATCGATGAGGACAATACCCGATTGAACTTTCGGGCCATAGCGTGCACGGTTATTCTGAATCTCCACAGTATCTCCATTGTCGAGCATGAAGATGTTTTCCGGTTGGACACCACACTGTTCGGCGAGGATGGCGTGCTGACGAAGCATCCGGAACTCCCCGTGAATTGGGAGAAAGTACTGCGGTCTCATCAGGTTCAGCATCAGCTTCAGTTCTTCTGCGCTGCCGTGACCTGATACGTGAATGTCACTGCCGTATACCACATCGGCTCCGATGCGATACAGCTGATCTACCGTACGGGCTACATACTTCTCATTGCCTGGGATCGGCGTAGCAGCAATGAGTACAGTATCTCCCGGAAGAATATCCACTTTACGGTGTGCAGAACGTGCCATCCGTGTTAGAGCGGACATTGGCTCACCCTGGCTGCCTGTCGACAGAATGACAACCTGTTCAGCCGGGAGCTTATTAATCTCTTCCGGTTCAACAAGCATGCCTTCTGGTACGTTCAAGTACCCAAGGTCTACCGCGATGTTCACAACGTTTACCATCGAGCGGCCAATCACTGTAATTTTGCGGTCATAGCGCGCGGCAGCGTCTACAACCTGTTGAATGCGATGAATGTTTGACGCGAACGTCGCAACGATGATGCGCCCACTGCACTTATGGAATTGCTCCATAATCGCCTCGCCTACTTCACGTTCGGAACCCGTATAACCTGGGCGCTCCGCATTCGTGCTATCGGACAGAAGGGCTAATACTCCTCGGTCACCGATCTGTGCCATTTTAGCAAGATCTGCATTCTGGTTATTCACCGGCGTCTGGTCAAACTTAAAGTCACCTGTGTGAACAACCACACCTTCTGGAGTATCCAGGCAAACGCCTACAGAATCCGGAATGCTGTGATTCGTTTTAAAGAACGAAGCTGTGAAGCATCCAAGCTGTACTTCTGATTTGTTATCAATCAGATTCAACTTTGCTTCGCCAAGCAGTCCCGCTTCTTTCAGCTTTCCTTCGATGAGACCAAGTGTTAGCTTAGTTGCGTATACGGGTACATTCATGCGGCGTAACACATACGAAAGACCCCCAATGTGGTCTTCGTGACCGTGTGTAATGAGGATCCCTCGTACCTTGTCCTTGTTTTCCTGCAAGTACGTAATGTCCGGGATGACGATATCAATACCGAGCATTTCCTCTTCGGGGAATTTCAGTCCGGCATCGATTACTACGATGTCATCCGCGTACTGAACTACGTACATGTTTTTGCCGATTTCGCCCACGCCGCCCAGAGCAAAAATCGACAGAGCTTTCTGGTTTAGTTTAGACAAATTCATTCCTCCTAAATATTCAGTTGTAGTTACATGCGAGCAAACAATGTAAAAACCGAACCCATTCACTTGTTAATATTATACATGATTTCCTAAGCAAAAAACAAGTGCTATCACACATTACTATCTCCAAATCAATCAATATATATGTAAAAAAAGAAGAGTGGACGTATGCCACTCTTCTTAGCCATTTTATTATGCGAATAAACTTTTTACGTATGCTTTTTCCTGCTCAGTGAGACCAACGAGCGGAAGGCGAACACCGCCTGTTTGTACGCCTTGCAGTGCAAGTGCTTCTTTAACCGGCGTCGGATTCGCTGCAATGAACAATCCTTCGAAGATCGGGAGCAGCTTGCGGTGCAATGCGGATGCACCCGCAATGTCACCTGCGACAAACTTGTTAATCATCTCCGTCATTTCGTTTCCGATCACGTGACTGGCAACACTGATGACACCATGACCGCCAACAGACATGCATGGCAGCGTCATTTTGTCATCGCCTGTGTACAGCGTAAAGTCATCCGGCGTACGGTCGATAATGAACGACATCTGGCTTAAGTCTACACCTGCTTCTTTGATCGCAACAATGTTTGTTACGTCCTCTGCTAGTCTTACAACCGTGTCAGCTGTCATGTTAATAACAGAGCGGCCCGGAATGTTGTACAGCATAACAGGCAGCTGCACGCTTTCTGCCACAGTTTTAAAATGCTGATACAGTCCTTCCTGAGACGGCTTGTTGTAGTATGGAACCACAAGCATAATCGCGTCTACGCCCAGTTCTGCTGCTTTTTTTGTCATTTCAATTGAAGCAGCTGTATTGTTGCTTCCAGTTCCGGCGATAACCGGAATGCGGCCATCTACAATCTCAACCACATGGCGATACAGATCAAGCTTCTCTTGTGCTGTCAGGGTTGGAGATTCTCCTGTTGTGCCAGCTACAACAAGTCCGGTTGTACCGGTCGCAATCAAGTGCTCTACTAATGCTTCTGTTTTTGCACGATCTACCTGAAGCTGCTCGTCAAACGGGGTAACCATCGCTGTGACTAATCTGCCAAACATACTCTTCTACTCTCCTCCTCAAAATCGCACTTTATCCAAATCAAACGTTCTGTGCAGCGCCCGCACGGCTCTAACCATATCGGTCTCGCGCACAAGCACCCAGATCGTCGTATGTGAATCTGCCGACTGTAAAATCTGAATATCTTCTTTTGTCAGCGTCTCGACAATGCGCGCCATTACACCTGGCACGCCGGCCATGCCAGCTCCAATCATCGACACCTTCGCACAATGGCGTGCAAGCTTAGGCTCATACCCCATCTCATTGAGAACAGTCACAACTTTATCGACCATTTCATCATGGATTGTATAAGCAACTCCGATTGGATTCACGTTAATGAAATCAACGCTAATCTCATTCTCTGCCATCGCCTTGAATACTTTCATCTGCAGGTCATACTGACCTTCTTTGGCCATAACCTTTACCTGTGTCAGGTTGGATACGTGTGCGATACCGGTAATGAGACGATCATTTACTTCCCCGGCGATCCGATTCGCTTCCGCTACACTTGTCACAAGTGTTCCCTCTTCATCGGAGAACGTAGATCGGACGCGGATTGGTGTATTCGTCTGCATCGCAATTTCCACAGCGCGTGGATGCAGCACTTTCGCTCCCTGGTAGGCCATGTTACAGATTTCCGTATACGTAATCGCCGAGAGCGGACGTGCCTCTTCTACAATGCGCGGGTCTGCTGTCATGATGCCTTCTACATCGGTGAAAATATCAACCACTTCGGCATGCAAGGCCACACCGAGTGCTGTCGCGGATGTATCGCTACCGCCCCGGCCCAGTGTTGTCGTATCCCATTCGGTCGTTCTTCCCTGAAATCCGGTAACGATTACGACCTTGTCTTGCTCTAGTTCTCGAATGATGCGTTCTGGATTAATGGTCGCAATCTGTGCATTCGTGAAGTCATTGTTCGTCAGGATGCCGGCCTGGCCTCCTGTTAGAACCGTTGTTGTTACCCCGTGTGCGTTGAGCATACTTGCCATCGTAGCTGCCGAAATGATTTCTCCACAGCTCATCAGCATATCCGTCTCGCGTTTTCCGAGCGCATTGCCGTTCTCTCGAATGAGACTAAGCAGTGTATCGGTCGCATACGGGTCGCCTTTGCGTCCCATCGCGGACACGACGACACACACCCGAAAGCCTTCATCAAGCGCCCGCCGAATGTGTGCGATAGCGCGTTCACGCTTATCGGCGGTTGTCAAAGACGAACCGCCGAATTTTTGTACCAGAATTCTCATGCTGCAAAACTCCTTATACTAAATTGCGTGCAACAAGCTCCTCCGCAATTTGTACGGCATTCCATGCCGCGCCTTTTAACAGGTTATCTGAAACGATCCACATGTGCAAGCCGCGTGGATTATCGAGATCGCGACGCAGGCGACCTACGAATGTCTCGATTTTACCTGCCGCATCAGCTGGCATCGGATAGTCTTGTTCTTCCGGATTGTCCTGTAGCACGATGCCCGGTGCTTCCGCTAGCAGACGACGTACGTCTTCAAGTTCGAAGTCTTCTTTCAGTTCTACATAGACGGATTCAGAATGGCCTTTAACAACCGGAATACGCACGCATGTTGCTGCCACTGCAATCGACTCATCGCTAAAGATTTTCTTTGTCTCACGCACCATTTTCATCTCTTCATTCGTAAACCCGTTATCGAGGAACGTGTCAATTTGTGGAATGACATTGAATGCGATCTGGTGCTTCTTCGGCAGGGAACCTACTGGAAGGACTTCTTTTTTTACTTCCTCGCCATTCACAATGGCTTTCGTCTGATCATTCAGTTCCTGAATCGCTTTGGCACCTGCACCGGATACAGCTTGATACGTTGACACAATGATACGCTCAAGTCCATAGCGAGCACGAAGCGGTTCAATAGCGGCTACCATTTGAATCGTTGAACAGTTCGGATTAGCAATGATGCCGTTGTGATCTGCCATTGCGTCCGGGTTTACTTCCGGCACAACAAGCGGAACGTTCGGGTCCATACGGAATGCACTTGTGTTATCTACACAAATGGCACCGCGCTTTGCTGCTTCTGGAGCAAGCGCCTTACTCACGCTGCCACCTGCGCTGAACAGGGCAATCTGTACACCTTCAAACGCTTCTGGTGTTGCTTCTTCAATCACAATGTCCTGTCCTTTGAATTGAACAGTGTTACCTGCTGAACGAGCAGAAGCCAACAATTTAAGAGAAGCGAGCGGGAACTGCCGCGTCTCTAGCATTTTAAGCATTTGCTCTCCTACTGCGCCGGTAGCGCCTACGACTGCTACATGATATCCTTTTTGATTCTCCATCTTCCCACTCCTTTACATGTTGTCTATGCAGGGATGCACAGAATTCATCTATGAAAAATATTATTTCATATAACGGAATTTCTCAACGAGTACGGGCTGAAGCTGCCGTCCATCTAGCGCTGCCTCGCACGTTTCTTTGATAAGTTCCATGCGGGCAACAAGCGAATTCGGCTTCGCGGCAGGGGCATCCTGACCGTACGGCACGAGGTAAATATTCTTCGTTGCCGCAAGTTTCGCAATATTGGCACCATTTAGGCCCAATCCGTCATTCGTTGAGATCGCTAGCACAACCGGATGCAAATTGCGCAGTGTCGCTTTCGCAGCCATCATGACCGCTCCATCGGTAACCGCATTGGCCAGCTTGCTCAGTGATGTGCCAGTGCATGGTGCAATTACCATCACGTCAAACCGTTTGGAAGGCCCAAGCGGCTCCGCGGCTACGATTGTGGAAATAATCTCATTGCCAGTAATCGTGCGTAACTGCTGCTGCCAGTCGCTTGAATTGCCAAAACGCGTATCCGTCGTCGCGACCGTATGAGAAATCACCGGTACAACCTCGGCACCTGCGTCTACAAGACGCTGTACTTCTGGCATGACTTCCGCGAATGTGCAATGTGAACCAGTTAGCGCAAACCCAATTGTTTTACCCTTCAGATCCATCTTGATCCCTCCTGTTTCCCACTTCATCGAAAACAAGCTGCGACAGTGTGTTCGCAATAATCTGTCCCGCCGTTTTCGGCGCAACGATTCCGGGAAGACTAGGGGCGAGGATCGCTTTAATGCCTCGCTTCTCGGCGTACCGGAAATCCGTACCGCCCGGTTTGGAAGCAAGGTCGATAACAAGCGCATGGTGCTGCATGTTTGCAATCACCTGCGCAGTAATAATCGGATGCGGAATCGTGTTAAAAATCAAATCCGCTTCGTCCACTTGTTCAGCCAGATTATCGATATGGAATGGTGTTAATCCCATCTCAAAAATACGGGCCAAATCGGCAGGGTTGCGGGCGCCAACACGAACGTGTGCTCCAAGCGCATGCAGCGCACGAGCCATGGAAATCCCAACACGGCCTAAGCCTAACACAAGGCTTATTGAATTATGAATGGTAAAGTCTGTATTTTGAATTGCCACCATCAACGCGCCTTCTACAGTCGGAATCGAGTTGTAGATGGCAACGTCATCACGGTTCATCAATTCATGCAGACTAAGCCCATGTCTAGCTGCTGCATCCTTAAGGAAGCTGCGGGCAATTCCCGCATACAGGCAGCAGTGTGCAGGCAGCGCCGCGAAATGTTCATCCTTGAGCTGGATCGGCTTCGAACAAAAAATACTTTCAACCTTCCCGCTGTCGTCTGAACCGATAATCGGTAAAATTAAGGCATCCACATCGTGCAAGAAGTCAGGAGAGAGCGGGCGCTTAATGGCACCATTAAAGTTGCTCTCTAATGTATCGAAGCCGATGAGGGTTACCGCGGCATCGAGTTCGATGAATTTCTTGATGACTTCAAGTTGGCGGGCATCTCCGCCAATGAAGACAGCATGAATTCCCGTTAACATATGATAACCCCTTTCAAACCATTCTACTGCAAAGTTTCAGCAAGATAAAGCAAAAAACGAGCGTATACGCCATGATTTCCCGGAATTCGTTGCTTTTACTACCCTCATCGTATTCCCACCCCTGCCTGATGGTGACAATCGCCCATATGTATCTGTGAAAGTTTGCTTTGGGGGTTGGTGGTAATTAACAAAGTTTGGAGGGGGAGTCCTAGCGGAGAAAAGCCTCGTCACTGCGTTACGCTCCGCTAGGAGCAATGACTGTCCGCTCCAGACGTCCGGCAGACGCGCCCGCAAATGGGGAGCGAAGAGGATTATTCATGGAAGCTTGCGGGCAAAAATGCGTCTGCTGAACGCCTTCCGCTAAGCTTGTCGCGTAAAAGCGTTCCGCTGCTTTTCTCCGCTAGGCTCCCAACATACTTTGTTACTTACACAATAAAACAGACTTTCACGTATCACTTCGATGAAAAACAAAAAAGAAAAGTGCCCCACTGCCGCTTTGCGGCACCCGAGGCACTTCAAGACTTGTCTTTTATGTTTTTCTCTTTATAAAGTGGGAGGATAGCAAAATGCGGTTGGAGACGGGAAGAGAGAAGGTGCGGAAGCCTTTTTATGTGCCTGCCTAGCGGAAGAAGACCGACGGACGGGCTTTTGCCTGCAATTGCTCCTATAGCTTCGTCTCCGGAAGCGCTTTGCAGGCGAGTCCGCCGGGATTCTGGAGCGGACAGTCATCACTCCCCCGAAGCGCATAAAACAGCTCCAAACCTCTCTCTTCCCGTCTCCACCACCACACTTTTCCTATCGCTCCTCCCCTTCCTCCATCTGCTCGACAATAATCATTTCACTGCCGATCTTCCGAATTGATTTCCACGGAATCATCACATCGTCTTTTTTACGTCCGATTTTGAGCATGCCTGTATGCGGCACGATAATCGATTCAATAGAGCCGGTTTTCGAGTCAATGACCAGATCGGACTGCCCGACAACTCCCATCCGTTCTCCATTATCAAGATTGATGATCTCCTTGCCACCTAATTCACTATAGCGCATTTACATGCCTCCCCCTGTACACCTTTCTTCATATATATTGGTATTCAGGTGGAGAAATGCACTTTGGCTAGAAAATAGAGCAACTTTGGTGGTGGGAGTAGAGAAGAGAGAAGCCGATACTTGAATCTAGTGTCGGCTTTTTTAGATATTGTTTATAATAATCGTATAGAAAATTCAGCAATCGAATCTTCAATAAACGGGCACCTTTATTCAAGATAAATCCGAATAAAACACCATAATGTATCTAAAAACATTAATTCAAGACTAGGAGAGGGCAATGTTAGCTAACTTAAATGACTACGTAAAAGATTTAATGGTGTATATTCCTGAAGGAGAAACCCACCTACGAGATTTCCGAAACGAGCAAAAATGGATTAGTTCAAACTATAAATTTGGAATGCCGGGTATTAGAAAAAATTTAAAGGAAGTTATTTGGGATGTTGAGATAGAGCCATTTTATCTTGCCAAATATACAGTGACAGAAGAACTTTATGCGATTATTATGGGAAAGAAATTAGTAACAACGACTGAGGCTCGAAAACCAGTTGTTAATGTTTCATGGATAGATGCAGTGAATTTTTGTAATTTACTGTCTGATACGCTGGGTTATGACAAGTTTTATGATTTTGATAATGAAAGTAAAGAAGTTGTTTGCAATTATGGTACTAATGGTTTTCGTTTACCGACAGATGCTGAATGGCAATATGCATGTAAGGCAAAATCAAAAGGATATCGGTATGGTGAAATTGATGAAATTGCTTGGTATAAAGATAATTCTAACGAACGGGTACACGAAGTTGGTGAGAAAATGCCTAATGAATGGGGCTTGTATGATATGATCGGTAATATTTGGGAGTGGTGCTGGGACTTATACGATGCAGAAACCTTTGGTACTTACAGAATAATTCGCGGAGGAAGTTGGGCGGAAGAAGAACGTGGCTGTGGAGCTACTTGCCGCCGTAAGAGTATGCCTGATTTTTATATAGATGATATCGGATTTAGAATTGCTAGATCAATCACTTTATAATTATAAAATTACGAATTAAACAACTTTAACAACCTTCCATTTATTAGATGAATGGAAGGTTGTTCATTTTATCATATCAAAATTGAACGACTTTATTATTTCTACACAACGGGTTCCTTCCTTCTCCACTACATGTTGGAAAAGTCTAAACCTGTCAATCATCTCTTTTAATATAGCTCCGTAAATTGCGATCACAGCTTGTATTTCTCCACAAGCGGAAATCCAATACGCTCAATCAGCATCGCAAGAATATACCAGATGAACCTATGGGAACGCGGCAAGTGATTCACATAAACAGCCGTATATTCCCGCACCCCATCTGCTCCTCGGTCTGCTTTAAACGCCCCGACTCCAGCACTTTGATGAAGCAAAAGTCCATTTGCTACCGCTTCCTCCACCAATACACTTGAAAGCATGCGATACAGCCCTGTTTCTTTTGGTAACAACATGTTATACCCGAACACCGGAGTCGTCATAACTCCACCGCGCTGAAAATAGCCCAGCACCCCATCGATCTGTCCAGCACGGCGCAGCCCAATCAATGTCAAAATCCCCGTACGCCGCGCTTGCTCCAGAAAATCAGAGGTGAACTGCGGATTGTGCACCGAATATTTATCAATATACAATTCCCGGTATAACTCGACCAACCGCTCCATATTTTCTATCGTCATCTCATCGCTTCGTACCACTTCATACCCGTGCCGCACCCGTTGCTTCGCATCCCGGCGCAGCGTATTACGAACACGCGATGGCATGATCGATATCGTTTGTGGGTCAAATACATATACATACCGACTCCCCACCAGCAAACATCCACACGCTTCTAATTTTTCACACCAATCCGCATAAAGCTTACGATTAAGCGAACGGAAGGCAATGATATGATTTGGGAAACGCTTGCCTAAAAACTCTACAATCTCGGAAGCATACCGCGCGCTTTCCGCTTCGTACAGATTCGTCGATAGCAACCAATTGTTCACATATACAATCTTGTTTACCCGGCTCGTCCGCATCGCACTACCTACACCGCGCAGCAGAAGCCTAAGTGTTTTTTCGAGCAGCGGAGACTTCAGCATCGCAAGCTCTTCCTCCGCGTAAGACACATAATGCGTATACGGCGAGCATACATACGAATTGTCGTACTCTGCTCCATTAACCGTTACCGGCATGACGATATCTCCTACCGTAAGCGCCAGCACGGTCGTCTGCACATTCGATATGTACGTACAAGCTCCGTTTTTCATAAGCGGAAGCATATACGCTTTTGCATATGCCCCATCCCGCATCCTTTCCCACGGTAGCTCCTGAATGTTCGTACAATCATACAAGCGGATCGATTCAATCATGAGAGAACTGCTTCCTTTCTACCCGCCGCAGTTTTCGGTCGCCGCCCACCCACTCATATGACCCGACCACAAGCTCAGGCATACAACAGCCAAGCGAAGCAAATAGTGCAGCAAATCGACGGCGTACGAGCGGTTCTATCACTTCCAGCGGTCCTTCTGTTTTTAGCGACAGCTGGATGCAATCCGGCGCATGCTGCACAGCTCTGTATTCGAGAATCAACGGAGATGCGGCAATCAGTTCGCGCCGAATAAAGTCAGGAAATACCGAGATCATCTCATCCGCACACTGAATAGACGGCAAATAAAACACATCATCACACCGCCCTTCTATTCGCTCTAATGCCATAAACACTGAGCCGCACGGACATCGCTCCGTTTTTTCGACCAGAATATCATTTAGCCGGTAGCGAATGATGGGCTGACTCAGCCGCGAAAAATCGGTAATAATCGGCGTGAACCGTTTGTCATCGAGGTATTCTTTTTCCAGCAGCAGCACATCTTCATTCACATGTAGCGTCCCATGTGAACACGTCGCCGCCAGCAGCCCTTCGGTACATTGATACACCTGATGCACCTGCTGCCCGAATGTTTCTTGTATGTATAGGTCGTCCAGCGGCTCTAACACTTCCGCTACGGAGATAATTTTGCGTGGAACAGGCATGGCAAGCGTGCCAGCACGGTACGCTTCTGCCAGCAAACGCAGCATCGATGGCGGAGCAACTAGAATCGTCGGCTGATACGTTTCCAGCCGTTTGATATGGACCGTCAAGGGATCAAGCAGGTCAAAAAACTCAAATCGAATCAGCCGTCCTCCTACACTCGTGTACAAATTGCTATTCGCCCGCAAGAAAAACGCCACGGCATGCCGCTGCCAGAGCGGTCCAGGCAAAAGCTTGGCAAGCACTGTTCCCGCCCAGCGTGCCCGCTCATCCGAGCTCACAAGAAACAGACCACGATTGCCTGACGTGCCGGATGATAACCCGACCGTAATCCCCCGAACGACCGGTGTAAAATCCCGTGATTGTTCCGCTTCCCACGCAGTAGAAAACGCCTCTTCCCGCGTCACTCCCACCGTGTTCCACCGATCAAACTCCGCCATCATCTCCGCCTTCTCCACAGGTGGAAGCAGGCGCCACTCCTCCATCCTACGCCCGGCAAACGCCTCGCGGTAAAAGGACGAACGCGGTAGCACATACGCAAGCAGCTGCTGAACCTGCCGCTCCTGCCAATCCATAAGCGCCTCGCGGGTTCGAAAGCGACGCATGCGAGAGGTAGTGCGGATGTACTGTGCCAGTACGGTCCATTTGTTCATGCTTGTCCCTCCTGACTGAGACGCCACACGTCCGCACAGTGTGTCGGATAGATGCGGAGTGTTGGGTTCCTTCGATGAAGCTCGTGCAGCTTCCCAAGCGTCTCCCGATATGCGTACACATCTGACATAATCAAAGAGGCAAGCGGATGCGGAAGCATGTTCTCCCGGTACGCCCGACTCGACCAGGCCGCATCCGCACATAAGAAGATATCCTGCCCATTCTCATCAGTCAGAAACACGCCATACTGCCCAACCGCATGTCCCGGCAATTCGACAGCCAGTACACTCCCGTCCCCGAACACATCATACGCTTCCGTGAATGGACAGCACTTATCCGATAGCAACACTTTTTCTCGCTCATCTACAAATCGTACTCTCTCCGCAAAATCATCCGGTAGAAGCGGTGGCAAAAACCCGTGCCGAACAGCGGCAAACCCGCGCCGCTCTCGCACATGTTCATACGCTTCTTTCATACAAACAAACTCTGCCTGCCCAAAATCCCGCACCCCGCCAATATGATCCGCGTGAAAATGAGACAGCAGCACCGTTCGCACAGATGCCGGGTCCAATCCCTGGTTTTGAAGCTGCGCAGCGACACTTTGCGCAGGGTGCGTACACACTGGCGTCACTTTACTGTATAGCGACAGCGGAAACGTGCGGCAGGCATCGAAAAAATGTCCCGTATATCCTGTATCAAACAACACCAGGCCGCGCTCTGGGTGGCTGATCCCAAAAGCCAGCGCATGAAACGGAACCATTCTCCATTCCCCGCCGCGCAGCGAGATCGCTTCAAGCTGGCGGCAGTACCCCGTATCAAATATCGTGAGCGTAATTGCAGTCATGCTGTTTTCGCCACCCATCCACAAAAAGATTCAGCCCCTCTTCAATCGAAACACGTGGTTCATATCCAAGCTCTACCCGCGCACGCGAAATATCAAGCGTCTGGCTTTTTGCCAGCACACCGACCGAATATCGGGTCAATATCGGCTCCCGACCAAATAACACTGTACGGGATGCCATCTCCATCAGCCAGGCGAGACGATACGCCGCAGTAAATGACAAGTGCTTCTGGCGAAACGGCTGTTCAAGCCGAGCGAATAGCATCGTAAGCAGATCGATCAGCCTAAGCGGTTCCCCGTTCGTAATGTTGTATACCTGACCGAGCGCTGTTTCCGGTGCAACCGCAGCCAGCCGCAATGCGTCTACTACATTATCCACATACGTCACATCCACGAGCGCCTGTCCGCCGTTAATAAGCGGCACGAATTTTTTCTCATTCGCCCGAATTAGACGCGGCAGAATGGTCGTATCCCCCGGTCCGAACAAAGCACGCGGCCGAATCATAACAGCAGGCAGACCGCTCTTTACCGCTCGCTCCACTTCCTGCTCCGCCAAAAACTTCGTTGCCGCATAGTGATTTACGAACCGCTGCGGGAGCGGCTCATCCTCCCGAATGTTCAACCGATCTTCATAGGCGAAATACACGCTCGGTGTGGAGACATGGATCAATCTGCTTACGTCGTGCGTCTGACACCCTGCGATGATGTTTTTCGTCCCCACTACATTTGCCTGATAAAAATCCCGATACTTCCCCCACGGAGAAGAGAGAGCCGCGCTGTGAAACACATACGTCTTTCCCTTACAGAGCGCCGCCACTGCCTCGCTATCCGCCAGATCAGCCGGAATGAATCCGATTCCTACACCCGCCAGCTTCTCTCCTACTATGCTGTTTCGCCCAGTCGCTGTCACACGGTATCCGTCCGCATGCAGGCATCGAGCCAGCCGCTGCCCGAGAAAGCCAGTCGCTCCGGTTACCAGTACATCCGGTTTCATGGTCTCACACTCCATTCAATATCATCTGTCGAAGCCGCCATCATACTTGTACCCAACCGCCACGCACGTACAGCAAGTGCGGCATACGACACAAACTGCTGCCCGAATGGATGTGGGTCATCGACTCGCCAGATCACATCCTGCGCTTCGGCAACAGCCGTACGCCAGGCCCGCCACTGCGAACGGGACCGCACATGCGGCAGGCCGTACAATACCATCGCCAGCCCGAGCATCGCCGCCGCATCCGCATGCGGCACGAGCATCTGATCGGTCAGCCCAAGCCATGCACAGGCCACTTCCGGACGTCCGCTGAACAGATGAATCCCGCTTGTCAGGCGCGGATTGCACTCCAGTACCACGAACTCTCCGCTGCCTTCCTCTTCTATAAAATCAAATGCGAGCTGCCCGTGAAATCCCGTCTCCTGTACAAACCGCTCCACCTGTTCCGCAAGTTCTGGCACAAACGCTGGACGAAAATAAATCGTCGCCCCCTGCCCGGCTGTGTACACACTGCGATAGGCGGCATGCAATACGACACGTCCTTTGTGCGCAACTGTATACGTACACATCTGCACACCTGGAATATACTCCTGCACAACCCACGGGACAGATGGCGATACTTCCTCTGATAGCGCCAGCAGTTGACTGGGGTTTTCGCATAGGCGAACATGAGCCGAGAAGCGAGAGTACACTGGCTTGGCGATCAGCGGCTGTGTCGAGTTCCATTCCTTCTGCAGCATCTTCAGCGCAGACGGTGATTCCACCAGGTAAGTACGCGGCGTACGAAAACCGTGGTGGGCTGCTTTCTGGATGAACGCATATTTGTCGTGCAGCTCCAGCAGCATATTTTTGTCCGCTGTGAACACCTCACAATGCAGCGCAAGCTTCTCCCGATGCAAGGCAATGTAGAACGTTTCTTCACACGTCGGAACAAGCACACCCACATCTTCCTGTCGAATGATATCTAACAGGCGTTCCATATACGCCTCTGTTTCATAGCGCGGTGAGGGCACATCATACGAACGAGCGATACTGCGCGAGCGACGCGATAGATGCGCCCGAAAACTCTCCGCCATCAAGACCCGATGCCCGGCTAGATGCAATATCCGGGCAAGTTCCAGTGTGGCAGGAGCACGCCCACCTGTTAATAATACCGTCCGACTAGTAGACAAAAGCTACACCTCCGAGCGACAGCCCGGCAGATGTACCGATCAGCAGTACCGTATCGCCGCGCTGCATGCGCTTCTGCTGAATCGCTTCATGCAGGGCAAGAGGAATCGAAGCTGCGATTACATTTCCGTACTGCCCGATCACATCCATGAACCGCTCCCTGGGAATACCCAGCTTCTCCCGCATAATTCGCATCGCCATACCGCTTGCTTGATGCGGAATCACCAGATCAAATGTGCTCATCGTAAGTCCGGTCCCGGCAAACAAACGCTCTACATACCCATCAATCAGCTTTGACGTTAAACGAAAAATCGCCCGGCCATCCATATCAAACGCAAAGTCTTCTTCTCGCCCCTGTACATATTCACGCGGATGAATCATGGAACCACCACCGCGTATTTCAGACAAATGCGCTCCTTTGCTATACGTTTCCATATGGGAAGTGAGCACACGCGAGCTCTCTCCTGCTGGCGTTCGCCCGATCACTACAGCCACCGCACCATCACCAAACAACACACAGCTTTCCTTATGGGACCAGTTCAACCCGACTGAAGCAATCTCCGTTGAGACAATCACCATTCGTTCATATCGTCCTGCATGCACAAGATAGGACATCGTATCAAGTGCTGTGACAAAACTTAAGCAGGTAGAATTCACATCAAAGCACGGCACACCAGACATGCCTTCTCCCAACTGTTCCTGAATTAAAGCGGCCGTGCACGGAATTTCCTGCTGTGCTGTACCACTCGCACACACAAGACAGTCCAGATCAGCAAATGTTAATCCAGCTACCGCCAGCGCCTCCCGGACAGCCGCCGCTCCCATTTGCGAAGCTGTTTCCCCATCCACATAATGCCGAACTGCCACACCTGATTTCTTCACAGTCCATCCATCTCGCATCCCAAGCTTCCGATCCAGTTCTTCCGCCATTATCCGGCGCTTGGGAAGATAAGCCCCCGTTCCAAGCACTTTAATCTGTCTTTCCATATAAACCTGTATCTCCTCTTCCACGAACCTAGTAGTCTACGGTCTTTTTCTATAAGGTAAGGTAAAATAAACCACGATATATAAAATAAAGGAGTCTTGTATGCGCACAATCTGTATTTCTGACATTCACGGGCACTACGATGCTTTCTGCCACCTGCTCGCCGCTGTAAACTACACACCTACAATCGACCAGCTCATTCTACTTGGTGACTACATCGACAGTGGACCTCGTGGCAAAGACGTCATCGAAAAAATCATGCAGCTCACAACAGAAGGTGCCATCGCCATTCGCGGCAATCATGAGGATGCCTTCCTCGCCTGGCTTGCCGGTGAGCTTCTCGAGTATCCAGACGACTACCGCGCATTCGGAACACTGTCCGGCTATCTCGGTCATCCATATACACCGGAGCAGGAACCTGCTGCCCGCTCACGTATCTGTGAGCACTATAGTAGTCATATCACATGGATACAGTCTCTTCCATATTTTTTTGAAAACTCCGCCCACATTTTTGTTCATGCGGGCATTGACCCCGCACAGGACGACTGGTACCATACCCCACCGGAAACACTTGTCTCCATCCGCAAGAAATTTTTCAAGCACCCAACCAGACTGTCCAAAACCGTCGTATTTGGCCATACACCTGGATTTAAACTGCATGACAAAGATGAGGTCTGGTTCGGCGGCGATAAGATCGGCATTGATGGCGGTGCGGGTCATAGCCGCCAGCTGAATGCACTCATCATTGAATCAGATGGAACGTACCACGTCTCTTCTATATCGTGTAACTAACAAAAAAGGCGAAACCGATTGATTCGGTCTCGCCTGTCATATTTTTATACGCCCGTATGCCCAAAACCACCGCTACCGCGCTCCGTATCATCGAGATTATCGACTTCTACTAAAGTAACTTGCGGCACCCATTGAAACACCATCTGAGCAATACGATCGCCTCGCTCAATTACAAACGGCTCCTGCCCGTGATTAATCAGAATCACGCCCACTTCCCCGCGGTAATCTGCATCAATCGTACCCGGCGCATTCAGTGTCGTTATCCCTTTCTTGTACGCCAGACCACTGCGCGGGCGCACTTGTGCTTCCAGTGTCGCAGGCATTGCCAATGCGAACCCGGCAGGAATCAATCCACGCTCACCCGGTGCCAGTGTTACAGTTTCCCGAACGGCAGCGCACAGGTCAAATCCGCTTGCTAAGTCTGTCATTTTACGCGGGATCCCGATATCTTCGTTCCCCGGTAGTACGTTGATGTGTACGGTTACGTCTGTCATCTTATTTCCCCTTCATATACGCTGGTAATTCAGCCAGTGGACTCACAAGCGCAGTGGCCATTGGACCTGCAAAAATCGCAGAAGCCACCCGCTTCACGCTGTCTGTTGTCACCGCTTCCACCTGCTCAATAATTTGATCAAGCGTCAAATGGCGGCGAAGTAATAATTCATTTTTACCAAGACGACTCATCCGACTATTCGTGCTCTCAAGGCTTAGCATCAAACTTCCTTTGAGTTGCTCTTTCCCTTTGCGCAGCTCATCTTCTGTAATGCCCCCGTCGCGCAGTTTCGCTACGGTATTCAGCATGACCGTATACACTTCTTCCAATTGCTTGGTCGCCGTGCCCGCATACAAGGTAAACGTACCTGTATTCTGGAACGAAGAATGATACGAGAATACCGAATACGCGAGGCCGCGCTCTTCCCGCACTTCCTGGAATAGGCGTGAGCTCATGCTGCCGCCGAGCACATTGTTCATCAAAATGAGCGAATAAATATCGGGATGCCCGACTTGAAACCCTGGATACGACAGGCAAAGATGTGCCTGCTCGGTTTCTTTCTTGCGCCATACAGTACCGCCGTTAAATGTCGGGGTAACATTCGGTGTCAACTCAGCCATTGTACGCGCATACCCACAGAAATGCTTGGCAATCGCATCACGCAATGTGTCATCAAAATTTCCAGCGACTGTGATAACCGTCTGCTCTGGCGTATAGCGAGCATCTATGTAGCGGTTTAGATCATCCCGTGTCAAGCTGTTCAGCACATCTTCTGTGCCAAGAATGCTCGCACCGAGTGGATGACCTTCGTAACAAGCTTTTGCAACCAGATCATGCACGAGATCATCCGGTGTATCATCATACATCCGAATCTCTTCGATGACGACTTTTTTCTCTTTTTCCAGTTCCTGTTCATCAAACACAGAATTAAAATACATATCTGCAAGAATATCAAGCGCTACCGACGCATGTTCATCAAGCACACGCGCATAGTAGCACGTATATTCTTTGGACGTAAAAGCGTTCACATTGCCGCCAATCTCATCGAATGATTCCGCAATTTGCTTCGCTGAACGCGTCGTTGTACCTTTGAACAGCATGTGCTCAATAAAATGGGAGATCCCGTTCCATTCTGGATTTTCAAACTTTGAACCCGTACCAATCCATACGCCAAGTGCTACCGAGCGAACTGTCGGGATTTTTTCCATAATAATACGTACGCCGTTGTCTAGCGTAAACGTTTCGATCACTATGCCTTCCTCCTCAGCACACAATTGTGTCAGATGTTCTTAGTGTATAAAAAGAGGCACGAAGAACACAAGTAAAAATTTGTCTATTTGCCTATTTGTGGAGCCGGAATGCGCTTTGAGGAAATTGTATCGCTAACTGTACCGGGTGTAAGGCCTTTGCTTTGTACATATTCAATGAGGCGGGACAGCGACTCAGCTGTTGGTGAAGTTGGATGCATCAGCACGAGTACACCATTATTAATCTTAGGAGATACCGTACGGAACCACTGCTCCGGGGATGGTTTACGCCAATCAATCGTATCGGCTGTCCAAAGAATTGTCTTCATCTTATAACGCGCTGCCATCTCAACAACCCGCTGGTCAAAATCTCCCGATGGTGGCGCAAACAAGGTCGGGGTGATCCCCGTCGCTTCCTGAATCACCTCATTTGTCCGCGTGATCTCCTGCTGCATGCGAGTTAAGGACAACTTGCTCATATCTGGATGAGAATACGCATGACTGCCAATTTCATGACCTGCAGCCACGATTTTTTTTGCTTCGTCCGGATATTTTTTTGTCCAGCTTCCATCCAGGAAAAACGTCGCCTTTACTTTATGACGAGCGAGTGTATCCAGAATAGCTGGCAAGTACTCATTGCCCCATGCGACATTAATCATCAACCCGACAACAGGCTTCTGTGGATTCCCGCGATAAATGGGAGCGGGAGCAAGTTGGTCAAGTTGCACAGTTGGTGCCACTTCCCGGTATACAATCTGATTCTCATCCCACCGCCCAGCCTTGGTCATACGGGCAATCGTTGCCTCACGGTCTACCACGAGGCCATTATAACCCGGAATCGCCTTCCATATTGAGTCAAGCCGTGCATTCTGTGGAGCAACGCCTTTCTCGGACTCAATCTGTGCCAGACGTGCTTCCCAGTCTGCTACCTGCGTCTGCAGCGTAGTCTGGGTGAGCTTGCGTGATGTAATGAAGGAATCAACCGGGCTGTACATCACTACCCCATATAATAAAAAGCTCACACCAGCTGCTACCATCCATCTTTTCATCTCATTCACTCCCGTACACAATTACAAAGTTTGTACCATCATGGTATGCAGATACGGGTGTGAACATACACAGTTTGTCTCTTCATAATAAAAAATAGCGACCTGAATCAGTCAGTCGCTATCCTTCGATTTATTCAGTTTTGCCTGCTTCTGCTGCCGCTTGTTCTTTTTCTTCTTTCAAAAGAACTTTATGCGACAAATTCACGCGGCCCTGGTTGTCGATTTCGGTTACTTTTACACGCAGCTTGTCCCCGATCGCAACAACGTCTTCCACTTTCCCAACACGCTCTTCCGCAAGCTGAGAAATGTGCACAAGACCGTCTTTGCCTGCGAACAGTTCCACGAATGCGCCGAATTTTTCAATGCGCTTAACAGTACCTTCGTACACTTGACCGACTTCGACTTCACGTACGATGTCTTCAATAATTTTCTTCGCTTTTGTATTCGCAGCCGCATCTGGAGATGCAATGTAAACACGACCATCTTGTTCGATGTCGATTTTAACACCAGTCTCTTCAATGATTTTGTTGATAATACGGCCACTTGGCCCGATTACGTCACGGATTTTGTCTGGATTGATACGCATGATCGTAATTTTCGGTGCGAACGTCGACAGTTCTTCACGCGGTGCTGGAATAGCAGCTTCCATCTTGTCCAAAATGAAAAGGCGGCCGTCCCGCGCTTGATTCAGCGCCTGCTCAAGCACTTCACGGTTGATCCCTTCGATTTTCATGTCCATCTGCAGTGCCGTTACCCCTTCACGAGTACCAGCAACTTTGAAGTCCATATCGCCAAGATGATCTTCCATGCCCTGAATGTCTGTCAGAATGGTCATGTGCTCGCCATCTTTCACGAGACCCATTGCAATCCCGGCTACCGGAGCTTTAATTGGAACACCTGCCTGCATCATCGCCAGTGTGCTGGCGCAAATGCTTGCCTGCGAACTAGAACCATTTGACTCAAGTACTTCTGATACAAGACGAATCGTATACGGGAATACATCATCACCTGGAATAACTGGCTCAAGCGCCCGCTCTCCCAATGCTCCGTGACCGATCTCACGACGACCCGGTGCACGCATCGGACGAGCTTCGCCTACGCTGTACGGCGGGAAGTTATAATGATGCATGAAGCGTTTCGATTCTTCAAGACCGAGACCATCAAGAATCTGTACATCTCCAAGTGCACCAAGCGTACATACGCTCAACACTTGCGTTTGTCCACGTGTAAACAGGCCAGAGCCGTGTGTGCGCGGCAACAGTTCCACTTCACATGAAATCGGACGAATCTCATCCAGCTTACGGCCATCCGGACGCACTTTATCATGTGTAATGAGACGACGCACTTCATCTTTTACGATGTCATGCAGCACTTCATCTACTACGCCCTCTTGCTCTGGGTAAATCTCCGCGAAATGTTCTTTTGCTTCATCGTTGATCGCATCAATTGCATCATAGCGTGCTTGCTTCTCTTCAATGCGAACCGCTTCGATCAGACGAGCCTGTGCGTATTCTTTCACCGCAGCCTCGATTTCAGGATCGACTACTTGCAGTTCCACTTCCATCTTCTCTTTGCCAACTTCAGCGGCAATCTCGCGGATTTTCTCCACAATTTTACGGATTTCGTCATGACCGCGCATAATCGCTTCGAGCATGACTTCTTCTGGTACTTCCTTCGCTCCTGCTTCAACCATGTTAATGGCATCGTATGTACCGGCTACCGTCAGGTTGATATCGCTTTTTTCCATTTGTTCGACTGTCGGATTGATAATCAGTTCACCGTCAACACGGCCTACAATTACGCCACCAATCGGTCCATTAAACGGAACGTCTGAAATCGAAAGTGCTGCCGATGTTCCGATCATTGCCGCTACTTCTGTCGAACAATCCTGATCTACAGACAGTACCGTATTCACGATCTGAACCTCATTGCGGAAGCCTTCCGGGAATAGCGGACGAATCGGACGGTCGATCAGACGGCTTGTCAGCGTTGCCTTCTCACTTGGGCGTCCTTCCCGTTTAATGAAGCCACCCGGGATTTTACCGACAGCATACAGCTTCTCTTCATAATTAACAGTTAACGGAAAAAAGCTGAGCGGAGACGGCTTCTTAGATACCGTTACCGTGCTCAGCACAGCAGAATCACCATAACGCACCAGAACAGCGCCACTAGCTTGTTTGGCAAGTTTGCCGTACTCAATGGACATTTTTCGTCCTGCAAGGTCAAATTCAAACACTTTTACTTCTTCCATAAACGAATGGGGCCTCCTCTCTTGACTCATCATCAAAAAATATTTTTCGTCATATTTCTAGTATTTCCTGCAATGCATAGAAATAAAAGAAATTATTAGTAAGAATAATGAACATGAAAAAAGCGGGGAAACCCCGCTTTTTCTTATCGACGTAAGCCTAATTTAGTAATCAGTTCACGGTAACGTGCTACGTCTTTATCTTTCAGATAACCGAGCAGGTTACGACGTTGACCAACCATTTTCAGAAGCCCACGACGGGAATGGTGGTCTTTCTTGTGCGTACGCAGATGATCGTTTAAGTAATTGATTTTCTCCGTAAGGATAGCAATCTGTACTTCCGGTGATCCTGTATCGGATTCGTGAGTACGGTACTCTTCGATCAGCTGGTTTTTGCGTTCTTGTGTCAAAGCCATCCTTGTCACCTCCTTTAATATATCCCCAATACCCTAGACAATCGTCGGTGAGTCGATTATCCAAGCTATGGTTTATCATCCAACATCCAATACTATATCACACAATAGAATGAACCGCAAATTGTTTTTTCGCTTCCGCTACATCCTGCTGAATGCGAGCGACCAGTGCGTCAATTCCGGAAAACTTCTGCTCCTCGCGAATGAAGAATAAAAATTCTACATCCAGCGTGCGTCCGTATATGTCATCATTGAACTCAAACAGATGTGCTTCGAGTGATTTTTCTTTGCGTTCATTCTCAAATGTCGGCTTGATGCCGACATTCATCACACCATGATACGGTGTTCCATCAAGCCATACCCGTACACCGTACACACCATTGCGCGGCACAATGTACGGAGCGGCAAGCTGTACGTTCGCGGTCGGAAATCCAATCGTGCGCCCGCGCTTCTCTCCGTGCACGACTGTACCATGCACCCGATACGGTCGACCGAGAAACTGAGTCGCTTCGATTATATTACCCTGATACAAATACTCCCGGACAAGCGTACTGCTGATTTTCTCCCCGAACTTATTGACCGGAGCGATCACATCAATATCATAACGACCATTGGCCTGCTCCTTAAGCGTCAACACCGTTCCCTTGCCCCGATGCCCGAATGTATAATCGAATCCAACCACCACATGGCGAGGCTCGAGTGCCATCATAAACTCGTCAATGAAGTCTTCTGGATAAATCGCCGCAAATGCAATGTCAAAATGGACAACATAAGCAATATCTACCCCGGCTGCTTCAAACAGACGCAGCTTTTCATCAAGCGGTGACAAGTACTGTGTATATCCACTCTTCCCAAGTACTTCACGTGGGTGCGGGTAAAAGGTCATAACAGCAGATGCCACGCCTTGTACTTTCGCTTCATCAATCGCTTTTTGAATCACACGGCGGTGTCCGAGGTGTACCCCGTCAAAATAGCCCATCGCCAGCACGCACGGTGGCGCTTCAAAATCAGGTGGTAGCGGATATTGCAAACGTCGAACTTCCATTTTTATGACTCTCCCTCCGGAAACACTCTCACAGGTTTCGATTCCATTCCCTTGTTCTTCTCTTCTATATATACCACTTCATGGAGCGCAAGAAAAGCGCCGTCCGGTGCATACACGCGCATTTTATCTCCGATGTGCCAGTTGCCGTCTGGAAGAGAAAGAAACCGCTGGGATAGCCCATTACGAATCGCCTGTACACGGCCTGCCGGAACAGTCACAGCCGGATACTGGGTCAGTCCAAGATCAAGTGGACGCAGTAAGTCAGCGAACGTTCCCGCTTCAACAGCCTGTTCAATCTGCTCGAATGTGCAGCACTCTTCAATCCGAAACGGACCGCTGCTAATGCGTTGTAGGCCAACCATATGAGCCGGATAACCAAGTGAAGCGCCCATATCGACGCAAAGCGTGCGCACATAGGTCCCCTTCGAACACGTTACCGTAAACGTAATCCGAGGTTCTACTGCTTCTAGATCCAGGCTCTCGATCTCAATCGCATAAATCGTCACACGCCTTGCTTTACGCTCCACTTCCTGCCCGGCGCGGGCAAGTTCGTGCAGGCGCTTGCCGTCCACCTTCACGGCCGAATACATCGGCGGCACCTGCTCAATCTCCCCAATAAATCGGTCAACCGTACGGCGAATATCTGTCTCTGTAAGCGATGGCTCTACCGGCTTCGTCTCGATTACAGTTCCAGAAGCATCTTGCGTGTCCGTCGATGTGCCAATCTGCATCACCGCCCGATACACCTTGGGCGCTTCATGTAAATAATCAGCCACTTTGGTTGCTTGTCCAATACAGATCGGAAGCACGCCTGTCACATCTGGATCAAGCGTACCTGTATGCCCAACTTTTTTTGTACGAGCGAGACGGCGCATTTTCATCACGCAATCATGAGAAGTCATGCCTGCTGGTTTGAACAGCGGCAAAATACCGGATGGTGCCGTCATGATGATGCCTCCTGACCAGCCAGCGCTGCACTCACCTTCTGCTCTACAATCTGCTTCGCAGCGGCAAGCGACCCATGCACCGTGCAGCCCGCTGCCCGAACATGCCCGCCACCACCAATTGACTGTGCAATAGCGGCCACATCAACAATACGGGCGGAGCGAAGACTCACTTTCACTTTATCCGGCGCTACTTCCTTATACAAAACGCCAACTTCCACCCCTTCAATGTTACGAGCGTAGTTGACAAGTCCTTCTGTATCGTCGTTTTGTGCGCCGCACGCTTCCATATCAGCCGCTGTAATCGTGAGATAGGCTGCCTGATCGCCATCGCGTAATATGAGTGTCTGTAAGGCACGCTGTAAAAGACGAACGTGCGCTTTCGTGATTGTCTCTAGCATCCGCTCTGCAATTGGAGCCGGTTCTACACCACAGGCGAGCAGCGCAGATGCAGTCTCCATCACATGCGGTGTCGTATTGGAATAACGAAAACCACCCGTATCCGTAAGCAGGCCGGTATACAGACATACTGCCATCTCCTGCGGAATTGGTTGTTTCATATGAGTAATCAAGTCATACAATACTTCTGCGGTTGCCGCCGCATCTGTACGTACAAGATTATATGTACCAAATAAATCATTCGTCGGATGGTGATCAATGTTTAAGAGCGGCATACCCGCAGGCAGCCACTCTTTCACATCACCAATACGCGCGAAGTCTGCGCAGTCACACGTAATGACAGCATCAAACTCCGGCTTTTCCTGGCAAGACGCATTCATAATCTGTTCTGCGCCTGGCAAAAATCCGAACTTTTTCGGGGTCGACCCTTCGTTCACAAGCACGGCCTGCTTGCCAAGCTGACGTAAAAGCCAGCCTGTGCCAAGCAGTGAACCTGTCGCATCCCCATCTGGATTCACATGGTTAATCACGAGAAAACGCTCATGCTGCTCAATAAAGGCAGCAGCTGAGGCAAGGGATGCTTCGTACGTACTCATTCGTCCTGGTCCCCTTCTTCTTTATGAATTTTCGTCAGCAGCGATTCAATGCGGCTGCCATACTCGACAGATTCGTCGATCTTGAACAGAAGCTCTGGCGTATGGCGCAGGCGGACGCGGCGTCCGATTTCTGTGCGCATAAAGCCTTTTGCTTTTTCAAGTGCGCGAAGTGAGTCTTTCTGTTGCTCCTCACTTCCGAAAATGCTCAAGTACACTTTCGCCTGCGACAGGTCGCCGGTTACTTCCACGCCGGTAATCGTAACAAAACCGATGCGCGGATCTTTGATCTCACGCTGGATGATCTGGCTCAATTCTTTGCGAATTTGTTCGCCTACACGGTTTGTGCGAATGTTGCCCATGTGTGTATCACCTCGCTCTTTCGCTCCAACTTATTGGGCGATTTCCTCCATGATGTACGCTTCGAGAATATCCCCCTCTTTAATATCGTTGAATTTCTCGATTGTAATTCCGCACTCATATCCTTGCGCTACTTCTTTCGCATCATCTTTAAAACGCTTGAGAGCGTCCACTTTGCCTTCGTAAATTACGATGCTGTCACGAATTACACGAACGCCAGCGTCGCGTTGGATTTTGCCATCTGTTACATAGCAGCCCGCAATCGTACCAACGCGGGATACTTTGAACGTTTGACGCACTTCTGCCTGGCCGATAATTTTTTCCTGGTACACTGGTTCAAGCATACCTTTCATCGCCGCTTCGATTTCTTCCATTACTTTATAAATAATACGGTGCAAGCGAATGTCTACTTTTTCCTGTTCAGCTGTAATACGCGCATTCGGCTCTGGTCGTACGTTAAAGCCGATTACAATTGCATTCGATGCCGAAGCAAGAATAACATCGGATTCTGTAATCGCGCCGACGCCTGTGTGAATGATTTTCACACGTACGCCTTCAACATCAATTTTTTCAAGGGAACCACGCAGGGCTTCAACTGAACCTTGAACATCCCCTTTAATAATAACGTTAATCTCCTTAACGTCACCTTCTTTAATCTGACTGAACAGATCGTCAAGCGATACGCGAGCAGATGCACGCAGTTCATTCTCACGACGACCTGCTGCACGACGTTCCCCAACCTGACGAGCTGTTTTCTCATCTTCAAATACCATGAACTGATCGCCCGCTTGCGGCACATCGTTCAGACCGGTAATTTCGATTGGAGTTGACGGCGGTGCTTCCTTGATGCGACGGCCTTTGTCATTAACCATGGCACGAATACGGCCAAATGACGCACCGACAACGATTGGATCGCCGACTTTTAACGTACCGGATTGTACAAGCACAGTTGCAACCGGACCGCGACCACGGTCAAGTTCTGCTTCGATTACGGTACCACGAGCACGCTTATCTGGATTTGCTTTTAATTCCTGTACTTCTGATACGAGCAGGATCATCTCCAGAATGTCATCAAGACCCTCACGCTTCAGCGCAGATACGTGAACGAAGATCGTTTCACCGCCCCAGTCTTCCGGCACAAGGCCATGCTCTGTAAGTTCTTGTTTCACACGGTCTGGATTAGCAGTCGGTTTGTCGACTTTATTCACCGCAACGATGATCGGCACATTTGCCGCTTTCGCATGGCTGATGGCTTCTACTGTCTGCGGCATAACACCGTCATCTGCTGCGACTACGATAATCGCAATATCCGTTACTTGTGCACCACGTGCACGCATGGTTGTAAACGCAGCGTGACCTGGCGTATCAAGGAAGGTAATTTTCTTACCTTGCTTTTCAACCTGGTATGCCCCGATATGCTGGGTGATACCACCTGCCTCCGTTGAAATAACGTTCGTTTCACGAATCGCATCGAGGAGGGTTGTTTTACCGTGGTCAACGTGACCCATGATTGTTACAACCGGCGGGCGTTCTTTTAATGTATCTGGTTCATCAACTTCTTCGATGTTTTCAAAGTCGTTGTAATCAAGCGCAATTTTTTCTTCTACTTCAATCTCGTAATCAGCACAGATCAAGTGAATCGTATCGAGATCAAGCTCCTGATTGATAGTGGCCATTACACCGAGACCGAACAGTTTTTTAATGATTTCGGATGGTGCTTTTTTCGTCTTCTTGCCGAGTTCCCCTACCGTCATTGATCCAGTTACTGTGATTTTATCCACTTTCACTTCCGGTTTAGGTGGCTGCTGCTGAGCTGGCTTCTGGCCGCCGCGACGATTTCCACCCTGACGCTTCATCGGGTTATCATCGAATCGTTTATCTTTATCACGATTATTTTGCTTTTGCGGGGGTTTCTGTCCCCCACGGCGATTGCCGTTATTTCCACTAGCCGAACGACTGCTACCTGCAGCACTGCCTGTACCGCCACCTTGACCGGACGGACGACCTGAGCCACCGCCGGATGGACGACCGCTTCCGCCTTGACCTTGGCGATTTCCACCGCCACCTTGACCTGATGGACGACCTGAGCCACCACCGGATGGACGACCGCTTCCGCCTTGACCTTGGCGATTTCCACCGCCACCTTGACCTGATGGACGGCCTGAGCCACCGCCGGATGGACGACCACCGCCGCCTTGACCTTGGCGATTTCCACCGCCACCTTGACCTGATGGACGGCCTGAGCCACCACCGGATGGACGACCACTACCGCCGTTTCCTGATGGACGACTACCGCCTTGGCTATTTGAATTATGTTTTACTTGTTCCTGGTTTTTTTGATCCATATTCCCACTCTTTTCCGTATCTCGCTTTTGTTGGTGCTGACTGTTTGCACGTTGTTTGATGTCCTTGAAGTGCTGCTCTACTTTCGTAATCATGCTGTCTTCCAGTGTGCTCATATGATTGTTCACTGATAAGCTTAATTTGCCTAACAGATTTAAGAGCTGCTTGCTGCTTAAACCAAGTGTTTTGGCATATTCATACACTCTCAGTTTGCTCATTCATCCACCCCCGACAGTTATTGATGAAGTAACTGCGTCAGCTTCGCGGCAAACCCTGCATCAGTCACGCCTACGACCACCCGCTGCTCCTTTCCTAACGCCTGCCCAAGCGTTCCACGATCTCCGTATGTTTCACACGGCACACCATAGCTTGTGCATTTGTCTGTTAGTTTCTTGCGGGTATTCGCTGCGGCATCTTCGGCTAGAATCACTAGATGAACGCCGCCTTGGCGCACTGCTTTTACGACAAGCTCTTCGCCTGTAATAATTTTGCGCGCCCGCTGAGCAAGTCCCAGCATTTGGTTTATTTTATTCATCGTCTTACATGCCTCGCAAATTCTTGTTCGAGCTGCTCGTACATGTCATCGGTGACTTCTGTCTTCAAGGTGCGGCCGAGCATTTTTTTCTTTTTCACAATGTCAAATGCTGCAAGTGAACGAGAGATATAGGCGCCACGCCCAGATGCCTTGCCGGTAAGGTCGAGTTTTACGTCTCCTTCCGGTGTGCGAACAACCCGGATTAGATCTCGCTTATCAAACATCTCTTGTGTCGCGATGCATTTGCGCTGTGGAGTTTTCCTCGTTTTCACGATTTGTTACTCCCTTTCATCCTCATCTGCTGTGATGTCCATCTCCGGTGCATCTGCCACAGGTGCTTCTTCTACCTGCTTGTTAGCTTTTACGATGGAAACCGGCTCGTCATAGACAAACCCTTCTTCCGCCGCTTGTGTCTCACTCTTAATATCGATTTTCCAGCCTGTCAGTTTCGCTGCCAGACGGGCATTTTGTCCCTTCTTACCAATCGCTAACGAAAGCTGGTAGTCCGGTACAATAACGCGTGTCACTTTCTCGTCTTCATATACTGTTACGTGAACAACTTTCGACGGACTCAGTGCATTCGCCACATAATCGGCCGTCTCTTCTGACCAGCGCATGATGTCGATTTTCTCGCCGCGCAGCTCCTGTACGATTGTCTGCACCCGCATGCCTTTTGGACCTACACAGGCGCCAACCGGATCAACATTCGGATCAGCGGAGTAAACCGCGATTTTGGAACGATCGCCCGCTTCACGCGCTACCGATTTGATCTCGACTACTCCTTCAAAAATCTCAGGCACTTCTAGCTCAAACAGACGCTTTAAGAGACCCGGATGCGTGCGAGACACAAAAATTTGCGGCCCTTTTGTTGTTTTTTCAACTTTTGTGATAAATGCCTTCACGCGATCGCCCTGCTGGAACGTCTCGTTGGGCATTTTTTCATTAACCGGCATCAAAGCTTCTATTTTACCAAGATCAATATAATAGAAACGGCCATCCTGACGCTGCACAATACCGGTTACGATATCTTGTTCGCGGTCGATAAACTCGCTATAGATAATTCCACGCTCGGCTTCACGAATACGCTGTGTAACAACCTGCTTGGCTGTCTGTGCTGCGATGCGTCCAAAGTCGCGTGGCGTAACCTCCATGTCGATAATATCATCGACTACATAGTTCTGATCAATCTCAAGCGCTTCATCCAGCGAGATTTGCGAACGCGGGTCAGTAACTTGATCCACAACGGTTTTACGTGCAAATACGCGAACGTTTCCCAGTTCACGGTTAATATCGACACGTACATTTTGTGCGGAATTAAAATTCCGCTTATAACCGGAGACAAGGGCCGCTTCAATCGCTTCGATCAGCACCTCTTTGCCAATCCCCTTTTCCCGTTCAATCTCACTCAATGCTTCAATAAACTCAGCATTCATTGTAATCCCTAATCCTCCTTACTTCTTCTTAAAACACAATCGCCAAACGGGCGCTTGCGATTTTCTCTTTCGGAACTTCCGCAGTTGCCCTTGCTTCTTTAATGGTAAGCTGAATCCCGTCATACGCGATCAATTCACCTTCAAATACGGTGTCGCCGTTTACCGGCTCGGTTGTCGTCACGTGAACATGCTTGCCAACCGCCCGTTCAAAATCTTTCTCTTGTTTCAGTGGTCGTTCTGCTCCCGGAGAGGATACTTCAAGGAAATACGCCACCTGAATCGGGTCCACCTCATCGAGTTTTTTGCTGAGTTGCTCACTCACGCGGCCGCAATCCTCAATGTCCACGCCGTCTTCCTTATCGATATACACGCGCAGAAACCAGTTGCTGCCTTCTTTCACATACTCGATATCGACAAGTTCAAGATTTTCTGCTTCAACAATCGGTGTGACAAGCTGTTCTGTCACGGCGATGACATCCTGGCTCAAGAAAATAAACCTCCTAGTATGTTAGCTAAAACGAAAGAGTGGGTTGCCCCACTCTTTGCGTCGTTCGAATACGTATGCTTAGTATTACCAAAAAATATTATAGCATATGCGATTGCCCCAGGCAACCGCCCTGCCAAAGCTTCCACATTTAACTAAAATAAAGACAGTTGATTCGTCTCCGGCAGATTGCTTAAGCAGCCCTGCTGCTGCAACAATTCAATCACTGAGCGGGAGCAGCGAGCACGCTGCTGGAGATCTTCAACCGAAAGAAACTCCCCATTCTCCCGTGCGTTCACGATGTTGATGGCAGCACTCGTCCCAACCCCCGCAAGCGCATTGAACGGTGGGATCAAGCTGTCCCCGTCAATGATAAACTGACTCGCATGTGAACGATACAAATCAATGTTTTTAAACGTGAAGCCGCGCTCACACATCTCAAGACACATCTCAAGCACGGTATACAGCGTCTTTTCTTTTGGCTGTGCGTCATTTCCTTTTTCAGCGATTTCTTTCATGCGGGCGCGAATAGCCGCTGATCCCTGTGCAGCAAGCTCAACATCGAAATCATCCGCACGCACTGTAAAATATGTCGCATAGAAATGGATAGGATGATGAACCTTAAAGTACGCAATCCTCACCGCCATCAATACGTACGCGGTCGCATGTGCCTTCGGGAACATGTACTTAATCTGCTTGCACGACCAGATGTACCAGTCCGGCACATTGTTATTTTTCATCTCTTCTTCCATCTCTGGCGTAAGGCCTTTCCCTTTCCGCACAGACTCCATAATCTTAAATGCATAAGATGGATCTAGTCCCTTATACATCAAATACACCATAATGTCATCCCGACAACCGATTACGTCTTTCAGTGTACACGTGCCATTGCGAATAAGCTCTTGTGCATTATTAAGCCATACGTCTGTACCATGTGACAAGCCTGAGATTTGCACCAGCTCAGCAAACGTCGATGGGCGAGTATCCTCAAGCATCTGACGGACGAATTTTGTCCCGAACTCTGGAATACCAAGCGTGCCGATTTTACTGTCAATCTGCTCGGGTGTAATACCTAACACCTCGGTACTGCTAAAAATTTTCATTACTTCCGGATCCCCGACCGGAATTGTTTTCGGGTCAAGGCCCGTCAAATCTTGCAGCATACGGATAACGGTCGGATCGTCGTGGCCGAGAATATCAAGTTTTAGCAAATTATCATGAATGGAATGAAAATCATAGTGCGTCGTTTTCCACTCCGCCTCACGATCGTCTGCCGGGAACTGAATCGGGCAAAAATCGTAAATCTCCATATAATCAGGCACTACAATAATACCACCCGGATGCTGGCCGGTTGTTCGCTTCACACCCGTACAGCCAGCGGCTAAGCGTCCCATCTCGGCATTTCGCCACTGTCGTCCTTTTTCTTCCGCATATTTCCGTACAAAACCGTAGGCAGTCTTTTCAGCAACGGTACCAATCGTTCCCGCACGATAGACGTACTCCTCACCAAACAGTACTTTCGTATAGTTATGCGCATGCGGCTGATATTCTCCGGAGAAGTTCAAATCAATATCCGGAACTTTATCCCCTTTAAATCCAAGGAAGGTTTCAAATGGAATATCATGTCCATCACCGAGCATAGCCGTTCCACATTCCGGACAAACTTTCGGTGGCAGATCAAACCCAGAACCATACTCCCCTTTGAGGAACCATTCATTATGCTTACAGCTCGGGCAACGATAATGCGGCGGCAATGGATTAACCTCGGTAATCTCGGTCATCGTCGCCACAAATGACGACCCAACAGATCCCCGACTTCCGACGAGATACCCATCATCAATTGATTTCTTTACAAGTTTGTGTGAGATCAGATAAATAACTGCGAATCCATGCGTGATGATGCTGTTCAGCTCTTTTTCAAGCCGCTTCTCGACAATTTCCGGTATTTCCTCACCATACAGCTCGCGTGCCTTGTTGTAACTCATCGACCGAATTTCTTCGTCCGCCCCTTCGATCTTCGGCGTGTACAAGTCTTTCGGGATGATTTGTAATTCTTCAAAACGATCGACAAGTGCATTTGGATTCGTAATGACAACTTCTCGCGCTTTTTCTTCCCCTAAATACGCAAACTCCTCTAGCATTTCACTTGTCGTGCGGAAATGTGCATCCGGCTTATACTGTTCTTTGAGTGGACTGAATCCTGTAATCCCATAAATGAGAATCTCGCGGTAGTCTTTCTCGAGCGGATGAATGTAGTGCACATTCCCGGTCGCAATGACAGGCTTATCAAGCTTTTCTCCGAGTTCGACAATACGACGATTCGCATCCATTAACGCTGCTTCATTGGCAACAAGCTGTTTCATAATCAGATGGCGGTTAATTTCAATCGGCTGTATCTCTAGCACATCATAAAACTTTGCCACTTCTTCCGCTTCTTCCGGACTTTTATTCAGCACCGTTTCAAACAACTCGCCTTTCTCACACCCTGATACGACAAGCAGCCCTTCCCGATACTGATTGATCTTCGCCCGTGGAATGCGCGGTGTTTTATACAAGAACTCTGTATGAGACAACGAAATGATCTTATACAAGTTTTTCTTTCCGATTTCATTTAGCGCATAAATATTACAATGGAATGGTCTAGAATTGTGTAAATCCAGACCGACATGATTGTTCAAATCGGCTAGATTGGTAATGTCTCGTTCCAGCACTTCTTTTAATAGCGCAAAAAACACATAGCCGGTCGCTTCCGAGTCATCTACGGCCCGGTGATGGCTTTCGAGACTGACATTAAACTTATCTGCCAGTGTATTCAACCGGTGATTACGCATCGTCGGATAGAGGAAGCGCGCCAGTTCCAGCGTATCAAGGAACGGATTATTCACAGGCGGAAGTCCGCTCTGCTTGCAGCTAGCCTGCAGGAAGCCCATATCAAACTTTGCGTTATGCGCAACCAATACAGCATCTCCTACGAATTCGACAAATTCCCGAATGACCTGATCAAGCTCCGGGGCATCTTTCACCATATCATCGGTAATGTTAGTAAGCTGCTGAATGTTTAGCGGAATCGGCTCATGTGGATTAACGAATGTCTCATACCGATCGATAATTTCTCCATTTTTCATCTTCACGCCAGCAAGCTCAATAATCGTATTGTTCACAACCGAGAGACCAGTCGTTTCTACGTCAAATACAACATACGTATCATTTGCTAGCTCTCGCTCCTGCGGCTGATGTACAATTACAGCCGTATCCGGCACCACATTTGCTTCGATACCATACAACACTTTGATTCCATGCTTCTTCCCAGCTGAGAATGCTTCCGGAAATGCCTGCGCCACCGCATGGTCCGTAATCGCAATCGCCTTATGCCCCCACTCTGCCGCCTGCTTCACCAGACGATCAGCGGATGCAATACCATCCATTGCACTCATATTCGTATGTGCATGGAATTCTACCCGCTTCTCTTCTGCTGTATCCATGCGGGACGCAGCAGGCTTCACTTGTTTTAAGTCACGGGCGGTCATCACAAGCTCTCGCGCATACGTATCTTCCTGTACCGGACCGCGCACTCGAATCCACATGCCGTTTTTCAAGAGATTGAGCTTTGGCACATCTTCTTTATCCCCGGCAAACATCTTCACTTGGAGTGAATCTGTATAGTCGGTGATGTTAAACGTACAAAGCGTACGCCCACTGCGCAGCTCCCGTATATCAACGCCGAATACAAGACCTTGAATGCAGGTCCGACCCTGCTCCTCTGTAATCTCGCTGATCGGTACCGGATCATCTTTAATTTCATAGCCAAGCTGCAGCATTTCCGTCGAAGCTGCCGCAGACGCTTCTGCTGTTTGCAGCTGATCTTTTTCCTTCTGCTTTTCGAGGAGCGCTTCGAGCGCTCGGGAGCGATCTTCTTCTTCCCGCTGCTCTACGAACTGCTGGCGTGTCTCCTCGTTTTGTACAACATGATAGCCGATTGACGGACGAATGCCGCCGAGCTGCTCGACTGCACCCGCAAGCCACTCTTCTACCCGACGCTGTTTCATCCGCTCCAGGATCACTTCATTCGGTGCCCCAATCTGAATCATCTGGTCGCGCACCTCATGTGGAGCGGTATACAACTGTGCAGCTGTTGAATTAATATGCGGGGCAATTCGGTCCACTAGCACCTTCCAATACTCCGCGACAAACTCTGGCAACGGCACCGGCTCCTCATAGCGTAAGCTGCAATCTACTGTTGCAATGTCTTGAAACGTCTGGATGAGCTTCGTCTGAAACGCCTGATACACATTCATCGGAAGCCAGGCTGGAAGCCGAAATGAGAAGTGCCATTTTTTCTCCTTGCGATATACGTCCACCTTCTCTAACAACCCACCAGAAAAATATTGATCAATAAATTCAGGTGGAATCGCCAGCTGGGTAAGCAGCATGTTGAATCGCTCACGCTGAACAGATTCGTTCGTTGTCGCCATACTGATCCACACCTCCCTTAAAAAAGTAAACGCAGGCACCCAACCGGGGGTACCTGCGCATGATGCCTGTGGCTGCCTTTATGCCTGCAGTTCGCCTGCAAGTTGTGCAACGTGCGCCAACAGCCCGTCCATATGAACTTCCTGACCTTCTCCGCCACGGCGCAGCTTGCATTCAACAATGCCTTCGCCCGCTTTCGCGCCAACCGTAATTCGGATTGGCAGACCGATCAGATCCGCATCTTTAAATTTCACACCAGCACGCTCGGCCCGATCATCGAGTAGAACATCATAGCCAGCTTCACGCAGCTTGCTATAAATGTCTTCGGCCAGCTGTTTTTGTTCTTCGTTCTTTACATTAACCGGTACAACATGAACATGGAACGGTGCCATCTCCCATGGCCAGATAATCCCGTTCTCATCATTATTCTGCTCTACGCATGCAGCTACTGTACGAGAGACACCAATTCCATAGCAACCCATAACCATCAGCTGCTCTTTCCCATTCACATCAAGGAACTTCGCACCCATCTTCTCACTGTAGCGTGTGCCCAGTTTAAAGACATGACCGACTTCGATTCCACGCGCAAAAGCGATATGCCCACCACAGCGCGGGCATTCATCTCCTTCTACGATGTTACGAAGATCCGCATATGCCTTCACTTCAAAGTCACGCCCCGGCACAACGTTACGATAGTGTGTATCGACTTCGTTTGCACCCGCAATGACATCAACCATATCCTGTACGAGCGAATCAGCATATACTTCGATCTCAGTCGGCAGGTTAATCGGTCCGATGAAGCCAAGATGTAGGCCAAGCTCGGCAATTTCTGCTTCTGATGCCATTTCCAGTACATTTGCATCCACAACATTTTTCAGCTTCACATCGTTCAATTCGTGATCCCCACGTACAAGCCCGATCACAAAACGATCATCCGCTTTAAATACGAGCGCCTTAATGCAACTGCGTGCTTCAATATTAAAATGGTTCATTAACTGCTCAATCGTTTTTACATCTGGTGTCGGTACTTTTTCCAACTCACCTGCTGATGCCGCACGTTCTCCCTGCTTATACACGACTTCCGCTTTTTCAAGGTTCGCTGCGTAATCACAAGATGTGCAATACGCAATTGTATCTTCTCCGATCTCGGACAGCGCCATGAATTCATGCGTGCCCTTACCACCGATTGCACCAGCATCAGCTTCAACCGGACGGAATTTCAAGCCCGCACGTGTAAAGATACGGGAGTACGCATTATACATGCTTTCATAGCTTGCATCCAGGCCTTCTCGACTTGTATCAAAGCTATACGCATCTTTCATCACAAATTCACGGGAACGAATCACACCAAAACGCGGGCGTACTTCATCACGGTACTTTGTCTGAATCTGATACAGATTGATCGGCAGCTTCTTATATGAATTCAAGTTATCACGCACAAGACTTGTCACGACTTCCTCATGCGTTGGACCCAGTACAAAATCGCGATCATGACGGTCTTTCAACCGCATCAATTCCGGACCGTACGCTTCCCAGCGCCCGGTTTCCTTCCACAATTCAGCCGGCTGAATCGCTGGCATTGAGATTTCCTGCGCACCTGCACGGTCCATCTCTTCACGTACAATTTGCTGCACATTGCGCAGCGCGCGGTATCCGAGCGGCAAGTATGTATATACGCCGGATACAAGCTGGCGGAGTAAGCCGGCACGTACCATCAGCTTGTGGCTGATGATTTCCGCTTCTGCCGGCACTTCCCGCAATGTTGGGAGTAATAATGTAGACTGTTTCAACTCATTCGACCTCCAGACTCGACTTCCCTTGCTTCTTTAACTAAAAAAACGCTGAATGTCGTTCCATGTCACGACAAGAATTAATACCATCAAAAAGGCAAACCCAAGGAAATGAACGACCCCTTCCTTCTTTGGATCAATCGGGCGCCCACGCACCGCTTCAATCCCGATAAATACAAGACGTCCACCGTCAAGCGCCGGCAGCGGAAGCAGGTTCATAATGCCAAGGTTCACACTGAGTGCTGCTGTCCACTGGATGAGAATCATCATGCCTTTCTCGACCGCATCCCCTGTGTATTTAAAGATACCAACCGGACCAGATAGATCCTGAACCGGAACCTGTCCGGTAAATAGTTGGCCAAGCATCGTATAAATTAACTTCGAAAATTCGTATGTCGTAACAGCCCCGTACTTGGCTGCTCCAACGACTGACTTGGACGTAGGTGCATATACACCAATTTTGCCGACTTTCCCATCCGTGCCTGGTGTTACTGGCAAAGCAAACTGCCCACCGTCACGTTCAATGACAAAATTCAGCTTTTTATTCGGCGATGCACTTACAACCTGTACAATGTCTTTCCATGTATGGGTCGCTTTTCCGTCAATCGAGATGACTTTATCGCCTTGTTGCAGCCCGGCTTTTTGTGCAGCCTGCCCCGGAAGAACCTGCCCCATGACCGGGTCATTTGCCGGAATGCCATATGCAAGACCAAGCCCTGTCAGCAGTACAAATGCCAGCAGGAAATTCGCCACCGGCCCGGCAAAAATCGCCGCTGCCCGCTGTCCGACTGTTTTGCTTCCGAACTGGCGGTCGTACGGTGCAATCTGTGTTTCTTCGTTTTTGTACAAAATTTTTGCCTGTGGATGCACAGCATAGCGCACGGGCTCTCCGTCTTCCGTACCGCGAACAAAGAGACCATGTTCAAGATCAGTTTCTTCCACCGTTACAATTGCTGCATGTGGATGATGAAGAATGTCAGTCAGGACGATACGCGTCACAAGACCGGCTTGGTCAAATTCCAATCCAACATCTTGACCGCGCTGAATCTCGATTACTTCCGGGTCTTCTCCGGCCATGCGGACAAAACCGCCAATCGGAAGCAGACGCAGCGTATAGCGCGTTTCCCCACGCACGAAAGAGAACACTTTCGGTCCCATCCCGATCGCGAATTCCCGACATAAAATACCCGCTCGCTTCGCAAGCAGCAAATGACCAAGTTCATGAATAAACACTAGCAATCCAAACACAAGAACAATGGCTAAAACCTTTGTCAATGGGGTTCCACCTTTCCTGGTTGTTCGGCCTTCATTAGGCCCGCTGCTCCTGTTCTGCTGTACGGCGTGCCCACGCATCTGCCGCCACAATCTCATCCAGACTTGGAGCGGCCAGAGCCTGATGCTTCGCCATGACAGAAGCGATAATGTCTTCAATCGCTAAAAATGGAATCTCTCCCGCAAGGAAGCGAGAAACGGCCACTTCATTCGCAGCATTGAGCACAGTCGGCATTGTTCCGCCTTTTCTCCCTGCCTCATAAGCAAATCCAAGACACGGATACCGATCAAAATCTGGAGCTGCAAAATGCAGTGTCCCCATTTTGATCAAATCAAGCGGCTCTGATTCCAGCGGAAGTCGATCCGGGTACGTCAGCGCGTATTGAATCGGAATCCGCATATCTGGCGTGCCAAGCTGTGCCATTACGGCGCGGTCTGTAAACTCCACCATGGAATGGATGATGCTTTCTTTATGCAGAACGGTTTCAATTTTGTCATATGGCATCCCAAATAGCCAGTGCGCCTCAATAATTTCTAATCCTTTGTTCATCATTGTTGCCGAATCAATCGTAATTTTAGCCCCCATGCTCCAGTTCGGATGAGACAAGGCTGCTTCCACGGTAACACCTGCTAGTTCATCCCGTGTTTTATCACGGAATGAGCCTCCCGATGCCGTTAGAATCAGGCGGCGAACCCGCTCCCTATTCTCGCCCTGCAAGCATTGAAAAATCGCTGAATGCTCACTATCGATTGGGAGCAGCGAGACGCCGTGTTTCTGCACAAGCTCGGTTACCAAATGCCCGGCTGTCACAAGCGTTTCCTTGTTAGCAAGTCCGATTGTCTTGCCTGCTTCAATCGCCGCTAGTGTCGGCGCCAGCCCTGCACTACCGACCATAGCAGCAACAAGAAATGAGGCATCTGCATGTGTAGCAACCTCTAGCGCACCCTCGTCCCCCCATAAGATGCGGATGGAGTGCGGAATTCGACCACGCAGTTGTTCTGCTAGCTCTTTCGTCTGTACAGATACAAGCTTCGGCACAAATTCACATGCCTGTTTCGCTAGAAGATCAACATTACGTCCCGCCGCAAGTGCAGTAACGGCGAATTCATCAGGATGCTGACGCACTACATCCAGTGTCTGTGTTCCGATTGATCCAGTTGAACCGAGAATAGCTAGTTTCTTCATGGTTCCTCTTCTTTCATTTTATAATAAATGGAGTACATGCAGAACAGGGAATACAATAATCCAGCTGTCACAGCGGTCAAGTACCCCACCATGTCCCGGAAGAAGCGTACCGGAATCTTTCACATTAAATGTACGCTTCACAGCCGATTCAATCAAGTCCCCAATCTGTCCGCTAATCGCAATCACGAGCCCCATTAAAAGTGCTTGCAGCAGCGTTACTACGCCACAGGCAGCAAACACCACCATGACCAGCACTGCAAGCACAATGCCGCCCATTGATCCTTCCACCGTTTTATTCGGGCTAATCGCTGGCCATAGTTTTGTTTTTCCGATCGCTTTTCCAACAAAATAAGCACCAGAATCCGTCGCCCAAATACTAAACAGTACCGCCAGCGTCACAGCTAGACCATTTTCGATCCGGGTCGCGTTTATGTAATGAAAACCGAACCCAACATACAAACAACCTAACAGCACATAAGCGATATCAGGATATTCAATACGATTTTTCGAGACCACCGTTATAAAAAGCAACAGCAGTACAAATAAAAACAAATAATCTGTCCGAAGCAAACCTTCGTTCCACGCCCAATTCGGTAGCACGATTAGCCATGTAAACAAAAGACCTGCGATTCCGTGTATATCAGTAATCGCAATCTGCTTCATCCGCATCAATTCAAAATAAGCCAGGGTTGCCAGAAAAAAAACAAGGGCAGTATACCAGACACTTCCCATATACAAAAGCAGAAGAAACCCGGCCGCCCCCACAATTCCCGTTATAATACGAGTTTTCAAGCACTCCACCTCTATTATTGTTACAGCGCTCCATATCGTCTACTGCGCCGCTGGTATTCCTGAATCGCGTTATAAAAATCCTGCTGCGAAAAATCAGGCCAGAAGCCATCATGAAAAATAAACTCACTATACGCAAGCTGCCACAACAGAAAATTACTCAACCGCAATTCACCGCTCGTACGAATCAACATATCCGGATCAGGAAGTCCTCTTGTTTCCAAATACGAACTGAACACATCCTCTGTGATATCCGCTTCTGCTAGCGTACCATTCCGTACATCCGCTGCAATGTGCCGTACTGCATCGAGCATTTCAGCGCGACTTCCGTAGTTCAGCGCAAAGTTCAAAATGAGCCCTGTATTTGTTTTTGTTTTTTCTTGTGCCTCCATGATAGCCTGAAGGGTATGCGCTGGAAGCTTCGTTTGGTCTCCCATCATTCGCACCTGTACGTTGCGCTCGATTAACTCGCCCAACTCCATTGTAAGGAATTCCTGTGGTAACTTCATAAGAAACTCCACTTCATCTGTAGGACGCTTCCAGTTTTCTGTGGAAAATGCGTACAGGGTCAGCACCTTAACACCAATCTCATCCGCAGCTTTTGTAATTTCTTTCACTGTTTTCATGCCAGCCCGGTGGCCCAGAACACGAGGCAGGGCACGCTGCCGAGCCCAACGACCGTTTCCATCCATAATAATGGCCACATGCTGTGGAATGTTGTCCGGGTCAAGTGTCATCCCTTCCGGCAGCGTACTTCCCCCATTTTTCTGCATCCACCTGGTCAGTTTATCAAGCATACGTAGTTCCCCCGTGCAAACAAATGTCATAAACCCCCTCTTTACGGAGGGGGCATACGTCTTACACTTCCATAACTTCTTTCTCTTTATCCGCTACGGTTTTATCAACGAGAGCTACATACTTATCCGTTGATTTCTGCACGAGCTCTTGATGATGCTTCATATCATCTTCCGTGATATCTCCGTTTTTCTCAAGCTTTTTGATGCTTTCATTTGCATCACGACGAATATTACGGACTGCAACTTTCGCTTCTTCGCCTTCTTTTTTCGCAAGCTTCACAAGTTCTTTCCGGCGCTCTTCTGTAAGAGCTGGAATCGAGATACGTACCACACTACCATCGTTTGTCGGTGTCAATCCAAGATCGGATTTTAAAATCGCTTTCTCAATCGGACCAAGCATCGTTTTTTCCCATGGTTGGATAAGAATCAGGCGCGGTTCCGGTGTGTTAATGTTAGCTGCCTGATTCACCGGAACGGGAGATCCATAATAATCGACCATAACACGGTCCAGAAGAGCAGGTGTTGCACGTCCAGCACGAAGCGTTGTTAATTCGCGTTTCAAAGCCGCAATCGCTTTTTCCATACGCTCTTCGGCTTCTTTAATAATTTGCTGTGGCATGTTTTATTCTCCTTTCACAATGGTTCCGATTTTTTCACCCATAATTGCACGCTTAATGTTACCTTCTTCCGTAATGGAGAACACAAGAAGCGGGATGTTATTATCCATACACAGACTTGATGCAGTAGAGTCCATCACACCAAGGCCTTTGTTCAGCACTTCAAGGAATGTCAACTTTTCGTACTTCTCTGCGTTGGCATCAACCTTCGGATCAGCCGAGTATACACCATCCACTTTATTTTTTGCCATCAGAATGACTTCCGCTTCAATTTCAGCAGCCCGAAGTGCAGCTGTTGTATCTGTCGAGAAATACGGATTTCCTGTCCCAGCTGCGAAAATCACAACCCGGTTTTTCTCAAGATGACGCACCGCTTTTCTCCGTATGTACGGTTCTGCTACTTGGCGCATTTCAATAGATGTCTGAACACGCGTTGGCACGTTCAGACGCTCTAACCCGTCCTGCAGAGCCAAACTATTCATGACAGTCGCAAGCATCCCCATATAGTCGGCTGTCGTACGATCGATTCCTTTGGCACTTCCTGCAAGGCCGCGCCAAATGTTACCGCCTCCGACTACAATCGCAACCTGTACTCCAAGTTCGACGATTTCTTTAATTTGCTTCGAAATGGACGAAATGACATCCGAGTCAATTCCATAACCGACATTGCCTGCCAGTGCTTCTCCACTTAATTTTAATACAACACGTTTATACGCCGGAAGAGGCATGAAAAAACAACTCCAATCCTGTAAAATCCTAGTCCCGGTTTAAAAATAGGGAACACAATGTGTCCCCTATTTTCTTCGGTTACCCGCTCTTATTGTTTTTTAGTCTGTGCCATAACTTCTTCTACGAAGTTATCGACTTTTTTCTCAATACCTTCGCCCACTTCATAGCGTACGAAACGAACAACATCCGCGTTGTTTTCTTTCAAGAGGTTTTTCACTTTCTTGTCGGAATCTTTTACGAATACTTGTTCAACAAGGCAAACTTCTTCGTAGTATTTGTTCAAACGGCCTTCAACCATTTTTTGTACGATATTTTCTGGCTTGCCTTCGTTCAGCGCCTGTGCAGTCAGAACTTCACGTTCACGATCAAGTTCAGTTGTGTCAACTTCTTCGCGCTTCACGTATGTAGGGCGAGCAGCTGCAATTTGCATTGCCAAATCTCTTGCAAGTTCTTCATTGCCGCCAACAAGTTCGATCAGAACTGCAATTCGGCCACCCATATGAATGTAAGAACCGAATACGTTGCCTTCTGGCTTTTCAATAATTTCAAAGCGGCGGAGGTTCATGTTCTCGCCAATTGTTGCGATTTTTTCGTTCAGTACTTCTTGCAGAGGAGCACCTTCACCTTTGAAAGCTTGACCCATTGCTTCTTCAACAGAAGCTGGACGCTGGCTTAACAGGTGATCTGTGATTTCTTTTACGAAGTTTTGGAAGTTCTCGTTTTTCGCTACGAAGTCAGTCTCAGAGTTAACTTCTACGATGCAAGCAACATTGCCTGCTGCTGCAACTGCAGCAAGACCTTCTGCCGCAACGCGATCAGATTTTTTCGCAGCTTTTGCGATACCTTTTTCACGGAGCAGGTCAACTGCTTTTTCCATATCTCCATCTGTTTCTTGCAGCGCTTTTTTGCAATCCATCATACCAGCGCCTGTGCGCTCACGCAGTTCTTTTACCATGCTTGCACTAATTGCCATGGGAAAATCCTCCTAATAATTGTATGTGCTTTTTTGTAAGAAAAGGGTGGGAAGGGGTACGATACCCTCCGCCCACCCTTGCTTTGTGGAACTTATACAGTAGCAGCTGGTGCCGCTTCTTCCCCTTGACCTTGGTTAGCTTCAAGGATTGCATCTGCCATTTTACCGGTTAACAGTTTAACAGCGCGGATAGCGTCATCATTACCCGGAATTACATAATCGATTTCATCCGGATCACAGTTTGTATCAACGATACCTACGAGCGGGATACCAAGTTTGTGAGCTTCCGCAACAGCAATGCGCTCTTTGCGTGGATCGATTACGAAAATCGCATCCGGAAGACCCTTCATGTTTTTGATACCGCCGAGGAATTTTTCCAGGCGCTCTTTCTCTTTACGGAGAATGATAACTTCTTTTTTCGGAAGAAGTTCGAATGTGCCGTCTACTTCCATTTTTTCAAGCTGGTGCAGACGAGATACTCGTTTTTGAATTGTGCTGAAGTTAGTCAGCGTACCACCCAACCAACGTTGGTTAATGTAGTACATGCCGCAGCGAGCTGCTTCTTCTGCTACAGATTCCTGAGCTTGTTTTTTCGTACCTACAAACAAGATTTTGCCGCCGTTTGCTGCAACTTCACGGATGAAGTTGTAAGCTTCGTCAACTTTTTTCACTGTTTTTTGCAGATCAATAATGTAAATACCGTTACGTTCGGTGAAGATATAGCGGGACATTTTCGGGTTCCAACGACGTGTTTGGTGACCGAAATGAACACCTGCTTCGAGTAATTGTTTCATAGAAATTACTGCCATCTCCAACGACACCTCCTCTAAAATGGTTTTTTTGTAATGCCTCCGCTCCTCGCATCTCCAGTTGAAACTTGCAGCAGTCTTCCCGCTTCAAGCACCGTCACCCGGATTGAAGAACGTGTGTATTTTTACACCGCTAGTAAATATACCATAGGTGCTAAAAAAATGCAACTCACTACTTTATGAAAAGAATCCCTGTTTTTTTAGCATCTGAATGACCATCGCAACTTCCCCATCCCCAATGCCCAGTTTGCGTGCGATTTCGTGTGGCGACATCCCATCTGCATATAAGGCTGGAACTTCTCTGTAGTCCTCTTTTAAATAGAGCATCGGCTGCACAGAAGGGGAAAGCCGATCCGCCTGACCTGGAGCATGTGGTATCGGATTGGCAAGTTTCTGCATGAGCTCGTCCTTCTGTTCCTGAAGCATATGTACTTGTTCCCGTAAAGAAGCAAGCTCTGCCTTGATTCCTGTCATCTCACTATCATGCGTCCGTTTCAATTGGGTAATGGAACGAAGTAATTCCTTATTCTCCTGATCGAATTCCTGCATAACTGTAGCAAGAGTTTCTTCCATCGTGCTCCCTTCCGTTGTTCGTCTCCCTGTCTGAAGCATCCACAATGCTAGAAGCAGCAGTCCGACAGTTAGTCCTGCTAACCATACTGTTGTCACTTGTTCCACCTACCGTACAGGAGAAAACGAGGCAGATCTGCCTCGTTTTCTCTCCTTCATTTTAGTTGTATATCTCAAAGTGAAATATCGAGCTTATGACCAACATACGGATGAAGACTCTCATCATGCTCCTCATCGTTCGGTGCTTTAGCTCGCCGACTTTTTCCGTGTCCTTTGTGTCCATCTTGCTTTTCTTTCTGATGCTGATCAATCGTTCCTTGTTCGACATGCTCCGCTCGAATGGTACGCGAACTATTTCGTTCATCTTCCTGCTGCTGTTCAAGTGCTAGAGATGCCTGCTCTTGCTGTGGACGTTCTTGGAGCTGTTCCGCTATTTTCCCTATGTCCTGCATACGTGGAATTGCAATCTGCAGTTCAAGTGCTCGCAACGTCATCTTCTTCCCCTCCGTTACCTATAAAATGGTTGAGGTTACTTGGCCATCTTCTCCTAGATAAAACGCGGAACGACTGTAGTTCTCCTTAATAAACCGTACGGCGCTTCCGAATACGAGCTTGGTGCCACTGTACATAATACCAGAACATTCAACTCGCGCACCCTGCATACCATTCAGCACTTCTTCAATTTCACCAAGGCGCTCTTTAGACTGTGCCAGTTTTTTCTCTGATAAAAGCTTGGAATTCGTAAATTTAATCTGCATGGCTTTTTTATCAGCCGTAAGTTGCCCCTGCATAGCCAACTGATCAAGAAAACGCAAGCCCTGATCAGCCTTCAGCACAGCAGCTGTATGTTCTTTTACTTCCTTTTTTAAATTTTGTAATTCTTCGCGCAACTGTGGTTTGACTCCTACCTCTATACTAGTCGGTGTGTTAGCTGCATTGCCAATAATTTTCGCCAGCACACCTTCCCCTGCTTTAATTGAACCACCAACAATCAGCCCTTTTGTAGCCCGACAAATTACCTGGTGGCCTGCGCTCACGTTGCTGTGCATAATAACTTGCGAAATAATCACATCATTCTCCGCCGTCACAACTGCATCCTGGATAAAGCCTGCTTTCACATCATGCCCAGCTTTCACATGTCCTTTATTCTGGCCAATGACTCCCTGAACGATTTCAATTGTTCCATTCGCTTCAAGTGTAGCACCTTCTACACTGCCGGCAATCCGAATATCTCCTCCAGCTTTAATGGTAAATCCAGGATGTACATTCCCGCGTATAACAACGCTTCCGACAAAATCAATATTCCCGACACTGAAGTCAAGGTCTCCCTTCACTTCATAAACAGAAAGGACATTCAGCTTTCCCTTATCTGTGACAGAAACCTGCCCATCAATCGCTGCATATGCATGCACTTTCTCCTGGTCAAGAAGCACATTTTTTCCGACCTGGTAGCGCGCTTCTTTCCCATCCTTTGCTGCGATCTCGTCACCTGTTACTGATTTGCCTGGTGTGCCTTTTATAGATGGAATTTTTTTAGCAAGCATCTGTCCTTTAGAGACATTAAGTAAAGTAAGGACATTGTAATAATCGACACTACCATCTTCCTTCTCTTGCGGGCCTGTTTTCCCAGCAGAAGAACGAATCATATATTCAATCTTTCCATCAATACCATGTACAGGAGCAACTCCATGTGCAACGATTAATTTCTCATGTGAATAGCTACGCGGACTTGCTGCTACTTTGCGAAGCAATTCCTCATCTCGACCGAAGCGCACTTTATTTTTTTCTAGTACAGAAATAATCTCATCATATGTGAGAGTCATTCCGTCTTCCATCTCAAACTCCATGACGGCAGTAAGCTTATCTTTGGCAATTTGGACTTTCGCTACATCCACAAACTTTTTCGCAGGCGGCGTCTCTTTCCCCTTGTTTTCAAATTCCTCCATATTCATCCTCTTCTTCCCTATTTATTCATTTAATAGATATTCCTTTGCCCGCTGCAATGCACCTCTCATCCGAAAGACCGCTTTAGAATGAAGTTGTGAAATGCGCGAAGCAGATAACCCCATAATTTCTGCAATTTCAGTAAGGGAGCATTCTTCATAATAGAAAAGCGAAACTACTGTCTTTTCTTTAGGGGGCAATTTATCAATCGCTTCCGCCAAAATATGTTTTCGCTGTTCTTTATGAAGCGCTGTTTCCGGCTTCTCAGCATTTTCATCTGTAAGGATTGTCTGCCGGGCTTGTTTATGATCCTCATCATCTTGAATCGGCTCATCCAGCGAAAGAACGGAGGCAAAAGACACATCAAGAAGCGTCTGGTTCAATTCGGCTGTTGATACATTTAAATATTCGCTGACCTCTTCATCTGTCACCGCACGCAGGTGCTGCTGTTCAAGAATTGTGTATGCTTCTTCAATCTTTTTTGCTTTATCACGAACAGAGCGTGGAATCGTATCATTCTCCCGCAAGCCATCAATCATCGAACCACGAATCCGCCACATTCCATACGTTTCAAATTGAAGACCACGCATATAATCAAACTTTTTTAGAGCATCAAGTAGGCCAAATCTTCCGAAGCTGATAAGATCGTCTTTTTCCACTGTGTCAGGGAGACCCATAGAAAGACGTGTCGCCACGTAATTCACAAGAGGGAGGTATTGCTCAATTAGCTCAAATTCAGCCTGTCGGTCTCCCTGTTCACGCCAGCGCTTCCATTTTTCAATATCTACTTGCTTCTTTGCTTTTCGCGCCACCGTAGGTTACCCCTTTCTATTCATCGGAGAATACCCGCAAAGCCTGTGCAATTTCTTCAGGATCAAGGGCTGATGATTCATTGCGTGCAACACGAGGGAAATCATTCGGAGAAAATCCTGCAAAATCTCCCTCTGCACGACGTTGCTGATCTGTTCCTGTTTCCACAGGTGACATAGATGTCTCTTCAGGTGTCACAAGATTGATATGTTGCCCAGGTCCAACTCCTTCTTCATGCGGCAGAAGAACGGTTCCTAACGTCTGACGTATTACAACCTGAGCAACTATGATGATAAAAAAGAAAACTCCAAAAACAACCAAAGATCGGATTAAGCTCTCCACAAGCAGATTATTGAGAAACGAAAACATAAAAGTAAGCACGCTTACGATACCGGATAATATAAAATTCCACTTCAATGTACCAGTCGTCATGTTAAATTTCCTTTACACCTTGATTTACTGTACGAATGTTTAACATGCCTGTACAGCTATCTAATTCAATTGTACGACCGCAATTTCCTCCTGTATCTTCTGCTACAATTGGAATTCTTGCTTCTTGAAGCGCCATACGACAAGCTTCTACATTACGAGGTCCAATACGCATCGTATCACTTGTCGATGTAAAAGCAAACATTTGCGCTCCACCTGCTAGTTTGGCAACAATACGACGCGTATTCGCCCCTGCTCGTTCCATCTCTTCAATGAGCTTCGGGATAGCCGTATTTGCATATTTAGCAACATTTAGCAACCCTTTACTCAATGAAGAATCAGGAAGCATTACATGTGCCATCCCCGAAATTTTGCTGTGACTATCGAATAATACAACCCCTACACAAGAGCCCAAACCTGTAGTACGGATATGATCTGGAGATTTTGCGATATTTAAATCAGCCATTCCAACTTTTACAATGTTCATTCAAGCGGCACTCCCAGCGCGCGGAATAATTGCGGAAGAGCTGTCGGGTCCGGCACCAGGAAGAAATGACCTTCCAACTCTTCATTTCCTTGAAAAAATGCAGTATCAATTGTCAGGGCAAAATCTCCAGTATGACCAATCTCCAGCAACCCATATGACAAGATTGCTCCTGCCATATCAATCGCAACTGCTGGAGGAGAAGGTTGCATGTTCAATTTAGTAAAATCTGCAAGCGATGACAAATAAGAGCCTGTTAAAATATTTCCAATCTCATTGAGAGCAGATAATTCCATTTCATCAAACCATTCATCGTCATCTGTCTCAATTCCCATTAGTTCACGCAGTAACTTCTTGGCAGATGGAAGAGAAATGATAAAAAACATATTTCCGGGAATGTCACCCTTCACCTGCAAAAATACACATACAACAAGTGACTCATTCCCTCCTACAAAATCTGCAATTTCATCAAACGAAATTATTTTCACTTGTGGCACTTTCATATCAATCTCTTTAGAGATTAATCGTGACAGTGCGGTGGCTGCGTTGCCAGCCCCAATGTTTCCGACTTCACGCAGCACATCAAGTTGAAAATCACCGAACTGATCAAATTTCATATTACGCCTCAATATTTTCTAATTGTTTAATTTCGTCTGTATTCAATACTTTGTCAAGATTCAAAAGAATAAGCAAACGACGATTCAACTTCGCAACCCCCCGCAAGTATACGGCCTCGATACCGCCTACTACTTCAGGCGGTGGTTCGATTGCATTAATCGGGATGTCAATGACATCGTTAGCCGAATCAACAATAAGTCCAACTTCAATTTCACCAACGGCAACAATGATGACACGCGTCGTTTCACTATACACTGCTTCTTCAAGGCCAAAACGACGACGAAGATCAACAATCGGGGTTACAATCCCACGCATATTGATGACCCCTTTTACAAAATAGGGGGTGCGTGGAACTCGTGTAATGTGTTCTAGACGTTCAATTGATTTTACTTGGTTAACTTCTACTCCGTATTCTTCATCTTTCAGGCGGAACACAATCACTTTGATTTCTTCAACGATATCTTTATGATCCAACACGATTGTTACCCTCCTTTATTTAATTAATGCGTTGCAGTCAATAATAAGCGCTACCTGGCCATCACCAAGAATGGTAGCTCCTGAGATCGCAAACACATTAACCAAATATTTCCCTAAGGATTTTAATACAATTTCCTGCTGTCCAATAAAGGAATCGACAACGAGACCAGCCATTTTATCTCCCTTGCGTACAATTACAACAGAGATATCGCTTTCCTTCGGCTTTTCAGTATCTGGAATATTGAAGATTGATTTCAAAGATACAAGCGGTACAATTCGACCGCGGAAGTCAATCACATCCTGTTGGTGGGCATGCATAATTTCATCCGGTGTAAACACCGCTGTTTCGATAATGGAGCTAAGCGGTACAGCAAACTTCTCGTCTTCCACCTGTACAAGCATTGCAGAAATGATAGACAGTGTAAGTGGAAGCTGAATCAAGAATGTCGTTCCAGCGCCTGGAGTGGAATCAATGCCGACTGCCCCCCCAAGGGATTCAATCTTTGTTTTTACAACATCCAGCCCGACTCCCCTGCCAGATACGTCTGAAATTTTATCAGCTGTACTCAGACCTGAAGCGAATAAAAGTTCGTCAATCTGCTTGTTGGAAAGATTCGCAGCGCCTTGCTCCGTGACAATCCCTCGTTCGATTGATTTCGCTAGCACTTTTTCGCGATTAATACCAGCACCATCGTCTTTTACTTCGATAAAGACGTGGTTACCACCATGGTAAGCCTTCAGTTGAACAAGTCCTTCCTCTGGCTTCCCTGCGGCGATACGTGCTTCTGCTGATTCTACCCCATGGTCAAGCGAGTTGCGCAACAGGTGAACCAGTGGGTCTCCAATTTCATCAATAACAGTACGGTCAAGCTCTGTTTCTGCGCCAATAATCTCTAGATTGATCTTTTTATTCAAGTCTTTCGCAAGGTCACGTACCATACGTGGGAAACGATTAAATACCTGTTCAACCGGAACCATGCGCATCGTAAGAATAATGCTCTGTAAGTCCCCGCTAATACGACTCATGTGTTCAACCGTCTCCATAAGCTCGCTCTGTCCGGACTCACGCGCCAGCTGCTCAAGACGTCCACGATCAATGACAAGTTCACTAAATAGATTCATCAATACATCAAGGCGTTCAATATCGACCCGAATCGTTTTGCTTGCTGCCGGCTTTTTATTTACAGTAGCAGCCTTCTCCTCTTTCGCTGCTCCTTCTTTCACTGCTACCGGCTTCGCAGCAATCGGCTTTGCTTCTGGAGCTTTCGCTGGTGCCTGCTGTGTTTTATATTGCTTTGGATCAATGACAATGACTTCTACCGATTCGATCTCTGAGACGTTAAGCACCGTCTTTTCGACTTTTTCGATTGTTTCCTTTGTCAGGAGCACAATCTCAAACGATTTTTCAAACTTTTCTTCTTCAATCTCTTCTACGCTCGGTGTTGTTTTAATAATTTCGCCAAGTGAGTCCAAGTTGTCATACACCATATAGGCGCGTGCGGCTTTCAGAACACAGTTATCTTGAACCGAGGTTTTAATCCAGTATGCATAAAAACCCGTCTGCTGTGACTGCTCGACTACAGTCAATTCATATTCATCAAGACTGCCCACTTTTTGCTGTTCCTCCGCTTCAGGGACAGAGACAGCTTCCACCGCAACTTCTGACACTTCCTCTTCTGCTGACGGAGAAAAGTCACCGCTTAAAATCGCCTGTAACATCGCAACGACATGGCTAACATTTTCTTTGCCATCTCCGCCACCTGCAATCGAATACAGCATCGTTTCAAGCAAATCTACGCATTTAAAAATGACATCCATAATATCTGAGTTGATGACAAGCTTATGATTCCGTGCTTGATCGAGCACGTTTTCCATTTCGTGCGTAAGCGCGGCCATATCTTCAAAACCCATGGTTGCCGCCATTCCTTTTAGCGTATGTGCGGAACGGAAAATTTCATTAATTAAATCTACACTTTCCGGGTCATTCTCCAGCACAAGCAGGTTATCATTGATGGCTTGAATGTGCTCTTTCGACTCTTCGATAAACATATCTAAGTATTGATTCATTTCCATAACCATCCACCTCCTTAACAATTCAAACAACGAACAAGCTGGTATGAAATTTCATGCAAAGGCACAACTTTATCGACAACTCCTGCCTGAATGGCTGCACGTGGCATTCCAAACACAATACAGGTTGACTCGTCTTCAGCAATGACTGTCTGAACTCCCGTTTCTTTCATCGCCTTAACTCCGGCTGTTCCATCATTCCCCATGCCAGTCATAATAACTGCATGCTTGGGAGAGTAGGAAAGCCGCGCTATCGATTCAAACAATATATCGACCGAGGGTCTGTGTCCGGCTCGTAGCTCTTTTTGATTAAGCGAAAGATATAGCGTACCGTCCCGCTTCTGACACACTTCCATATGATAATTGCCCGGGGCAATATAAGCGCATCCCCTACGAATCGGTTGATTATCTTCCGCTTCCATCACACTAATTTCGCACAACGAGTCAAGACGCTGGGCCAATGACCGTGTAAACCCTGCCGGCATATGCTGCACAATAACAAGCGCTCCATTGAGGTTAGCTGGCAGTCCACTTAAAAGTACCTGAAGCGCTTTAGGGCCACCGGTTGACGTACCTACCGCAATTAAATGACCGACATTCACCGGGGTAGAAAAGCCTGCCTTTTTTGTTTCTACCACAGGGATGCTCATCACTTTTTCATTTGACGATGCATCAATTGCAGACATGAGTCGCTGATGTTGTGCTCCCCTACTTGTCATAGAGCGCTGATGAATACGAGACAACAGCTCACTTCCTTTGCGCAGGTGAGTTACATTTACCTGTGCTGCCGCTTTTACTTTTTTTATAATATCGGCTCCAACTTTATGAAGATCAAGCGAGATTGCACCGGATGGTTTTGAAATAAAATCAACGGCTCCAATTTCAAGCGCCCGGATCGTCTCAATCGCTCCCTGTTTGGTCAAACTACTAAGCATGAGCACTGGCAGCGGATGTGTCTTCATAATTGCAGATAACGCATCTAACCCATTCATAATCGGCATCTCGATATCAAGCGTAACTACATCAGGGTTGAATTTATCCACAAGCTCAATCGCATCCTTACCGTTACGCCCTTTCGCAATGACTTCAATTTCAGGGTCACTTGCTAAAATATCTCCAATAATCTTTCGCATAAAAGCCGAATCATCAATAACAACTACTCGGATTGGACGCAACACACTCCCCCTCCTCTCGTCTTATTTCCAAAACGAGCGCAAACGTGAAATAAACCCTTTCATACCTGCTTCTTTTTTCTGTTCGTTTTCTTGCTGTAAATAAGAGCGAACCAGGTCCCGCATACTATGGGCGGCTTTACTAGAAGGATACGCTAGAGAGAATGGCTGCTGTTTTTTCACAGCTCTCGTAACATGAACATCATCAAACATAAATCCCAGCGAGAAAACTTCCAAACCAAGGAACTGTCGAGAAACAAGAGAAAGTTTATCCGCCACAAACTTCCCTTCTTTTGCACTAGCTGCCCGATTGACAACAACTCGAAAACATACACCTGGTTTACGACTATGCGTCATTTTAATTAAGGCATATGCGTCCGTTAGTGCAGTCGGTTCTGGGGTTGTTACAATCAGAATCTCATCAGCCGCCAGCAAAAAACGCAGCGACTTCTCTGATATCCCCGCCCCTATGTCTAAAATGATGACATCTGCATAGCCCTGGAGCAAGGCTAGCTGTTCAAAAAAATACTGCAGCTTCTTCTCATCCAACTGAAAAATTTGCGACAGCCCAGACCCACCAGCTATAAACTGTAGTCCATTCGGCCCCTTCTCAATAATATCCCAGATAGAGAGACCTTTGTCTATGAGATCAACAATATTTTTTTGTGAAGAAATACCTAAAAGAACATCAATATTTCCAAACCCAACGTCTAAATCCATCACAACAACACGTTGTCCTTCTTGTAATAAGCCTAGTGCAAAGTTAAGGGCAACGTTTGATTTTCCTACTCCGCCTTTTCCACTTGCCACTGCCACTACTTTTGTTTTGCGGCTACCATGCTGCAAAACAGATGGGGCAGATGATTGCCGAAGCAATTTTTCACGAAGCTGCTGTGCTTGGTCATTCATGTTCACGATCCCCTAACACCAGAGAAACAACCCGTTCAGATGTTGCCTGTTCAATATCATCTGGAACGTTTTGTCCGTTTGCAAAGTATGAAAGAGAAAGCTTCCGCTTCAGCACAAGATTCACAATAGCTCCATATGAACGTGTCTCATCTACCTTTGTAAAAATGACTTTCTGGATGGGTACATGTCTAAAGCTTTCAGCCACCGCTTGAATGTCTTCATACTTTGCAGTCAAGCTTACTACAAGAAACGTTTCAATCGGCTGATGAGCTACAAGTAGATTATTAACCTCTTCCACATATTCTTTGTTGCGATAATTCCGGCCAGCTGTATCCATAAAAATCAGATCACAACCAGTCAAACGCTCAATTGTCTGTGGGAGCTCTTCTGCCGCATATATAACTTTCAGTGGAACATTCAAAATATTAGCATATGTTTTTAACTGTTCAACAGCCGCAATTCGATATGTATCAGATGTAATCATTCCAACTTTCCGCTTATGCTGCAATACACTAGCAGCTGCTAACTTGGCAAGCGTCGTTGTTTTTCCTACACCAGTCGGTCCCACAAAACTGACAAACGTCGCCTGCTGACTCAATGGTCCTTGTGCGGACTGGGATTCATCCATCCAAGCAGTAAGTTGTTTGCTAACTTCTGCCCACACCTTTGTTTCCTGGCCTAATTCTTCCGGTGATAAATGCTTCATTACTCTCTCAAACAAGGAAACAATAATGTCATCTTCTACTTCCTGCTTTTGCAGGCGCTGACGAATGGTCATAAAAACCGGTGGCATGGCAGATGCTTTCTCATCTGTCATCATCAACTTCCAAAGCATGGTTCTCATATCGCCGATCTCTTTTGTCAGTACCTGAACGTTTACTTCTGGTACCGGCGCGATATTTTCCTGCACAGCTTTTTGCTGGAGGATAGAAGAAAAATCGACTGCCCCACTGTCTTTCTTACCGGAGTCTACTGTCGATACAGGCACAACCTCGATCGGAGGAGAGACAGCTGGTACAAGTGATGGTGATGGCATTGTCCTTGCCGCGTCTACCCGACGCGGGCGCTGTTTTTCGGAATTCGGATCTATTGCAGCAATCACTTCAATTTGTTTTTTTCGAAACATCCCCAGAAATCCACCGGTCTTTACTGGCTTTGTATTTAAAATAATCGCATCTTTTCCTAATTCGGAGCGTATTTGTTCCAACGCATCCGACATAGAATCCACGATGTATTTTTTGACGCGCATTATACGCTCACCACCCCTATGCTCTGGATCTCAACGTCTGGTTCCAGCTCATTATACGAAAGAACAGGAATTTCAGGCATCATGCGTTCAACAAGCTGACGCAAATACATCCGAATAGAAGGCGATGTAAGGATCAGCGGCTGCTGCCCTGTCTGCAGCATATGGTTCACCTGTTCCGACAGTGAGTTGAAAATACGCTGCGATGTTTCCGGGTCAATCGCCAGATATGCTCCTTGCTCAGTTTGCTGTACAGCGTCCGCAATTCTCTTCTCTAATGCTGGCCCTGCTGTAATCACGCGCAACGGTTCACCTGGTACCGCATAATGCAATGTAATCTGGCGAGAAAGTGACTGACGCACGTACTCTGTAAGCAAGTCAGTATCTTTCGTGTACGGTCCATAGTCAGCAAGCGTCTCCAGAATCGTTGGCAAATTACGAATCGAGATTTTCTCACGCAGCAGTTTCTGCAGCACCTTCTGTACATCCCCAATAGACATGACGTTTGGAATAAGCTCCTCAACAAGTGCAGGCGATGTCTCACGCACATTGTCAATGAGTGCCTTTGTTTCCTGCCGATTCAACAGCTCATGTCCATAACGCTTAATAATTTCTGTTAGGTGTGTAGCTACAACAGAAGGTGGGTCTACTACCGTGTAACCAGCCATTTCTGCACGCTCTTTCACTTCTTCTGTCACCCAAAGAGCTGGTAGACCAAAAGCAGGCTCTACCGTTTCAATCCCGATAACAGAGTCATCCTCAATACCCGGACTCATTGCCAGATAATGGTCTAGCATAATTTCGCCATGTGCAACCTGATTTCCTTTAATTTTAATAACATATTCATTTGGACGAAGTTGAATGTTATCACGGATACGAATAACTGGCACGACGACCCCAAGTTCAATTGCACACTGGCGACGAATCATAATAACTCGATCAAGTAAGTCGCCGCCCTGATTGGTATCTGCCAGTGGAATCAATCCATATCCAAATTCAAATTCAATTGGATCAATATGTAACAGACTCACTACACTTTCTGGACTGCGTACCTCATCCATCTCCGCTTCCTCTCCAGATGCCTCAAACGAATCTGGCTGTGATCCCATATTTCGCTGCAGGCGGAAGGCAAGGAAAGCCATCACTCCGGCTACTGGTACTGTCCTCAGCGGACCGATCGGCGTAAGCACTCCCATCAATAATATCGTAGCTGCCACAATATAGAGCAATCGCGGATACGCAAGGATCTGTTTGGCCAAATCGTCACCAATATTTCCATCAGAAGCCGCCCGCGTTACAATAATACCTGTCGCAGTAGAAAGAAGAAGGGCTGGTATCTGGCTAACAAGACCATCACCAACAGATAACAAGGTAAATGTTGTAGCAGAGTCGGTAAATCCTTTGCCATGAATGACCATCCCGATGATAAGACCGCCAATGATATTAATAATGAAGATGACAATCCCCGCGATGGCATCCCCTTTGACAAACTTCGTTGCCCCATCCATCGCTCCGTAAAACTCAGATTCCTGACTAATTTTTTGACGACGCTGCTGTGCTTCTGCATCCGAGATAGCACCCGCATTCAAATCAGCATCAATCGCCATCTGTTTTCCTGGCATCGCATCGAGTGCAAAACGTGCCGCTACTTCCGCTACGCGCTCGGAACCTTTCGTAATAACCATGAAATTAATCAGTGTCAGAATTAAAAAGACAACAAAACCGACAACCGCATTTCCCCCGATTACAAACGAGCCAAACGCCTCAATAACTTTTCCTGCCTCAGCATGTGAGAGAATGTTTCGTGTCGAGGAAACGTTAAGTGCCAGACGAAAAATCGTCGTAATAAGCAGGATCGATGGGAAGATCGAAAACTGCGATGGATCATTCGTATTCATCGCCACAAGCAAAACAGTAAGTGAGATAGAGATATTTATAATTAAAAGAAAATCGAGGAGGGGATTCGGCATGGGAATAACAAGCATGACAACAATAGCAATGACAAACCCCATGACAGCTAAATCTCTACGACTCATCGTTTCTCCTCCTTCCACCTATTTCTTAGATTTTTCCTTTTAATCTATATACGTAAGCGAGAACTTCCGCTACCGCCTGGAATAGATCTTCCGGAATCGGTTGGTGAATCTCTACCTGTGCATACAGCGTACGTGCAAGTAATTTATTTTCCATTGTGATGATGCTATTTTCTTTAGCAATTTGCCGTATTTTAAGGGCAACAAAGTCCTGTCCTTTGGCAATTACAATAGGAGCCTGCATAGTCGCACCATCATATTTAATCGCCACGGCAAAATGCGTCGGGTTCGTGATGACTACGTCAGCATTGGGAACTTCCTGCATCATGCGGCGCATCGCCATTTCGCGCTGCTTCTGCTTAATTTTCCCTTTAATCTGCGGGTCCCCTTCCATCATCTTATACTCATCTTTTATATCCTGCTTAGACATACGAAGCTGCTTTTCATGCTGGAACTTTTGATACATGTAGTCTAGAATAGCCAGCACAATAAGCAAAATAGCGATTGCAAAGCCAAGCTGTATAATCAGCTTTCCGATAACCGTAATCATATCTCCAATTGTCTTAGTTGCTAGTGTTAGAAGGTCGTTCTTTCCATTCCATAACACTAGCCAGGCAGCGAGACCAACTACTACTGTCTTAAGGATTGATTTTAATAAATTTACAACGGCCTGCATCGAAAAAATTTTTTTTGCACCTTTAATCGGGTCAAGCGCACTTAATTTAAACTTAAGCGGCTCAGTAGTAAACAGCATCCCAACCTGAACATAGTTGGCGAAATAAGAAATGACAAGCGCGACAAGCAAAAAAGGCCAAACAATCAAGAAGCTCTGATAGCACATTTCAATCATTAAATCCCGTATATTTTCCGGTGTAAGTTCCATTAGCAAATAACGATTGAAGAAGCTGAGAAAAAACTGCTTCATCTGCTCTCCCATGCTTTTTCCTGCAAAAAAAAGCAACAGGAATATAGCCAACAAAAGCGATGCAGCAGGAATATCCTGACTTTTAGCTACCTGTCCTTCTTCTCGTGCCTTCTGTTTTTTCTTTGGAGTTGCTTTTTCTGTTTTTTCTCCAGCAAAAAACTGCAGATCCATCTGGATTTGAAGCATGTACATTAAACGGCCCCCATTATCTTAATCATCTGGGCCATAGAAGAGAAAACCACTTCCAGCAGATGGCCGATTACGAAAAAGTACGCCGGAAAAACAATAATCAACACGAGAAAACCACCCAGAAGCTTAGCTGGCATACCCACAACAAAAATGTTCATCTGTGGTACCGTCTTAGCTACAATCCCAAGTGCCACGTCCATTACAAATAAAGAACTAACAAGTGGTGCAGCAAGCAACATTCCAGACATAAACATATAGGAAAACTTCTCGAGCAAAAATCCGGCAATAGAGCCGTCTCCCCATCCACTCATCCATTTATCAAGTGGAATAGCCTGGTAACTAGACAGTATCCCTTCGATTAATAAATGGTGCCCATTGACCGATAAAATAAAGAGCAATGTCAAAACGTATTTGAAATTCCCCATTAATGGAGAGTTCATACCCGTTAACGGATCGATAACTGATGCCATAGCCAAACCTAGCATCATATCAATAAAAGAACCGGCAGTCTGAATGGCTGACAGAAGCAGCAAACCAATAAATCCAAGCAGGAGTCCTACCAGTACTTCTTTCAAAGCAAGATATACATACGCCCAATTCAATTCAATCATACCACTCGCTTTAACAAGCGGAAATGCAATGAGCGCCAGAAAAAAAGAAAGTCCTACTTTATACATGGCCGGTACGTTTCGTGCAGAAAAAACAGGTGCTACCACAAAAAACGCCGTAATTCGAATAAACACAAGTAAAAAGGCTGGTAGTAATTCTACTAATTGAATCATAGGCTACCCTATAAATTTGTATAAATTAGCTAAAATAGTAGAAGTAAAATCAAGCAAGTGATTAAGCATCCACGGTCCAAATATAACTAGAGCTACCATCGTAGCTACAATCTTTGGTACAAAAGCAAGAGTTGCTTCTTGAATGGATGTTGTTGCCTGAAAAATACTAACCAAAAGGCCGACGATAAGCGCAATCCCTACTAGAGGCGCACTGGTAAGCAGCAGGGTAAACACTGCTTTTTGGGCAAGTGAGATAATAAATTCCTGTGACATTCTCCACTCTCACTCCTATTGATAACTTAACAGCAAAGACTTAACCACAAGATACCAGCCATCTACTAAAATAAACAGCAAAATTTTAAATGGTAGCGAGATCATTACCGGTGGAAGCATCATCATCCCCATTGCCATCAAAACACTGGCTACTACCATGTCAATTACAATGAATGGGATAAAAATCATAAATCCCATCTGCATCGCTGTTTTCAATTCACTAATGGCATATGCTGGAACGAGGGCTGTCAACGGTATATCTTTTACTGTCTTTGGTTTTGGTGTTTTTGTATAATCCAAAAACAAGTTCAAATCTTTCCCACGCGTATGTTTTACCATAAAGTTCTTAAACGGATCAACCGCTCTCTCCAATGCCTGTTCCTGTGTAATCTGCTTATTCAAATATGGCTGAACCGCCTGTGTGTTTACCTGCGAAAACGTAGGTGCCATAATGAAAAACGTAAGAAACAATGCAAGACCTATCAAAACTTGTGTAGGAGGTGCCTGCTGCGTGGACAGTGCCGTTCTCGTAAACGATAGAACGATAACAATACGCGTAAAGCACGTCATCATAATCAAAATAGAAGGTGCCAGCGAAAGAACCGTAAACAACAGTAAAATTTGCAGTGTTACTGATACATCTTCTGGATTATTAGACGTTCCTAGCTTAATATCGACTCCTGGGATCGGCACAGACGCCGCATGACCGGTTTCTGGTATGAAGAGAAAAAGTACGACCAGCAATACTGACGCCATTATGTGCAAACGTTTCATATTTCTTACTCCTTCTCCTCACCATTAAACAATTCTTCCTCTACACGCTTACGCCTCTGCTTTGCCTCTTCTACCTTAGACTGAAACAGTGCTTGAAAGTTTTGATTCGCTGGTTGCTCTTTATCGATCTGTTTCTTAGATATTCGGCCTACTAAGGCTTGAAGGCTTGGGATAGAAGGATTAGATGGCTGTCCCTGTGATTCAAGCAAAGAAACAATCTCATCTGCTTCCTCCCCTTCAATATGGCGTAACAGATTAATATTTTCTCCCACACCGACCAGGTAAAGGGAAGACCCCACCTGAATAATTTGTACGGATTTCTGTGGCCCCAAAGAACAACCACCCAAAGATCGAATCGCTGTTCTTCCAAAAAAGAGGTTCGTTCTCTTTCCTAAAAAGCGAAACAGTATGTAAATAAGTCCTATAATCAAAGCAAGAGCTAACATAGTCTGGAGCAATAGCATAGACATACTTGTCGATGAATTCGAAACTACTTCTGGTTCATTAAGAGCAGGCTTAGTCGGAAGCGAGACGCTCGCATACGTTTGCCCCGCTCCCGCTGCCCACCATATACCTGTAAGAAAGCTACATACCTTCACGTGTATTCTACATCTCATATCAGATAGCTCTTTTCTAGCCTAGCGTCTTTTTAATTGCTTCGATTACACGATCTGCCTGAAACGGTTTTACAATAAAATCTTTTGCCCCAGCTTGAATGGCATCAATAACCATAGCCTGCTGGCCCATTGCAGAACACATGATAACCTTAGCACTTGAATCAAGTTTGCGAATTTCTTTCAGCGCTGTAATGCCATCCATTTCCGGCATGGTAATATCCATTGTGACAAGATCCGGGGACAACTCTTTAAATTTTTCGACGGCCTGGGCACCATCGCTAGCTTCCCCTACCACATTAAATCCATTCTTTGTCAGAATTTCTTTGATCATCATACGCATGAAGGCAGCGTCATCTACAATTAATACTTTATTGCTCATATCTTATATCCTCCTTACTCACATCTGCCGTTATTGTAATTTCTGCATGCGCTCCAACTGACTAATGATATCCGTTACACGCACACCAAAGTTCTCATCAATAACAACAACTTCTCCTTTGGCAACAAGCTTGTTATTTACTAGAATATCAACCGGCTCACCTGCCAGTTTATCCAATTCGATAATTGAACCTGGTGAAAAATCTAAAATATCTTTAATTAGTTTTTTAGTGCGGCCAAGTTCAACGGTCACTTTAAGCGGTATATCGAGCAACATATCTATATTTTGCGGTAATCCCTGTGGAGCAGCAGCATTTCCAAATGCCGAGAACTGTACAGGCTGTACATTTGCCTGTGGCTGTTGTGGTGGCTGTGGCGGATACGCTGCATATCCTTGTGGTGGATACTGCGGATATGGTGGATAGGCCGGCGGCTGCTGATACAGATTCGGATCCGCATACGGTGGCGGATAAGCAGCTGGTGGTTGCTGCGGCGGCTGTCCATAGTCCTGCCCCATCCCTGCAGCAACTGGCTGTTGTTGTGGGATAGACTGTGGAATCGCCGGTGGCATTTCCTGTACAACCGGAGCCGGAGTCGAATCGGGCATCGGTGCTGCCGGTTCTTCTCCCATGCCGCCAATGAGCATGTTGACCATTGATTTAGCGAACGGAATTGGTATAAGCTGCATGATATTCGAATCAATAAGTGTGCCGATCTTCAAGCGGAACGAAACTTTAATGAGAATATCCTCTTGTGGAATGTTCTCTGTTCCTTTTCCATGCGCCAAATCCATCATATCAATTCCTGGCGGAGAAATATTAACCAATTTATTGAAAATTGTTGACATGGATGTAGCAGCTGAGCCCATCATCTGGTTCATCGCTTCTTGTACAGCACTCAGGTGAATCTCACTCAGTTCCTCTGGCGGACTTGTACCATCGCCTCCCATCATTAAGTCAGCAATAATTTGCGCATCCTGGGTCCGGATCACAAGCAGATTAATCCCCTGAAAACCTTCCGTATACTCTACATGTACAGCCACATACGGCTGTGGAAACTGACTCTGTACATCTTCACGACGAATCGCACCAACTTTTGGTGTGGTAATATCCGTCATCTGACCAAGAAGACTGGAAAGTGCTGTAGCTGCGCTGCCAAATGTGATGTTTCCAATCTCGCCGAGTGCATCCTGCTCAAGTGGAGATAAGATATCATCAATATTAAGATCCTGCTGACTTCCTGCCTCTTCCTCTTCATCCTCTAGATTGTTTTGCGTTAACAAAGCATCGATTTCATCCTGGGAAAGCATTTCCCTACTCATCTTCTTCCACCCCTTCTTCCTCCAAAACTTTTTCAATCAATACCGCGGAGCGACCTCTGGAAGTTCCCGGCGTGGCCAAATATTTCGCCTTCCGCCCAACCATCACTCTTACTTTATCTTCTGTCCGCTGATCAAGCTGGATGACGTCTCCTGGAGCTAGATTTAAAAACTCGCTAACAGAAATGGTGGATATTCCAAGCTCCGCAATTAGAGGAAGCTTTGCGGTTCGCACTCGTTCCTGAAGAATTTCGATTTCACGCTCATTCCGTGTCTTCTTTTGTGTTGATAACCAGTAATGGGCGGAAAGTTTTACCATTAACGGTTCAAGCACTACATGCGGCAGACAGAGGTTAATCATGCCTGTTGTCTCTCCGATTTTTGTACTAAATGAGATTACAGCAACCGTTTCATTCGGCGACACAATCTGCATAAACTGAGGATTTACTTCTAGCAACTCGAGTTCCGGCTCCATGTCGACCACGTTTTTCCACGCTTCCGCAAAGCTGTACAAAGCTCGACTGAAAATCCGCTCCATAATAGTAGTTTCAATTTCTGTAAGCGCACCTGTTTTGTTTGATGTTGTGCCTGCTCCTCCTAAAAGACGCTCGAGCATCGCATAAGCAACATTCGGATTTACCTCCATCACCATACGACCTTCTAGCGGCTCCGCTTCAAATATATTCAGAATGGTCATCTTTGGTATCGAACGAATAAACTCCTCGTAAGGAAGCTGATCAACAGATGCAACACTTATTTGCACAAACGTTCGGAGTTGTGCTGAAAAATAAGTGGTAAGCAAACGCGCATAATTCTCGTGGATACGTGTTAACGTACGAATCTGGTCTTTAGAAAACCGTAGCGCCCGCTTAAAATCATATACTTTTACTTTCTTCTCCAACTCTTCTTTTTTCAGCTCTTCCGCGTTCATTTCCCCGGATGAAATTGCCGCAAGCAGCGCATCAATTTCTGATTGGGACAAAACTTCACTCATAAGTGTCACCCCCTTCTCTGCGTCATAATAACCTGCACTTACATATCAATAATTTTATGTGTTGTAATAACCTTCAGAACTTTACCTTCTTTGAGAAGCGGATTCAGCTCTTTTTTTATCGCGTCTTCCATTTTCGCAATTCCACCGGCACCCTGAATCTCTTCCGGTTTCATCGAAGATAAAGTTGTAATAATAATATGTATAACTTGAGGCTTACGTAACTCTAGCTCTTGCTTTGTCTTCTCATTCTCAGCCTGAATAGCAAACTTAGCTAGGATGAGTTTACCATCGATAAGATTTGTTCGGATCTCATCTGTTTCAAATGTGACTTTTTGAAATTCCTCTGCACTCATCTGCTGGATTTCTTGCTGGTCAGACTTTGCTGCTGGCGCTGGATTGGCGACATACGTTTTCCAGAGAACAAACGCTACAAAACCAAGAAGTGTTACAGCAATAAGCAAAATTAGCATAATAGCGATCAATTTGTTTTTGAATAACCCTTTAAGCATCTTTCAACCCCTCCGCTTTACGGTCTCGTTCCTGTAACTGCATTGTTTTAATCACATTAATCTCTCTATAAAAATTGGTCAGGGCTGAAAGAACCTCGGGAATAGATTCTCGGATGACAAACTTTTTTCCGTTGACCAATGTAATCATCGTGTCTGGTGTCGCTTCTACACTTTCGATCAGCAATCCATTTACAACGTATTCTTTTCCATTCAATCGGGTCAGGCGGATCATCTATCTCCCTCCAGTAAAAAACGGGGGAGGAGTGAATTCCTCCCCTTCTTATATTATAGTACTATGAATTCTATCGTTTTAAGTTTACAAGTTCTTCAAGAATGGAGTCAGATGTGGTGATAATCCGGGAGTTCGCCTGGAAACCACGCTGTGCGACGATCATTTCGGTAAATTCTTCAGAAAGATCCACGTTGGACATTTCTAGAATACCTGCACGAATTGCTCCTCGAGCCTCTTTATTGGCTTCACCCCACTTAGGAGCAGCAGGATCTTCTGTGGCGGATGCTGTGAGTTTGTAGAGGTTCGCTCCTACTTTTTCTAATCCAGCCGGATTCTCAACCATAGCGATACCGACTCCAGTAGTTGTTGTATCAGTTTTACCGGCATCATCCGTATACGTAATTTTACCGTCTGCACCAATGGAATAGGATTTAATTTTATCCATAGTTGTCCCTAACGTCACTTTCGCACCACCACTATCAAGAACGAATAGACCATTGGAGTTTACGAGATTACCATCTCGGTCAAAAGAGAAGTTCCCTGCACGCGTCACAAAAACCTGATCAGTTGCATCCTTTACCATAAAAAATCCATTCCCCTCAATAGCGAGGTCAGTCGGAACGCTCGTTGTCATAAATCCACCTTGTGTATGAATGACATCAATAGCAGCTATGGCAGATCCTAACCCAACCTGTTTCGGATTCGTTCCACCCAGATCACCAGGCGCACTTCCTCCTGACATTGTCTGACTCAAAATATCTTGAAATTCCACACGGCTTTTCTTGAAGCCGGTTGTATTTACGTTAGCAATATTATTACCGATAACATCCAGTTTCGTCTGGAAACCGCGTAATCCACCGATACCTGAGTACATAGAACGTAACATGTTTTATTTCCCCCTATTTTTTTCGTATTGTACCGCGTCTGTCAATCAGCGATACGAGGCTTCCTCAATGAGGGCCAGCCTAAATTCCGTTATACTATTACAGCACTATCAATGTTTGTAAAAACATTTTCCCCCATAGAAGATCTGTCCATTGCGGTAATTACCTTCTGATTCGGAACACTAACAATATAAGCCACATCATTCATCAAAATCAGCGACTCATTAGCACCTTTAGCTTTCACCTTTTGCACAGCTGATGAGAGACGATTTAAATCCTCTTCACTTAACTCAATCCCCCGCTTTTCAAGTCGTTGAATCGCATGATTTGAAAATTCAATAGGTTGCTGATCCTTAATCTTCTGCGACAAGATCGAGTCAAAGGAGACTCCCTTGCGAGTAGAAGGTACAGGTTTTACAGCAGGTTGAGGCTGAGGATAAAAAATCTGACCGGCCTTTATGTGATTCATGATGTAGACCCCGAATTCGCGTCAGCAGGGGCAGTTGGGTTCGTCATCGTTTCAATTAATCCTACTGCTGCTTTAGAGCCATCTTCCATAATAAGTTGAGTTGTTCCATCTTTCATACTTACCGACTTCACAATCCCCTGTTTTGGTACGTCTTTATACGTTACTGTTCCTTGATCATCTACTTCTCTCGCTTTTTCTGTCCAGGTTACCTGCTTGCCGATCATTCCAGAAAGACCACCAAGCGTTTGAGATTCTGCTACCGTATTCATCGTTTTGTTTAAGTTTGTCAATTGTTCAAGTGAACTGAACTGTGCCATTTGCGCAATAAATTCACGATCCTGAAGCGGTTGCGTCGGGTCCTGATTTTGCAGCTGAGTTATAAGGATTTTTAAAAAGTCGTCTTTTCCAAGCGTAGATCTTTCTTCTGCCGTCTTATTTGTATTCTGAAAAGAGTTATTATACATTTTGGTATCAATCGTAGGCATGTGACTGCTCCTCCTTTCTTTATAACATGATTATAACACTTCAGTTTCTTCAGCTATTCCTTCTTCATTCAACAAATCTTCCAAATTAAATACTGACTGTTCATTTTCCTCTTTAGAAGCATGCTGTTTTTCTCGCTGAGATTGCTCCTTGTTCTGTCCATTCAGCGTATCTTGATTTGTTGAAGAATTGTTAGTAGAGGATGTCTGAAGCTGTGTCACTTCTAACTTCTCTACGTTCAGGCCATGCTGCGTAAGTGCCTGACGAAGCTGATTTAAATGCTGCTCGACAGCTTCTTTCCCAGCGGTGTTCGTTGTAATGAACTGCGCCATAATATTTCCATTTACTGCACTGATCCGTACATCAACTCGACCCAAGTTTTCCGGAAAAAGACGAATGACCGTTTCCATCGCTCCTGTCCCTCGGTTCAACTGAACCTGTTTCAGAACAAATGCTTCCATTTCATTTACAAAGAAACGGGATGGGACAAGCGGGATTTGAGTTTTTCCTGCTGAAGCCATCTCTTTACTGCCAACAGGTGTAATATCATTTACCTGATGATGCATGACCTTCACAGCATTCCCTTCACCTGGAACAACCGCTTCGGTTTCATCAACCGTTTCAACTGTCTGCATAGATACCGATTTATCTGGCTCTTTAGCAGATTGCTGCTGAGAAAACGCTCCTTGCTCCGCAGTAGTCTGTGGTTTTACAGGCTGTATCACACTCTGCTGATCTTCTACTTGTTCCGGACTTATTTCCAGCTTTGCGGAATGTATCGTATCAGCATTGTTGTTCGGGATACTTGCACCCTTTAACATTGTAAGCACCTGCTCGAACTTTTCCTGAAGTCCCTGCGGCATACCCTTGGCTGGATTTACTTCTGCTGCTTTCTGCATGCTAACAAGCATGTCAAACATCTTTTTCATCCATTCTTCCGGGGAAGCATCCGGTAGTATAGACTGAACTTCATTCCCCTTGTCTAACTGCTTCAGGGCAGGTTCTGTCTGCTGCGATTGAGCATTCATAAGGGCATACAGTTGCTGGACCAAAGTCTGCAACTCTGGATTATCTTCAAGCTTCTCCGGCAGACCCTCTTCCTTTACTGTCTGCAAGATTGCATCAAGAATGCTTTCCATCTGCTCCTTTGGACTTTCTGTTTGAGATGGACTACTTTCCTCCGTTTTGTCATTCACCGGTGCTGCTGTTGCCTTCTCCAGTCGATCAGCAAATGAAGAGGAAGCGATTGCTTGCGATGCCGTCGTGGATTTCGATGTGACAGCTGGTTTTGGCATTATTACATCCAGTTTTCCTGCTCCCTGTATCATATGTTTCACCTCCTTTCTCCATCTGTTTAACACATTAGTACGCCATCAGTTTCTGACTAATTTTCGCTGCGAGTGCACCTTTTTTCAAGTCATTTGTAATGCTTGATAAAATGTCGCCACGCTTTTGCTGATCTAGGCTGCGCATGACTGCAAGCGCTTTTTGCTCATCTGTTCGGAACAAGTTTTCAACCAGAACAGCCGCACTTGCTGGCGGCATCGTAGCAATTGAAGCTGCTACTTCTTCAGCAGACGCATTATTTGTTACAATTTTAGTCTGGTTCTGAATCGCTGCCTGTGCTTTTGCCTTTTCTTCTTCCTGTGCTGCCATCCCTGCTGTCGTCGTTGCTTGCGGCATAGCATCTAAGACCTGCATCTGATTCATCTGTTTCATAAGCACCGTCATATCCGCTGCTATTTTAGGATTCATCTTAGCCATAATGGCAGAACGGTCTTCTGCTTTCATAGCTTGGAGAAGAATGGCTGCTTCTGCTGGCGGCATTTTTTCCAGGATCGGAGCTGCTTTACCCGCTGACATCGATGTATAAATCTTAGCCAACTGCTTTGTTTTTTTCAGCCGCTCTTCTTCAGCCTTTTGCTTTAACGCTTGTGCAGCTGCAGGATCCTGCGCCTGATTCTGATTCTGCATCTGATCCTGTGTGTTATTCTCTGTTCCTTGTGCTTGTTTTAATTTGTCAATCTCTTTATTTTTTAAATCAATCTGCTTTTGTAAATCATCCGCGCGCGTATCTTGTTTTGCGGTTGTAGTCTCGGTCTGCGTCGTCTTCTTTGAATTTGGCACAGCTGAATCCGGGATTAGCTTCTCAACCACCGGCACTTGATTCAGTCCCTTCGCCAGCATTCCTACGACGTTATAGCCAAACATCTGCGCAATAATCGCCGATAACACAAGCGTAAATAGCAAAGGGATAAAAATAATATAAAAGAACCATTCCATTTTACTATAGGATTGTTCCTCTGCTATTTCTTCCATAGAAAACACCCCTAGACCGAATTCACTTTTTGTCTGAAATAGCGTGCTACTGCGATTTCATCCAGCTCTTTCTGCTCCGTTTGTTTCTGTAACTCCCTGTACTGTTCATGTGCATTCTCTTTGAGCTTCAACCAGACTTTTTCATCCATAACTCGTTCTGTTAAAAGCCCCTGTTTGAACTCTACTTCTTTTTCTGCCTGCTGCTTTGTACATGCCGCCTCTACGATCATTCGCTGTAAATGTCCGATATATTCATAGCTGCTTCGCAGTTTAGCAAGAGAAATACTATTCTCCTGCTGAAGCTTCTGTTCCATCTCCTGCTTATTCTGTTCTAGATGCATAAGCTTCTGTTCTTCGATTCGAAGTGCCTGAACAGAGTGGCTATAGCTCATCTCTGCTTGCTCCTTCTCCTTGGCTTTGACATCGAGAATTTTTTGAAACGAATAAACAAATGACATGAATGCCTCCTGTCTACGTTTTAAAACGTACGGGTCAGCTGTGCAATGGCATCCTCAAGTGTGGATACCTCATCTGTCTGCTGATTAGCATACTGTAAAATCGTATCTCTGTACTGAATGGCCATATCAATATCCCGACTGGCTCCTGCCTTGTATGCTCCAATATTAATTAAGTCTTCAGCATCTCGATATACAGCAAGCAATCGTTTGAGCTCATTGGCAGCTGCCTGATGTTCAGGTGTAACAATCTCCTTCATGACACGGCTTACACTTGCCAGCACATCAATGGCAGGATAATGACCGCTATGGGCAAGTTTGCGACTTAGTACGATGTGCCCATCCAGAATACCGCGCACGGAGTCAGCAATCGGGTCATTCATATCATCTCCCTCGACAAGCACCGTATAAAACGCAGTAATCGATCCTGCTGGTGATGTACCAGCCCGCTCAAGAAGCCGTGGTAGCAAAGCAAATACAGAAGGCGTATACCCCCTAGTAGCAGGCGGTTCTCCAATTGCTAGCCCTACTTCCCGTTGTGCCATCGCAAACCGGGTAACAGAGTCCATCATCATCATGACGTTTAAACCCTGGTCACGAAAATATTCGGCAATCGCCGTTGTCAAAAGGGCGCCTTTAATGCGGACAAGTGCTGGCTGGTCGGATGTGGCGACGACTACCACGGATCGGCGCAGCCCTTCTTCCCCAAGATCACGTTCAATAAAGTCCGCAACCTCACGTCCCCGCTCTCCAATCAGACCAATCACATTCACATCTGCTTCTGTATTGCGAGCAATCATACTTAACAATGTACTTTTACCAACGCCGCTTCCGGCGAAAATCCCGATCCGCTGACCTTTTCCAACCGTTAGCAGTCCGTCTATAGCCCGTACTCCTACGGAAAGCGGTTCTGTAATGCGCGGACGAGCCAGTGGATTCGGCGGTTGATTATCAACCGGATATTCTGTCAATGTATCAGGAAAGGCTCCTCCGCTCATCAAGCGTCCGTTTCCATCAAGCACTTTGCCAAGTAGTTCCGGACCCACTTTTACCGTTAATGGTTTTCCGGTAGCGACTACGTCACATCCAGGCCCGATAGATCCAAGCTCCCCAAGCGGCATAAGTAACACCTTATTATCTTTAAACCCTACAACTTCCGCTTGAACAGGAGTACTAGCGTTAGCCGGATAAATGTGGCATACCTCACCGATACGCACATCTGGCCCCATCGATTCTACAGTCAGTCCAATTACTTGCGAGACTTTTCCATTCACACGAATGGGATTCAGATTTCGAAGTACAGACATATATTTCTCAAGCGTAAACATGCCCTTACTCACTTTCTTCTGCCTGAATCTCAAGCAGTGCCTTTTTTATCTCCGCAAGCTGAGTATCTACCCGCGCATCAACATTACCAAGTGATGTTCGAATGATACAACCCCCATCTATAACAGATTCATCCGGCACTACCATCAATTCCACCTGACTATCAAGAACATCGATAAGCCGTGCCCGGTTCTCCTGTACATATGTATACGAATCTGGACTTACAGCAACCGTAATGGTTTTGTACTCCTGAGTATGAGAGAGTGCTCGACGAATGAGTGCAAGGAGATGCTCCTGGTCATATTCAAACTGTTCTTTAATGACCTTGCGAGCAATCTCAAGTGTAAGCTCTAACACAAACGGCTCGGCTTCTCCAATCTTTCTTCTCTTCCAAACAGGTGCCTCTTCCAAAATCGAATGAGCTTCTGCCAGCGCCTGCGAGTATTCTGCCAGCGCTTCCTGGCGCCCTTGTTCACGCCCCTGTTCAACACCAAAATTGAATCCTTCTTCTGATGCTTGCTCGCGCACAATTTCGTCTTCCTGGCGTCGAGCTTCCCACCAGGCATCCATCTCACTCTGCGCTTCCTCTATCATCTGTCTAGCTTGCTGACGTGCTTCCTCAAGAATCAATTGGGCCTCTTCTTCCGCCTGCCGCAGCTGTTCCTGCTTCAATCGAACCACTTCGTCTTCCTCTTCTATCAAATCCATATCTTCTGAAAGACTAGGATCGAAAAAAGGAAGAACGGTTGCTTCAATAATCCGCTTATCTTCTACCGTAGAATAAAAGGAAGATTTGATAATTCTAGACAATGATCTCATCTCCTCCACCGCGGGCGATGATGATTTCACCTGCTTCCTCTAAACGGCGAATAACGCCAACAATACGGGTTTGCGCTTCCTCTACATCGCGCAAACGTACAGGTCCCATGAATTCCATTTCGTCTTTAAATGTATCCACCATACGTTTGGACATATTGCGGAATACAACAGTTCGTACTTCTTCATTTGCCACTTTAAGCGCAAGCATAAGATCGGCATTTTCTACCTCGCGAATTACGCGCTGAATCGAGCGGTCGTCGAGTACAACAATATCCTCGAATACAAACATACGCTTCTTGATTTCCTCGGCCAGTTCCGGATCCTGGATTTCGAGCGTATCGAGAATAATACGCTCTGTACTGCGGTCTACATTATTTAGCATGTTAACAACCGCTTCGATACCACCAGCCTGTGTATAATCCTGAACAACCGTTGAGGATAGCTTCTGTTCCAGCACATTTTCTACCTGGCTGATAACATCCGGGGAAGTACTTTCCATTAAGGCAATCCGGCGTGCTACTTCCGCTTGACTTTCCTGCGGAAGAGCGGACAAAATGATGGCTGACTGTTCCGGCTCCAAATAGGAAAGCACAAGAGCGATCGTTTGTGGATGCTCATTTTGAATGAAGTTAAGGATCTGACCCGGATCTGCTTTTCGCGCAAAGTCAAACGGGCGAACTTGAAGATGGGCGGTCAGACGGTTGATAATATCAAATGCTTTTTGCTGCCCAAGCGCCTTCTCCAAAATTTCTTTTGCGTAATTAATACCACCTTGCGAGATGTACTCCTGAGCGACACAAATCTGATGGAATTCTGTTAGAACGGATTCTTTCTCTGAAATATCAACTTTTCTCACATTGGCAATCTCAAGCGTGAGTTGCTCGATTTCTTCTTCGCGCAGATGTTTAAACACCTGCGCGGAGACTTCCGGACCAAGCGAGATCAAAAGAATTGCGGCTTTTTGTCTCCCGCTTAGCTCCTTTGCCGAACGTGCCATGTACATCCCCCATTTTTATTCATCTGCTAACCAGGATCGCAACAAGCCAACAAACTCTTCTGGACGTTGACCTGCCAACTTCTCAAGCTGCTTGCGCACAAGTGCCTCTTCCGCATTATCCGCATACTCAAGATCTGGAACTTCAAATGCTCCTGGCGCTGGCGCCGCCTGAAATTCTTCTGTAGATCGATTACCACGTCGACGAAGGAGAATAAAGGCAACAATCACCGCTAACACACCCAGTCCGATACCACCGTATATGAGCCACTGTTTCCATTTGTCATCCGGTTGGCTATCATTATTGAACGCTTGTGTATAGACATTCACACGCTGATTAATCTGGTTTTGTGGAACTACTGTACCCTGAGCGGCTAAAGAAGTCCGAACAACATTCGCGACCACCTTCTGAACATAAGTAGATGTTGCAGTATCCTTAGCGGCAGCGTCCGTCACAGCCTTTTGCTTATCCGTCTCATTAGGGTCCGGTTTTTGCTTGTCTATTGCGACACTAATCGAAATATCCTCAATTTTGTACGGCTGGCTAACGATATTTTTAGTAATACGGTTCACTTCACGGTTCACACGATCTTCTGTGTGCTCATGCTGATTTTCTGCACCGCCAGAATTACCTGCACCCGGATATCCAGGAATTTGTGATTGACCGGTCCCTGTTGTACCGCTTGCTTGCGTGCCTTTCCCGCTGGATGTGTCCTGAATTTTCTCGGAGCTAATAACAATACCTTCATTATTGTCTTTGTCTACCGGTTCTACGAGTTTCTCTTCTGCCTGCGTTTTGTCAAAATTCAGTTTTACGTACGGATATACAATGACTTTGTTCTGTCCAAGAATGCCACCAAGCAGATTTTGTACATTTCTCTGGATGTCGTTTTCGATATCCTTCTTGATTTTGCGCTGCTTATCGTATTGATCAAGTCCATATTGTGAGTCTTCCCCATTACTTGCCTCAAGCACCCTGCTGCTTTGATCCGTAATCACAATGTTTTCTTTTGGAAGATTCGGTACGCTTTTGGATACAAGATTATACAGCCCATCAATTTGCGGCTGTGTCAATTCTCTACCAGGCTCTACTGTCACGAGAATAGTAGCCGTGGCTTTTTGTGTGTCTTCATTCGGACGCACAAATACACTTTCCTGAGGCATTGTCAGGATGACACTAGCATCTTTTACACCGTCTATCGTCTTTAGCAAATCGGCAAGCTGCGTCTGCATTGCATTGCGCTCTACAACACTAAACTGACGGTCTGTCATACCCATACCGATATTCTGACTGAAAACATCCAGCCGTACGCCTTCACCCTTCGGTACACCCTTCGCTGTCAGATCGGCAGCCAAGGTATATTTGTCTTTCTCAGGAACCAGTACAGACGTACCATTCAACTGATACTTACCGGCATACCCCATCGTATCCAACTCTTGTTTAATCTGGGCTACATCACTTTCCGTTAGATTCCCACCAAAAAGCGGAACATACGTCGGTCGAGATGCAATATAAATGCCCAGCGCTGCTGAGATGAGAAGAAATGCGGCTATCGCCCCCGCAATTACTTTTTGCTTTCGTGTAAAGCGGTTCAAAAAAACTGCAATCTTCTCCTGCATTTGCTGTATTCTTTCGTTCATCCTCCACCCCGCCAATGACCATAAAAATAATTACTAAATTTGCATTCTCATAATCTCTTGATACGCTTCAACTGCCTTGTTACGCACTTGCATCGTCATCTCAAGCGCTATGCTTGCTTTTTGCGAAGCAATCGTTACCTGGTGAAAGTCCTGTACCTGTCCAGTAGCAAGACCTTCATTCATTTTATCTGCTGTTTTTTGCAGGCCATTTACATCATTTATGGCATCTCGCAAATAGGAAGCAAATGATTCTGTTACTTCATTCGGTGTAGGAGTTTGTGTAACCCCTTGCACAGACGCAGCAGGTAAACCCATGGAAATTTTTTCGATCATAACCATTTCTCCTTATTTAATACATCTTATGCTTTTCCAATCTCAAGAGCTTTTGTTGCCATTGCTTTAGAAGCATTAATCGCTGCCACATTGGACTCATACGCCCTTGTTGCTTCCATAAGATCTACCATTTCTTTCAACATGTCTACATTCGGGTATGAAACCATCCCGTTTGCATCTGCATCTGGATGAGATGGATTGTATTCTTTCTTAAACGGTGTCTGATCTCCCACTACAGATGTAACGCGAACTCCCCCTTCCGCAGAAGAGGCTCCATTTGTATCCATTGCCGCTTTTAATACGCTATCAAAACCTCCATTAATCGGCTCCACTACTACCATTTTACGCCGATACGGCTGCCAAGCTCCGTTTACAAATTCAGCGCGTGTGGTGTTTGCATTGGCAATATTACCTGCTACTACATCCATACGCACCCGATTTGCACTCAGGGCTGAAGCACTAATATCAAACCCTCCAAATAACGCCATCTTTATTTACCCCCAATAACCATGCGAAGTTTAGCCAAATTCCCGCCTGCCTGCTGCGCTAACGCATTATACCAAAGCTGATTGCGTGCAAGATTCGACATTTCATAGTCTAAATCTACATTATTTGCTGAATTCTGCATAGGGCCTGTTGAAGAATCTACTTGGAGTTGAGGCTGTACATCATTAATGTTGGGCAGTCCAAAAGCTAAATGTTTCGAGTCAGTCCTATATGCACTAAAAGATGTCGGTGACTTTTGCATCGCTTTTTGCAACTCCGATTCAAAAGTAACACTCTGCGCCTGATAATACGGGGTATTTACGTTAGCAATGTTGTTATTTATGGTCTTTTGTCTCATTGAAGCTGCATCCAATGCTTTTTCTAAAGCAGAAAACGTTGGTGTAATAAGCATATATCCCCCTCCATCCTATAACTTTTTTCACGCACTTCCAAACTTTAGCATTATTCCATAAAAGGTAATTTTTTGATTTAATTACACTTTTTTTGTATAAATGAAGTTAACACCTATTATATTACCAGATAGTTGTAAATGAACAAAGCCCCATCTTCAAGATAGGGCTTTGTTACCGAACATAATTTCTTAAGTTGTTACGAAGTCTTTAATTTCTCCAACTCTGGGAGGAGCTTTTCATTCAAAATCTTAATATAGGTGCCTTTCATCCCAAGAGAGCGGGATTCGATAACACCAGCACTTTCCAATTTACGCAGAGCGTTTACAATCACTGATCGCGTAATACCAACCCGGTCTGCGATCTTACTCGCAACGAGAAGACCTTCTTTTGCATCCAATTCTTCAAAAATATGTTCCACCGCTTCTAGTTCACTATACGAAAGAGAACCGATAGCCATCTGTACAACAGCCTTGCTGCGTGCTTCTTGTTCGATTTCTTCAGCTCGCTCACGCAGGATTTCCATACCAACAACCGTAGCTCCTACTTCTGCAAGTGCTAACTCGTCATCAACAAACTGCCCATTGACTCGTGCTAATACGAGTGTGCCAAGACGATCTCCACCACCAATGACCGGAACAATCGTCGTCTGGCTTTTACGGAATAAATCTTTCATTTCCACAGGGAAAGCCGTATATGGACTTTCGATATCCAGGTTGGCGGATGTTTCATCCACACGAAGCAATTGTGTGCTGTAATCTCCCGGAAAGCGGCGTTCTTCTAGCATCTTACGGATGCGTTCATTGTCGATTTCCTGCGCAAGCGCATGGCCAAGAATTTTACCTTTGCGGCTTAATACGAATGTATTCGCCTCAATAATCTCGCTTAACACTTCCGCCATCTCCATAAAGTTAACCGGATGTCCTGCTGTTTTTTGAAGCATACCATTGATGCGACGGATTTTTGACAGTAAGTCCATTAGTGTGAATCCTCCTTAAAATTTTACAAAATATAGCGACTCAGATCGCGATCTTCTACAATTGTTGCAAGCTTTTCTCGTACGTATTGCGGCGTAATCGCCACTTTTTCAAGCGTAACATCCGAAGCTTCGAATGAAAGGTCTTCTAGCAGCTTCTCAAGAATCGTATGCAGCCTTCTTGCTCCGATGTTATCGGTATTCTGATTTACGTCAGCTGCTAGTTTCGCAATCTCTTTAATAGCATCGTCAGAAAATTCCACTTTTATTCCTTCAGTTTCTAATAATGCTATATATTGCTTAGTCAGGGCATTTTTTGGTTCTGTTAAAATTTGCACAAAGTCCTCGACCTTCAAGCTATCTAACTCTACACGAATCGGAAAGCGCCCCTGTAACTCCGGAATTAAATCAGAAGGCTTCGCCATATGGAAGGCCCCGGCTGCAATGAACAACACATAGTCTGTCTTAACCGGACCGTACTTCGTCATTACAGTTGACCCTTCCACAATCGGCAAGATATCACGCTGTACACCTTCACGCGAAACTTGTGCGCTATTTGATTCTTTTCCAGCGATTTTGTCAATTTCATCGATAAAGATAATTCCACTCTGTTCTGCCCGCATAACAGATTCTTGAATGACATCATCCATGTCGATTAATTTTTGCGCTTCCTGTGTTGTCAAAGCTTTACGAGCTTCGCGAACCGGGAGTTTCCGTTTTTTCATTTTCTTCGGAAGCAGATTGCCCAGCATCTCTTGCATGTTCATTCCCATCTGGTCCATACCTGAACCAGCAAACATATCAAACATTGACGGAGCTGCATCTTCAACCTCAATTTCTACAATGGTGTCTTCCAACTGACCCATTGCCAATTGATGCGCAACCTGTCTACGCTGCTGAACTACTGAAGCATCTTCAAACTCTGTATGGGAAGAAGTAGAAGACTGCTGTCCACCGAAAAACATCTCCAATGGATTTTTATACGACTTGTTATCTGCTTTTCCTGGTACGATTAACTGAACAAGACGTTCATTCGCAAGTGTTTCCGCCCGGTCCTTCACAGTCTCCATCTTCTCAGCTTTCACAATCCGAATGGAAGTTTCAACTAGGTCACGGACCATAGATTCCACGTCCCGCCCCACATAGCCGACCTCGGTGAATTTAGTAGCTTCTACTTTGATAAACGGTGCTCCAGTGAGTTTAGCCAGCCTGCGAGCAATTTCAGTTTTGCCGACACCAGTCGGTCCAATCATCAAAATATTTTTTGGGACGATTTCATCACGAATCGATTCTTGCAGCAGGCTGCGGCGATAACGATTACGCAGCGCGATCGCCACAGAACGCTTCGCCTGTTTTTGTCCGACAATAAACTGATCCAGCTGCTCAACAATTTGTTTCGGAGTAAAACGTTCTGCCTTATTCAAAGCAAAGCCCCCTTTAGTTGATTTCTTCTACAACTAAATTATGATTCGTGTACACGCAAATATCCGCTGCTACCGTAAGAGCTGCCGTCGCGATTTCCCGCGCCGTCATCCCTTCTGCATGCTGCTTAAGCGCACGTCCTGCTGCCAGCGCATAATTCCCACCTGAACCAATCGCGAGAATCCCGTCATCCGGCTCAATAATTTCGCCGTTACCGGAAATAAGCAGCATATGGTCGCTGTTCATCACGATCATAAGCGCTTCGAGCTTGCGCAGCACTTTATCAAGCCGCCAGTCTTTAGCCAGCTCGACGGCTGCACGCTGCAAATTCCCGTGATATTCTTCAAGCTTGGCTTCAAACTTCTCAAACAGTGTAATGGCATCTGAAACCGAACCAGCAAATCCTGCGATGACCTGACCATGGTGCAGCCGACGAACTTTCTTAGCCGTTTGCTTCATCACTACGCTATTGCCAAACGTGACTTGCCCATCACCGGCCATTGCTCCACTACCATTATGCCGCACCGCAAAAATCGTTGTCGCATGAAAAGTCATATCCATTCATATTCCCTCCGCTTCATACTTTTAAGCCCGTGGGTGTGCCTGATTGTAGACAGCACGCATTCGCTCACGGGTGACATGCGTATAAATCTGAGTGGATGAAATGCTGGCATGACCGAGCATTTCCTGTACACTACGCAAATCTGCCCCATTCTCCAGCAGATGTGTCGCAAATGTATGCCGGAACGTATGAGGACTTACTTTCAGCACATCACTGGCCTGTTCCACATAGTCTGTCAGCATCCGCCGCACACTACGGTCGCTCATTGCCTGCCCCCTTGTATTCAAGAATAATGCCTGGGATGCACTTTGTTTCACAAGAGCTGGTCTTCCCTTTTCTATGTATGCAAGGTATGCCAGAAGCGCATGTTGGCCAAGTGGTACATACCTCTCTTTTGCGCCCTTGCCAAGCACAAGTGCAGTCCCTACTCCTGTATCAACAGACGATATAGTCATTCCGACCAGTTCAGATACACGAATGCCACTTCCATATAAAATCTCAAGAATTAACCGATCCCGCAATCCAAATGGTGTCGTTATATCTGGAAGTGCCAATAGTTGCTCCACTTCCTTCGGAAACAAAAAGGTAGGGAGACGCTTTTCAAGCCTAGGCGTTGCTGCCATCGCAAACGGATTGTGCTCTACTAATTCTTCTCGGAGTAGAAATTTGTAAAAACTACGCAAACATGACAGCCTGCGGGCAATCGAGCGACGCGAATATGCCCGTGCATGCAATTCAGATAAATACTGGCGTACGCATGCATACGAAACAGCAGCATAATCTACAGCTGCATGCTGCTCCAAAAAGGCGGTAAAGTCGCGAATATCCTTCTCGTAGTTCGTAATCGTCAAAGGTGAAGCATTCTTCTCGATCTGCAGGTATTGCTTAAAAAGCAAGCGCATCATATCTGGCTGCGCATCTTTCATACGTGTACCCCCTCACCGGGCAACGATTAGCAAGGCGTGTGAAACACACGCCTTGCTTGTAGTAACCTACCGAAAATACACTCTTTACAGGGAAAACCTCGTTTTTAATCGTCGTTAGTATAACACACCTACGTAGCTGTCGCAACTTAATTGGAGATCAACTCAGTACAATTCTGAATTTTATCCAGCGCTCGTTCTGCCATTTTTTCATACCGTTCTTTTTTGTTGCGAATTTTTTTCTCAAGCGGCGGAAAAAGTCCGAAATTAGCATTCATCGGCTGGAAGTTATCTGGATTCGCTGTTGTAATATAATGCGCCATACTTCCCATTGCTGTTTCCTGTGGGAAGACAACAGGCTCTAGCCCTTTTGCCAAACGAGCAGCGTTTATCCCGGCTACCATCCCTGATGCAGCTGATTCTACATACCCTTCTACACCGGTCATCTGTCCCGCGAAGAATAATGTTTCCCGATCCTTATACTGATACGTTGGTTTCAACAGGCGTGGTGAGTTAATAAACGTATTGCGGTGAATGACACCGTAGCGTACGATTTCTGCATTCTCAAGCCCTGGAATCATACTAAATACCCGCTTCTGCTCCGGCCACTTCAGATGTGTCTGAAATCCAACAATGTTATACAATGTACCGGCACTATTGTCCTGACGCAGCTGTACAACTGCATATGGTTGTTGACCTGTACGCGGATCGCTGAGCCCAACCGGCTTGAGTGGACCGAACAGCATCGTCTGTCTACCGCGCTTCGCCATTACCTCGATCGGCATACAACCTTCAAAGAAAACCTGCTTCTCAAACTCTTTCAACTGCACTTCTTCTGCTGTAATCAGCGCCTCATAAAAGGCATTGAACTCTTCTTCATTCATCGGGCAGTTCAAATAGGCTGCTTCTCCTTTATCATAGCGCGAAGCAAGAAAAACTTTTTCCATGTTGATCGTTTCTTTGTCCAGAATCGGTGCAGCAGCATCGTAGAAATACAAGTACTCCTGTCCGGTTAGCTTCTGTAACTGCTCTGACATATCGGGGGATGTAAGCGGTCCAGTCGCTATGACTACGATACCATCGGGAATCTCGGTAATCTCTTCGTGCCTCACTTCAATATGCGGATGATTACGCACACTGTTTGTGACCGCTTCAGCAAACTCGTGGCGATCCACCGCAAGTGCTCCCCCTGCCGGAACTGAACAGTTGTCTGCTGAACGCATAATGATGGAAGAGAAACGTCGCATCTCTTCCTTAAGAATCCCAACCGCATTTGTTAGTGAATTGGCACGCAATGAATTGCTGCATACTAACTCCGCAAATTTGTCTGTATGATGAGCCGGTGTCTGCTTTACCGGGCGCATCTCATATAAAATTACATCGACGCCCTGCTCGGCAATCTGCCAGGCAGCTTCACTGCCCGCAAGACCTGCACCGATGACGGTTACTTTTTCCATGCTGTCTGTATGCTCCTTACGTTATAACGTTTCCTCTTCATAATCACATGCTACACATTGAACAGAAGGCCCTTTGTTCTTGCCTTTTCCCTTCTTTTCTACCAGCATCCCCGAACATTTCGGGCATGTACGCGGTAGCGGTTTGTCCCAGGATACAAAATCACATTCTGGATACTGGTTACAACCGTAAAACATCCGGTTCTTTTTACTTTTACGTTCTACGATGTGTCCGGTTTCACATTTTGGACAAGCAACGCCAATTTCTTTTACAATCGGCATCGTATTTCGGCAGTCCGGGAAAGCCGAGCAAGCGAGAAATTTGCCATACCGCCCCATCTTATATACCATTGGGCTATTGCACTTTTCACAGATGACATCAGATACTTCATCCTTAATCTCGACTTCCTGCATATGCTGTTCAGCCACTTCTAGACGCTTTGCGAACGGATCATAAAATTCTTCGAGTACGCGCACCCATGCTTCTTTGCCTTCTTCAATATGGTCAAGATCATCTTCCATCTTGGCGGTAAACTTCGTATCCAAAATTTCTGGGAAGAATTCTTCCATGAGACCAAGCACGATCTCACCTAATTCAGTCGGAACAAAACGACGCTCCTGAAGCGCTACATACCCTCGCTTCTGGATCGTATCAAGTGTTGGCGCATACGTACTCGGACGACCAATCCCAAGCTCCTCGAGCGTTTTGACAAGACGTGCCTCCGAATAACGCGGCGGCGGCTGTGTGAAGTGCTGCTTCGGCTCGATCTGCTCGGCAATCACTCCCTGCCCCACTTCAAGCGGCGGTAGCATCTTATCCTCCTCTGCCTGTACATCATCTGTTCCTTCTACATATACCTTCATAAAGCCAGGGAACTTAACCTGCGAGCCACTAGCACGGAATACGGCGTCTCCAGACATAATATCCGCTGTAACCGTATCAAGCACCGCAGACGCCATCTGACTTGCGATAAAACGCTCCCAGATGAGACGATATAGTTTAAGCTGGTCACGGGATAAATATTCCTTTAAAGAGGATGGACTGTATGAAACAAATGTCGGGCGCACCGCTTCATGCGCATCTTGCGCTTTTTCTTTCTTGCCAAACTGGCGTGGTTCGGTAAGCGAATACTCCGGTCCATACGCATCAATAATATATGCTTTTGCTTCTTCCTGTGCAGTCTGAGAAATACGTGTTGAGTCGGTACGCATGTATGTAATCAAACCGACGGTGCCATCCTTGCCAAGGTCAATCCCTTCGTATAGCTGCTGAGCTACCATCATCGTTTTAGCGGCACGAAAGTTCAGCTTACGGGCTGCCTCCTGTTGCAGAGAACTCGTTGTAAAAGGAGCTGCCGGATTGCGCTTGCGCTCTCTACGCTTTACATCTGTAATCCGGAATGTTCCATCTTTTAAATGATCAAGCAGCTTATTTACATCCGCTTCTGAAGTAAGTTCCGTTTTTTCCTGCCCGTAGCTATAAAACTTCGCTTCGAATGCTCCACCTGCTGATGTAAGATGTGCGGTTACCGACCAGTACTCCTCCGGTATGAATGCATTGATTTCTTTTTCTCGGTCGATGATTAGCTTTACGGTTACGGACTGAACACGGCCAGCACTCAAGCCTTTTTTCACTTTTTTCCAAAGAAGTGGAGAGATATTGTAGCCAACCAGACGGTCTAAAATACGACGTGTCTGCTGCGCATTAACCAGATCCATGTTGATCTTGCGCGGGTGCTTAAACGCCTCCTTCACCGCCTGCTTCGTAATTTCATTAAACACAACGCGGCATTCACCGCTCTGGTCTATATTTAAACTATGGGCCAAATGCCAGGCAATCGCTTCCCCTTCGCGATCGGGGTCAGCTGCGAGATAGACATGTTTCACTTTTTTAGCAGCATCTCGCAATTCCTTTAATACGTCACCTTTACCCCGGATGGTAATGTATTTTGGCTCGAAGCCACTTGCTACATCGACACCCATCTGGCTTTTTGGCAAATCTCGTACATGGCCCATTGACGCTTTCACAATATATTTTTTACCCAAATATTTTCCAATTGTCTTCGCCTTTGCGGGAGACTCCACTATTACCAGTGAATCTGCCAAGCAAGTTTCCCCCTTTTATAAAGAAAAGAATTCCTCCTATTATTAATTACAAAACTTCAGTTTGTCAAACCCTCTTCTATGGCTTTACCCGAATATACGCCTGTCCAGGCAGTTGTATGACCTGTTTCTTCATTTGCAACGATAACAGAAGAAAGTGTAAATAGGAAGGAGAAAACTCCGTTCGACATAAAATCTGTTCATACGACACCGATTCCCATGGAATCAGGCGCAATAACGCTGCTTCCTCACTACTGAGTGATTCAGATGTATCAGCAGCCTCTGTATTTCCTACCTGTGTATCCCATGCGAGTTCAGGATATTCAAATACGATATCATGAACGTGCTGAACAAGTTTAGCCCCTTGCTGAATGAGCCAATGGCAGCCCGCGCTTTTGGGCGAATGAATAGACCCTGGAACTGCAAATACATCACGTCCTTGTTCGATTGCGAGATCAGCTGTAATAAGAGAGCCGCTGCGAGCTGCCGCTTCAACCACAAGTATACCGTGTGCAAGTCCGCTTATAATCCGATTGCGTTCTGGAAAAAATCCGCGTTGTGGGCGTGTTCCCGGCGGATATTCGGAGAGAAGAAGCCCTTGCTGTCGAATCATTATCGCAAGCTGGCGATTTTCTGTCGGGTACACCCAATCGATACCACATCCAAGTACAGCAATGGTCCCACCCTTCGCCTCAAGTGCCCCTGTATGTGCCTCGCCATCAATACCACGCGCCATACCAGATACGACCACAAGCCCCTTCTCGGCTAATTCCCGGCCAAATTGACGAGCTAGCTGCCGACCATACTGCGTTGGTGTTCTCGTTCCTACAAGCGAAAAAGCAGGCTGCTTAAGCAACTCAATGTTGCCATCTACATACAAAAGTTCAGGCGCATCTGGAATCTCCTGCAGCCACTCACTATACGATTCACTTCCATATGCCAGCACCGTAATTCCTTTCTCACTCCAGACCTCCCTCTTTCTCCTCGCCGCAGAAAGATCGAACTGCAAACGAATTTGTTCGGCCACAGCTTCTCGTACACCAAGTAAGTCGCAAATATCTTTTGTCGTATAGGACGCAAAATTAACAGGCTCGGCCAATTGACGAGCACGACGTACAACAGCCCTTCCTACTCCTTTAATCATCGATAATGCTAGCATCATTTCTGTTAGGTTTTCCATCTTTATTCCCCCTGTCGTTTCTCTTTTATCTTTTCTAGGGAATAATTGGAAATTCCTTCATTTTAAAAAAAAGAGGACGCCTATGACGCCCTCTCCTGTTACAACTTCTTAATCTTATTTTACTGTTTTGCAAATCTCAAGCAAGCCATGTTGTTTGAGCGCTTCGATCATTGTTTCACCCATTACAGACGGAGTTTTCGCTACCGGAATGCCGCATGCTTCCATTGTTTTGATCTTCTCGGCTGCTGTACCTTTACCACCCGAAATGATCGCACCAGCGTGTCCCATACGTTTTCCTGGAGGAGCAGTCTGACCGCCAATAAATCCTACTACTGGCTTCTTCATGTTTGCTTTTACCCATTCAGCCGCTTCTTCTTCCGCTGTACCACCGATCTCACCGATCATGATAACTGCTTCTGTATCTGGATCTTCATTAAACAGCTGCAGGCAGTCGATAAAGTTCGTGCCGTTAACCGGGTCTCCACCGATACCAACCGCTGTAGATTGGCCAATTCCATTTGTCGTCAACTGGTGAACCGCTTCATATGTAAGCGTTCCAGAGCGAGATACGATACCAACTTTACCCGGTGCAGTAATATAGCCCGGCATGATACCAATTTTACATTCGCCTGGCGTAATAAGACCTGGGCAGTTCGGTCCAATCAGACGAGTTTTGCTACCTTCCATAAAGCGCTTAACTTTTACCATGTCGAGTACCGGAATACCTTCTGTGATACATACAACAAGTTCAAGTTCTGCGTCAACCGCTTCCATGATTGCATCCGCTGCGAATGCTGGAGCCACATAAATAACAGATGCATTTGCGCCTGTTTCTTTCACTGCCTCTTGAACAGTGTCAAACACCGGAAATCCTTCAACTACTGTACCACCTTTACCCGGTGTCGTACCTCCAACCATTTGTGTTCCGAAGTAGTCACGGCAGCCTTTCGCATGGAACAAGCCTGTAGCCCCAGTAATACCTTGAGTAATGATTTTTGTATCTTTATTAATGAGAATACTCATTTCCTAAGCCCTACCTTTCCCAGATTATTATTGCACCAGTTTAACGATTTTTTCCGCACCGTCTGCCATGGACTCAGCTGCCACGATATCAAGACCGGATTGATTCAAAATCTTCTTACCAAGCTCAACATTTGTACCTTCGAGACGAACGACGAGTGGACGATCCAGACTTACCTGTTTCGCAGCTTCAACAACACCTTCTGCGATAACATCGCAACGCATGATACCACCGAAAATGTTAACGAAGATACCTTTTACGTTTTCATCAGAGAGGATCAGCTTGAATGCAGCTGTAACTTTCTCTGTTGTCGCGCCGCCGCCAACATCGAGGAAGTTCGCTGGGTCGCCACCGTAATGCTTGATGATATCCATTGTCGCCATCGCAAGACCTGCACCGTTAACCATGCAGCCGATATTGCCCGCAAGTGCGATGTAGTTCAGGTCATATTTGGATGCTTCGATTTCTTTCTCATCTTCTTCGTCCAGGTCGCGCAATTCTTGTACATCTGGGTGACGGTACAAGGCATTGGAATCAAAATTCAGTTTGGCATCAAGCGCCATTACGTTACCGTCGCCTGTTACAACAAGCGGGTTAATTTCTGCGATTGAGCAATCTTTATCAACAAATGCCTGATAAAGCGCCATCATAAATTTCACTGCTTTATTTACAAGGTTTTTCGGAATATTAATCGCTAGAGCCAGCTTACGTGCCTGGAATACTTGCAGGCCTACAGCCGGGTCTACAACTTCTTTAAAGATTTTTTCTGGAGTTTTTTCGGCTACTTCTTCGATTTCTGTACCGCCTTCTTCAGAAGCCATCATAACTACGCGGTTTGTGTTACGGTCTACTACAACACCTACGTAGTATTCTTTTTGAATATCGCAGCCTTCTTCAATAAGCAAGCGCTTTACTTCTTTACCTTCTGGGCCTGTCTGGTGTGTTACCAGCACTTTGCCGAGAATTTCCTTAGCGTATGCTTGAACTTCGTCGAGGTTTTTAGCGATTTTAACGCCGCCTGCTTTTCCACGACCGCCTGCGTGAATTTGTGCTTTTACTACATACACGCTGGAATTTAATGTTTTGGCTGCTTCAACTGCTTCTTCTACGGTGAAGGCTACTTTGCCATTCGGTACAACGACACCGTACTGTTTAAGTATCTCTTTGCCTTGATACTCATGGATATTCATTCTCCATCCTCCTAATCTTTCTCATAAATAAGCGCATTCAACTTGTCACATAGTTGTCATTGGACAAATCGCTATGCGGATACAGTATAGACTATTCGTCACAATTCGGCAAACACCTGCTAAATATGTAGAATTTTTTAATATCTTAAAATAAAAAAAGCAACGCTTTGAGCGCTGCTACCTTCTGTGTATGTTTTACATAGCATATTTTAAATCACGTCGGGAAATTTCATCTTGGAGCAGTGCAATGAAGTCTGTTCCTAAATCTAGAGCAATTGCCTTACCGTATGCTTCTAGCAATGCCTCGTTTGAAAGAAGCTCCATCTTTTCTCCTCCTTATTCATTACTCTTTTCCCATATTGTAGCATTTCAAAAGAAATCGAACAACTTACGCTTATCCACATGCTTCTGTGAATAAATTGTGTAAACTATGTAAATTATTCGATAAAATCTACATTCTTTCTGTTGATATTGTTATCCACAGCGAATTGTGTCGAAAAAATTTTTTTGAACTGTCGATTTATCGTTTCCAATCGGCTCGATCAAGCACTCGATATTGAAGGGCTTCCGCTATATGAGCTTCGTGTATTTCTTCGCATCCATCAAGATCGGCTATCGAGCGCGATATTTTAAGAATTTTATCATAGGAACGATTACTTAGTCCGGTTGTTCGATAAATAGCAGCCAAAAAACGGCTGCCTTCCTTAGAAAGCTGCACATGTGTACGTAGGGCAGTACCGAACAAATCCGCATTATACATACAATTCATTTTTTCATAACGCGCTCGCTGACGGGCACGCGCCCCTTCTACACGTTTACGCATGTCCAGAGAAGATTCTGTAATGTGATCCAGCTCCTCTGTTTCTACTCTTGGCACTTCTACATGCATGTCCATCCGATCAAGTAGCGGGCCGGACAACTTGCGCCGATAACGTCTGACTTCTGATTCTGTACATGTACAAACGTTCGTTTGATCTTCAAATTGATAATGGCCGCAATTACAGGGATTAAATGCCGAAAGTAAAACGACACGGGAAGGTAGCGTGAGCTTTCGATCCCCCCGAATCAATACGATCCTTCCATCTTCAAGCGGCTGGCGCATTGATTCCAGTACCCGCCTAGAAAACTCTGCCCATTCATCAAGAAACAGCACGCCAAGATGCGCTAGGCTCATCTCTCCTGGTTTAGGTCCCATTCCCCCTCCCACCATTCCAGTCAACGTAATCGATGTATGAGGGGCACGAAATGGAGGCTGTCCTTGCTGCTTAAATCGCTCTTCTAGAAGGCCATAAGCACTATATATTGTATCTACTTCCAGCTCCTCTTCTTCACTAAGTAGCGGAAGAATCGTAGGGAATCGGTGTGCCATCATCGTTTTCCCTGTTCCTGGTGGACCAACCATACACAAATGATGCCGGCCAGCAGCTGCCACTTCCATCGCCCGTTTGACATGACGCTGTCCTCTCACATCTGAAAAACAGAGCGAGGAAATTCGTGGTTCTATCCGATCAGTACACGCATCAACTAGCTGACTTATTTCTGTTATCTGTTCATCCGGACAGGCAAAAAGGGCTGCACATTCTTGCAAGGTGCTCGCCCGTAACAACGGCAGACGAACCCGATCTACTTCCTCTCCTGTATCGAGTGGCACAACAGCCCCCGGTTCATTCTGTCTACGTGCACCAAGAAGTATCGGCAAAAGACCTGGTACAGAACGCAATCGCCCCTCTAATGATAGCTCCCCAACAAACAGCCAGTCCGCAAGCCGATTACGAACTTCAATCTGCCCACTAGCAAGCAGGATCGCCACCGCAATGGCACAATCAAGCATAGACCCTGCCTTCCGCATATCAGCAGGCGCAAGGTTTACTGTAATTCTCTGTAGCGGAAAAGTAAATCCGCTGTTTTTGATCGCAGCCTTTACCCGCTCCCGCGCTTCTCGTACCGAAGAGGCAGCCAGCCCGCTAATCTCAAAATGCGGCAGCCCATTCGCAATGTCTGCTTCAACCTCGATGCATTTTCCTTCTACTCCGTATACAACTGCACTTTTTACACGTGCAAACATATTCGCACTTCCTTTTTTTACCATAATTATACTATGGTGCATTGGATGTGTATATGACAGAAAAAAAACCTGCCGAAGTCGGCAGGATAGGGATGGAGGTGTTTCACGTCGAGTACACTAGTAAAATATGCACCATACTTTCTTTTTTCGTGGACAGGTGCCTTGTAGGCGCACCTATTTCACTGCCCTTTTTTAAAAAGCATTCTGTATATGAACAATGTCCATCGCTCCATTATGGTTTTTCGTAATGATGACCGCATCAAACCGAAATCTCTGTCCTGCTCCGTGCTGCTGCATGTAGGCAAGCGCTGCACCGTGTATTTTTCGCTGCTTATGTACGGTAATCGCCTCACTCCCATGCCCAAAGCGGGCCGTACGACGGGTTTTCACCTCAACAAATACTAGTTCACCCCCATCGCACATTACAAGATCAATCTCAGCTGTACGCGTGCGAAAATTACGTGCCACAACCTCATATCCACATGATACAAGGTAGCGGCAGGCAGCTTCTTCTCCTTCCAGACCAAGCTGCCTTCCGCTATACTGCCCACTCATGATGGACGACTCTTTCGATCTGTTTGATACACAAACGCCAGCAATTCCGCCACGACCTGGTACAACTCAACGGGAATCTGCTCATTTAACTCAAGACCCGCGAGTACTTGCACAAGAGACGGGTCTTCCTGAACAGGAATTCCATTCTCTTTTGCCTGCTCAATAATTTTATCAGCAACCAGTCCTTTTCCTTTCGCAATCACGCGCGGCGCTTCCGCTTCCTGCAAGTTATAACGAAGGGCAACCGCACTTTTACGCGGATATTTCGCTTTCTCTTTCATATGCGGAAATCCACTCCTTTATAATTAGCCAAACTCGATGACGGAGATGCAAACGGTCTGGCTTTCCCCTGGGGAGCAGTTGGTTCCGAGCTCGATGTACCTGCCCCCTCATCTGGTATCGGTGACACACGAATCGAAGAAAGTCGGTAGCCCTGTTCAGCCAGACGAACTTCCAGCGGACCACGCAGCATTCTCACCATCTCCGCGGTCTTTTCTTCATCGTTGTACAAATGAACCGACAAAATCCGATTCACAACCGAAACATCAAGCATCGTCTCACCCATATTTTGCATGGATAAATAGAAAAACAGGCGACAATTATCAGGATCAAGCTCTCCATTTCCTTTGCGGCGCGATTCCACCTGAACGAGCGCATTTTCTCCATCCGGATTGCCTGGCATCGGGAGTTGAAGCGATACTTGAACAAATGCTGACTCATTCGTATTTACTGTCATTAACTGCTGACCCGTAAGCTGGTGAACTGCCTGTTGCATCTGCTCACGCATTCCCTGCGGAAGCAGGTGCGCATCTTCATGCTGCAACAACTGTAACAGGGCTGCTTTCACATTTTGCGACACCGCCTGTTGCGGCTCACTCTCTTCACGCAACGAAGCTGATGACATAGTAAGCTGGGAAGAAGCCAGTTCGCGCTCATGACGCAGTCCTAGACGATCAAATAATTCCGTCACAACCGCTTTAGCTGCCGAAACATCAGCCTGCGGACGACTCGTCTGCCCTGCAGTGTGTCCATCCGTATCCGCTACTTCACGATTCCCGGCTAACATCCCTGCCGTCTGCTCTAATGCTGTACGGGCGCTGCGGAGCGCTGGAAGCGTCTGCTCTACTGCCTGCCGAAGCGATGGCGGAAAATCCCGCGGCTGCTGCGCTGCTTGTTCTAGTGAATCAGCGAGGTTTGTAAGCGAGCCGCCTATGCTTGTATTGCCTACAAAAGCGCGCAAGGATAGTACCGTTTCTTTCGTAACCGGAAGTCCTTTTTTAACCGCAAGTATGGCTGCATCCAGTGTTTCTTGATTGTTTCCGACTTCACGCATGACCTGCTGAAACGCACGTAGCGAATCTGCTTTCAGCGGCACATTCTGATCAACCAGTGTTTTTAACAGTTTCATGTTTTCTTCGTTTACCGATGCCCCTAGACCGCGTGCCAGCCCTTCAAGACCAGGGTCAGCTGCTACGTTTGGCTGACCTGGCTGATTGATCACCTTGAGTGTAACAGGCTGACCACCTGGCTGTACCTGCAACCACGTTCGCTGGCCTAGTTCAAGCGGTGTTTCCAAACGAGCAGTTACGGTAAGCCCACCAAGTTGAACAGTAGCCATATTGTCCGGAAATAGCTTCAGCACCTTACCTGAAAACACCTGTCCGGATTTCAGCTCGATTACAGATGACCGAACCTGCTGAATCTGATCCAGCATCTGTCCGATCAACATGTTTTGAATCATAGCCTATTCCCCCTCACATATTAATCCGGTAATACACCACCAAAGCTTAGCCGATGAATCGGACATGGACCAAGCTTGCGCAGACCAGCCAAGTGTTCTGCTGTTCCATACCCCATATTAGCGGCAAATCCATACCCCGGATATTGCTCGTCGTACGCTTTCATCATTCGGTCACGCTCTACTTTTGCAATAATCGAAGCAGCTGCAATCGAGATGCTTTTACCGTCTCCACCGATGATTTTCTTCTGCTCAATTGCAAGTCCTGGAATGATAACGGCGTCATTCAGTGTGATCTGAGGTGCAGGCGACAAGTTCAGCACAGCTTCACGCATGGCAGCAAGTGTCGCCTGATAAATGTTAATCTCATCAATCACCTTGCTATCATTGCCAGCAACCGCCACCGCAAGCGCACCCTCCATGATGGCTTCGTACATCACCTCACGTCTAGCAGCCGGAACTTTCTTCGAATCGTTCAATCCTGGCAAATAAAAATCAGCAGGTAAAATAACAGCTGCTGTCACAACAGGACCAGCAAGTGGGCCGCGTCCAACTTCATCAACGCCTGCAATATACTTGTATCCTTGCGCCCATAGCTCCTGCTCCATGACACTCATCTCCTGCCAGCGCATGTAGTCTGCTTTTTCGCGCGTGCGGGCCCGCTGCCACTGCTTATACGCATTCTGCACCCCGGAACGACTATCTGCTTGAATGTGCGCCTGTTCGTCAGGCGTCAGTTCTTTCCGTTCCGCAAGCCACTGTTTTACTTCTGTTATCGTCATTGCCTTCATATCTAATAAGCCCCCTCTTGCTCTTCTGCTCCCATTTATAACAAAAACGCGCAGCCAGGCCGCGCGTTTTTATGAAAGGTATGCTGTTAGTACGGCGTAATATCATCCATGCTCACACGTGCCATCTCAATGGTAAATGGATCCTGCGGACGTTCAAGAGATACAGTGCCAATCTTGCCGCTACGCAGCTCGCGTAGAATCAGTTCCGACACTTTATCATAATCAATATGACCACCACTTACGACGCAGCCTCGGCGCCGTCCGATCGCATCCAGCACCTCGATCTTATTCTCTGGAATGTCCGTAAGCTGGTAGCGTGAAGCAAGTGCCCCCGGATAATGCATCTGCAAATACGCCACGACAAACAAGGCAACTTCCTGAAAATCAATAATCTCATCTTTGATCGCACCGCTCGCTGCAAGACGTAGTCCGACAAGCGGATCTTCAAACTTCGGCCAAAGAATCCCTGGCGTATCAAGTAGTTCAAGCACTTTGCCAACCTTCACCCACTGCTGCGCCTTCGTCACAGCCGGACGATCTCCTGTCTGCGCTACTTTGCGCCCGGCCAGACGGTTCATCAGCGATGATTTCCCTACATTCGGGATGCCAAGAATCATCGCTCGAATAGCCCGATCCTGCATTCCTTTCGCACGGCGCTTCTCCATCATCTCTTCAACAAGCGCCTGGCACTCCTGCGGCAGTTTATTCACGCCGCGTCCCGATAGTGCATCAAGCGGAAGGGCTCGAACACCCTGTTCGGAGAAGTGCTGTACCCACGCTTTCGTTACCGCTTCATCGGCCAAGTCCGATTTATTGAGTAAAATGAGACGCGGCTTGCCTGAGACAATCTCATCAATCATCGGATTGCGGCTTGAAAGCGGGAGACGCGCATCTAAAAGCTCAATGACAACATCAATCAATTTAAGTTTCTCTGTTACCTGACGACGCGCTTTGGCCATATGACCCGGAAACCATTGAATTGTCATATGACATCACCTACATTTCTCATTAGTGGAATCGAATTTTATTATACGGCCAGATTACGACCTCGGACCGGCCAACCATTTCTTTTACGGCAACCGGACCGATAATGCGACTGTCCTGGCTGTTCTGGCGATTATCTCCCATTACAAAAACATGACCCGCAGGTATTTTTTGTTTCGGAAAATCATCCGTCAACTTATAGCCTTGCTGCTTTGCCTGTAGTTTATACTGAGCAAGATACGGTTCATCAACCGGCTTGTCATTTATGTATAGCTGGTCATTTTTCATCTCGACCGTTTCGCCTTCCGTTGCGATGACCCGCTTAATATAATCTTTCGTAGCGGTGGCATGAAATACGACAATATCTCCGCGTTGCGGCCCATGTAGATGATAGACGAGTTTGTTGACAATCAGACGCTCACCGTTCTCTAAAGTCGGCATCATGGACGAGCCATCAACGAGAAACGGAGCGAGTAAAAACGAGCGAATAATTAGCGCAAGAATGATGGCTATTCCAAGAGCCTTCATCCATTCCCACGCTTCATTTTTCTTTTCTCCGTTTTGCGAAGCCTGTCCTGTCATAAACATTCTCCTCGCTTTTTATTATAGCTACACTGCAAAAAAGGAGCTTGTATCCAAGCTCCTTTTCGCATTAGCGACGAATTTCTTTAATACGCGCTGCTTTACCCACGCGATCGCGGAGGTAGTAAAGCTTCGCACGGCGAACTTTACCGTAACGGACAAGTTCGATTTTTTCGATTTTCGGGGAGTTCAGCGGAAGTGTACGCTCAACACCTACGCCGTAAGAAATCTTACGAACGGTGAATGTTTCGCTGATACCGCCTCCACGACGTCTGATCACGACACCTTCAAACACCTGGATACGTTCGCGCTGACCCTCGACTACTTTCAGGTGAACACGTACTGTATCGCCCGGGCGGAAGCTAGGAACGTCAGTTTTAAGGCTCGCTTGAGTAATTTCACGAAGAATCTGTTGCATTCTGTTCAACTCCTTCCAACAGATGTTCATTCCGTATGAGAAGTCCACGGTCTTATGTCAGCCGCAACCTCAAAATAGGAAGAGGACCATCTTATTCACAGGGCTGCGTAAGCCCACAAAAAGTATAATATCATAACCGCTGTCCCGTTACAACTGCTCTTTCAACCGTTTGGCAATTTTTTTTATTTCTTCACTAATGCCGTCCGCTTCTAGCAAATCCGGGCGGCGTTCAAGTGTCCGACGCACCGCTTCCTCAAGACGCCACTTCTCGATGTTTTCATGGTGACCGGATAGCAAAATATCGGGCACTGTCCAGCCTCGGAATTCAGCCGGGCGTGTATAATGCGGATGCTCCAAAAGCCCCGTACTATATGAATCCGATATCGCAGACTGGGCATTGCCCAGCGCTCCCGGCTGCAGGCGCACAACACTATCAATGATGACCATCGAAGCAAGCTCTCCACCCGTCAGCACATAATCCCCAATGGAAATCTCATCGGTAACCAGATGCTCGCGAATGCGCTCGTCATACCCTTCATAATGACCACAAATAAAAATGAGGTGCTCCTCTTCGGCTAGCTCCTCAGCAAGCTTCTGGTTGTAGCGCTGACCCTGTGGACACATGAGAATAACACGCGGACGCTTGGCTGGTTCTTTTGTTTCTCCTGCTGACGGCTCGACCAGCGATTCCACTGCCTGGAAGATCGGCTCCGCTTTCAATACCATACCGCCTCCGCCGCCATATGGCATATCATCTACCTGCCCATGCTTATTCCCTGAAAACTCCCGAAAATTCACCAGGCGAAAGGAAACAAGCCCTTTTTGCTGGGCTTTGCCAACAATACTTGTCCCAAGCACACCTGAAAACATCTCCGGAAACAATGTTAACACATCGATTTGCATAGACTCCTCCTAGACCAACCCCGGCAGAAGGTAGACGGTGATCCGTTTCTCTGCAATGTTGATCTCACGCACGACATCATCAATATAAGGGAGTAAAATGTCGCGTCCTTTATCTGGCTTTACAACCCATACATCGTTCGCACCTGGCTGCAAAATCTCTTTAATTTTCCCAAGGCGTTCGCCTTCTTCCGTAAACACTTCGCACCCGATAATATCCTGGAAATAAAATTCTCCTTCGTCAAGTTCGCCCCGGTCTTCCGCACGTACTTTGAGCACTCCACCTTTAAACTTCTCGACCTCATTGATCGATGTAATTCCTTCAAACGAAAGAATATAGAAATTTTTGTGAGGACGCGCGGAAGCAACCGTCAATGGCTTCGGGGTCGGAAGCGACGGATGAAACAAGTATAATACCTGTCCTTTTCTGTACCGCTCCTCTGGAAAATCTGTTTCTGAGATAATGCGTACTTCCCCACGAATTCCCTGGGTATTCACTAGCTTACCTACTGTATAAAACTCACTCACCACGTTTTCCTCCTTTGCGAATTTCAGCTACAATGCCATCTACAAGCACAATCTCCGCTCCATTCATCAGCTCATCAAAGCAATCCCCCACCCGAATCTCTACATCGCTCTGTACGGTTGTGTACGGAATCTCACTTCCATCGGCAAGTGATGCGATATGTTCAAGTCGAACCGCAATCTCTGCAAGCTTCTCTTCCCGCGCGGTTTTTTCCTGGCTAAGACGGCGCTCTACGATGGCAATCGCATCGCGGCCTTTACGCTGGGCCTCGTATAATAACTTTTTGGCTTGAAAATCAAGCTGTTCGAGCTCTAACTCGTACCTTTTCTGCAAACTGTACAGCTCCGCGTTCAACTTTTGTCGTGCTGCTTCAGTAAGTACCATCAGCACTTTAATCTCTCGCTTAATTGTTAGCATGCTCATCCTCCTGCCAGAAGTCAGGTGCTAAATGGAAGAAAAGCCGGGAACGTTTCCGCTCCCGACTTATCTGTTCGTTGTTATCTTATTTCAATTGTGACGCGTTCATTCTCTTTAAGAGCTTTCGCACCAACAACCGTACGCAGTGCACGCGCAATTCGACCTTGTTTGCCAATCACCTTGCCCATGTCATCAGAATGAACAGACAGGCGATACGTCTTGTTGCGCCCCTGCGCCACTTCTTCAATCACAACAGAATCGGGATGGTCGACAAGAGCTTTAGCAATCACTTCAAGTAATGATTTCACACTGTTTATCCTCCCGCCTGTTTATGCCATTACTTCTGGCGTTTTGCTTCGTGGAACTTCTGAAGAAGACCTTGTTTACGGAACAGGCTGCGAACTGTATCAGTCGGTTGTGCGCCTGTAGAAAGCCACTGCATTGCTTTCTCTTCGTTGATTTCAACGATAGCTGGTTGTGCTACTGGATTGTATGTGCCGATTTCTTCAATGAAACGACCATCGCGCGGTGCGCGGGAATCTGCTACTACTACACGGTAGAACGGAGCTTTCTTTTGACCCATACGTTTTAAGCGAATTTTTACTGCCATTTGTTATTCCCTCCATGATTGTGTTTACACACTAATTAATTATTATAACAAAGTCATCCCTTAATGAAAAGACTTCATTTAGCATTTGTTATCCCATAAACGGGAATTTGAACCCGCCTTTTTTCTTGGCTTTGTCGGTCATTTTCGTGAACTGCTTCATCATCTTCCGCATGTCGTCAAACTGCTTGATCAGCCGATTGACTTCCTGAATGGTCGTACCGCTGCCCTTGGCGATGCGCTTGCGACGGCTGGAGTTAATAATCTCTGGCTGCTGCTTCTCGGCAATTGTCATCGAGCGAATGATCGCTTCGACGCGGCCAATCGCCCCATCGTCAATTTTGACATCTTTCAGACCTTTCATTTTGTTCATGCCTGGCATCATGTTAAGCAGTTCATCAAGCGGTCCCATCTTGCGCACCTGTGCCATCTGATCCAGGAAGTCTTCGAACGTAAATTCCGCGTTACGCATTTTCCGTTCTAATTCCTTCGCTTTCTCAGCGTCCACGTCTCCTTGCGCTTTTTCGATGAGCGTGAGCACATCACCCATGCCAAGAATTCGGCTTGCCATCCGCTCTGGATGGAATGGCTCAAGCGCGTCCATCTTCTCGCCCATCCCGGCAAATTTAATCGGTGTGCCGGTTACAGCTTTAACGGAAAGCGCAGCCCCGCCTTTTGTATCCCCATCAAGCTTAGTGAGGACAACGCCGGTCAACTCGAGCTGATTATTGAAGCTCTCTGCTACGTTCACGGCATCCTGACCCGTCATCGCATCGACGACAAGCAAGATCTCGTTCGGCTTCGTGACCTCTTTAATCTCTTGCAGCTCACCCATGAGCGCTTCATCAATGTGCAGGCGACCTGCGGTATCAATCAGCACATAATCAAGATGCTGTTCTTTCGCATGTTCAATCGCTGCCCGCGCGATCTCGACCGGGCTTGTCTGGTTACCCATCTCAAACACCGGAATATCCAATTGATTGCCGAGCACTTGAAGTTGCTTAATCGCAGCTGGACGGTATATGTCACATGCGACAAGAAGCGGCTTACGGTTCTGTTTGCCGCGCAAATAGTTGGCGAGCTTACCAGTCGTCGTTGTCTTACCTGCCCCTTGCAGCCCGACCATCATTACGATTGTCGGTGGACGATTGGATACCGCGAGCTTGCTCTGGCCGCCGCCCATCAGTTCCGTCAACTCATCGTTGACGACTTTAATGACATGCTGGCCTGGTGTCAAGCTTTTCAATACATCCTGCCCGATGGCACGCTCTTTGACCCGGTTTACAAAATCTTTGACGACTTTAAAGTTAACGTCTGCTTCGAGGAGGGCTAGGCGCACCTCGCGCATTGCTTTCGTTACATCTTCTTCGCTTACCTTACCTTTGCCGCGAAGTTTGTCAAATGTTGATTGCAGTCGGCTGGCTAAACTTTCAAACGCCATAATCCGCCTCCTAATCTATCTCCATTTCTAATGCCAGAAGCTTGCGAGTAATCTCACAGGCACGAGAATCGCCACTGCCTGCCTGACACAATTCTTCTTTCAATTCCGTAAGAAGCGTCTGCCGCTTCTCATAGCGGCCAAGCAACCCGAGCTTGCTTTCATACTCCTCGAGCATCTTCGCTACCCGCTTAACCTGTTCAAACACCGCCTGACGGCTAATGTTTTGCAGTTCGGCAATCTCACCGAGCGATAAATCGTCCCGGTAGTACAGTTCAAAATACTGTCGCTGCCTCTCTTTCAACAGCGGGCCGTACATGTCGTACATCAGATGAATGCGTGTCGTTTCTTCAAGCATCGGATTCATCTCCCGTGTCCAGACGTTCAGTGTAAAGCTTGAATCCTTTACAGGAACTAATCATACCGAACACGAGAAAAAGTGTCAAGTATTTTATCTTTACTCCTCGTTATTTTCTTCGTTCTCAATTGCGCCCGCAAATAATGCGTGTACGAACTGCTCCGGATCAAACGGCTGTAAATCGTCCATTTTTTCACCGAGACCTACATATTTCACTGGCACATTCAACTCGTTACGAATCGCAATAACAATCCCGCCTTTTGCTGTACCGTCAAGCTTTGTAAGCACAAGACCGGACAGTTCCGCTGATTCGCTAAACGCTTTGGCCTGACTGAGTGCGTTCTGACCCGTAGTCGCATCCAGCACAAGCAGCGTTTCATGCGGTGCACCTGGAATCTCCCGCGAGATTACCCGCTTGATTTTTGAAAGTTCTTCCATGAGATTGACTTTATTCTGGAGACGGCCTGCCGTATCGCACAGTAACACGTCTGCTTTTTTCGTACGAGCCGCCTGGATGCCGTCATAAATGACCGCCGCCGGGTCTGATCCTTGCTGCTGCTTGACAACTTCAACACCAACACGCTCGCCCCATACTTCTAACTGCTCAATCGCACCCGCACGGAATGTATCACCCGCTGCCATGACTACGTTTTTCCCCTGGCTTTTAAACATGTGCGCCATTTTACCGATTGTTGTCGTTTTCCCTACACCGTTAACTCCGACAAACAAAATGACATTCATCCGGCCCTCTTCAATGTTAAGCGACAAATTTTCGTCTTTATTTTTCAACAGGCCGACCAATTTTTCGGACAGGAGCGGCTGCAAGTCATGTGCATTTTCGATTTTTTGCTTGCGTGCTTCGGAGCGCAAGTCGTCAACAAGCTCCATCACCGTTGTCACGCCGACATCGGCTCCGATGAGAATTTCTTCTAACTCCTCATAAAACTCATCATCAATCCGCTTATAGCGACGTACAAGATCTTCGACTTTCTCAAATGCACTTCGTGTTTTCGTCAGGCCTTCTTTAAACTTATTTGTAATCGTCTCGGCCTGACCGGAGATTTTTTCTTTCAATTTCTTAAAGAAACTCATAGGTACGTATCCTTTCTATACAAAGTAAGTCTATGTAGCGGCCTCTTCTTCTAAGCGTACAGAAACTAGTTTAGAAACGCCAGATTCTTGCATGGTTACCCCATAAAGCACGTCAGCCCCTTCCATTGTACCCTTACGGTGGGTCACAACGATGAACTGCGTATTGGCACAAAATTCGCGTAAGTACTCGGAAAAACGCTTAACATTCGCCTCATCAAGTGCGGCTTCAACCTCGTCAAGTACGCAAAACGGCACTGGTTTGACACGCAAAATCGAGAACAGAAGCGCAATCGCCGTCAACGCCTTCTCCCCACCGGACAGCAGAGCTAAATATTGCAGCTTCTTACCTGGTGGCTGCGCGACAATCTCGATGCCTGTCTCAAGCAGATTAGCCGGATTAGACAGCTGCAGATCAGCTCGCCCGCCTCCAAACAGTTGCGTAAATACCGTCTGGAACTGCTCGCGAATCGCTTCAAACGATTCCTTGAAGCGACGTGACATCTCACCCTCGATATCCCCAATTACTTGATAAAGCGTTTCTTTTGCCTCACTCAGGTCACGATGCTGGGTCATGAGAAATTCCTGACGTTCGTGCAGCCGCTCATATTCTTCGATCGAACCAAGATTCACGGTGCCAAGCGCGGTTATTCGCTGACGAGTTTGTTTGACGATCGTGACAGTCTCCTCTAAATTATCCGGAAGCGGAAACTTTGCCTTCGCCATCTCATAGCTTAGTTCATACTCTTCGCGCAGCTTATTTAACAGTGTATCGAGTTCAACATCCATACGTTCACTTTGTACCTCATGGCGGTGCAGACGGTCTTCCACCTCTTTTAAGCGGCGGCGGTGTTCTTTCGTATCTGCCTCATGCCGGGCAAGCTTCGCATATACATCCTGCCGCTTCGCACGCTGCTCTTGAATGTGCACGGTATACTGCTCTTTCTGGCTGCGCAAACTGCGAATATTTGCATCAAGCTTCTCTTCTTCTTCATCGCTTGTTGCAGCATCAGAATCAAGCATTAATAGCGCCTTTGTCGTCGCTTCGAGATCTTGCGAGATCATTTCCAGTTCCTGATTCAAGCGACGCTGTTCTGCAAGGCGTGCTTCATGCTGCTCCCGCCTTGTCGCCACTTCCACTTTTAGCTCCGTAATGCGGGCACTGAGCACTTCCTTACTCGTTTCTTTCTCCCTGCGACTCGCTTCTGCCAGCTCGATCTCCTGCTGTTTCTCCTGTTCGGCAATCACAAGCTCTTCTAACTCTTCCTCAATCATCGCAATCCGGCGTCTAGCCTGTTCTTGCTCTCCCTCAAGTATCGACTGATCATGACGGAAGAATTCCCACCGTTCGGCGATGTTCTTCTCCGCTGCATCCAGTTCTCGCAAGAGCCCGTTCAGTTCCTGCTCCTGTGCGCGAAGTTTCTCACCGTTCACCCGTCTCTCTTCTTCCCGCGTGGCAATGGCTGCTTCTTCTTCCGCCAGTACCTGCAGTCGTGCGTACAGCTCGTCATTCTCTTGTTTCTGACGAGCAATCGCTGCTTCAAGCTGCTCAAGCTCTCGCTGGCGACCAAGCAAGTGATTTGACTTTTGCTGCACCGAGCCGCCACTCATCGAACCGCCTGGATTCACGACATCCCCTTCCAGCGTAACAATGCGATAGCGATAGCCAAGCTGGCGGGCCGCTGCATTCGCCTGCTCCAATGTCTCCGTCACAATGACGCTGCCCAGCAAGTTGTACACAATCGAAGAATAGCGATCCGCCGCATGGACAAGCTCAGCAGCAACACCGATAACACCTGGAAGCGAAAGCACACGGGACCGCTCTGAGTCTGGAAGCGTGCGTGGTTTAATAACATCAAGCGGTAAAAATGTCGCCCGTCCGGCTCGTCTGCTTTTGAGCAGATTGATTGCCTGACGGCCAACTGCCTCATTCGCAACAACCACGTGCTGCATCGCACCACCGAGTGCCGTCTCCAATGCAAGCTCATATTGCTTCTCAACCGATATTAACTCGGCAACCGCACCCTCTATGCCTTCCAATCCACGTTCGCGTGCTTTTAAGATCTCCTTAACACCCTGCATAAAGCCGGAAAACTCCGCCTGCATATCGCGCAGCACATCACGTCGCGACAGCAATCCGTTAAACTTATGCTCGCCCTGACGCAGTTCCTCAAGCCCTTTTGTGCGCTCATTCGCATACTTCTTGCGGATCGCGGCTTCATCTTGAAAAGCAGCAATACTATTCGAAAGCTGTACACGAACTCCTGAAAGCTCCTGTTCTAGTTCTGCACGGCGGGCCGCAATACTGTCTTTCTGCCCAATCAATTGTTCATTGTTTTGGGCAAGACGCTCTGCTTTGTGCCCGCTCGTCTCAATAATCTGTTCATGGTGGCGCACTTCATTGCGCAAAGCTGCCATCTGGTTAAGAATTTCAAAATAATCCGCTTTCAATCGTTCAATATCTTTATCCGTAAACGTCGTAAAATTCGCGTACCGTCTCTGCTCCGCAGACAGCTCTTTCTCCAACTCAGCAAGCCGGATCGCAGTCGTATTCACCTGCTCATCGATATGTGCAAGTTCCCCTCGAAGTGCTTCCTGCTTCTCACTCAGTCCAACTGCTTTCCCACGTGCATCCTGCTTGTTACGACTAAAATTACGGAGACGCTCCCGAAGCACCTCGCGCAGCCCCTCTGCTTTCTCTGCTTCTTCCGTTACAGTGAGCAGTCGCTGCTGCAGCTCCTCAAGCACGTTGTCCTGCTCAGATACATACGCCTTTAAATTGGCCACTTTCGCATCCATGTGGTTAATCTCTGCCGCACATTCTACCTGCTCGTTCGTCAGCTCGTCTATGGTCTGCTTACATACTTTCCACTCTTCATGCAGCACATCAAACTGCTTGACATATAAGCCGATCTCGTGGCGCGCAAGCTCTTCTTTCAGCTGCATATACTCTCGCGCCTTATCTGCCTGTGCAGCGAGCGGTTCGATCTGCTCCGCGATCTCACCCATAATATCTTGGACGCGCACAAGATTTTGTTCCGTTTCGTCCAGCTTTTTAACCGCTTCCTTCTTGCGGGCTTTGTATTTTACAATCCCAGCAGCTTCTTCAAACAGCATACGTCTGTCTTCCGAACGTGTGCTCAAAATCTCTTCGATTCGTCCCTGACCGATGACGGAATACGCTTCCTTCCCGACACCTGTATCCATAAATAGCTCAACAATATCACGCAGGCGACAACTCTGACGATTAATGGAATATTCACTATCTCCCGAACGATACACGCGCCGGGTAACTGTAACTTCGGAAAAATCCATTTTTAGCTTCTGGTCTGCATTATCGAGCGTGAGCGATACTTCACAATAATTCACCGGCTTGCGGCCATCACTACCCGAAAAAATAATATCTTCCATCTTAGAACCGCGCAGTGATTTTGCGCTCTGCTCGCCTAACACCCAGCGAATCGCATCTGAAATATTACTTTTCCCGCTGCCATTCGGTCCTACGACAGCTGTAACGCCCGGCACGAACTCCAATTCTGTCCGGTCAGCAAACGATTTAAACCCTGTGATTTCGAGGCGCTTTAGAAACATTTCTAGCCTCCCCTGCCAAAAATTCAAAGCTTCTTTCACTTTATCATGTTATTTCATAAGAAAAAACGCCCTGTCAGCTTTTTTAGCCGAACAGGACGTAAAAACTTGCACAGCCAGCCTACAAATCTGTGAACGATAATGTACCAGCTGCAGACGAACTTTCCCAGCTCACCGTATAGCGAGGATGGTATTGATCAAATACGAGCTTCGACTCATACGGCATCTGCTGCGCAAATGCCCGCCATACTGCTCCTTTTGGGCCGCGTATCGCTGTCTCATCTGCCGGATGAATTCGGACATTCAGGGGACCTCGTGCGTCCGGAACAATCGCCTCCATCATTCGTTTCAACAAGCGGCTGAATAACTCCGTTTCAACAAGCTGGCGAAACGAAGGATGGAGAGGACCGGCAAGCACAGTTCCTGCCTGGCGCAAATCATCCGAGGAGTGAAGTCCCATCCGAATGACCGGAATACCTGCTTTTAACAGCGGAAGCCACACTTCAGCTGTCCACTGTACGGCTTCGTCTACAGTCAGCGGCACATACTCTCCACTGCGATACATACCCTCAAGCTCTGTACCAGCAATAACGAGAGCCGGATAAATTCGCATAAAATCTGGACGAAGCCGAGCCGCTGCCTGTGCTGTACGCACACTAATCGCACGCGTATCTCCCGGAAGTCCCGGTAGAAGCTGTAAGCCGAGCTGCACAGATGGATACTGTCGAATGGTTGCAACTGCACGCTCGACATGAGCGGCCGTATGCCCACGTTTGGCTTTAGCTAGCACTTCATCGTCAAGCGACTGGCAGCCAAGTTCAATCGTTGTGACACCATACGCTAACAGGAAATCCATAATATGCGGCGCAATATAATCCGGACGCGTAGACAAGCGAATACCGGACACTCTGCCCGCTGTGACAAATTCATGGGCGATACTGAGCAGCATCGTCTGGTACCCACGCGGCAAACCAGTAAAGCTGCCGCCAAAAAATGCAATCTCTGCGGTCTGGTCAGCTCGAACGGTAGCAAGCTGTGTTTCAATCGACTGCCGTACGTCTTCTTCTGTCAGCTGACGTTCCCGCTTCTGTCCGGTAATGCGTGCCTGATTACAAAATACACAGTCTTTCGGACAGCCCTGATGCGGAACGAACAGTGCGATGTTAACATGACGCTTCACGCCTGTCTTCTCACAGCCAGCTCTTTCATCGCCATAGACGCGGCATGCTGTTCTGCTTCCTTCTTCGATCGCCCTTTTCCTTGGCCGAGCACACTGCCATTCAGCGTCACCTCGGAGACGAATTCACGACTATGCGCCGGGCCTCGTTCCTGAACGATACAGTATTGAATCTCGCCGAGACCATACCGTTGTACGAATTCCTGCAGCTGGCTTTTATAGTCCGTTACACGCATAAATTCCCCACGGTTAATCCGCGGATAGACGTATGTTTCTAGAAAGCGGGAGACAGCGTCCATACCTTGATCGAGATACAGCGCACCGATAAACGCTTCGAACACATCTGCAAGAAGAGCCGGGCGGAGTCGTCCGCCTGTTAGTTCTTCACCCTTGCCGAGCAAAATCAGATCGCCAAAGCGCAGCTGATTCGCAAACATGACTAGCGACGGCTCACATACGACAGCAGCCCGTAACTTGGTTAGTTCACCTTCCGACATTTTCGGAAAGTTATGGTACAAAAACTGCGAAATCGTCAACTCTAACACCGCATCGCCGAGAAATTCAAGCCGCTCATTATCTTGAAACGGCTTGCCCCGGTGCTCGTTTACGTACGAGGAATGGGTAAAAGCTTGCCGGAGCAGTTTTTCATTTTTGAATTGGACACCAATTTCATTTTGGAAACTTGCAAAGTCCACCGCTCTCACCACCGTACTTTACTCGACAAACTTTTTGAAAACGAGGGTTGCATTATGACCACCAAAACCGAGTGAGTTGGACATTACTACGTTTACATCCATTTTTCTCGCTTCATTCGGTACATAATCAAGGTCGCATTCTGGATCCGGTGTTTCATAGTTAATCGTCGGCGGCACGATCTGGTCACGCAATGCGAGCACAGAAACAACTGCCTCGATTCCACCCGCTGCACCAAGCAAATGGCCAGTCATCGACTTCGTAGAGCTGATCGCTACTTTGTACGCATGATCGCCAAGCGACTTTTTAATTGCCATCGTTTCAAACTTGTCGTTGTATTCTGTAGATGTTCCATGTGCATTAATATAGCTAATTTCTTCTGGCTTCAAGTTTGCATCCGCAATGGCCATATTCATCGCCCGCGCTGCACCTTCTCCACCCGGAGCCGGTTGTGTCACATGATACGCATCCGCGCTCATGCCATACCCAACGACTTCTGCCAAAATTGTTGCACCACGTTTCTTCGCATGTTCAAGCGATTCCAAAACGATAACACCAGAACCTTCTCCCATAACGAAGCCATCACGGTCCAGATCAAATGGTCGACTTGCACGCGTAGGCTCATCATTGCGTGTAGATAATGCTTTCGCATTGCTAAATCCAGCTACGGCTACTGGGCGAATAGATGCTTCTGCACCGCCAGTAATCATCGCATCAGCTTGACCACGCTGAATAATTTTGAACGCGTCGCCAATCGAATGCGTCGCACTTGCACAAGCGGTAATCGCCGCACTGTTCGGTCCTTTAGCACCGAGGGCAATCGACGCCTGACCTGATGCCATATTGGCAATCATCATCGGAACGAAGAACGGACTAATACGACGTGGGCCTTTCTCCATCAGCGTCTTAATCTGATCTTCCATCGTGCCAAGGCCACCGATACCGGAACCAATGTAGACGCCAACACGCTCTGCATTTTCTTCGCTGATATCAAGACCCGCATCTGCAACAGCCATTTTAGCTGCCGCTACTGCAAATTGTACAAATCGGTCTGTACGCTTCACATCTTTGCGTTCAATATACTCTTCCGGGTTAAAATCTTTCACTTCGGCTGCAATTTTTGCCGGGTATTCTGTCGTATCGAATGCTGTAATCAGGCCCACGCCCGATTTACCTGCCAAAAGAGACTCCCAGAATGTTTTGGCGTCATTGCCGACTGGTGTAACTGCACCAACACCTGTTACTACTACGCGATTTTCCATAGTTCACCTCGAAAATATAGCTAGATGTGGAGAAAGTCCCGCATAAAACATACGGGACTTTTTCCTAAAAATAGTTACGTTCACATTACTTGTGGGACTGTATGTATTTGATTACATCACCCACAGTTGCGATTTTCTCTGCGTCTTCGTCAGAAATCTCAAGATCAAATTCGTCTTCAAGTTCCATAACGAGTTCTACAACGTCGAGAGAATCTGCACCAAGATCATCTTTGAACGAAGCTTCTTCTTTGATTTCAGATTCGTCAACACCGAGGCGATCTACGATGATTTTCTTTACGCGTTCTAATGTGTCTGCCATTTGCTTCACCTCCTCTCACTGAATGCTCATTCGTCTATTATACGATGCCTTACATGTACATGCCACCATCAACATGGAATACTTGGCCCGTCATGTAGGAAGCTTCGTCTGAAGCGATAAATTTGACGACATGCGCGATATCTTCTGGCTTGCCAAGACGAGCCAGCGGGATTTGTGTCAGAAGCGCTTGTTTCGCATCATCGCCTAATACCGCTGTCATATCTGTATCGATAAATCCAGGCGCTACTGCATTCACTGTAATGCCACGACTTGCCAGTTCACGTGCAACTGATTTAGTCATACCGATTACGCCCGCTTTAGCTGCAACGTAATTCGCCTGACCTGGATTACCCATAACACCAACAACAGATGAAATATTGATAATGCGTCCACTACGAGCTTTCATCATTGGGCGAGTTACGGCCTTAATGCAGTTAAATACGCCTTTCAGATTTGTTGCAATTACATCGTCGAACTCTTCTTCTTTCATACGCATCAGCAGATTGTCTCGTGTAATCCCCGCATTGTTGACAAGAATGTCCATACCACCGAGTTCATCAATCGTCTGCTTCACCATCGCATCTACCTCAGTAGCATTTGCGACATCCGCTTTGATGATAATCGCCTTGCGTCCAAGTGCTGTTACAGCATCGGCTGTTTCACGCGCTGCTGTTTCATTGCCTGCATAATTGATCGCTACATCTGCTCCTGCTTCTGCAAGCGCAAGGGCAATCGCACGGCCAATACCGCGTGAACCGCCTGTAACAAGTGCTACTTTACCATTCAGCATTCTCGTTCTCCCCCTATTCCTGTTCCGTGAGCACGGCAAGTGCTTTTTCAAGTGTTGCCGCATCCTGAATGGATAACGTTTGTACACTTCGGTCTACTTTTTTCACAAGTCCAGTCAATACTGTGCCTGGTCCGATCTCAATGAAACGATCCACGCCCTGTTCAAGCAAATAGCGCACTGTATCTTCCCACAGTACCGGAGATGCTACCTGCTCGATAAGTGCCTGACGAATGTGATCTGCTTCCTGCACAGACTGTGCGGATACGTTCGCCACAACCGGAATGTATGCATCGTTTACTGTATAATCGGCAAGTTTATCAGCAAGCTTCTGTGCCGCTGGTTTCATCAACATGGAATGAAACGGCCCACTTACGTTAAGCGGAATCGCCCGTTTCGCGCCAGCCGCCTTGGCTGCTTCGCTTGCACGCGCTACCCCTTCTGCACTACCGGAGATAACGATCTGCCCTGGTGAGTTCAAATTCGCTAGCTGCACCGCATATCCCGCTGCCGTTACTTCCTGGCATACAGCATCAAGTGCATCGCGCTCCATGCCCATAATGGCTGCCATCGCACCCTGTCCTGCCGGTACAGCTTCTTCCATGTACTGCCCACGTGCTCGGACGATTTGTACAGCGTCTGCAAACGCAAGCGCATCCGCTGCAACAAGTGCCGAATATTCCCCTAAGCTGTGTCCAGCTGTAAAATCAGGACGAATGTTTGCCTTCTCATTCAATACGCGGAGTATCGCGATGCTTGCTGTCAAAATCGCTGGCTGCGTATTCGCTGTTAAGCGCAACTCGTCTTCCGGTCCATTAAAGCATAACCCAGAAAGTGAAAAGCCAAGTGCCTCATCTGCGGCATCGAATACTGCCGTAGCTGCTGCTTCCGTTGCGTACAAATCGGCTCCCATGCCGACATACTGTGATCCCTGTCCAGGGAATAAAAACGCGGTTTTGCCCATTTATTGCACCTCTTTTTTCTCAGTCGTGCTCCATTTCATCACTGATGCGCCCCAGGTGAGTCCACCACCAAAGCCGACAAGTACAAGTGTGTCGCCTTCTTTGATGCGTCCTTCACTTACTGCTTCATCAAGCGCCACCGGAATGGAAGCAGAAGACATATTGCCATATTTATCGAGATTAATCACAACTTTATCATCCGGAAGTCCCAGACGTTTTACTGCTGAATCAATAATGCGCAGGTTAGCCTGATGCGGAACGAGGAAATCTACCTGTTCTTTCGTAATCCCGGCTTTAGCTACCGCATTGTCTGATGCTGTATTCATCGCACGCACGGCAAACTTAAACACTTCGCTGCCTGCCATATGCACATAATTGTCAGGGCTACCTGGCTCGACTGTCGAAACGGGCTTACGAGAACCGCCCGCCTCAAGCTTTAACAGTTCTGCACCACTTCCGTCGGCACCCAGTTCAAATGACAGGAAGCCCATGCCATCTTCTACCGGACCGAGCACAACAGCACCTGCTCCATCTCCGAATAATACACATGTATTGCGATTCGTCCAGTCCACAATTTTCGAAAGCGTCTCGACGCCGATGACGAGCGCATATCGATACATGCCATTCTTAATAAATTGAGCAGCAACCGAGGTGCCGTATAAAAATCCCGAGCACGCAGCAGAGAGATCGAACGCTGCCGCTTTTTTCGCACCGATTCGCTCTTGGACGAGGCAAGCAGTCGATGGGAAAAACATATCCGGTGTAGCAGTCGCAATAATAATCAGATCAAGCTGTTCGGCAGCAATCCCGGCTTTATCAAGTGCCTGTTGTGCCGCTTTGACCGCCAGATCAGATGTCGTCTGTCCTTCCGCTGCCATCCGACGCTCACGAATACCGGTACGTGTTACAATCCACTCATCCGAAGTATCTACCATTTTTTCCAAATCTGCGTTTGTAATTACCTTGTCCGGCAAATAACGGCCGGTCGAAAGAATTCCCACTGCATGCTGTGTACTATGCATGTAGATCCCCGCTTTCTTTTTGGATTTCATGGGCGATCAGCCCGTTTACATCTTGCGCGATAAATTTGCATGCCTGCTCAATCGTCCGCTGAATCGCACGTGCATTCGAGGAGCCATGTGCTTTAATGCAGGTGCCCTGAACACCCATAAGCAAAGCCCCGCCATGCTCCGTATAGTCCATTTGTGTTTTTATCCGTTTGAATCCCGAGCGAAGCATCATAGCCCCGAGCTGGCTCGTTAAACTGCGCATAAACTCTTCTTTCAATGCGCCCATTAACGTTTTCGCCATGCCCTCCATTGTTTTAATCAAAATATTGCCCGAAAATCCATCGCACACCACAACATCACACACATGCTCCATGATGTCACGACCTTCGACGTTTCCGACAAAATTCAGGGAACTGTTCGTGAGCAAGCCGTACGCCGTCTTCGTCAGCTCGTTCCCTTTCTTCTCTTCCGTTCCTACATTCAAAAGCCCAATGCGCGGTCGTGGTACTCCCATGACTTTCTCCGCATAAATGCTTCCCATCACAGCGTACTGCAGCAGATGTTCCGGATGCGCATCCATATTGGCTCCCGCATCTAAAATCATCACACCTGCTCCGTCAACTGACGGAATGATTGGACTGAGTGCCGGGCGATCAATCCCGGGAATGCGTCCGGTAATGAGCAGTCCGGCTGTCATTAACGCTCCTGTATTCCCTGCTGAAATAATCGCATCTGCTTCTCCATTTTTGACCATTGTAACCCCTACTACAAGAGATGAATCCCGTTTGCGTCGAACCGCCTTTACCGGCTCCTCTTCGGTCGCAATTACTTCTCCTGCATGACGGATTTCAATATTTTGCGGTGCGCCTACAAGCAATGGACGTAACCTCGCTTCATCTCCAACAAGCACAAGACGCGCTTCCGACATTTCACGCGCCGCCGCAATCGCCCCTTCTACGTTCGAGTTCGGAGCAAGATCCCCGCCCATCGCATCTATTGCAATAATCATATGTCCTCCTGTTTGTCACTGGCATGCGCATCAAAATCCGGCATCCGATACACGCGGAATGTCCCGCTAAATACGAGTTCATCCTGCACGTGCGTCTCGACTCTGACCTTGCTTTGCTCTCCCTGTGTCTCCCGAACGACTGCTTTCGCTACAAGACGCTCTCCGAGCCGCACTGGCCGCACGTATCGAATACGAGCCGCGGCGGTAAGTACAACATCTGCATCGATAACTGCTACAGCAAGTGAATTCGCCTGGGCGAAAATATGATGCCCACGAGCAACATGTGTGCGCGAAAAAATATGTTCCTCTGTAATATCAAGAAGAGAAATAGCTGACTGGTCTAACTGTAGATCAACCAGTTCTCCAACTACCTCCTCAAGCGGAAGTGACTTTATTTCTTCATGATTTTGCCTGGCGACATTCTTAATACGTTCCCGTACTTCCGGAATGCCAAGTTCAAGTCGATCAAGTCGGATCGTCTGAATACTTACTCTGAAATGTTCAGCCAGTTCTTCATCCGTATAAAACGGGCTTTCTGCAAGAAGCATGTGAAGCGCTTCCTGGCGGCTCTTCTTACTAAGTCGAGCCATCGTTTCACCACCCATACTGCTAGCGCATATTGCCGTACTTATGACCAGCTACTAATAGCAGTATATAGAACGAAATAGAAAATAACAACTACAAATTTAAAAATGTGTGTGTGCTACATGTTCGTGCTAAAAATCCCATTTCCTTCATGTCCAGAAAACTAGTCAAAACAAGACAAAAAGAGACAGGATGACCGAAATCACCCTGCCTCTTATGATGCATTACGCATTGTTTGCAACCTGGTTGCCTTTGTATGTGCCGCAGCTTTTGCATACACGGTGAGCCAGTTTCATCTCGCCACACTCAGGGCATTTTACCATGCCTGGCACTTCAAGTTTGAAGTGAGTCCGACGCTTGTTTTTGCGAGTTTTTGATGTACGTCTTTGAGGTACTGCCATTTATCCCACCCCCTTCACCGGATTACAATAAAGATCGCCAATTTGATGGGATGTCCACCAAAACAACAATCATCATACCTGATTTTGCAGAGCTTGAAAAGCTTTATTTGTCCTGCTTCCCAAAAAGTTCACCCAGAATCGCCAAACGAGGGTCGATGCGTTCCACAACGCAACCGCATTCTTTGTCATTCCGATTCGCCCCACACTCCGGGCATAGTCCCTTGCAGTCTTCACTACAAATAAGTGTATGCGGCAAATCGAGCAGAACTGCGCCCTCGAGATAAGGGGTTACCTCGATCTCTTCGCCTTCGATTGGGTGAAGCTCCATTTCGTCATCGACTTCAAACTCAATCGCTTTCTCGTCCATGAACGTTTCTTTGACCCCTACATCATAGGAGTATGGAAAATGTTTTAAACAACGGGCACATTCCATCGTAAGTTCACCTGTCAACCGGCCCTCTACAATGAAGAGACCAGTTGCTGCAAATGCTTCCCCGATAAAGTGAGCCGGTTTTGCTTCAACAAGCTGAAGATGACGGCGGGTTAGATTCAGTTCAACCGTCTCATCAAGCGGCAAATGTCTGCCATGAAGCTGTGTCAGTGCATTTTTTTGAAGTTTCATCATTTAGTGACCTCATTTCAAGCAACAAGAATGATTATATCGGTTTACTAGGTGCCATGTCAAGGATAACATGCTAAAATTAGGAGAAATCAATTGGAAAAGGACGTGAGCTTCGGTGCGAACTGTCGGACTCGTTGTAGAATACAATCCCCTTCATAATGGACATGTATACCACTTTACAGAAGCAAAAAAACAAACGGCAGCAGACGCAGCTGTTGCTGTCATGAGCGGATACTTCTTGCAGCGAGGTGAGCCGGCGATTGCAAGCAAATGGGCTCGTACCGAGATGGCACTTCGAATGGGGGCCGATCTGGTACTGGAGCTCCCGTTTGCATATGCGGCCCAAAACGCAGAGCAGTTCGCATTCGGAGCGGTAGCCACCCTTGACGCGACAGGCATTGTCGACACCCTATGCTTCGGTTCAGAAAGCGGACACATTGAGCGTATTCAAACGCTCGCTTCTCTTTTGACAGACGAACCAGATGCATTTCGCACAGCCCTTGCTACAGAACTAGCAAGAGGTGTCAGCTACCCGGCTGCCTACGGTCGTGCAGCGGCACAGCTCCTTGGCGATGCAGACGCCCAGAAAGATACCAGCGAGCCAAACAACATTCTTGGATTGAACTACTGTCTGGCACTCCGCCGCCTGAAAAGCTCAATTATGCCCGCCACCATCACACGACAGAAAGCCGGCTACCATGACACAGAGATGACGGATACACGCATCGCCAGCGCTACTGCCCTGCGTAAGCACCTGCTTGAATCAGGAAATCTTCTAACTATCGCACCTTACGTACCGCCTTCCACACTGGCGGTGCTTACAGACGAGCAGAATGCAGGAAGATTTCCAGTTACATGGGACGACTTTTTCCCTCATGTGCAGCATACGCTGCTCACTCAGACACCAGAGCAGTTGGCTCTCATACATGAGATGACAGAAGGGCTGGAACATCGACTGCTTACAGCCCTGCCACAGGCCGCTGCGTTTCATGAATTAATGGAATCGATCAAAACGAAACGATATACCTGGACACGCCTGCAGCGGTTACTCCTGTATAGTATGCTTCATATCACACACGATCAAATGAAGCAGGCGACAATAGCAGGCCCTGCCTACATCCGTGTGCTTGGCTTCTCCGATACCGGACGCGAGCTATTGCGTCAAATGAAAAAAACGGCACGCGTTCCAGTGCTGACACGCGTGCCTAAGAGTAAGCACTCTTTGCTTGCGCTCGATGTACGAGCCGCCGCCGTTTATGCACTGGCATATCCGCTGGAATTGCGCCTGCGTGAGATGCAGCGAGAATACTGGCAGACACCGATTATGCTTTAGGAGGAATACTCTTCAAGTAGTTCAGCGCATCATCAACTGTCCGCACCGGTACGACTTTGACTTTCATGCCAAGCTTCTCGGCTTCTTCTTTCGCTTCTACATAATTGGAACGCATTTTTGAGCCTGGCATTACATCGTTATTTGGGGCGAAGAAAATGTCTGCATTCATCTTCTCAGCCGCCCGCACTTTATGATACGCGCCGCCGATCGGTCCCACGGTTCCATCCTGACGTATCGTACCGGTACCGGCGATACGATAACCTTTCGTCAAATCGCCCGGTGTGAGCTGACTTAAAATCTCCAGTGTAAACATCAGCCCTGCAGACGGGCCCCCGATGTTTTCTGACTGAATCTCCACTTTCTTTGGCACCTGCACATCCCGCGCTGTCATCGGGCCGTCCGGGTCTGGATAAGCAATGCCGATTCCGGCACGCGGTTTCTCTCCTGCCGCTACCGGAAGCGGTTTAAGCGGTACAGAAGCCGTTATTTCCTTCCCGTCACGCATAAGCGTTAGCCGAGCTGTATCACCCGCCTTATATTGATGCAGGACATCGAGCAGCTGCTTCGAATTTCGTACCGATACATTTCCTACCTTCGTAATTACATCCCCGATCTGCAAATACTGCTTAGCTGGCATATTCGGCACAAAAAAGACGACTAGCGCCCCCTCTTCTGTTACCGTAACCGGCAAGCCTGCTTTGCGAAACGCTACCATCATGGCGTTTTGCTGCGAATTTTTCATATCAAGCAATTCACGCTCATTGTACTGCTCGTCCGTCTCGTACGGACTTTTTACGGTTTCTTCCTTTCTTAATTCTGTGTATGGATCAAGCTTGCCTACTATATATCCAAGCACATTGGCCGGTCCCATGCGCACCGTTGTCAGCATCAATGTCCCTTTTTCATGCTTCGCTCCACCCTCTACCGTTACGATAGGCTGAAGCTCAATCGCCGAGCCGGGACGGATGATATAATACGATGTCGGACTAAGCGCGATGCCAAATAAAATCACAACGATCAGCGCTCCGATCCCGAATGCGCCCCACCTGCTTTTTATAAAACGTCTGCGACCGTTCATCTATCCTTCCTCCATTCTGCTATTTTATCGTGAATATGCGGAATCATCTTTCGTGTCGCCTGGCGTCCCTCTTCTACAATCTCTTCGATATTCGTAAAAGCCGTCGAGCTAAAGCGTCCCACATCTGGACGAACCATAATATCAGCATACACCGTACGATGGCGAAAAATTTCACGTTCCATAATGTCCACTGATTGAAAGATCACGTCAAACAGTGATTTGACTGGCGCATCGGATGGGGCAAGTGCCACATCCACACCTATTGTCAGGTCCGCCCCCATATCACGCACTACTTCAATGGGTACCCGGTCCACGACTGCACCGTCCACTAACAGACGCCCATCCAGTCGATATGGAACAAAAATACCTGGGATCGATACGCTTGCCCGCACCGCTTCATACGCTGGCCCTTTCGTAAAAATCACCCGCTCACCAGTTCCGAGGTCTGTTGCAACGATAGCCAGCGGACGTGCCATTTCTTCAATCCGTCTCTCTCGTGTCAACAGCTTCACCACCTGGCGCAGCTTCTCTCCCGTAACAAAGCCCATTCCAGGTACACATAAATCGATCCAGTGCTTTCGCTTGAGATTAAGAGCTAGCTTCTCCATCATCCCTGTCGTCAATCCACTCGCATACAGGGCAGCTACGAGACTCCCCATACTGCTTCCCGCCAGATAAGCTGGTACGACCCCATGCTCTTCCAGCACTTCCAACACCCCAATATGAGCAAATCCACGCGCCCCTCCCGCGCCAAGCGCTAACCCGATACCTGGCATCCTTTCTTCCCGCTTTTCCATTGTTTCCACCCCGCTTCATCTCCGACAAACGGGTCTATTTTGCCGGGCACGTCCGTACATATAGGATAAGCTTAAATTTCGGTAAGGAGATATGTCTATGCATTCGTTCAAACCGTATGTAACTACTCTGCTGCTTGCCATATTCTGCTTTGTTATCGCAGCCAGCCTGTTATCATTCCCGGAAGCGGCGTTTCTTGCAGCATTACGCGGCCTAAAAATCTGGTGGGATGTTGTATTTCCGGCACTGCTTCCGTTCTTTATTACGTCTGAAATCTTGCTTGGCTTAGGCCTCGCCCACTTTATGGGTGTACTGCTCGAGCCGCTTATGAGACCAGTTTTTAACATCCCCGGCTCTGGCTCATTCGTCTGGACGATGGGATTCGCTTCCGGGTATCCAATCAGCGCTAAGTTAACCACGCAGCTTCGCGCCAAGAATCTCGTCTCCCGTGCCGAAGGTGAACGCCTCGTTTCTTATACTACGACAGCAGACCCTGTCTTTATTACTGGTGCCGTGGCTGTTGGTTTTTTTCACAGCGTCAAAGTCGGCCTGGTCCTCATGGCCGCTCACTACATAACTGCCATCGCGGTAGGGCTTGTCATGTCGCGTTACGCCCCTCACGCACCACGCACGCCGTATACACAAACAAGTAATCGCTCCCTGCTAATCCGCGCCTTTCTTGCGATGCACCGTGCCCGACTTGAAGATGGACGCGCCCTTGGCAAACTAATGGGGGATGCGGTGGCAAGTTCGCTTCAGACCCAGCTAATGGTCGGCGGATTTATTTTGTTTTTCTCCGTACTTCTGACATTGCTTATGAAACTGAATCTCATTGCCCTGCTATCAGCAGCACTCGGGGAGATACTCGGGCTGTTTGGTGCTCCTGCGGAAGGCGCACAGGCTTTTGTGTACGGCCTGTTTGAAGTCACGCTCGGTGCGAAGCAGGCAAGTGATCTATTCGCCTCCTACACGCCCGCATTTGTTCTGGCCAGTACGAGTGCGATTCTGGCCTGGGGCGGATTGTCTGTTCACGCACAAGTAGCCAGCATGCTTGCTCAAACCGATATGCGGTATGGACCTTTCCTCTTCGCTCGCGCCCTGCATGCTGTAACCGCCTTTCTCTTCACGTATACGGCAGGATCATTTTTATACGGACGATTGCAACCAGCTTCTGCCGTCCCAACCTGGGCAACCAGCCTTGGGCTAGAACCGTTATCGCTATGGAATCAACCCTCTTATTATACCTTCTCCCTCCTAGTATGCGCTGCCTTACTCACCCTTACTGCACTGCTCTGGCAGATCTATCACTGGCTGCGCATGCGCAAAGAACCCCGCTAGCTTTAGCGGGGTTCTTCTTCACGTTTAGCACGCAACGCACGCTCAACATTCGGCGGCACAAGGCTGCTCACATCAGCCCCATATTTTCCAATCTCTTTTACAATACTCGAGCTTAAGAATGAGTACTGATTGTTCGTCATCATAAAAAATGTCTCAATCTTGTTGTCAATCAGACGGTTAATCGACGCCATCTGCATCTCATATTCAAAGTCGGATACTGCACGCAACCCTTTAATAATGGCCTTGGCCCCTCTTGTATGCATATATTCAATCAACAGCCCGTTAAACGTATCGACCTCAACATTCGGAATGTCTTTCGTCGCTTCTCGTAAAAGTGCAAGACGCTCTTCAACAGTGAACACCGGGTTCGTCTTGTTCCGATTAATTAATACAGCCACAATTACCTTATCAAAAACTTTAGCCCCCCGCTGAATAATGTCAAGGTGGCCATACGTAACCGGGTCAAAACTGCCCGGGCAAACCGCGATGCTCATCCACTGCACTCCCTTTTACATATCTATATTTCCTTGCGGTAAATCGTAATAACCGTTTGTCCATATGTCGTCTCGCGTATCTTCACAATATCTGCGATCTGCTCACACATCTTATCTTTGGCATCATGCTCAGCCACAATGAGTGCCCCTGATGCCAGAAGACCATGGTCATTCATAATCCCCAGCTGACTCTCAATCTTCTGCTCCGCATAAGGTGGATCAAGAAACACAAGATCAAAAACAAGCTCGCGTTTGGCAAGTGCATTCAGCGCCCGGTTCGCATCGTTACAGTATACCTCTGCCTGATCCCGAAGTCCGGTAGCATCAAGATTTTTATAGACAACGCTTACAGCTTTGCGATTCGCATCTATAAAAATACATCTCTCCACGCCGCGGCTGAGCGCTTCAATTCCAAGACCGCCTGTGCCCGCATATAAATCAAGGGCAAGCCCCCCATCAAAATACGGACCAATCATATTAAAAATCGACTCTTTCACTTTATCAACTGTCGGACGGGTTCCCTTGCCCGATACAGCCTGCAGTGGATGGCCCTTCTTCGAGCCAGAAACTACGCGCATAATTTCCCTCCGTACTATAGTAAACGCCGTTAGTATAACATAAACAAAAATTATGGTAAATGCTTGATATTTTTCTATGCTTTCATGTATAGGATGCACCATTTGCGTCCACAATACTAGTAGCGGTACGGCATGTCCGTACTGCCGACAACCGCGGAGAAGACTTACGTTTCCCCATAAGCTCTTCCTCCGGTTTCTCCTCTCCCATTATGCAAGCTGAACGCGCAGCGTTTAGCATGCCCGTCCGGCCTATAACCGGACGGTTTTTTTATTTTTTCGGCATCTCTTCTTTCGTGTCGAATATGGTAAAATCAATAGCACGCATAGAGAGAGGTGACCTAACTTATGAAAGATTTCTGGCTATACATCTGGCATTCCATTGAACACTATGAAGATATAGAGATGTATATCCGCCTGTCAATGAGTGCCCTGTTCGGGTTCGTTATTGGTCTTGAACGCACCGTTCATTCTAAACCGGCTGGCATCAAAACCTATACATTTGTAACAGTCGCTGCGACACTTCTTACCCTGGTGTCTATCCATACTGTAGATCGTTACTCCATTCCTGGCCGCACGATGATGGATCCGCTGCGCCTAGCCGCGCAAATTGTAAGCGGGTTAGGCTTTCTCGGCGCAGGACTGATCATTCAAAAGAGCGGTTCTGTCAAAGGCCTCACTTCTGCCTCCATGGTGTTCTTTGCCGGTGCAATTGGCATTAGCATCGGAGCCGGCTACTATTTGATGACCACCTATACCATGCTGGTTATGTATGGTGTTATCAGTATCGGCCACTTTCTAGAAAATCGTCAAATCAGGCTTTTTGGTCAGAAAAAATCGCTAAAAGAAAGCGAGGACGATTAATCTTTTATTTTCGTAAGAAAGTACTCATCCTGCTTCAAGTATGCCCGCAGTGCTCGATACTGCGGGCTGCTCCAGAACGCTTCTCCTCGCACCATATCAGCCGCCTCCTGACGTGCCACCTCAAGCATTCGATAGTCCTGTACGACATCCGCCACCTTGAACTCCGGCAATCCGCTCTGCTTCGTCCCGAAGAAATCCCCTGGACCACGCAGCTCCAGATCGCGCTGCGCCACTTCAAACCCATCATTCGTCTCCGTCATAATCCGCATCCGCTCTTTGCCAGTCTCAGATTTCGGGTCTGCAATCAGAATACAATACGATTGCTCAGCCCCCCGACCCACACGTCCGCGCAGCTGATGAAGCTGAGCCAAGCCGAATCGCTCCGCATCATAAATCACCATGACCGACGCATTCGGTACATTCACCCCAACCTCAACAACGGTTGTTGAGACAAGCACCTGTACCTCATTGCGGCTAAACTGCTGCATAACCTCGTCTTTCTCCCGCGGCACAAGTCGTCCATGCATAAGACCAACCCGGTACGTGCCCGCAAAATATTGACTTAACTGTGCGTGTACATCAATCGCATTCTGCAAATCAAGCTTCTCAGACTCTTCAATGAGCGGCGAGATCACATACGCCTGCCGTCCCCGATCAAGTTCTTTGCGTACAAATGCAAGAATGCGGTCAAGCATATCATGGCGTACCCAGTACGTCTCAATCGGTTTACGTCCCGCGGGAAGCTCATCAATTGTGGATACATCCATATCACCGAATGCTGTAATGGCCAGTGTACGCGGAATTGGCGTCGCTGTCATAAACAGCACATCTGGATTCAGCCCCTTCTCTCGCAAAATACGGCGTTGCTCCACCCCGAACCGGTGCTGCTCGTCTGTAATCACAAGCCCAAGCTTTGCAAAATATACGTCCTCCTGAATGAGTGCGTGCGTACCAACGATGACCTGAATTAAACCCGATTGCAGCCCTCCCAGAATATCGCGTCGTTTTCGTACGGTAGCACTTCCAGATAACAGCGCCACTTCAATTCCATGCGGTGCCAAAAGCTCAGATAGCGTCTCGTAATGCTGCTCAGCAAGAATCTCAGTTGGCACCATAAGCGCTCCCTGATACCCCGCCTCTATCGTAGCCAAAAGCGCAATCGCAGCGACAACGGTTTTTCCAGAACCAACGTCACCTTGCAGCAGTCGGTTCATGCTATAAGGTGCCTGCATGTCATCAAGAATCTCTTTGATGACTCGCTTCTGCGCATTCGTTAACGGAAATGGCAGGCTGTGAATAAAAGTGTGTACCTTCTCAAGCGGAACATGCTGGGCCACTCCATCACGTGCTTGTCGGTTGATCGCATGATACGCCTGTAGTCGCAATTGAAACAGCAGTAACTCTTCAAATGCAAGTCGGCGCCGCCCCTGCTTGCCCGCCTGCACACTCTCTGGAAAATGAATGTTACGAATCGCATCGCGACGGGAGGCCAGTTTATACTTACGCACGAGATCCTCCGGCAAAATCTCGTCGATCGAATCACCAAACTGTTCAAGCGCTGCTATGATAAAACGGCGCATCTGCTTGACTTGCATCCCTCCCGTTATCGAATAGACCGGCTGAATCGTACCTTCCTGTACCTTTACCCGCTCGGTATCAAGAAAATGCTGCTCGCTCACCATAATTTGCAGGCGAGCCCGTTCAAACTTGCCAGACAGCATAATTTCGCGTCCGGCACGAAGCTGGCTTTTTAAAAATCCCCGGTTAAACCAGATTGCCGTAACAACAATGTTATCCACTACGACTTTAACGGTAATGCGTGATTTCTTAGCTCCGTAGAAGCGAACGACCGGCTCGCCATACACCGTACCGATAATCGTAATTTTCTCTCCATCCTGGACTTCGCTTAGATCACGTACCCGATAATCCTCATAGCGGTACGGAAAATGCTCCAGCAAATCCTGTACGGTTTCAATCTGGAGTGCCGCAAGTTCAATCGCTCGTTCCGCCCCGATTCCTTTAACAGCTGTTACAGGCTGCATCATAATTGAATTACTCACATCTTTAATCCAGCGGGACATCTAACTTTTATTCAGAGCGCGTCCTGTTGATCTCCCGCCCGTCCTCCCTATATAGTTTCGCGCAAATATTATGCCAGCAAATGGAAGAAGGACAGGATCCCACGCCGTTCTGGCGTATCATCCCGTCCCCTTACTCATGTCTACCTGTATGATTATGAAGTCTCTGGATAGAGCGTAATGGCTAATAGACCCGGACCGCCATACGTGCCGATAACCGGCCCAAGCTGAGCCAACACCGCCTCGCCTGTTACAGTAAGCTCCTGCTCAACCTGTCCTTTAAGCACCGCAGCCTCATCACGGTCTGTCGTATAAACTGCGGCTGCTGTTACCGGGCGCTCATTCGCATATTCTTTTGCCAGCTCCAGAATACGTGCGACCGCTTTTTTCTTACCGCGTACCTTTTCTACAACCGCTACTTCGCCACTCTCATCAAACATAAGAATCGGCTTAATATTCAGTAGGGAACCAACGATAGATGCTGCCTTGCCAATTCGGCCGCCTTTCTGCAAATACATGAGCGTATCCATCACAAAATACACCCGGTGCTCCGAAATGAGCGTACGAACAAGCGTAAGACATTCTTCAAGCGTACCCCCGTTGCGTACGAGACGTGCTGCAGCGACCACAATCGCACCAAGTGCATACGAAGCCGAGCGACTATCCACGACATGTACCTTGACCTTCTCTTCCACCATGCCCGCAGCAAGCATTGCTGTCTGGTAGGTGCCGCTTAATGCACTAGACAAGTGAATCGAGATAATTTCTGCTTCTGGATCACGCGCTGCAATCTCTTCGTATACATTCACAAAGTCAAGCGGTGCCGGCTGTGATGTGCGCGGCAGTTGCTCTGATGATTGTAATTTCTCATAAAACTCATTGGAAGATAGCGTAACGCCATCTAAGTATGTCTGTCCTTCCACATGCACCTTAAGCGGCACAATCGGAATGTTTAGTTCTTGCATAAGTGGCTTGGGGATGTCTGCCGTGCTGTCGGTTACAATATATAGATTCATCCTCACATGCCCCCTTCCCACGCTTTATTCAACGGCAATAATAAAGGCATACAGTGGCTGTCCACCTTCATGTACTTCTACTTCATATGAGCTGTACGTCTCACGAATGCGTTTCTCCCATTCATCGAGCTTCGCTTCTGTCGAATCAGCTCCATATAGAACCGTAATCAATTCATCGTCCTTTTCGACCATGCAGGCCACCAGGTCTGTCGCTACTGTATACATATCTGATCCGGCCGCCACGATCTCACCGTCCTGAATGCCGATGAAGTCGCCTTCTTTGATCTCAATCTCATTCAGCTTCGTATCACGCACCGCATATGTGACAAGACCGGTCTTAACAAGACCTACCGCTTCCGTCATACTTGCTTCATTGTGGACAAGTTCAGCCTCTGGTGCAAATGCTAGCATCGCTGACATGCCTTGCGGAACGCTAACGGCCGGAATGACCGCAACTGGAATATCGACAAGTTCAGCTGCTTGTTTCGCTGCCATGATAATATTTTTATTATTCGGCAGAATGATTACATTCGATGCACCGCTCGCCTCAATCGCCTGTACGAATTGTTCGGTACTCGGGTTCATTGTCTGACCACCCTCAATAATCGTACCAACACCTAGACTACGGAAAATTTCTGTAATACCCGCTCCGCTCGCAACCGCAATCATGCCGTATCGTTCGCTTGCTTTTTGTGGCTCTACTACAAAATCAAGCGGTGGTACTACATCTTCTACAACAGCGGATGCAGCTTCTATCGGCACAGCCGGTACAGGAGACACAGTCTGCTGCTTCGCTTCCTGACGGCGCAAAACGGCCTCATGCTGAAGACGCATGTTTTCGATTTTGATGCGATCCAGTGTGCCATACTTATGTGCGAAAGAAAGCACATCTCCCGGCTCTTCCGCATGAATGTGAACCTTGATCAAGTCATCATCAGCTACAACAAGCAATGAATCGCCATACTGACTAATACGCTCCCGGAATGCTTCCATTCTGAACCCATTCGTTTCACGCAGGTGTACCATAAATTCGGTACAGTATCCATATACGATATCTGCTGGATTGATGACATGGTGCATCTCTTCATGTGCCTCACCAAATATAGCAGCCGTTGGAGCTTGCGGCTTGCTGTCCACGACTCGCTTCTCGAATGATACATCTTCGTTCAGTGCCTGTAAAAAGCCCTCGTATATGTAAACAAGCCCCTGTCCACCGGAATCAACAACGCCCACTTCTTTGAGTACCGGAAGCTGATTCGGTGTATGGTCAAGCGCACGCTGTGCCGCAACTACAAGCGCCTCAATTACTTCCTCTACCGTGCCACGCGCTGCCTTACGTGCCGCTGCTGCCGCTTCGCGAGCTACGGTTAAAATCGTCCCTTCCACTGGCTTCATGACGGCTTTGTATGCCATATCGACGCCTTGCTGGAACGCATCCGCTACCTGACGAGCATCCGCCTCCCCAAGACCTGTCAGCCCCTTCGCGAAACCTCGGAACAACTGAGATAAGATTACACCGGAGTTGCCGCGTGCCCCCATAAGAAGGCCGCGTGAAAATACAGACGCGACTTTCTCGGCTGTCTGTTCGGCTGATTTCTCAAGTTCTGCTACTCCCGACGTAAACGTCAAATTCATATTCGTTCCGGTATCACCATCTGGCACCGGAAATACATTTAATGCATCAACTTGCTGTGCATGCTGCGTCAAACGCGCTGCACCCACTTTATACATATGACGAAGAACCTGTCCCGTCAGCGTACTGCTTTTCACGTATTGTTCCTCCCTCATACCCTTAGGAGTTCATTTCTCCACGGACACCTTGCACATAAATATTCACATCATCTACTTGCAATCCAAGGTTTTGCTCCAGCGCATACGTTACACGGCCTTGCACACTGTGTGCCACCTCGGAGATTTTCGTGCCGTAGCTAACGATAATATACATGTTAATGATCGTACGCCCCTCTTCCTGCCGCACTTCGACGCCGCGTGACAAGTTCTCACGACCCAAAATCTCAGCGATTCCGTCTTTCATCGTCCGGCGTGAAGACATGCCAACAAGACCGTAACATTCCATTGCCACAGCACCCGCCATCGTCTCGACAACTTGACTGTCAATTTCAATTTTTCCGAGCTCTGTGCTGATCTGAACACTCATGCTTTAAGCCTCCTCATTTTCATTCGCTGCGCTCTCTAGTAGATGCTTGTATTGTCCTCATTTTACTACAACGATACTTTTTTTGAAAGAATCGTTGTAAAGGGTAAATTCTTGACAGACATCTTGCTTTTGTAAAATGCGTATGCTATCATACTTGAGTATGTAATGAGAGTCACTTTGCTTGACTGCATCTCAGGGAGGTGGAATTGTAATGGCACGTGTATGTTATGTAACAGGTAAACGAGCTAAGACTGGTAACAAACGCAGTCACTCGAACCGTGCAAATAAACGCTCTTGGGGCGTTAACGTACAAAAAGTACGCATCCTGGTTGACGGAAAACCGAAGCGTGTGTACGTGAGCACAAAAGCTCTGAAATCCGGCTTAGTTACTCGTGTGTAGTCGCACGTAAAAAAAGCACCCACTGTGGTGCTTTTTTTTATGCCATGCTCACTTTTTTCCGCCAAGAAGTATACGAATGAGTCCCCCCAGAAATTTCGGCAGCTTAATGGTATAAAACCGCATGATGAACCCTCCCTCTTTTATTCCATCCGCAGGCATTTCTACCTGTACGCCTCACTCGATTTACCATATGAGAGTTGAAGGTAAAATATGAACAAAAACAAGTACCTATTTTTACGAAACGGACAGCCAACGTATAAAAAAGAGGAGAAGCGTCTACTCACTTCTCCCCTTATCCTATGCTCGCCTACAGCACCTTATTCGCCGCATCGCGAATGGCAGCAATCGCCTGCCCTCTATCCGGTTTGCCAAATACCGCATTCCCTGCTACGAGGCACGTTGCCCCCGCGGCCACCACAAGCGGCGCTGTTTCGGCATTGATGCCACCATCAATTTGGATTTCTACTTGATTCTCCAGCCCGCGCTCAATGAGCATCGCTTTGAGCTGACCGACTTTCTTTACGACTTCTGGAATGAACTTCTGTCCACCAAAGCCCGGGTTCACCGACATAAGCAATACCATATCAATATCACCAAGTACATGCTCAAGCGTTGATACTGGCGTAGCAGGATTCAGCGATACACCCGCTTTTACTCCCTGCTCTTTAATAAGATGGATCGTGCGATGCAGGTGCGTGCATGCTTCCTGATGCACCGTAATCATCTCGGCTCCACTTTTGGCAAACTGCGGAATGTACAGATCAGCATTTTCGATCATCAAATGTACATCCATAAACAGTTTCGTATGCGGACGAATCGCTTGCACAACAAGCGGTCCAATCGTAATGTTTGGCACGAAATGACCGTCCATCACATCGACATGCAGCCATTCCGCTCCGCCCTGCTCGACTTCCTGAATCTCCGCTCCCAGGCGGGAAAAGTCTGCCGATAAAATCGAAGGCGCGATTTTTACCATGATGCTAATACCTCGGCTTTCTCTCTTTAATTTCTTGCAAAAATTGCAAGTAATGCTCATAACGGGACGCCTGGATTTCTCCGACGTCCACCGCCTGCCGCACTGCGCAGTTCGGCTCGTTCACATGCAGGCAGCCGCGGAATTTGCATTCCCCGAGCCTCTCTCGCATTTCTCTGAAATACAACCCAAGCTCGGTTATATCTCCCACCGAATGAAAATCAAGCGAGCTAAAGCCCGGTGTATCTGCAACCCAGCCGCCTTCTGGCAAGTAAATGAGCTCCACGTGGCGTGTAGTATGCTTCCCCCGGCCAAGCTTATGGCTAATTGGAGCCGTTTCAAGCTGAAGTTCACTAAACAAAGCATTCAGCAGCGATGACTTACCGACACCGGACTGTCCGGCAAATACAGAGAGCTTACCAGCCAGATGAGCGCGAATCTCTGCAAGCCCGCTCTGCCCTTTAGAGCTTGTCACCACGACCGGATAGCCCATCTGCTCACAGCGACGACGAATCTCTGCAAGCTTATCGCCATCGTCTAATAAGTCCGCCTTAGTTAGACATATGACCGCCTCTACCCCGGCTGCTTCTGTATGAACAAGAAATTTATCGAGAAGCTGCGGATTAAACGCAGGCTCTGCCAGTGAGAAAACAAGAATCGCCTGATCAATATTAGCAATCGGCGGACGAACTAACTCGCTTGTGCGCGGCAAAATCTCTGTAACCGTTCCTTCTGACCCGCTTACTTCATACATCACTTCATCTCCGACAAGCGGGGTTATCCCCCGCTTGCGGAATACGCCACGTGCTCGGCATTGCCAGTAGGCATCGCCATCCTGCACGTAATAATAGCCGGCGAGCGCTTTTACGATACGGCCCTGCGGCATGAAATCCCCCCTGTGCTACTGTGCATCATTATATCCGACATGCTTCTCGTCAATCTGTTCACCGTCGCGGAACACTTGAATGACCGCGTCTTGTGATGGCGTGACGACAATTGGAACTGTAAACTTCACACTTTGGCTGATTTGCGTCTTCTCTGCCGTCCTGTTTTTACCGGATGCATCCGTTACACGAATCTCGACCGTTGAAGTCTCACCTGCATTCAAGTACACATCTACTGGTATGCGAGCCCGACGTGCTTCATCCGGCAGACCTGAGCTTACGGTTACACGCACCCACGTTCCTTTTTTCAACTCCGTATCAGCCCGGTATGATTGCTCAACAACCTCACCCTGCGGTCGATAGCTGCTTTTTGTCTCCAGCTGGATTCTCAGACCCAATCGGTTCATCTTCGCCTTCATCTCTTCTTCTGTTAGCCCAACCAGGTTTGGCATAACGATTTTGCCTCCCCCTTTGCTAACCGTAAGAACAATCTCCGTTTCATCTGCAACCACCTGGGCACCTGCTTCCGGTGTCTGGCTCAGTACGGTACCGGCTGGCTGACTATCACTTGTTTCTTCTTCCGTCCGCACATTCTTGTAGCCGCGCAGCTGATCAGTTAGATCATCAATATTTTTGCCAACAAAATTCGGCAGACCTGCCTTTGATTTTCCCTGGCTTACGATCAACTGAACTTCCGAGTCTTTCTTCACCGACATATTAGCAGACGGCGTCTGTTTAATGACATGGTCTGCTTCCACAGTTGGATCAAATTGCTGCTGAATGACCGGCTTTAAGCCTACTGCCTCAAGCTTCTGACGTGCCTCTTGAAGCGATAGCTTCTCAACCGCTGGTGTTGTCACATCTGGAACGTTCAGCAACGTAAATCCGTAGAAGCTTCCAGCAGCTGCAAGCGTGAGGAACAGCACAATCCCGAATCCCCAGGCAAGCACCCGCTTCCAGGAGCGTCCTGTAGATTCTTCCTCTTCTTCTTCCAATTCATGTACGGTATTTTGTTTTACCGCAGCTGATTCCGTAGAGGAAGAAGTCCGGCGCCATTCTTTGACAGGACGTGCCTCTTCCGGTTCATCCCATGATTTCTTGCGCATCATCTCCGGCTTGATAGCCGGAATAATTCGAGTAATCTCAGGATCCTCTTCTACCGCATACTTCTCCGGCAGTAAATACACCGGCTCATTGCGCCGTTCCGGCAAAAGACATGTCCGTAATTCTTCAAGCATCTCGTTCGCCGATTCAAACCGGTACATCGGGTCTTTTGCCAGCGAGCGAATGATGATATTCTCTACGCTCTGCGGCAAGTCCGGACGCAGCTTACGCGGCGGCACATACGGCTCCTGCAGATGCTTTAGCGCCACGCTAATCGGAGAATCGCCTGAGAATGGCAATTTGCCGGTCAGCATCTCGTACAATACAACGCCTAATGAATACAGATCAGACTTCGCTCCTGCCATAATCCCTTTCGCCTGTTCCGGTGAGAAGTAATGCACCGAGCCAAGTACCGAGCCCGTATGTGTGATCGTAACCGATGATACAGCACGAGCAATCCCGAAATCTGTTACTTTAATTCGCCCATATCGGTTAATTAAAATATTATGCGGCTTAATATCACGGTGAATGAGCTCATTCTGGTGCGCATGATCAAGCGCATCACAAATTTGAATCGCAATATTCACCGCTTGCTTGACATCAAGCGGCGCGTGTTCGTTAATGTACTGCTTTAGCGTCATGCCTTCTACATACTCCATGACGATATAATACATATCACCTTCCTGACCGATGTCATAAATATTCACAACATGCGGATGAGAAAGGCTGGCTGCTGCCTGTGCCTCCCGGTGGAAACGGGCAATAAAATCATCGTCATTACCAAACTGGGAGCGCAGCACTTTAAGTGCTACTGTCCGGTTCAGCAATGTATCACGGGCGCGGTATACAACCGCCATTCCGCCTTCGCCTATTTTCTTCTCTATATCATAGCGACCGCCGATTTTTTGTCCTTCCATTTGTACGCTCCCTCCTTTCATTCCACACCCTCTGTCTGATTACGCAACAGGATGACTGTAATGTTGTCTTCCCCTCCTGCTTCGAGCGCGTGGGCAATTAATGTCTCTGCCATTTGCTTGAGGGAGCCTCCTTCTAATATATCGGCAATGATCTCACCGCTCACCTTGCCAGAAAGCCCGTCCGAGCAGAGCAAAAGCATGTCTTCCTCATCCCAGTGCAAGATGCTGAAGTCAGCCTTAACCGTCTGATCGGTCCCAAGTGCTCGCGTCAAAATATTGCGGCGCGGGTGATTAGCCGCCTCAGCCTGTGTAATTTGATGATTACGAAGCAATTCATTTACCAGTGTATGGTCGCTCGTAATTTGCTGCAGCACACCGCCGCTATACCGATAAATCCGACTGTCCCCAATATGGGCAAGCACACCAAGCTGCGAATTCATCAACGCCGCTACAATCGTTGTGCCCATCCCTCGACATTCTGGATGCTCTGCAGCATACGCGAGGATTTTTTGATTGGCCGCTTGAATCGCCTCATTCAACGTGCGCTGCCGCTCATCCGGTGTCATCTCACTATGCATGAACTGCATATGCTCACAGATGCTCTCCACAGCCATCTGACTCGCCACATCTCCCGCCTGATGACCGCCCATTCCATCTGCTACAATCGCAAGCGTCCAACCGTCATCATAGTTCTGAATGCGGCCAGAATCTTCATTTGTCTGCCGTACACAACCAATATGCGTCTGTATGGCTGACTGCATTATTCATCACCCCTGTGTCTGCTTCGCGTGCTGCGCTCGCAGCTGGCCGCACGCCGCAGCAATATCACTGCCGTGTTCCCGGCGGATTGTCACATTGATGCCTTTTGCGTCAAGAATCCGCTTAAAATTAAAAATATCATTGCGCGAAGTGCGCACGTAATTGCGTTCTGGCACATAATTAACCGGAATCAGATTCACATGGCACATCATGCCCTTAAGGAGAGCCGCCAGTTCTTCCGCATGCTCAGGTCGGTCATTGACACTGCCGAACAAGCCGTATTCAAATGTCAGGCGACGTCCGGTCGTATTGATGTAATAGCGGCAGGCATCCATCAATTCATCCATTGGATAACGGCGATTAACTGGCATCAGTCGAGTACGAATTTCCGTATTCGGGGCATGCAGCGAGATCGCCAGGTTAATCTGGAGCTTTTCATCTGCAAAGCGGTAAATGTTTGGCACAATTCCGCTTGTCGACACTGTAATGTGGCGCTGTCCAATGTTCAGCCCTTTTTCTTCATTAATAATGCGCAGGAAGGCAAGCAATGCGTCATAGTTCTCAAACGGCTCACCAATACCCATGACAACGACGTGGCTAGCGCGCTGCTGCTCGGCATCCAGTGCTTTCTGTGCGGCAAGCACCTGCATGACAATCTCGCCTGCTTCCAGATTACGCTTTAAGCCACCAAGCGTTGAAGCACAAAATGTACAGCCAATCCGGCAGCCTACCTGCGTTGTCACGCAGACACTGTTGCCGTACTCATGCCGCATAATGACCGTTTCAATCGCATGTCCGTCATGCAGAGAGAACAAAAACTTAATCGTACCATCTGCTGACTCTTGATGTGTAATTTCTTTTAATACATCCATGGAGAAGGAAGCAGCAAGCTTCTCACGCAATCCTTTTGACAGATTGCTCATCTCATCGAATGAGTCCACACGTTTTACATACAGCCAGTCAAATACTTGTCCGGCACGGAATGCTTTCTCGCCGTTTTTCTCCATCCACTCTTTAAGCATCGGGAGGGTAAGGCTATACAATAAAGGTTTCATATTACGTATCACCAATTCTTCCTTCAAAAGTTCAAATCATATTGTATCATAAATAATTTAAGAAAAGAAAAAGGAAGCATAGAATTATGCTTCCTTCCGTGCATTTATCTTCCGCAGACGCGAAATAAAAAAGCCATCGGTGTGAAAATGATGAGGGAGCATCTGCATATATCCTTCGACAAGCGTCGGATATTTATGACGCACTGCCTCTGGCATATCATCGGCTAATGTTTCATCCAGCTCCCACTCTGGGTGATCGGCCAAGAAGCGGCGAAGTACGTGTTCATTCTCTTCTGGCTCAACCGTGCATGTGCTGTATACGATTTTCGTGTCAGGGCCCGCGAGTTCGGCCGCTGTCTGCAAAATCTCATACTGAATGCTGCTGATTGCTTCTGCATCTCCCGGCTTTTTTTGCCACTTAATATCTGGCTTGCGACGAATGACACCGAGCCCGGTGCACGGTGCATCTACTAAAATACGGTCAAATGTCTGCCCGGCCAGCAGCTTCGCCGCATCACGTGCGTCACCTGCCTGGCCTTTAATAATCGAGATGCCAAGACGAAAAGCGTTCGCTTCGATTAGCTTAATTTTATGATCATGTATATCCAGGGCAGTAATTTCGCCTCTGTTCTCCATTAACTCAGCGATATGCGTTGTCTTACCACCAGGAGCCGCACACATATCAAGCACCTGCATGCCGGATGCAGGTGCCACAGCACGAGCGACAAGCATCGAACTTTCATCCTGCACAGTGCAGGACCCGCTTGCATACGCGGGAAGCTCAGCAATGTTACCAAGTTCATGAGCCACTACGCCTTCTGGTGCAACCTCAGACGGAGTCAGTTCTGCGTCCGGTGTCTGTTTACCAATCTGGGCGATCAGCTCATCGCGTGTGGTACGAAGTGCGTTCGCTCGCAGGCTTAGGGCCGGCGGCTCATTGTTCGCTGCACACATCGCTTCTGTTTCTGCTTCTCCGTATTGTTTGATCCATTCCCGTACCATCCACTTCGGATGTGAATACTGAAGGGAAATTCGTTCTACTGGCGGCAGATCGGCCGGAATCTCTACTTTTCCCGGCTCACGCAGGCGGCTGCGCAGCACACCGTTTACCATTCCGGCAATGCCTGCATGTCCAAAGTGCTTCGCAATCTCCACTGCTTCATGTACAACCGCACGATCTGGAATACGATCCAAATACGAAAGCTGATAGAAGCTCATCCGCAGTAGATTGCGCACCCATCCGTCCAGCTTATGCAGCGGCTTGGACACGAATCGACCAAGCATCCAATCCAGTGTATAAAGGCGACCAAGCGTCCCATACACAAGTTCCGTCGCAAGTGCCACATCGCGTGGAGCGAATGCAGCTTCGGCTAGCGCATGCTTTAGTTCAAGATTGCTGTATGCCTGCCTTTGTTCGACATCCGTTAACACGCGCACAGCAAGTTCGCGAGCACTGCGAAGAGCAGGAAGTTTGCGCTTACTCATGTGTGTTCTCCATTCCAAATGTCATTCCGACTTCGACCACCGCACTGCCACGTACATAGTCGGATACTTTCATCGCTTTTTTACCAGCAGGTTGTATTTCAGTTAAACGAAGTACACCCCCGCCGGTCTGCACGTCGATGCCAACTGCTGATACGGACAACACAGTACCTTGTGTCTGCTCTGCACCACTTTCGGTAAGCACCTGACTGTTCCATACTTTCATCACCTGGCCATTTACTGTAGTATAAGCAACCGGCCACGGATTCAGGCCACGCACCTGATTGAACAACTCACGGGCCGACTTGGACCAGTTCAGTTTCTCATCTTCACGTGTAATATTCCAAGCAAATGTTACGTTCGACTCATCCTGCGGCTCTGGTGTAATTTCCCCACCAAGTAGCTTAGGAATCGTATCGAGCAGCAAGTCAGAACCAGCCGCACTCAGCTTGTCGTGCATCGTACCAACGTTATCCTCGTCTGTAATCGGTACACGCACTTGTGATAACATGTCGCCTGCATCCAGTTTCTCAACCATGTACATAATCGTCACGCCGGTTTCTGGCTGTCCATCGATAATAGACTTATGAATCGGCGCACCTCCCCGATAATTCGGCAGCAAGGAGGCATGTACATTAATACAACCGTGTTTCGGATAATCAAGCAGCTCTTTCGGCAAAATCTGTCCGAAAGCAGCCGTTACAATTAAATCAGGCTCGTATGCCAGAATGTCTGCGACACCTGATACTTTTAGTTTTTCCGGCTGTAACACCGGCAATTCAAGCTCAATGGCTGCTTCCTTCACAGGCGGAGCAGCAAGCTGTTTCTTACGACCTTTCGGGCGGTCCGGTTGTGTCACAACTGCCACCACTTCATACCCGTTCTGTACAAGCTTCTGCAAGCAAGGTACAGCAAAATCCGGTGTTCCCATAAATACAATTCGCACAGCTATGTCACTCCTTTATGTATACAAAACAAAAGAGGGAGAGGGAAATGTTTCGTTTCTCTCTTCCTCTCCTGCACTCTTCTCTTATTTATTCGCGCCCTGAATATGTTTTCTCCGCCAGGTCGATAAATAATACGCCATTCAAATGATCGATCTCGTGCTGAATCGCACGGGCTAACAGTTCTTCCCCTTCAATAATGAACTCGTTGCCATCACGGTCAAGTGCTTTAGCCTTCACCCACTGGCCACGACGCACATCGCCAAGCAGTCCCGGGATGCTAAGGCAGCCTTCTGGTCCGAACTGCTCGCCCTTCATCTCCAAAATTTCCGGGTTGATCATCTCAATGATGCCATCTCCCACGTCAATGACGACAACACGCTTCGTAATGCCTACTTGCGGAGCTGCTAACCCAACGCCTTCTGCCTCATACATTGTATCTGCCATATCATCAAGCAATTTATGAAGATTGGAATTAATTTTTGTAACTTCTTTACATTTTTCCCGAAGAACCGGGTTTGGATGCTTTACAATCATGCGGATGCTCATTATTTCTTTCCTCCGTTACATCATCAGCTGTGGATCTACATCGACCGTCAGCATAATGCCTGTTTTTTTCCGCTCGTCATCAAATGCCCGCACCAAACGGTAAATTCCGGGCAATACACGCGGATCGTTTTTATATTTTACCATGCATTGAAATCGATATCTATCTTTTATGCGGGCGATCGGAGAAGCGACAGGCCCTAAAAGAAAGGCACCGGGCGGGATCACCTGTCGGAGCTGACCTGCGAACTGCTCCGCCTTCTTCATAATAAGCGGCACGTTCTCATGTGTGAAAGTAAACAAAATCAACCGACAATACGGCGGATAATTCTTTTCATAACGCTGCTTGATCTCTTCGACAAAAAACGTGCGGTAATCATGCTGACTCGCGAGCTGAATACTATAATGCTCGGTATTGTACGTCTGCAAAATGACTTCCCCTTGCTTCTCATGCCGTCCGGCACGTCCGCCTACCTGTGTAATCAACTGAAACGTTCGCTCTGCCGCCCGAAAATCCGGCAAATTAAGCGTACTATCCGCCGCTAGCACACCGACAAGCGTGACATTCGGGAAATCAAGCCCTTTGGCAATCATCTGTGTACCGAGCAATACATCACCTTTACCTTCACGAAAATCTTGCAGCAGCTTCTCATGCGCACCTTTGCGTCCGGTCGTATCTACATCCATCCGAATGACTCGAATACCGGGAAAATGGCGGGATAATTCTTCTTCTACCTTTTGCGTCCCCGTACCAAAAAAACGAATATGCTCGCTGCCACATTCCGGACAAAGCGTAGGCTCACCCTCTGTATAACCGCAGTAATGGCAGCGCAGCGTCCGATTACTCCGATGATACGTAAGCGAGATATCACAATGCGGACAGCCCGCCACATACCCGCACGAACGGCACATCACGAACGTGGAAAAACCGCGCCGATTCAGGAACATTACCATCTGCTCCTGTTTTGCCAGTCTGTCCTCAATCGCCTCCATAAGCACCTTGCTAAACATCGTTCGATTGCCTTCCCGCAGCTCATCCCGCATATCGACAATATTAACTACAGGCATCGGTCGGTTATTCACTCGCTCGTCCATCGTAAACAGATGAATTCGCCCCCGCTGTGCTTCATGATATGACTCCATCGACGGAGTTGCACTGCCGAATAATACGACCGCCTGATGATACAACCCACGATACTGCGCGATCGTCCGCGCATGATAACGCGGCGTTTCTTCCTGTTTATACGACCCTTCATGCTCTTCATCCAGAATGATTAATCCTAGATTGCGGAACGGAGCAAAAATCGCGGAACGTGCTCCAATCGCTACTTTCACCTGACCACGCCGAATTTTGCGCCATTCGTCATACCGCTCACCCTGCGAAAGACGGCTGTGCATCACGGCTACCTGATCTCCGAATCGCCCTTTAAAACGGTTCACCATCTGCGGTGTCAGCGAAATTTCTGGAACAAGCAATATCGCCTCCCGCCCCTGCTCAATCGTTCGCTCCATGATTTCAAGATACACTTCCGTCTTGCCGCTTCCCGTAACCCCGTGAATCAGGCAGGGATAATATTGAGGCGGATTCATACCTACGCTAATTCCGTCAATCACAGTCTGCTGTTGTTTGGTAAACGAATGTTTTTCAACCGGAGAAAATGTGCGTCCAGCGAACGGATCTCGATAGTTCTCCACTTCTTCCCGGCGCAAAAGCCCTTTGTCTACAAGCGCCTTCACCGTCTGGTTCGATACGCGCAACAGCGCCAACAGCTGGGGTTGATCAATCGCTGCATAATGATGGATAAAATGTGACAGCACTTCCTTTTGCCGAGCTGCCGATTTCGGCAACTCTGCCTGAGCGGCTGTAAGCTGCTCAACTGAAACAGCCGGTTCGATTACAGTGACCGTCTTTTTCGTCACGCGGTCACCCACGATTTGCTCCACCATAATGCGACCTGCTTTTATGCCATCTGTAAGCCAGGAAGCAGCCATTGGAAACTGCTTACTCAATACATCCCACGCAATGGGCTGACGATTTTTTATATATTGATAAAAGGCTTGCTCATCCATTAACACCGACTCGAATTCCATCCCTGATACTGTAAGCGATACTTGCTTCTCATAGCTAGAACGGAGCGCAGCCGGAATCATCGATTGAAGCGCTGCATATTGCGTACACATATAACGTGCACTCATCTTCTGAGCCAGCTCGACCATTTCTTCTGTTAATGGCGGCTCGATATCCATTACGTCAAGCAATGGTTTTACCCGCTCGACTTCTGTTTGCTCCACAAGTTCAATAACAAAACCTTGTAGCTTGCGTGGGCCGAACGGAACAGAAACACGGCTGCCTACTTGCACAAATGGCAGAAGAGCCGCTGGAACGGCATAGTCGAACGGGCGGTCTGTATCTACGACCGGCACATCGACAATCACGCGGGCGTACATCATTACGCCTCCTTCTTCCGGGCTACTACTTCATCAAGAATACAGTCTGCAATATCAGCTTTGCTCATCTGTGGGAGCTGTTGTGCCTCTCCGTCACGCGTGTAGATCGTCACTATGTTCGTATCGACACCGAATCCAGCCCCTTCTTCGGCTACATTATTCGCCACAATCATATCGGCCCGTTTACGCTCCATTTTACCGCGCGCATTTTCTTCAACATTTTCCGTTTCGGCAGCAAATCCAACGAGGAATTGATGCGTCTTACGCGCACCAAGTTCAGCTAAAATATCACGTGTCCGCTCCAGCTCGATAACCAGATCACCGGACTTCTTTTTCATTTTATTTGTATGTACGACTTTTGGGCGATAATCGGCTACGGCTGCTGATTTCACTACGATGTCCATCTCATCATAGCGGGCCATTACCGCTTGATACATCTCTTCTGCCGAATCAATTTGTACGAATTCCACACCCGCTGGCGGCGTAAGGTTCGTTCGGCCACTCACGAGTACAACCTCCGCTCCACGTTTCACCGCCGCTTCCGCAATCGCGTAGCCCATCTTGCCGGATGAATGATTCGTGAAAAAGCGGACCGGATCAACCGATTCTCGTGTCGCCCCTGCGGTTACGAGCAGTTTTTGGCCCACGAGATCGCGACGTGTCTCACCCGCGAAGTACGCTTCGATTTCACTGAGAATATCAATGGGTTCTGCCAGACGTCCTTTACCGATCCAGCCACAGGCGAGATAGCCTTCCGCTGGCTCTACCAAACGATGACCGTATTCTGTAAGACGCGTAAGATTGTGCTGGACCGCCGGATGGTTATACATATTCACATTCATCGCCGGAGCAATCCACACCGGCGCTTTCGTTGCCAGATACGCCGTTGTCACAATATCATCCGCGATCCCATTCGCCATTTTGCCAATCGTATTCGCAGTCGCTGGTGCAACAAGGAACAAATCGGCCATATCCGCTACATGAATATGGGAAATCACCTGCGGATTCGGCTCCTGAAACGTATCGGTCAGAACAGGGTTACGCACAAGCGACTGAAATGTAATCGGCTGCACAAATCGTGTCGCAGACTCCGTCATCAGCACCCACACATTCGCACCCTTCTGCGTCAACTTACTACACAAATCCGCAATCTTATAAATGGCGATTCCGCCCGTTACTCCTATTACAATCGTCTTCCCCTTCACTGCCTTGCCTCCTTCTTTATATTTATAACGTTTTTCTTATCAACAAAAAGCATAATTGAACGTGGACCACCAAACTGCCGTGGGAGATGGGAAGAGAGAAAACACCGGAACGCCTTTGCGCACCTACCCAGCGGAAGACGTCAGGCGGACGTGCCTTTGCCCGCAACCTACTCCTTCAGGTTATGCTACGAAAGCGCTTTGCGGGCCAGTCCGCCAGACTTCTGGAGCGGCCAGCCTGCACTTCCATGCCGTGCGCAACAAAGTGACGTGTTTTTTCTCTTCCCATCTCCCCCACTGGCCAGTTCGTGCTCCCACTTCTCAAGTAAGCTTTCTCGCACAAGTCATGAAAAAAGCGCCATCGTCCCCTTCCGGTTCGGATATGCGCCTCCTTGCGTAATTATTTCAATCGTTCAAACTCAATCTTACCCGCATACAGTTCTTCAAGCGCTGTACCTACATGTTTGTAGGAAACCGGCTTCTCAATCAAAAATTCGTTTGATTCCCGCATCTGGCGAGCACGCTTTGACGCGATTGTAACAAGTGTATATTTGCTGTCCACATTCTCAAGCAGCTTATCAATTGATGGATAAATCATCTTAAAAAACCTCCTCGATACAGTTGCGATATTTCGCAATCTGACGTTCCTTCTTACAATGTTCTGCCACCACAATGGCCTGAATACGTTCGCATGCCTTGTCCACTTCATCGTTGACAACAACGTAATTGTAATGGTCCATCAGCTCAATTTCAGCTTTAGCCATCATCATGCGATTATGAATGCTTTCTTCTGTCTCCGTTCCGCGACCTGTGATTCGTGAGCGGAGTTCTTTCAGATCCGGCGGCGCGAGAAATACAAAAATTCCTTCTGGGAACTTCTCTTTCACCTGAAGCGCTCCCTGCACCTCAATCTCTAGAATTACATCGCGTCCACTTGCGAGTGTATCTTCTACAAATCCGCGCGGTGTACCATAGAAATTACCAACATATTCTGCCCATTCAAGCAGCTGGTCATTCTCGATCATGTGCTTGAATTGTTCCTTCGTTTTGAAGAAATAATTCACACCGTCTACTTCACCTGCACGCGGTGTACGCGTTGTCGCAGACACCGAATAAACCAGGTCCTTCATACGCGGACGCAGAGCAGCACATACCGTGCCTTTTCCTACGCCGGACGGCCCTGACAACACAATCAATAACCCTCTGTCGTGCTTCATACAATCCCCCGTTTAGCTTATTCGTCTGAATCGTCATCCTTACTTGTCAAGCGATGCGCCACTGTTTCAGGCTGTACCGCCGATAAAATAACATGATCACTATCCGTAACAATAACCGCACGCGTACGGCGGCCGTATGTCGCATCAATGAGCATGCTGCGATCCCGCGCTTCCTGAATGATCCGCTTAATGGGAGCAGATTCGGGACTCACAATAGAAATGATGCGATTAGCGGATACAATATTGCCGAATCCGATATTAATCAGCTTAATAGCCATGCATATGCCTCCCTATTCTAGCGGGATATAGAGTTATCTTCTATTTTACTGCTTTACTCTATATTTTGCACCTGTTCTTTCACTTTTTCTAGCTCAGCTTTCAAAATCACCACTTTTTGGCTGATTTCGAGATGATTCGCCTTTGCACCCATTGTATTAATTTCCCGATGGCATTCCTGCACAAGGAAATCCAGCTTACGTCCAATCGCATCCGTTTCATCTACAATCGAGCGGAACTGTGTAAAATGGCTAGTGAGCCGGGTAAGCTCTTCGGTAATATCAGCCCGTTCGGCAAACAGCGCTACTTCGTGAAGCAGGCGGCTCTCGTCAATCTCGACCCGCCCTTGTATGTATTCTTCGATCCGGGCAAAAATCCGCTCCCGGTATGCCCCTGCCACAGCCGGAGCAAATGCGGCTAGCTCCGTTGCTATGCTCTCCATAGCCGCAATACGTGCCAGTACATCTTCACGCAGTGCAGCTCCCTCACGCCCACGCATATCTACAAGTGCATCCACTGCCTCTTGCACCGCAGCAAGCACCGTCTCCCGATACGCCTCCGCATCTGGCCGATCTTCTCCAACATGGACGACATCCGGGAGAAGTAACATATCTTTCGTTGTCAACTCACCCGCTACACCAAGACGCTCTGCCATCTGCTCGGCCGCTTCCTTATACTGACGGGCAAGCTCCCAATTAATCTGCAGGGAAGACGATGTTTCATCCGCTACCAGCGTAATGAATACATCGATTCGCCCACGCTTAATCCGAGTAAGCACCGCACGACGAACGGCGTCTTCAAGAGCTGCAATCTCACGCGGCATGCGAATCGCCACTTCACTAAAACGATGATTTACCGAGCGCATTTCCACAGTAACACTACTTGCCTGTGTGCGGGCTTCGCCCCGCCCATATCCGGTCATGCTGTATACCATACGTTTCCCTCCAGCCATCTATGGGAACCGGAATTTATCGAACGCTCCAATGTCCCGTAAATACTTCTTCTGCAGGACCTGTCATATAAACATGTCCGTCCACTTCGCTCCATTCAATGTGCAAGTCGCCACCCTTCAGATGCACAAGTGCTGCACGGCTGGTTCGACCCGTTAATGCACCAGCTACCACAGTTGCACATGCTCCTGTGCCGCATGCATACGTCTGACCGCAGCCGCGTTCCCACACCCGCATTGTCATCTCTTCTGGTGAAACGACCGAAGCGAATTCAATGTTGGCTTTGTTCGGAAACATCTCATGCACTTCAAGCGGTGGTCCCCATACGTCTACCTCAAAGGCAGCGGCATCATCGACAAAAATGACCGCATGCGGATTTCCCATCGATACACCTGTAAAGCGGAAATCGCGTCCATTCGCCTGAATAGGATGCTCAACAACCGGCTCCCCATCCACCGCGAGCGGAATGATCTGCCCGTTAAGAATCGGTGCTCCCATATCTACTTTCACACGGCGTGCTCGTCCTTCTTTGGCTTCAATCCAGACGCGCTGCAGGCCAGCACCTGTCTCTACTGTCAACTCTGTACCAGACACAAGACCGTTATCGAACGCATATTTTGCGACACAACGCACCGCATTACCGCACTGCTCGGCTTCCGAACCATCGGCATTCATAATACGCATCCGTACGTCTGCCTGCTCAGACGGCAGAATAAAAACCAATCCATCCGCTCCAACGCCAAAATGGCGATCGCACATGCGCTTCGCCATCTCAGCCGCCTCAAGCGGTAACGTTTCAAAATGGGCAACGACGATAAAGTCATTGCCCAGTCCATTCATCTTCGTGAAATTCACGTTTATCTCACCCTTCTCTGTTTACCGGAACGGACAAACATCAGCGAAAATATGCCGGTTGCAAATGTCGGAAGTCCGCCAAGCAGAAGAACAAGCCCCCATTCTGTGCCCGTAAGTGCCACCGTGCTAAAAATCGGCTGCAGCGCCGGAAGATATATCACCGGAAGCACAAGCAGGACAGATGACAGAACTGCCAACACCAGGTATTTGTTTTGCAACGGGTTGCGACTAAAGATCGAAATCTCGCTCCGGCAGTCAAACACATGAATCAGCTGCGCCATAACAAGTGTAGCAAATCCTACCGTCTGGGCACGGATCAGCTCATCTGGATGTGCAAGCAGCGTGATCCAGAAAGCCGCCAGCGTGGATGCACCAATCAATACACCACGTGAGATGATTTTCCACGCTAAGCCACGGGCAAACACGTTCTCCGTCCGCGAGCGCGGTGGACGCTTCATCGTCGCTTCTTCCGGCTGATCGACACCGAGTGCTAACGCGGGAAGCCCATCGGTTACGAGATTGACCCACAAAATTTGTACCGGCACAAGCGGTAGCGGAAGTCCGGCGAGCATCGCAAAAAACATAACCATGATCTCACCGACATTTGAGGCCAGCAGATACCGAATGAATTTGCGAATGTTATCGTAAATCGTCCTTCCTTCTTCAATGGCCGCTTCGATCGTGGCAAAATTGTCGTCGGCAAGCACGAGTGCAGCCGCTTCTTTCGTTACATCCGTTCCCGTTATCCCCATTGCAATGCCGATGTCTGCCGCCTTAATTGCCGGGGCATCGTTCACTCCGTCGCCTGTCATCGCCACTACATGCCCTCTCTTCTGAAGCGCCTTGACGATTCTAAGCTTATGCTCCGGCGATACGCGTGCATACACATATACATTGTCTGCAATTGAATCGAACTCACTATCGGACATATTATATAAATCCTGTCCATTTACTGTCAACCCGCCCGCCGGAAGGATACCGAGCTGTCCAGCAATGGCTTCCGCTGTCGTCTGATGGTCGCCTGTAATCATAACCGTTTTGATTCCAGCCTGACGGCACTTCTGGATCGCGTCCCGTACCTCTTCTCGTGGCGGATCAATCATGCCTGTCAATCCAACAAACACAAGCTGACGTTCCGCTGACGTATCGGTTGCCGGTATTTCCTTGCCGTGCACATCTCGATACGCGAGCGCTAGCACACGAAGCGCCTGCTTGGCCAAAGCTTCATTCGCATATGAGATTTGCCGGCGCAGCGCTGGCGTAAGTGCTACCGCCTGCCCTTTCCATAAAATATGCGTACAGCGTGATAGCAGAACATCCGGCGCCCCTTTCGTAATGACAACACGCTTGCGGTACGCATCCTCAACGACAACCGACATCATTTTTCGCGTAGAATCAAACGGGAACTCCTTGATGCGTGTCCATGTTTGCGCAAGCGAATCCTGCGTAAGCCCGGCCTTGCCGCCCACAACGAGTAATGCCCCTTCTGTCGGGTCTCCGTTCACCACCCACTCTTCTGTCGCACGACGAAGAATTCCCTTCTTTTCTGCTTTCTCCTGCGCAAGCCTCGCGTTGTTGCATAAAACTCCGAACTGAAGGAGCTTATACAACGTCGGATTCGCCTGTGCCCGCATCGCCCGCTGTCCAGTAAGAAATTCGCCCTGTGGTTCGTATCCGGTCCCACTTATTTCGACTACGCCATCTTCCATCCAGATATGTGTCACCGTCATTTTGTTCTGCGTCAAGGTTCCCGTTTTATCGGAACAGATTACACTCGCACTACCCAGTGTCTCAACCGATGGCAGCTTGCGGACAATCGCCCGACGTTTAATCATCCGCTGTACCCCAAGCGCGAGCGCTACGGTCACAATCGCAGGCAATCCTTCTGGAATCGCCGCTACCGCCAGGCTCACACCCGCCAGGAACATATCATACGCATTCTGTCCGTGCAGAATGCCCGTCCCAACTACAACAGCCGTCAGAAGCAGCGCGACTACGATAAGCACTTTGCCTAGCTGCTCAAGCTTCAACTGCAGGGGAGTCTGCAGCGATTCAGTCGTCTGGATAAGATGAGCGATTTTCCCCATTTCTGTCATCATTCCAGTTGTTAACACGACCGCATATCCGGTTCCAGCCGTCACCATCGTCCCCATAAAACCGATATTCTCCTGATCGCCAAGCGGAAGAGCTTCGTGCCGCAGGACAGTCGCTCGTTTCATAACCGGTACTGACTCCCCGGTTAAGGTAGATTCTTCGATGTGCAGCCCATTGGCAGATAAAAAACGAACATCGGCCGGAATACGATCTCCGCTTTCCAGATAAATAATATCGCCCGGCACCAGCTCTCGTGCCGGAATATGTGCTAGCTCCCCATCCCGGATGCAATACGCCATCGGAGCGGTCAATTCTTTAAGTGCAGAAAGCGAACGTTCGGCTCGAAACTCCTGGATAAATCCGAGAATCCCGTTAATCAACACAATCGAAATAATGGCAATGGCGTCTACGTATTCCCCGAGGAAGCCCGAAATTAATGTTGCTGCCAGCAGCACAAGTACCATAAAGTCTTTAAACTGTCCGAGGAACAACAATAGCAGGGATGGTTTCTCCTTATCTGCTAGTTCGTTTACCCCAATCGTTGCAAGTCTCTCCTGCGCTTCTGTGCTTGTTAGTCCTTGCCGGGTATCTGTCTTGAGAATCCCGGCCAATTCTTCGTCTGTATAACTGAACCAATAATGCTGCCCACTCATTCAAGCGCCTCCTTTGCTCCGTCCGGTGTAGTATTCAACCCTACTATATTCTGACAAGCTCTAAAAAATGACAGGCTATCTCTTTCTTTCCTCTTAAAGATTCGAAGTGAATCGTCCTGTTTCAGCAAACAAAAAAGGCTAGTCTCTATACGTTGTAGAGATAGCCCCTTACTGCTTCGTTATTCTATTTCATTCTGCGCGTACTTCTCGCCCGCCTCTGTTATAGATGCTTCATCCAGAAACGTCTGAAGTACGCGGTTCCCGCTCCCGCCCCGTTGCACTACAACGTCAGATAGCAGTCTCTCTTCCGCTAGATCTTCAATGGCCTGCCCGAATTCGACATCATCCACTCCGACTGCTTTACTATCTGGGATGCGTCCCCGCATAAAATGCTGTAAAATCCGTTTTTTAAGCTGCCTGCTCATCAAAATCCCTCCTTGCTAGAAGCATGAGCTAACATTGCACTCCCTATCCAGCATTTTTTCCAAATCGCGCCTTGCATGTTCGCGCCGCTCTTGGCACAATAAAGAGATGGCAATTTTATAATCATTAATGAGGTGATCACATGGCTTTTGACGGCATTGTCACGCGTGCAGTGACACACGAGCTGAATGAGAAGCTGGCTGGCTCGCGGATCGCAAAAATCCACCAGCCGACCGATACAGACATCGTGATGCAAATTCGCACGCGCAGCGGCAGCGTCCGCCTTCTGCTGTCGGCGAGCCTGAGTTTTCCCCGTCTTCATCTGACAACCGCAGCGTATCAGAATCCGCTTGAAGCGCCAATGTTCTGCATGCTGCTCCGCAAATATTGTGAAGGAGCCGTCATTGAGTCCATCCGTCAGGTGGACATGGAACGGATTGTACATATCGATGTGCGCGGCCGCGACGAATTAGGTGATGATCGCGCCAAACGTATTGTGCTCGAAATTATGGGGCGGCATAGTAACCTGATCCTCCTGGACCCGGAAACAGGGCTCATCCATGATGGACTGCATCATGTCACACCTTCCGTCAGCCGTTACCGGGTCGTTCTTCCGGGTCGGCCCTATTTGCCACCGCCGCCGCAAGATAAACTCAATCCTCTTGAAGCATCTGAACATGAGTTTCTTGTACGCATGAAATTTAATGAGGGAAAGCTGGACAAACAGCTTATCAGCTCCTTCGCCGGTATGAGTCCGCTTGTTGCAACTGAAATCCTGCACCGCACAGGGTTGCCAACCGCAGACGCACTTTGGAATGCGTTTCGCTCTGTCATGAAGGATGTAGATGCACATCTGTACACGCCAACGATTGTCCGAACAGAAACAAAAGAGTACTTCTCGGCCGTCCCGCTTACCCATCTGCAAGGTATGGCAGAAACGTTTGATTCTATGAGTACCTGCCTCGAAGCTTTCTATCATGGCAAAGCTGAGCGCGATACGGTCAAACAGCGCATGCACGATTTGCTGCGACTCGTAAGCAATGAACGCGATAAAAATGTGAAAAAGATCGAAAAGCTGAAAGAAACGAAGCGTCAGGCGGAAGATGCGCATGTGTATCAGCGGTACGGCGAGCTGATTACCGCCAACATTTATCAGATGGAACGCGGGCAAACAGACGTGACGGTGTTGAATTACTATGAGGATGGTTCACCAGAGCTAACGATTTCACTTGACCCAAGACTGACACCGTCCGAGAATGCCCAGATGTATTTCAAAAAATACACAAAGGCTAAAAACAGTCTGGCAATCCTGGATGAACAAATCGCAAGTGCCGAAGAAGAAGTCCGCTATCTGGATATGATCATCCAGCAGGTGGAAAGTGCAGGATTAGCGGATATTGAAGAAATTCGTGACGAGTTGACTGAGGAAGGTTATCTCCGTGCTCGTCCAAGTCGTAATCGGAAGCCAAAAACGAAACATCCGATACTCGAACGGTATACATCCAGTGAGGGCATTGAGATATACCTTGGCAAAAACAACAAGCAAAACGAGTACTTGACGAACCGACTTGCAGCGCCAACTGATACATGGCTGCATACGAAAGATATTCCAGGTTCTCATGTCGTCATTCGCAGCACCGAGTTCGGAGATGCCACACTTGCCGAAGCAGCGATGCTTGCGGCGTACCACAGCAAAGCACGGCAATCAAGCCAGGTGCCCGTTGACTATACGCTTGTGCGCCACGTCAAAAAACCAAAAGGCTCAAAGCCGGGCTTTGTCATTTATGAACAGCAAAAAACGCTGTTCATTACGCCAGATGATACTGTGCTGCGCGATCTAACCCGTACGAAAACTACAACGTCTTGAGGAATAAACAATGTCAAAAAACTCATTTTTGAAAGGAACACTCATTCTAACGGTAGCAGCGATTGTATCGCGTGTGCTCGGTGTTGGACAGCGCGTACCATTACAGCACATTATGGGCAACGATGGGATGACACTGTACACGATCTCCTATAACGTCTACAGTATGCTCCTGATCATTGCAACATTGGGCGTTCCGAGCGCACTGAGCAAGCAGATTTCGGAATATACGGCGGTTGGCCAGTATCATGAAGCACATCAGACGTATAAGGCGGCGCGAAATTTTGCGCTCGTTACCGGTGTCGTGATGTTTCTATTTATGATCGTAATCGCACCGTATTATGCGGAATATGCCTTAGCACCGCAGGCAGAGCTGGCAATCAAAGCAATTGCCCCGGCGATGCTTCTCTTCCCACTCATTGCGATTATGCGCGGATATTTCCAGGGTCAGCAATTCATGCAGCCGACCGGGCTTTCCCAGGTGATGGAGCAAATCCTCCGCGTGGCAACGGCTGTCGCCCTGCCGCTTATTCTGCTGCATTATGGATATAACAAAGATGTAGCCGTAGCAGGTGCTTCATTCGGTGCTGTGATGGGAAGTGTCGCAGCGGTAGCGGTCATGATATATTTCTATAAAAAACACCGCCCGGATCAGAAGAAAAGAGTGTCCGAACAAAAAAACTATAAAAAACTCACATACCGCCAAATTTATGGCAAGATGCTGCGTCTGTCCCTGCCTATCACGATTTCTGCGATGGCGGTACCGCTTTTATACTTTATCGATTCGTCTACGTCCCTGCGGCTTCTAACCCCGCAGAACGAGCGCATATCGGTGACGTTAAAACATACGGATGCCATAATCGGTGGTAAAGAGATTACACTGCCAATCGCGCCGTATTTGTACAAGAACAACACGACGATGATTCCGCTTGAGGAAGCGAGCGTCGCGATGGGCGCCGATCTTGTCTGGGATAAAAACCACCAGCGAGCCTTTTATGAGCGTGGTCCGGTCAAAGCAACTCTTGTCATGAACCAGCCCGTTGTACTAAACGGAAAAACGTTCGGCGGCCCACTCCAACTCGCTGCCGGTACGGATGTACCTTGTGTGCCGCTCCGTTTCTTTACAGAACAGCTGCATGCGTACAATGAAGCGGTGGATACAGTGGGGATTCTCGGCGGAAGCGCCCAGTCGCTTGCTGGACTGCCGATTATTCTCGCCATTGCGCTTAGTTCATCGATCATTCCGGTCGTATCGGCTGCGTATTCGCGACGCGACCATGCGGAAGTGCAGCGCATGAGTTCGATGGCACTGCGGGTAGCGCTCATTACGGGCGTTCCGGCGGCGCTGTATTTGACAGTAGCAGCGTATCCGATTAACGGGCTGCTATTTAAAAATACGGATGCTACCTACTTGAAAGCGGCATTTATTATCGGGTCTTTATGTATCGGTACGATTTTCCAGATCATGATGATGACATCGTCCGGCATTCTGCAAGGACTTGGCCGCACGGATTTGCCGATGCGCCATGTCATTATCGGCGTGCTTGTCAAGCTGGCGGGTAACTATGTATTTGCTCCGCTGTTCGGCATTTACGGCATCATCCTGGCAACATCACTTTGCTTTATTGCTGTTATGTCGCTCAATATTCGGGCGATTAATCAGTATACAAAGCTGGCGATTCTTGGGGAACGCTGGCGCGGTTTTCTGCTGTCCTCGCTTCTTCTGTCCGTGATCGGACTCGGCATCATCTGGCTTGGGTTTACGGTTCAACCACATCTCCCGATCCCAGAGCGCCTGTTCTTTGGACTCGAAGCGGCAGTTATCGGTGCATGTTCGCTGACCGCCTATGCGCTAGCCTTATTCTGGCTTGGCGGCATTGATGTACATGATATTCGCTATTTCCCGAACGTGGCACAGAAAGTGTATCGCATGCTGTCCCGCTACCGGATTGTTCCGGCGTATGTGGAGGAGCAGAAAAGTCATGTGAATTAGCACTGTGCTTGGCTTCAGGAACCTCGCACACTCCGTACCCAAGATTGAAACACTAACTAAAAAAATAAAAAAGCGTGTGGATCTACATCCATGCGCTTTTTCCTTGTTTTCACTCATAATTTTCATCCTGTAAGAATGTCCCACAGCATTATTCAGTCCAATGAGATGGTCGTTGCAAGTATGATGGTAATCTTGTTTGTTTGTCACCTTTAGCTGAGTTAACTTGCATTTGAGTTAGAAACATACTCGTAGAAAGGTTTGCCCCACTTAAATCAGCATCACGTAAATCAGCGCCAATAAAATCGGCCCCTCTTACGTCCGTATTTTGCATATTAGCAGCAATTAAACATGCCCCTCTCAAATCAGCTGCTCTTAAATCTTTGCCAGTTAGCTTTTTCCCAATCCAATCGATTCCTCTATAGTTACGTTTTTGCGTATTTTTAGCGGAGAAAGTCTTTACCATTACGTCATTGCGAATATGCTCACTTGTTTCTAAAAGCAATTCATTTACAGGCAGTCGATAAGTGGTTATATCTAATGATAATAGCGCATCAGCGTCAAGCTTCGTTACACTCTGTAATTGTTCTAACTGTGCATTCAGTTTGTCATATAACGAACGTGAAACCTTATAGGATAATGCCTCTGCAATATACGCAGTCATTTCGTACAGCTGCTCCATAATTGGAAATACACGAAACATTTTCTCGGCAACCTCAGAATTTTCTCGCCAGTCTTGTCCATTAAACGTAACTTGGGAAACCATTTGCCCAGCTCCTAAGCAATCAAATACTGTACATCCCTTACATCCTTTTTCTCTAAGCTGACTGTGAATTTGACAGCGAAAATCAGACTGTAAATTAGAGCACGGTGTGCCAGCTTCTTTATTCATTGCAAAGTCACTTGATGCAACAATATTAAGCGCCGTACAACATAGGCCAAAACAGTTTATACAATCCGCTTGTAGACTCTCTCTAATTTTTTTAGCCGTTGTATTATCAACTCTTCTATCTTCAGACATTTTTATACCCTCTTACTATAAATTTTAATTGAGCAAACATCAAAAGGTGCGAGACTTATTGCGTATGGTACACCGTCAATCAGTTCCCATCGTTCATCATCCGACCACCTGAGATAATCCTGATACGTGTATTTCCGCTTCAGACCGAATTCCGGTACACTCATACCATTCACCTCTATCTATGGGATATTTTTCTTATTTTATCACAAAAATGGGCGTGTTTTCTTGGTGGAGGAGTAAAATCGGATGGAATAGCTTTTTGTTATAGAATTGAATAAGAAAAAAGAGACTGCCTCAGTCGCTGTATTACAGCTTTTGAGACAATCTCTTTTACGCATTTACATATATAACTACAATAGTCAAAGTTTGTTTGACAGATAATCAGCAAAGTATGTCGGAAGCGAAGAAAAGAGAAAGTAAGGAGCTTTTTTATGCGCGTACCCAGCGGAAGGAGACTGGCAGACGGGCCTTTGCCCGCAATCTGCTCCTTCAGCAATGCTTCGGAAGCGCTTTGTGGGCGAGTCTACCAGTCTCCTGGAGCGGACAGCCCCCTCTTCCCTGCCACGCATAAAACCGCGACGCACTTCTCTCTTTTTCGCTCTCCGCCCCCAACTTTGCTGACCTCTATCTCCTCAAATAAACTTCCGATAATGCCTTACGCTTGCCATTCAGCCGGATTCTGCCGCCATGAAGCAAGTGCATCGAGCTGGTCTGCCCGAATCGTTCCTTTTTCCTGCGCCACTTCCAGCAGAGCTGTATAGTTGCTCAGTGTATCAAAAGCGAAGCCTGCTTCCGCAAACGCCGCTTCCGCTTTCGGGAACTGATACGAGAAGATGGCAAGCACAGCTAGCACTTCTCCACCCGCTTCTTTAATCGCTTGCGCCGCTTCAATCGAGCTGCCGCCTGTCGAAATCAAATCTTCGATTACGATCACTTTTGCGCCTGCATCAAGCTTGCCTTCGATTTGGTTGCCTTTGCCGTGTCCTTTCGGCTTCGAGCGTACATACGTCATTGGAAGGCCAAGTTCTTCCGACACCCATGCCGCATGCGGAATGCCCGCTGTCGCAGTTCCCGCGATCACCTGAGCTTCTGGATACTGCTCCCGAATTTTTTGTGCGAAGCCTTTATAGATCAGACGGCGCACCTCTGGGAATGACATTGTCATCCGATTATCACAGTAGATTGGGCTTTTAATGCCAGATGTCCATGTGAATGGCTCATCCGGGCGGAGAGATACCGCATCAATGTCGAGCAGTTTGCCTGCAATTTGTTTTGCCAGTTCCGTTTGTCCCATTAGTTCGCACTCCCCTTTACTTCTTCCAGAATCGTATGCAGCGCCTGTTTCGGATCGGCTGCCTGTGTAATCGCACGTCCGATTACAATGTAATCAGAACCTAGCTTAAACGCATCCGACGGTGTTGTAATGCGGTGCTGATCGCCAGCATCTGTACCTTTCGGACGAATGCCTGGTGTTACCGTTAAAAATGATGAGCCGCATGCTTCTTTAATAAGCGGCACTTCTTTCGGAGAAGCAACGACACCATCAAGACCCGCTTGCTTCGCCAGCTTGGCATACTGAACGACACAGTCTTCCACTGAGCCAGCAATGCCGAGTTCATTATTCATCATCGCCTCTGTAGTGCTTGTCAGCTGCGTAACCGCAATGAGTAATGGACGCTTCTGACCAGCCGGCGTACCTTTTTCCAGTCCTTCTCGCGCAGCCTCCATCATTTTCACGCCTCCGGCCGCATGAACGTTTACCATGTCGACACCAAGGGAAGCAAGACTTTGCATCGCACCACGCGCTGTGTTCGGAATGTCATGCACCTTGAGATCAAGGAATACCGAATAGCCTTTTTCTTTCATCTGCCGAATATAGTCCGGGCCAGCTGCGTAATACAGCTGCATGCCAATTTTCACATAAACACCTGTTCCTTCAAGCAGACGGACACAATGATCCGCCTCCTTGGCACCCGGATAATCGAGCGCGACCATAATCCGTTCATTTATACTTTTCATCACTTCCACGCCGCTCCTGTCAGTTCTGAAATGGATTGTACGCCGTACGCTTCAAGCTTCACTTCAAGCTCATCAATAATCGTCGGGCACACATATGGATCTACGAAGTTCGCTGTACCAACCGCTACCGCAGATGCACCCGCCATGAAAAACTCGATCACATCATCCGCAGACTGAATGCCGCCCATGCCGATAATCGGGATATTAACCTGCTGGCTCACATCATGAATCATCCGAATCGCCACTGGCTTAATAGCTGGACCTGATAGACCGCCTGTCCGGTTCGCAATAATTGGACGGCGTGTTTTTAAGTCAATTCGCATCCCAAGCAGCGTATTAATCATGCTGAGTCCGTCAGCTCCAGCTGCTTCTACCGCTTTCGCAATCGTTACGACATCCGTTACATTCGGAGACAGTTTAACGAATACCGGAACCGAGCTTACTTTTTTGATTTCTTCGGTTAGCTGCGCTGCAATCACAGGGTCTGTTCCAAATGTAATCCCGCCACATTTCACATTCGGGCAGGAAATGTTCAGCTCAATAGCGGCTACGTTCGGTGCCTCACAAATACGCTCTGCTACCTGTACATAATCGTCTGTCGTCGTACCGGCTACATTGACAACAACCGGCAAGTCGCCAAACTGCTGCAGCCACGGTAATTCATAATCCATTACATCAGCAAGACCAGGGTTTTGCAGACCGATCGCATTGAGCATCCCGCCCGGTGTCTCTGCCACACGTGGCGTCGGATTGCCCTCGCGCTCTTCTACTGTTGTCGCTTTAACCGCAATAGCCCCAAGCTTATTCAGGTCATAAAACTGTGCGTACTCTCGGCCAAAGCCGAAGCAGCCGGATGCAGGCATGATCGGATTTTTCATCTCGATGCCCGCAATGTTGACTGCAAGACGATTGTTCACAGTTGCCATTATATACGCACCTCCCCGAATGCAAAGACCGGACCATCGGAACAAATCTTCTTGTATTTCTTTTTACCTTCTTGCGGCTCCTGTACGGAACAAACACAGGCCAGACAAGCACCTACGCCACAGCCCATCCGTTCCTCTAGCGAGATATAGCCTTCTTTGTTAAGCGCCTGATATGTATCTTGCAACGCACGCAGCATCGGCAGTGGACCGCAAGAATACAGTACGTCCCAATCTGCTGGCGCAAGGCCATTTGCTTCTGTTAGGACATCTGTAACAAGCCCTTTTGTTCCAGCGCTTCCATCCATCGTGACTACATGCACCGTGCCGAGTTCAGCTAACTCCTCCGTTAGGAACACTTGAGACGCCGTTCCGAAACCGATCACGAACGTAACGTTTACCCCACGGGCACGCAGCTGCTTACCTAGGTAATACAATGGCGGAACACCGATGCCCCCACCGACGAGTACCGCATGCTCGCCTTCTTTGCGCATCTCTACCGGGAATCCTTCCCCAAGCGGTCCAAGAATATCAAGCGACTGACCGGGTACTGATTCACTTAACACGCGTGTTCCATGTCCGTCCGCACGAAAAATCATCGTAAGCGCCTGCTGATCTGCATCTACATCGCAGATGCTAATCGGGCGGCGCAGCAGCGGGTCGATTCCCGTGCCACATTTAATATGGACGAACTGGCCGGGACGAGTCATTCGTCCCACCAGCTCTCCTTGTACTTGCAGGCGATAAATGCGCTCTGCGATTTGTTCATTTGCGATAACCTTGACAAGTCCCTTATCCAAGCGCGTACGCCCCCTTTTTACTTCGCGTCTTCAAAATGCGGCATTGCTTCTGCTGTAAATGTGATCGTTTCGAGCACTTTGAGAAGTGCGCGTGCAGTGTCGAGTGATGTGAAGCACACCACACCGTTCTCTGCTGCTTCACGACGGATGCGGAAGCCATCACGTGCAGGTAGTTTGCCTTTCGTCAGTGTGTTCAGGACGAAGCTTGCTTCCCCTTCACGAATGATATCGAGCATGTTCGGAGCATCTTCAGTTACTTTGCGAACGTGAGTGACGTTCATTCCTGCTTGCTCCAGGTAATTAGCCGTACCTTCTGTCGCCATGATTTTAAAGCCAAGTACGCTGAAGCCTTTGATGATGTCACATGCTTCTTCTTTGTCTTTATCCGCTACCGTTACAAGCAGTGAGCCGTGTGTCGGGATTTTCATGCCGGATGCGATCAAACCTTTGTACAATGCTTTGGCAAGATTTTTATCGCGGCCCATTACTTCCCCGGTCGATTTCATTTCCGGTCCGAGCGTTGTATCAACTCGGCGCAGTTTCGCAAACGAGAACACCGGTACTTTTACTGATACATAGTCAGACTCTGGATGGTAGCCTGGTGTGTAGCCGAGTTCTGGGATCGTAGACCCTAAAATAATTTTCGTTGCGATGTTTGCCATTGGCAGATTCGTAATTTTACTTAAGAACGGTACGGTACGTGAAGAACGAGGGTTTACTTCCAGCACATATGCTTTGTTCTTATGAATAACGAACTGGATATTCAGCAAGCCTTTGATGTTCAAGCCGCGTGCAATGCGAGTTGTCATATCAATCAGCTCGTCCTTCAATTCCTGAGCAACTGTCTGCGTCGGATAGACCGCAATCGAGTCACCGGAGTGTACACCTGCGCGTTCGATGTGCTCCATAATACCTGGGATGAGAACATTTTCTCCATCGCTAATGCCGTCTACTTCTACCTCTGCACCCATCAAGTACGTATCAACCAGTACCGGATGATCTGGGTTGATTTTAACCGCTTCTTTCATATATGTCAGCAGTTCACTTTCATTATACACGATTTCCATCGCGCGACCGCCAAGTACGTAGGACGGACGAACGAGTACCGGATAGCCGAGTTCGTTCGCAGCTGTGACTGCTGCTTCCACGGACGTAACCGTTTTGCCCGGTGGTTGTGCAATATCGAGCGAGCGCAGCAATTTCTCGAACTTCTCACGGTCTTCCGCCGTGTCGATGCTTTCCAGGTCTGTACCAAGAATTTTGACGCCAGCAGCTTCCAGTCCAGCAGCAAGGTTGATCGCTGTTTGACCGCCGAATTGTACGATAACGCCTTCTGGTTTTTCTTTTTCAATAATGTGCAGTACATCTTCCAAATACAGCGGCTCGAAATACAGACGGTCTGATGTACTGAAGTCTGTCGATACAGTCTCCGGGTTATTGTTTACGATAACCGCTTCATAGCCCATTTCTTTGAGCGCCCATACTGCATGTACAGTCGAGTAGTCGAATTCGATCCCTTGTCCAATCCGGATTGGACCAGAGCCAAGTACGATAACACGCTTTTTGTTTGTTTCTTCACGCTCATCTTCTTCTTCGTATGTGGAGTAGTAGTACGGTGTTGCAGCTTCGAACTCAGCGGCACATGTATCTACCATTTTGTATACCGGTACAAGTCCCGCTTCTTTGCGAGCTGCTGTCACGTCTGCTTCAACCGTACCTGTTAACTCCGCGATGCGGCGATCCGTTAAACCGATACGCTTCGCCTGACGAAGTGTTTCATAGCCTGGGATCTTCGCTTCTTTTTGTAAGCTTGCTTCAAAATTCACGACGTTGCGGAATTTAGCAAGGAAGAAGTAATCGATTTTTGTTAACGCATGAATTTGCTCGTCTGTCATGCCACGACGCATGCCTTCCACGACGAGGAACAGACGCTCGTCGTCCGCTTTCACGAGACGGCGTTCGAGTTCTTCTTGTTCCAATTCTTTTGCTTCGGGCAGGTCAAGGCTGTGCAGTCCAATTTCAAGAGAGCGCACCGCTTTGTGGAGCGATTCTTCGAGTGTACGACCGATGGCCATAACTTCACCTGTTGCTTTCATCTGTGTGCCAAGCTTGCGATTAGCTGAGATGAATTTATCGAATGGCCAGCGTGGGATTTTCGATACGATATAGTCAAGTGTCGGCTCAAAGCAAGCGTATGTTTGCTGGGTAACCGGATTTTTCAGCTCGTCCAGATTGTAGCCAACTGCGATTTTTGCCGCCATTTTGGCAATCGGGTAGCCTGTTGCTTTAGACGCGAGTGCTGATGAACGGCTAACGCGCGGATTTACTTCGATGATGTAGTACTGGAAGCTATCCGGGTCAAGAGCAAGCTGGACGTTACATCCACCCTGAATGTTCAACGCACGAATGATTTTAAGCGATGCAGAGCGCAGCATTTGATACTCACGGTCTGAAATCGTCTGGCTTGGCGCGACAACGATACTGTCGCCTGTATGAATCCCAACCGGGTCGATGTTTTCCATGTTACATACAACAATCGCATTGTCGTTAGCGTCACGCATTACTTCGTATTCAATTTCTTTAAAACCAGCGATGCTTTTCTCAACCAGGCACTGTGTGATCGGGCTGTATTTCAAGCCACTTGCCACAATCTCACGTAGCTCTTCTTCACTAGCTGCGATCCCGCCGCCTGTTCCGCCAAGTGTGTAAGCGGGACGTACGATAATTGGGTAGCCAATCGTTTTCGCGAATGCAACCGCCTCTTCAATGGTATGAATAATGTCGCTCGGTGGAACCGGTTCATTAATTTCTTGCATAAGTGAACGGAACAGTTCACGGTCTTCTGCTTTTTTAATGGCAGTTAAGTCTGTACCAAGCAATTTCACATTTTCTTCTTGCAAAATGCCTGCTTCATCAAGCTCGATCGCAAGGTTCAAACCTGTCTGACCGCCGAGTGTTGCCAGCAGACCATCCGGCTTCTCTTGACGGATGATACGAGCGAGAACATCTTTTGTTAATGGCTCGATGTATACTTTGTCTGCCATATTCGTGTCGGTCATAATCGTTGCCGGGTTGCTGTTTACGAGAATAACTTCAAAGCCTTCTTCTTTCAGGGCCTGGCACGCCTGTGTGCCTGCATAGTCAAATTCAGCGGCCTGGCCGATTACGATCGGACCAGAACCAATTACGAGGATTTTTTTAACGTCTGTTAAGCGCGGCATGATTTTTTGTCCTCCTTCACGAATGTTGCTACGTTCTCTAAGAAACGGTCAAACAGATAGTTCGAATCATATGGGCCCGGTGCTGCTTCCGGGTGGTACTGCACCGAGAAGGCACTGTGTGTTTTATGAGAAAGCCCTTCGACGGTGCCGTCATTGAGGGCGACATGACTAATTTCAAGGTCTGTATTGGCTACTGACTCAATGTTTACGGTGTAGCCATGGTTTTGCGATGTAATGTGCGTACGGCCTGTTGCTAGTTCTTTTACCGGATGGTTGCCGCCGCGATGACCAAATTTCAGTTTCTCTGTATCCGCACCGCAAGCGAGTGCGAACAGCTGATGACCTAAGCAGATACCGAACAGCGGGTATTCCCCTAAGATATTTTGAATCATCTCAATTGCCTGTGGTACGCTTTTCGGATCTCCAGGTCCGTTTGAAAGCAGAATGCCGTCTGGACGAATGCGGCGAATTTCATCAGCTGTAACGTTATATGGCACGACGATCACATCGCAGCCGCGATTTGTCAGTTCACGCAGAATGCCGTATTTAGCACCGAAGTCAACGAGCGCGATGCGTGGACCGCGTCCCGGAACTGGAAACATGTTTTTCGTTGATACGCGAGCCACTTGATCTTCCATTAACGGCTGGTTCATTTTTGCAAGAATGGCTTCCACTGATTCTTCAGATGTTGTGATGATTCCTTTCAGTGTACCGTGCTGACGGATGATGCGAGTCAGCTTGCGAGTATCCACTTCGGAGATACCTGGAATGTTGTATTCTTTAAGCAGATCGTCAATCGTCTGCTCACTGCGCCAGTTATTCGGCACTTCGCAATGCTCACGAACAACGAAGCCATGAACGAACGGACGAATGGATTCAAAATCGTCACGGATGATGCCATAGTTACCAATCATCGGGTATGTCATCGTTACGATTTGTCCGCAATAAGACGGGTCAGATAGTACTTCCTGATAGCCTGTAATTCCTGTATTGAATACAACTTCACCGAACGATTCGCTCGTTGCACCGAATGATTTTCCTTCAAATACGGTTCCGTCTTCAAGTATGAGTCGCGCTTTTACTGTCATTAGTGAACCTCTCCTTTTCCGTTCAGATCATCTGCCTGCCAGGCAATGTTGCCGTCTACCATCGTAAGAACCGGCCAGCCTGCAAGCTTCCAGCCTGTAAATGGTGTGTTATGTCCTTTACTTGCAAATGTTTGCGGATCAACTTCTTTTTCTGTCTCCAGATCAATGACGGTAAGATCAGCAATGGCTCCTTCTTCGATTGTGCCATATGGCAAGTTGAATACGTCTGCTGGCACTTTTGTCATCCGATCGACCACTTCCTGAAGTGTGAACGCTCCGGTCTTCACAAACTTTGTATACATAAGCGGGAACGCTGTTTCCAGTCCGACGATGCCGAACGGAGCAAGTGCCATGCCGCGTTGTTTCTCTTCCGTTGTATGCGGTGCATGGTCCGTTACGATCATATCGATCGTGCCGTCTTTCAATCCTGCCACGAGCGCATCACGGTCACGCTGTGAGCGAAGCGGCGGGTTCATTTTGTAGTTCGCATCATCGCCCGGAATGTCTTCATCACACAGAATTAAGTGGTGCGGACATACTTCTGCTGTTACTTTTACGCCGCGCTGCTTCGCATCGCGCACAAGGCGTACACCATCTGCTGTACTGATGTGGCAAATATGATAGTGAGCACCCGTTGCTTCCGCGAGGATAATATCGCGACCGATGTGAATCGTTTCTGCTTCAGACGGAATTCCTTTTAGCCCTTGCTTCTCGCTGAACACGCCTTCGTGAACACAGCCGCCTTCAATCAGGCTATCATCTTCACAATGCGCCACGATTGGCAGGCCGAGTTCGACTGCGATGTGCATCGCATCTTTCATCATTTTGCTTGACTGTACGCCTACTCCGTCATCAGAGAGGGCAACTACACCCGCCTCTTTTAATGCCGCCATATCTGTCAGCTCTTTACCAAGCTCACGCACGGAGATCGCACCCATCGGCAGTACGCGAACGCTGCCTTCCTCTTCTGCTTTTTTGAGGATGAGTTCAACCGTATCCGGTGTATCGATAACCGGGCGCGTGTTTGGCATGCACGCTACTGTTGTGAAACCGCCGCGTGCCGCCGCTGCGGTTCCAGTCGCAATCGTTTCTTTCGCCTCAAAACCTGGTTCACGCAGATGGACATGCATATCGATGAAGCCTGGTGTAATAAGCTTGCCGGATACGTCTATAACTTTGTACTCTGCCTCTTCAATCTGAGGCGCAATTTTGATGATTTTATTTCCTGCTACCAGAACGTCCAACGCTACGATTTCTCCGTTAACTAACAGCTTTCCGTTTTTTAGAATGGTTCCCATATCGATCACTCTCCTAAATGTTAGTATGCAGCAAAACAGGGCTTCCTACCTGTGCGAAGGTAAGAAGCCCTGTGTGATGAGGCAAGCATTGCATAGCTCTTCTATCCTACCAGACAGGAGGGCTGTGGCTTGCTTGCAGTTTTGCATTTCATCGTTCACGGCATCCTTACCAGACTCACAGGACTGTTTTAAAGGATTACATTTATGACACTTGCTTATGAAGTTCGGCAACAGATTCACCGAATGCCACTTCTTTATTCGGCAGAATCGCATGCAGGAATATACCAAGAATAGTCGCCATCGCAATATTATCAATGGTCAGGTGAGCCAAGAAATTGCTGAATTGAATTTCATGGAAGTCCATTCTAAACCCACCAATTCCAGTTACTAGCACAATCGCTGAGATGACCATGTTTCGTTTGTGAGCAAAATCGATTTTATGCTCGACATACATCCGCATCCCTTGTGCGGCAATAATCCCGAACAGTACAACCGTTACCCCACCGAGTACCGGATGAGGAATTGTCATAAGGAATGCGCCAATCTTACCAACGAAGGCGAAGATGATCGCCAGTACGGCTGCCCCACCGATTACTACGCGGCTGTACACTTTCGTGATCGCCAGTACACCCATATTTTCGCCATATGTGGTGCTCGGTGGTCCACCAAGGAAAGAAGCCAGCATGATCGCAACCCCATCCCCAAGCAGGGAGCGGTGCAAACCTGGATCACGCATTAGGTCACGCTTCATGATGTTTGATGTAACAAGTAGGTGACCAAGATGCTCGGCCAGTGTTACAAATGCAACTGGTGCAACAATCAGTGCGGCAAGCCAGGCAGAAGATGATGTGAAGGCATCAAGTACCTGCCCGGTCACAAAGTGCTTATTCATCCACATACTCGGTGTCACAAACCATGGTGCTTCATGAACTTTTGTCATATCGATCCACTCTGGAGTGCGCAGTGCTGCATAAGCATATCCAACAATCATCCCGGTAAGAATCGGGATTACTGATAAAAATCCTCGAAAGAAAATCATCGCAATAACAGTTGTAAACATCGTAACGGCTGCAATTTCAATCGCTTTAAGCGAGTAAACCGGTTTGGCAGCTGTTGATAGAACCGGATCGTTAACGGCCCAGCCAATCGCAACACCGGAAAGACTTAACCCGATCACCACAATAATCGAAGCAATAACAACCGGTGGAAGCAAGCGGTTCAACCAGTTAACCCCGGATACTTTGACAATTAGGGCCACGATCAGATAGAGGACGCCTGCGAGCATACAGCCTAGCATGGCAGCTCCAATTCCCTGACTTTTCATCACCGTCATGATCGGTCCGATAAAGGCGAAGGAAGAACCGAGATAGTTCGGCAGTTTTCCTTTCGTAATGAACAGGAACAATAACGTTCCAAGTCCGCTGGTCAACAGGGCTACAGATACATCCAGGCCCGTAATCAGCGGGACAAGTACTGTTGCGCCAAACATGGCGAACAAGTGCTGCAAACTAAGTGGCAACAGCTTGTGCAGTGCCGGTGTCTCATGTACATCTACAAAATCTTTTTTCATATTGTTTCATTTGCTCCTTCCCTTACGGATCTCACAGAATCCGCTTAAAGGTGTTCTGTTAATCTTATACTTTTTCCATAATGGCTACGCGTTCGCATCCATCTACTTCTGCCAGTTCCACAACGATCATCTCTTCTTTCGAAGTCGGCACGTTCTTGCCCACATAATCGGGGCGAATCGGCAATTCACGATGACCACGATCAACCAGCACTGCCAGTTGAATCATTTGTGGACGTCCGGCATCCATAATGGCATCAAGCGCGGCCCGGACGGTGCGTCCGGTATAGAGCACATCATCGACAAGAATGACTTTTTTGTCCGTGACATCTTCTGTGATGTGGCTCCCGTTCACAACCGGCTGTTCCACCTTGTGTGACAGGTCATCTCGATACAGTGTGATGTCGAGTTCTCCTACTGCGATGTGCTCTCCCTCAATCTGATAAATCCGCTCGGCTAATCGCTCTGCAATGTAAATGCCGCGCGTGCGAATTCCGATCAGAATGCAGTCATTCACACCTTTGTTGCGCTCGAGAATCTCGTGTGCAATGCGTGTCAGCGCCCGGCGCATGGCTGGTTCATCGAGCAGGACGTTTTTTTCTTTCCACTCGCTCACGCTATCTTCTCCTTTGTCGTTCAGTTTAGTTTGCCCATAACTTATGCAAGTGACACAAAAAAGAGCTTGCTGCGGGTGGCAGCAAGCTCTTTTGCGCGTGACACAGCTCAGAATATAGTCTATATACATAGACCATCTCTGTATCGTGTGCCGGACGCATCCGGTTTCCTTGCCAGCCTCACAGGACTGAATTAAAGGTTTCTTTGTGGTTAAAACAATTATGCCATGGGATAGGCAAGCTGTCAACAACAAAGTCATTGGGTGAGGATGGCGATCAACAAAGTGTAGCCGACGGAGGCAAAGACACTTTGTTTACCGATTCTTATCTATTATAACTGCCGAACGTGTGCTAAAAGCTGCTCCATGTCTTCTGGAAGCAGCGCTTCGAATTCGAGGCGCTCGCCGGTTGTTGGGTGAGTGAAGCCAAGGGCACGGGCGTGCAGAGCCTGGCCGTCGATTGGCAGTTCGCTTTTCGGGCCGTATTTTGGATCACCGACAAGTGGATAGCCAATGTACTTCATATGCACACGAATTTGATGCGTGCGGCCTGTCTCTAGTTTCAACTCAACGAGCGTATGGTCTTTCATACGCTCCAGCACCACAAAATGGGATACAGCAGGTTTGCTGTTCTCAAATACGACCGCCATCTGCTGGCGATTTTTTGGATCGCGACCAATTGGTGCATCAATGGTTCCTTTTTCATGACCGATCACACCGTGTACAAGTGCCACATAGCGGCGAGTTACTGTATGGTCTTTCAACTGCTGGGCGAGTGACTCATGCGCTTTATCATTTTTCGCCACCATTAATAAACCGGACGTATCTTTATCGATCCGGTGGACAATCCCCGGACGCATTACACCGTTAATGCCGGATAGGTCTTTGCAGTGTGCAAGCAATCCGTTCACTAGCGTGCCGCTGTAATGCCCTGGTGCAGGGTGAACCACGAGGCCACGCGGTTTGTTCACGACGACTACATCACTGTCTTCATAAACAATGTCAAGATCCATCGGCTCACCCGCAATATCCATCTCGCGAGCAGGTGGTACCCGCAGCACAACCTCATCATCTTCTTTTAAACGGTAGCTGCCTTTCACAGCCTTTCCATTTACAGAAACGAGGCCGTCTTTAAGCCAGCCTTGTAGTTGACTGCGCGACCAGCCTTCCTCCTGAACCCCGGTTAGAAATTTATCAATCCGCTCCCCGGTATCTGCTGGGTCTACCGTCCAATCATACAACTCATAACGCTGTTTGTTATCCATTCATTCTCTCCTGTCGCTGTCCTATCATATCGCGTATTACATCCAGAATAAACAATCCAACCCCAATCACAATCGCTGAATCCGCCACGTTAAAGATTGGGTAGTGAATCAGCGTGAAATCAAAGAAATCAACGACTTCACCTGTCAGCAGACGATCATAAAAATTACCGACCGCCCCACCTAAAATTAGCGCAAGTGCCAATGCAAGCAGTTTGCTTTCTTGCATTATCTTACGCATATACCAAATAATACCGATAATAATCACTATCGTAATAACGATAAAAAACACTCGCCGATTCTGCAAAATCCCAAAGGCTGCTCCCCGATTGCGGTGTGAAGTCAAATTAAACACACCTTCCCAAATCGGAATGGACTCACCGATGTTCATGCTTTTGACAATCAGCCACTTCGTTCCCTGGTCAATAAGAAAGACCACTAGCGCGATCATATAATATAACATTCTCGCACACTCCTTCACTTTATGTGCAGAAAAAAGGAGGAAAAAAACGTCTTTTCCCCCTCGTTTCTCTCTTTATTTATTATGCGTGTTCATCCGCTACAACCGTCGCACAACGTGGGCACAATGTTGGGTGCTCCGCGTCCTGGCCAACTTCCGGTGTGATGATCCAGCAGCGTTCGCATTTCTCACCGTCTGCTGGTTGAACCACAACTTTCAATCCTTCAAGTGCTACTGCATGATCCGGTGCTGCCTCACCTGCTGTATGCAGTTCTACATGAGATGCAATGAGTAGTTCAGGCAGTGCTCCCGCTACTGGTGCAAGTGCTTCCGCTACAGATGCATCTGGATAAATGGCAACCGACGCCGCAAGCGACTGACCGATTACTTTATCACGGCGTGCTTCTTCAAGCGCCTTGAGTATCTCATCACGAATCTCGACAATGCGGTCCCATTTCGCTTCGAGCGCATCATCGAATACGTTTGTTTGTACATCCGGCATGTCTGTCAGTTGTACACTGATCACATCAGTGCCCGGAATGTATTTCCACACCTCATCCGCTGTATGTGGGATGATCGGCGTAAGCAGACGAACAAGATCAAACAGGATCGTATACATAACCGTCTGCGCTGAGCGGCGGCGCACATCCTTACTCGCATCTGCATACAGACGATCTTTAGAAATATCAAGATAGAGTGCACTCAACTGCACTGTGCAGAAATTATGAATCGTATGGTACACCGTATGGAACTGGTATTCATCATACGCTTTGCGCACTTTTTCAATGACATGTTGGTTTTTAATCATCATATAACGATCCAACTCGTCCATGTCAGCAATCGGCACAAGATCTGTTGCTGGATCGAAACCTTCCAGATTGCTCAACAGGAAGCGGAATGTGTTACGGATTTTGCGGTATGTTTCCGCAATTTGCTTCAGAATTCCATCAGAAATCCGCACGTCCGCCTGATAATCCGCTGACGATACCCAAAGACGGAGGATATCGGCACCAAGCTGATCCGCGATTTTTTGCGGTGCAATTACATTTCCAACCGATTTCGACATTTTGCGGCCTTCGCCATCAAGGGTAAAGCCGTGGCTTAATACGCCTTTGTACGGAGCCTGCCCGTATACAGCTACTGATGTAGACAGTGACGAGTTGAACCAGCCACGGTATTGGTCAGAACCCTCAAGATACAGATCCGCTGGCCAGGCCAGTTCTTCACGCTCACGCAGAACCGCTTCATGGCTTGAACCGGAGTCAAACCATACATCCATAATGTCTGTTTCTTTGCGGAAATGTGCACCTCCGCATTTCGGACACGCAGTTCCTTGCGGCATTAACTCTTCCACTTCGCGTGCGAACCATGCAGATGAACCTTCGCGGCGGAATAAGTCAGAGATATGGTCAATCGTTGTATCATTAATGATCGGCTCATTACAATCACGGCAGTAGAAGATCGGAATCGGCACACCCCATACACGCTGACGGGAAATACACCAGTCTCCCCGGTCTGCGATCATGTTGTGCAGGCGTTGTTCGCCCCAGTGCGGTACCCATTTCACCTGTTTGATTGCTTCAAGCATCTGCTCACGGAAGCCATCAATCGATGCGAACCACTGCTCTGTCGCCCGGAAAATGATCGGCTGCTTCGAACGCCAGTCATGCGGGTACGAGTGGGTAATCGTATTTTTATGAAGCAGCGCACCTGCTTCTGTCAGCTTCTCCAGTACAACCGGATTAGCTTTCTCATAGAACATACCTTCAAAGCCCGGTGCTTCTTTCGTCATCATACCGCGCTCATCAACCGGACATAATACATCCAGACCGTACTTCTGACCAATGTTAAAGTCATCTTCCCCATGTCCTGGTGCAGTATGTACACAACCCGTACCAGCATCAAGTGTTACGTGTTCACCCGGCAGAAGCGGGGATTTGCGGTCGTATAACGGATGACGGCAAACAACACCTTGCAGTTCTGCGCCCGTAAACGTGTGAACAGTCTCAACATTTTCCCAGCCGATTGTTTTCGCTACAGTATCCAGCAAGCCGGATGCCACAAGGAAGCGACCCGCCTCTGTTTGAACGAGTGAATATTCTAAATCCGGATGAATCGCGATTGCCAGGTTAGCCGGAATCGTCCACGGGGTTGTTGTCCAGATGACTACCTTGTCGCCTTCTGCAAGCTTCCCGTTTCCTTCTACAACCGGAAATGCCACATAGATCGAAGTTGATTGTTTGTCTTTGTATTCAATTTCTGCTTCTGCCAGTGCAGTTTCAGAAGACGGCGACCAGTAAACAGCTTTCAATCCTTTATAAATATAGCCTTTTTTCGCCATTTCGCCGAATATTTTAATTTGACGCGCTTCATATTCTGGCTTCAGCGTGATATATGGATTTGCCCAGTCGCCACGAATACCAAGACGCTGGAACTGACCTTTTTGCTTTTCTACATAGCTATATGCATACTCGGTGCAGCGCTCACGGAATTCGACGACGCCGACTTTATGACGGTCAATTTTTTCATTTTTAATGATCGCATGCTCAATCGGCAGGCCGTGTGTATCCCAGCCTGGCACGTACGGTGCATCAAAACCGGCCATTGATTTGTAGCGAACAATCATATCTTTAATAACTTTATTCAGTGCGTGACCGATATGAATATCGCCGTTCGCATACGGAGGTCCGTCATGCAGAATAAATTTCGGACGGCCTTTTGTACGCTCCTGCACTTTCGCATACATATCCTGTTCGTCCCACCATGCCTGCACCTGTGGCTCTCGTGTTGGCAAATTGCCGCGCATCGGGAACTCCGTTTTCGGCAGATTCAGCGTCTTGCTATAATCCATCTTTCGTTCAACTCCTAGGCTATATAGTGTCTTACTCTATCAAAAAGAGCCTTCTCAAGTCCGGCAAGACGGGACGAGAAGGCCTTTTAATACAATCCCTGAAAAAGCGCGGTGTATGTTCCAAAGTATAGAACAGTCATACCCTCGCGTCAACCTGTGTCGTACCGCGGTTTACTCCTCTACCGGGCTTACCAGTTCGTCTTCGATCTTCTCGAAATTCTCCCAATCACCCGCGTCCAGCATCTCAAGCTGTGCTTCCAGCATGGAACGAAAACGCATCCGATAAACAGAGGCGCGGCGCTTCAGTTCATCAATCTCGGATACAAGCTTGCGGGATTTAGCCAGGGCGTCATTAATGAGACGATCCGCATTCTTTTCTGCTTCCTTCACAATTAGCTGTGCTTCCTTACGCGCATTCACTTTCAGTTCGTCAGCTGCTTCTTGGGCCATAACAAGTGATTTCTTTAACGTCTCTTCAATATTAGCAAACTGGGACAGCTTCTCATTTAGCGTTCCCACGCGCTCTTCCAACTGTCGTTTTTCCTTGAGCAGCATATCAAACTCTTTAATAATTTGATCGAGAAATTCATTTACCTGATCTTCATCATACCCGCGGAATACCCGACTAAACTCTTTATTATGGATATCTAGTGGTGTCAGTGACACAACAGGCACCTCCTTCTTCTTATTCAACAATATCGATTTCAATTCGAATACGCCCTTTTTTCGTCTCGCCACCCACTTCTGCTACGCGAAAGCGGCCAAATCCTTTGAAAGAAACAACATCTCCTGCGACAAGCCGAAACGAAGGGTCATTTACTTCACGCCAATTGACGCGAGCACGCCCGTTTTGAATCGGGGTCAGTACCTTCGCACGTGAGAGCCGATATACATCTCCGATAATCGCATCAAGGCGCGGCGACTGTACCGTAAACGTGGTCCGACGAAATGTTTGTGGTGGCACACGTACAGCGGTGATCGGCACTTCTTCGATCCGCACATGAATGCGGTGTACCTGCGTCATATGTATTCGTATATAATCGACAATCTCACGGGCCACGATAAGCTGAGCACCCTCTTCATGTACGAGAATATCTCCAAACTTGTCCCGCTTAATGCCAAGCCCAATGAGCGCCCCCAGATAATCACGATGTGCAAGTGTAAGGAACTGGTTCGTTCCCTGAACCTGCAAGACTGCGACTCCGAATTCATCCGGTTCTGGTTCCATATATTCCGGGTGCAAAACGATACGCGTCCGCTCTGCTCCTTCATATCCACCATCTTCTGCTATGTATACACCCGGCTCTCGCCCGGCAAGGGAGCGGACAATAAACGCCTGCCGCGGGTCAAGAAAGTCGGTATGGATTCGTTCATACCGATCCCGCACACGCGCGGCCCACTCCTCCACCCTTTCTGCAAACGGGCGCTCTTCCGGCCGAAAATGATCATATAAACTCATAATGTCACAAACTTATCAATGATGCTCATCAACCCACTCTGGGCAAATTGAAGTGCAATAAGCGCAACAATCGGTGAGATATCAATCACACCAAGCGGTGGAATAAATCGTCGGAAAATCTCTAAATATGGCTCAACAAGTTTGCCTAATATTTCTCCCAACGATGTCTCCCGTACCTGCGGAACCCATGACATCAAAATATACACAATGATCATGAAATAGTAAATCTTAAAAGCTAGCGGTATAAAATTTAAAACCTGCTCCATTTTCTCACCTCAACTACGTACGTTCATCAAACATCATTTCTGTAATATTCCCTTGCATCTCCATATTTTCCGGAAGACATAAAAACGTTTTATGTCCAACACGCTGAATGGTGCCATTAATGGCGTAGACGGTTCCTCCAAGAAAATCAATAATCCGCTTCGCTTGTTCATTCGGCACTCGCTGCAAGTTAATCACAACCCCACGGCGCGAACATAAGTGATCAGAAATGTCCTGCACTTCTTCATATGACTTCGGCTCTACCAGCACGAGGCGAGGCGACTGCTCTTTGACGGCGTGCAGGCTGACAACATTGTTTCCGCTCGCCGCACGGGATTTACGCGCTGGCTTAGCATATTCTTCTTCGTCTTCGTAGTCCGGCTCCTCGATAATCTCCTCATACACTTCCGGTTCGCCGTTCAGTCCGAAAAACTCTTTAAGCTTGTTTACAACGCCCATCGTTCATCGCTCTCCTTTGCTTAGCATTTATTCACGTTCATCACCGACAAGCGTGGAACCGAGTCGAATGAATGTCGCGCCTTCTTCCACGGCGATCTCATAATCATTAGACATTCCCATACTTAGATGCGTAAGCGACGCATTTGGAATATTTTGTTCCTGCAAGCGGTCACGCAGTTCACGTAAGCCCCGAAATACAGGCCTAGTCTCTTCAGGATTTTCCGTATAAGGTGCCATCGTCATGAGGCCAATTACTTCAAGATGTGTAAGATCTTGTACAGCATGCAAAAAGTCAGACGCTTCCTCTGGAGAGAGTCCATTTTTAGACTCTTCTCCTGAAATATTCACCTGCAAAAAGCATTTCGTTGTTACGCCTGCTGCCGACCCACGCTTATTGAGTTCTTGTGCAAGTGACAGACGATCCAGGGAATGGACATATGGAAAGCGTCCGATCATCTCCCGCACCTTATTCGTCTGTAGATGACCGATAAAATGCCACACTGCCGCATCTGCGCCAAGCGCGTTCCACTTCGGAATAGCATCCTGCGTCCGGCTTTCGCCAAGATGACGAATTCCTGCTTTTACTGCCGCCTGCGTTGTCGCAAGCGACACATACTTCGTTACTGCTACAATTTCTACGTCTTCCGGTGAACGATTGACGCGTACACACGCCTGTGCAATGCGTTCACGAACATGCCGGAGATTGCATTCGATATCCATATATGCCAACGTACTTCCTTACCCCTCTTTCAACGCAATGAACGCGGTCATTCGCCCTGTTTTCCCTGCTTCTTTTCGATGCGAGAAGAACAAGTCCGTGCGACAACTCGTACATAAATGACTGACTTCGATATGCTCTGGCAAAATTCCTGCTGCGAGAAGTAAAATTCGATTTGTTTCTTGTAAATTCAACATATATTTCCCGTCATCTTTCGCCTTTAGCACCTGTTCCGCACGCGATGCTAGGACATCCTGTACCCGATTTGCCACTACATCATTTACTTCATAACAACATGACCTGATTGACGGACCAATCGCTGCATAAATCTCTTCCGGTGCAATCTGCCATCGCTCACCCATCTGCCGCACCATCTCAGCGCCAATGTTTGCTACCGTTCCCTTCCAGCCCGCATGTGCAACCCCGATCACACGGTGGCTCGGCGCATAAAAAAACAACGGCACACAATCTGCATAAAACGACGCCAGAAATATACCCGCATGCTCCGTTAGCAGTCCATCTGTGTCCTTGATCGCCTCGTCATGTGCAAGACGCCCCGTACCGCGTGTCTCTGCCTCCACAATATGCACCGCACCGCCATGCACCTGCTCGGCGCACGTCCATGCTGCAAAGTCAAACCCATTGGCTTCTGCCAGCAGACGACGATTCTCTCTTACAGCATCTCCATCATCCCCAACATGCAAACCACAGTTCAAACTTGTATAATATCCGCTGCTCGTTCCACCATTTCGCGTAGAAAACCCTGCGACCAGCTCCGGCCACCTTGCTTCCCAATTGATCAAGCGGAGAGCGGTTTCCTCATCCTGTAAACCGAACGGTTCCATCGTCTCCCTCCTTATATACTGAATCTTATCATTGTGTGATGTATAAGAAAAGGAAAGGTTATGACAAATGTTCCCCCGGTTTGGCTGCAATTGGTACATCATCCATTCGTACTAGAATAACATCACGCCCGATTTTTACAATATTGCGCCATGGAATCGTAATGTCCTCACCTCCGCCAAAAAAGCCGAAAAATTTTCCATTTCCCTTGCCCGGTACAACAATCGCTTCGACCCGCCCAACCTGCAAGTTAATTTCAAGATCCGTTACCTGGCCCAGGTTTTTGCCGTCTACCACGTTCACGACATCCTTTTCCTGGAACTCAGAAATCTTAATCATCTGCTCCACCCCATTCTTCGTCTTCAGCCTATTTTGTACTGCTAGTATATGTTCAAATTTTACGAAATGTCCTAAAAGTGCGTTTTGTCCCAAATCCCTTGTCAGAATAAAATTCGATTTGTATACTTATCGACATACGTTTATAAATAAACAATGTAAAGCAGGAGGAACTCATAGATGAAGAAAAAATGGACGGCCCTTCTCATCGCTATGCTCGCCCTGACAGTATTCGCTGTTGGCTGTGGCAGCAAGGGAGACGGCCAGGCAGCTAACAAAATTGTCGTAGGTACAGACGCATCCTTCCCTCCGTTTGAATCTCTCACTCCAGACGGTAAACCGGAAGGCTTCGATATTGATCTCATCAACGCTATCGCCAAGTCACAAAAACTCGATATTGAAGTGAAGCACGTTGGCTGGGACCCAATGATGGCTGGCCTTGAGAATGATTCAATCAAAGCAGGTATTGCGGGCATTACAATGAACGACGATCGAAAAAAACAATTTGATTTCACAGATCCGTATTTTACAGCTAAGCAATCTATCCTCATCAAAAATTCAGTAACAAATGTAAATACAATTGCTGACCTGAAAGGCAAAAAAATCGGCGTTCAATCCGGTACAACTGGTCAAACAGTTGTGGAAGATAAGTTTGGTAAAGGATACACAGGATTAAAAGGCTTCGATGATATTGCCAGCGCAATTGATGATATGAAAAATGGACGTATTGATGCAGTTGTAGCTGATAACGCGGTAATTAAAAAGTTTAAAGAACAGCTTCATCTCGATGATGTAAAAATCGTAGAAGATAAAACAATCAATCAAGAACAATACGGCATCGCAGTTAAAAAAGGTAACAAAGAGTTGCTTGATAAACTCAACCAAGGTCTTAAAGCTGTAAAAGCAGATGGCACATATGACAAGATTTATGCAAAATACTTCAAATAAATAAGTGAAAAGAGTCCGTATTCCCTCAAAGGGAGCGGACTCTTTTCACTTATTTACGTATGTTATTTTTACTGTACATGCTTATGCATTTGTGAAATTGCTGCTTTCTCCAAGCGCGACACTTGTGCTTGCGAGATGCCGATTTCGTCCGCGACTTCCATCTGGGTTTTTCCTTCAAAGAAGCGCATCGATAAAATCATTTTCTCCCGCTCACTTAGACGACGCATCGCCTCACGAAGGGCAATCTCTTCTGTCCACTGGCTGTCCTTGTTCCGCTCGTCACTAATCTGATCCATGACAAAAATCGGATCACCACCATCCTGATAAATCGGCTCAAACAATGATACCGGGTCTTGAATGGCATCAAGTGCAAACACCACATCTTCCTTTGGCACATTGAGCACTTCCGATATTTCATGAATGGTTGGTTCGCGTGAATTTTTGTTAGTCAACGTATCACGTACTTGCAATGCCTTGTACGCAATGTCGCGCAGTGAGCGGGAGACGCGAATAGGATTGTTGTCCCGCAAATACCGGCGAATCTCTCCAATAATCATCGGAACCGCATACGTTGAAAACTTGACATTCTGGCTCAAATCAAAGTTATCAATGGCTTTCATTAGCCCAATACAGCCAACCTGAAACAAGTCATCAACGTATTCTCCACGATTGTTGAAGCGCTGGATCACGCTTAACACCAGGCGTAAGTTGCCATTTACTAATTGCTCTCTTGCTGTGTATTCTCCGCTCTGCAGCCTCGCAAACAAATCCCTCATCTGCACATTCGTCAGTACGGGAAGCTTAGCTGTATCTACGCCGCAGATTTCTACCTTGTTACGTGTCACGTATGTTTCCCTCCTGATGGAGCCAGCGTTACAGATAAGTATCTCCGCCAGGGGAAAAATTATGCAGGACAATCGTGAGACTGTCGCTTCCGAATTGCCCTGCAATTCACACGTTTACAGCATCTTATTAAACTCTTTTTGCAGCCGTTTGATAATACGCTTCTCAAGACGTGAGATGTATGACTGAGAAATTCCAAGAATATCAGCTACATCTTTCTGCGTTTTCTCCTCTTCTCCATTTAGCCCGAATCTCATCTCCATAATCACACGCTCACGCGCACTCAGCTTATTAAGCGCCTTATACAGCAGCTTCTTGTCTACCTGCTCCTCAAGATCACGGTAAATAATATCATTCTCTGTTCCTAGCACATCAGAGAGCAATAATTCATTGCCGTCCCAGTCAATATTTAGCGGCTCGTCAAACGATACTTCTGATTTTATTTTGCTGTTGCGACGCAAAAACATCAAAATCTCATTTTCAATACAGCGCGATGCATACGTAGCCAGCTTGATTTTCTTCTCAGGATCGAAAGTATTGACCGCTTTAATTAAGCCGATTGTACCAATGCTGACCAGATCTTCAATATTAATGCCTGTGTTCTCAAATTTACGAGCAATGTACACAACAAGTCGTAAATTACGCTCAATGAGTATCGAACGAATCGCCGGATCATTCGTATGCAGACGACCCAGCAAATATTCTTCTTCTTCCCGATTTAAAGGTGGTGGCAGCGCTTCGCTACCTCCGATATAATGTACTTCTTCTGTGCGAGTACCAAGCCGTATAAGCAGGCGGTACCACCACAATTGAACAACAAGTCGCAGCTTGACCATCATTATGCTTCCCCCTTTTTTATTACGACGCAAGATGATGTTCTCCTGCGAACGCCTGTGGATGAACAATCGCCTGATACGTGCCACCTGATGACAAGGCGCCTTTGCGCAGACCAATTAACATGCCTTCCGGTTGATAGACTTCACTTTCGGTGTACACCCTCACGGCATCTGGTCGAAGTGCGATAAGCAAATTCGTCTCACTCGACACTGTCCGATATGGAATAAAGCGAATGCGTTCAAACCAGTGATATTCCTCATCAGATAATTGCACTGCATCTGGCATGCCCGCTGCAATCTGAGCCATAAGCGCTTCCGGAATGGCCTCATCCCAGATAGCAAGCTCCGTAATGGTAACCGGCGCACGAGTAAGTGGATCGTGCAGCCGGTTGCCCGTGTCAATAAACCCTATACAGGAAACGGTATGTGTAAACAACTCGATTTCAAGCCTAACATGCTGTACATCTGTCTGGCGACTTGCCTTCAACGCCCGATATCCACTTTGTACCCCCCACCAGAGAACGGGGAATCCAAGAACAAGCAACCAGAGAGCCGGTTTCATTCCGGTATGCGTCACAATAATTCCGTTAACGATCTCACTTTGCTGCTCCATGTAATAATGAAGTGCAAACAGGCCACCTCCGATGAAAAAAGAAGCTCCATACAACGCGGCAAGCAAGCGCAGCATTGTCCACGCATTTGTCCAGCCAAATGCGATAAAAAGCATCAGGCAAGAAAATAACCACTTAGCTATTAAAGTAAACGCAAACGATAAAGGCGGAAAAAATAAAAAAATAGTATACACAGCTCCTATGAAAGAGGCAAGCAACAGACGCCTCCGACGCATCGGTTGCCGACATACCGTTCCAGTCGCAACAAGTAGTGTATAGTCAATCACAGCATTGGTGACAAACACAATGTCGGCATACATCACCATCCCATCCCGTCCTCCTTTCACGGGTAACCCTGTACGCTTTCATTATCACATAGAAGACAATAGCATTGTCCCTAAATCGTATGAAAAATTCAGACAAATTATGAGGAGAATTTAGGGGGAATCCGACAAAAAACGATAAAACGAAATAACTATTCCACCTGCAAGTTTTTGTATAATAGAGAAAACTAGTTAAAAGGGGGCTCTTATGAAGCAAATCCATGCACGCTTGCCTCTTCTGCTCCTGGCAAGTTTTCTGCTTATCTTCATCTGGTCCGGGATTGCTCCCAAAGATCGTTTTACGTGGTATTTAGAAGTGGCTCCTGCAGTGATTGGGGGGCTGATTCTTGTGCGAACATACCATACGTTTCGACTTACGCCGCTTTTATATGGGCTGATCTGGGTACATGCACTTATTCTAGTAATAGGTGGACATTATACATATGCTGAGGTGCCGCTATTTAACTGGCTGCGTGATGCGTATGATCTGGATCGGAATTATTATGACCGGCTCGGCCACTTGGCACAAGGATTCGTTCCGGCGATACTAGCGAGAGAGATTTTGATACGTAAACAAGTTGTCAGAGGTTACGGTTGGCTTTTCTTTCTTGTCGTAAGCATTTGTCTCGCTTTTAGTGCCTTTTACGAGCTGCTTGAGTTTGGAATGGCCTTAGCTACCGGGACGGCTGCAGACGCGTTCCTTGGCACCCAAGGCGATGTATGGGATTCACAGTGGGATATGCTGTTTGCGCTTATGGGAGCGATTATTTCCCAGTTGTTGCTTGCACGTATTCATGATCGACAGCTTCGTTTTTTCAGGTGAAATCGACATAAGAAAGAGGCTGTCTCAATCGCCATGTTACGGCTTCGAGACAGCCTCTTCTATTTTCTTATAAACTACTTCTTTCGACTCCGGCGGTTGCGCAGGAACGTTGGAATGTCGAGATTATCGAGATTGTTTAGCGAAGAACCACCTGTCCGCGGCTCCATGCGAGCTGCTGGAGCCTGCTGCACTTCTTCCTCTTCTACATCCACCTCAACAGCGCGCTGGCGACGCATTGGCTTTAAGTTTCCAGCTTGCGCCGTACCTTTCTGACTCGCATCCGCCTGTGCACGGCGCAAGTTTGCCTGTTGAGCCTCTTCAAAGCCAGTTGCAATTACAGTTACAATGATCTCATCTTTCAGATTCTCATTAATTACTGAACCAAAAATCATGTTCACTTCTGGATCAGAAGCAGATGCTACAATATCCGCCGCTTCGTTTACTTCATACAAGCTTAAGTTTGTACCGCCTGTAATATTCAACAACACACCACGTGCGCCGTCAATTGATGTTTCAAGAAGCGGACTGCAGATTGCACGTCGTGCCGCTTCTGCTGCACGGTTCTCACCTGTTCCAATCCCGATTCCCATCAAGGCAGAACCACGCTCCGTCATAATCGTTTTGACATCTGCGAAATCGAGGTTAATCAAGCCCGGAACGGCAATCAAGTCTGAGATCCCCTGTACACCCTGACTCAGCACATTATCTGCTTGACGGAATGCTTCGAGCATCGGTGTATTCTTATCTACAATTTCAAGCAGACGGTCATTTGGAATAACGATAAGTGTGTCTACTTTCTCTTTTAGACAAGCAATCCCGCTATCTGCTTGCGTGGAACGCTTGCGTCCTTCAAATGTGAATGGTCGTGTTACTACGCCTACTGTAAGCGCCCCAATTTCCTTGGCGATCTCTGCAATAACCGGCGCGGCTCCCGTACCTGTACCGCCGCCCATACCGGCTGTCACAAACACGAGATCCGCTCCGCGCAGCGCCTGCTCCAATTGTTCACGGCTTTCTTCCGCTGCTTTCTTACCGACTTCTGGATTCGCTCCGGCTCCAAGACCACGTGTAAGCTTCCCACCAATCTGCAGCTTATGCTGTGCTTTGGACAGATTTAAAGCCTGATAATCTGTATTGACTGAGATGAATTCAACGCCCTGAATACCACCTTCAATCATTCGGTTTACAGCGTTACTTCCGCCGCCCCCAACCCCAATTACTTTTATTTGTGCTAGTGTATCCATTTCAAGGTCGAATTCCAACATGTAATAAAGTCCCCCCCACTTATCATGCAAACCGTTCTAAATAAATTCGCTGAACCAATCTTTCATTTTTCGGACGAGTCCGCCTTGCTCCTTATGCTCTTTCGAAGCTTTCGGTACAGCTGGCTGCTTGCGTACCGCTTTCGGTTGACTTTGCTTCGTCTCTAACTGTTGCGGCATCTGATTCATATAGTATCTGGAAGCGTATTTGATCAATCCCACTCCCGCTGTAAATCCAGGGTCACGCACTCCGATATAATCCGGAATGGCAATACGCACAGGCGCCTGAAGCTCATAGCGTGCTAACTCCAACAGTCCTGGGATACTGGCCACTCCTCCGGTTAAAACAAAACCGTTAGGAATCGTCGCATCATATCCAAGAGCTTCAAGTTCGTCTTCCACAAGTTCAAAAATCTCTGCCGCACGTGGCTCGATAATACTGGCAAGCTCGATCTGTGTAAACTCCTTATCTACATCACTGCCAATTCGCTTCACATGGAAACGCTCGTCCTCACTCGCTTCCTCCACAAGTGCACAGCCACTCTTCATCTGGATTTGCTTTGCTTCCTCTGTCGTCGTTCTAAGCCCAATCGCGATATCATTCGTGATGTATTCTCCACCAATCGGAAGTACAGAAAAAGCACTTAATGTACCAAGTTCAAATACCGATACCGTAGTAGAACCAGCACCAATATCTACGAGAACCACTCCAAGATTTTTCTCATCCTTCGTCAAGGCAATTTCACTGGACGCAAGCGGCATTAGATACATTCCGACAATTGATAAACCTGCTCGTTCTACACAGCGCATAATGTTATGTATAACCGTCTTTGACCCGGTAATAATCGTTCCTTCCATCTCCAGACGCACGCCAAGCATGCCCCTCGGATCACTGATTTCTCCGAGTCCATCTACGATATATTGAACAGGAACAACGTCGATAATCTCTCGCTCCGGCGGAATCGCAACCACCTGTGCTGCTTTCATAACACGCTCAATGTCGTCATCACCGATCTCGCGATTTTCGCTCGATACGGCAACTACTCCCTGACTCGCCTGAAGTTGTATATGATTACCGGAAATTCCGACTACAACGTGATGAATTGGCAAATCGACCATGCGTTCCGCTTTTTCTACAGCTTCACGAATGGCCTGAACCGTTTCATCAATATCCACAATCGCACCCTTCTTAATTCCATGCGAATCCGCCGTTCCGACTCCGATAATATTAATACTTCCGCTATTAATCTCTCCAATGATTACTCTGACTTTGGATGTACCAATATCTAAGCTTACGATGTATTCGTTGTTGTTCATATTTGGCACCTCCTCTTTGCGTTAAATTCGCTCAAATTTGTCGTTAAAATTAATTCACCTAATCTACTTCCACACACTATGTTTTTTCCCCTTTTTTTTCGGCAAGAAAAAAGCAAAAAAATTACAAAGACCCATTCATATCTTTTTTCTCCTTATCCTTAAACCAACGACCAATCAGAATTCGGCGAATTACCGCAATGTTATTAAATAAACGAACACCAAAAGCGAAGATCGCAGCTAAATATAAGTCTACTCCCATATATACACCTAAAAAGGCCAGGCCTGCCGCTAAAAGAGTATTAAAAAAGAAGCCAGACATGAAAACTTTAATATCAAAAAAGTCTTCCAGATAGGCGCGAATTCCGCCAAATATCGTATCCAGACCAGCAAGCAACGCAATCGATAGGTAGCTGCTGTATTCTTCCGGAACGCGAACTTCAAACGAGAGGCCAAGAATGACCCCGATTACTAAACCGAGTACAGGTAGCCACATCGTTTATTACGCTCCTTTGTTTTCAAGTAATTTCATATATCGAACCTTACTGTTTCCTGTGTAAGCAGGAACGATTAGATTATCTTTTTTTTCAAGAATAAATTTCTTATTGAGAAAATGAAACCAGTCCTCCATCGACTGTCGATCTGCTCCTGGCAAGCGTACAGCCGCTTCAAGGCTCTGCGGATCACCTAATACATGCAATACATATGGCATACTAATTGAATGCGTATCAACCTGAATCCCTTCTCCGACTGTGCGAATCGAACTATTCACAATAAGACGATGGCCGTTTATGGAGATCGCTTTCGCTCCATTCGCAAACAATAAACTTGTCAGATCTGTCAAATCCTGATCAATAACAGGAGACTGCAGCTTCTCCGGCGTTAGTTCCGCAGACCCATTTTCAGCAATTGTTAGGATGATTCCTTTCCCATTCACTTCTGTAAAACCATTCTCTTTTTTGATACGTGCCAGCTCGTCCGCAATCACTTTTGGGCTGCTTCCCTCATCCATAGAAGTATTGTATTCAGAAAGAAGCGTACTATATTTAGAGATGTCCCCAAGAAGTTTCTGATGAGTTTCCATCTCTTTCTGAAGATTTTGCCGAAGCTGAAAAACGTCTTGCTTCTGCATAGTAAGAGAGGGCTGGTTAGAACGAAATTGGATCGCTAGCATGACTCCAATAATAATACTTACGCCAGTAATTATGAATGGGACCTGCCGATTATTTTTCATTCTTTCCCTCCCCCCCATTACTTTCTTCCCGCAGGTTAATCACTTTCTTATCGTTATTCTCTCCGACATAGGCCGGTAGCTCGATTCGATTGGAATCGCTAATCGTCACACCGATGGTCCGCTGTTTTAATCCATCAATAATCCCGCCCGGCATTTTCAGCGCTGCTACGAGTGTTTCCTTCTCCCCGATTGCTCGGATGACGAACGGCGGCGCCAACTTAATGTCATTGACGATAATCGTCGGACCAACGCAGCGGACACTTGATCCACTAACGAGGCGTTGATCATTAATCGCGATGCCTTCCGCCCCTGCCGCAAACAGTTCATTCACTACATCGCGCAAATTTTGGTCGTGTACAATGCCATCTGCAATGTTTTGGAAATCACGGGCAGTTTTGCTGTCTTCAAGCGTAACCGTCACACCCTGCCCAAAAACTGGGGTTAGACCTGCCTGCATCCGCAGCATTTCAAGCTCATGCACGACCTGCTGAGAAATCGCCTGGCGCTCCGACAGATCTTTTTCTTTTGTATTTACTTCTGTACGTAGCTTTTGCAGACGCTCCTGCAGCATTTCATTTGTTTCTTTCTCATGAATGATTTTCTCATTCAGTCGGACTTTTTGTTTCCATTCACTGTCTGACCGATCTCCTACTTCATGGTTGTTCCGGTCTGTTACCTGCACAGAATAGGCAACGATAAACCCGAACATAAGCAGCACACTACTTAAATACACATGAATCCGCCGCACTTTAAGACTTTTTGTCACTTTCTCCCTGCTTTTGCTGCTGCTGCTGTTTGTAAGGCTCAAACCACTTCACCTCTGAAAGATTGATAATCCCTTCCACGCGCCCTTCCCGCTTCAAGCTTTGAACAAAGGAGGGATACCAGGCCATATTTCGGGCAAAATCAGTAACAGTCGTATGTACTTCGTAACCATCTTTCATAAATAGAATAACTCTTTCAGGATCACTTGCGGACGGCTGATGACTAATCTCTGAGATCTGCTGTCTAATTCCCTGATCCATTTTTGCTAGTTCCACCGCAAACTTCGGCAGAAGCGCTGCGGTCTGCCACTGGCGAATGATAGGCTTGTCCACAGAGTCTCTCGGATTCGCATATTCTTTTAAAATATCACCCATGGCTGTGACAGGATAAAGCGTTCCACGCCCATCCATCCACAGTGCGACACGCTGCTTTTCTTTTACGATAATTCGTACTTTCCCGGGAAACGATTTCTCGACACGAACTGTATCGATCGCCGGTATACTGTTTTTAATAGAAGCCGCCACCTTATCTGTGTCCACAAATAAATACTGCATATTCAATTTGACCTGCGATTGCTGCACTACCTCATCAGCTTTAACGATTTCCGTGCCGGTTACCGAAATATCCTGCACTCGGCTCATGGATGAGCGAAAGAAAAGTACGAGCAATACAACAAGAAAAAACAATAGCATCAGCCCAAGCAGCTGGCGGTTCGTGTTTTTCTTTCGCTTCTCCTGCCGCAAATGCGGCACTTTTTCAAGCTTGGCCATTCACCATCCCTCGCTTTTCTCTCCTCTTAAACTTACAAAAGCGGCATACGATACATATGCCGCTTCATTTGTCAGTATATGGTTTACGACTGGCGCCGAATGCGAGCTCCAAGACTTGCAAGCTGCACTTCAATTCGGTCATATCCACGGTCAATGTGATGGATACGAGTGACAATCGTTTCTCCTTCCGCAGCCAGCCCGGCAATCAAAAGCGCCGCACCGGCACGTAAATCCGTTGCTTCCACAACGGCGCCCGAAAGGTGTGGCACCCCCCGAATAAACGCATTATTTAAGTCTACATAAAGGTTCGCACCTAGCCGGCATAATTCATTCACATGCTTAAACCGTCCGTCAAAGACAGTTTCCTTCATAATACTACAACCGTCAGCAAGCGAAAGAAATGCCATCATCTGCGCCTGCATATCCGTTGGAAATCCTGGATACGGTGCGGTTATAATGCGCTCTACAGCATGAAACGGACGCTTCCCCTTAACGGTAATTATATCATGCTCATACTTGATTTCAACACCACTTTGTTTTACAACATCTAACAACGCTACCATATGCATCGGATTGACATTGCGCAAGGTGATGTTCCCACCGGTAATGGCTGCTGCTAACATCATCGTACCTGCGGCGATACGATCTGGGATTACTTGATAATCAGCAGCGTGAAGTGCCGCTACCCCTTCAATGATAATTTTATCAGTGCCAGCTCCACGTACACGCGCACCGAGCCGATTGAGGAAATTCTGTAGATCGATGATCTCCGGTTCACGGGCTGCGTTGGAGAGAATCGTCTCCCCTTTTGCCAGCACAGCGGCCATCATGATATTTTCTGTTGCTCCGACACTTGGATAATCCAGAAAAATCATACCGCCGTGCAGTTGTTGAGCTGAACAACGAATAAATCCGTCATGGTTCGTAATCGTAGCGCCGAGCGCTTCGAGCCCTTTCAGATGCAAGTTGATCCTTCTTTCGCCGATCGCACACCCTCCTGGATGTGATAAAATCACTTCCCCAAAGCGTGCAAGAAGCGGCCCCATCAGAAAAATCGAAGACCGCATCTGCCCCATCAACTCTTCCGGTACAGCAAATGATGTAAGTCCTGTCGTATCTACATGTACAGTCGTCGCCTCATGGCGACAGACCGCACCGAGTTCAGTCAAAATTTTGAGCATTACTTCAATGTCTGAGAGATGAGGAACATCGTAAATGGTATATGAGCCACCGGCGAGTACTGTAGCCGCCAGGATCGGCAGCGCAGCATTTTTTGCGCCTTGCATGCGCAATTCTCCCGTAAGTGGAACTCCTCCTTCAATTACGAATGCCTCCAAGATTTCACCTCCGTTTACGCCTCGCCAATAACAAGCACTTCCGGCACAAGTTCAAAACCTGTGCGCTCTGCTACAATCGCTTTTGCCTGCTGCATCAGATCAAGGACGTCCTGTGCTTTGGCGTTGCCGAGGTTGACGATAAAGTTGGCATGCTTCTCCGAAATCTGAGCTCCTCCCACAGTCATCCCTTTTAGGCCCGCACTCTCGATTAGACGCCCTGCATGATCTCCAGGTGGATTACGGAATACACTGCCCGCACACGGCATCGAGAGCGGTTGTGTTTGACGACGACGATCTTTATAAGATGCCATCTGTCCGGCGATTGTTTTCCGATCACCATGGGCCAACTTGAACACAGCACCTGTTACGATTGCCTGCTGTGTTTGCAAAATCGATTTGCGATAACCGAAGCCCAGTTCTTCTTTCGTCCAGCGTACCTGCTCCCCGTTCTCAAGCAACACGTCAGCAACTTGCAAAATACGTGACACATCCGAGCCATGCGCACCCGCATTCATATAGATAGCGCCACCTACAGTACCAGGAATGCCACCGGCGAATTCAAGTCCAGTCAGTCCCTCTTTTCCTGCCATTACCGCTAAGCGAATAAAAGAATAACCGGCTCCCACCTCGACTTCTTCCCCGTTAAAATGAAGGTGTTCAAACCCTTCATTCAGTTTAAAAACAACCCCACGGATTCCCCCGTCCCGTACAAGCAGATTAGACCCTCTTCCAAGTACACGCCATGGCATGCCATGTTTATATACGAGTTTCATACTGCGTGCAAGCGCCTCTCTATCGGTCGGTTCAATGAGTAGATCTGCCGGCCCGCCAATCTTCCATGTGGTGTGATTGGCTAGCGGCTCATTCATAAGTACAGCTCCGACATTAGCTTCTATAAGCTCTCCCATCAACTTCTGCATTGATCGAACCTCTCCTCCTTGCTGCGTAATGCGCGTTTGCCCGTTGGCCACGCGCCTAGAATACTGTATGCCCACTGCGCCTACTGTGTTACTTTGGCGCCTTTATAATTGCTTTTAATTCGTTGTATACGAGCGTTGCCGCATCCGTCTGGCCGAGCGAACGTGAGGCGGTACTCATCGTTTGCGTAAGACTCTCATCTTTTAGAATATGATCAATCGATTCTAGTAGTGTTTTGCCACTCAGTTCAGATTCCAAAATAACGCGGGCCGCACCTTGCTCTTCCAACCAGCGCCCATTTTTCTCCTGATGATTGTTTGTTACATACGGCGATGGAATAAGGATCGAGGGCAAACCAAGAGCTGTAATCTCAGCAAGGAACGACGCTCCGGCACGATTTACGATTAGATCAATCCCTGCCAGCACTTCTGGCATGTTATAAATAAACGGGCGAATCGTCATATTCGGCGGCACATCTCCAATTGCCTTTATAGTCTGCTCGTAATGTACCTCTCCCGTTACATATATAATATGATAATCAGCATGTTCATGAAGATGCGGAACGAGCTGAATCACCGCATCATTAATCGCTTTCGCCCCCCGACTTCCTCCGACGATGAGCACATACTTTTTGCCTGCCGGAACGCCAAGCGAAGCAAGCCCCGCCTCACCATTTGCCCGCACCACTTCACTCGCACGCGGATTGCCGGTAACAACTGTTTTCTCTGCTGGAAAATAAGGCGCAGACCCTTCAAATGTGACTGCCACACGCTCGGTATAGCGAGATAGAAACTTGTTGGTCAGCCCTGGAATGACATTCTGCTCGTGGATAAGTGTCGGGATGCCAAGCGCATGACCTGCATAGACAACCGGACCACACACATACCCACCTGTGCCGACTACTACATCCGGCTTAAAGTCTCGAATCAGCTTCTTTGCCCGACTTGTCGCTTTCAAAAAGCGCATAACCGTTTTGACGTTCTCAAACGAAAGGCTCCGTTTAAATCCGGTAATATAAACGGATTCAAACGGAACGCCTTCTTTCGGAACAAGTGTAGCCTCAAGTCCGCGCTCGGTGCCAATGTAGAGCACACGCGAATCCGGCTCATGCCGTTTTATTTCCTGAATGAGAGCGAGGGCCGGGTAGATATGCCCTCCCGTCCCTCCTCCGCTAATGACGATGTTCATAAAAACCTCTCCTCTTTACTCCATTTCTCTCTTCGCAATTTTCCCCGCTACGCACGCGAATAACGCGAGATATTTAGCAGGACGCCGATCCCGGTCAGCATCAGCGTAAGTGAGGAGCCTCCATAGCTTAAAAACGGAAGGGTAATTCCCGTGACCGGAAAAAGCCCGGTAACAACCCCGACATTGATAATAACTTGAATGGCCACCATCCCGATAATCCCGGTGGCTAGCAAACTACCAAATAAATCGGGAGCCGTCACCGCAATCCGCATCCCCCGCCACAGCAGCAACAGGAACAAAAGTAGAACGGTGGCCCCGCCGATAAATCCTAGTTCCTCGGCCAGGATGGAGAAAATAAAATCATTATATGGCTCTGGCAAATACAAAAACTTCTGTCGGCTCATTCCAAGGCCAAGTCCCATCAAGCCACCAGGACCAATCGCATACAAGGATTGAATGAGCTGATAACCTGCACCAAGCGGGTCCTGCCATGGATCAATAAAGGCGGTAATCCGCTTCATTCGATACGGGGCAACCGCAATCAGTCCCGCAAATCCGATCAATCCGAGAAAAGCCAGCCCAAACAGATGCTGCAAACGTGCTCCCGCTATAAAAATCATCAAAACCGATGTACCAAGCAGTACAGTTCCTGTTCCTAGATCGGGCTGGAGCATAATCAAACCGAACGCTACACATACAATTCCTAATGTCGGTACCAGCCCTTTTGTGAAAGAACCAATGTCCTTCTGGTTATCTGATAGCCATTTCGCAAGAAACGCAGCCATTCCCAACTTCGTAAACTCAGCAGGCTGGATGCCAAATGCGCCAATACCCAGCCAGGACTTGGCACCGTTTACTTCCCGACCAATAATTAGCACGATCACGAGCAGGAAGAAACAGAAGAACAAACCGGGTTTCGCCCATTTTTTCCACACCCAGTAATCCACATTCATCGTAACAAACATGGCAGCAACACCGAGTATGGCAAAAATAAGCTGTCGCTTTGTAAAAAAGAACGCGTCCCCTTTTTGAGCCGCTACGACAGCACTTGAACTGTACACCATAATGACACCGACAGCAAGCAGGACAAATGTCACAACAATAATAATAAAATCAGGAGTGGAACGGGCCTTGGTCATGCAAAACACCTCTTAACCAGCACAGGATTTTGCCCTACCATGCCTGTCCGTTCTACCTCCTGATTTTATAAGGAAACCTTCAGAACGAACAGCGGTTACGGGCTTGTTTTAAGCTTATGCACGGACTGCTTAAACAAGACCCCCCGCTCTTCAAACGATTTGTACATGTCCCAGCTCGCGCACGCTGGCGAAAGCAGGACGATGTCTCCCGGATGTGCGATACAGTGGGCCTCATTAACCGCGTCCGTAACAGTATCGACGCGCTCCGCCCGAATAATTCCTGCATCTTTTGCCCGGTCCAATAATTTTTCAGCGGTCTGGCCATAGACGATTGCCGCTTTTACATGCTGGCGCAAAATCGGCACCAGCTCCTTAAAGTCAATGCCTCGATCCAGTCCACCGCCAATCCAGACGATCGGCGCTGTAAACGAGGTGAGCGCCCGGCTAGCCGCTTCTGGATTCGTTGCCTTTGAATCGTTGTAGTATTTGACTCCATCAATCTCAGCTACGAATTCAAGGCGATGCTCTACACCAGAAAATGTGCAAAGAACACGACGCAGCGCCTCCACAGATGCGCCGGCCGCACGCGCCACGCATACAGCCGCCAGCACGTTCTCCAGATTGTGCGCACCCGGAAGCGCGATTTCATCCAGGCGAATAATCTCTTCTTCTGTTGGAGCATCCGCAAATCGGGCGGCAGATGGTCCAGCAACCGGACGCTTGAACACGACTGCACCATCCCGAACGAAGCTACCTTGTGTTACTTCTTCTACCGAACTGAACCAAAGAACGCTTGATTCGATCCGCTCTGCCATCTCGCGGCAGAACGAATTATCATAATTGAGTACCGCAATGTTGGATGCATCCTGATTATTGAACAGGTGCTGCTTGCTCTGTATGTAATCCTCTTTCGTTTTATGATAGTCGAGGTGCGCATCATACACATTCAGCAAGCAGCCAATCTCGGGACGGAACGTCTTTGTTCCTTTGAGCTGGAAGCTGCTCAGCTCTGCTACGAGTTTCTGTTCAGATGTGATATGTGCTGCCTGTTCGCTCAACGGTGTACCAATATTACCCGCCACAACAGGAGACAAGCCAGCCGCATCGAGAATCTCACCGATTAGGGTTGTTGTGGTTGTTTTTCCATTGGAGCCGGTAATGCCAATGATTGGCGCATCCGACAACTGGTAAGCAATCTCCACTTCCGTCACAACCGGAACGTCGGCTGCAAGGGCCGCCTGTACGGGCGGTGCTTCATACGGAATACCCGGATTTTTCACAACAAGGTCAATGCCTGCATGAATGAGGTCATCCGGATGTCCACCGCAAATTACGGTAATGCCAGCTGCACGCAGTTCTGCCACACCCTCGCATTCTTCTTCTGGCTTGCGATCATTCAACGTTACCGTTGCGCCACATTCTGCTAATACCCGTGCCGCTGCTGCGCCGCTTTTCGCCATACCAAGCACGACGATTTGTTTTCCTTTATACTGCTGTTTGCCTCTCTCTATCCCCATTAGCTCCACACCCCAATGTATACGCCTAGGCCAGCGCAGATAAGTCCTACAAACCAGAATACCATTACGACCCGCCATTCTGACCAGCCACCCAGTTCGTAATGGTGGTGGAGCGGACTCATGCGAAATACCCGTTTTTTGCGCGTTTTAAATGAAAAAACTTGAATAATAACGGACAGCGCCTCCATAACGAAGACACCGCCAATGACGATTAATAAAATTTCTGTTTTCGTTAGAATAGCCACCCCGGCAAGCGCTCCGCCGAGCGCGAGTGATCCAGTGTCCCCCATGAACACTTTAGCCGGATTCGCGTTAAAGACAAGGAATCCAAGTACCGCACCGACAACAGCCGCTGAGAAAATAGCGATGTTCATCTGGCTGCTCATCCAGGCAATAATCGCATATGCACCAAATGCAATCGCACTTGTACCTGCTAACAAACCATCCAGGCCGTCTGTTAAATTCACGGCATTAGATGTTCCAATTGTCATAATGAGCACAAGCGGCAAGTACAGCCAACCAAGCTCTACTTTAATGCTCGTTCCAGGAACCGACACCGATGTGTCGTAGCCAATTCGGGTCAAGACATAATAAAATACGGCGCCGATCACAAACTGACCAAGCAGTTTCTGCTTTGCTGTTAAACCTAGATTACGCTTTAGGACAATCTTAATGAAATCATCTAGAAAACCAATCAGTCCATAACCGAGTGTAATCAGCAGAAGCAACATCGTCTCTACAGACCAGTTAGAAAATTTTATAACTGTAAAAGCAAGAGCAAGCAAAATAATAATGCCGCCCATCGTTGGCGTTCCCGCCTTTTTCTGATGCCCCTTCGGACCCTCTTCCCGAATTGTTTGGCCGAACTTCAATCGTCTAAGTACAGGGATGAAGAGCGGAGCAAGTAAAACGGCTATGAGAAAAGCTGCGGCAATGGAAAAAAACAAAACACGTTCAAGCATTCCGCATCCTCCTTTCTTTTTCTCCTCATCCTATTTTTCTTTATCTAGTATGGCTTGATAGGCCTCTTCTTTATCATCGAAATGAATCGTTTGATCGCCAATAATCTGATAGGTTTCATGTCCCTTACCCGCGATCAGCACGACATCCCCAGGCTGTGCACGCTTGATCGCCTCACGGATGGCATCCCTGCGATCCATGATGGTCATGTACGTTTCTTCACGTACTCCTGCTTCGTCCAGTCCAGCAATCATATCATCGATAATCTGTTTTGGGTCTTCTGAGCGTGGATTATCCGATGTAATCACGACTCTGTCAGCATATTGCGCTGCAATACGTGCCATAATCGGCCGCTTTGTCCGGTCACGATCGCCACCGCATCCGACAAGACAATAAACGTGACCTTCCGCAAATTCCCGAATCGTTTTGAGCACATTCTCCAGACTATCCGGTGTATGCGCATAATCAACAATAACCGAAAAAGGCTGACCTGCCACAACCGGCTCAAACCGTCCGCGCACACCGTCTACCCGTTCAAGTGTTTCTTTCAACTGCGCAAGCGTAATACCTTCTACAAGGCAGGCGGCGGCAGCAGCCAACACATTATACACATTAAAATTACCAATGAGCTTCAGCGTCAAATCGATACTGCCCTTCCACGTATCCATCACAAGCTTCGTGCCTTGTGCCGTGATATGAATCTCACGCGCCCGTACGTCTGCCTCACTGTTAATGCCGTATGTAATCACCTGAGCTGGTGTTATGCGAGCAAATTCAACACTTGCCGGATCGTCCGCATTCAACACTGCATGCTTCATCTGCCCATCTGCATAGTCATTGCCCAACTGCGAGAAAAGAAGCCCTTTTGCCTGCCGATAGTTCTCCATTGTTTTATGATAATCAAGGTGATCCTGTGTCAAATTCGTGAAGATACCTGTAACGAACCGTACACCGCGTACTCGCCCCATGTCAAGCGCATGAGAGGAGACTTCAATCGCCGCATAGTCAGCACCGCCATCTTTCATCCAGCGGAACGCCCGATGCAGCTCAAGTACTTCCGGTGTTGTGTTTTTCACCTCATGCACGTCATCGCCAAGCCGCATCTCAATCGTACCGATCAGACCACATTGATGCCCTGCTTCTGTCAAAATACGCTCAATCAAATTCGTCGTCGTCGTTTTGCCGTTCGTTCCTGTTACCCCGATCACGCGCAGCGCATGGGACGGCTGCCCGTAAAAACGGTCAGCAAGCACCGCCAGCGCCCGTTTCGTGTCCGGTACATATATAACCGGAACGGAAACATCAAGCGGACGCTGCGCGAGTACCGCTACGGCTCCATTGGCCACAGCTTTCGCTGCAAAATCATGTCCATCCACAGTAAAACCAGGAAGACATACGAACAAGTCTCCCGGCTTTACCCGGCGTGAATCAATTTCAATTCCTGTAATCTCCATGGATACTTCCCCTGCCGCGCGCCACAATGTGAGGGCGGCCAGTAGGTCGTCTGCCTGCATGTTCTTTCTCCTTCTTTCTTGTTCAGCGAGTATCTCGCTTTCCTTGATGAATTCATACCCGCATCTATTTTAAAGGTCTTTGTTCTATTTGTCACCCAGATACACGCGAATTGTTGCCCCTTCTTCCAAACGCACTCCTGGCTGCGGCGACTGATAGGAAACACTTTGGCCGTCACCTGCAATATCAAGTGGAAATCCATAGTACGCCTGTTTGATCTCATCACGTTTCATCCCGATAAGATTCGGAACCTCAATGATTTTTTTGTCGGGATACTGATATTTTTTCTCCATCTGATTTGTACGCGGCGGCACTTTCATATAGCGCAATGTCGAATCCATAATGTTGCGCACAATCGGCGCTGCGACAAGTCCACCGAACTGGATGCTCTTCGGATTGTTAATCGCGGTATATACGATAACCTGCGGATCATCGGCCGGAGCAAACCCAATGAACGATACAATGTGCTTGCTTTTGGAGTATACACCATTCTCAACAATCTGTGCTGTACCTGTCTTACCGCCGACCCGATAGCCATCAATATAGGCATTACGACCCGTTCCATTCGCAACTACGCTTTCTAATGCACGTCGCACTTCCGCTGATGTTTCCGGGGAGATGACCTGGCGCACCATCTTAGGCGCATTTACAGACAGCTGCTCTCCTGTTTTCGGATCATGCCACTCTTTGGCAAGATACGGCTTCATAAGCTTGCCGCCATTCACAGCTGCGCCTACTGCCTGTACCTGCTGAATTGGTGTCACCGATACCCCTTGCCCGAATGCTGTCGTCGCAAGCTCTACGGGACCGACACGGTTCAGTGAAAATAGTACCCCGTTCTCTTCTCCGAGCAAGTCAATGCCCGTCCGTTTTCCAAATCCGAACTCTTTAATGTAGTGGAACAGGCGCTCCTTGCCCAGGCGCTGGCCAAGTAGAACGAATCCCGGGTTGCAGGAGTTCTGTACCCCCTCAAGGAAGGTTTGATGCCCATGTCCCCCGCGCTTCCAGCAGCGCAATGTCGCACCTGCCACTTTAATCGAACCTGGATCATTGAACGTATCTTTATCGAGATTCACTTTTTTATCTTCCAGTGCTGCCGCCAGTGTAATGATTTTGAATGTGGAACCTGGCTCATATGTTTTCCAGATCGGTAGATTGCGGTTATATGTTTCAACCGGATACTGCTTGTAGTTGCCTGGATCGAAGTCCGGCCTGCTCGCCATCCCAAGCACTTCTCCTGTCTTTGGAGAAAACGCAATCGTAATGGCATCATCCGGCTGGTATACCGTCATTGCCTGATCTAGCTCCCGCTCAATAATCGCCTGGATGTTAGCATCAATTGTTAAATACAAATCCTGCCCGTCTTTTGGTGGAGTGAATACGTCAGACTGCCCTGGCATTGGCTCGCCTTTCACGTTGGAATAATACGAAATACTTCCATCCTCTCCACTCAGCTGCTTATTGTATACCCGCTCAATTCCCGTCAATCCTTGATTATCTACGCCAGTAAAGCCAAGAATATGAGCGGCGAGCTTGCCGTGTGGGTAATAGCGCTGGCTGTCTTCCGTCACATGAATGCCTGGGAGATTAAGCGCCTGCACCTGCTTGGCTACTTCCGGCGCAATACGCCGTCCCCCTGGAATGCGGTTCATAGACGTACGCTTGCTAATCGCCTTTAGAATGACCTTTTCATCCTGTTTTAAGATCGGTGCAAGCTTGCGTGCGGTTCCTTCTTTATCCTTGATCTGGACTGGAATCGCCATTAGGGAAGGGACACTAATGTTATACGCGAGCACCTCACCATTACGGTCAAGAATCCGTCCCCGCTTCGCTTCAAACGGAATATCACGGCTCCACAAATTTTGTGCTTCTCCCATCAGCCAGTTTCCCCTCCAGATCTGCACATACCCAAGGCGTGTAATGAGCAGTAAAAACAAGAAGAACCCGATCATCAATGAAATAAATATACGGCGGCGAACCGTTACTCCAGATACACGCAACGCTTTCTCCTCCTCATCGAAATAGTCCCGGCTGCCCGGGAACAGTCTACGGTCTCACCATAACCCTATTCGATGAAGGATAGAGATAGAACAGGCTTTCCTTTAGTTCGCGGCCGACTTGTCTTTCGTACCCGCTTTTTTCTCTGTCTCCGGTACAGCAGGAGGTCCGGATGATTTTGGCGTCAAGGTCACAGCAAGCTTATCTCCCGGCTTCACGACCGTCCCCGGCGGGATGCTCTGCGATGTGACGTATCCTTCGCCGGTTACACCTGTCACATTCAGATTTAGTAACGCACCGATCTCCATGACGTCGCGCAGCGTTTTTCCTGCTAGATTCGGCAGGGCAATACCTGTCTTAGTTGTTAGTGCATATACGGTCGAACCTTTTGTCAGCTCGGCAGAAGCTTCCGGATACTGCGCAACAACTTTGGCACCATTCCCGAGTATTTCTGCCTTGAGTCCGGCCTGTGCTGCAAGTCCCTTTCCTTGACTAATCGATGTACCGACAAGCTGTGGCATCATAGCTGTTTCATCTTGCACCGCCACAACAGGTGCTGTCTTATCCGGTGACAATTTCATATATTGCAAACTGCGCTCCATAATCGATTTGAATACAGGAGCGGCAATAATTTTACCACCTGCAGATGGATTTTCGATGTTCGGTTCATCTACAAGCACATAAATCAAAAGCTTTGGATTATCTTTCGGAGCAAACCCAATAAATGAATTAATGTATTTACCTGGTACATAGCGACCATTGCGTGACACCTGCGCAGTCCCGGTTTTTCCGGCTACATGATAGCCTGGAAGAGCGAACGGCTGCCCGGTACCATTTTTCTCATTTACAACCGCGTCGAGCAGATCCCGTACCTGTTTGGCTGTGTTTTCTGATACAACACGACGCACCATCTGCGGCTTTTTCTGAACCACAATAGCACCTGTTTTCGGATCACGAATTTCTTTAATGACATACGGCTTCATCAGTTTACCACCATTGGCAACCGCCCCTACAGCGGCTACCTGTTGAATAGCTGTTACGCCGACCCCTTGTCCGAATGAGATAGACGCAATATCACGGGGATAATAGTGGCGATTTACATCGAAAAGACCACGTTCTTCACCTGGTAGATCAATCCCGGTCTTCTCCCCAAACCCGAACTTCTGCAGGTACTCAAACAACTTATTCGTCGCTTGTTGCTTATACAACCGTTCATATCCCAAAATAACAAAAGCTACATTACTAGAATGCTTAACCCCTTCTTTAAAAGAAATCATGCCCCAGCCCTGTCCGCCATTATGATCGCGAATTTCTTTACTGCCTTTGATCTTGTTATACGTACCGGACATGTACAGCTCATTCGGATTAAATACACCTTCTTCAATCGCTGCGGCGAGTGTTGCAATCTTAAATGTCGAGCCCGGCTCGAAGTTTGTTCCAACCATTACATTACGATAATTCTCAATGCCAGTCGGTGAATTCGGGTCAAAAGATGGTCGACTTCCCATCCCAAGGATCTCCCCGGTATTAGGATCGGCTACAATTGCCGTGATCCCTTTCATTTTGTACTGGGCTGCCGCCTGATTTAGCGCGTCCTCCACGTACGATTGAATGTTGTGGTCAAGCGTTATGGTAATCTGATTGCCATCAATAGCTGGCTTATACGATTCAAGTCCATCCGGCAGCTGATTACCTTTGCCGTCTTTTTTGAACGTAAAGCTACCTTTCTCGCCACGCAGCTGCTCATCTTGCGATAGCTCGATGCCCATCTGTGCCTGACCATCAAGATTTACATAGCCAAGTACACTGGATGCAAACACGCCGTACGGGTAGTATCGCCGCGTTTCTTCATATAGCGAGATGCCTGGCAGATTCAACGCCTTGATCTGGTCAGCTTTTTCTTTTGGAATCTTCCAGCCACCCGGACGAAGCTCCACCTGATCTGCCTTTTTATCCAACTTGGCCAGAATATCTGCAGATGTCATACCAAGAATCGGTGCAAGTTTAGCTGCTGTCCCTTGCTTGTCCTGTACATAGTCTTTGTTTTTTTTGTCATTTTCATATGGCGCAATTCGGGCGATAACGGTATACGCTTTACCTGTGTAGGCAAGCTGCTGACCATTGCGATCAAGAATATCACCGCGCTTCGGGTTAATGACGTTACTTTTCTCCCATGTCTTCCGCGCTTTCACCAGAAGTTCTGCGCTTTGGACGTTTTGCAGCCAAAACATTCGCCCAATAACCACAAAAAGGAGGACCGTAAACAGCCCTCCTAGTGCATATGTGCGCCATTTGATTTTATCTTGAATCTTCATGTGCGCCTATCCTCCTAATTCGCCTTGCCACCGTTAAACACACGCACCGTATCGTCCTGCCGGGTGAGTCCCATTTTTTCTGCAATTGTACGAATGCGCTCCGGCTTGCTTAATTCATCGATTTTTGCACTCATGTCTGCGTTCTGCTCGTTCAGCTTTTTAATCTCGGTCTTCAGCTTAATGGTCTCGTAATTGTAATGAGAAATGTCTGCATAGCGAGCAACTAAAAACGAGGACACCATAACAAGAGCAACAACAGTAAAGAAATACATTACTTTCTCTGAGCCGCTAATTCCGTAGCGAACGGTTGTAACACGCTTCTTCTGGGCTGTGTTTTCAGCTTCCTGCCGAATTTTTGTTGCGAGATTCCCCTGATTATAAGGCCGCACGTTTCCTCTCCTCCGTTTCTATTTCGCCAGCTTCTCAGCGATTCGCAGCTTGGCGGAACGCGCCCTGCGATTTGCTTCCTGCTCAACATCTGTCGGAATAATAGGCTTACGAGTAATAATTTTCAGCGTAGGTTTCTGTCCGCATGCACACTGCGGTAGCCCTGGTGGACAGATGCAGCCCTTGCTGTATTCCTGATACGTCTGTTTACAAATCCGATCTTCAAGCGAATGGAACGTAATCACGCTTGTTCTCCCGCCCGGTGCCAGCATCTCAATGCTGTCTTCGAGCGCTTCCTGAAAGGCATTCAATTCGTCGTTAACTGCGATTCGAATCGCCTGGAAGGTACGTTTAGCCGGATGCCCCCCTGTACGGCGGGCTGGTGCCGGGATGCCGCGCTTAATTAACTCCACCAGCTCCTCTGTCGTCTCGATCGGCTTATTAGCACGCGCAAGACAAATCTCCCGCGCAATGCGACGGGCAAACTTCTCTTCCCCATATTTGAAAATAATCGACGCAATTTCACTTTCTTCCCATTCGTTTACAATGCTGTAAGCGGTAAGTTCCTGCTGCTGATCCATGCGCATATCAAGTGTTGCTTCTGCATTATAACTAAACCCGCGCTCTGCTTCATCAAGCTGCGGCGATGATACACCAAGGTCAAATAACACGCCATCCACCTGCGTAATATGTAAATCGTGAAGGATCTGCTTGATACGGCGAAAATTGCTTTTTACGAGTGTAACGTGATCCATATATGGAGCAAGACGCTCGCGTGCAGCGGCAAGTGCTGTATCGTCCTGGTCGATTGAGATAAGCCTAGCCCCCTCTGTCAGCCGTGACGCAATAAGCGAACTGTGACCTGCACCACCAAGCGTGCAGTCAACATAAATGCCGCCCGGTTTGATGTTAAGCCCGTCCACTGCTTCTTCATGCAGCACTGTGATGTGATGAAACATCCTGCTTCCTCCCAACGTGGTTCGAAACCAAATCAAAATCATGCTGTATCCTATCCTGTACGAAACACGACACAATCATGCACATACGTAATTCTAGCTTAGAAAATGATTTCCTTCTATAAAAAAATAGGATTTTTTGCTGATTTGCCACTAAAATACGAAAAAAAATGTCGAACAGGTCCAAAGACCGTTCGACATTTGTGCTTTCTTACCTATTTTATTCTTCTTTCCAGCTGTCGAGGTATGACTTTTGTTCCTCTGTCAGTGTATCTACGCCAAGGCCAAGCGCTTCTAGTTTCAGACGTGCCACTTTCTCATCAAGCTCATACGGTACATTAAGAACACGCGCACCGATTTCTTTATATTGCTCGTTTACATAAGCAAGTGAGATCGCCTGTAGAGCAAATGTCATATCCATAATTTCTGCCGGGTGCCCGTCACCTGCTGCGAGGTTTACAAGACGTCCTTCTGCAAGCAGGTAGATCTTGCGGCCGTCTTTCATCACATATTCTTCAATATCTTTGCGCACAACACGACTTGATGTTGAAAGTGCTTCTAGTTCCGGTTTATTGATTTCTACATCGAAGTGACCTGCGTTAGACAGAATAGCACCGTCTTTCATCACGGCGATATGTTCACCACGAATTACATCGCGATTTCCTGTTACTGTTACGAAGTAATCTCCATGCTTCGCCGCTTCGATCATCGGCATTACTTCAAAGCCGTCCATATAAGCTTCAATCGCCTTGATGCCATCGATTTCTGTTACGATTACTTTCGCGCCAAGGCCTTTCGCACGCATCGCCACGCCGCGTCCGCACCAGCCGTAGCCAACTACGACAACTGTTTTTCCTGCTACCACAAGGTTTGTTGTACGGTTAATGCCATCCCATACGGATTGGCCTGTGCCGTAACGGTTATCAAACAAGTATTTGCAGAACGCATCGTTTACAGCGATCATTGGGAATTTCAGCTCGCCTGATTTCTCAAGCGCACGGTTGCGAATTACCCCTGTTGTTGTTTCTTCGCAGCCGCCGCGCACTTGCGCAAGCAAGTCTGGACGCTCAGCATGCAGGATTGTTACAAGATCGCCACCGTCATCAATGATCAGATCTGGTTTTGTTTCCAGTGTTTTGATGAAATGCTCTTTGTACTCAACTGGGTCCGGATTGTATTTAGCAAATACTGTAATACCATCTTCAACGAGTGCAGCTGCTACATCATCCTGTGTAGAAAGCGGGTTACTGCCTGTAATCGCCACTTCTGCTCCACCTGCCTGAACTACTTTCGCCAGGTAAGCTGTTTTCGCCTCAAGGTGAAGGGAAATCGCCACTTTCAATCCTTTGAACGGCTGGTCTTTCTCGAATTGTTCACGAATGCGGTTTAATACCGGCATGTGTTCTTTAACCCAGTCAATTTTCAAATGACCGCTTGGCGCAAGACTCATGTCGCGCACAATGCTCTTATTCGTTGTGTTCATGGTAGGTCCCCCTATTTCTTATTCTACGCGTACAGCGAGGTGTTCAGATGTTACATCGTATGGATACGAGCGGAATTCACGGAACCACTCCACCCCATATTTATTAAGATAACCAAATATATTGTAAACGCGTTCCTGTGGTTTGTCCATCGGAAACAGCGCTGTACGAATACGGTCGAACTGGCGCAGGGATGATTCGTGCTTTTTGACGAACGCTGACTGACTGCGTTTGGCATAAAAGTCGACCTGCTCCAAAATTTTGTCGAGATTTTTTTCACCAAGTACACGCAACCCCTGCTCAATTCCGGACGCTTCTTCGATGAGCGGCATATACAACTCCTTCATCTGCTGCTTTACCTCGGCGAATTTTTCATCCAGATGCAGCGTATCCTGCGCTGCTAGATACGCATCCCGCTTCTCTGTAAGCTTAGTCAATACATCATGCGTACTAAGGTCAAACTTACGCATATTCTTCTGTACAGCACCTTCCAGCAAGCTAAACGATAAACGCGGCACAACTGGCGGCATTGCAAGTCCGAACACAGCAAACATGCGGGCATACAGTCCCCAGTAGGCAACTTCACCCGGCCCACCGACAAACGCAAGTACCGGCAGTAACCATTCCTGCATCAGCGGCCGTGTCACCACATTAGCACTAAACGATTCCGGGTCGTGTGCAAGCAAAGTGAGAAGTTCTTCTTCCGTATACACGGCGCCATCCCGCGTACGGAATGTACCGTCTACGAGCCGCTCTACACCACTACGCTCCCCGTTTCGATACAGAAAAAACTGGGCAGAGGAACGCTCCGTCTCCACCTGGCGATGATAACCGAGTGTTGTAAGCTTCTGTCCCTGCACCGCTACCGCTTCATTCAATTCCTCATTTCGACGAATAACCTGGGCGAATCCATCTTGTTCCAGCACACGGACGAACGGAGCTGCCGAATCGATCAGAATGAGCCCTGCCTCTCCGAACAGCCAGACAAGCGTCCGGGCAAAAAAGTCTGTCAGTGTAGCTGATTCTTTAGCAAATGTATGCAAGTGTGCTTTCAGATCACCTGTAAATTCGGTTTCGATCTGTTCAGCAAAAAACGCATCAATATACTCGTGTAATGCATCCTGTGGAATAACTAAGTGCGTAACCGACGTTCGTCCTGCTGCCTCATGGTTCAGACGCTGCTTCTCGACATCTCCGCCTTTCGTCTGTACATATACATGATTGGCTTCCTCATAATCATGATCTTCCCCGGCAATCCAGAAGATCGGAACAACACGTACACCCAGTCGTTTCTGCTGTTCTTCTGCCATCCGAAGCGCAGTAATCGCCTTGTGAATCGTATACAGCGGTCCAGTCAGAACCCCCGCCTGCTGCCCGGTAACGACTGCGTATGTGTCAGGCTGGCGCAACGCCTCAATATTTTCTCTCACACGCTCGTGCGTGTTTCCCACACTTGTGTTCCAGGCGAGAAGCCCGTCTGCAAGCGCAGCACGGTTTGCGTGGGGATGTTCAGAAAGCCAGCGCAGGCGACGCTCGTAACTTTCTTGTTCATACGGATGATACGGATATAACTCCGCCGTTTTTGAATACTCATTTATATAATCATGGACAATTTTTTGTCCAAATGGAAGCATAACCGACTCGATTTGCACGTTGTTCATCCTCTCATCTCACAGCTAACTGCTTACTAAAGGGAAGTATACCATTCTCGATACCAAATGCCAAAAACAAAAGCAGCCAGCATCTCTCCGATGCTAGCTGCCCTTTATTTGGACAGACGAGGCATGTTATCAATCAAGCTCATAATATAGTTAATATTCTGCTCGGTTTCAGCTGGAAATAACATGCCGATATGCGTAACAGCAGCCATATAAGCTAAAATATGCCGCTCCACAATCCACGATGGCTCCGATGTATGCTCGTTAAATACGCGACGCAAATGCTCTTTTAGCTGATTATGTGCCTTCTGCTGTGCCTTATGCCCTTCGTCAAGCAGTTGGAACTCATCACGCTGTGGATCATTGATAATCTCACGCCACATGCTCATATGGTGTGCTACAAAGCTAAATAAATGCTCCGTAATACGCTGCAACTTCTCGCGGGCTGAAGATGACAGATCATTCACTACCTGATGAATGCGGCGGTCAAACTCTTCCCACTGCTGATTTAGAATCGCCTGATACAGCACAGCCTTATTCGGATAATAATTATAGATCGTTCCAACCGCAATCCCTGCCTCTTTAGCAATGGACCGCATGTCAGCCTGGCGATAGCCATTTTCAACAAAAATTTTATTCGCAGCTGCTAAGATCCGCTGCTGATAAGAGACGCTCATATCATTAGACTCCCCGTTTGCTACAATATGCTTCATCATAGCATATCCGAAGCGGTTGCGAAAAGCGACCCCGCAAAATATTGAGGCGCTTACACAGGATAAACCGGATGCTTCCGTTCAGAGAACGTCATTTGCTTACTACTATACGCCTCAAGACGGTCAATCAACTCGGCACGCAGTCGGCTTCCCTCGATAATGCCGTCAATGATCATTTCGGATGCAAGACGATAAATATCGATGTCTTCCTGATATTCTTTGCGTTTCTCCATAATGAATGCCTGGCGCTCTTTCGGATCTTCAATCGCGTTAATTTTGTTACTATACACCGCATTTACAGCTGCTTCTGGCCCCATAACCGCTATCTGAGCAGTTGGAAGAGCCAGACAGCAATCCGGTTCAAATGCCGGGCCCGACATCGCATACAGCCCAGCTCCATATGCTTTGCGAACAATAACAGAAATTCGCGGAACAGTAGCTTCTGACATTGCCGAGATCATCTTCGCACCATGACGGATAATGCCCGCACGTTCTACTTTTGTTCCGATCATAAAGCCCGGAACGTCGGCAAGGAATACGAGCGGAATACCAAATGCGTCACACAGCGTCATGAAGCGCGCCGATTTATCAGCGGAATCGACAAACAGTACGCCCCCTTTGACACGCGGCTGATTGGCAATAATGCCCACTGGCTTACCATCCATGCGGGCAAATCCCGTTACAAGCTCAGCAGCGAACAGTTTTTTGATTTCATAAAAGGAATCTTCATCAATGATCGCATGGATCAGTTCATACATATCAAACGGAGCATTCTGATTCGTCGGTACAATCGCTTCAACTGTACGACTATCTGCTTTTGGCACTTTTGCCTCTACAACTGGCGGCTTCTGCTGACAGTTCGCCGGGAAATACGACAAATACTGGCGGGCCGACGCAATCGCTTCCTGTTCAGACGACGCAAGTACATCCCCACAGCCGCTCACTGTACAATGCATGCGGGCACCGCCCATTTCTTCGAGTGTAACTTTCTCACCTATTACCATCTCGGCCATGCGTGGCGAGCCAAGATACATGCTCGCGTTTCCTTCTACCATAATGACGATATCACAAAATGCCGGAATATAAGCACCACCTGCCGCAGACGGTCCAAACAGCACACATACTTGCGGCACCATGCCGGACATTTTCACCTGGTTGTAAAAAATACGTCCGGCACCACGGCGGCCTGGAAACATCTCGATCTGATCGGTAATGCGTGCGCCAGCGGAATCAACCAGGTAGATCATTGGTATACGCAGCTTCATCGCCGTTTCCTGAATGCGAATGATTTTTTCAACCGTGCGTGAACCCCACGAACCTGCTTTAACCGTTGAATCGTTAGCCATGACACATACTTTCTGACCGTTTACACGCCCGATTGCGGTCACAACACCATCTGCTGGCAGATCGCCTGCTAGACTATTCGCAAATAGTGCATCTTCAATCTGGTATTCATCATCGAACAACAGCTGCAGGCGGTCGCGGACAAATAGTTTGTTCTGCTCTTTGTTCTTGGCGTGGTATTTCTCCGCTCCACCTTTCTGAATCTGTTCGATGCGCGTATGTAGCGCCTGCTCAAGCGTTTGCTTTGCCTGCTGTGTATCCATTGTCGCATTCCCCTTTCACAGTATGTTTCATTGCCGCAAGCACGCGCGATGGTAACGGGCGTCCAAGCACTTCTTCCATAAACATCCCAACTTCGATTAGCTTCTCAAGCGATACGCCCGTTTCGAGTCCCATCCCTTGCAGCATATAAACAACATCTTCTGTCGAGATGTTGCCCGATGCTCCCGGTGCATACGGACAACCGCCAAGTCCGCCAATCGAGCTATCAAACGTACGAATTCCTGCTTCAAGCGCCGCATATACATTGGCAAGCCCAGTTCCCCGTGTATCATGAAAATGCCCGGCTAACCGTGCTGCACCGAATTCAGCTGCAAGTACCGCAAAGCGCTCCCGCACTACATTCGGCGTACCAACGCCAATCGTATCGCCAATCGACACCTCGTATACACCCATATCGAATAATTCTCTTGTCACCCGCACGACAGACGCAAGTGGCACGTCTCCCTCATACGGACAGCCAAATGCTGTGGACACATATCCGCGCACTCGCATGCCATCTGCCTGTGCTGCCTCTACAACTTCTCGCAGCACAGGAAATGTTTCGTGAATCGTTTTATTGATGTTACTTTTGTTATGCGCCTCGCTTGCCGACATAAACACTGCAACTTCTTCTATCTGTGTTTGTCTGGCACGCTCAAGTCCTCTAAGATTCGGAACAAGCGCACTATATTGTACCCCGGGCTCTCGCTGCACTTGTTCTACTACGTCTACCGCATCAGCTAATTGGGGAATCCATTTCGGATTCACAAATGAAGTCGCTTCTACTTTTTGCAAACCAGCTCTGACTAATCGCTCAATCAGTTCGATTTTACTCGAAGTTGGCACGATTTCCTTTTCATTCTGCAATCCATCACGCGGCCCCACCTCAAACAAGCTCACCCGATCACTCATCATTCTACCTCCTAGCCTTCCAGCTCGATCAATACATCCCCTTCATTTACGAAATCTCCGATCGCAACTTTTACACCTGCTACTGTGCCAGTTGTTTCTACGGTTACAGGCACTTCCATTTTCATGGATTCAAGCATCACAACATCGCTTCCAGCCTGTACATGATCTCCTGTGTTCACGAGTACGTTAATAACTGTTCCTGCCATACTTGCGACTACTTGTTTCATTATGAATTCCTCCTATTTTGTAGTAATTCGTTGCATTGTTTCAACAAAGCTAGTTGTATACGTACCGGCTGCAAATCGCTCGTCTGCAAGCACATCGGCAAGCATCGGCAAATTTGTCTTAATCCCGGTAATCTCATACTGCTGTACAGCTTCTCTAGCTCGATGGAGCGCTTCCTCCCGAGTCATGCCACTTACAATCAACTTACCGATCATTGGGTCATAAAACGGCGAGATCGTTGTGCCAGATTGCACGGCATCATCAATCCGAATTCCATCTCCCTCCGGCGAAACATACGTATCAATTGTTCCTGGGGATGGGAAGAACGTATGCGGATCTTCGGCATAAATGCGCATCTCAATCGCATGCCCATGCGCTGCCACATCTTCCTGCGCAAACGGAATTGGATTCCCTTCCGCGATCGTGAACTGCAATTCTACCAGATCAATCCCTGTGATCGATTCAGTAACCGGATGTTCAACTTGCAGACGCGTATTCATCTCAAGAAAATAGAATGCTTTATCCTCTCCCATAATGAATTCCACTGTGCCGACTCCGGTATAGTGTACCGCCTGCGCAGCACGTACGGCAGCTGCACATACTGCCTCTCCAGTAGTCCGATCTAGGAACGGAGATGGACTTTCCTCGATCACCTTTTGATGACGGCGCTGTATCGAACATTCTCGCTCCAAAAGGTGAACAATCATCCCCTGCTCATCACCTGCAACCTGCACTTCAATATGATGCGGATTCTCGATATACTTCTCGATGAACATCGCATCGTTGCCAAAATACGCTTTCGCACGGCCTTTTGCCGATTGAAACGCTTTCATAATTTCTTCTTCATTACGGCAAATCTGCATGCCAATTCCACCGCCACCCGCACTTGCTTTTAGCATGACCGGGTAGCCAATCTGCGCTGCAATACGGCAGGCTTCCTCCGCTGTTGGAATGTTCCCGTCATAGCCTGGTACAATGGGAACACCCGCCTCGACCATAGCAGCACGGGCATGGATTTTATCTCCCATCGCCTCCATAACAGCCGGGTCCGGCCCGATAAATATAATGCCTTCTTCCGCACAACGGCGGGCAAATGTCCCGTTCTCGGATAACAATCCGTAGCCAGGATGAATTGCATCTGCCTGGTGCTCTTTCGCCACAGTAAGTATGGCCTCCATATTGAGATAGCTCTGCACAACCGGTGGCGGTCCAATACAGACAGCTACATCTGCCTCCCGCACAAATGGCATATCCACATCCGCTTCTGAATGAACGGCAATCGTCCGAATTCCTTTGTCGCGGCATGTTCGCATAATCCTCCGGGCAATCTCGCCCCGGTTTGCAATAAGGACAGTCTTGATTTTCATATGCTCACTCCTTCTCAATTACGAGTGCTCTTTTATACTGCCTATATATGAGAATTCTACATATGCAAAAAAACTCCTTTCTGTAATTTCTAAATTTTTTATAAATTGAAATCGCTATCAAAAAAAGAAAAATCACCCGTCTTATTACAAGAGGGGTGATTTTCACGCACTCATATGTTACCGATAATCGACGCGCTCAAGATTGCCATTGGCGTCCATTTTAAATCGAGGTTTAATATCGATGTCTTCTTCGTTATTTCCGAGAAACGCCATCTTACGAGCGCGATCCATAATTTGAATGAGCGCTTTGTAATCTTCGTTTACCACTTGATAATCCGATTTTAGCAGCGTTATTTCTTCTTTTAGGCTTTCGTTCTCAGCGCGAAGCTCCTCCGCTTCATGCCTGCTGTCTTCCATATCTCGTTCCAATCGCTTCATCTGCCGGAATACATTTTTCTGATCGCGTAGAAAACGGATTACGACGTCAAACGAAAGATCCTCCGTCATTTCACCGCGCATACTAACCGAAGTATCGGCTTCAGGGATAGCATACATACTTTCTTCCCCTGCTTCCGTCATATAAACGGCAGGTTTTAGCTTGCGCTTCGCTTTTTTGCGTTCCTGACGCTGAGATTTTGCCAGTTGAATAGCATCCTCATACTGTTTTCGGACTACACTGTTCCAACGAAATCCACAGGCGGCGGCTGTCCGACTCAGCCTCTCACCTACTTCCTCAAACGCACATAACTGCGTGCTTCCTTCTCGAATATGACGAAGCGTCACCTCTGCCAGCATCAGATCATCATCCGGTGTCCAAGCATCCTGACGTGCTGCTGTCATGTCAATCCCTCCGTTTCAATACCTCTAATGGCTTTACACTATCTCTATGCACTTGCTAGAGTTCATAGACTGATTTTCTACTAAATCAGTGTGTCCAGCTTTTGTGAGATTTAAACAGAGGGACGTTGTCTTTTCGTTATTTTTTCTGCAAAAACTTCTGCACGACACCGTAATGCGCTTCCGATCCCCACATGTCTGAGCAGAGATCAATCTCTTCTTCAATGCACACTTCGCGCGGCAGACCAGAATCTACAAGTTTGGCAACCTTCATATAGGCTGTAATCCCTTCTAGTGGCTGCGCTGCGATTTTTGCTGCGAACGCAAACGTTTCCTCCCGCAAGGCTTCATGTTCGTATACTCGGTCAATAAAGCCAATCTGTTGACCTGCTTCCGCGTCAAACATCTCGCCAGTCAAAAGCATCGTCAATGCATTATTCGTCCCGATTTTCTCCATCAGGCGCGTACCACTGCCCCAGCCAGTAATGATGTGCATGCCAATCTGAACGAATCCCATACGCGACTGCTTACTTGCGAAGCGGAATCGGCAGGAAGCCGCAAATTCACAGCCGCCTCCAATCGCTGCTCCATTCATCATCGCAATCGTCGGTTTAGGAAAGCGATCAATTCTGCTTAATAGGCGACCAACTCGCATGAGCATCGGGTACGACTTGTCCTTTGTGCGTACCGATAGAAACTGTCCAAGATCGCCTCCTGATACAAACGCTTTATCGCCTGCGCCTGTAAAGATAACAACTTTCACATCTTGGTCCGCTGCTAGCTCATCTAAGCAGGCATCCAATTCTTCCACCAATTCAAAGCTGATTGCGTTCCGTACTTCGGGGCGATTCAATGTTACAAGTGCAATGCCGTCTTTTTTCTCTAGCAAAATAGTATTCATCTACTCCACTCCTTCATTCATCATGTCCCGTACTAGCCAAGCCGCTTCAAAAATGCTCGAAACTCCAGCGCTTCGAACTGCTGACGTACCCGCTCCCTATCCGGCACCCATCGGCAATCCTCAAGCAGACAGGTAAGTGGGACCTGCACATCAATCTCAGCCAGCTCCCGCGACAGATGCAGCATCTCAAGTTCCGCTTCAATCTTGCGCCGAACACCAGGAGCTAGATCAGCTAGATTGTCCAGAATCCCTTGTACTGATTCATATTCACAAACAAGCTTGTACGCTGTTTTCTCGCCAATCCCCTTCACGCCCGGATAATTGTCACTCGAATCCCCCATCAGTGCCTTTACATCAATAAGCTGTTCCGGTCGAATGCCTTTCTCCGCAAACAGGACCTCTGGCGTGTATACAGCGTAATTAGACACCCCTTTTTTCATAATAATGACATGGACATTATTCTTCAACAGTTGGAGACTATCATGGTCCCCCGTCAAAATCTGTACCTGTGTGCCTGTATCTTCGCTGTACAGTCGGGCTAGTGTCCCAATGCAATCGTCCGCTTCATAGCCAGACAGACCAATATTCGGTACGTCGAAGCTATCCATCACCTCTTTAATCAGATCAAATTGTGGGCGCAATTCATCTGGCGGCGCTCCCCGATTCGCTTTGTACTGATCATACCGATCCGTCCGAAATGTCTGGCTGCCCATATCCCAGCAGCATACGACATGCGTCGGTGCGAACGTCTCCATCGCATCTAAGAAATAGTTCATAAAGCCGTAAATCGCATTTACGGGCACGCCTGTACTTGTTCGCATGATGCGCCCGCTATAGGCAGTCGCATAGTACCCACGGAACAGAAGCGACATGCCATCAATCAGCATAACAGTTTGTGATGCCTGCATCTCCTCATCCACCTTCTTACTTTTTCATCTCATCATAGTATCACGAATACAGCAAGGCAACAAAACTCACATAGTAAAAAGGCTGTCCCAATGCTATATTTCAGCTTTGGGACAGCCCTTATATACTATGCCAGCAAATCCTGCATGGCACTACGGTTATATCCAACGATTAACTTTTCCCCGTCAAACAAAATCGGACGACGCAGCAAGCGCGGCTCTTCACTCAGCATTTCAAGCAACTCAGACACAGTCATGTCCTCAATATCTTTATCAAGCTCCTTGAACTTGCGGCTACGCGTCGATAAAATATCATCCATTCCATTATGACTCATCTTGATGATTTCGAGAAGCTCTGTTGCAGAAGGAGGATTCTTAAACAGATGACGCTCATCATATTCAATGCCTTTCTCCTTCAGAAATGCCTTCGCTTTTCGACAAGACGTGCAGCTTGGGTACGTAAAGAAAGTAAGATGATCACTCATCACCCTTCATCTCCTTAGTTAAACAATTAACATCCGATTTAATAAGCAACTTTATTATATTATTTCACTTAATTCTATGTCAATAGTGTTTACAAAACTTTCATTTACCCTTTTCCGTATTTATACTATAATTAACGCCAGATATAAGAAATGATGAGGGGGATTTCCAAATGGAAAATGAAACTTTGAAATTGACGAGCGTGCTCGCTGACCCCACGCGATTCTCGATCTATCAATATGTGGTGGGTCGTCACCGTGCTGTAACGGTACAAGAAGTCGCGGAGCAATTTGATATACACCCGAACGTGGCTCGTCTGCATCTAACCAAATTAGAGGATGTCAATTTGCTCAACTCCGCATCTGAGAAAACAGGGAAAGGCGGCCGACCAAGCCGACTATACTCACTGTCTGATCAAGTGATCAGCCTTCAGTTCCCACCACGTGACTATCAAATGCTGGCGAACATTGCAATTGAAACCCTCGCCTCTCTTGGTGAAGTCGGCCAGAAGGCCCTGTATGAGATGGGGAAAAAATTTGGTCACGAAGCTGCACGTCAAGCTTTAGAGAAAGAACGATTCCCCGTATCCAACATGTCACTCGATGACAAAATCGAATCCATTCAGCGTCTTGTGTTAGCGCAAGGACTAAACCCGGAAATTCAGGTCGTGGATGACCAAACATTACGATTCCGTGTATTTAATTGTACTTTTAAAGAAATAGCGCTGAAAAATTCTGAAAGCATTTGCCAAATGCATCATGCACTTCTACTCGGCATCTTTGAAATGTACTTCAATGAGGAAGTAAAACTCATGGAAGATTCTTCGATGCTAGCTGGATGTAAATCATGTGATTACACAGTGCTGCAGATTTCATAACAAACGAGGCTGCCTCAAAAGCTGGAATTCAGCAACGAGACAGCCTTATTTTGTCATGCTTTCCCCTGCAAATAAGATGGGGCTTTTACCCCTTTCCCCTGCACAAGAACACAAAAAGCATGCCCCATACCGTTTTCTGCGATTAGCTGCATAATAGCACGATTGCGTTTGGCGGCCGGATTGCGAAATGGATCGCCTCCGCTATGCTCCTGAAGAAGTGTTAAAATACCTGCTGCCATAAGAAAATCTCGTTGCGATGAAAAACTAAGCATAGTAAGTCCTGCTTCCTCACCCGTATCCATAAGCGCTGAAAAATTCACATGAGACGTTATATCCGCCTCGCCTGGGTGCTCATACGGATTATCTGCGACTGTATGCTCACGATAGCATAATAATGTACCCATACGACGGCTTGGCGTGTACAACTGCTCACGCCGATAGCCATAATCAACAGTCAGCATATACCCGCACGTCAGCCAGGACGCCGCTTCTTTCATCCAGGAAATCGCTTCTACGTTCACTTCCGTCCGATAACCGTTCAGAGCCGGAATGCGCTCCCGCTGAATATACGCTATCACGTCCTTATCAACAAGAGGCAGCAGCCGTTCTACAAAACGTCCATCCACCTCGAGTGCTACGTGCACTTCTTGCCACTCGTTATTTCTCCACTCCACCAGATGCACAGGGAACGCATCTGGCAGCTCATTCGAGAGCAGTATACCGCATAACTCTGGTATCGCTTCTTTTGCTCCAGCGATTGTATCATACCAACATACCTCTACTTCTTCAGAAAAAGCGGACAGAGCTTCCTGCTGGAGATTACGATGATAAGGACTTACCTCAATCATTACATAGCGAATACGCCGATTATGAAAAACTCCTTTTGCCTTTAGCGCTCCAAGCACAGCTGCTCCAAGTGAGCCGCTTCCTCCCCCCATCTCCACAATGCTGCACATACGATCAACCGGAAGATTATGTAGCATATCAGCAATCACATGGGCCAATGTCTCTCCATATACAGAACCAACTGACACACTCGTATAGAAATCTCCACCTTTTCCAACCTTCGTTTTTTCCTGACAGTAGTATCCAACATGCGGATCATAAAGAGCGGTCTCCATAAACATACGAAAAGAAATACTACCTGTCGGACTCTGACTAATCTGCTCGCTCAATCGGGTATACGCACCTGGTTTCCTCATCTTCTCCCCCTCTATTTTTCACTATTGACATAGTTAATAAATTTATTTTATACTATAGACAACATCCCAAATGTAAAACCCAGGGACATTTCCCTAACCCTATTTTGATTTAACCCTAATTTCTAACCCTCCCCCTAACGCCACCCTTACCCCAGGGTGGCGTTTTATCATGCCTTATAAAAAAATGCCCGCCAAATTAGCGGGCGATACGAATTTGATTTTTCCCCTCATGCTTGGCACGATACATCGCATCATCCGCTTTCATCAGAAGCATCTCTCTCTCAATCCCATGCTCTGGATAAGCCGCAATACCGATACTAGCCGTCACCAAAAACGGAAAAGGTAAGTCTAAAAAGGATTGCTGTATACGTTCCGCAATCATACAGGTCTGCTCAAGCGTTGTCCGGGGAAGAAGTACAATAAGTTCTTCTCCACCATAGCGCGCAACCGTATCAGACACTCGCACTTGTGTCTGAAGCATATGAGATACATGCACCAGTACCCGGTCTCCCACAAGGTGACCGTTCGTATCATTAATTTTCTTGAAGTCATCAATGTCAAGCATAATCAAGCAGAGCGGATCCCCTGAGCGTTTTGTCGCTGCGAACTCCTCCTGATACCGTTCTGAAAAATACTGGCGAGTATGAAGTCCTGTCAATCCATCTGTAATCGCTAGCTGACGAATATACTCATACTGACGTGTATTCATCAATACGATACCAAGTTGACGGGCAATGGATGTCAGAAACTGAAGCGTAAGCTCAGAAAATCGCCGATAATCCCCACTGTCTACATAAATAATGCCGAGCGCCTGCTCTTTGTACATAATCGGAACAGCCACCGCGCTGTATAGCTCAAGCTGCTGGGCTGCTCCAAGACAGCGAGTATCATGTTTAGCATCCTGCACCACGACTGGCAATCCGGTGCGAAACGCTTCTTCATGCCGGGTATCTCCTAGATGAGCAGGCAGAACGAGTTCCTGTACCCACTCCTCCGGCACAAACCCGCTGGCACGTGCAATTCGAATCCGATGCTCGTTCTCATCAAGAAGTCCGATCATTACCCTGCTGAATCCGAATGTACTCGAAATCTGTGAATGAACGACTTCAAGCACATCCTCTATAGTCGCTTCCGCGTCAGCCGCTACGTCCATCATGGTGTAAAGAAACTGGAGCTTGCGACGCTTATACAAAATCTCTTCCTGTCGTCTCCAATTATAAACTGCAATGCCAAGGCGGACTGCCAAGTGAGTAAGAAACTCCTTACTATGCTCCGGAAGGTCATATTCCTGTTTATGAAACACATACAGCACACCAAGTGTTTCTCCTTCACATGAAACCGGATACATCCAAACTGTTCCATAATCTAGAAGCGGCAGCAACGCAACACCCGACAATTCACGTCGTGGATATAACGTTTGCGGCTGCCCAGTCTCCATTACCTGACGCTCTATAGCCTCGTCTGGAAGCACGTAGCAATATCGACTCTCTTTATGATCAGTATTCAACCATACTTGCAAGTTCTTTTCTTCTTCTTCCAACAGCGATACACACGTACCTGCCCCAATCCCACACCAGATAGCATCTCCAATCACAGCAAGAGCCCGTTCCAGTTTGGTCGTGCCTGCTATTTCTGCGTTCACCTGATTCAACAGCCGCAAAAGCTTAATGTGCTCTTCTGCATATGCGTACTTTGTTTTATCATTCATGATATGTTGCCTCACTTACAGTTAGCCTAGTAATTAGACGGGGCCTACCTATTTGCATGAACATCATATCATATTTTGCAACAATTTAAAGAAAAATTGTACACAAAAAACGAGCACATCCACTTATCTCGAGATGTGCTCATCTCATACATTTCTTACTTTGTTATCTCTGCCTAGTTGTTTCCGTTAATAAACGGATTATGTACTTTTTCAAACCCAATCGTCGTCCCAGACCCATGCCCTGGATAAACTCGTGTCTCCGGCGCAAGCGGCATAAGCTTCTCTTCAATACTTGTAATTAGCTGTTCATAGCTGCCACCCGGCAGGTCAGTCCGTCCAATAGAATGCGCAAACAATGTATCCCCACTAAACAAATGATCATCGATCAAAAACGACACGCCTCCCGGTGTATGCCCTGGTGTTGCCAGCACGCGAATCTGGAATCCGGCAAGAGAGAGAACCTGTTCGTCTGCTAGCTCATGCTCAGCCCGATCTGTCTGCATCACGCCTTCAATCATCGGCCAGCGGGAAGATCCGTTCAAGTCTGGATTCGTCAGCCATTCCTGTTCATTTGCATGGATGTATACCGGCGCTTCTGTCTTTTTGCGGATCAGATCAAGACCGCCCATATGGTCAAAATGTGCATGTGTAAGTAGAATTGCCTGCACCTGATAGTCGGCTGCACATTCTAGCAGTGCACGCGGCTGCATACCCGCATCAATAATAATCGCTTCGTTCGTCAGCTCATTGGCTACTACATAGCAGTTCGTCTGTAGCGGCCCTAGCGGAAAAGTATGAATACGCATGATGCCCTCCTGTTATGTTTTCTTCAGTGTATCATCTTTTTTACATTCGTGCATGCAGAAGCACAGGAATGGAATCAAACCAAGCATTGTCACTTCAGTACGCTCGCCCGATTCCACCCCTGACACAGTTTGGACTACGGTTCTAAATTCTCACAGCAGGTCAGCGGCCAGCTGAGCGAGATTAGAACGCTCTCCTTTATGCAGCGTGATATGTCCAGACATTTTCTGCTGCTTGAACATCTCAACTACGTATGTTAATCCATTGTTCACTTCATCAAGATACGGATGGTCAATCTGCTGCGGATCACCCATCAAAATAATTTTACTGTTATCACCCACCCGAGTCAGAATCGTTTTGACTTCGTGCTTGGTCAGGTTCTGTGCTTCGTCCACGATAATGAACTGCTCCGGTATGCTGCGCCCTCGAATGTACGTAAGCGCTTCTACCTGGATACTGCCAAGCCCGGCTAGAATCTTGTCAAGATCACTCGAATGCTTCGTGTTGAAGAGATATTCAAGATTGTCGTAGATCGGCTGCATCCACGGGCGCAGCTTCTCCTCTTTCTCACCCGGCAAGTAACCAAGATCTTTGCCAAGCGGCACAATCGGACGCGCCACCAGCAGCTTCTTGTAGGCATGCTCGTCTTCAATTTGCATCAAACCAGCCGCAAGTGACAAAAGTGTTTTCCCTGTACCTGCTTTTCCAGTCAACGTAACGAGCGGAATGTCTTTATTCAAGAGAAGTTCCATCGCCATTTTCTGCTGCGCATTACGCGCCTTTATTCCCCAAACGATCTCATCCCCGAATACAAGCGGCAGCAAATAACGGCTATCACTGCTAACTCGACCAATTGCCGAAGAAGAAGAGCCCAGCTCGTCTTTCAAAATAAGGAATTCATTCGGTAAAAAGCCATACTGCGGTAAATGCTTCTTGATGTCGAATGGACCTGGACCATAAAACTTCTGAATCACATCCACCGATACCGAAAGCGTTGTGTATCCTTTATACAAGCTAGAGAATTCATGTACTACACGATCTGATAAAAAATCTTCAGCAGGAAGGCCAAGTGCATCTGCCTTAACTCGCAGAAGCGCATCCTTCGTGACAAGAACAACAGCACACGGTTTTTCCTTCTGCTGCTCTTCAGTATGCAGATTGAGGGCCACAGCCAGAATTCGATTGTCATTCGTCGCATCAAGAAACATCTCCTGCATGCGGGCAAATGACCGATGATTTAGCTCAACGCGCAGATCACCACCGTTGTCCATCGTAACCCCTTTATGAAGCTGCCCTTTAAGCCGAAGGGTGTCAAGCAGTTTGGCCACATACCTTGCATTTCTTCCGATTTCATCCATCAGTCGCTTTTTGGAATCGATTTCTTCTAGCACAACAGCAGGTAGAACAATATTGTTGTCCTGAAATGAAAAAATCGCTAGCGGATCTTGCAGCAATACATTCGTGTCTAAGACGTAGATTTTTTTCAATATCTCGCCTCCCGGGCAATGTATATAAGCATCCAGCCGACAACCGAACCGGGTGTACGGCTGGTAAAGCTAATGGCAACATCCATTTTATTGAATTTCTTACCATCACTTACTTTACTGTATGGTTTCCGGAGGTTTGTTGATAGTGTATGTGACAAAAAATAATCTAGAAGGAAAAACTCGTGCATACATCCAAGCATTCTGTGACACACTACGCCTGAAAACGATCTGTTCCACGTGAAAGGGTGATCCATGATGAAACGACTATTGGCCCTCCTCTGTCTCTTCGTGCTGTGTACAGCCTGCACCTCTAAAAATACACCGGAAAAATCTGCGCCTGCGAAAACACAACGCGTTCAGCAAACAGCACCCGAAGCGCCCACGCCACAAAACGCAACCGCTGTGGCGAAACACCTATCAACCATCGCTTCACGCGTGCCAAAGGTGAATAGTGCAACTGCCATCGTATTCGGCAATACCGCTATTGTCGGTATTAACGTCGATGCAAAGCTTGACCGATCACGGGTTGGCACCGTTAAGTATTCGGTTGCGGAAGCTCTGCAAAAAGATCCACATGGAGCACATGCTCTTGTTACAGCAGATGCGGATATTGTACAACGCCTTCGTGAAATGAACGAAGACATTATGCGTGGTCGTCCCATTTCAGGATTCGCCGAAGAGTTAGCCGATATCGCGGGACGCATCATTCCACAGGCACCTGCCCGCAATCCAGGACAGCACTAGCAAATTTGCACAAAAAAATGCCCGGTCGGCTCGACTAGGCATTTTTTAACGCGTTCATAACTTGCATATCCAATTTTTCTGCTTCCTGCTCATCATACGTTTTGACATACTGCGGCTCTGTGGCAATACGTGAACCATAAAACATAACGTCACGCACTTCGGCAATAGTAAGCTCAATGAGGGTCAGTTTAAGCGGTACACCCTCCATCCGCTCCTGTACAATACGCGCCTGTCCACTGATCGCATAAAACGACCCCGCCGCAAACACATTAAGTGCTGCCCGAGAATTCGCAGCTATGTTCTCAATGATGGATGATTTGCTATTAACCGCCAAACGCAAAGTAGAACAATCGAGCGCATACACCCAGGAAAGCGCACTCGTATACGGACTTCCTGTCTGTTTACTAATCGTAGACAGCATAGCAAACCGTTCATGGCGCAACAGAGCAAGCAGCTCCTGACTGAGAGAATGCGCAACAACTTCCGGCATAAGCAAACCTCCTTGAAATGAAGAGATACCCTTATTTTACAAGAAAATAAGGGTATCCTCAATAGAATAAGAACCTTCGCCCGCGTTAAATCCGTTCATATCGGTTAATCTCCACTCTGTACGCAGCTTTCGCCATCTTCTATCTCTGTATTAATTATTTATATAGTATGGGTAAAAATAATAAAATTGCTATTTTTCTAACTCTCGGTCTCTCCTACCGAAAGCGGACGACGGTTCTTATTCCTCTCTGTATACCATTATACATTGCAAGTAGTGTGCCAAAAAGCATTTTGTCACAAAACGCTTTAAAAATCTAAGAAAAATCGTCACTTTTCATAAGCTGAATTCGCTTTACAACAAAAAATGATGCGATTCCGATGCGCATCGCATCATTTCTGCATCATTTTCGCATCAATGCGCATCGTTTTTTTGAATGATACCATATTTTTTTAAGCGGCGTGCAATGGTCGATTGATGAACCCCAAGCACTTGAGCTACTTTGCGAGTACTCCGATACTGTTCATACAAACGAAGCAATTCCTCCCGTTCCTCATCCCGCGTAGCAGGCCGCTTCCTCACTTCTTCTTTTGTATCCCGCATCCCAGAGTCCTTTATACGTGAAACATGTCCTGGCACATCAAGCATCGCTTTTGGTAGTTGTTTTACCTCAATAATCGGTCCAATCGTTGTTACAATCAAACGCTCAATAATATTTTCCAGCTCTCGTACATTACCCGGCCATGGATACGCCTGCATCACTTCTAATGCTTCATACGACATGCGCTTATCAAGCCGATGCTTCTCATTAAACTTACTAAGAAAATAATGAATCATCGGGAACAAATCATCCGGTCGTCTGCGCAGGGGAGGAATCTCAATCGGGACTACATTAATTCGATAATACAAATCCTCACGAAAGCGACCTGCCCGCACTTTCTCCAGCAGATTGACATTTGTGGCCGCCACCAGTCGGAAGTCTACCATTCTCTCTTTCACATCTCCAATACGTATAACAGACTTCTCCTGTAGCACTGTCAAAAGCTTCACCTGCAAATCAAGCGAAAGATCCCCGATCTCATCAAGAAACAGCGTTCCGCCATCTGCAAGTTCGATCAGACCAGGTTTCCCCTTTTGCTGGGCACCCGTAAAAGCGCCTGGGGCATATCCAAATAGCTCAGACTCGAGCAAGTTGCCTGGAATCGCACCACAATTAATCGAAATAAACGGGCCGCGCTCCCGGGTGCTGCGCTGATGGATCAGTTTAGCAAGCACACCTTTGCCGACGCCGGACTCTCCAAGAATTAGAATCGATGTATCAACCTGCGCAATACGAATACACATCTGGATGATGTTGCGCATCTCTTCGCTTTCGGCCACGATGCCCTCGATCTCCATTTGTTGGGCACGCAGCACTTCAAGTTCGGAATGATAGCGCTCGGATAGCTGTTTCGCTTCAGCAAGCTCTGCCTGTACCTGATTTAACTGACTTAAATCCCGACAATTCATGACAACCTGTGAAATCTCTCCGCTCTGGTCATCAAAAATCGGCGTTCCCGTCGTCAAAAGGACGCTTCCGTTCGCCAGATTCTGAATGACACTGACCCGTCTACGCTGCTCAACCACCATACTGCTCACTGTTTGCGAGATAATCCCCCGACGTTCTAGCTCCTCTTCTTGCATACCAATCGCGTCTTCTGCTAACACGCCCGTCATGCGGCTAAATGCCTGATTAAAATGACGAATGACACCGCGCTGGTCTGTCACCACAATTCCATCATGAGACGATTCAATAATCGTATCAAGCTCCCGGTTGAGCTTTTGTACCGCTGTCAGCTCGGCAGAGATACCTTCTAGTTCCGTAATATCCTGCATGACGCTTGCCATCCCGATTTTCCGGCCCTCATCTGTGACGATCGGGGTGTGGTTAATAAGCAAGCGACGACCACCATAATTAAGCCGCATCATCTCTTTTTTCTCCAGGGAAAGCAAAAGGGAGAGTAGCGTCTGATCTGATACTAATTCGGCAAGTGACTTGCGTACAACATCTTTCTGCCGAAAACCTAGCAAACGCTCGGCCGCCTGGTTAATCGACAGTACCCTCCCTGATAGATCTACAGCAACAATTCCATGATAGGTCGATTGTAAAATCGCATCAAGCTGCGAAATCGTCCGGCGGGTCTGATGTTCAAACGCTCGAAGAATATCCGTTCGGGTCAAAATTCCAATCAGCGTTCCCACCCGATCAATAACCGGCAGGCGGCCCGCATCTAGCTCCTCATCCCATCCTTCATAAATCTGCTGATCTTCATATAGCGTTACCAGACGGGTCTGCATAAGCTGCTCGACCGGCGTTTCTTCCGGCAGGTGGTTTTTAGTGGCGCGAAATACGTGTGATTTCGTAATGAGCCCAATCAACTTATGTGCTCGGTCTACAACTGGCAATCCATCAATGCGGTATTCAACCATTAACGAAGCCGCACGGCTTATCGTTTCTTCTTTGTACAGAACGATTGGATTTGGTGTCATATAATCACGCACCCACATAAGGCTACCTCCTTCTCGCTAAAAGAAGGAAAAGGCAAGCGCCTTTTCCTTCATCTGACCTCTTTATCTACCTATCTTCCCTTGCTTTATTGTCCGTAGCGTGGCTCACGCTCAATCGCTGCTAGCATCACTTCTACTGATTCCCGATCATACATGCGCATTTTCGTTTTGCCGGCAGTTGTGTATGTAACATGGTACATCGTTTCATCGTGTGTAACATCGAGCTTCTCTAGCTGATGGTCCTGCTCAAGAATCGAGCGAAAAAAGTCAGCAGTCTGCTGCGCTGCTGTATCATCTGGACGCGCATCGGCGACCACTTTAATCTGCAAATAATCAAACAGTGCGGTGTCGATTTTCATAGATCTGCTCCTCTATTGTTTAGATATTGATTCGCTGCAGCTTTGTATTTTAATAGTAACTACCACACGACTAAAATACAACTCCTATACGCAAAAAAGGAAGATGCAGAGCACCTTCCTTTACCGTTCGTTACGCATTCACGTGTTTTTTCACTTCTGGTGTTACAACTTCCATCTCCCCTACGCCACGAATCAGCTTCTTGGCATAGTACTTCTCTGGCTTCAGAATTGAAACCATGTAGTCGATGGCAATCTGCGGATCCACTGTTTCCCCGCATGTGTAGCAATCTAGAGCCGCGAACCCTTTCTCCGGGTACGTGTGAATGGAGATATGACTTTCCGAAAGCATAACAAGTACAGTTGCACCCTGCGGTTCAAACTGCTGCGCCTGCACGGACAATACTGTCGCACCACACGCTTCTGCAGCTTCCACCATATGGTTCTTCAAAAACTCTGCACTGTTGAGAAGTTCGAAATCGACTCCCCACACATCAATTGCTACATGTCTGCCGAAAGTTGAGTATTCCATCTTCCGGTCCCCCTTCCTAGGATGAGTAATGTGGTTAAACATCGCTAGGACCTACGTCATTCACCACGGGGGCGAGTGAGCACGAGAAAATCCCACCCTTTAAGTGAATCCTGGTTCCTAATTGATTTCTCTAACGAGAATTAAAATAACATGGATACGAATATGTTGCAACCCTTTTTTCTTATTCTCTGCCCGAACTTTTCAGTGCAGCTTCAAGCGCCTGCTGCTCTTCTTCCGACAGCGTATAAGACGAATGTCCAGCCTCAATCGGCTTCGCGTATACACGTGATTCATGACGACCGTAGATGCTTGTTATCACCATGCCAGATCCGGCTTCATCCACAAGTGCAAGCGAGAAACTAAGATCGCTCCCCTCCTGCTCAAACGCACAAAAACGAACAATTCCCAGGTTGCCCTTTTGCTCACGAACCCGCGTACGCATCTCTTTTGCAAGCGCACTGACTTCACGCTGGGATTCATCCAGCGCCTCCATTCGACTAAATAGCTTCTCAAGAATCTGCTCCAGGTTTTCTTTAGACGATCCCTGTGCCAAGCGACGGAATCGCTTTTTCAAACCGCCGAATTTTACGGTAAGCACAATGTTCCATAAAAGCAGAACAAGTACGAGTAGCAACACCGCTCCGGCAACTCCCGCAGCGATTTCTTTCGTAAACCATACCTCCACTGTTGTTCCATCCTTTCACTGCATTAAATCCATGACGTCTTTTATTGTAAAACAGATGGACAGTGGAGACCACATGAAATTATCTCTTTCTAACGAAATCCTGCTACTTACTTCCCGCCGAAACGAATGGCAAGTTGAATAAGCGTACGCACCGCAACACCCGTTGCGCCCTCCGGATGATGACCGCGGTCTTTATCAACAATCGCCGTTCCGGCAATGTCAAGATGTACCCATGGCGTATCTTCCGCGAACGCTCCGATAAAAATCCCGCCCTGAATACAACCGGCTGGACGACCGGCGTCGTTTTTGATATCAGCAATATCACTTTTAATGTATTCTTGATATTCTTCAAAGTTCGGGAGTTGCCACATTTTTTCTCCCGCGATACGTGCTGCAACCTTCACTTCATCAATCCATTCTTCATTGTTCGTGATCATCCCAGTCGCTGCATGTCCGAGAGCGGAAACAACAGATCCTGTAAGCGTTGCCACATCAACAAGCTTTGTGGCTCCAAGATGCTTTGCATAAGCTACCCCGTCTGCAAGAATAAGGCGCCCTTCTGCATCCGTATGCACAATCTCAATTGTTTTGCCTGAAAAAGAGGTAATGACATCCGCCGGCTTCAGGTTATTCCCCCCAATCATGTTCTCACATGTCGGCATAACCGCAATCACGTTTACATGCGGCTGCAAGGCCCCAATGCCGTCCATTGCAGCAAGCACAGCCGCTGCACCCGCCATGTCCGTTTTCATCTCACCCATGCCTTCATCTGGCTTCACCTGGATTCCACCTGTATCGAACGTAACACCCTTACCGACAAGCCCAAGCACCTCCCGGCTATCTGGCGCACCATGATACTTCAATACAATCATCTTCGCCTCGTTTACACTCGCCTGTCCAACACCAAGCAGGGCTCCCATGCCAAGTTCTTCTAGCTCCGCTTTGTTGAGTACTGTAATTTCGAGATTGTGATTACGAGCAATGCTCCGCGCACGGTCTGCAAGAATAGCAGGGGTCATTTTATTGCCTGGTTCATTGACAAGATCACGCGCCAAATTCGTGGAGTACGCCATCACATCGGCACGATGGAAGCCTGCTTCTACAGCCGATTTGCCCATTCCTTCTTCGACAACAAGCGTGAACTCTTCAATCGCAGGCACAGGATCTGTCTGCTTTTTGTAGCCGACAAATACATATGTGCCAAGTTCTACACCTTCTACAACGCTCTGTACGATATCAACCGGATTCCAGAGTGATCGCTGTACATAATAATCAGCCACACCAAATGTTAAATTTCTCACACCTTTTTTCTGGGCATGACGCGCAGCAATTCCAACAGCATCACGCACTTTATCTACCGTAAGCTCAGCTTCTTTACCAAGGCCAAGTACGATCGTTCGTTTTGCCGGGATTTTCCCCCAGTTATGTAGCAGAGTTACCTCTCCAAATTTACCTTTGATTTCTTTTTCAGCAATGAGCTGTGAAATGCGATGATCAAGCGCACTGTCTACTGTTTTTGCATGACCTTTAAGCGTATCCTGATCTTCACAATACGTTACGATTAAACAATCTGTCGCAATTGCTGCGATAGCCTCTGTCGATAATTTTACTTTCATCATGATGCACCTCCGCAAAATGTATGTGTTTATAGTATGCCACAAAAAAAGCATGCCTCTCATAGAAACAGAAGCATGCGTACTATATTCCTTATAAAGAAAGCTATTTCCTGCTTATACTTCCAATAAAAGCATCTCGTGGCGCAATTCGGCAAGCCGTGCTTTTGCCCGCTCGGCCGCTGCTGTGTCCTCTTTTGTAAGCGCTTTATTCAAGCGATCAAGCTCCACATCTACTTCCTGTAATAAATCAGGAATGCGCTCTTCAGCGTCCTTTCGATTAAACGCCGCTTTCACATCTTCGATTGACACAGAACATACTTTCTCAAAAACAATTTCACGAAGCGAACCGTTGATCTTAATAATTTGTTCAGCCTCTCCATAGCGAATGCGCTGTACTGTCAGCTGTCCGCCGGAATAAATCTTTACCACAGCATGTCCACGTGCCTGTTCGATAAAGTAATACAAAATCTTTTCAAAATTTTGATCTAAAATATTATAATGCCGATCGCGCATCCTGTATTTCTTACCAACCCTGTGAAATATCAGACGATGCCGCTGCGAGTCAGTTATAACGGACAGAGAGAAATACCGCGATGTTTCTTTCCATGCGACCTTCATACCTTGCGCTGTCATATGGGCAATCAGACTATGGATCTGAAATTCATCAAACCACAAGACGACATCACTGTATTCGATCTGGTCATATACATGCATGAGATTCCCTCCATTCTGGAGTTATCTGATTTATCATAATTTTCTTATTGTTAAGTGTATCGTACTTTCTTTATGAAAGCAACACGTTTTTGGTGTTAACAGGCTTCGTTCAATATGATACGATCAGCGTACAGTATACATACATAGGAGGCCATTATGTCCTACTTTACGGAAGAAGATTTTGCTGTTTTTACTATCCCAGGTCTGGATGCACGTATGGAAGCGCTGAAAGCGACTGTGCGCCCGAAGCTTGAAGCGCTTGGAGCCCGTCTTGCTCCTGTTCTGTCCGCTCAGTGCGGTGAGGAAATGTTCGCGCATGTCGCCAAGCACGCTAGACGGACGATTAATCCACCAAGTGATACATGGGTCGCATGGGCAGCCAGCAAGCGAGGCTACAAAATGTTACCCCACTTCCAAGTCGGCATGTGGGAAACCCACCTGTTCATCTGGTTTGCCGTCATTTATGAGGCGCCCGTAAAGCCTACATTCGGAACACGCCTTGTCGCAGCAGCAGAACACATCCACACTCTTGTACCCGCTTCATACGTTTGGTCCTTCGACCATACAAAACCGGGTACTATTCCACACACGTCCATAGATACAGCCGCGATCACAGATGCGGGTGAGCGCTTAGCACGCGTCAAAAAATCAGAGCTTCTATGCGGCATTACCCTTGCCAAAGAGGAGGCGCTCCAATTAAATGACCAGGAGCTACTTGTCCGCATCGAAGAGACCTTCCATACGATGCAGCCGCTTTATAAACTAGCCTGTGGGGAAAGCATCTAACAAATTAAGGCAAGGAAAAGGCATACACCTTTTCCTTCCTTGTAATCACTCGCCTTCTCCATCACTCTTGCTCTCTATCCCCGTACATCGACCCCTTCAAATGCATGACTCAAGCGCGATACGCCTTTGTTTGCCTGAACGATCATGCGATCTACCAACTCCTGAACAGTTGGCACATCATCAATCAACCCGATAACCTGTCCAGCCCAGCCATAGCCCGTCTCTTCACTACCATCATAAATATACTGGCAGTTTGCGCGTCCGCTGATCATATCTTTTAATGCCTCATAATCAGCCCCCTGTGCTTCCCGTGCAACAATATCAAGCGCATGCTGCGTACGTAACGTACGGCCAGGTGCGCCAAGCGTCCGTTTGATAATAACCGTATCTGTTTCCTTGCCTTCTACAAGTGCCTGTTTATACGTCTCATGCGCATGGACACACTCTTTTGTGGCAATGAAACGCGTCCCCATCTCAATCCCTTCCGCACCAAGCGAAAGCGCTGCCAAAAGACCTCGTCCATCTCCAATTCCACCACTTGCCAGCACCGGAATCGATACAGCATCTACAACACGCGGAATAAGCACCATCGTCCCGATATCGTCACGTCCGAGATGACCGCCACCTTCCTGTCCGACTGCCATGACCGCATCCGCTCCAAGCTCTTCTGCCTTTTGCGCCTGACGTACACCAGCAACCAGTACAAGCGTCCGAATTCCCGTTCCAGCAAGACGCTCAAAAATCGGCTTTGGATTACCGCCTGTAATGGAGATCGCCGGAACTTTTTCTTCAATCGCCACATCTAGCATCGCTTCATAAGAATGACCGTGCTGCCCGATCGCAAAATTCACACCGAACGGACGCTCAGTCAGTTTGCGCACCTTTTGAATCTCGGCACGCAATGCTTCCGGAGTCTTCAATGTCATCGCTGTAATCTGTCCGAGGCCTCCTGCATTCGATACAGCCGCCGCCAACTCTGCATAAGCAAGATATGCAAGTCCTCCCTGCACAATCGGATACTCAATGCCAAAAATTTCAGTCACGCGTGTTTTCATACTCGTCTCTCCTTCTCACTGGGGTAGAATACTGTTGTATACCTTAACTATTCGCTTCCATATAGCAAAATCCTGTCTATTTTTTCAGAATGGTAAAAATACGATTCAGGATGAAAATTGTGAGAGCATTTGTTATACTCAATTATGTTTGCAAGCTTGCGAATAAGTCGCCGTTCGTACAGGCGAGAAGATAGAAGAAATGGGGAATGAAACAGTGGATCAAACAAAAACTCCCCTGTTTACAGGGCTTGTGGAACATGCACGGCGCAATCCGATTCAGTTCCACATTCCAGGGCACAAAAAAGGCTTAGGAATGTATCCAGAATTTCGTGAATTCATCGGGCAAAATGCGCTATCAATCGACCTGATTAACATCGCGCCGCTCGACGATCTACACCATCCAAAAAAAATAATTAAAGAAGCGCAGGAACTTGCAGCAGAGGCGTTTGGAGCTGACTATACGTTTTTCTCTGTTCAAGGAACAAGCGGAGCGATTATGACAATGATTATGTCAGTTGTCGGGCCAGGTGAGAAAATCATCGTGCCTCGTAACGTGCATAAATCCATCCTGTCTGCCGTTATTTTTGCGGGCGCTATTCCTGTATTCGTCCATCCTGTTATGGACCCGAATCTAGGAATTGCACACGGCATCACCATCGACTCCGTCCGCAATGCACTGTCGCAGCATCCAACCGCTAAAGCAGTACTGGTGATTAATCCGACATACTTCGGCGTATCAGCCAATCTCAAAGAGATTGTGGATGTCGTCCATGAGCATGGTATTCCTGTTCTTGTCGATGAAGCACATGGTGTTCATATTCACTTCCACGATGATCTGCCGATGTCAGCGATGCAGGCAGGAGCTGACATGGCTGCAACGAGCGTGCATAAGCTAGGCGGCTCCATGACACAAAGCTCCGTGCTGAACGTGCGGGAAGGACTCGTCTCAGCGAACCGGGTCAAGTCTGTAATCAGTATGCTGACGACAACGTCAACGTCGTACATCTTGCTTGCTTCGCTCGATACAGCACGAAAGCAATTAGTTATGCATGGCAAAGAAATGCTGGATCACGTGCTTGAGCTGGCACAACATGCTCGCTCCGAGATCAACAGTATCAAAGGATTATACTGCGTTGGAGAAGAAATTCTTGGCAGTGCTGCTACTTATAACATGGACCCGTCCAAACTGATTATTCAGGTGCGCGGCATTGGTTTAACCGGACATCAAGTAGAAGTATGGCTGCGTGAAAAATATAACATCGAAGTCGAATTGAGCGATCTATACAACATCCTGTGCATCTTAACTCCGGGAGATTCTATTCTCACTGTGACGACACTTGTGCAGGCACTACGCGAGCTCGCTCGTATTCAACTAGGCAAGGAATCCATTCAACCACTGACGGTGCATCTGCCAAAAATTCCAGACCTTGCCCTTTCTCCACGTGAAGCATTTTATGCAGAGACGGAACTTGTACCGCTGCGTGAGGCAGCCGGGCACATTATGGCAGAATTTATTATGGTATATCCACCGGGCATTCCAATTGTGCTGCCGGGTGAAATGCTTACTCAGGATAACATTGACTACATCATCGAGAACCTAGAAGCCGGGCTGCCAGTACAGGGCCCTGAAGATGAATCCATCGAGATGATTAAAGTGATTAAACGCAACCCGGCGATTCGCTAATGTAATAGAAAAGGACCGAATGAGCTATACACTCATTCGGTCCTTTTCATTATGTCATACTATTTCTTTTCTCCACAGGAAGAGCAGTCACATGTATTCGCATACAACACTTCTACTTTCTCCGTTTCATAATGCTCAATAATTGTGTCACAATGCTGGCAGATAATTGTGCCCATATCCGGTTCCCCCTCGCGTATTACGCTCAATATGTTATGTCATTAATATAATATGACATACTAATATCGTCAACCGGTATTTTAGCCTTTTTTCTGCCACTCCTGACCTGACCAATATAAAAAGGAGCTGTCTCTATCGTCATCATTGACGATTATAAGACAGCTCCTGTACGTACAGTATCATAAGCTACAGATACTATGAACACGTTAATATTGTGTCATAGTGTGGTCTGTATGTGGCAGTTGACTTTCTAAAAAGATGGCCAGTTCACGCGCCTCTTCATCCGTGGGAATGGAAAATTTTCTTTTTAGAACGTCAAGGTTTTGTGCATCCTCAGCGCACATTAGAGAGGAACGCCCTGTCTGCATGCAGATGACCAGGGGTTTTCCAAAAAACTGGTTCGTGTAAACAATGCCAAAATCATAACGGGCATTTTCGGATACAAACCCAACAAAGTTTACTTTTGTTGATTCAGATGTACTGTATAATCTTTCGAACATGTTTTCGAAACCTCCTGTCATGATGAATTGTCTTCTTGCCTTTATCTTATCATACAGGTAATATATAACGAAATATTGCTAATTACCTATTTATTAAGCGTTTACATTGCAAAAAACCGCCATTCTGAAATGAAAGGCGGTTTTCTTTATTCCTCTTTATATAGACAGGCAACTGCAATATGTTTCATATCGGTTATGTCGCAGCTATGCTGCAATTGTTCTTTTCACTGTCTCGCAGCCAGTAAACCTTTTCTGGTCCATGCAGTTCTTCTGCGAGAAAATCGAGGCACTCATAGAAAAGAGCCGATACATTGCGTCCATAACGAAGCTCCAGACTCGCAAGCGCATTCGTAATCCGAAATACGTCGGGTGCCTGCTCTTCATTGAGTTCCACAATTTCTCGGCCACGATCTGTCAAAAATACATTAACAACTCGACCATCCTTATCACTTTTCCCAATCGTTACAAGCCCCTTCTCCATCATCTTCTTGACATGAATGACAACAGATGAAGGGTGCCAAAACGTCCAATCCGCAATCTGCGTAACGCGCACCCCTTCGTAGCAATATACGATTGATAGAATATTAAGCTGAACAGCTGAGTCAAGCCCCAATTTCCGAGCTGCTGTCTCCCAGTCATCCTTATTTACAACGCTGATCGCACGCAGCGTGTTCAAAACTTGATGCAAATCATGCCGACTATGACTCTCTTTGTTATCCATGATACGTCTCTCCTTCCCCCTCCAATAAATATTCTTATATTCTAATTATTTTATCTACTATATAATAGTACATTTTTCTAAAAATTTAGTCAACAACTTAATTCTCAATTAGCCCCATTTTTTCACTGGAAGATTAGTTGCCAAAGTATGTATCCAATGCTAAACTCAACGTTAGATGGACGAAAAATCCAAATGGGAGTGAGAAACCGTGAGCAGAAGCGCCTATATCATATTTGTGGAAGGTTCTACAGTCGCACAAGCCTCTATTGGTGATGTGAAACAAAAGCTAGACCAGTATACAACTGTCCTCAAAAAAACAGGAACGCAGCTGGACTGGGCATACGACCAGTTTGCCTTCCCTTATACCATAGAAGAAAAACCAGAAGGACAAGGGCAATGGTTTTATCTCAAAGGAACAGATGAAACTTTGTACCGCTACATCCTGATCGGAGCCGGAACGCGTACAATTGAACAGACCATCACAGAAGCAGATCCAGATCATGAAGGTCAGACACGCACACGCACCGTTCCAAAAGAACAGTCATACATACAAATCACCCTTACTGAACAATCTACACACGGAGATAAATGTAAGGCCAATGAGTTGTGTCGCTATTTTGCAAGCGAATACAAAGCAGAGTTACATATGTTCAACGATCGGGTTATGTATTTTAATCCGCGCAAGTAAGCAAAGTAAAAAGCTGCATGGGCACATTACCCATGCAGCTTTTTTAGTGAAAAAGGGTTCGACCTTGTTCTCCCCTTTCCTTCTTACTACTCTCCTGCTACCTCTACATATGTCTGCACTTTCTGCAAACATACATGTTCATTTTTCTTCAGGTTGTACCGATATCCCGCGTATAAATACGCCGCATCCGCGAGAGAAAGTCTGGGGTGACAGACCACTCCCTCTGTAGAATACGGATTATCAAAGATTACCTGCCACATACCGGTGCGCTCTGCTGGTGCTACCGATGCCAATGCTTTTGCTTTTTCCTGTTGTACCGCTGTAAGCTCGTCCCAGATGTCATGCCAGGACGGACTATACTCACCGGGAGCAGGCAAAGCAGCATGTGCCCGCTTAAATGCTTCTTCCCAGGCTACAAGCCCCTCTTCATCTGCAACCGTTCTAAGTTCCTTTTCCAAACAAAAAATGATAGCCTGTACCGCTTTATAGCCTTCAGTCTGTAAGTAATCGGCCAACTCCTGCACAGTCATCGCACCTGTAAGTGCTGCTTTGGCCCATTGTTCGTAGTTCATCACAATCCCCCAGTCTTTCTCTTCTCTGTACATATTAAAAAAGGAGCAGACAGAGCTGCTCCTTTTTTTACATCTTGCTACCCTACATAGGGTAGAATGTGATCGGATCGTTTCAGCGAATAATACCGACCGTCAATCATGCGCACGCCCAGTTCCACACAATACTTACGCTGAGACTCAACCCCGTACAAAAGCCAGTTTGCGCACTGGAAGTTAATATCGAAATCAACATACGTATCCAGTCCATCATTCTTGATCATTCTGTCCGTAATATCGTACAGCCGAAGTACAAACGGCAGCTCTCCTACTGGAATCGCAAACCGTTGCTCAATAGCCTCCCTCTGCTGTTCTTCTACATCCCATACTGCTGCAAGCGATTGTGTATCTTTCCATGCGACACGTAGACTCGGACCATCCATATCTGTACTGGACTCACGCCTCTTAGGCTTCGCTTTCATCCGCTGCTCTCTTTCCTTTCTATAATAAAGTAGACACTGCTAAAATTTCTTAACGATAGTAGCTATTATTATACCATCGTTTACATGGAATAGAAATACACGGACAGGCAAAAGGCTATTGGGCATGTATAAGATTCTCGCCGACGATCATGTACTCATCGTCTGAATCCCGCTTCATAATCAACTGTACCCGGTAATCTCCAGCCTGCCGAAAGTCCATTCCTTTTACGTTATGCGTATACAGAAAAGCCGTTCCATTCCGGCCTGTAGCATAGCTCTGTGGATAGCTAACGTACTGCTCGGTTCCAGAAGGGTCGCGAACAACGATCTTGAAAACAAGCATGCTGTCAGGAGGCGCATTATCAATATCAGCAAACACAGAAAATGATGCTTTGCTGCCTGCTGTTACCGCCATAAAAGGAGAACGAATCGTATACTCTTTATCTCCCTCTTCCTGAATTCCCGCTGCTACAATCATATTTACATTCGGTTTTACGATATTAATCGTCCCGGTTGCCTCCTCCTTAGAAAGAAAGGCTCCCATCTTTTTGGTCAATTCGGCAAGCGGAGCCATGGTGACGCCTTCCAGATTAATGACAGGCGGATGACCTTCCTTTCCAAATGCAGCTCCGTTCCATTTTACATCCACTATGGGGTATTTCCCGAGATAGCTTTCTCCTGAAGCTGCGGCGGCCACACCGGACACACATAGCGATGCAAGTAGTATGAGCACTTTTGCTTTCATCGTCTCCCTCTTCTCCGTCCTATCATCCTATACAGTTATACGTACAAAAGGCTAGTTTGTTTCGCTAGGCAACCCGGTCCTTGGGAGGGTCCACCGGCGGTATAAACGGTGGATCATGCGGCAAATCAACTGAGATACGCCAAGCAAGATGATAATTCCATGCGTCCATCACCATAGATACCCCGACAAACAAAACTTGTTGAACCACTCCTTCGTTCACGGTACCGCCTCCCTATGTATATTCACAATAGTATATGCGCGGTGGGCCTATCCCTACTCCTTCTCCCACTTCCAAACCACGTTACGATTATACAAAAGAAAACGTCCGGTTATCTCCCGGACGTCTTTATGTGCATTTATCCAGCCTGCTCATCATTAGCCTGAAACTCGGATCGGCGTTCTTCTTCGCGCTCCTGTTCATCACGCAGACGATGTGCCATCCGGCCTGACGCGGATGCTGCAATGCTTGCTACGAGATCATCAAGGAATGTATGGATTCCTCCTCCGCGCTTCGTATCAAGCCGCTTAATAATGCCAATTTTTTGTTTATCAAGATGTCCGAATGTCGTGACTGCAATACTCCCATATCCAAGAACGGAACCGAGAGCAAGCGTTTCATCACATCCGAACAACCCTTCATCCGCTGCAATGATCGACTGCAACGGCTCAGATAGCATATTCTTCTCAGCCATAATATCCAGTTCAGTCCCGACGAGAATGGCGTGCTGAATTTCCCTCTTTTCCAAAACAGCGTGAACGCTTTCAATACATGCCTGAATTTTCAGGCCTACATTGTACGGTGCCTGCATCAAGTAGACAACTTCAGCGATATCTTCTACCGTTACACCACGTTCAGCAAGCCGCTGTAACGCTGCTGCTTTCACTTCTCTGCTGTGTATTTGTCTCTTCATCCTGTATCCCCTTCCCACTATGCGCCACGATGACAAGTACTTGTAAACGTACTCTTACTCTTTATCATATCATATTAAATAGAAAACGATGACACGATTCCCGTTATTTACATGCAAAAACAGGCATAAAAAAAGATCGGCACTAACTCCGATCTTTTTGCTCCTGCTCTAGGCTTTCAACTCCTGTATGAGCGGGTTCATGCAATGTTTGCCATTCTGTGCTTGCTACGGCTTTATTCATCAGTACGGCAAGCAGATAACTTGCCCCAAATAATAAAAGAAGTGCAATGAATGATAAAATAACACTATACACAATTTCCATTCTTTCATCTCCTTTCCTACTCTATAACATGCGCAGAAAAGAGAGAATCTATACAGAGCTATAACGCTATCTGGTACTTTTGAGCACGCTGCCGTAATTCCTGTACAGTAGTTAGAGGGGTCGATCTGTTCCCAAGATCTGCATGAAACACGATATCATTCCGCATGCCGTGAAAATCAGAGCCGGCCGTTTTACTAATTCCCGCTTCATCTGCCAATGCGCTATACAGCACCTCATCCTCTGTATTATTATCCGGGTGATACACTTCAATGCCATCAAGCCCATACGCAATAAGCGTGCGGACAAGTTCTGGATTTTTGTACAGACCTGGATGCGCAAGCACGGCCACGCCGCCTGCCGCATGAATGAGATCAATCGCTTCCTCTGGTGTGATACGCGGTGGATTGACATACGCGGCTCCTGTACTACCCAGGTAACGGGAGAATGCTTCTTCCATAGAAGAAACAATTCCTTTCTCCATGAGCACTTCTGCAATATGAGGACGGCCAACATTGCCGGCTGCGTCTTTTTTACGTGCCGCAACTTCGTCAAGCGTAATATGAATACTAAGCTCAGCAAGTTTGGCTAGCATCATTTTATTGCGCAAATGACGTACATCGCGCAGCTCTTCAAGCCGAACGAGAAAATCTTCGTCTACCGTATTCATATAATAGCCAAGTACATGCACATCATGGCCGTTATAAACGGAACTGATCTCAATTCCTGGCACAATCTCAATCCCGTGCTCCGCTCCAGCAGCCTGTGCTTCCGCAAGCCCTGCCACCGTATCATGATCTGTAATAGCAAGCGCGGCAAGCCCTTTTGCTTTTGCTCGCTCAACTACCTGGCGCGGTGTGAATGTTCCATCTGACGCCGTTGTATGGGAGTGTAAATCTGCTCTCATTTCTCTCACCTCATCCGAATTTTGTGATGCTCTTAGTTTAACAGAAAAAAGCTGTCCCATTCGCCATATTCTAGCTTTCAGGACAGCTTCTTCTTTTCAAAACGGTTTGTATACCTTATGCCATTACGTTAAAACCAGCATCTACATGCAGTACTTCTCCTGTAATGCCGCGTGACAGATGACTGAATAAGAACAATGCCGCATCCCCTACTTCACTCTGGTCAATTGTGCGGCCAAGCGGTGCTTTCTCTGGCACATTCTTTGTCAGGTCATTAAAGTTGCGAATGCCTTTTGCAGCAAGCGTACGAATTGGACCAGCTGAGATTGCATTCACACGAATGTTCTCTTTGCCAAGATCAGACGCCAGGTAACGAACGCTCATCTCGAGCGCTGCTTTTGCCACACCCATCACGTTGTAATTCGGTACAACACGTTCGCCGCCCAGGTATGTCAGGGTGACAAGGCTGCCACCTTCCGTCATCAGCTCACGTGCTGCGTTTGATACAGATACGAATGAATACGCACTAATATCATGCGCCATCGCGAATCCATCGCGGGATGTAGCACTAAAGCTTCCCTCCAGATCTTCTGTTTTCGCATAAGCGATGCAGTGTGCAAGACCGTGTAACACACCCACTTCTTCTTTAATACGGGCAAACGCAGTTCGAACATCTTCATCATTCGTTACATCACACGGAATAAGAATGGTACGCTTCTGGCCCAGTGTCTCAACTAATTCCTGCACATTTTCTTTCAGGCGCTCTCCCTGGTACGTAAAGATCAGATTCGCCCCTGCTGCATTTAATGATTGCGCAATCCCCCATGCAATACTGCGTTTATTGGCAACGCCCATTACTACGATATTTTTATCTTTTAATAAATTCATTCCATCTATTCCTCCTTCATATTTATCAGTACTCTTCTTATGTACATATTACATGTTCTTCCCACATATACTCCTTGTAATAAAGGAGGTCGAACATGTCATGTCTACGATCAAATCGTCCCCTTACCTGTACGTTCTTCAACACGAAATTCAATCCTTACGCGAACACATGCATCAGATTGCTCATGAGAAGAAAAATCTAACCGACCCGGACGTTGTGCGTATCAGTCAGTTGTTAGATGAGAAGCTGAATCTGCACCATAAGGTCCTCACGTCACACTGATCGATCTACCGTATAAACGGCAACACAAGCGGCAACAAAATCATGGACAACACAAGGGACAGCACCATGATGATGGAAATAATCATATAGGCTTTTTTCATTCGCACAAGCATATCCCCCCTTACTTTCCATAACCCTAGCTAAAAATACCATGTTTATAAAGTATTTTCAACGGAAAGGCCCACTTTCGTATAAAAGAAGCGGCGGACTGCATGCCAGTCTACCGCTTCTTCGTCTCGTCCTTCATCATGACACATGATGTTCAATTCGCAGCTTATCCGCCACCATCGCAATGAACTCACTATTGGTGGGCTTCGCCTTTGCATTGCTTACCGTGTAGCCAAACAGACGGGCAATGGACTCCATGTTCCCCCGATTCCATGCCACCTCGATTGCATGACGAATAGCCCGCTCGACACGGCTTGCTGTTGTGTTAAATTTCTTTGCGATTTCCGGGTACAAAATTTTTGTAATCGAACCCAGCAGCTCTACATCATTATATACCATTGTAATCGCTTCTCGCAGATACAGGTACCCTTTGATATGAGCAGGTACGCCAATTTCATGAATAATATTCGTAATGTTCTGGTCAAGCGTCTTTCCTTTTGATGGCAGCGACGGAGGACGAAGCGTATGTACAGAAGAGGTAACAACAGCGGATACACCAACAACCTGGCGTAAACGATTTACCAGTACCTCCATATCAAACGGTTTCAAAATATAATATGAAACGCCCAACTCAACTGCTTTCTTTGTAATTTCTTCCTGACCAAACGCTGTTAGCATAATGATTTTCGGCATAACAGGTAGCTTCATATTTCGGATCTGTTCAAGCACAGCCAGCCCATCCAAGTGTGGCATAACGATGTCGAGAATTAGTACATCCGGTATCGTATGGTTCATTAGATTGAGTACTTCATTCCCGTTAAATGCGACACCTGCTACTTCAATGTCTTCCTGTGCGTCCAGGTATTCCTGAAGCAACTCTGTAAACTCGCGATTATCATCCGCAAGAATCACTTGAATTTTTTTCAAAATACGCTCGCCCCTTTTTTTGCCTGCTGTCCTAATTATATTTTCACAGCACGTGACTGTAAATCCCCATGTAAATTGCACCTATGTATCAGATGAATCCTCTCTCGTAAACTTCGACGTGATACATGTATATCCTTCCAGCTTTCTTAGATTAGTTTTCGACGGATCTTCCTTCATTTCGACGTAATATTCAAAAAAAAGAAAAAGCAGGGCGTTAACTCGCCCTGCTTTGCTGTTCAGATCGGTTCCGAATGTCGATTCCTGCGTCCTGCAGCATCCACTCGATGTAAGTCCCATACCCACTTGTCGGATCATTAACAAATACGTGTGTAACAGCACCGACCAGTTTGCCATCCTGAATGATCGGGCTGCCACTCATCCCTTGTACAATCCCACCCGTTTTTTTCAGAAGTACGGGATCGGTCACTTTCAGGATAAGTCCCTTAGTGGCCGGATATTTTTGTGGAATTACATTTACAATTTCGATTTTGAACTTTTCTACTTTCTGCCCATCGACCACCGTATAAATCTCGGCCGGCCCCGGTTTGACCTGTTCGCTTAATCCAACAGGAATAGGTTCTTTCCCAATCGTATTTTCTGGAAGTTGACGCATTGCACCAAAAATACCGAATGGCGTGTTCTTCTCAATTGAACCGAGCTTTACCCGCTCGTTCTTAAAAATCGCAAACTTCTCGCCCGGCGCACCGCTTTCCCCTTTTTCAATCGAGGTTACACTCGACTGAATGACATGTCCGCCACCAACTGTAATTGGTTTTCCTGTATCGACATCCGAAATTACATGTCCGAGTGCGCCATATTTAGTACTCTGTGGCTCATAAAAAGTCAGCGTACCGACCCCCGCTGCCGAATCACGAATGTAGAGTCCCATGCGGTACATGTTTTCTTTGGCGTCAAGAGCAGGTACAATCTCTGTTTTCAGTGTTTGCTTGCCGCGTAGAAGGGTGAGTTCAACCTTTTTTCCATTGCGACCAGACTCATTGATGAGTTTCCCCACCTGGCTCATACCTTTAATCTCAGTACCGTTAATGCGCGTAATCATATCCCCAACTTTTACATTTGCCTGTTCTCCAGGTGAGATTTTTTGTCCGCCACTTTCAACAAGATGATGGCCGACAACGAGAACCCCCACCGTCTGTAGCTGTACACCAATCGACTGTCCACCTGGGATTACTTTCAAGTCTGGCAATACTTCCACATCAACCGTTTTTACCGGGATATTGGCAACTTTCAACATAACCTTGGCATCTCCTGGGTGCCCTGGCTGAATGGTAAGCGGATGGCGCAAGTCCACCTGCTGATCGGCAGCAGCGGCTACATGCACGACATCCGGATCACTCGTTTCAACGGTAGCAGTAACCGGCATCGTCAGCGATAACTCTGTGAGTGACCCCTGAAACATGCGGATTTTTTCCGGAAATGAAGCGAATTGCTGAAAAGGGGCTGAAGAGAAAGTGAGAAGAGCGAGTACAAATACAATGCAGCCAATGATTGTTTTCTGTTTATTGCGGGTGTTCAACGGGTCATCACGCTCCTACACGTTCCCTACCTACACCTCCATTTTATCTGTACTACTAATGTTGCCGGACTGCCGTGCATTTATAACCCGCTTGCTTCAAACAATCTCTTCCGTGATCTTATTCCTGCATTTCCTTTTTTAACGCATCTGCCTGGGCTAACACTTCGCGAGCGTTGTCTTTTGTCGTCTCCGTCACCTGCGCTCCACCGAGCATGCGAGCCAGTTCAATGACGCGCTCCTCATGCGTGAGCGCTGTCACGTGCGTTTCGGTTTCGGTTTCATTCATGTGCTTCTCAATGCGCAGATGCGTATCAGCCATGCTCGCCACCTGCGGCAGGTGCGTAATGGAAAGAACCTGCCGTTTGCGCGAGACACGCACAAGCTTCTCTGCGATGGCCTGAGCGGCACGCCCGCTTACCCCGGTATCCACTTCATCAAAAATCATCGTGTCAATTCGTTCTGCATCCGCCAGAATGGTTTTCATGGCCAGCATAATGCGCGATAGCTCACCACCAGATGCGATTTTTGTTACCGGGCGCAGCGGTTCTCCTGGATTTGGTGCGATCAGGAACTCTACCTGATCAATCCCCGTTCCAGTTACTCGTACACGACTGCCGTTCACATCGAGACCGTCTTCATCTTCGATATGCGTGACCGCCACTTCAAATCGGGCGCGGGACATATGTAAATCCCGCAGCTCCTGCTCGATGGATGTGGCAAGTTCAGATGCAATCCGACGGCGAAGCTCGGACAATTCCTGTGCTTCTACCGCTAAGTCGAGCGCAGCTTCTTTCAATTTCTTGTTCAAAGCTTCAATTCGACTCTCCCGGTTTTCCATCTGGTCGAGTTCATCTTCAATCGATGCTCCATATTCGAGAATCTCATCCACAGACAGACCATACTTCCGCTTTAGCCGATTGATCTCGTCAAGCCGACTTTCGATCTGCGACAGACGATCGGGATCAAATTCAATGTTGTCCCGGTATGACCGAATGGAACGGGCTGCTTCTTCCATTTGATAAAACGCCTGTTCGACCATCTGATACGTTTCCTTCAGTTCTTCATCGTACGCAAGGACACTTTCCAGATTGCTCATCGCATTGCTAATCCAGTCTACACCTCGCTGCTCACCGACGAGAGAACGATAGGCATCTTCTAAGCCACGTACCATTTTTTCACCGCCGGACAGCCGCTTCTTCTCCTTCTGCAGCTCCTCATCTTCGAGCGGCTTCAGATCTGCTTCCACAATTTCCTGCAACTGAAAACGAAGCATATCCATGCGCTGGACAAGTTCCCGTTCGTTAGTTGAGATGTAGGCAAGTTCTGACCGGATCTGCTTATACTGTTCGTACAGCTTTCCGAATTCCTGCTTCGTACAGGCCGCCTGCTCATCCCCGAATGCGTCAAGCCATTCAAGATGGCGATCACCTTGCATAAGCGATTGATGCTCGTGCTGGCCATGAATGTTGATCAGCCACGGGGCAACTTCGCGAAGCATCGAAATCGTAACAAGCTGTCCGTTAATGCGACAGACCGTCTTGCCGTTACTCATCACTTCCCGCCGTACAATCATCATGCCTTCCTCTGTCTCTACACCAATCTCACGCAACATGGCGAGGGCAGGAGCATCAGCTGCAAAATCAAACAGCCCTTCAATTTCTGCCTTTTTACAGCCGTAGCGAACGTAATCAGCTGAACCACGCCCGCCGAGCAGCATGCCAATCGCATCAATCAGAATCGATTTCCCTGCTCCTGTTTCCCCTGTCAAAATCGTAAGTCCCCGCCCAAATGAAACGGAGACTTCTTTAATCACTGCAAAATTTTTGATGGTAAGCTCAAGCAGCATATGTGAAGGCCCTCCTGTTGCACTACAGCATATCGATAAACCGCTGAGACATTGCGGTCGCATAATCTTTTGAACGACAAATGATGAGAATCGTATCATCGCCGCAAATCGTGCCCAGAATTTCCGGCCATTCCAGATTATCAATCAATGCTCCGATGGCGTTCGCATTCCCTGGCATCGTCTTCATCACCAGAAGATTGTCTGCCTGATCAATGCAAATAAAGCTATCAATGAGTGTCCGCTTCAGCTTGTGCTGCGGATTGAAGCGCTGGTCTGCTGGCAGAGAATATTTGTAACGACCATCATTCGTCGGTACTTTGACGAGATGAAGCTCTTTAATATCACGCGATACAGTAGCCTGTGTCACATTGAAGCCTGCTTCGCAAAGCAGTTCAACCAGCTCATCCTGTGTCTCTACATCATTACGAGTAATAATCTCACGAATTTTAATGTGGCGCTGTCCTTTATTCATCGTCTTGCCGCCAGACAGCACGTCCGGTGTTTGTGATTCGTCCATTTTTATTCTGTCTCCCCTTGTAATTTCTTGCGTACGACTTCAAAAAAGCTCCGTTCTTTCCACTTGATCAATGAAGTAATATGCGACGAACGACGAATGATAATCTCATCCTCAAGCTCAAGTGGATATCCAATCTGGCCGTCAATCGTCAGGCCAATATCCGTATGTGTTGCATCTACTTTGACTCGTAGCACGCCGTCCGCAGGCAAAACGAGCGGGCGAGCTGTCAGCGAGTGCGGGGCAACTGGTGTCAGTAGAATTACATTAATGTGGGGCACTACAATCGGGCCTCCTGCCGACAGCGAATACGCAGTAGAGCCGGTCGGCGTCGAGATAATAATGCCGTCACCGTTATACGTTCCAGCAAACAGATCATCTGCATATACATGACATTTGATCATGCGCCCGAAACTCCCTTTAGCAATGCCAATATCATTTAAGGCAACAGAATGATGAATGATCTCTCCTGCACGCCTTACTTCTGTTTCAAGCATCATACGTTCTTCTACACAATAATCCCCGTGTAAAATTCGATTAACGGCATCCGGCAAATCGTCTGGTTCTGACTCTGACAAAAAGCCAAGATGCCCAAGGTTAATGCCAAGAATCGGAATGGAATACGGTGCGATTTCACGAGCAAGCCCGATCAACGTACCGTCACCACCTAATACAAAAATTAGGTCAACTACCTGATGGAACTCATGAATGGGAAGTGCCAGGTCCTGCCTGCCGATATGGGCGGCCACCACATGATCAATATACACGCCTGCCTGCTTCTCTTCAAGCAAGCGCACCAGCTCCTTAGCAATCAGCCAGGCATTCGTTTTATCTTTATTCATCACGATTCCTATCGTCTTCACTACCAACACCTCAATATCCCCAGGGTGAGTTGCACAACTTTCTTATTCTCCATTATATCTTCTTTCCCCTGCGACTGCATAAAAATGCAGAAAAAAGAGAGAAGACAAAAGAACGATTTTACGGTAGAACAGGCAGCGCCTTGTCTATCCTTACATCGCTCTTATGTGTTCTCCCCCTCATCTTTCTTCTCTCCGCTAAAATGTTACATGTGCTTCCTGTACAGTACGTACAATATCTGCTTCATGTTCATCTGCTGCACCCGATTTTGGCTCGTTGATCCACTCTAAGTCAAGCAAGAATTCGATATTTCCTTCCCCGCCTGTAATCGGAGAAAACGACAATCCACGGACACGGAAACCTAATTCCTCGCTAAAGCGCATCATCGTCCGCAGCACCTCTTCATGCACACGCGGCTCCCGAACAATGCCGTGCTTACCGACTTGCTCACGCCCTGCTTCAAACTGCGGTTTTACAAGTGCAAGCACACGGGCGCCAGTATCAAGAAAATCTTTCAATACCGGTAAGATCAGGCGAAGGGAGATAAAGGAAACATCAATTGTAGCAAATCCAATTTTTTCTCCATCCCATTCGTCTGCCTTCAAATGACGGAAGTTCGTTCGCTCCATCACAACAACCCGTTCATCCTGGCGCAGCGACCAGTCAAGCTGGCCATAGCCGACATCAATGGCATACACAAGCCGTGCACCATGCTGCAGCGCACAGTCTGTAAAGCCACCTGTGGAAGCCCCAATATCCATGACAACTGCATCCGTCAGGTCAATGCCAAATGTACGGATCGCTTTCTCCAGCTTCAGACCACCACGACTGACGTACGGATGAACCTGGCCTTTTACTTTTAGCTCTTTATCCGTTTCTACTTTCGTACCGGGTTTATCGTATCGTTCTGTTCCTACGTAGACGAGACCAGCCATAATCGCTGCCCGTGCTTTTTCCCGACTTGGGAAGAACCCTTCTTGCACCAGCCGGACATCAATTCGTTCTTTTTTACTCATTCGTTATGCCTGTTTCCTCCCTGCTGGCCAGAGCGTACGTGCTTTTTGAGCAATGTCTTCCGCTGTCAGGCCAACTTCCTGTCGCTGTTCATTTACACTGCCATGTTCTACATAGAAATCAGGAATCCCCATTAGTTCAACGACTGCATCATGATAGCCGTGCTGTGCATACCATTCAAGAACCGCACTGCCGAAGCCTCCCTGCACAACACCTTCTTCGACTGTGATAACATGGTAGCCATCTTTTGCTAACTTGAGCAACAGCTCTTCATCAAGCGGCTTGGCAAAACGTGCATTCACAAGCATCGGTTTGTGCCCTTCTGCTTCTAACATGTCCGCCGCTTTTTCAGCGAGCGGCACCATGTTCCCAAATGCGAGTATCGCTACACCCTTGCCTTCGCGCAGCACCTCCGCCTTCCCGATCGGCAGTCGTTCGTATACATTATCAAGCGGCACACCCACTCCATTGCCCCGTGGATAACGAACCGCCACCGGACCATCGTAACAGGCTGCCGTGTAGAGCATGTGCTGCAATTCATTTTCGTCTTTTGGCATCATAATCGTCATGTTCGGTATACTGCGCATGTACGCAATATCAAACACACCTTGATGTGTCTCGCCATCTGCGCCGACTAATCCAGCTCGGTCGATCGCAAATACAACATTCAAATTCTGGCGGCACACATCATGCACCAACTGGTCGTAGCCACGCTGCAGGAACGTAGAGTACACCGCAAACACCGGCTTCAACCCCTGTGTGGCAATGCCTGCGGCAAGCGTAGTCGCATGCTGCTCGGCAATCCCTACATCGAAGAAACGATCAGGGAATGTCTGCGCGAACTTCTTAAGTCCGGTTCCACCTGGCATGGCAGCCGTAATCGCCACAATTCGCTTATCGTCTGCCGCCAGCTTCGTAATGGTATTTCCAAATACACTTGTATAGCTTGGTGGCCCTTCAGACTTAAGCGTTTCGCCACTTTCAATTTTGTACATGCCCACACCGTGGAACGTATCCGAATCATCCTCGGCCGGCGTATACCCTTTACCTTTTTTCGTAATGACATGAACAAGCACCGGGCCTCTTGTCTGCTTAGCCTGATTCATAGCCTCCATTAATGCCTTGAAATCATGGCCATCGACTGGACCAAGATACGTAAAGCCAAGTTCTTCGAATAATATGCCAGAGACAAGCAAGTACTTTAAGCCATCTTTTAAACGCTCAGCAATTTTGGCCATTGTGCCACCCACTGCCGGAATGCGCTTAAGCAAATATTCAACTTCTTCTTTGGCACGTCTGTAACCGTCATTCGTGCGGATCTTGCTCAGATAATTATGCATCGCTCCTACGTTAGGCGCGATGGACATCTCATTGTCATTAAGGATGACTGTCACATTCCGGCCATCATGTCCCATATGATTCATCGCTTCGAATGCCATTCCGCCGGTTAGTGCCCCGTCTCCGATGATTGCCACAACATGACTCTTTTCTTGCTTAAGGTCACGGGCAATGGCCATCCCCATAGCCGCTGATAGCGATGTACTGCTATGCCCCGTCTCCCATACGTCATGCTCACTTTCGTTCCGCTTCGGATACCCACATAAGCCTTTGTACTGGCGCAGCGTATCGAACTGGCCTGTACGACCGGTCAGCATTTTATGTACGTATGCCTGATGTCCGACATCCCAGATCAGCTTGTCCTGTGGACTGTTATACACATAATGCAGGGCGAGCGTCAATTCGACAACCCCAAGGTTCGGTGCAAGATGCCCACCGGTTGCCGATAAATTTTTTATCAAAAATTCACGAATCTCCCCTGCCAGCTTAGAAAGCTGAGGAAGTGAAAGTTTTTTTACATCTTGAGGGGAGTTGATAGTTGCTAACAAGTGAAACTCCTCACTTTCCCACGTTCGTCTGTAATTTCATTTTCAAATCAAAAACATAGTATCATAAACCTGTTATAAACACCAATACGAGAAGCCGCAACATAAAGTTGCGGCTTTTTTTAATGATCTCGATTCATAATGAAATCAGCAAGGGCACGCAGCATTGTATCATTCGGCAGTTCGGCTGCCGCAAGTGCTTCATGGGCTTCTGCAATCGCACCCGCAAGTAGGCGGCGAGACTCATCAAGACCGAGCAGACCCGGATACGTAGACTTGTGTCGTTCCTCATCGCTTCCGACCGGCTTGCCAATCTTCGCCTCATCCCCCACCACATCCAGAATATCATCCTGAATTTGAAACGCCAGGCCAATTCGCTCCGCATATGTTGTTAGCGCAGCAAGTTGCTCGCTAGAAGCTCCTCCAAGCAAAGCACCCGCTCGTACACAGAACACGAGGAGATCGCCAGTTTTATGACGATGAATGTACTGAAGCTCCTCTAGTGCTAGCGACCGATTTTCTCCTTCCATATCGGCGCATTGACCGCCAACCATGCCTCTCGCACCTGCAAATACAGATAATTCCTGTATAATTTGGACAACACACGCAGCCGACACGCCTACTTCCATTGTTCGGCACACGGTTTCAAACGCATGCGTAAGCAGTGCATCACCTGCAAGAATGGCTGTCGCTTCCCCGTACACTTTATGATTCGTCGGACGTCCCCGGCGCAAATCATCATTATCCATCCCTGGTAAATCATCATGAATAAGCGAATACGTATGAATCATCTCGATCGCGCAGGCAGCAGGCATTCCTAACGCCTGCGATTTGCCGAATGCTTCTAGCACCGCTAATAAAAGAATGGGACGCAGTCGCTTGCCACCTGCAGCCAGTGAATACAGCATCGACTCTTGCAGCGTAGCCGGAATGGCATCATTCGTAATCTCTTCGATAAGCCGAGCTCCTACGAGTTCAGCACGTTCTTGCATGTATAATTCAAAATCGGCTGCACTCACTTGTCTTCCCCCTCCAGTACGAACGGAACGACAGTCGTTTCGCCTTCCTGCTCAAGCAGCATCTCGATTTTTTGTTCAACATCGGATAGTTTCCGACTGCACAGCTTCGAGAGATCCATTCCTTCCTGGAACAAGGCAATCGCTGTCTCAAGCGGTACATCTCCCGCTTCGAGCTGTCCCACAACTTCTTCTAGTTTTTGCATCGCTTCTTCAAAAGGCACTTCCGCCTGCTTCCGTTTGCTCATGTGTTCTCCCTCTTTTCCGTTCCTTCTACGCGACACGATAACGACCCATCTGCAAGCCGAACCGTCAGCGCATCGCCTGTCTGTACGCCATCAACCGTTGTCACCAGCTTCGCATCTTTCTCGTCCTCTCGGAAAACAAGCGAATAGCCGCGCCGCATAACTTTAAGCGGACTGAGCGCATCAAGTTTGGCAAGACTACGGTCAAGCTGCTGCTCTCTTGTATGTAAGCAGGTCTGCATCGCCCGAACAAGGCGGGCGGATAGCATCGCCACCCCATCCTGATTTCGACGCACAGCAACAGCAGGACTGTATGCCGCAAGTCGCTCCTGCACGCGATCAAGCTTGGCTCTTCGGCGTTCTGCTGTGCGAACCATCGCATTCGTAAGCCGTTCACATAGCCGATCAAGCCGCTGCTCATGCTGTATGAGCTGGCGGGCCGGCTGACGCAACACGTATGAACGCTGTACTTTTTCAAGCCGGACGCGCATCTGCCGCACTTCCCCACGCAGCGCACTCCCTAATCGCCCGGTCAGCCCCATCACTCGCTCGCGCAGCTCCTCGATATGAGGGACTGCCAGTTCAGCCGCCGCTGTCGGTGTGGCAGCCCGCACATCCGCTACAAAGTCTGCAATCGTTACATCCGTTTCATGTCCAACAGCAGAAATAATCGGGATGCGCGAGCGATAAATACTACGCGCTACTGCTTCCTCATTAAACGCCCACAATTCTTCAATCGAGCCGCCACCGCGACCGACAATTAACACATCTGCATCCCCGCGTGCGTTCATTTCCTCTATAGCCTGACAAATCGATGGCACTGCCCGCTCCCCCTGGACAGCCACCGGAAATAACAGCACGCGGGCAAGCGGATACCTGCGCTGAATCGTCGTGATAATATCACGTACTGCCGCACCGGTCGGAGAGGTGATCACTCCGACTGTGTGCGGATAAGCGGGAAGCGGACGTTTATGCACGGAATCAAACAATCCTTCTTTCATAAGCCGCTCTTTAAGCTGCTCATATGCCAGGTACAAACTGCCGATCCCGTCTGGCTGCATTTCTTTCACATACAGCTGATACTGTCCGTCCCGTTCATACACAGAGACGGAACCGCGGAGTAGCACCCGGGTTCCGTTTTTCGGAAGGAATTTGAGATACCGGTTATGTCCGGCAAACATCACGCCCTTGATTTTGCTTTCTTCATCTTTGACCGTGAAATACATATGCCCGCGCGAATGGTGCACAAAGTTAGACAGTTCACCCTGCACCCAAACATTCTGCAATACATCATCGAATTCAATCCGGTCTTTAATATAGCGTGTAAGCTGCTTGACTGAAAAAATCTCCCGGCTCTCGTTCACCTGTCCGTCTCCTCTTCTACCTGCTTTTATTTCTGTCCCGCATGACGCTTCGCTGACTCTACTGTATTTTTCAACAGCATCGTAATCGTCATCGGTCCAACGCCGCGCGGCACTGGCGTAATGTAGCTAGCAATTTCTTTCACTTCGTCGAATTTCACATCGCCAACCAGCTTGCCTGCGTCATTACGGTTTACGCCGACATCAATTACGATAGCACCGTCCCGTACATGCTCAGGTCCAATCATGCCAGCTCGTCCAACAGCCACGACGAGAATGTCTGCCTGCTTCGTGATGGAAGCAAGATCTTTCGTGCGTGAGTGTGCAATCGTAACCGTCGCATTTTCTTGCAATAATAACATAGAAACTGGTTTTCCTACAATATTGCTTCGACCTACGACAACAGCATGCTTACCGGAAATTTCCTGACCAGAACGCTTAATCAGTTCAATAACACCATGCGGCGTGCATGGAAGGAAGCATTCGTCTCCAATCATCATATTGCCGACATTAATCGGAGTAAAGCCATCCACATCTTTAGCCGGACTGATTGTATCAATGACTGCCTTTTCAGAAATATGTTTTGGCAGCGGGAGTTGAACCAGAATACCATGAATGTTCGGGTTCTCATTAAATCCACGCACCAGGCTCAACAGTTCTTCTTCTGTAATCGAAGCGTCACGGCGCACGACTTCGGAATAAATGCCAACTTCCTCACAGCCTTTTTCTTTTCCTTTTACATACGAGTGTGAAGCCGGATCTTCCCCGACAAGAATTACAGCAAGCCCCGGATGAATACCCTGTTCTTTTAACTGCGCTACCTCTGCTTTTAATGCTGCACGAATATCCGCTGCTACTTCCGTTCCTACAATAACATGTGCTGACATATAAAAACCTCCTGCCCGATTAATAGTTGATACTCTCAGTATCAGTGTAGCGAATCGGACAGGAGATTGCAAAGGTAATCTACGAAAGATATTTAGTTATTTATCAATTATTGTTCGTCTTTTCATACTGCATCAACCCGATACGTGCTACGCCAAATGCATTATCTCCCGCATACGCTGGATTAGCAAAATAAAGACGGGCTTTGACAGCCGGATGTTCAAGTCTGCGGCGCAGACGCTCACGGATGTATGTATTCGCAGACACACCGCCAACGATCATAATATCTTTTGCACAACCATGCTCTACCGCACGACGAAGCACTTTCTCCAATGTAGCTGCAATACACACTTCTGCCGCACGTGCGACAAGCGGTGCCGCCACTCCCTGCTCAATCGCCCGCAGCAAAGCAGATTCTGGACCAGAAAAGCTAAAGTCGTATGCTTTAACAGAAGACGGAACAGTAAACGCTTCGTCCAGCTCATCCGCCTGCTGGGCCAGCTTCTCCAAATAAGGGCCAGCTGGAAATGGAAGACCAAGTGCTACACCAACACGATCAATCAGCTGCCCAGCATGCAGATCATTCGTGCCACCAAGCAGTTCAATCGCGTAGCCCGACTCTGTACGTGTACAGGTCAGCAGCTCACTTGTGCCACCTGATAGATGAACGGCCAGAAATTGCTCTGCCTCAAGCGGGCGATCAGCCGTATATTCTCCAGCCGCAATATGCCCCTCCTGATGTGAAGTGCCGTACAGCGGAACATGAAAGAAGCTCGCCATCAATTCTGCTGCCATTTCTCCGGCAAGAAAGACTGGCATATAGCTTCCTTCTGTCGGGCGTGGCGTCCGGCTGACCGCAACAGCGACCACCCGCGAACCATCTACCACCATGCGGCGAGCTAATTCAGGCAGGCGCTTCACATGCTGGAACAGCGCCGTCGACTGCTGGAGACCACGTTCCCCCGCTTCGACTGTAAGCAGCTCCTTCTCTTCTGCTACAATCCGCCCTTGCCGATCTACCAGGCAAAGCGACGTGCGGTAGTTGCTCGTATCGATACCGAGAACAACGTCCATCTGACTACTCCTTATGCTCCGCCTGCTCCAGATCACGTGACATGCTAGAAAGCACGCCGTTGATGAATTTCGGCGAATCATCCGTTCCGAATACTTTTGCCAGCTCAACTGCTTCGTTCAATGTAACACGAACTGGAATATCCTCCCGATACATCATCTCATAGCCCGCCAGACGCAAAATCGCCCGATCTACATTTGCGATTCGTCCAATCGTCCAGCCACGTAAATACTGGCTGATCTTGCTATCGATTTCGGTTTGGTGTGCGGATGTACCTTCCACCAGCTCAGTCAGGAATTCCATATTTTCAGCTGCTTTCTCGCTTACGTCCTCATCGTCTTCTTCCATCAGATTCACAAGCGCTTCCTGTGCAGTTGCATCGGTCATATCCATAGAGAATAAAATTTGTACCGCTTTTTCGCGGGATTGACGTCGGTTCATGTGCTACCACCTTTAATTTTCCGTATTAACTACTCTAGCCATTTCCTCAGTTTATCAAACTTTCGTTTTAAGTAAAATAGCCAGACGTATGAAAAAAGCGCCGATCCCTTTGACAGAGATCGACGCTAACGCTTACCGTTTGGTAAATTTGCCGGGCAAAATTCGATCCAGCACTTCACCAATGTCTTCTTCATTGTCAAATTTGCGGCCAATATAATACCCTGTGGCGACAAATACAGAGAATGCAATCGTCTTGAAAAAACCGACGGTCAAAAACAGCAGACCGAACAAAAGTCCGCCTGCGATCCCCAGCGCTTTGCCCCGGTTCTCCAATATCAACTGCCAAAATGCAGCCATGTGTTACTCTACCCGACGGATGCGTGAGCCCGACCCTGGCTGCGCCACTTCCGAGACGAGCACAGTTACTTCAGTCAGCTCTACACCGGCAATCGTTTCAATACGTTCTTTGACCGCCTGCTGGATTTGCTGGGTCAAATCCGGAATCGGGGTCTCGCCATCTACCGTAACTTTCATATGGACAGCGGTCCCATTCTCACGGACTGCGATACGTGCCTTCAAATCACGTATGCCACGAATGCGACGGGCCGCATGGGTTGCAAGACTTTCAAGCGTTTCCACCGTAATCTGCACATTACCATACTCATTAGAGCGCTGTACGGAAGGGGCTGTATGTGAGCGAGATACACTGCCACCTCGCATACTGCTAAATAAAAACCTCAAACTAACCAAAAAGAACACGGCTGCCGTAGCAAAATAAATCAGGCCCACCTGTGACGACGTATACATCTCCGTAATAGCTGTCTCAATGTATACGGAAGAAATCAAATTCAGGCCAGCAGCCATCACGAACAGCGAGATTACGACAAGCGCTAGACTGTACAACGTTAAGATGAAACGATCAAATAAGTTCACAGTTGCCCTCCTAACCGGTTTGACTACCGAACTCGGTGCGCTTCTTCTACCGCGACAGCAGCTTTCTTCTCTTGTTTAAGCTGAACATCCACTATATGTACGTTCACCTGTAAAACGGAAAGTCCGGTCATTTGCTCGATGGATGTACGCACGTTTTCCTGCACTCGATGTGCGACATCCGGGATTTGCTGACCGTATTCAACGATCATATACAAGTCAATAACGGCTTCCCGTTCTTTTACTTCAACGCGCACACCTCGTCCGGACTTGCGACCCAACCGCTCCACGAAATCTCCAACAATGCCACTACTTACTTCTGCTACTCCTGGTACTTCAGCGGATGCCATATGCGCAATTACTTCTAATACTTCAGGCGCAATCTCGATTTTTCCGATCTCTGCCTGTGCGAACTCTACGTTTGTATCCAAAAAATAGCACCTCCTTCAGATTATGTCTCTCGCCTATTATACCAAAGGAATACGCGATAAGACAATTTGTGTATCTAAAGGAGGTGCCTCATTCATTTATTTCTCTTCAAGTTTCAAATCGTACATCTCAAGGAACTTCGTATTGAAGTTACCTTCTACGAACATTTCATGTTCAAGAAGCTTGAGGTGGAATGGGATCGTCGTATGTACACCATCTACGACCATCTCAGACAGCGCACGTTTCATGCGGGCAATTGCATCATTACGATCTTTGCCCCAAACGATGATTTTCGCAATCATTGAATCATAAAACGGAGAAATCTGATAGCCCTGATAAGCAGCACTATCTACGCGCACACCAAAACCCCCTGGCGGCAAGTATTCCTGAATCTTGCCTGGAGACGGCATGAATTTCTTCGCCGGATTCTCTGCATTGATCCGGCACTCAAGAGCCCATCCGTTAATCCGAACATCTTCTTGACTGAAAGAAAGCGGATAATCTGCCGCTACCATGATTTGTTCTTTAATCAGGTCAATTCCCGTAATCAATTCGGTAACGGGATGCTCTACCTGGATACGAGTGTTCATCTCCATGAAGTAGAAACGGCCATCTTTATCGAGCAGGAATTCGATGGTACCTGCGCCATGGTAGTTAACCGCACGAGCAGCAGCTACTGCCGCACTTCCCATCTGTTCGCGTGTTTCTGGATCAAGCGCCGGAGACGGAGCTTCTTCTACAAGCTTCTGGTGACGACGCTGGATGGAGCAATCACGCTCGCCCAAGTGACAAACATTCCCATGTTTATCCGCAATCACCTGAATCTCGATATGACGTGTATCTTCAAGATATTTCTCAAGATAAACGCCAGGGTTACCGAATGCATTTTTCGCTTCGCTCTGTGCTTGACGTACGGAAGCTACAAGCTCTTCCTCGGAACGCGCTACACGCATCCCTTTACCGCCACCGCCAGCTGTCGCCTTGATGATAACCGGGTATCCGGCTTCTTCTGCAATTCGAATCGCCTCATCGATATCTTCAATCAAGCCGTCTGTACCTGGTACGATCGGTACACCTGCACTTTTCATCGTGTCGCGGGCTTCATTTTTGTCGCCCATCTTGATAATCGCTTCCGGTTTCGGTCCGATAAATGTGATGTTGCACGCCGCACAAATCTCGGCAAAATCAGCATTCTCAGCCAGGAATCCATAACCTGGGTGAATCGCATCTACGCCTGCTTTAGTCGCTACGCTCATCAGGTTCGTCATGTTCAGATAGCTGTCTTTTGATGGTGTTGGTCCGATACAGTATGCTTCATCTGCAAGACGCACATGAAGCGCCTCACGGTCCGCTTCAGAATAAACTGCTACCGTCTGAATTCCTAATTCGTGACACGCACGAATAACACGAACTGCAATCTCTCCACGATTCGCAATTAATACTTTTTTAAACATGGACGCTGCCTCCCACTATTCCGGCTTCACAAGGAAGAGAGGTTGTCCGTACTCAACAAGCTGTCCGTCTTCTACGAGGACTTTTACGATTTCGCCTGATACTTCTGCTTCGATCTCGTTGAACAGCTTCATCGCTTCTACGATGCAGACGATGGAATCATTGTTTACTTTGCTGCCTGCCTGCACGTATGCTGGCGCGCCTGGTTCAGCAGACTTGTAGAATGTTCCGACCATCGGGGATGTGATTTTATGAAGACCTGCTTCATCAATGTCAGCTGCCGGAGCCGGTGCTGCCGCTGGGGCTGGCGCTGCTTGCGGAGCTGGTGTTGGGGCTGGCGCTGCCTGTGGAGCCGGTGCTGCCACTGGTGCAGGCGCTGCTTGCGGAGCTGGTGCTACTACTGGTTCTGCTGCTACATACGCGACAGCATTAGTACCTTTCTTAATAGCCAGCTTCACGCCGTCTTCTTCCATCTCGAATTCTGTGATGCTTGTTTGGTCAATTAGCTTGATGATTTCGCGAATTTCATGAACTTTAAACATGCATGGTCCACTCCTAACTCAATTTTTCTATATTTTTTATATAAAGTGATAGGAAAGTTACAGATGTATTATAACACATTCTCCGGCAGAGTGTTACTAGTATGTACTGAATTATTTATCAATTCGTACGGGGAAAATTGTTTGTGTAAACCGAAGGTTTTGGCGTGGGATGATGGAAAAGAGAGGGGCTCGTTCGCCCGCAAGCGTAACCAAGTGACGAGGTGTCTTCCTGCCCCGCTCCCTCACTACAGTTTGAAGAACCGTAAACAAGAAAGAAGCCAGCCCCTTTGAATAGAAGCTGGCCCCGTACAATTATGGCTTGTAGTTAACAACAACATTAAGCCCCGGAACTTTCATATGCTCTCTAACAAGATTGATAATTTCCACTGCCTTGTCTTTTTTCAGATTGTCTGTTTGTACAAGTACGCGAACCATGTCGTCTTTGGCAATGACCACGACATCTTTATAGCTGCCAATTGCTTTTACTAGTTCCTCTATCTGATCCTGATTATCCTTACGTGCAGATAGTTCATCATAATTTTTCTTCGCGTCTGCCTTTTCTGTAGGCTTCGTGTTCGCATTCGTCATCACTTCCATATAACGGCCAAGCTCTTGCTCCTGCTGGGCATCCCGCTGCATTTTATAGCCAATGAAATAATCATCGGACGGGCTTGCGACTGGAACACCGTCTGCCTGTGGTGTCACCTGCTTCGTGCTAACCTTTATTCCATTGTCCTTCCCATCACCTGCTGGCAGTGCTCCCTGATCATTCATCTGACCTGTTGCCATCGGTACTTGCTCAGCCGGACCTTGCACCAAATAGTACGCGGACAAAACGACCAGAATTGCAAGCATCGACAATAGCCATACGGTTTGTTTTTTTAACACCATGCTTCAGCCTCCTTATGCCTTTTTCGGCAAAATCGAAATTTTATAGGAAGGAACGCCCAGCGAGCGCTGAACGGCTTCGAGAATCCACGCTTTTACCTGCAAGTTGCTCGCTCCCGTTGCCACAATGACCACCCCGCGTACTTTTGGCTTGATGGTTTTGGTAACAACAGGCGTATCGCCTGTATTACCTTTGGCAAGTACGACCTGCTCCTGATTCGTCTCGTTCGTAATGTCACGGGCCGCTCCTTTATCTGCTTCCTTCGTTGTTTGTGTCGTGCTGTTTCGGTTTTTCTCAACTATGACTTCTTCCGTAGATTCGAGATTGACCATTACCTCCACCTGACCGACACCATTAATCGTCTGAAGTACGTCTTTGAGCTTGGCTTCGTACTGTTCTTCGTATTGTGCCATGCTGTTCGATTCAGCTTTTTTACTAGAGAACGCCGAAACGTCACCATCGGATGCAGTCGGTGTTGACACAGTTTTCTGCTTCGGATCAAACTGCATAAATGAGTTAGCAAGCATACTTGCCACACCAAGCGCCCCTAGGAGAAGAAGCCACTGCAATTTACCGAATTTTTTCCCGTCTCCCTTATCTGCCACTACGATCCCCCCTCTCTACCGCTTTTCCATTGAACAGCTACCGCTTGATCCGGCACGTTCCAGGCAAGTGACAGAGACGACTGAATGTCTTTTTCCAGTCGGGTTCGCGTCGCCATAGCTGCCACTGATTCGTCTGCTCGTTTTGTCCGCTCCGTCTGTCCGCCTTCCCCAACCTCAATCTGGACGGGCTTGACTGGCTCAACCGGCTTCATGCTCGCGCCATTTTCCGATGTGGGCGCGTCATGTTTCGCTGCCTTTTCCGAGCTGACCGTCACCTGGATGCTCTCAATCGGCTGTTCTGCCTGCCTTCCATCTGGTACAAGTTTGATTGCTACGTGCTCAACTGTGACATCATACTGCTTTTCTACCTGTTTCTTGATCAACTCACTCATCTGGGTACGTACATAAGCAGCCGCTGTCTCGTCCTGATGCGATACGAGCTGTTTCGTAAGCGCATCGACCTTCGCTGCGTCAAGTGCTGTACCAGCCGCTACATTCCCGTTTATACCGGACAACTCAGCTGGCCAGTCTTTTTTAAACAGCTCCATAACCGGCGAGAGCATTGTTAACAAAATAACGAGTCCCAGCACGAGCTTGACGTATTTGCTGTACGCATTACCGGGCAAAAGCAGATCTAGAAAGGTCGCCAGCAAAACAAGCAGAATAATTTTTTTAAGCCACAGGATGAGAAATGCCATCATCGTTTTTCCCTCCTCATCGCATCATCACCGACACATTAGCCGCCGAGATGATAATGGTGATTGCCAGGAAAAACATGAGACAGACCGTTGCTAGTGCAGCAAATACATACAGCAGATTCTTGCCAATTATTCCGAGACATGTGATGATCGGGCTGTTGCCAAGCGGCTGCATGACAGCGGATGACAAGTTGTATACAAAAGCGAGAATGAAAATTTTAAACGCCGGAAATGCAGCGAGAAAGAGGAGAATGACAACGCCTGCGAGACCGATGCTGTTCTTAACGAGCAGCGAGGCGCCGACAACCGTATCTGTTGCATCGGCAAACATCCGCCCTACAACTGGGACGAAGTTACCGGCAATGTACTTCGCTGTCCGCAATCCCACCCCGTCTGCAACAGCAGCCGAGGCTCCCTGAAGTGAGAGAACGCCTAGAAAAATCGTGAAGAAACTTCCCAACACCCCAAGGCTTACCGTGCGTAAAATGCCTGCCAGCTTTGTGAGCTGATATTTGGTCGAAAATGTACTCACCAGACTTAGCAAAGCAGAGAGAAATAATAGTGGGAATACAACATTGGCAATGAGCGTACCGCTTGTATTCACCAAAAAAATCACCATCGGATGAAAAAGGGCGGCTGATGCCAGTCCACCTGTTGACGCAAGAAGCGCCAGTACAAGCGGCATTAGCGCCGTCATAAAGCCGACCATATCACTGATCGCACCTTGAGCGAATTCGACAGCAAGCCGAAAGCTGCTAATCGCCAGAATGATTAGCACTAGATAAGAAATTGCATAGGCAACTGTACTTACTGCATGCTTCTCAAATGCGTTCTGCATCGTCTCCAAAACCATCGCAAATACTGTAATAAGTAAAATCGCACCGAGCAGCTTGCCATTTGCCAGTAATTCATGGAACAAAAAAGCGCCTAGCCCTTTGGCTACTCCTCCAATACTGAGTGCATGTTCACCCGTTAGCATTTCAAATAGGCTTTTGCTCTGCATCTCTGGCAAGTACCCGCCGTATTTATCAAGCAGTCCCCGCCAAAACCCTTCAATATCCGTTGTATCCAACCTTGCTAGCTGCGTCTCGGCAAGTTTGTCTGCTGGTCCCTCCGCCTCCACCACAGCCGGTAGACGGATGCAGACAAGCACACATAGTACCACGCCTGCCAGCCAGTGCTGCAATCGTTTCTGCTTCATAGTAATCCCAACCTTTTTACGAAGGAAGTAGCTGGATAATGGTTTCGATCATGACTGACAGAATCGGGATCGCCAGTACCATGATCAGTACTTTGCCTGCCAGCTCGATTTTCGAGGCAATCGCGCCCTGCCCGGCATCTCGCGTCACCTGTGCGCCGAATTCTGCAATGTAGGCGATGCCAATGATTTTAAGGATCGTACCAAGATACACAATGTTGAGATTTGCCTTCATCGCCAGCCCTTCTAGCACATGAATTACATCTGAGATTTTGCCAATCAGGAACAGAAAAATGACAACCCCGGTAAAGGTAGCAAGAATAAAAGAAAACATCGGCTTCTGTTCCTTCACGACTAGACTTAAAATAGTAGCGATGATCCCAAGTCCGACGATTTGTAAAATGTCCATGTCCTGTTCCCCCTACTGGAACAGGAATACCCGTTTGATTTCGACAAACAGCTTGCTGATAAAAGACGCCACCATGAACAGCACAACAATAAAACCAATCAGCGTCACCCACTGTGCCCAATCATCTTTGCCCGACTGCTTAAGCACCGTATGAATCATCGCGACGATAATCCCGATGCCCGCAATCTGAAAAATGGCATTTACGTCATACCCCATGTCTCCACCTCTCAATAGAGTAAAATGACGAGCAGAATCCCGCCGAGCACACCGAGACTGCGATACATCTTCTCATAGCGCCGCTGGTTATCACGCGCCGTCTGCTCCTCGTTTTCTAAATTGATCACCGCAAGCTGAATATGCTTACGCTGATCTTCCCGGTCACTGCGTCCAAGCATAGCTCCAAGCTGAAGGACCACCTCCCGCTCCGCATCCTGCATCGCCGTCTTAGACCAACTCTCTTGTACTGCCTGCCGCCAGCATGCCGCTGTAGAAAGTTCTGACTCTTCTGCAAGCAGGGTGGCCGCCCGGTGAAATAAAGGACCTGCCGCCTCTCCCCCTACCCGCTGTGCAATCGTGGCAAGTGCATCTTGCAGCGGTGTCGCTCCGTATACGATCTCAGTCTCCAGTAATGTAAAAGCGGCGCGAAGCTGGCGAATATGAATGGGTCGCCTGGCCACTTGTCTGGCAAACTGCATGCCGATCAGCGTGCTAGCCGCAATAATAAGCGCCGCTCCTATTAGCTTCAGCATCGCAATCTCTCCCGACATTCTGCAAAGGCTCCGTCATATACTCCGGCAATCGTGCCGATGCGCGGCGTACGACTGAGCACAAGGTAGCGCTCAAAAATACCGGATTGCAGCAAACGTGACAGCACGGGACGACGCATAATATCTTTTACATCTTTACCGTGTGCGCTTGTTAGCACTGTAATCCCTGCGTGAATCGCTTCTTCAAGCGCCAAGGCATCTTCAGGCCGGCCAATCTCGTCTGTTATCAACACATCGGGGGCCATAGATCGAATCATCATCATCATGCCTTCTGCTTTCGGGCACGCATCAAGTACATCTGTGCGTGGTCCAATATCTTTTTGCGGAATGCCAGCAACACAGCCGGCAATCTCTGACCGCTCATCCACAACCGCTACCTTATACGGACCAATGCGACCAACTCCTGTACTAAGCTGACGGGCCAAATCGCGCAAAAGCGTCGTTTTCCCACACTGCGGCGGGGAAATAATCAGCGTGTTTCGTATGCGACCACCCGGTGTCAGCAAGGGAAGCACTGCATTAGCCACCCCCTTCTGCTCACGAGCAACCCGAATGTTAAAGCTTGTCACATCTCGAATCAGCTTGACCTTGCCCTGTTCAAGCACGACACGCCCGGCAAGTCCAACACGATGTCCGCCTCGAATTGTCACATAGCCGCGCCGCATTTCTTCTTCTAGCGTGTATAGCGAGTGCTGGCTCAGTCGGGTCAATATCTGCATACCTTCTTCAGCGGTGAACAACGCCGCTTCCTCGATCCGTGATGTGCGTCCCCCGTTCTGTTTGATAAAAGCGAGCGTACCACCGGCTCCATACTCTATCGGTCGGCCAACGCGGAGACGAATTTCTTCGATTTGTTCCTGCTCACCAGGTGCAAGCGTCTCAACATAGCGACGCACCCGGTCAGGCAGGATTGTACAAACATCTGCAATCACCGGCCTTCCCCCCCTTTGTCCCACTCTACTTATCACATCTTATGGGGGGCGCAGCCGCTTTATGACACGTTTGGACAAACTGGTTATGCTATACGAAAAGAAAAGAAGAGGATATAAAAAATAAATAGTAGAAAAATTTTCAAAATGGGTTGAATCTCGGTTTTTCTGCTCCCATAATGAAGAGAGAAAAGGAGAGGACGATACGATGCCATCAATTCATGACATTAAGCAGTGGCTACCCATCATCCAGAAGACGATTCGCGCAAAAAACTGGGGGCTTGCAGCAGGAGAATTCAGCGGAAAAGTTATATCCGTATTCGGAACGCTTAAACCGTTTCAAGTAGGAGATATGATACGACAAGATAGTCCGATGTATAAAGCAATTGAACACCGTAAAACAGAAGAATTTATGATTCCTGAGGATGTATACGGAAAACCAATACAAGCGCTTGTAATACCATTCGATGACGGAATTGTAGGCATCCTGATTGACATGTCGATCCAGCAGACGCTCAAATCTTCCATGGAGAATGTGTATGGAGTAGTTGAACATATTGGCGGTTCAGTAGGCGAACTTGGCAAAATGTCTGGGCGTATGCTCAGCAACTTCAGTGAGATGGCAGAAGAAATTGTACAGATGAATGAAAGCTTTACCTCCATTATGGAGATGAATAAGTTAATTTCTTATGTGGCAGATCAGACCCACCTCCTATCACTCAACGCTGCAATTGAATCAGCTCGTCTCGGAGATGAAGGCCGTGCCTTTGGCGTTGTAGCACAAGAAATGCGGAAACTTGCAAATCAGACGAATGATTCTGCCGGCCAGATTTTGCAACGCATTAAGCATATTCAGAATGAGATGGAGAAGATCAAATATAAGATCGAGGAAAGTACAGCAGCGAGTGCCCAGCATGAAACAGCTGTTCATGAAATCGCTGCTTCCATGAAAGAGATGGCATCTTCTGTAGATCGTATCAACCAGTTTGCCCGTGAAAATTTATAACTAAGTAGAAAGAGGCTGCCTCACCCGTCATGTATGACGGGTAAGACAGCCTCTTTTTGAATCAACGTTCCTTATGCGCGGGATACGTATGTTTCGTTACGTGTATCAATGATCAGCTTTTCGCCTACATTGATGAAGAACGGAACTTGAACAACAAGTCCTGTTTCCATTTTCGCCGGTTTTGTACCGCCGGACTGTGTGTCACCTTTAATGCCTGGTTCTGTTTCTGCTACTTCGAGCTGAACAGAGTTTGGCACCTGTACGCCAAGAATTTCACCTTGGAACATTACGATGCTTACGTTCATGTTCTCAAGCAAGAACTTAAGCTCATGCTCGATTTGAGCAGTCGGCAGGCTCAATTGATCGTATGTTTCTGTATCCATGAATACATGCTCATCGCCAGATGCATACAGATACTGCATTTCTTTTGTTTCGATCAGAGCACGGGATACTTTCTCACCCGCACGGAATGTTGTTTCTTTAATGGAGCCGTTGCGCAGATTGCGCAGTTTTGTGCGGACGAATGCCGCGCCTTTCCCCGGTTTTACGTGTTGGAATTCGATTACGGAATAAATAGCTCCGTCATACTCTATCGTAATGCCCGGACGCAGATCGTTAACTGAAATCATGAATAAACCTCCTACAAACGTGTGCTTCATGTATTTTAACTTTCAAATTATAACATAAAATCCGCCCTAGAGAACAAGTAATTCCTTCGGAGATTTTGTCAGAACGTCGCAGCCGCTCTCGGTAAGGACGACATCATCCTCAATTCGTACCCCACCAATTCCTTCTACATAAATCCCCGGCTCGATGGTCACAACCATCCCGGCACGCAGCACGCTCTCATTGCGGAAGGAAAGACCCGGCGTCTCGTGAATTTCAAGTCCGATGCCGTGTCCAGTGCTATGCCCGAACTGCGGACCGTATCCGGCAGCAACAATAATATCACGTGTCAGCGCATCCGCTTCTTTCCCGGTCAATCCCGCCTTCACATGTGCTACACCATGCAGCTGCGCTTTGTATACAATCTCATAAATCTCCCGCAGCTTCTCACCCGGTTCGCCGATTGCAATCGTACGCGTAATATCGGAGCAATATCCGTTATAGTATGCCCCAAAATCAAGCGTAATCATGTCACCCTTCTCAATCACCTTATCGGATGCTACACCGTGTGGAAGCGCAGACCGCACGCCTGATGCAACAATCGTATCGAAAGAAGAAGAAGTCGCGCCCTGTCTGCGCATGAAAAACTCCAGTTCGTTAGACACCTCAAGCTCTGTGCGTCCCGGCTTAATAAAATTAAGAATATGGGTAAAGGCTTGGTCAGCAATGGACGCAGCTTCCTGAATAATCGCAAGCTCATCCGCTGTCTTAATCAGGCGCATCTCCTCGATCATCCCGGATACGGGTACAAGCTCCACACCTGTAAACACAGCTTGTAACTTTTCATACAATGAATACGAAACATTATCCTTCTCAAATCCGAGCCGTTTCACCCCGTATCTGGCCGCTCGCTCGGCCACGGTCGCCATCATATCCGCTTCGTGGCGTATGACCGCAAAGCCGCTCGCTTTTGTCTGCACACTCGCCTGCTCCATATACCGAAAATCTGTCAGTAGCTCACACACAGAAGTCGTCAAAAGACAACACCCGGATGTACCTGTAAAACCAGATACGTAGCGACGGTTGTACGGATTCGTTACAAGCAAAGCATCGAGCCCTTTTGCCTGCAATTGTTCTGCGATGCGGTTCATCGCACCTCGCCCCCTTGTGTTGTAATATGCCGGACAATGGCCCGTAGTGCCAGCTCATAACCGTATGTGCCAAGCCCGCAAATCTGGCCAATCGCAATCGCTGCCAACACCGAATGATGGCGGAACGATTCTCTAGCATGAATGTTCGAAATATGCACCTCAACAAACGGGATATTCACACTTGCAAATGCATCCCGCAGTGCATAACTATAATGAGTAAAGGCTCCCGGATTGATCACAATCCCATCACACTGCTCGAACGCTTCATGCAGGCGGTCAATCAATGCCCCCTCATGATTGGATTGAAAAAAAGCAAGCTCGACTCCAAGCTCTGTCGCAATCTTCACAAGCTTTGCTTCAATATCAGCTAGTGTTTCGTATCCGTACACAGACGGCTCACGCCTACCAAGCATGTTTAAGTTCGGGCCATTCAACACAAGAATACGGGCCATGTGCGTCTCCTCCTTGTTTTGCCGTTTTGTTTCCATCCTTGTTATTGTATCATAACCATTCTGAAAACAAAGAAAAAGCACCCTTCACATGCAGGATGCTCTTCTTTCGACTATGTATTGTACGTACTTATTTTTGCTTGGCAAGATACGCTGCCACTACATCAAGCTCCTCTGGCTTAACGAGGCCACCCGGCATGCCTTTCCGTCCTTTTTGCAGAACTTCTTTAATCTGATCCTTGCTCAAACGGCTGCCTACCGTAGTCAGATTTGGATTTGGACCGGTGCCTGTCAATTCTGCACCATGACACATCGCACATCGCGACTGAAGGGCAGCTTTTACCTCTGCATCGCTCGATATCGGCTTTTGTGCTGACTGCTTGTTACCGCACGCAGTCATACCGAATGCAAGCATGAGTAGAAAACCTGCTGTTGCCATTTTTTTCATTGGTTTCACCTCCCCACATTTCCAATTTTCTCATCTCCTCTCTCCCTTTTCAATACACGATACACAAAGTTACATCACGCTGACTTTTTTGCTAGAATCTCTTTGCCCAATCCGCTACAATAAGGAATAAGGAAGGTGTTTAACTTGTCAAAACAATTACCGGCTTACGGAGGTCAGGCTGTTGTCGAAGGCGTAATGTTCGGTGGACACCGTTATACGGTGACAGCGATTCGCCGCAAAGATGATACGATTGAATATCTGGAAGAACCAAAGCAGGAAAAGGCGTGGGTTAGACCATTCAAACGTATTCCGTTCATTCGAGGTATTGTCTCCCTTATTTCCGCAAGTGCTAACGGATCAAGACATCTGAATTTTTCAACCGACCGCTACGATACCGAACCAGGCGACGAAGCAGAAACTGAGGATACCTCATCCAAACTTACTTTAATTCTCGGTGTTGCCGTCATCGGTGTTCTGTCTTTTCTATTCGGCAAATTAATGTTTACCATCGTTCCCGCCATTCTTGCGGATGTACTGTTCAAGCATTGGGTTACCAACAATATTTTGCAAAATCTTATCGAAGGCGGCATTAAGCTTATACTTCTTTTTACGTACATGGCAATCATTGCGCGCACCCCGATGATCAAGCGCCTGTTCCAGTATCATGGTGCTGAACATAAAGTGATTAATGCGTATGAAGCAGGGGTAGAATTAACAGTAAAGAATGTACAGCAGTTTTCTACGCTTCACTATCGCTGTGGGAGCAGTTTTCTGATTTTCACTGTTCTTACCGGTGTAGTTATTTACTCGTTCTTCCACTATGATTCTCTCTGGGAGCGCGTATACCAGCGTATTCTGCTTCTGCCCGTCGTCATCGGTGTCTCCTATGAAACGCTTCAAGCTACTAACAAAGTTCGCGACATTTCGTTGCTCCGCTTTCTTGGCTATCCGGGACTGTGGTTACAGAAGCTAACAACACGCGAACCGGACGATGCACAAGTAGAAGTAGCTCTTGCTTCTTTTAAACGCATGCGCGAGCTGGAAGAAGGAAACACTGCAAGTACAGCTGTTTCCGCTCATTCGTAACGTTTTTTATGTTTACCATCTTTCGGAATGGGGTGTTAAGATGGCACGAAAATTTTCCTTGTTCTCAGTTGCACTTCTTGCCCTGGTCGGAGTGGGTTTTGCCAGTGAGCTGTATAACAATCCAGCAGGCTTAATTCGCTCCATTCTGATTACGGTCGTGATTGCCGGTGTTCTGTATTTTCTGTTCACGCGCTTCATGACTTCGCGCGGGGCTGGCATGTTTTCTAGCAGCACGGATAAAGGCTACGAGCGGGCTCTGCGTCAACAAAAACAACGCAACAAAAAAAGCTTACAGCAATCAGCAGGCCCTGAGCTTAAAAAAATGAACCGCTTAAAGTCATTAACCCGTCGCGACCATCCGTTCAAAGTCATCGATGGCAAGAAAAACAAATCAGGCAAACGATCTAAAACCTCTTGAGCATACTCAAGAGGTTTTTTCATTTTTGATCCGGCGACGCAGCCCAGGCATCCGGCTCATGAAGCGCTTCGCTGCTTCTACACCTGACTCATACAGCCACACCTGTTCCTCTTTAGACAGATCAAACTGAGTTGCTGCAATGCCGTTCGTCGGAATAAACACGGTTCGCGCCGCATGCTGCTGCTCGACATAGCGCTGATCGTGTGCCTGAATCATCGTGCGAAGAATCGCATGTATATAATCTCGCAAGTTATGAATTGGATAAGGCTTTACCTTTGAATCAGCGTGTAGACGAAAGCCTATCGTCGGATACGGATTTGTTTCGTCATCCCCAAAAATCCAAAGCGGAAAGTTACTCAAAATGCCGCCATCAACTACATAAACCGGCATCAGCTTGTCATACACAATAACCGGCTCAAAATAAAGCGGGATGCTTGCACTCATTCGCACGGCCAGCGGGATCGGAAGTTCCTCCGGCTTGTAACCAATCCGATGTGCATCATCCGGCAGTACTAGTAATTCCGCATCGGTAATATCGGAGACGATCACTTTCAACTTACCTGCTGGCAAATCTCCGAACGTGTAAATCCCCTGCTTCGCAAGCACTTCCTGCATCCAATTTTGCAAATAGTCTGCTGAATATATCCCTTTTTTCATACATAAATTCAGCCATGTTCCGACAACCGGGATGCGGGCTAGGCCCCGCTTCTGTTGAAGCGCCCGATAGTCAAACGACTCCATCAATTTCGCAAGCTCAGGCGCCCGATATCCGGCGGCAATCAGACTGGCAATAATCGAACCGGCGGACGTTCCCGCCACCTGGCAAAACGTATAGCCACATCGTTCAAATTCAGTAACCGCCCCTACAAAGGCAATCCCTTTCACTCCGCCACCTTCAAATACAGCATCAATCTTCACCATATTGCTCCCCACCTCCACTGCTACAATGTACTCACCCCTCGCTTTTTTCAGAATAAAAAAAGACGGGATCATCGCCCGTCTTTCCTGCTATTCGCTCACTTCTTCTGTTTCGCGCAGGCGGATCAACTCCGCTGCCCGCTCAGGATTTTGTTGCAAATATTGAACCAGATATTCAATACACATAATCGAATCCCAGCTTAGATGGTGCTCAATTCCTTCTACATCATTATAGATGACATCTTCCGACACCCCAATTACCCGGAGAAAGTCCTCGAGCAGCGCATGTCGATCAACGAGACGCTTGCCCATCTTTTTGCCTTTGCTGGTCAACACCAATCCTCGATACTTTTCGTATACGAGATACTCGCTTTTATCAAGCTTCTGTACCATCTTCGTCACAGAGGATGGATGAACATTTAGCGCTTCCGCAATATCAGAGACGCGTGCATATCCTTTTTCCTCAATTAGTTTGTAAATCCGTTCCAAATAGTCTTCCATACTCGGAGTTGCCATACGTATCCCCCATCCTTCATACGAACTCCCCGTTCCCCTCTAGTCCGCTTTCTCATTTATGATAACGTACTTTAAAAAAGTGATGCAACATAATCAAGTAAAATACTCAATTTTTGCTGTTGGAAAATACAAGTCCAGCAAATGATGCAGCGTTTCCTCAAGCTCAGCCGCTGCCTCTTTTTTATAGACATATTTCCCTCGTCCATACCGCCCCCACTTATACTGCCGATTCTCCTCATTCATTTCCAGCTTTGTTTTTGGATATCGCTTCTCAATTACCGCTTTTGCTGTTTTCGTATACCGATGCTGGATCAGCTCGAATGTAACGTTCTGCTTCGCATCGTCTGGCAGCATATGAGCCAGGCGTTCCAATAAATCGCGATATCCATCCTGCCAACCATCAAATCGATACAGCGGGGCAATGATAAACCCGAGCGGATACCCGGCACGAGCAACCTTGCCAGCCGCCTCAATTCGCTCTAAAAAAGTTGACGTCGCTGGTTCAAAATTTTTGATGACATAATCCGCATTGATACTAAAGCGGAAGCGGGTATGACCGTTATGCTGAGCATCGAGTAATGGCTCTACGTGCGCAAACTTCGTGACAAAGCGAAGTCTGCCATACTTTTGTTGTCCTATATATTCGATGCAGCGCTTGAGGTTACCTGTAATATGCTCAATACCGACCGGATCAGATGTACATGCCGCCTCAAATCGGGTAATCTGCGGCGTACGCTCCGCGATGTATTCCCCTGCTTGCGCCAAAATCTCATCGATATTGACGTAAGCGCGAATATAAGGCTTTGCGCCAAGTGTTGTCTGCAAATAACAGTAATGACAGTGACCCATGCAGCCCGTTGACAACGGAATGGCATATTCAGCCGATGGTTTCGACGTATCAAACTTGAGTGTTTTCCGCACCCCAACAACGAGCGTTCGCTTCGCGTTGCGGTATTGCTCCACCTCTGTCTCACCTGGAATACCCCGTACTTGATTGTGTGACGTTGTCATCTGAATCGGTGTACCTTTCGCCTTGAAACGCGCAAGCAATTCCTGCCCGAGCGGATAGTGCAGCGCTCCCGGTTCAAAAAATACCTGATCTGGCTCGAACGGAACCAATCTTGGCTTATGTGGTATCTCAATTATATGTGTGCTCATCTCTTCCCTCCTTATCTGTTAGTGTGTACCTAAACAGACAGGAGGGCAGCAAAAAGCCCTGACAAAAACGCCAGGGCTTTCCTCTTTAGCGGAAGTTAATAAACTGTAGATCAAGTGGCAAATCAGCACCTTTGAGCAGCGCGATAATCTGTTGAAGATCATCACGGCTTTTGCCAGTAACTCGAATCTGATCCGCTTGAATCTGACTTTTGACTTTCAAATTACTGTCTTTAATCAGCTTGTTAATTTTTTTAGCGTTATCCGCATCAATTCCCTGGGCGATTTTACCGCGCTGACGGACTGTACCACCGCTCGCCGGTTCAATCTTGCCAAAATCAATGTTGCGCAAGGAAATATCTCGCTTAATCAGCTTGCTGCTTAGTACGTCCTTCACCTGCTCAAGCTTGTACTCATCGTCAGACACGAGAACAAGCTCCTCTTTCTCAAGTGAAATGGTGCTTTTGCTGCCTTTAAAATCATACCGCTGGGCAATTTCTTTCGTTGCCTGAGTGATCGCATTTGTTACTTCTGATAGTTCTACTTTCGATACAATATCAAATGAATTTTCCTTACTCATTTTTTCCCTCCTGATGTATCATCCGATTTTACTTTCTATCGTACCAAATTTTACACAGAAAAGAAACGAAGGGGGTCAAGCCCAACTTTCTGTCATTCAATCCCCGCCTACATAAGATAGGATGAAAATTGATAAGGAGGCGATTGGATGTACCAATCTTATTATCCATACACATATGGCTATGTTGCCTACCCTTCCTCGTATGCCGGATGGGAATATCCGTATGATGAACGAGTGGATAGCGAGTTCGAAGAAGAGGAACGCGCTCCTCAGGATGTAACACGAGTTATGAATATATTACATGCTCACTATGGGTACTTGTATCAGGAACTGACACGGCTTGGCATGGACTATCGACTCGTCAATTATTTATTCCGCTCGATTGTCAGGTTTGTTGATGACACATATAATCAATACACAGGTACGCTTGATCAAAGAGTTACCCAAGCGGAACGCGCCCTGCGTCGCCAGCGTGCGTGGATTTTCGAGATTATGAACCTGTATGGGGTAGCTCCTGCTACACAGGCACGCGTGCTTGATACGATTCTGCGCGTATCATTCCAATCTCTCCGTCCAGCCCCTGGACCAGGACATGGGCCAGGGCACGGTCCAGGACATGGTCCTTGGCCTGGTACGGGACACGGTCCGAGTGGTCCGGGGTATGTTCCAGGTGGTCCGGTTCCAAGTAGTCCAGCGCATGTTCCAGGTAGTCCTGCCCCGAGTAGTCCATCACAGGCTCCAGGTAGTCCGGGATCAATGCCGAGATAGAGAAGGAGGCTGTCTCACAGGCCGTAACAAGGCGGCTGAGACAGCCTCTTCTTCTATTTCTCACCTAAAAGAACATCAATGGTTTTCAGCGTACCCTGCCGTGATACGCGCAGCTGGATTTTTGTCCCTACCTTAAAACTGCTAATTTTATCAGAAAAGCTTTGACTATCCGTTATTTTTTGTTTATCGACTTCCACAATAATATCGCCTTGTTTGAGCCCCGCTTTTTCAGCCGGACTTCCCGACACGACCTGAGCAATAACCGCACCTTCTTCACTATCCACTCCCGCATAAGCAGCAAGTTCCGGCGTCATGTCTTCAATGGACACACCAACCCACGGCCGAGATACTTTCCCCTTTTTGACCAGATCCGTAAGAATTTCTTGTACGGTATTAATCGGAATGGCAAATCCAAGTCCCTGGCCTTCTGCATTAATCGCCGTATTAATCCCGATTACTTCTCCCTTCAGATTCAGAAGTGGTCCACCGCTATTCCCTGGATTAATGGAGGCATCCGTTTGCAATAAGTTTTTGAAGTTTTGTGTGCCGATTGTTAGTGGTCTACCTTTTGCACTGATGACCCCTGCTGTTACCGTATGATCAAGGCCAAATGGGTTGCCAATGGCAACGGCTCCGTCACCTGCCTCAATCGCATCCGAATTTCCCATCGCCACAACTGGTAAGTCCTTACCTGCATCAATTTTTAGGAGCGCGACATCGAGCGCTTCATCTGTTCCGACGACTTTGGCTTCTTTTGTCGTCGTGTCTCCTTGCAGCCTAACGTTAATCGAATCAGCTCCTTCAATTACGTGATTGTTGGTTAAGATATATCCATCTTTGGAGATGATAAAACCAGAACCAAGCCCCTGTTCGGTTTGTTCTTGTTGTGAGTATGGAGTCGCACCGAAATTCCGGTTAAACCTTCTGTTATTGGATGATTCAATGTTGCGCGTTGATTTTGTTTCAATGGCGACAACAGCCGGGCCGACTTTTTTGACTACACTTGTAATCGAATTATCGTCTGTGCCAGCAATCGTTGGCGTAGCCACGACTGAAGTCGTCTGACTTGTAGCCGAAGCTTTCAGTGTATCGTCTATAGTCTGAGATACCCTGCATTCTTTAGCCCCAACCAGAAGCCAGCCAGTAAGAGGAGAACAGCAATCCCTCCTGCGACAATGGCATGCTTTAGTTTAATTGGATAGTCTGTGAAATTTTTAAACATCAGGATCTCCCCATTCGTTTCGTCTTTCCAAGCATTCGGTTGATTGCCATCATGATAGCGAATAAATGCGGAAAAACTGTCGGAGAATTAAGGGAAATTGTAAAAAAAGCAACTTTGGTGATGGGAATGAGAGATTCAAAAAAACAAACATTCCTGTTTCTAGATTAACTATGCTATTGGCAGTCTATTTTCTACACAAATAATCCAAAGTCGAATCGGGCTATTATAGACATTGATGCTACAACAGGCAAGATAACAAGCATTATGGGTATATCCTATCCGTTCCTTGATTATATTCATCTAGAGTAAGGACATCGACTTCATACAAGGTAGTAGAACCATACTTATACTTTTAGACATCAGGCCTAAATTTATTGGGATAAGAAGATCTTTTTCGCAACATTTATGGCGTTTAATACTTTAGGAAAGCCCGTATACGGAGAACATTGTAGCAGTGCTTCGATTATTTTTTGTCTCGTTAGACCTATACGAATTGCGGCATTGATATGAACATGCAATTGTGGCTCACACCCTCCTTGTGCCGTTAAGGCTCCCAAAGTGATGAGCTGTCGCTGCTTAGAGTCCAGTACCTGGCGGCTATAGATTTCACCAAACGCAAATTCGATGATTTGTTCTGCTAAAGCAGGAGAAATCTCGGTAAGTGAACGAACAACTGCTTCTCCGTGTTCTCCATCGATTTCCTGAAGCTTTTCCAGCCCTCTTTCCCGTCTTCTTCCCTCATTCTCTAGTTCATCCTTTATGTTTACTGTAATATTTTGTTCTTCAAAAACGTGCTTCGTAATAGTAATAGCATTTAGAGCGCGAGGGGCACCACAAAACGGAATGCAATGGGTGATGATTTCTACAATTTCGTTTGGAGTTAGTCCTACTTTTAACCCGAAATTGATGTGCCATTTCAGTTGAGTTGGACAATCTCCTAATGAGGTTAATACGGAGATCGTGATCATCTGTCTTTGTTGATGTGTAAGTAGTGGATTGCTGAAAGCTTGCCCGTAAAATTCGATAATGTATCTACCGATGTGTGGAGATATGTCATGTAAATGATCGAGCACTCCTTGAATCCCTTCCTCATAAGTTTCATATAAAAGTTTCTTTCCGATTGCGTATGATGAGTTCATTTCTTTCTCTCCTGTTCGTTGTTTTCTAATTCCCATTGACGGTAAAATTCTATTTTTGCACTGATGGATTCCATATTTTCTTGAAGCTTTTTAATTCGTTCCGTTACCTCTTGTTGATGAGCCTCCAGTAATATTCTCCTTTCTTTACTTGTAGCTGGACCTTGCCTCCTCAAGTTGGCAACTTGCTGCATTTGTCGAATGGACATTCCTGTAGTTCGAAGTTTTACTAAAAAACGAATCCATTCCAGGTCATTTGCGGAATATTGACGACGACCGTTTGAACCTCTGGTTATGGCATGAATCAATCCATTTTTCTCATAGTAACGTAAGGTATATGCGCTGATTCCAGTAAGATCAGATATGGCTCGAATGCTCAAATATTGTTCCATGGAGTAATCTTACATCTTAGAGCGCACTCTAAGTCAACTAGGGAAACGCCAACAAAAAAACCTCCTGTGCAATGAACTCATATCATTGCACAGGAGGTTCTTATGATGATCGGATGGGAATTTCCTATGATATCCCTGCCGCTTCTGCCAGATATTCAACAAGATGAACCGCTCGTATAGAAGTAGCTTGCCCTTCTCTTCCAATGCCCATTTTCATTTGCAACAGACAGCCCGGATTCGTTGTGATCACAACATCAGCTTTGGTCGCTTTCGTATATTTCATTTTTTCATCAAGAATATCCATCGACTGTTCATAATGCACCAGATTATAAATACCCGCCGAACCGCAGCACATATGCGCCTGCCCCATCTCGATAAATTCAATACCCGGCACACTGCGAATGAGTTCTAATGGTTCGCGTGTCACCCTCTGCACGTTGGTCAGGTGACAGGAGGGCTGATATGTAACCCGCTCACCTGAGCGAGGTTGAAGGTGCAGTCCACCGCAGACAGCGAGAACCTGGCTGATATCCCGTGATTTCTCCGTGAACGCCTGCGCCCGCTTACTCCATTCTGGCTCGTCCGCCAGTAAATGAGCATACTCATACAGCGCAGCGCCGCATCCCCCTGCGTTATTGACAATAAAATCAACTTCTTCCTTTTCAAAAGCCGCAATGTTTCGCTTTGCTAGCTTCCTCGCTTCGGCCATCTCTCCCGCATGTGCCTGCAGCGCCCCGCAGCACGTCTGTTCCGAAACAATGACTACGTTACAGCCCGCTGCTGCCAGCAGTTGTACCGATAGACGATTAATTCGCTGAAACATCGCATCCATGATGCATCCAGTGAAAAACGCCACGGTATACTTTGCTTGTCCTTTTGCCTGTATACGCTGCGGCATTTGTTTCCGTTCAGCAGGCGATGCCGCCCCCGGGGTAATGGCTTCAAACGCGCCCATATGATACGGAAGCTTGTTGAGCAATCCAGACTTACGGATAGCCGTTTGCAATCCGGTTTTTTCATACAGCCAGAGTGCATTCCCGGCCAGCTTCATCATCTTTTTGCTCGGAAAGACTTTCGTAAACATCGTATTCCGCAGCATCCGCACCGGAGCCGAGAACGTCTTGCGCCGGACGAGTGCAGCACGGGCAGCTTCAAGAATGACTCCGTATTCCACTCCAGTCGGGCAGGCAGTTTCACAGTTGCGACAGCCCAGACATAAGTCAAGCGGCTCCTCTAGCACAGACAGATCAGTAATACGTCCTTCTCCGACCATTTTCACCAGATTGATGCGCCCCCGTGGCGAGTGCGTCTCCTTTCCCATCGATGCATATGTCGGACAAACCGGGAGGCAGTAGCCACACTGAACACAGCTGTTCGTTTTCTCATAGGCAAATTCGGCACGCAACGCTTCAAGAGATTCCTTCATTACGTCAACTCCAGTTTTTGCCCCGGCTCCGGAAAGATTTTACCAGGGTTCATGATGTTATTCGGGTCCCATACTTGCTTGATGCGTTTCATCATATCAAGCCCAACCGCACCAAGCTCCATCTCCATAAACGGTGCTTTCATCGTGCCAATGCCATGCTCTCCTGACAGCGTACCTCCGAGTTCAAGCGCGGCTGCAAAAATCTCGGCTACCGCTTGCTCTACCCGGTGCATCTCTTCCTTATCACGTTTGTCCGCAATAATATTCGGATGGAGATTGCCATCTCCAGCGTGGCCGAATACGACGAGATGAATGTTATATTTCTTGCGAATCTCCTGTAGGCGTGCGCACATATCCGGGATTTTGCTGCGTGGAACGGTCGCATCTTCGGAAATTTTAGTCGGCTTAATCCGCACAATAGCCGGAGAAACAAGCTTACGTGCCCGCCAGATGTCCGCTTTTTCGGCAGCGTTCTTTGGAATACGGACATTTCGTGCACCGACCGCTTCACACAAGGCTGCTACCTTTTCTACTTCATCTTTAATTGCCATCGGATGACCGTCAAGTTCTAGTAAAATAATCGCTTCGGCATCGACTGGCAAGTTGGATGGTTCATAGTTTTCGACTGCCACAATGGATGCCTGATCCATCAATTCCATCTTTGCTGGCAGGATGCCAGAGGATAAAATCCGGGAGATTGCTCGCCCGGCGTCCACTAGGCTATCAAACGTAATCATCACCGTTTCAGAAGCGGGCGGCTTCGGCAGCAGACGCAAAATTGCCCTGGTGATAATGCCAAGCGTACCTTCTGAACCGACAATCAGCTTCGTCAAATCATAGCCGGTCACATTTTTCACCGTACGCCCGCCCGTTCGAATCAGTTCTCCTTCCGGCGTAATGACTTCAAGACCAATAACGTAATCTTTCGTCACGCCATATTTAAGCCCGCGTGGTCCGCCGGAATTCTCCGCGAGATTCCCGCCAATCGTCGATACGTGCGAACTGCTCGGGTCAGGCGGATAGAATAACCCTTTTTCCTCTGCTGCCTTGTGAATTGCGGAAGTCAGCACACCAGGTGAGACGATTGCTACCAAATCTTCTTCATCGATTTCCAATATGTCATTCATCACAGATAAATCAAGAACAATCCCGCCCTGTACCGGTAGTGGTCCACCACTTAAGCTGGTTGACTGGCCGCGTGGATATATCGGAATCAGCTCTCGATTGGCCAGCTTTACAAGCGCTATGAGTTCGTCTACGCTTTTCGTTTGTACAACCGCATCCGGCAAATACGTGCCGAATGATGCATCAAATGAATAGCTATAGCGATCACTCTCTTCTGTTAGCACTTGTCCGCTCTTGATAATCGTTCGGATTTCCTCGATTTGCTTTCTATTCAGTACCATTATCCCACTCCTCCTGCTGTTTTGATCGTAAATATGCAGCGCAGCTTACGGCCAAACATTTTTTTCTGTATAGTATCGTGCCGCTCCTGGATGAAGCGGAATCGGCAGCCCATATGCAGCTGTTTCTAGCTTAATTTGCTGGGCTGAGCTATGAGTACTGTGCAACGTATCGATATTTTCAAACAGTGTTTTCGTCAATTCGTATACTTCATCATCTGTCATATCTTTGTGTGTAATTAAAATATTGTTGGCGGTAATCGTTGCCACCGCCTTTGTAACGCCTTTGTACGTATTAGCAGGAATGGTAGAATACGAATAAGATGGGTGCTGCTTTTTCAACTTTTCTGTTAGCTCGTTCGGAATCGGAATTAAATAAATGTCATGTGTTTCCGCAAGGTCCATAATGCCTGCATTCGGATATCCCGAAGATAAAAAGGCAACATCAATCGTTGCATGTTTAATTCCTTCTACCCCTTCTGCAAACGATAGAAAATCTGCTTTCACATCGTTATACGTAAGTCCAACACCCTCCAGGATTTGTCTGGTCATAATTTCGGTGCCACTTCCGATCGCACCAACTGCTACTCGTTTTCCTTTTATATCTTGCAATGTTTTAATTCCACTTTTTTTTGTGGTGACAATTTGCATGTAATTCGGATATAAAGAAGCGATGCTTGCCAGATTTTGCAGCGGACCAACGTTAGAAAACGTTCCTTTTCCTTCATACGCATCCCCCACAATATCAGCCATCGCAAAGCCAAGCTCGGCCTGCTTCCGATGAATCTTCTCGATGTTTTCAACGGATGCCCCTGTTGTCTGGGCACTTGCTCTCGCTCCCAGCTTCTCTCCATACTCTTTCGCTAATGCATTGCCAAGTTGAAAGTATACACCCGATGTGCCCCCTGTGACGATCGTGACATATTTGTCCTCTATAGCAGCTCTCTTGAGAGGAGTTTGTATATTTCCGCCCTCAGCATTTCCCGATGAGAAGGCAGACTGATCGCTGCATCCTGCTGTAAGTCCGATGATGAAACAAGCTATCACCGAAACTATCATCCATGTTTTCATCACCAGCCTCCTCTGCTTTTCCTTTTTCGTCATTCATCCTGCTCACGATATACATGCAGCTTATTTCGTAAATTCCGCTCGCTAATTTGTAATAGCTGGGCGGTCTGGCGCCGATTTCCCTGGCAATATGTAAGAGTTGCCTCGATCACAGCTTGTTCGATTTCTTTCATGGTAGATCCGATACGAATCGTTAGTATATTGTCATGCGATTGTACAGTCGTTCCTGAAGAATGTGAAACCGGCGAACTTTGTACAGCAATCGGTAAATCACTTTCTTCGATGACTGGTTGCTTCGATAAAGCGACCGCATATTCGATAATGTTGCTTAGCTGCCGTATATTCCCTGGATACTCATACGCGAGTAAACGTTCATACGCTCGGTCTGAGAGGGAACGTAACGGACGCTGCATATCGATGGAATATTTATCGAGAAAATACGAAATAAGTAGCGGAATATCTTCCTTGCGTTCCCGTAGTGCCGGAAGCTCAAGCGGGATTACATTCAAACGAAAGTACAAGTCTTCCCGAAATGTTCCGTCTTGTACCATGCGCAGCAAATTTTTATTCGTTGCGCTTACAATTCGTACATCAAGTTTCTTTGCATAGCTGGCTCCCACAGGGGTAACCTCTTTTTCTTGAATCACCCGCAATAATTTAGCTTGTAAGTTCGGGGGCATTTCTCCGATTTCATCAAGAAACAAGGTCCCTTCATGTGCTTCTTCGAGCTTTCCTTTTTTATCACGTACCGCACCTGTAAACGCCCCTTTTACAAACCCAAACAATTCACTTTCCAGTAAATTCTCTGGAATGGCGGCACAATTGATAGAGATAAACGGCTTAGTCTTTCGCTTTCCCTTTCGATGAATAGCCCGAGCGACCAACTCTTTTCCTGTTCCACTTTCCCCAAAAATAAGTACACTTGAATCAATGTCCTTCACCCGCTCAATCACGGAAAATACGTGCTGCATCGCAGGACTTTGACCAATCATTTCAGCGTAGCCTTTGATTTTATCAATGGTCTCTGTTAACTCTGCAATTTGTGTCTGAAGCTGCTTGTACTCCACTGCTTTTTCAACCAAAAGCTGCAGCTCGTCAATATCGAGCGGCTTGGTAATATAATGATACGCGCCTCGCTTTATTGCTTCGACAGACGATTCGATGGTTCCATACGCTGTCATCATGATGACTTCCGTGGACGGACTGAGCTTTTTAATTTCCACTAATACATCCAGTCCATCATGCTCACCTAACCGCCAATCAAGCAGTACCACATCGATCGATTTTGTCTGAATGATCGTATAGGCGTCTGACACCATTGTCGTTGCCGAAACATCGTAGTCATTTTCAAAGGCGAAGTAAAGAGAGGAGCCAATTGCTTGCTCATCATCAATAATAAGAATGGCTGTATTCATGGAGAGGCTCCTTCCTTGTCTGTAGTCGGCAATGTAATGCAAAACGTCGTGCCATGCCCTTCTTTCGTGATCACTTCAATTTCTCCGTTATTTTCACAAATCCATTGATACGATAACGTAAGCCCCAGCCCAACCCCACTGCTTTTGGATGTATAAAATGGCTCGAAAATGTGGGATAGATTGCTCTCTTTTATTCCACAACCTGTATCGGTAATGCGAATGCATCCAGTTTCCCCTTCTACCTTCATCTCAATCGATAGATGTCTTTCTGCACTCTCTTTCATTGCATCAATCGCATTTAACATCAAATTTAATAGGACTTGTTTGAGCTGGTCGGGATCACTATACAGCTGCATATTTGGTTCAACAGCAAAGGAAAGGTGAACATTTTCCTTTTTTAGTGTTGGACTTATAATGATAATAAGAGAATCAAGCAGCGATGAAACATCGATGATGGTTCGCCTAGGATACTTAGGCCTTGCATAATCAAGTAAGTCTTCGACAATTCGATTCATACGCTGTAAAGCTTCCGGTACATGGCGCAGCAGTTCATCACGAAAGGAAGAACTTTCATATTTTCGTGGCAGTAAATCAATAAATGTTTTCATAGACGTCAAAGGATTGCGAATCTCATGCGCTACCCCTGCCACTAGCTGTCCTAATGCTCGCATTTTCTCCTGTGTAGTCAGCTTGTGCTGCAGCATTCTTTCCTCAGTTCGATCCGCTAATGTAACTAAATAGCCCGTCAACATATCTGATTGATCGTACAAGGGAATGACTCGATATAGCACAAACAAATGCTTTCCGGCCTTCTCATATTCCATTTCATAGGAAAAAATCTGCCCTTTGCTTTCCTGCTTACGTACGGCTGCATACTCGTTCAAAATATGCTGCAAAAGGGGGATGTTATAAGCTTTTTGTCGGCAAGCCCCCAGTTGAATTCCTAACATATCACAAGCTCGCTGATTCGTACTCGTCACAAGAAAATCCTCATCCAGTGTTACAATACCTGAATATACATTTTCAATAATCTGTGTTTTAAACGCATCGCTTTGTTCAATCGCACGCTGATGCGCTTCCAAACTAAGATTCGCTTTTGCCAGCGCCTCGGTTTGTTTTTCCACCTCTTGTTTGAGTCGTTTATTCCACATGTATATCATCCATACAATTAGCAATGATACGAGTATTGTGACAAGTAAAAGTGTAATCCACGTTCGCAAACGATGCACTTGCTCTTCCGTTTCTCCGAACCATTTCGTATATAATTTCTGATAATCCCCACTTCCCTGCATCCGAGCAAGCGAAAAATTAATAATGGAAAGAAGCGATTCGTTCTGTCGATTAACTACGACAGAAAAATCAACGGGTACTTCAAATAAATTCTCTCTAATGACGTAATCATTACTCCTCCCCGATTGCTCCAAATAGAAACGTGCTGTCCATTTATTTCCTAAAAAAGCATCTGCCCTTCCCATCATCATAAAGCCGAGCGCATCTTTTGAATTAAGCGCTAATTGAAAATTCGCTCGCCGTACATTTAACAGCAAAGTAAATGCTCCTGGCTCATCCCGAATGGCAATCGTTTTATTCTGGAAATCTGCTAACGTATGAATCTCTTTTTCTATTTGTTTTGGAATGACAACCGCATCTGCCATCGTAAAGTACGGATTCGAGAACAAAAATGTATCACCATATGTAGCAGAATATTTTAGTCCCATGATGGCATCGACTTGCCCTGCTTTCAGCGCCTGAATGGCCTGATGTATATCCATTGGCACATATTGAAATGTAATGTTCTGTTCCTTGGCAATCACATTCAAAAAATCGATGCTAAAACCGGTAAACTGGCCACTTTCATCGATGTACGAAAATGGAGCTAAATATTTCTCACCAGCGATGCGATAGACTTTTTTGTTTGCGATCTTTGGCTTTTCTGCTGCGGCATCAGTAAAAAAAGCTGGCCATACTATGATGAAACACAAAACAAGCAGAACAAAAAAACGAAAGAAAGATCTATTCATACCGTGTGCACCCTTCACCAAAAACACATTCTTATGAAAAAGTCTATCAAAAATAATAAAAATAGGCTATTTCGATGATGAAGATAGCCTATTTTTATAAAGCTGCTATGTTTACGCCATAGAAGAATGCTCAGCGCTGCTTATTTTTTTCTGCGACAACTTTTGCCAGATGAATACGCTCAAAAATAAAGCGGCTCCGGCAATGTCTGTCATCATCCCAGGTATAATCAACAAAATAGCCGCTGCAAACATGGCAATACGCTGAATCACATTTGTTTGCTGGAACATCCAATTTTGCAGACCGATACCAAGCGCGATAACACCCAGAACAGACGTTACGATCGCGGTAATAATTTCTACGTAATTATTTCCCTCAAATAATAGTACAGGGCTATACACAAAGAAATATGGAATGATAAAACCAGCTAATGCTAGGCGGCACGCTGTGACAGCAACTTGTAACGGTTTCGCTTTGGCAATACCGGAAGCTGTAAAGGCAGCCAATGCTACCGGCGGCGTAATCTCAGCTAATGCACCATAATAGAAGACAAATAAATGGGCAGCAAGCGGTAACACCCCAAAATTTTGCACCAAAATCGGAGCGGCTACGGTCGCCACAATAATATACATCGGGGTTGTCGGAACACCCATCCCCATAATCAAGCATGTAATCATCGTCAAGATCATCGTCATCAGCAGACTACCATCCGCAAGTCCAATGATGCTATTCCCAACCGTTAATCCGAGCGACGAAATGGAAATCGTTCCAACCACAATCCCTACAATCGCACATGCGATCCCGACAGAAATAGCCCCACGTGCGCCCATCTCTAACGCACGAAGAATTCCTCTCCAGCCAATTGCCGTATGTTTTCGGAACCAGCTTGCGACAATAGCCGCAACAATGGCCCATGCTGCCGAGTAAAGCGGCGTAACACCGGAAACAAGCAAGTAAATCAGCACAATGATTGGCAGTAATAAGTGCCCGCCTTCTTTCAATACCTGTGTAAACTTCGGCACTTCGTCAGCTGGCAATCCTTTTAATCCATTCTTCTTTGCCTCTAGGTGAATGATGACCCAGCACGCCAAATAATACAATAGCGCCGGAATGATCGCAGCCAGCATAATGCGGCTGTATGGAATATTTAAAAACTCTGCCATGATAAACGCTGCCGCTCCCATAATCGGCGGCATAATTTGCCCACCTGTGGAGGCTACCGCCTCTACCGCACCAGCAAAATGCGAGCGATACCCGTATTTCTTCATAAGCGGAATCGTAAATGAACCAATGGACGCGGCATTCGCTACTGAACTTCCTGTAATCATGCCCATAAAACCGGAAGCAATTACCGCTACTTTAGCCGGACCACCTGGCGTGCGTCCCGCAATGGACAGCGCTAAATCATTAATAAAATTCGTCATTTTTGTTTCCTGCAGGAATGCACCGAACAGGACAAATAAGAAAATATACGTCGCTGAAACGCCAAGCGGAACGCCAAAAATCCCTTCTGTTGAAAAATAGAAATGTTCAATAATCGTTTCGAAACTGAACTGTCTATGCCCAAGTGAACCTTGAATATAATGCCCCAATAACGTATACAGCATAAAAACAAAGGCGACTGTTGTTAATCCCATACCTAATACGCGGCGAGACGCTTCGAATAAAACGATAATGCCAATAGCACCGACAATATAATCCGTCTCCCCGAGAATTCCACCATTAAACTGAATCTCTTCAATCGTAAAGAACAAATAAAGCGGAGGAATAAGACCAAGAATCACCCACACAAAGTCGATCAGCGTTGGCATATTCCGGTTACTTGTTTTCATGCGAGCTGGATACAGCAAAAATACAAGAACGAGCAAAAAGGAAAGGTGCATTGAACGCTGGCGAATTGACTCTAGCAAGCCAAATCCAGATGTATACAATTGAAACATACTCATTCCAATGGCAATAGCAGCAACGATGAAGGCCATCGGACCGACATATTTTCTAAATCTCGATTCGTGGTCCACTTCTTCGAGCAGCTTTTGAATATCAACCTGTTCTTCTTGTTGTACAGGGTTTGTTTTTTCCACTTCCAATCCCCCTTATATGATCGTAATCGAATTTCAACCCGCCTTCGAAAAAAACATACATTCGAAGGCAGGTCGAGAAAAATTCAGGTTATTTCCCGTCTACATTCAGACCGATTTCTTTGTAATATTTTTTCGCTCCTTCATGTAACGGAATAATCATCCCTTTAAGCGCATCTTCTTTTTTCAAATCTTTAATCGCTTTATGCGTAGCAACTAATTGCGGCAAGTTTTCATACATCGATTTCGTTAAGTTATAAACGAAATCTGCCGGTAAATCTTCACGTACAACGAGCAGGTTCGCCACCGAAACTGTTTTCACATCTTGCTGCTGATTTTTATACGTACCTTTCGGAACGGAGTACTCATCATAAAATGGATAGTCTTTTTTAATTTTTGCGATTACATCCTGGTCAATTGAGAGAAGTTTAATGTTCGCACTTGTTGCCACATCCATAATCGATGCCGTTGGAATACCACCGGATACAGCAAATGCATCAATTTGTCCATTTTTCAAAGCTTCTGCCGCTTCAGTAAAACCCATGTAATCAACTGTTACATCTTTTCGATCCCGATAATCCAGACCATATGCACCTAAAATAATGCGAGAATTGGCTTCTGTAGATGACCCAACACTACCTGGAACGAAACGTTTTCCTTTTAAGTCTTTAATCGAGTTGATGTTAGAATCCGCTTTCACAACAAACTGAATGACATTCGGGTACAAATACGTTAGACCGCGCAAGTTTTCTGTCTTTTTGCCCTGGAACATTTCCGTTCCGTTTTGCGCGAAGTAAACGATTCCATTTTCAACAAAAGCAATTTCTGCTTCCTTCTTCTTCAAAATATTGATGTTGGCTACACCACCGGACGTTGTTTGGGCTACTGCTTGCACGCCGCTTTTCTCTGTCCATAATTTCGCCATTGCGTTACCAAGTGGATAATATACACCGCCTGTCGTTGCGGTAGCAATCGTGATGCGATCAGGCTTTTTCGCTCCTTCCGCTCCTCCTTGCGTTGGCTTGCTGCTAGAACAGCCCACAAGTGTCAGGAATACGAGCAGACACGTAGAAAAAAGTGCAAAAAACTTTTTCAAGATTATTTCCTCCCCTTTTATGTTTTGTATATGTTCACCAAATATTAGTGCAATATTCATACCATTTTAAAAATACAAGCAAATGAAGCACTTAAAAGAAAAAACCGGCAAAAAAATCCGCTGTAGGGCGGAATTTTTTGCCGGTTGGGAATTTTTTTCCGACTATTTTGTTACACTTGCGCTCGGCAATCCACTAATATATCCGATCGCGCCAGCACGTTTGCTATCAAAGTTTTCATTGATTTGTTTAACTACTTCTGCCTTTAGGTCGGCAGGCATTTTAAAATTATCTAGCTCATCACCTGGATGCTGGAAGTTGCTCATAATATAGCGGAAGCCATTTAGATTATCCACTGCCTGTAAGCCAGTCGCTTCTGCGCCTGCCGGGACAGATAGAATACGAGACAATTTACCGGTGTCCACGTTGTACGCCCACACGAAGTTATTCGTATGCATACCGCTATCTTCTCCGATAAACAACGTCCGCATGTCTTCTGAGAAAGAAAGGTTATCAGGATTAGCGACTTTATTCACATCTGCGGTATTTCCCTTTTCATCCGGGGTTTTCAGGTCCTGACCCACAACTAACCCTTTCATCACAGATGGGACATACTGACTGTGAATCACATTTCCACTCTTATCCTTCTGTCCTGCTTTCATATCCAATTCGTATGTTACGCCTGATTTCAATTTTGGCAGTTGAATATCATCCTGTGCTTCGCCTTTTTCATCCTTCTCCATGCCTTTCTCTACATAGGACATGGCAATATACAGCTTATTGTCTTTCGCGTTTACAGCGACGCCTTCCATCTTGTTAAATTCGGATGTAGCTCCTAGGATCGCCCCATAGCGACGAGACTCCAAGAAGGCAGCAGCTTTCTCCATGCCCGGCTTTACTTTTAGCCATTCGACTTTTCCACTCGGATACGTTTTAATTTTGGTGAAGCCTGCTGTCTCTTTGTCTGCTGTTTCAAAAATATCACTGAACTTGATCCCTTTATCAATATACTGCTTCACTTCCTGATCGGCCGCATGCCCCAGTTGAATCCACTGCAGGTTGGCTGTCCCGCCATTTTTCTCACTAGTCTGTATCCACTTGCCGGCATAAAGCGTTCCGGAAGATAAATCCTCCGCCTTATCCGCTACATACATAAACAGCATCGTATTGCTGCCGTCATCCCCGAAAAATACGGTCTTCTTATCCGGCGCCACTCGTCCTAATTCATGTGAGAAGCGACCCATGCTGTAATGCTTGACGACACTTGTTGAATTATCGCTATGTACGGTAATCTCTGGTATGAATCCATACGCATATGGATTTCCTTTTTTATTCGCATCCTGGAAATAGTTTTTCGTAAATGGAGCGACATATGTTTTAGTCGGATCGGCTTCATAGTCACGCGCATCCGGTTCGTACTCTTCGCTGCTCAGATGGGTATTCCACGGTGTGAGTGAGCCGTTACATGGAATCCATAGACCATCTACGGATGAAAAGTCGACTTTTTTCAATCCAGTTACACTCAGCTCACCGTTCGTTTTATTCTGATCAATCATACTTAGACTCATCGAAGCCGGAACGAGACCGTAGGCAGACTGACCGGATTGATCGTTTGTAATGTATTCATAATGCGTAATGAGCGACAGCGGATTGCCCCCTTTGCCAGTTGGGGCAGCTCCTTCAATCTTCATTAAGCTGTTCGAATCCGGGCTGTCTGAAACAAACGGAACCTGGCTTCCCGGCACACTGTTGTCCATAATCGGCTTACCTGTCACATCCAGCGCTGCGCCTGCCTGAATACCACCGATCTTCTCTGTAGATTTCATCAACATTTTATAAGACAGCGGAAATGTCTTCTTTGTTTTATCTGTATATGTAACTTCTACTTTAGCAGTCGAGTAGACTTTAGCCATATCCCCCGCAGCAGCCGGTGCATCCATGCCGATAAATTCAACGGATTGTACCTTCGCCTCTTTCGCAGCTACCGCCTGCACAGGTGAGATAGCTGGTACTAACAGCGCCATGCTTAAAATGGAAACGATCATACCTTTTTTCTTCATAAATGATGAACTCCTCTCCAAATTAACATCTACTCTTTTATTTACCAAAAATATTAAATACAACATTTAGTATAAGGAATTGATATTAATTTTCGGTAAAGTCATTGTTATTTTATGGAGAGGATTTCGCAAAACTATTTGGTCGTTTCTTTCATCCATTCAACGAGACTTAGACTGCTAGTTAGACGAATCTGCTCCACCTCTTGAACAGCTTTCAGTTGACCATTATGAATTAGCACAACCAAATCAAGCAGCGGTTCAATTTCTGCCACCTCATGGGTTGACATAATAATTGTTTGCTTTTCGATATCAATAAAAGAAATGAGACTTTTAATAATCGAACTTCGAACGAGCGGATCAAGCCCGGACAATGGCTCATCCATCAAGAGTAACGGAACTTGACGGGAAAGAGCGAGAATAATCTTCAGCCGCCCTTTATTCCCTTTAGATAAGCTTTTTACTTGCTGATCGCGCGGCAATTCCATGAACGTTAGCATCTCATACGCTTTCTTCTTATCAAAGTCACCATATAGGCTGCTAAAAAATTCAATCGTCTCTACAACTGTGTAGAACGAATACAATTCGTCGCCATCGGGCAAAAAGGCCACTTGCTCAGGAATCCGACCGTTTATTTCGTGTTCATTCATTATAATCTTTCCGCTACTTGGTCTGATCATCCCTGCCATCAGTTTCAGCATGGTCGACTTTCCACTTCCATTTACACCGATTAGTCCGATAATTTTTCCACTTGGCAGTTCAAAACTTACATCTTGCAGCGCAACTTGCCGCGCATATTTTTTGGATACATGCTGAAATTTCACCAACATATGTGACATATATTTCTCCCTCCTACCTATATGATTTATTTTTCCTGCTGCAAATAATTCTGAATCCCTTCCATAATCTCAGAAGGAGAAAAACCCATTTCCTGCATATTACTTACGAAATCTCTAATGTATTCAACCTTCAGCTCCACCCGCAATCGCTCCAATTCTTCTTGATTCTCTGTCACAAAGGAACCTTGCCCTCTTCTCGCTTCTACAATGTTCATCCGTTCCAACTCTGAATAAACACGTTGGACCGTATTCGGATTCACGCCCGACTGTACCGCCATTTCCCGCACGGACGGAAGCTTCTCTCCCGCTTTGATTTCTTCTCGAACGATTTGCCGACAAATACGTGCCACAATCTGCTGATAAATCGGCTGGGAAGTATTAAATTCTTCTCCCATCTGACTACACCTCGACCTTCCTCTCTACTAACCATCCCGCCAAAAAGAAATATACGATCATGATGGGAAGGTCAAATAAAAGTTCTCCCATATTCATCTCTAAATACGCCCATACGGAATCGCCTGAAAACGCTCCCCATTTCGTTACTGAACTATACAGGTTCGTGGTACTAAATTTAAATTCTGCCCAAAGTAAAAAGGCAAAAATCACAAACATAACAATCCCACTAAAACGATGTAATCTACGTCGTACAGCCTGGATCGAAATGTTAAACAGAAGAGCCCATACGCCGAAAACAACATTCATATATAACACAAGGGAAAACACCGAGAAAAAATGCTCGTTCATATAGTCAACATACCCGCGTATATCAAAAGCATCTGGACCTGTCATAATGTTCATCAACGATTTGCTGCTGTTCAAATCCATCTGGTTTATGCCATAAAACATAACAAAAGCAGCAACATAAGAGATACACAGGCTAATAAGAGCGCTCCCTAATTTGATCGCTAGTAATGTCCAGCTGGACTGGGGGAATTGCAACCAGTATACGTACGTTCCCCTCCATTCTTTAGACAAACTAATCCATATATATACCGGTACATACAGAGCATGGATGAAGAGCACAAACGACAGTAAAAAACTAGATGCCCCTACGCGTGTTTCATATGCGATCCATGCGCCCAGTATGTTGATCGCAATCATTACAGCAATGCCGCCTAGAAACCATCCTTTCATCATCTTTAAATCTTTTCCGAGTAATCGGATCCACACTTCCATTTTTCGTCCTCTCCTTTTGTATTTGTGTTTTAGTGTTCTAGATATATAGTACACTGGGACAGGAGGAAAAGTCAACCAAAAATGAAAAAACCAGAAGTCAATCCGAATGAATTGACCTCTGGCCTTTTTCATAAGTCGATAAGCGTTGTACCTGATGGCGATGACTTAAATAGTAAATTATTTTTTACGATCGCCTGTCCTTCTCCGGCTATCGCCGTTTCCTTGTTCGTTTTCAGATCAATATATTTTGTATCCTCAACACGTATGGGCGTCCCATCTTCTTTGACAAGTAGACGATCCGGCTTAATCGGCTGACTGATGTCGATAATTTTATTCGAGGTCCCCTGTTCATACGTATAGATAGAAGTAACATCACCAGTATCATCAAGCTTGCCGTAATACAACGTATCGTTAATCGCTCGAAGCGGTACCGCATTCTTTTCGATTCGATGAGTTCCCTTTTCATCCCGGCTATGCAAGTACGGAATGTGCTGTTTTACATCTTCAAAAAACAGCTCATTTTTGGTGGATGCCATAAGAATATCATCAACATAGTAACTGCTGACATTCATCATCTTAAAGTCCCCACTTGTACCGACATGATAAAGCTTAGAGATATTTTTGTTGCCAACCAGTATATAAATATCGTTCGTAAACGGGCTAAACGTCATCTGTTTAAACGTCGAAGTGGACGATACCGGGCCAATCGTCCGGATAGTCCGAACATTATTCGTTGAAAGCATCGCTGTTTTTACGACCAGTTTTTTATTCGAGCCTTTTCCTTTACTAATTCCAAGCAGCAATCCGTTATCCTGAATCCAAGTTATATAATCGATCTTGCCTTCATTGCTAAGCGTATACACTTCTTGGTTGCTTGTTACGTCTTTTACATGAAGTGTATTCTGCTCATCAACATACGCAACAAGATTTTTGCTAGCAGACAAAGCCATCAGATCGGTCTGCCCGTCAAAAAGTGTAACCGCAGCTGTATCCGTCCCTTTGACTCCCCTATCTAGCAAGTGATTATAATGCGAGAGTATTCCAATTTGCATCCCCGTTACAAGTAACAAAAACCAAATAACTTTTTTCAAATTGCCTCCTCCTATTCCGGCATAACGATAAATGAAGTCGCGATTTTTCTTTCTCCAAGTACATCACTTGGTTCATTTACCAGCTTCCCATTATACACCATCGTAGTAGAAGAACCGCCGTCCAGATTAACTGCGGTGACAGCTCCGTATTTCAACATAAGATCCTGTATGTCATGCAAGGTTGCCCCGAGATTCTCAGGTCCATGAACAAAGCGACCGTCTGTAACAATAAGAATGATCGTACCGTCGGCCTTCTGACCAATTGCCGTACGGGGAGCATTCCCCCAGCCACCATTGCCACGAACCAGTCCTTGCCCGTCTTTCACAAGAATCGGTCCAAATGAGAGAGCTTCCTTCACTCCCATATCCTGCAGTTCTTTCACTGAATATTTTCCTGAAATCAAAGAACCACTTGAGGTGATCCCAATCACATTGCTGTTTTCACTAGTGGCATAATATTTTCCATCATGCATGGTTGTCCCGAGCGGATCTCCCCCGGTTCCATGCCAGCCAACATCCTGAAACGACCCACCGTTCACGCCAGCTACCGCATTGTTATCACGCACCATTTCACTTACTGTTTGGCCAACCTTACCTATTTGATTGGTAACGGCAACTTTGAGGCGCATCGGATCACGAACAAGCATAATCTTTGCGGAGTACGTATTATCTTTGTAATCCTCAATTTGGATCGAGCTGTCCTTAATGCCTCCAAAATCACCAAATCCAGTTGCATTCCCGCTGCTGTCCACAGTAGGCTGTCCAGTTCCAACCGTATACTTCGCAATTTCTGCCGCAGAAACGGTATTTAGTGAAAAAAGAGAGATCCAAAGATTCGGATGCTGTGTAGTCCCCAGCGATTGAAGTGCGTAATCTTTCACATTTTGATAGGGTCCCTTAAAAACAAATAAAGCGGTAGAAACATATATATAACATAATCCAAGAAAAAGGAAAAACACCCTTCTTCTGAACTTTTTCTTTGGCTTTTTTCGGGTAACTCTTTTCTTTGTAGTTTGTGGCTCTTGTTCAACCGGCTGTTTTACAGGTGGTTTATACAAAAAAATTCTCTCCTTTTCTTGATATCGTACAGCAAAGAATAGTGTATCATTGTTTTCTTAGAATAGGCTAAGAAAAAGTATATCGATAACATGAATAGCCTGGTAGATATTCTACCAGGCTCAATCATTCTGTCTGATTAATTTTGAAGAAATGTTAAAATTCATTTACCTAGATTTATTTTAAATTTTTAGAAATAAAAACATATATTTTACAATAAGATTATATAATTATAGGAAAAGGATATATAGGCAGAAAAACGATTGGCCAACAGTCATCAAACTTGACATCTGTCGACTAAACCAATAAAGGTACTTAAAACAACTAAAGGAAACATAAATTTGCCAAAACGGCAATTTATGCTTCCTTTAACATACGAGTTTTTTGGTTATTCTGGATTTGCCAATTTTTCTAGTACGGCATTGCTCATTTGTCTTTCTAATGTCTGAGCATACAGTAGGACCGTCTTATACGTACGCGTACTGTTTTTTATCCTCTAAGCCAAGTGTTTGCGCTGTTGAAGTATGAATTTCATCGATAAGCTCTGGATTTTCCAGTAGTGACACACCATAAGAAGGAATCATTTCTTTTATTTTCGATTCCCATTCTTGTAGATGTTGCGGGAAGCATTTTTTTATTACCTCAAGCATAACGTGAACGGCAGTAGAAGCACCCGGAGAAGCGCCAAGCAATGCTGCTATTGAGCCATCAGCGGCACTAACAACTTCCGTACCAAATTGAAGCGTTCCTTTGCCGGCTGCAGTATCTTTAATAACTTGTACACGTTGACCCGCTACTACCATACCCCAATCCTCGCTTTTAGCGCTTGGGATAAACTCCCGTAATTCTTCCATGCGCTGTTCTTTCGATAACATAACTTGCTCGATCAGGTATTTTGTCAATGGAACATTTTTTGCGCCTGCCGCCAACATAGTTACGAGATTATCCGTTTTTACGGAAGTTAACAAATCGAACATTGAACCGGATTTTAAAAACTTTGGTGAGAAGCCAGCAAACGGTCCAAATAGCAACGATTTCTTATTATCGATAAATCTTGTGTCAAGATGCGGAACAGACATTGGAGGAGCCCCAACCTTAGCTTTTCCGTATACTTTTGCATGATGCTGCTCTACAACATCTGGGTTATTACACACCATAAATAGTCCACTTACCGGGAATCCTCCGATATGTTTCCCTTCAGGAATACCGGATTTTTGCAGTAAATGCAGGCTTCCTCCCCCGCCACCGATAAAGACGAATTTTGCAGTATGGCGTTCGACGGTACCGCTATCGACATTCCGCACTTTCAATTCCCATGAGCCGTCGCTCGTACGTTTAATATTATCAACACTATGTTTGAATTTTACATCGACGTTTTTACTCTTTAAGTTGTCAAACAACATGCGTGTTAAAGCGCCAAAGTTGACATCCGTTCCAGAGTCGATTTTTGTTGCTGCTATAGGTTCATTCGATGTCCGGTCTTTCATAATAAGCGGAATCCATTCCATCAGTTTTCCCGGGTCATCAGAAAATTCCATCCCTTGGAATAGAGGATTGTTAGACAGCGCTTCAAAACGTTTCTTTAAAAACGTTACATTTTGTTCCCCTTGTACGAAACTCATATGAGGCAATGCCCTGATAAAGTCCTGCGGATTACGTATCAGATTGTGCTTTACAAGATAAGACCAAAACTGCGTTGAAGTCTGGAACTGTTCATTGATTTTTATCGCTTTACTAATATCTATCGATCCGTCCGGTTTTTCGACGGTGTAGTTAAGCTCGCACAGTGCCGCATGCCCCGTTCCTGCATTATTCCATTCGTTAGAGCTTTCCTCGCCCGTGTTTGCGAGCTTCTCAAACACTGTAATGTCCCAGTCCGGTACTAATTCTTTCAGAAGTGTCCCCAAAGTGGCACTCATGATTCCGGCACCAATTAAGATAACGTCTGTTTTAGTATGGTTGCTCATTTTTATCGTCCTTTTATCTAAGATTTGCAGAAAAGATGTAGGCGCTCCTTCTTAGACGCTATAGCAAGCCAGGCACGACCTAATCACACATCTTTTCTGTATCGATTATAATCCTATCATAGTGTATCATTATTATTTATAGATTGAAAATATTTTTTACTATTTTAAAAGAATCAACAACATTAGATAAGACGAGTAATAAATAGAGAGGTTTCTTAAATGACAGATTTGATAACGGATTATCTTTTCTTCGCTAAATCCTTATAAATATAGAATAATCCTATACCCTTTTATGCACAAAGGATAAATCTTGGTTGTGTATCTATAAAAAGCAAATTTAGTTATAAACCTATCATAGAATCTCTCAATTATTAAACTCTAAAATAACGTTTCTGCTTTTTTATGTGAGTTTTTAAATTCCTGCAAAAAGGTGAAGACATGTTTGTCTTCACCTTTTTGTATAATTATTCATCAATAGTGAAAAATCACAGAAAATCCAGCTATTTATAGAAAACTCATCTTATGAACAACGTGAATATCCACATGCCTCACAATGCTTGCAGCCTTCTTCCGCAACAAGGGCTGCCGCACCGCATTCCGGACACAGATCAAGTCCTTCCCGATACACATCGCCATCTTCATCACGGTCGTGCTTGTGTGTATCCGTTGCTGAAGCCGCCGTCATATCTGCATAAGCTACTTCGCTTGCTGAAGCAACCGGTGCGCTGTCATCTTCCCCATCAAGGTAGAATTCAATCGCTTTCGCTACCGCATCTGGAATCGAATCGACACGGTTAGCGCCGAAGCCGACTGCACCTGATCCACCGATGCCTTTGAGATGCTTAATCAACAGGCGAGCTTTATTTCCGTCTGGCAGTTGACCGAAGCGGAGGAACAGTGTCGATACACGACCCAGCGCTTCAGACATCGCAAATACGTCACTACCTGCTTTTCCGACGTTTACAATTACTTCAAATGGAGCACCATCTGCTTCATTCACCGTAATGTACGCTTTGCCAAGTGGTGTTTTCATTTTGTATGTAGCACCTTTGAGGCGAAGTGGGCGACGACGGTAGTCTTTCGTTGGTGCTGCTTCATCAAGGTCGGTTGATTGCGCGATTTTTTCGGCTTTTTCCGGTTCTTTCTTGCTGTCTTTCTCGTCTTTTTTCGTTGTCAGAACTTGTACATCGCGGCTGCCATCACGGTAAATGGTAACCCCTTTGCAGCCAAGGTCAAAGGCGAGTTCGTACAGCGCTTTTGTTTCTTCAACTGTGAAATCAGCCGGAGCGTTTGCCGTTTTACTGATGGAACTGTCCACCCATTTCTGAATCGCACCTTGTACGCGCACGTGGTCTTCTGCGGACAGATCCATTGCGCTTACGAAATAATCTGGCAGCGTTTCGGAATCGTTCTCTTCCACCCATTGTTTCGCGATTGGCACGTACTGTTTGTCGAAGCCGAGGCGACTTTGACGGAAGTATTCGAATGCATAGAAAGGCTCAATTCCGGTACTTGTTCCAACCATGGTTCCTGTGGACCCAGTAGGAGCCTGTGTCAGAACAGTTACGTTGCGCATACCGTTTTCACGAATCGTTTCACGCAGCTCGTCATCGAACTGCTTCATGAAGCCGCTCTCCAGGAATTTATCTGCGATAAACGCCGGGAAGCTGCCTTTTTCTGCGGCAATTTCAGACGATGCCAGATATGATTCACGAGCGATGAACGCATACAGCTTGTCCAGGAATTCAAGCGATTCCGGGCTGCCGTAGCGGATTTTCAGGTGAATCATCATTTCTGCAAGGCCCATCGTACCAAGACCTACGCGACGTTCGTTTTTCTGATTCGCTTTGTTTTCTTCGAAATGATACGGTGTTGCATCGACCACGTTATCGAGGAAGCGAACGGAATAACGAACTGCTGTAGATAGGCTGTCCCAATCAACTTCGCCATCTTTAGCGAATTTTGATAGATTAATAGCAGAAAGGTTGCATACGCCCCATCCTGGCAAACCTTGCTCCCCACACGGATTCGTACAAATAATCGGGTTGAAATACCAGCTGTTCGACATCTGGTTGTAGTATTCCATGAATACGATACCTGGTTCAGCAGACTTCCATGCCGATTCAATAATCATGTGCCACACATCGCGCGCGCGAACCGTTTTGTATACGCGCACTTCTTTACCGAGTGACAGCCATTTATCCAGGTTTCCATCCCATACTTCGTCGTATTCCGGGTCTGTCGTATCCGGGAATTTCAGTTCCCATTCCAGGTCTTCTTTTACAGCCTTCATAAAACCATTACTTATTGCTACTGACAGGTTGGCATTTGTAATCATGCCCATGTTTTGTTTAACGGTAATGAACTCCAGCAGGTCAGGGTGCCAGTCGTTCATAATTAGCATCAATGCTCCCCTGCGGCTCCCACCTTGCTCAATTAATCCGGTCGTATGACTAAACAGTCCACCCCATGACACCGAACCACTTGACGATCCGTTCACGCCTTTTACTTGCGCACGGCGCGGGCGAAGACTTGAAAGGTTGATTCCAACCCCACCGCCTCGGGACATGATCTCTGTCATTTGACCGAGCGTTTCCATAATGCCGCCCCGGCTGTCATGCGGAGAAGGGATTACATAGCAGTTATACAGTGTCAATTCATCATTGGCACCCGCTCCAGCTGCAATCCGTCCGCCCGGCACAAGCTTCCAGTCATCCAATAGACTACGGAATTTCTCCTGCCATTCCTGCTGCTTCTCAGGTGTTGTCTCTACTGATGCAATCGTTTTTGCCAGGCGATCCCACATCTCTTCCGGTGTTTGTTCTAGCGTGCGGAGTGCTTTATCGGCATTCGATGTCACCATCTCACCGTTCCGCAGCTCAACCTCGAGCTCACTACCTGTCCGTTTTGTTACAATCCCGACTTCTTTCTTCGGAAACTTCGGATCGTCATGCGTTAGAACAAGAACCGTATCGCCTTCCTGAATGTGGTCTGGATCTGTATCTTTCAGAGCATACCGATCAAGGAAAATTTTCTCGCTTAAACCTTCAAGCCTCATTTTTCCTTGTGATTCAGTTACTGCCTCCATTTTTCACCCTCCAGTTATACTATGTACCAATTGACCGTAAGGCGGCCTGTCTGATACAGTTAATCAATGTCTTATTAGTCTACCCTAGCGTTGGATGCACGTCAATATATTGTATGTACTTAAAATTTTAAACACAATATATAGATAATTCCTCATTTGCCATCATAATAATCAAGACAAAAACGACCGAAACACGGTCGTCTCCTTTTTCTACCGTCTAAAATTCCACTCGTCATTCCCATACTTTTCATAAGCAAGTTGCTCGGCTAGCTCCCACTCTTCCTGCGTTAAAACATCGTCTATTAGTTCAACTGCAAATCCGCGTGCAAACCCTTCTCGAAATGCCGGCTTTACCTCTGCAAGCGTGACAGGTTGCTTGCGCAGTTCATTAATGGCAACCGCCTTTTCATAGAAGCTTTTTAACAATCGATCCCGCACTCGCTCATTCGGAAATCGTATAATGTCAAACAAAAGTTCTGCATCCATATCCAGCAAAATCGAGCCGTGCTGTAAAATCACGCCCTTCTGCCTCGTTTGGGCACTTCCTGCTACTTTACGTCCTTCTACAACAAGCTCGTATGAGGACGGTACATCGAAGCAAGCAGCAGATGATGGTTCTGCGAATTTCGCCGCCTCTGGATTCATCAAGTCTGCCTGCATACCAAGCAGACGAAATCCTTCTAACAATCCCTGGCTAATGATGCGATACGCATCCGTGACGCCAGATGGCATAAGCGGATGGTGCTCAGATACGACCACACTATACGTCAGCTCTTTATCGTGCAGTACCGTTCGCCCACCTGTTGCCCTGCGCACAAATCCAAGTCCACGCTCCTGCACACGAGCAAGATCAATTTCTTTTTCAGCCTTCTGGAAATAACCAATGGATACCGTCGCCGGATTCCAATCATAAAAACGAACGGAAGGACGGGTCAGCCCCTTACTATGTATCGTCAAAACCGCTTCATCAATCGCCATATTGATGGCTGGAGAATTTGTGCCGGTATCAAGAAAACGCCACTGTTCCATACTGACTCTCCTTTCATCCAACTTACTTTTGTATTGTACCATATATTCTTCTCTATATTTAGACTACCCAAAAACCCCGACTCAAAGGAATCGGGGTTTTTGGCTTTCCCTATCTTCTCTCTACGCTGCGCTCATGCGCTTCGCCACCGATTTCATCCAACTGTTCGAGGCGTGTCATCCATTCCGTATCCGCTTCGTCAATGCGCCGTTCATAACGCTCATGGAGCAGAGAGTCCGTATTAATCCCTATATAATGGCCCTCCATGTCCGAGATCGCCAGACCCTCTACTTCTTCTACATACCCAACCGGCTCCTCTGCCTCCAGATACATATCATTGTAGCTAAGCCCATCCCGACTCGGATGATCCGCTGGCGAATCCGACGTGCCGTATCGCGTCACCTCTTGAAGCGCATCTTCTGCATCATACATCGTCGCATCCCAGCGATCATAATCAAAAGCGCCAAACGGAGGCCCGAGCACCACTTCCTCTATCGGACGATGGTTCCGCACGTTCTGCTCGGCGTGCTGTACACAGCAAAGCGCCTGTGGGATAGCTTCAAGACGTTCGCGCGGAATTTCTGCCCCGCACACCTCACATGTGCCATACGTGCCGTTCTGAATGGCTGTAAGCGCCTGCTCTGTATCATACATATCCTGTTCCGTTCGTTCCGTTAACGCAATGTCTTTCTCCCTCTCAAACATTTCACTTCCGGTATCTGCCGGATGGTTATCATAATTGGAAAGTTCTCCGATCGACTCCTGCATGGCAGCACGTCCTGTCCCATAATGATCATTGTCGACTAAACGTGTTTTCAAGTCATGCAGCTGACGCGTAAGGCGTTCACGAAAATACGCAAGGTCCTGAGAAGACAGCATCCGTTCTCCCTCCTTAATCCAGCACAAAATGCACACCGCAAGCGGCGTACTTACCTGTAGTATTTAGCAGCGACGCATACAAAATACCACCCGGATACAGATGTCGGGTGGTCACAGTTTTCTTGCTTATTCTTTTGTATACCGCAGCTTCGGCTTGCGAGCCGCCAGCACCTCATCCAGGCGACCCACTACCGTATGATGCGGTGCTTCCTGCACGAGTTCTGGTGTTTCTTCCGCCTCCTGCGCAATTTGCAGCATCACCTCAATGAAAGCATCCAGCGTTTCTTTCGTTTCGGTTTCCGTCGGCTCAATCATCATGCATTCCTCCACAATAAGTGGAAAATAAATCGTCGGCGGATGATACCCAAAGTCAAGCAATCGTTTCGCAATATCAAGCGTGCGTACCCCAAGCTTTTTCTGACGGTTGCCCGAGAGAACAAACTCATGCTTGCACACCACATCAAACGGCAAATCATATTGCTCGGCCAGACGACGCATCATATAGTTCGCGTTCAGCACTGCATACTCTGAGACGAGACGTAGTCCTTCCGGTCCCATTGTACGAATGTACGTATACGCCCGCACATTAATCCCAAAGTTACCATAATACGCTTTAACCCGTCCAATCGACTGTGGGCGATCATCGTCAAGTCGGTACATCTCTCCTTCTTTCACAACGACGGGCTTTGGTAAAAACGGAATCAATTCTTTTTTCACTCCTACCGGACCGGACCCCGGTCCACCGCCGCCATGCGGTGTGGTAAACGTTTTGTGCAAATTGAGGTGTACGACATCAAATCCCATATCACCCGGACGCACCTTGCCAAGAACGGCGTTTGCATTCGCTCCATCGTAATACAATAACCCGCCTGCTTCATGGACGATCTGAGCAATCTCTGCGATGTTTTTCTCAAATAGACCGAGCGTATTCGGATTTGTCAGCATAAGCGCCGCTGTATCCGGGCCAACCGCCTGTCGCAACGCCTCTACATCTACAAAACCATCCGCATCCGATGGAATCGTTATCGCTGTAAGTCCCGCCACACTCGCAGAGGCTGGATTCGTACCGTGGGCAGAATCCGGCACAATCACCTTCGTTCGTGTCTCCCCCCTGCTTTCATGATACGCACGAATCATCATCAACCCTGTCCATTCACCGTGAGCACCCGCCACCGACTGGAGCGTCACTGCATCCATCCCTGTAATCGCTGCCAAATCACACTGTAACTCGTACATGAGCTGGAGTGCTCCCTGCACGGTCTTTTCCGGCTGATACGGATGAATGCGGGCAAATCCAGGATAACGCGCAACATCTTCATTGATTTTCGGATTGTATTTCATCGTACAAGAGCCAAGCGGATAAAATCCGGAGTCCACTCCATGATTCCGGCGAGATAATGCCGTATAATGGCGAATCAACTGCAGTTCACTCACTTCCGGCAGCTCAGCAGCTACTTCACGTAGATGACCGATCGGCAATACATCAGCAAGCTCTACTTCCGGTACATCACACACTGGAAGCGAACATGCGCTGCGCCCCGCCTGACTCACCTCAAAAATAAGCGCCTGATCTTGTTTGCGTCCCTCACTATGCATGACAAATCCCTCCCAGTCGATCCACAAGCCGGTCAATATCTTCCTTCGTACGCATCTCCGTTACAGCCAGCAGCATATGTCCGGCAAACTCTGGATAAAAACGGGCAAGATCAAGTCCACCAATGATCCTGTCTGCAAGTAACATCCGATTTACCTGTGCAACTGAACCAGGTACCTTAACGACAAACTCATTAAAAACAGCCGCACCCCCGATCACGTCATACCCGGCAAGCGCCTGAATGCGCTGCTTTGCATACTGTGTTTTCTGGATGTTTAGACGCGCCATCTCCCGTACGCCCTGCTTGCCAAGTGCTGTCATTGCTACCGCAGCAGCTAGTGCGTTCAGTGCCTGATTCGAGCAAATGTTAGAGGTCGCCTTTTCCCGACGAATATGCTGCTCACGCGCCTGCAGCGTCAGCACGAATCCACGCCTCCCCTGATCGTCCTGCGTCTGGCCGACAATTCGGCCTGGGATCTGACGCATCCATTCCTTCCGCACTGCAAAATACCCGCAGTGCGGCCCGCCATATGACATCGGAATGCCGAATGGCTGTACATCCCCTACTACAATATCTGCTCCATACGCGCCCGGCGGCTTCAAAATTCCGAGCGCAAGTGGATTCGCACTTACAACAAACAATGCTTTTTCCCCATGTGCCACCGCTTCGATGGCAGATAAATCTTCCAGCCCACCAAAAAAGTTCGGATACTGCACGAGTACAGCAGCCGTCTCTTCATCGATTGCCGCAGCAAGCGCCGTACACTCTGTTATGCCACTCTCAAATCCAACTTCTTCTACAAGATAGCCATGCCCTTTGGCAGTAGTCTTAAGTACATCACGTGTCTCGGGGTGCACTGTGCCCGACACGACTACTTTTGCTCGGCCCGTCTTCCTAACTGCTAGCGCCGCCGCTTCTGCCAATGCTGTCGCTCCGTCATACATCGAGGAATTTGCCACATCCATGCCTGTTAGCTCGCAAATCATCGTTTGAAATTCAAAGATCGCTTGCAATTCGCCCTGGCTGATCTCTGGCTGATATGGAGTATAAGCCGTGTAAAACTCCGAGCGAGAAATCACATGATTAACTACACTCGGAATGTAGTGATCATACGTCCCGGCTCCAAGAAACGAAATACAGTCCGCTGCATTTACATTTTTCGCTGCCAACTGTCCCATATGTCTGATGAGTGCAGGCTCAGACAGCGCAGCTGGAATCGCCAACTCTCCTTGAAAACGTACCACCTCTGGAATATCAACAAACAATTCCTCTACATTCGCAATACCGAGCATATCGAGCATCTCCTGACGGTCTCGGTCTGTCATCGGCAGATAACGGTAGGACACAGGCTGCGCCTCCTTTATGGGTTTATTCGTTTATAAAACGGTGTCGGTACCACTACAGCCGCCACTTTTTTGCCACGAATCTCAACGGTTACTTCAGTCCCTGGAGTACTGTGCACCGCCTGCACAAGTGCAAGACCAATATTTTTCTTAAACGTTGGAGACTGTGTACCCGTGGTCACATCCCCAATTACCTGATCACCTGCATACACAGCATAACCCGTTCGTGGAATACCGCGACCTGTCATCTCAATGCCAACAAGTTTGCGTGAAACCCCTGCTTCTTTCTGACGCCGAAGCGCTTCTTGCCCAATAAAGGACATCGGTTTCTCAAGTTTGACCGCAAATCCAAGGCCCGCCTCAAGAGGTGTAATGCTTTCACTAAGTTCCTGTCCATACAGTGGCAACCGCGCTTCAAATCGCAGCGTGTCACGTGCACCAAGACCACATGGCATCACATCTTTCCCACCTTCGTCAAGAATTTGTGTCCACAGTTTAGGAGCGTCTTCCACTCCTACATACAGTTCAAATCCATCTTCTCCTGTATATCCGGTACGTGAAATGAGCGTACGCACTGCCCCAATCTGCACATGCTCTCGAAAGCAGAACGGGCGAATAGCTGCAATTGGCTCAGCTGTTAGTTGCTGCAGAATCCGCTCGGCAAGCGGACCTTGTAAGGCAAGCTGCGCCATTTCATCTGATACATTTTTTATGACAACATCGCCTGTCACATGCTTGTTAAGCCACGCTTCATCTTTTTCGGTATTGGCCGCATTCACGACCAGCAAGTACTCCTGTTCGCTCCGTTTATACACAAGCAAGTCATCCACTGTACCACCGTTAGGCGTGCACATCAATGTATACTGGGCACAACCTGTCATAAGACGCGATACGTCATTCGTCATCATCTTCTGAAGAAAGGCAGGCGCATCCCGCCCGCTTATTTCAATCTCTCCCATATGCGAAACATCAAATAGTCCCGCTTTTGTCCGCACTCGCTCATGCTCGTGCTGAATACCTGCAAACTGAACCGGAAGTTCCCATCCACCAAAATCAATCGTCCTTGCCCCGTACTTCTCATACAGCGCATACAGCGGGGTTCGTCGTAATTTGGTCATGTTTCCACCTCCACACGTTATATAAAAAAGGACAGGAATAGGGAATTCCCCATCTCTGTCCTTGCTCCTTTTGCGCGACGTGTGCCATCACGCGGCTCTTCCCGCTACACTCATCCGCTACTATGTAAAATCTATGCTTTAGCATGCGAAATATTCAGGAAAATAAAAAATTTCTTTATGTATCAATTTCGATTCCGTTTTACATCCAGGGTGCCTGTATAAATCGGTTCTGCTTTCGTTAGTACAATGCAATCATTCTCAATGACAAATTCAATAACACCATAACCAAGAACGTTTTGAAACTCTGCTGGAAGCAGGATATTCCCTTTTTCATCCATATGACAGACTACTGGCTTCTTATCCATTCTCTACACTCTCCTCCTGGTACGGGATAGAATTCTTTCTTTTATCTACTACTTATTTCACTGCACCTTTATTTATTCAATCTCTCTTTACGTTAAACTGTATATCATTTCTAATCAAGTAGTATTTTAAGACTAGTTTATACAAAAACAGCATTTGCAATGAGGTGCTATTTTCTCATTTTGTAAAAAAAGACAAGAAAACATAGGAGGAACAGACCGAAACATCTTATTATAGAAGTATGAATGTTTTTTACTGTACGTTTTAAAGAAAGGAGTACCGCTATGATACCTTCTAACTGCGCGGTATGCGGAAAAATATACCTAAAAATTTCCAAACCGGTATGTCCGGATTGTGCGCGTAAAGAACTTGAGACCGTTAAGCGAATTCGCCAATACTTAAAACCAAAAGAAAATCGAAATGCTCCCATTGCACAAATTTCAAAAGACCTCGATATTCCGATTGTTTATATAGAATACTTAATTAAGGAAAAATATTTTGATGTAACCCGTTATCCAAGCATGATGTATGCCTGCAAAAAATGCGGCGCCGCCATTACGGCCGGGGCATACTGCATGAATTGTATAAACGAGCTTCAGCAAGAAATTCAACAGGCAAAGAAACCTACTCAATCAGACGCTAGCAAAAAAGGCTATGATGAGGACGGGGACGAGCATTTTTACCGCAGCCGATTATAAACGATAGACTCCCGCATACATATGTACAAGATCGTATTCGTACAGATGTAACCCTTGTATGAAGGAGTCTTTCCATGAATCAGATTTCCAAACAAAAAACCTGGTACAACTTTGTAACGCTGTTTTTTCTGTATGTAAATCTGGTGATATTTTTTGCCCTCCTATACTGGGTAGTCGAATGGGCGAATTTAGGCTTTATTCTTGACCATTACGCCTCCGCTGCCCACCAGAAGCAGTGGAGCGACCGCATTACCCGTACGCTTTATTTTAGCGCCATTACCCTTCTCTCCGTTGGCTACGGTGATCTATCTCCGTTCGGCTGGGCACGCGGTGTGGCCATTCTCGAAGCACTGATCGGCTATGTTCTCCCTGGTGCTCTCGTCATCCGCTACGTGTTTACTCCCTCGATCCGCCGCTTTCGCATTTCCATTCGCCAGCGAGATAAATAACCAGAACGCCTATCCACGAGATCGGCGTTTTTTGTCTTTCTTTCCGTTTCTCTTCTCTCGGCTACATAGTTTTTAAGACAGCGCACATACTAGTTACGATTCTAGTAAACCAAAGGTGGTACAATCGTGACACACATCTCCGTTTCCTTCCAGGACGAATGGTTTGAAGACTTGCAGACGCGTATAACCGATGATGGTCCATGGGATCAACGTGAGTTATTTCGTCTGGCATGGGAGGCAACTCAAGCCAATGCGATTGGAGATTTTGATGAACTCCAGTGTCTGCGCTACCTCCCTCATCTCACACCGCTCGATCACCAGCTTACTACGGCGCAAACCGTCATTCGAGATATGCACGGGCGTGCCCTGCTTGCTGATGAAGTTGGTCTTGGCAAAACAATTGAAGCGGGCCTGATCCTGAAAGAATATATGGTACGCGGTCTCGTGAAAAAAGCACTTATTCTCGTTCCCGCCTCGCTTGTCGTCCAGTGGGTGCGAGAGCTAAACACAAAATTCTCCATCCCTGCGGTAGCTCAGACGAAAGAATACATGTGGACACGTCACGATATTCTTGTGGCATCAATCGACACAGCCAAGCGTCCACCGCATCGCGACATCGTATTGAACCAACCATATGACTTAATCATTGTGGATGAAGCACACAAACTAAAAAATAAACAAACGAAAAACTATCAGTTCATTCAGCAGCTGACGAAAAAATACTGTCTGCTTCTAACCGCTACGCCGATTCAAAATACGCTCAATGAGCTGTATAACCTGATCACCCTGCTTAAACCCGGTCACCTTGGACAGGCTGAACATTTCCAGCAAAGCTATGCACATGGCAAACGGAACGTGAAAAACAACGACACGCTCAAGCAGGAGCTGCGCAAGGTGATGGTCCGCAATCGACGCTCGGATGGCAATGTGGAATTCACGACCCGTCATGTCATTACAGTCCCCATTGAACTGTCAGCAGAAGAACAGGCACTATATAACGGCGTCACCGAGTTCGTACAAGAACAATATACGACTGCACAAGGCGCAAGCAATGCCCTGTCGCTAATCACACTCCAGCGAGAAGTATGCAGCAGCCGGGACGCTGCTTTTATGACACTTGTCAACATGCATAATCGGGCACCAGAAAACTCCCCGATTCGCGCTCATATTGTGGAGCTGGTGCACATGCTCAAAAAAATTGACCGTCACACAAAAGCGCAAAAAGCAGTCGACATCATTCGGGAATCTGACGATAAACTGATTATTTTTACTGAATACCGGGCCACGCAGGAATATTTGCAGCATCTGCTTGCCGAACACGACATTACGTCCGTCCTGTTTCGCGGGGGCTTTAAGCGCAGTAAAAAAGACTGGATGAGCCAGCTGTTTGAGTCACGTGCCCAGGTGTTGATTGCGACGGAAGCAGGCGGCGAAGGAATCAACCTCCAGTTTTGCAACCGCCTCATTAACTATGACATGCCATGGAATCCCATGCGTGTTGAGCAGCGAATTGGCCGCATACACCGACTTGGCCAGCAGCGGGACGTATACATTTATAATCTTGCTACAGCCAATACAATTGAAGAAAAAATTCTTCATCTGTTATATGAGAAAATTAATCTGTTCGAAATGGTCATCGGTGAACTCGATACGATTATTGACCGACTTCATTTACAAAAGTCGCTGGAACAAAATATCATTAACATTCTGCTCGCATCCAAAAGTGAAGGAGAGGTTCGGATTAAAATGGAGAATCTGGGTGAAATCATCCGGTCTGCACACAAGCAAATACCGTCAACAGCACGCGAGACACTGGAAGGATCGGTGCTGCCGTGAATCAGCAGGAGGTTCGCTCCTTTCTTGAACGTTATTTCGACGCCCATCAGACACATTATATCGAACGGCATCCTGCCTACTTTGTCGTTGAGCTTCCGATCAAAGTAGACAAAGATCTCGGCAACCGCCCGTTCTATTGGACATATGTAGAGCAGCTCGATCTCCCTCCTCAACCAATGAACATGACTTGCGTGTTTGAGCGACAGGCTGCTCCTCCAGATATACGAGGGGAAGATCTCACATTTGGTTCGCCCCGGCTGCAGCAATTTTTTGCCTCAGCTGAGCGGCACGGTCGCTATGTGCGCCTGTACGAACAAACTTCGTCTGACGTATCAAGTGAACAGACCGCACTCGTTCCTTGGCTTGGCATCAACTATAAAATTTCCTTTGTATGTGATCGCAAAAAAGATTTATTATTCTCGCTCGGTTTTAATCTGATCCACGGGCATATCGTAGAAGACTTCTATGCCAAAATGGAACAAACCACCCTCCAGCCTGCCTTGCCTGCATATGCGTATACAATGCGCCCTATTTATAGTCTGGAATCAGCCCGGACCTGCCTTCGCACGTACCTGTCTGAACGCATCAGCGCAGAGGATACCGCCTGGGCAGCCCGCGCACAAGAGCGGCTTGCCGCTGAACTCGAGATGGCCGAGCAATTTTACACACGACAAGCGGAGTCAGCCGAAGAGGAAACAGACTACACCACCTCGCACACCCGGCGGATGGAAGAGTTACGCTGGCAATATGAACCACGCATCGACGTTACTCTCATCAACGGTGGATTGTTTTATCTAAAAAAACAATAAAAGAACCCGGATCACAAATTCCGGGTTCTTCTCTTCGGGCGACGATGAAACAGCATACCGAGCGCTAAAGGAAGTAAGCCAAACCAGCGGTATGACCATGGTTCCCGTACTCGTTTGGGACGCTCCTGCTTAGGTGTTTCCACATACGTAACAAAGCGCTGCGTTAAATACCGAACGTATTCCTGAGAGGACATTGGTCCCCACCTCCTGTACGCTCATTTGTTTCTAGTATATCCCCCCGCACATCTTTTCAATCACACCGACGTCGCCACAAATGCAGGATGTGCGATAATCTCCTCTACGACTTCCTGTACGGTTTTGCCGTCCGTTTGGATATGAATCGGGGCAAAATCATACAGCCCCTCTCGCTCCTGTAACAGCTTTCGTACCCGTTCCTCCACATCCCCTGCCAGAAGCGGTCGGTTTGCATCCCCACGAACACGCTCAACAATCGTCTCTGGACGCGCAAACAGCGCAACAACAATTCCACTCGCCTGCATAATTTCAATATTGCGCGGCTGCGTTACAACACCGCCTCCCGTTGTAAGAACTTGTCCATCTACGCGCTGCACCAACTCACGCAGCACCTGCGTCTCGCGCAAACGAAAACCTTCCTCTCCTTCCGTCTCAAACAGATCCGGAATGCTTCGGCCTGCCTGTTCGACCACGCACTCATCCAAATCAACCTGTCTGCAGCCAAGCCGTCTGGCAAGTGCCTCCCCTACCGTTGTTTTTCCTGTTCCCATGAATCCGATCAAAATAACATGTCTCATCAACTTTCACTCCACTTCACAATACGTCCCGCTTGCGTCTCTACTGTCAGGCACACGCTCGCACGATCGGCCACTGCTCCAATCATCACATATACACCGTTTCGCTTGAGCACATCTACTTTCACCCGCTCTCCGTCTACCTGATACCAGCTTGTATTCGGCAACGAAGCCTCTCGCAGTAAGTATTCCACTGCCATATATGCAGCAGCTTCTGCCCGATATTTATTCGCTAGGCGTGCGCGATCATTTGCCGCAATCCGACCGAGTGTATACAAAATCCCAGTTGTATGTAAAATGAGCAGCAGCACCAAATGCGTATACACAATAATAATGAGCAGAGCCGACCCACGGGAACGCGTCTGATTTTTCTGCATTATACCACCTCTCATGCAGCCAGTTCTACTCTTTTGGCGATGAACACTTCCCCCTTCCAGGATACACCGCCTTTTGTAAGTTCAATGTACACCTGGCAGCCATTCGGAAATACGGTAAAATCCACCCGACTTACATATTGCAGTATCACGACATAACCAGTACCGTTTACTTGTCGACATAACCGATTTCCTGTCATCCAGTACATGATCGTGCCCCCCGCATCATCCCGAAAACGGAGCACATATGAAGTCGGTGTTTCAAACTGATCACTGCGACGAATTTCTTCCTCTATATACATGAAAAAAGAACGAGCTTCTATCTCCAGTCGCTTCACCTCTTGCACCTGCTGCATCTCTCGCTCTACTTGCACATACAGTACCAGCACAACGGCAGCTAGTAAGAAGAGCACCAGAGACGAAATCAGACTTTCTAACAGCGTTATCCCCCGCTCCCAGTTCCTCTTGCAGGAGTCCTTCCCAGAAAACGGCTCCCTTTTACCTGAACCTGTTTGCGCTCTGCTTCTGCTCCCCATTGCACCAGCACCTCACACCGTTCCACTCGTTCGGTAAGCGACTCACTCTGTATCCTTATGTCGTAACGACAGCCTTCTATCTCCTTTTGAAACGTTCCAACAACTCCATCCATTTTCCATCGCTCCACCATAGAATAAGCGAGTAAATATCCCTGTGTTTCCTCTGCTTGCCCCTCTCGAATTTGCACAGCTAGCGCCGTCATCTGCCCGGTCACGCCTACAAGCAGAGCCACCAGTAAAATACTGATCACTGTCTCAACATACGAAAAACCATCCTGACTCTTCATTCACTCCCTCCATCCACCTGAAACCGTCCACTTGCTATATACAACACAACCTTTCGTTCCTTCCCTTCCGGATTAATCAGTCGAATCGTCCCAGCACGACTGATATGTCCCAATTCGTTAAAATAAACCATCAGCCCTTGAAAGTTATGATACAGACGAAAGCCAACAGGTAATGGTGCCTGTTTAAGCGGTTGTCCGTATGCCGTTCGAATCGTATAACCCGAAGCATCTGCTGCGAAATTGATTGTAATCGTACTCTGGCGGCAGCGCGCTTCACTGGCTGCCCAATATAGATCCGCCGTCAGCTGTTCAATATACTGCCGCTCCTGCATCCGCTGAACACTGTACTGGACAACCGGCATTATAATAGCAAGCATGCAGGTAAGAATTGTTATGGTCAGCAGCATTTCAATCAAGGTGAAGCCTCGCTCACCATCATATTGACCTGATCGATTACGGTGCATGATGTATCGTACAGGATACGTCCACCGACTTACCATCTGCCGATGGAGTAAACGTATACGTTCCTCCACCTGAACACGTCGGACGTTCTTCTAAATAATGCTTAGCCAACAGTTCATCAATCTCTTTTCGCATTGTCGGGTATACATTCCCGTTATTCAAATAATACGTTTCCATCGCTACTTTCAACATTCGCTTGTTTAACTCACAGCTCCGATTTTGTGCATTCACAACCGTATCTTTATAAACAGGCAGGGCAAGCGACAAAAACACGCCGATAATCGCGACTACAACCAGCATTTCAATTAAGGTAAAACCTCGTTCATTATGCTTCGTTCCCATGCGATTCATCTGATCTATACGGCTCCTTCCTTTATTGTGAAATACGACTCATCATATACAATACAGGCAAAAACAAAGAAAAAACGACGCCGCACACGATCAGCCCAATCCCAAGCAGAAGTCCCGGCTCGATCCAGCGCAGCATCTGTTCGATCCTATGACGAACATGCCTTTCCAGCTGCTCACTATACACAAGCAGACATTCATCAATCTGCCCACTCTGCTCCCCAAGTTCAAGACAGCGGATCAATCCCTGTGTAAAACAAACGCGATTCCGCATCGTAGCACTCAAGCTCTGCCCTTTCAGCAGTTCCCCTATTAACAGATGCATCTCCTGCCTCATTACAGCCCACGGAGCTTTCTCATAAAACAGCGTACAAATGTCAAGAATAGACACACCCGCCTGAAACAAAAGCCCTGCCTGGCGTGCAAAATATTGGGTATATGCAATCCGACAAAAAGTTCGTATACCAGGAATCCGAAGCCAGAATAAGCCGAGAGAAGCATGATTTCGCCCCCATAGGAGAAGAGGTGTCATGCCAGCTACTAGGAGAATCACAATGGGTAGAGCCGATAGCGTAACCGAACTAGCCTGAAGAAATAGACGAGTAAAAACAGGAAGCTGAAGATTCATCGACGCATACATCGAAATCATCTGAGGCAAAATCGTATGGAGCAAAAACAGTAGACTACAAGAGGAAAGAACAAGTAACAACAACGGATAACTAAGAAGCTGCCTGAGACGCTGCTTCCATTCATACCTCTTTTGATAATGCAGGGCCGCAAATCGAAAGCAACGAGCATAATCACCATGAGCTTCCCCTGCCGAAAGCAATGAGAGAAAAAATGCAGGGGGCCGAATTTGCTCGAGTGCATGAGATAGTGGATAGCCAGCTTCAAGCTCCTTCCTGACGGCCTGAAGCTGCCGTCTATATAAAAGCGGCATATGAGAACTTGTAACATCCAGCGCATCAAGAAGCGGAATTCCACCTTCTAGCAGATGAGAGAGACTGTCACATAGACGGGAGAGCAAGACATCAGACCACTTGATTCGTAGACGCATACGACTTGTATAACATCGGAGCATCTGGCTCCGCTTCTCTTTCCGCTATTTTTTGTTCAAGAGAGACCGACAAGGGAACAAATCCGTTTGTCCGTAAATAACGATTCATTTCATCCGCTGAGCAGCGATGAAGAATATACGGATGAAAATCATCGGCTACCACCAGCACTTCATAAATCCCTATACGACCACACAGGCCACTTCCATGACAGGATGAACATGCTGGCATCTCACCGTAGCAATTCGGACATGGGCGGCGTACAAGCCGCTGGGCAATTACACCGACCAGTGCAGATGTAAGCAGGTACGGCTCAATTCCCATATCAAGCAAACGAACAATCGTGCCAACCGCATCTTTTGTATGAATCGTCGATATAAGGAGATGACCTGTAAGCGCAGCCCGAACGGCAATCTCTGCTGTCAGCTTGTCCCGAATCTCTCCGACCAGAATAACGTCCGGGTCCTGCCGCAGTACAGCTCGCAGCCCTTCATGAAAGGATAGGCCGGAACGCGGATGAATCTGCACCTGATTAATCCCTGGAATCCGATATTCCACCGGCTGTTCTAGCGATACGATGTTACGCCCTTCACTGCTCAGCTCCTGAAGCATCGTGTACATCGTCGTTGTTTTACCACTTCCGGTCGCTCCCGCTACCAGAATCATTCCCTGTGTTCCCGAAAGCATGGAGCGAACGCGGGAGGCATCCGTCTCATTCATGCCAAGCGAAGTAAGGGTGCCGTAGCGAGGTGCGTGCGGAAGTAGACGAAGCACAGCTTTCTCGCCATAAATGGTCGGAAGCGTTGCCACCCGTACATCAATCATCTCCCCGTGCTCTTCTTCCTTAGATTCCAACGAAAATCCGCCATCCTGTGGCAGCCTCCTCTCTCCAATGTCCATACCTCCCATCAGTTTAAGACGTGAGATGACAGGAGGTCCCCAGGCTTCTTCTTTACGCTCTACTTCCTGCAAATATCCATCTAGGCGAAATCGGATGACAAGTTCATTCGTCGCTGGTTCAATATGAATATCACTTGCGCCCCTGGCAATTCCGTCCCGGATAACCGCTATGACATATTCCGACACATCCAGCATCCTTACCCCTCCTTTTTTACCAAATTATACCATATACTTACAAGAGAACAACTCTTTCCCGACACTTTTCTGCAAAAAAAATCCCGCTGATCTACTCAGCGGGAAAATGTACGTATGTTAGAAAAATTATTCGTTTGCTGCCACTTTTCGACCGGTAGCAGGCTGGCTATTTGCTGGTGCAGTTTTCTTGATCAGACCAAGCGGCTTACCAAGCGGCAGGACTTGTCTACCAAAGAAAGCGTTGAGGAATGCAGCTCCTGCTGCGTAAAAACCAATAAGAGAAATAATAAGTTCAGAATAAGCGGCAAGCTTCGAGAACATTTCTTTATTCACACCGAGTGTTGCCAGTGCAAGTGAGAATAAAAGAACATCGATCAAGATCAGAATCGCTGCAAACGCTTTATTAACTTCCAATGCTGCTACTGTAATAAATAAAGAAAAGATCAAGTATCCAAAAAATGCGAAAGCCAGTTGTTTCGGGTCTGCTAATTTTCCAACATCCCCAAACCACCCAAGGGCGATCATCCAGTGCGACGCAACCCCGATCCAGAACAATCCGTATGCGCCTAGAACAATCGAACCGAAATAATTGTTTTTCTTAAAATCTACAGTTGAAGCCCAAATTTGAGCAATTGCGCCAAGGAAAATCGCCCATGGCAATAAATAAGTAGTGCCAGTCGTCCACCCAAGTTTTTGTGATGATGCCACAAACGTTACCATCGCCAATCCAAACACACCGAGTGCGGTTGGATCTGACATTACGATCTTTGTTTCTGCAACTTCCTGGTTACTCTTCATAAACATTCTCTCCCTTTTTCTGTTTTTTCTCTCTTTTTCTATTTATCTAATTTTTCTAACGGATTAAACTTACATTATTTACAGTTGATTGTCAACAGTCTAGAACATAAAAAAGAAAGCGATTACTTTTCGTACAATAAAAAATCCCTGATTCGCTCATATCGGATCAGGGATTAAATCTCTCACTATTTCACGATAAGAACCGGGCAAGAAGCGAGCTGAGAAACTTTATGACTAACACTTCCTAGCATCATTTCTTTCAAGCTACCAAGTCCACGACTTCCTATAACGACGAGGCCTACTTGATTTTCCTCTGCATACTTAACGATCTCATGTGCTGGATCTCCTGTTACATATACAGCCTGAATCGCAATATCACGCGCCATCGCTTTTTCTTTCGCTTCTTCAAGTAATTTTTGCGATTCTTTACGAATTGCCTCATTTACATTCTCATCAAAGTCTTTCGTCAAATACGCCATTTCCCCTACAATATATGGAGAGACAAAGACTTCTCTGCCTACATGCAACACAGCAAGTTCCGCCTTCTGCTCGGCGCTAAGTGCAATCGCAGCCTCCAGTGCTTTTACTCCCATCTCAGAGCCATCAATCGCAACCACTATTTTAGTAAACATTCTGTTTTCCCCCTAGCTGTATTCATTTTCTCTTTCATTGTAACATGTTCGAATAAAAAAAGTTGTCACAATTATGTTACTTACTTATGGCAAAATTCTTTGCAGATTTCGTACAATGTTCACTATCTGCTTTTTCCTCAAGCTGCTTAAAGCGCGGCCACTCCCCTCGTTCAAACAGAGCAAGTGCTGCTGCTGCCGCTTTTGGATGAAACTGTTTCCCCATACAGCTCTGGATTTCTGCCATTCCTTCCTCTACTGTCTTCGGCTGATTATACGACCGCGTAGACGTCATTGCATCGAACGAATCGGCAACGTTTACAATAGCTGCAAGAAATGGAATCTCTTCTCCCGCCAGTCCCTTCGGATAGCCAGTTCCATCATATTTTTCATGATGATACAGGATAATATCCCTCACACCACTCAATTTTTGAAGCCCTTCCATAATGCGTGCACCTTCCGTGGAATGACTTTTAAGTTCATTCCATTCATCAAGCGTAGGGCGACCTGTTTTATTAAGCAGGCTGGACGGAATATGAATTTTCCCAATATCATGCAACAACGCTCCGTACCGCAACGTAAACATATCTTCCTGGGTAAGTGCAAGCTCATTGCCAATCGCAAGTGAATACATCTGCACGCGCGTTGAATGACCAAGTGTATATGAATCTTTACTACCAATCGCTTTGGCAAGACTTGTCACAAGCTGATCAAGTACAATCTCTTCGTTCTCCTGCATCGATTGGAAATGCACCATTAACATATCAGCCAACAGACCAAATACCGGTAGCATACATAACTTGGGCCATATGTGCCCCACCCCAACAAACCGGCCCTCCATGATCTGATGGTAAGATAAGTCGTATCCAACCAAAATTATAAGTGCCAATAGCGAGTATATTAGACCAAAGCGCTTTGAACCGTACAGTCCTACAGATGCGATTCCTAGATAAATCAAGTATAAATAAGGACTTTCTTCAATGCCTCCTGTTACAGTCATATAACAAAGTACAAATGCAAAGTCCATAAAACGAAGTTTGCTCTCATTCTCTTCTAGAAAAATTCCTGTCTTCTTCCCTTTCCAACTGTATACAAAAGCTGCAATAATCCATCCGGTTAGTGTCAATCCCCAGAACACAATCCCATTAAATCCGGGATAATCCTTAACAAGAAAGTATGATAGCGTAATCACCGTTAACGAAACGAAGCGGAGTTTACTCTTAATGTGGTTATGCATAAACATTTTGGTTTTTCCCTTTCTCTGTGTACTTATGCATTATACCATTGGCACTATTACCAAACAATGAATAAAAAAAGCAACCCTTATCGGCTGCTTCTTCAGAATCATTTTATGCTTTTTATAGGCTATTATGCTGTTCTCCACGCGCAATCGACAAAATCTGGTTCTCTTCCATTTTGTAGTCGAATTCTTTCGCCTTATCTGGCTTGGCATTGTCGTACACCGTCTTAATCTCATGGCGATGAGAGTGTTCTACACGCGTAACGAAGTCTAAGCGTGCGATACGTTCGACTGTCTGCTCAAATGTATCAGCCGCTATATACATCGACACATAATTCAGGCGGCGTGACATGTAGTGGATATTGCCAAACTTGCGTAAGTTGCGGGCCGCTTTTAAGCTTTTCACGTATACGGCAAGCCCTACGCGTCTTTCTCTCATGCTTCGACTCTCCTTCTTCATACTAGCATTGCTTAGCTCTTAGGTCAGCGTGATGAGCAGCCGCATCCTCCGCCTGTACCGCATCCTCCGCTGCCGCATCCCCCACCAAGCTCATACAACGGGTTATTGCTTGGCACTTTAATCTGCTCCGATACGGAATCAGCAATTACCCGGCTTACCCGATACAACAGTTCATCTAAATCATTCTCAGCCTGCTTGAATGCGGCAATGCTTGACACTTTATCAAGCTCCCGCTTTTTCTCACGGACACCACGAGTAACAGTATGATAATCAGGATGATAAGTCCCGAATCGTTCCACTTCTTCATGCGCTTCTTTTAGGCGTTTGAAGCTCTCAATCAGTGCGGCGGCCCCTCCGTCAGCTTCCATCTCCTGACGCGTCTCCTTATAACGCCGCATTTCCTGTGAGTGGGTCAGCTGTTCGCCAATGTGATAGGCACGTTCTAATACATCGTTCCAATCTAGCACCTTGATTGACTTGCTTGCCATTTCCTCACCTCGCCCATTATTGTATCATTTTGTCCTCACTGTGCATAGTCTTTGCTCGACAAGCCTGCTTAGAAGAAGGAGAGCTTCCAACTGACCCGACCAACTTCTTGAAGCGGAACCGTCATGCTATCGTCTGCGATAGCAAATCGAACACGATAGTGACCATCTTCATTTCGAATTTCTGTTACACGTGCACCTTCCCATTCGCTCGTTCCGACTTCAAGTCGAAGCGGCACCCCGAGCACCTGAGCTTTGGACAACATGTTACGAAGTGTGGACGCATGATACGTCTGCCAGTTTTTATACCAGATAGCAGGAATATTCCGCAGTTCTGGAAGGGAGTCTTCCAGTACTGGAAATACTGATTCTACCTTAAATCCTATCTCATCTGCCTTTTGTACTGCAAACGGACGCAATACGGGTTCCTCGGCAGACTGGACAAGAATATTATGTTTTTCCAGCGCAGTACGGACAATGTTCCAGCCTGCTTCGTGGATGAGAAAGTCACACGTATTCAAGCGCTCTCGTACAGCATGCGCAAGAGATGGCTCGCCAGCTAGCCAGTCTGCCACTGCTTCATCCGGACAGCGCAAAAAAAGGACATGATCAAAAGTCGCGGTCTGCCCACCGTTCATCCAGCGCTCAAGCTGTTTTCGTACAGGCTCAGGAATGTCCGCCCCCTGAATCTTCGTAAGAAGCACTTTCAGATCGGCACGCCCTCGGGAACGCATACCGTCCCGAACGCTCTGCGGTGTAAGCCGGAACGTCCACACCTCCTGCTGATCCGCAAGCGCTGCATAAGCCCCCATTTCCCAGCGAACATCATACGGAGCAGACGGAAGTAGGAGCACATCCATTGTCGGCTGCACGTATCCCAGGCGTTCGTCTGTTCCTGTTTCCTCTTCATACATGCCTGGTTTTTGGCCATTCCAGCTAAACCACACACGGCTTTCGTTGGTATGGCAGCATCCAAAACCTAACCCGGCAAGAAGCGGCAGCACATGATCAATAAAACCATCCCATGCCTGTTGATCCAAGGTGACCCCTGCTTCCGCAAGAAGAATACGTTCCCGGTCATACAAAGCCTCCACATCCACTTCATCAGCCAGCGTAAGTCCTTCTAGCATACCCGGATACAGCGGATGTAAACGACCTACAATCTCTTTAGTCGCTTGCCATACGCGAGCCTGCACGTTTGATCGCCTATCTGCAAACAAGCGACATACCGCTTTATTTTCCACCTGATATACGAGCCCTGCATCTGTTTCATAAAGCTGAAGCGCTCCTGTCTGAAGTAATAAGTCTACTACAAATCTTTCTCTTGCTGTGTAATCGGTATCTGGTACATATACAGCAGCGATCAACTCTTCCTCATACGGAATAAGCGCCTGCAGGCGTCGCCTTATTTTCATCGGCAATGTACCCTTTTTTGTTAACGCAATGGGCTCATGACGGTATGTATGTATAGTCGTAAATAATACATCCCATATAGCAGGTACAGGTTCAGATCCATCCATTCTTATGTGTAATGATCCACCCTTTTTTTCGCTAGCTCGGATGTGAGCTCGCCACACTGCCTGCAAGTCGTATGGCATGATATATGCGACTTCTCCCCATAATCGGCGGAGTGTATATACAAGCCCCCGTCTTCTAAGTCCTGTTAAGCCACTATAAGCAGCAAGTGGCGATGTAGTACGCGCATATTGCTCCATCTGTCGGTATGTAAGCATATCGTGACCGATCGCGAACAGCATATACACAAGCATTTGTTTTTCTTCCTGTGTCATCGCCTGCCACGTTTGTTCCACTGTTGTTGGGGTAAGCAGATGTAGCGCTGCCCTGTTTCTTTCTGGCCAGTTATTTACGGAAGCAAGCTGCGTATACAGCCTTTCATTAATACTGCCAAGAATCCGATCTACTGTGTAAACATCGTTATTTGTTTGAATCATACGGTTCACCATCCGAATACAAAACATTGTTGTAAGTAAGTATACACATTTCCTACGTCAAGACAAACTGCACGTTCCTTGTTATACGAAAAGTAGTTTTCCACAAAAATCTTGTATACTACAAAAGAACACGACAAAGCAATCCTACAAAGGACAGGTGAAAGCATGAGACACGACCAGGAAGCATTGCTTCAATTTGTAAAAGATACGCTTGAGAATGGATCAGAGGAAGATCAACAGATTCTATATCTTGCCCGCCAGGCTATAGAATACATGCAGGAACGTAAAACAGCCTATATTTCCGGCTTCCTTGGACTGCAAGGAGAATACCTGGAGGATGGGACATACCGCTTTGATGTGCCTATTACCCCTTTTATGATGAATCGACTCGGTATTGTACACGGCGGTATGACAGCTACTCTCGCCGATAGCGTGATGGGATCAGTAGCAAGTCGGACTACAGGTTATAAGGTCGTCACTACCGAGATGAACGTTCACTACCTTTCTCCTGGCAAGGGAGAAAGATTAATCGCTACCGCTTCTGTACTGAGGCGAGGACGTACTCGTTGTGTATGTGAATGCCGCATTCATAATGAGAAAGGGCGACTTATACTAGCCGGCACAGGCGCGTTCCAATTAATTGAGCCGCGATAATCGGCGCATCCGGCCCACTCCTGCATACTGTGTAAGAGGGAGGGGAGAAAATGGCGAAGCGTAGGAATACCGAGACTACAAAATCAAGCGGACAAACAAACAAAACGCAGACAAACAATACACAAACAAATAGCACCCATTCTTCTCCGTATGACCATTTCTTCTCCTCGAAACAACTTGAAATTATTACGGCTGCTCTGCTTTTATCTGGAGAACTCATCACCGATTCCATTGAGTTCGGACGCGATGGAGGGATTATCGTTTCGCTGGTCGGAAAGTTACAGAATCCCTGCCAGAAGAATCAGCAGGAAAATCGTGTCGGCGAACTTGCTAACTTCCTACGTAATAACGGTACGATTACACTGGATGAAATTTTGGCTGCTCTTAAGCGGCGAATGCAGGATCCGTAATCAGGAGGGAGATACATGAAAAATTCGAGCCCAACCGGAACTTCCAGCACAAGCGGAACTCCAAACACAAATGGAACTAGTGCAGCAGATAATCCATTGGCTGTATCACTGTTACTCGGATTACTTGTCATTATTGGGTTATTCGGGGTAAAAAATCCAAAAGTTCCATCGACTATTGAAATTGCTGTTGCGTAAAAACGAAAAAGCGCAGTGACATAATAAATGCCCTGCGCTTTTTACATGACTCTGTTTTTATTTCACACGCTGCGCTGCTTCTGGCAGCTGTTCTTTTTCAGGTTTCGGGAATTCTACCCCTTCTACTTTCACATTTACTTCCACGACACGTAAGCCCGTCATGGACTCCACCGCATCTCGTACATTCTGCTGGAGCGTGCGACATGCTTCATCGATCTTACTGCCGTACGCTACAATTACGCGCAGATCAATCGCCGCTTCGAATTCTCCCACTTCTACGGAAACACCTTTTTGCACGTTTTTTCCACTTACACGACGAGCTAATCCTTCGGTAATTCCACCTGACATACCTGCGATTCCTGCGGTTTCTGTTGCGGCAATCCCAGCAATTACTGCCACGACATCATCCGCAATCCGTACCACTCCGTTTCCTTTTACATCAGCCATTGGAATTCCTCCTTTATATCTGATTAATTTTCATTGTATTCGTTCATCTGGGCGCTGGCAACTTGTTTCAGGCAATTGCCCCACTTTTTTCTACAATCCTTGAAGTAAGTGTGTCAATTCCCGCAGGCGGTCCCGCTGCACCCGGTAGCAAACGAATGTCCCCTGCTCCTCCGTTGTAACCAATCCACTGTCTTTTAAAATTTTGAGATGATGCGACACTGTGGACTGCGCCACCCCGACAAGTGAAACCATATCCCCGCAGTATGACTCACCTTGCTCTGCCAGCAAGGTGAAAATACGCAACCGTACCGGGTGGCCGAGCGCTTTGCAGATGGATACGATCTGTTCGTATTTAATTTCCATAGCAAGGATTCTCCAATCATTTCCTTTGTTTCTTCTCTTTTATTATACACATGTTTTCGTATCGAGACGTGCAAAATATGGGTACTACCTTTTACAGGAGGGATTCCCATGAAAAAATATATGCGCCACAATCGTATCTGGCCCGTGGTACTGATTCTGGCCATTGCCATGACGATGCCGTGGCTTGCGCCATCGCCTGCGCACGGGTTCAGCGAGGAAACGGTATATGTCGGATCAAGCGGAAAAGACGTTACTGAAATGCAGGGACGGCTCAAATTTCTCGGTTTTTATACCGGACCGGTAGATGGTACTTTCTCGTGGCGTACGTATAACGGACTGCGCAATTTCCAGTATGAATTCGGCATACCTATTGATGGCATACTTGGACCGAAAACAAAGTTAAAACTGTGGGAAGCGACGAAAAACTGGCGCCCAGGCGCACCAGAAACAGCGCCTGCAAAAACTGAAACAGCCACAGCACCAAAGAAACTGCCAAAAACAAATGTTAACTTCTCTCAAAACGAATTAAAAATGATGGCGAACGCAGTATACGGGGAATCACGCGGCGAGCCATATGTCGGCCAGGTAGCGGTAGCCGCCGTTATTCTCAACCGAGTGAAAAGCCCATCCTTTCCTAACTCACCGAGTGCAGTTATTTTTGAACCAGGAGCTTTTACGGCTGTATCGGATGGTCAGATATGGCTGACTCCGAATGAAACAGCCGTTAAAGCGGTTCAAGATGCGCTGAATGGCTGGGATCCAACGGGTGGTGCGCTGTACTATTTCAATCCAGACACCGCGACATCAGCGTGGATTTGGAGCCGACCACAGATTAAGAAGATCGGCAAGCATATTTTCTGCAACTGATTGTACAAAAAAGCGGATGTGTCAAGGCGACAACTCCGCTTTTCTTCTTGTCCCTTCCAATGTTTTTCTTTTCATTTTGACTAAAAAAGAGTATGTTCATGTAAGAAAACATACATAAAGAAAGTGAGGATGTGAGTGTGAATCAAAAACTGTTTTACAGTTTGGTCGTATTTTTCACTGCACTAAGTGCCTGGGCCCACTATTTTACTCATTCATCGGGCCTGCAGTTTGCAACCGCAGCCGCTGCAATCATCGTACTTGCCGCGCTGCTTGGAAAAGCAACGGAAAGCGTAGCCCATTATGCAGGTGAGCGGATCGGGGGCTTTCTAAATGCTACATTCGGCAACGCTGCTGAATTGATCATTTCGATTTTCCTAATTAAAGAAGGCCTATTCGATATGGTAAAGGCAAGTATTACCGGCTCGATTATTGGCAACTTGCTGCTTGTACTTGGCTTAAGCGTCATTGCAGGCGGACTTAAATTCAAAGAGCAGCGGTTTAACACACTGCTGGCCGGACATAACTCTTCTCTTATGCTACTTGCTGTCATTTCTCTGTTTATTCCGGCTGTCTTTATGCGGCAATTAAACGTTCCACATATCAATCAGCTCAGCCTTATGATCTCTGGGCTCCTGATTGTTGCGTATGTTTTATGGCTCATCTTCTCCATGGTCACGCACAAAGACGTTCTCTCTGATCAAGATTCCACTGATGAAGAGGAGAGTCCAATATGGAGCAAAAGCACATCTATTCTCATTCTGCTCGTCGCGACTGTATTTGTAGCGATCACAAGCGAATGGCTCGTACATAGCATTGATGCGGTAGCTAAGTCGCTTGGCTGGTCTGAAATCTTCGTCGGGGCATTTGTAATTGCCATTGTCGGGAATGCCGCCGAGCATAGCGCTGCTGTTTTTATGGCGCTGAAAAACAAAATTGGCGCATCTGTTGAGATCGCCGTCGGAAGCAGCCTTCAGATTTCCCTGTTCGTAGCTCCAACCCTTGTATTTGTCAGCTTATTGTTCGGCAGTCAAATGAATCTCGTATTCACGTCCTATGAACTGGCCGCCATCGGGGTTGCTGTCTTTATCGCTTCTTCGATTGCGCGCGATGGAAGTACAAACTGGTATGAAGGAATTTTACTTTTGGTCGTGTATATTATAGTAGGAACTGCATTCTATTTTATCTGAAGTACAAAATCTGGAGGATATACACATGGCAGACATTATATCAATTAATGGAAAAGTCGCTTATAGCATTACCCTTGACCCAAGCATCTGGATTTTTGATGACCGCAAGTTCAAGATGGAAGACTTCTTCGCCGGTGCCGGTCAAATGGAGGAAAAGAAAGAAAAAGAAGATGATATCACTCGAATGGGGCGCCTATGGGATAAAGAACTAGAACATGGTTCGACTCCGACCAAACAAAGTGAGCAGCTATTCGTTGAGAAAAAACAGATCAGCGGCGATTATGGCATGCCGCTCGTCCCATTCCTGCGCAATGCTGAACCAGCGGCGGATGCGATTGCGCTTATTTGTCGCACCGAAACAGGCGAAGAATATCACCTCCCCCTTGCAGAGGCAGAAAAGGCCATCCTTTGTTTTGCCATTGATGGCAAGCCGATTCGTGAAGATGGTCCTGTATACTTATATTACGGAGACGGTCGTAATATGGATAGTCCGATCCGTCAGATTATATCCCTGACCGTTGTTTAATGATGTACTACATACTTTTATATCGAAAAAGCTGTAAATCTTGCAGCTTTTTTTATTTTGCTTTTTCTTACATCCTACCCTTATATTATGGTAATATTGTATTAGATATATATTACTAAAAAACAGATGGTGGTGAGTATTTATGACTATAAGAGCGAAGCTTATTTTAGGATTTGGTATTATCCTATTTTTATTAACCTGTACAGCAGGAATTAGTTATTCTCAACTTTCGGCTGTCAACTCCAACTACACCGAGCTCCTCAATCGTGATGCCCATGCTGATGTATTAACAGAGAAATTAGTTGCAAATACCTATAAACAATCCAAAGAAGTTGATAAATATTTGCTTACTGGGGATGTCGGTTCACTTGATGCATACAAACAAGCCGATCATGAATATAGAGTACTCGTTAAAGAGCTAAGCCCTCTACTCACAACCGATGAAAGCCAAGCTATGCTCACTTCACTTAATAAGGTAAATGATGACTTTGATAGCACAGCCCAGCAGCTCTTCGCACTAAAAAAAGCAAACAAAACAGCAGAATATGAACAGATCAGCCGCACAAGTGCAAAACAACAAATCGATACCTTTGTAAATCAGGCCCAAAAACTGTCCAGCACTATCACAGCTCATATGCAAACCGTAACTCAGCAAACAAGCGACCATGCAAATTCATCTAAAACCTGGATTCTTATCCTGAGTATCCTGGCATTTGTAGGCGGTATCTTCATCTCCTGGTTCATCAGCCGTCTTATTTCACGGCCGATCATTGCTGTTTCCAAATCAGCCCGTCAACTCGCAACCGGTGACCTGTCTATCGCTGCGATTCCTATCACAGGAAAAGATGAAATTAGTGAACTTGGAACAGCTTTTAATGAAATGAAAACGAATCTACGCGAACTTATCAGTAAAGTAAACGAGAGTTCTGAGCACGTTTCCGCAGCATCAGAAGAACTGTATGCAAGTGCAGAACAGTCATCTGAAGCAGCCACAATTGTTGCCAATGCCATTCAAGACGTAGCCAACGGGGCAGACTCTCAGAGAGCAAGTATGTCCGAAAACCGTCAAGCAATTGAGGAGAACTCCCTCGCTGTCCAACGGATTGCCGAATCAACAACAAATGTATCTGAATCATCTAGTGGTGTGCTCCAGGATGCACGGCAGGGCAGTCAGGTCATTGCACGTACAATCGATCAGATGAAGTCTATCAGTGAAGCTGTACACGAGTCTGCTTCTGTCATCCGTACACTTGGTGAAAGTTCAGCAGAAATCGGACATATCGTAGAAACTATTAACCAGATTGCGAACCAGACAAATCTGCTGGCGTTAAATGCAGCAATCGAAGCGGCTCGTGCCGGAGAACATGGCAAAGGATTCGCCGTTGTAGCGGAAGAAGTGCGTAAGCTAGCAGAACAATCGCGCCAATCTACCGAACAAATCGCGGTTCTAATTGAAGGAATTCAACTGAACACAGAAAAAGCCGTTCATACAATGGAGCGCGGCACGGAGGAAGTTGAATCAGGCACTGTAGTGGTCAATGAAGTAGGAGAAACATTCCAGCGTATTCTCCATGCGATTGAAGAAGTGGCAGGCGACATTCAGGAAATCTCCGCCGCCACAGAACAGATGTCAGCCAGTACACAACAAATCACCGCTTCCGTCGATCAGCTTACTTATGTTTCCGGAGAAATATACGGAAGTATGCAAGGGATCTCTTCCTCTTCCCAGGAACAGCTTGCCTCTATCGAAGAAATCACTGCTTCCTCTGATTCACTAAGTCGCTTAGCCCAAGAACTGCAAAGCGAAGTAAAAAAATTTCATTTGTAAAGTAATATAATCCGCTTTTCTTCATGCAAAAGCGGATTCTTTCATTTTTTCCCTGGCAATGTATTTTTTTCAGAAATTTTATGGTATTTTGATTAAGTAGGTTTCCAAATTTTCTTAGGAGGAGAGAAGATATGCACGTACCATTTTTATTGCACGATTTCCTAAAGAGAGCTGTATACCATTATCCAAGGAAAACAGCCGTAATTGATGGCGAACGCCGCTTTACCTATACCGAAATCCAGAAACGTGTAAACCGCTTATCCAATGCAATGCGCGAACGCGGTATCCGCAAAGGAGACCGGGTTGCCGTCTTGTCACCTAACCGCCTAGAAATGTATGAAACATTTTATGCCGCCTTTCAAATCGGCGCGGTCGTTGTTCCATTTAATACCCGTCTCGTTCCGGCAGATTACGAGTATATTGTAAACCACTCCGGTGCGGCGATGTTTATGGTAGATGCAGAACTGGCACCTCTTATCGAACCAGTTCTTGAAAAATTCTCCACAGTTCAGACGTATGTAACGCTTCCAGTTGACGGATTTGAAACAAATGCAGACTGGCTCTCTTATGATGCCATGATTGAGAGCGCTTCCGAAAATGCTGTATACGAAGAAATGGAAGAAACAGATATGGCGACGATCTTATATACAAGCGGTACAACAGGTCGTCCGAAAGGCGTTATTCAAACACACCGCAGCCTGTATAACAATGCTCTCAATACGATCATCCACTTGCGTGCAGAAGATGAGGATGTCCTATTACATACACTCCCAATGTTCCACGTAAACGGCTGGGGCACTCCGTTCTCGTTTACCGGTATGGGGGCCACACATGTGATGCTGCGCAAAATTGATCCACCACTTATTACCCGTTTGATCGTAGAGGAAGGCGTAACGGTCGCCTGCATGGCGCCAACTGTGCTAAATATGATCTTTAATGACCCTTCGGCCAAACAAGCAACGATCAAGCAGCCAGTTCGTGTCGTACTTGCAGGCTCTGCTCCACCTCCGTCTTTTGTAAAAGCAGTAGAAAATGAACTGGGCTGGACATTCGTTCAAGTATATGGCATGACAGAAGTCTCTCCATTCTTGACCGTATCCCACATCAAAAAAGCGATCCGCGATGAAAATGACATGGACCGCATTCACCGCCTCAAAGCAAAAGCAGGCATGAGCATGCTGATGATGGAAGTGCGTGTTGTAAATGAAGACGGAGAGGATATCGAACCGAATGGCGAAGAAGTAGGGGAAGTAATCTGCCGCTCCAATTCCGTTATGGACGGCTACTGGCTGCAGCCGGAAGAAACAGCGCGCGCTATCGTCAATGGCTGGTATCATACCGGAGATATGGCAACGCTTGATGAGAACGGTTATATCGACATTGTCGACCGCAAAAAAGATATTATTATCAGCGGTGGCGAAAACATCTCTTCCATTGAAATAGAAGGAACGCTGTACGAGCATCCAGCTGTTCTGGAAGCTGCGATCATTGCCATCCCGCATGAGAAGTGGGGCGAAGTTCCGCATGCAGTGTGCGTATTGCGCGAGGGACAGACAGCTACCGAGCAAGACATTATTTCTTTCTGCCGTGAGCGTATGGCTCACTTCAAATGTCCAAAATCCGTTCAGTTCGTTGCTGAACTGCCAAAAACAGCCTCCGGTAAAATTCAAAAGGTTGTCCTGCGCGAGCCATTCTGGGAGAACGGTCGCCGCGTGAACTAATTAACAACGTCTTATATAAAAAGAGCTTGGCCCCGTAAATGGGCCAAGCTCTTTTGCTTATTTTATAAAGATACCTTAATAACTCCGGTAATCGCAACAAGTGTTCCAATAAATAAAGCGGCGGATACGCATACCCCAAATAATCGACGTATCTGCTGATCCATTTCTTTTCCTCCTATTCTGTGTGCTACTACTCCTTCTCCCTACTATTTCCTACGAATATAACCCGATAAAAGTTTCACATTTCATAATAGAAGTTTGCTCCATCTCTTGCCTGGTTCTACATTCAATATATTAGATTTCTTTTTTATACAAAAAAAAACCCCGCTAGGCGGGGCAAAGAGAAACAACAACTCTCAACCTATTGAATAAGTTGTCATTAAAAGAATAATATAAAATACACCAAAGGACAATAGAAATTTTTAGGATAAAGCGCGATTTTTAAACAAAAACCGACAAAAAGTGTGGCTAATTTCCCAAAATTTTGTGTGGAACGTTTCTTTGCGCAAGTAAGCTTGTAAAAACACCTTCTTGTTCCGTCGTAAGCAGGCAGGTAAGAGTTTGCGCAAAATAAAGATGTACCTTTTCCGCCCCGTTTCCACTTAACTTGATCCGATATACTTCATCAAGTTCTCGTATATGGCGAAGATACTCTATACGTTCAACTGTAGCTGATACAGCAAACGTTCGACTTAGCAAAACACCTTCCTGCCAATTCTCAGCCTGTTCCGCCTCCTTTGCACCCATCAGCTTCAGCATCTGTACGGCCCGCTCTACTCCCATCCGCTTCGCTGTCACAGTGTCGCTGTACTCCATTTCGATCTGATCGATCTCCGCCTCTACTGCCTCGATCATGCAGCGAAACAAATTGCGCAGCACCAGATTATTAGGCGATAAGCTATGTTCATCGAATACATACACGTATCGTGCTGTACCCTGCTCCTGCACCCGGTGCAAATATAAATACTGCATGATATACCTCCTACCGCTCTTTGATGCGCGTAAGTGTTGGTCCATCGATTCGCGTAAGCAATGCCAGCAACAGCTTTTTGGCTGCTTCATAGTCATCGCGATGAATGATGGCGGCATGACTGTGAATGTAGCGTGCTGGAATCCCGATCACAGCAGACGGCACGCCATTGCCAGTCAAATGCACCTTACCCGCATCCGTTCCACCTGGTGATACGAAGAACTGATACGGAATACCCAGCTCTTCTGCTGTATCAATCATAAAATCACGCAATCCTGGTAATGTCACCATTGTCCGGTCCATAATTCGCATCAATAAGCCGGACCCTAGCTTACCCATTCCATCTTTCACTCCAGGAATGTCTCCAGCTGGACTGGCATCAAGTGCAAAGAACAAATCCGGCTTAATCATGTTGGCCGCTGTTCCCGCACCGCGCAGGCCAACCTCCTCTTGTACCGTTGCTCCGCCGTAAATCACATTCGGATGCGCTGTATTCTTCATCTCCTGCATCATCTCGACCGCCAAAGCGCACCCGTAGCGATTATCCCACGCCTTCGCCATCAGCTTCTTCGGATTTCCCAGCACAGTGAACGGGCAGATTGGCAGTACCGGCTGTCCTGGACGAATGCCCATTTTTTCCGCGTCTTCCTTATCGTCAGCGCCGACATCGATAAACATATTTTTTATATCCATTGGCTTGTTCTTTACATTGTCCGGAAGCACATGCGGTGGAATGGAACTAATCACACCGTATACCGGGCCATTTACCGTCATAATCTGCACGCGCTGAGCAAGCAGCACCTGGCTCCACCATCCACCAAGCGGCTGGAATTGTAAAAACCCTTTGTCGGTAATTCGAGTCACCATAAAGGCCACTTCATCCATGTGCCCCGCAACCATAATCGTAGGTCCATTCTCATCGCCGCGCAGTACGCCAAATAAGCTGCCAAGATTATCATATACCATCTCATCTGTCGTATCGCTTATGTATTCTTTCATAATCGTGCGGATATCTCCTTCAAACCCAGGAGCCCCACACCCTTCTGTCAGACGTTTAAACAAAGTAAGCTGCTGATCCATTTTCTTCTCCTCCTTATACATTATGATGCAGTCGTCCTCGTCGCCTTTGCCCGACGTACTGTCAGCCATTCTGGCACAATAATGCCCGCAAGAATCACCATGACTCCAATCCATTGAAGCCCACCAACATGCTCACCTAGCACAAAGCGAGACATCAGCACCGCAGTCGGCAGCTCAGCAGCCCCCAGAATAGAAGTAAGGCCACCTCCTATCCGCGGAACTCCAATCGCAAAAAACAGGGGCGGAATAATCGCACCAAACAACGCTAATAAAATGCCCCAGCGCCACAGCCCATGTGTAAGTGCCCCATTCACAAGAAAATGTGGTGGTGAAATCGCAAATGTGATCGCTACCGAACCGATGAGCATAATCGCAGCTCGCCAGTACGGATTTACCTCCGGAGCAGCTTTCCCACTCGCAATAATAAACAAAGCATACATCACAGCAGACAGAAGCCCAAGCACCGTACCAATAAGTGACAACTTATGAAGTCCTTCTTCTACGATGCCACTAGCGAGAAGTGTCCCCCCAAACAGAAGTACCAGCGCGAATAGACGTGATAGGCCAAGTTTACGCTTTTCTATGATCAGTTCGATAAGCACACCCATCCATGTGAACTGAAATAACAAGATAATGGCTAGAGAAGCCGGGATGTATTGAAGCGCCCGGTAATAAAACAAACCCGTTAATCCACTTGTCGTTCCTGCCACAATAAGCAATCCCCACTGTTTTACACTCAGCCGGAATCTCCCGACTGCAAGTGCGATCCCCCACATGATTAGCATTCCCAGAAACATTTGACTGCCGCTTACATCACCAGGTCCAAATCCTTCTGCATACGCCAATTTCACAAACGTTGAAAGTACTCCGTAGCTGCAAGAAGCGGCCAGCACAAGCAGCACGGAACGAAAGTATGACATATTCTGTTTCCTTCCTCTGTAGTTTCTCTTTTTATTGTACTATACTTTCCCAATATACTTGCACACCCATTGCGGGTAAACACTCCCAACATAGCACCTGCCACCGTCGGGCATGCTGTTAGCAGGAGGTGTTTGCAATGAAAAAAGGCATCATACCCGTAGCGCTCGGCACAGCGGTTACCGCAGCCGGTTTAAGCATGCTAAACCGCCGTCATACAGACATACGCTCTGACAACCCATATGCCTGGGGCGTGGCAGGCTTCGGCCTGGCACATGTTGTACTCGGCGCGATTGATCTTATGTCCGACAACTATGACGACGATTTCTGCTAAGGAATGAATAAAGGCGAGGTACGGGTGAAAACACTGCTGTGTTTCCCTGCCCCTCCTCGCCTTTTCTTTATCGATTCAGATCATATAAATCAGTGCGTCGATCTGCAAAAATCGGAATGCGGCTGCGCACGTCTGCTACAAGCGCACGATCAATCGTGCCGGTAATGATTTCTTCTGCTTCTCCTGCTTCTGCTACGATTTCTCCCCACGGGTCAATAATCAGGGAATGACCGCAGAAGGTGTTTTTCGGATCATTTCCTGCTCGGTTGCACGCCACCACATACATCTGATTTTCAATCGCTCGCGCAATGAGCAGCTGACGCCAGTGTGCAAGGCGCGGATGCGGCCACTCGGCGCTGACGAACAATACCTCCGCACCGGCGAGTGCGCCGCTGCGGATGCTTTCTGGGAAGCGAATGTCGTAGCAAATCTGCACAAGCGCAGGCATCTCATCAATTGTGCAGCCTACAAGTGATTGACCGGGTACCAAAAACTTCTCTTCGTCCATCAGGCGGAACAAATGAGCCTTGCGGTATTCATGAGTCACCTGACCATCCGGGGCGAATACGAAAGTCGTATTGTAGATCCCATCGGCTTTTTTCTCTGCAATGGAACCCGCAATAATATACAGACCATGCTTGCTAGCTAGTTCACCCATCAGCGCTTTGGTGCGCTGTCCTTCCTCATCTGCAATCTCGTCTAAACGGGTCAGGTCGTAGCCTGTGTTCCATAATTCCGGAAACAATACGATGTCCGGCTTTGTTTCCTGCAGGGCAAGTTTCGCAAAACTTTCCCGAATTTTTGCTTCGTTTTGCTCCGGCTGCCCGAATGCAATATCAATCTGACAGATGGCGATGTTCAATGTGCTCATCCCGCTCCCCCTTATCTTTGTTTCATATATTTAGAAAAACGCCCCGGCTGCTATACCGGAGCGTGCAAACATTACTTCTTTATTTTTACTTATTTGAACACAACTTCCGCATGTTGCGACAGCTTCTCAAGAGAAGATTTCTCTACGTCTGCATGCAGGCTGTTGCCGTGTGAATCCATTGTTACGATTGCAGCAAAGCCTTCTACTTGCAGGTGCCACATTGCTTCCGGCAGACCGAATTCCATGTAGTCAACGCCTTCTACTTTTTTCACGCAATCTGCATAGTACTGTGCTGCACCACCGATTGCATTCAAGTATACGCCGCCATGCTCTTGCAAGCCTTTAAGCGTTTTTGGTCCCATACCGCCTTTACCGATTACAACGCGGATACCGAATTTCTTCATGATATCTGCCTGATACGGTTCCTCGCGAATACTTGTAGTCGGACCTGCTGCTTTAACATGCCATTCACCACTGTCGTCTTTGAGCATAACCGGACCACAGTGGTAAATAACGCCACCGTTCAGATCGATTGGGCAGTCATGATCCATCATGTATTTATGGAACGCATCACGACCTGTGTGCATAAGACCATTGATGATAACAACATCACCCACTTTGAGGCTGCGGATTTGCTCTTCTGAGATTGGATATTGAAGAACAACTTCACGACGTTCTTCTTGTTGTGCAGGTTGTTGTACACCTGCATGCAGGTTAACGGCTTCTCCATCTTTGTACAACCATTCTTTAATTTCGCCTGTTTGTGCGTCAATGAGTGCACCCTGGCGACGGAATGCCCAGCAGTTATATGCTACTGAAACATAGAAGCTTGCTGGCAGACGGTTCATCGAGCCGATTTTACAGCCAAGAAGAGTCGTTTCTCCACCAAAGCCCATTGTTCCAATTCCAAGCTCATTCGCTTTTTCCATGATGTATGCTTCCATTTTCGCCAGATCCGGGTTCGGATTCACGTCATCGACTTTGCGGAACAGCTGTTCTTTCGCAAGTGCGTACCCGCTTGTGCGGTCACCACCGATACCAACGCCGATGAAGCCTGCGCTACATCCTTGTCCTTGCGCCTGGTATACGCTATGCATAATGCATTTGCGAATACCATCAAGGTCACGGCCTGCTTTGCCAAGTCCTTCGATTTCTGCTGGCAGGCTGTACTGAATGTTCTTGTTCTCACAGCCACCGCCTTTGAGGATAAGCTTCACTTCGATGTCATCTTTTTCCCATTGATCGAAGTGAATAACCGGAGTTCCTGGTCCAAGATTCGTACCACTGTTTTCGCCTGTAAGTGAATCAACAGAGTTCGAACGCAGTTTACCGTTTTTAGTCGCGAGTTCGATGGCTTCACGAATTGCTTTTTTCATCTCGATCTGGTTCGCGCCAACCGGAGTGTGCACTTCAAATGTTGGCATGCCTGTATCCTGACAGATTGGTGATACATTCGTTTCAGCCATCTCGATGTTTTGTGCGATTGTTGCCAGTGACAGCGCAGAGCGTGTGCCTGCATTTTCATTTTGGCGTGCTTTTACAACTGCGCGGCGCACATCTGGCGGCAAGTTTGTCGATGTTTCAACAATTAGCTTATACACGCTATCTTTGAATTGTTCCATGTCTCCTATCCCCTTTTTGTGAAGAATCACTCATAGTCACTCTTCATTATATCGGACATGTTCGCTGTGGAAAAGACTTTACCGGAAAAGTGAAGTGTCTAGAGGTGCTCCACCAGATGTCATACCTAACCATAGAAGAAGCACCAGAACTGTAAGAGCCGCGATTTGTATGCTTATCTGAGCACGGCGTCCTGGCATCCCGACTGCTGCTGCTGCCAGAAATCCTCCACCTAATCCACCAAGATGTGCGTAATTGTCAATCAAACCGGAAGAAAGAAAACCAATCGCTAAGTTAATTCCTAACAAAATCAAAATACTACTACCAAACACTCGCTTATACATCGTTCGGTTCTGTATACCAAAATACAAAAATGCACCGAACAATCCAAAGAGCGCACCGGATGCACCGGCGGATATATGTGGGGAAAATACGAAGCTCGCAACTACTCCGCTAATGCCAGCCAGCATAAAAATAATGAAAAACCGTCCGGAACCGTATAGCCGCTCCGTCATGGCACCAAGCGAATACAACGCCACGCCATTAAATAAGATATGCATAAATCCAATATGTAGGAAAATCGGTGTCACAAACCGCCACCATTCACCAGCAAGAATGAGCGGATTATACTTAGCACCAAAAGCCAACAGCACCTGTTCATTCTGACTCCCGCCAAGCGCTTCCATCGCCAGAAAGATGACGATCATAACAGAAAGAAGTGCATACGTTACACGCGGCTTGCCATACGAAAACACCTGCTGTAACTCTTGTTTGCGCCGCTGCTCCCACTGCTGAATCGTTTGTAACCAGTATTCCGTGCTGCGTACGTCTTCCTGTGCAGGTTCATAATCAAATACCGAAAGATTCACCAGCTTTTCGGACACCGGCGGATTGGAACCAAACCATTTTTGTGCAAGCGGTACATATCCTGCCGTTGTAAGCACAATACTGAACTCATCAAGCGCACCGCCCACAAATGCCTCCTGTAACTCTTCTGTTGCTGGCTGCATAATAAGATAAATAATAGCACCCTCGACTGACTGTGCACCTGTCTGACGCCTTATACCATCAAGACGGGCTGCTATCTCTTTACGATCATAATCCGCCATCCCACTCCATACAAAGTCGCATATACGCAACTGCACATATTGATACGTCCGCCTACTCAGGCGACCTAAGTGCAGGACATCCTTTTCCGCTCCAATTAACGTATAGTCCTGCTCCGCAACTAACCTATACGCTGTCTTTCCCAGATAATGATGCAAAACGGTTATCTCCATGTGTCACTTCCTTTCTGAAATACTTTCCCCCTATTATAATAGATTACACACTACTTTTCGAAGGAGGTTACACTTTGTCCGTAATTGAGCCTGTACTTGAACTACATAACCTTTCCAAATCGTATGAACTCGATAACCATTCCATTACTCCACTATATCATGTCACTGCTTCTATTCCAGAGGGAGCCTTCATTACAATCATCGGTCCATCCGGTACCGGTAAGAGTACGCTGTTGCGCCTGCTTACCCGGCTAGAAGACCCAGACTCAGGGCATGTTATATACCGAGGACGCCCCCTTACTGAATGGGAACCAACAGAACTACGCCGCCGTCTTCATTATGTATTCCAAAGCCCGGTTCTGTTTCCAGGCACTGTGGCAGACAATATCACATACCCATCCCGTTTGACAGGTCAAATGCTTACTGATGACACCATTCATGATCTGCTTACCCGAGTTGCTCTGTCTCCCTCTTATGCGAACCGTGCGGTAGAAGATCTGTCAGGGGGCGAGAAACAACGAGTAAATCTGGCTCGCTCTCTGTCACTATGCCCGGATGTCCTGATGCTTGATGAGCCAACTTCCGCTCTGGATGAGAAAAGCACAGCACACATTGAAGCCGAGATTACAGCGTACTGCCAGAAAGGAAACACCATCATCTGGATTACTCATTCGGCAGAGCAGGCTAAGCGAATCGCAGGCCGCATCTGGCAGATTGAGAACGGCCAGCTAACCGAGGTGGTTCTTCGATGAGCATCTGGGCTACAGCTGCATCTGTTAGTTTTATCTTTCTTGCGATAGCTCTCTCTACCTGGAAGCAGCTCGGACTGGAGCGTGACCTGTTTATTGGCATGATTCGCGCCGCCATTCAGCTAATTGCGGTCGGATATGTACTATCGTTTGTGTTTGCAAGCGATCATTGGCTGTTCATCGTTCTGATGATTTTCACGATGATACTTGTCGCTACGCGCAATGCTGCCTCACGCGGCCAAGGAATTCCCTACGTGTCCGCCTACATCGGTCTGACGATTACAACCGTAACTGTAATTACGATTGGACTTATGCTCATTCTACATACAATTGAACCGAAGCCGCAGGCACTTATTCCGATTAGCGGTATGGTGATCGGGAGTTGCATGACGACCTGCTCTCTGCTCGTAAACCAGATGCGGCAGCGCGTACAGTTAATGCAGGAACAAATTGTCGTCGCTCTCTCACTTGGAGCAACAGCCCGTCAGGCTGGTGTAACCCTTCTTCGGGAATCAGTACGGGCAGGCATGATCCCAACGATCGATGCACTAAAAACAGTCGGTCTTGTCCAGCTCCCAGGTATGATGACCGGATTGATTCTGGCTGGGGCAAGCCCGATTGAAGCAGTACGCTATCAACTTTTGATTATGTTTTCACTTGCCTCTTCCGCTGCTCTGACTAGCATGATGCTTGGTCATCTGATTTATCCTACGCTTTTTACATCAACTCACCAGTTCAGAGGATGGCCAAAAAAATAAGCGCAGACAATGAATCATCTGCACTGATTTTCATTCAATTATTCATCATCTCGGTACATTCCATACGGTTGCTGATAGCCGGGCGCAGTCGTGACTGGATACCCACCCGCCATCGGTCCTGTCGGTGAATACGGCATCGGAGCATATACACCTTTGCTGTAATAATATTCATACATTTTTTTGTGATAGCAATAACGTTTATAATATCTCTTATACAGCTTTTTATGGTGATAATGTTTGTGGCACTTGTAATGGTAGTACTTCATTTTCTCCACATGGTACGTGTACTTCTCCACTTCTACTGCTGTCACTGTGCCGGTTCCGGCTACTGCCGGATAATGATAGTAATCCACGTGTGCTTCCTCCATTCGTTATACTGGGTATATATCTGCTACACTGTATTCATACCCAGTACAAGAAGCCACGACACTTGCCTATAAAGCTGACAATTTAGGCGAATATCTTAAAAGAAGGTGATTTTTTGCAAGGTAAAAAAACAAATGAATCCCGTACCGTAATGGCCGATATTGTCCTGCCACCTGATACAAACTACCACGGCACGATCTTCGGGGGAAATGTCATGGCTTACATTGATAAAGTAGCAAGCATTTCAGCTATGCGACACTGCCGCCGCCAGGTTGTTACCGCATCAAGCGACAGTCTGGATTTTCTGTCTCCCATTCATACGGGAGAAGCCATTCTGCTTGAAGGGTATGTATCATGGACTCACCATACATCTATGGAGGTTTATGTGAAGGTAGAAGCGGAGAATCTGCTGACCGGCGAGCGACGCCTTACATCGCAGGCCTATCTGACGTTTGTAGCACTTGATGAGCACGGAAAGCCCGCAGAAGTCCCAGCTGTCCTTCCTGAAACAGAAGAAGAGCGCTGGAATTATAAAACAGCTCCTGGTCGCTTCGAAATCCGTAATCAGAGGCGTTCAATAGCAAAAGAAAGACGCAAACAGTAGCACAAAAATAGCGGGTAAAGAAAAAGAAGGACGAGAGAAAGCATACGAACGATCAGAAGATGAAAAGGACCTGCGCCTTTTCCCCTTGTAATCGATTCTGCTTTCCCTCATCCTTCTCTTTTGCTATCAGCCGTGTTCGATTTCTATATGTACTGCTATTGTTTAACCGCATACAAACTGAAGAATGTATCATCTTCATCTTTCGTATTCATCCGATCGAAAATGCGGAAACCATGCGAGCGAAGAATGTTTTGAATTTCTTCCTCACCGTACAGCTGATTAAAAATCCCCTCCGACACACAGGAACCTTCTCCAATGCGGTACGATGAAAAAAATACTCCGCCCGGCTTCAACACCCGGTATACTTCATCTGCTGCTTTATGAAAATCGTCTTTTGTTAAATAAATGAGCGATGCATTCGCCCATACACCATCATACAGATCATCATCAGTCGGGATATGGCGGAAATCGCCCTGGATAAACTCAACACCCTGTACATGCTGCTTTGCTTCCGCAAGCATCACTTCACTAATATCCAGCCCTTGAACCTGCAGGTTGTATCGCTTCAGGCGCAATGCATCATGTCCAGCCCCACACCCAAGGTCCAGTACACGATTGCCGCCAAGCAGCATCTGAAAACTGGAAATAAACTGTATGGTTAATTCCCGATGGCGCCACTTTAGTCCGGACTGGTGTGCCAGTTTATCAAAAGAAGCACGATTCCGTTCTACGTAATCCATTTATGTTCACCTCCCGCTCCTGTTTCTTATTCTAGCGAATCAAGAGGCAGAATTCTATACATTACGAAATTTTAAACTGGTTTACATGTTCCTGTAACCGCTCAGCCATTTGCGCCAGCATCTCGGATGCGGCATTGATCTCTTCCATCGTAGCCGTCTGCTCTTCAGAAGCTGCAGCTACCTCCTGTGTATCAGCCGCTGCAATCGAAGCCAGCCTAGAAACCTCATCTCCCTGCTTCACAATTCGGCCAGTATGGTCTGAAATAGTCTCCGATGAAGCCGTAACAAGCTCAATCTGCTTATTCAAGTCTTCAATCGCTTTCATAATAGACACAAATGCTGCCCCGGCTCCTTCTACTACTTTCCGGCCTTCTGACACAACCTGGCTGCTTTCCCCCATCGAATGAACTGCCGTTTCAATCTTATTATGAATATCAGAGATCAGTGTCGCAATCTCTGCGGCGGAGCGACCTGATTGTTCGGCCAGCTTGCGAATCTCTTGTGCAACGACGGCAAAGCTTTTTCCCTGTTCTCCAGCACGTGCAGCTTCAATGGCCGCATTCAGCGCTAGTAAGTTCGTCTGTTCACTGATCTGGTGAATCGTGCTAATAATGCCCATAATCGCTTCCGAACGCTCACCCAATTCACGAATTTGCTTTTCCGTGTCATTTACTTTACATGAAATTTCATTCATTTCCCATACAACCTTCTTAAGCGAGTCTTCCCCTTCATGCGCATATTTCATCACCACAGAAGAATCATTCCGTACGGTATGAATCTTGTTGGAAATGTCCTGAATGTTTGCGTTCATTTCATGCAGCGCCCTAGTTGTACGTTCCACACTCTCCATCTGGCCTTCCGATCCCGATGCGATCTCCTGAGAAGCTTCTGAGATCTGTTCGGACGCCCGCGTGCTTTCATTAGCACTCGCTGTTAATTCCTGTGAAGAAGCTGCTACCTGCTGGGATACTTCATGTACCTGATGCAGCATGCTGCGGAATTGAGTTACCATCTTATTAAACATATGGGTCAACTGACCCACTTCATCATTGGAGCTTGGCTTCACATGTATAGTTACATCACCTGTCTCCGCTTTTCTCATGGCGGTCACTAGCTTTTCTATCGGCCTGGTCAAAGCCATAACGATAATATAGCCCGCAATAATAGCCAGAATCGCCGCCCCAAAGCTAACCACAAACATCTCTGTTCGAATGACGTAAAGCGGTTTCATCATATCCTTGGTGTAGGTACCGATGACAACTTCCCAACCGTTCGACAATTGAATAAACGAAGCTACTTTCTCCTCGCCCTTCCACGGATATGTAATATATCCATTTTTCTCAGCAAGAATTTGTTTGGCGAATGTCTCCCCCCCGATGTTTGTCCCAATCATCGCAGGATCTGGATGATACATCACTCCACCTTTGCTATCCATAATGTAAGCGTAACCTGTAATGCCATTTTTCTCGTAGTAATTTTTCTTTACATCATCAACAATTTGCTTGATCTTATCAGATGAAATCCCGCCATTAGGCTCACCTGGAAGCGCGACCTCAACCTCTCTCGCTTTCATGGCAGTCATATATTTCAAATCCTGTACAGTCATGTCATACACACTTTTATAGGCTGATGTATAATTTAAATAGCCTGCCACCATAAGTGGTACAAGCGTAATCAATAGCATCGTACCAATGAGCTTAACTTTAATCGAAACGTCATTTAATTTTTGAAACAATCATATCCCCCCATATTCATGAAGCATAGCATTTTATAATACCTTCTCCTTATGATAGCGTTTTCCTGCTTTATACTTACTATTTTTCTGACGGGAATAATAGTCGTTCATACATAGAAAAAAAACGATCCAGTGTATACTGATACCGTTCTAGCGCTTCTGACCATACATCCAGATACGCTGTGCCTGCTTCTGTAAGGGAGTACATCCGTCTTGGTGGCCCTCCACTCGAAATTTCCCAATATGATTCTACTAGTTTATCACTCTCTAGCTGACGTAAAATCCGATAAATATGTCCATGATCTAGAGAGGAAAAGCCAAAATTCATCAGGTCCTGAATGATTTGATATCCGTGTGTATTTACGTTACGAAGCAACAGCAGCACACATGGAATAAGGAGCGTCTTTGGATTACCAGCAGCGTTTACCCGCTCTAAAACCTTATCAGATTTGCTATTCCTCATTCCTACTCCTCCTCGTTTATGTCATTCATTCTATATATATTGTTACGTTATTAAAAATATGACCGCATAATTTTTAGTCTTTTCACAATTTTTGTTTGTATATTTTTACTATTCCACGTAATATAAAGATTGAGGGATTAAAAAACAGGAGGGATTCACTTGGCATCTGATCAAACGTTCGATCCGGTTCAAATGTGGAAAAGCTGGTATGATCTCGTCGAAAAAACATGGGGAAAAACAATGGACGACTTCGTTAAAACGAATGAATACTCCTCGATGATCGGCGAGTATCAAAAGTGGTTCTTCTACTCCCAGGATCAATATAAGAAAATGATTGACCAAGTTTTACATGAGAACAATCTCCCGAATAAAGAAGAGATTGCCCGTGTTGCCCAGCTTGTAATCCAGCTTGAAGAAAAAGTAGAGAAGCTTGATGAGCGGGTCGATGATGAGATTCTCGCTAAGCTTGATGAACTAAAAAATTTGCTTGATAAGCCGAAAACGGCAGCACAAAAAAAATGACGACCAATTGGTCGTCATTTTTTTATGCTTCTCTACAATTTCTCACATCGATTGTATGCCCAGTGATTGGTTGGACCATGTCCGCTTCCAATCCCAAGTGGATGCGTAATAGCGGCTGTAATAAACGCCTTCGCCTGCTTAACTGCATCAGACACCGACATCCCCTGCGCCAGACCCGCTGCGGTTGCGGCTGCAAATGTACAGCCCGTTCCATGTGTATGCGGTGTATCGAAACGATCTGCCGTCATCTCCGTGAACGTATCTCCATCATATAAAAGATCGGTCACCTGTGGACCCGTTCCATGCCCGCCTTTAATAACAACATTTGCCGCTCCACCTGCATGCAGGATATAAGCAGCTTCTTTCATCTCTTCAATCGTTTCAATCCTTTTCATGCCGGTCAGCACCTCTGCTTCCGGCAAATTCGGCGTAACAACCATCGAAAGCGGAAGCAGATGCTCCTTTACTGCAGCAACTGCTTCTTCAAGCAGCAGCGGTGCTCCGCCTTTCGCAATCATCACCGGGTCGAGTACATAATTTTTCACCTTGTACTCCTTCAACTTATCCGCAACCGTACGAATAATCGAGCTATCAAACAGCATACCTGTTTTCACGGCGTCCGTTCCAAGATCAGATAGCACCGCATCCAGCTGCTGCGCAACGAATTCAGGCGGCACGGCGAATACACCGTGCACGCCGTTTGTATTTTGTGCCGTCAAGGCAGTTAGTACCGACATACCGAACACACCAAGTTCTTGAAATGTTTTTATATCAGCCTGAATGCCTGCTCCGCCGCCACTGTCTGAACCTGCGATGGTAAGTGCTTTGTATACAGCCATTTTGTCTTCCTCCTACTCAATATGCCTGTTACTTTGCCCTACATCTACGGCAGGGCAGTAAAACAATCTTCCGGCTTTACATCCGGCTTAACCTGTTTGTTTTTCTTCAGCCAGTCTACTACTTTCGTCCATTGATCTGCAGATTGAGCGCCAAATGGCTGTCCTTGCTCATTCATAAGCGGCAGAAGAATATCCAGGCTTTTTTCTTCCACATCTTTTTCAAGCGGGAATTCTTTCTTTTCGTTTGCAAGCAGATAGCCAAGCCCCTCCTGCTTATGATTCAACACGTAGTCCTGTCCTTTAGATGCTGCTTTCCAGAAACGAGCAAGTAAATCTTTTTTGTCTGCGATCGTTTTATCGCTTGCCGCAATAACAAGCTCAGATGAATCCGGCACGCCATAGTCGGATAGATTAATTGCGCGAACCGGGAAGCCTTTTTTATCAAGCAAAAGTTGCTCATGATTTTTATAGCCACCAATTACCGCGTCTACCCGGTTTGTAGCCAGTGCAGAAACAATATCAAACCCGATATCTGTCATTTTCGCCTGTTTAAAATCAGCTCCGTCTTTTTCCATCATCGTCTGGATATTCACTTCATCAAGCGGCATGGACGGATAGCCAATTTTTTTGCCCGCAAAATCTTTTGGCGAATGAATCGGACTGTCCTTCGGCACCAGTACAACATTTAACGGATGGCGAACAACAGACGCAATCGATTTTACCGGTACCCCTTCGCTACGTGCAATGGCTACAGCTGGCTGATACGTAAACGCCAGATCAATTTTGTTCGCTGCTGCCATACGGAGCGGGTCATTCGTTTCGGCTGGCATCTGAATATCAAGATCAATGCCCTCTTCCGCAAAATATCCTTTTTTCATCGCCGTATACAAGAACGAATGTACCGCATTCGGGTACCAATCCAGCATAATCGTTAGTTTTTCCTTCGGCTTGTCCGAAGCTCCCTCCTGTTTAGCTGGCCCTGTCTGACTGCCGCATCCGGCAAGCAGCAGCATCGCACATAAACATACAAATAATGCCTTACCTATCCGACTTTTCTGCATCGTCCATTCCTCTTTTCTTTTATTTATGTTTTACGATTCTCTTCTCCAATGCATACGCAACAATAAACATGAGCACGCCGAGCAGTGCTAGTACAAGCACAGACGCAAATACGCCATCTGCTCGCAGCGAAGAAGACATGCGCCGTCCGAAATAACCAAGCCCCTGTTCCGCTCCAAGCCATTCTCCAATTGTAGCGCCCGTTACACTGAACACGGCTGCAACCTTCAATCCGGAGAAAAACGACGGCAGTGCCATCGGTACTTGAGCTTTCCAGAAAATCTGCGCTCGGTTTGCTCCAAACGTCCGCAGCAAATCCACCACTTCTGAATCTCCTGACTTCAATCCGTCATACAAGCTGACGACAAGCGGAAAAAACGAAATAAGTACGACCACCGCAACCTTTGAAGACAGCGAGTAGCCAAACCAGAGGGCAAACACCGGAGCGATCGCAATGAGTGGAACCGTCTGGGACACGATCAATACGGGATAAAACATCTTCTCAAACAACGGCGAGAAAAACATCAGCACGGACAGGACAACGGCTAGCAGAATGGATAGCAAGAGCCCTATCATCATCTCTTCAAATGTAGCCAACAGGTGAACACCGAACAGTTCATCGCTGTAGCTGATCAGCCCTGCCATAATCTCGCTCGGTGCCGGAAGGATGAAAGACGGAACGCCGCCCATTTTGACACCGATCTCCCAGGCAGCTAGCAGCACTACGAAAAAAACAGCGGCTGGCCAGTATGTATGTAACTGCCTTCTCATTTTCCCTTCCTCCCGCTGATCATATGTGTCAACTGCTGGCGATACGCGGTAAACTCCGGTGTGAAGACCAGTTCTTTCGTACGTGGACGACGCAGTTGAATCGGCATCTCCACGCAATTTTCACCTGGACGCAGCACAAGCACTCGATCACTTACAAGCACTGCTTCTTCAATATCATGCGTAATAAAGAGTACTGTTTTGCCAAGCTGTTCCCAAATGCTTAGCAGCCATTCCTGCATATCCTGACGGGTTAGCGTGTCAAGTGCCCCGAATGGTTCATCCAGCAACAGAACATCAGCCCCTGTCATAATGGTTCGCAAAAACGATACCCGCTGCCGCATTCCACCAGACAGCTGGGATGGATACGCATCTGCATAACCGGACAGCCCGGCGCGAATGATCCACTCCTGCGCCTGCCGAACAGCCTCTTCTCTTGGCTGCCCTGCTATTTCTGCCGGAAGCAAAATATTATCCAGCACCGTGCGCCACGGAAGGAGCAGATCTTTTTGCGGCATCAGCGCTACTTTTCCCAGTCTATTCTTTTCTTGGACGCCACCAATTTGGATGCTGCCCGCATTCGGTTCGGCAAGCCCTGCTATCAACCGAAAGATCGTGCTTTTCCCAGACCCGCTCGCCCCGATCAGCGAGACGAATTCACCCTGTTGTACAGCAAACGATACATGATCCAATACCGGTGTACTGCTCTTTGGATACTGATATGTTAACTGGTGAACAGCAAGCATTAGCTCTCCCTCCTTCGATCCATTTCCATAGAAAAAGCGCCCTCCTATGGAGTGGCGCGTGTCTGCAAGCATAAAAACAGATCGGCTCCACTTCCCTCCATCGGCATTATCCGCATCAGGTTATAAGGGTCGGGACGACTGCCCCTCTCAGCAACTATGCTCCCCTAGTGGTCGTTTTTGTATTGAATTGTTTTCATCGTACTCCGAATGCTTCTCTCCGTCAATCATTGAATACTCCTTACTAATTTTCTAAATAATCTGTACATTATCCTCCTTATGACGTATGATAAAAGAATGAGAACGCTTGCAAATCTAAGAAAAAAGATTCTTAAGGAGAGAAGGATGTGACAGAAGATGTACTCATTTCCACTTGGTAAATACATCAAGCACATCACAACCAGCTGGTACAAAGAAAAGCCTGCCCTTGACCCTGATCTAGTCGCGGACATCCAGACTATGATTGCTTCCGTGAACCGTCATACTTATGAAGATCAGCTATTAAAACGGATGCGCTTTATTGTGTTTGATACAGAGACGACCGGATTTCATCCGTATGCAGGTGATGAGATTATTTCCATTGGCGCAGTCGTTGTTGAAAACGGTGCCATTCAGGAAAAACTCTTCCATGAACTAATCCAACCACGCAAACCGATTCCAGCGATCGTGACAGAAATCACAGGAATTTCCAATGAAGATGTCGCAGATGCTCCTCCCGTTCTGCCAGTCCTTCATAAATTCCTGCAATTTATCGGAGATGACTACCTGGTTGCCCACTGCGCAGACTTCGATATAAACTTCCTGAACACCAAGCTTAAAAAGCTATGCAAGACAAAGTTAAACAACCCCGTTATTGATACAATGTCGATCTCCTATCATATACTTCCGAACAATAAGTCATATGGGCTTGACACCTTACTTGACCTATATCATATTCAGGTCGAAGGGCGCCACACTGCGCTTGGTGATGCGGTAATGACTGCTGAGCTATTTCTCTGCTTCCTTGATGAATTAGAGAAGCGTGGCATCGAGACCCTGCACGGCCTTGAAGGTTATATTAAGACGATGCACTTACTTCGTCAGAGACAGGAAACAGGCTATGCTTCTATATAAAAAACACACAAAAGAACGGTGCGGATTACATCCTGCACCGTTCTTTTTATAACTAATCTTCCATTGTAGACAAATCTCCTGTCGGAAGGCCAAGCTCCCATGCTTTCAAAACACGACGCATAATTTTACCGGAACGTGTCTTCGGAAGCTTGTCACGGAATTCAATCTGACGCGGCGCGGCATGCGCAGCCAGACGCTCCTTCACGAATACACGAATCTCTTCTTTAAGTTCATCACTTTCTTCATATCCTGCACGAAGCGTAATGAACGCTTTGATGATCTCACCGCGTACCGGATCCGGTACACCGATAACGCCCGCTTCCGCTACTGATGGATGCTCCACAAGCTTACTTTCAACTTCAAATGGTCCTACACGCTCACCTGATGTGTTAATAACATCATCCACACGACCTTCGAACCAGAAATAACCGTCTTCATCCATATAAGCAGAGTCACCGGACAAGTACCAGCCAGTCTGGAAGTATTCTTCATATTTCGCTGGGTTGTTCCAGATCTGACGCATCATCGCTGGCCATGGCGGCATGATTGCCAGGTTGCCCATTGTGTTCGGTGGAAGTTCATTCCCTTCATCATCGACAATTGCCATTTTGATAAACGGAAGCGGCTTACCCATTGAACCTGGACGGATTGGCATAGACCGATAGTTAGCACAGATCGAAGAACCTGTTTCAGTCATCCACCAGTTATCATGGATGCGGCGGTCAAGTACATCAAGTCCCCAACGAATTACCTCTGGATTGAGCGGCTCACCAGCAGAGAGAACGTGACGGAGAGTAGACAGATCGAAGCGCTTCGGCAGCTCGTCCCCTTCACCCATCAGCATACGGAATGCAGTTGGCGCACTGAACCAAACGTTAACTTTGTATTTCTCAAGTGTTGCATACCAGTCAGCTGGTTTAAAACGTCCACCGCGCAATACAACCGTTACACCGTTAAGCCATGGAGACCACATGCCTGCTGATGTCCCTGTTACCCAGCCTGGGTCCGCTGTACACCAGTAAACATCACCTTCGCGCAGGTCATACACCCATTTGCCTGCCATGTACTGATGGATCATCGCATCATGCACCTGCAAAACGCCTTTTGGCTTACCTGTGGAACCGGATGTATAGTGAAGCAGCATGCCGGATTCACGTTCTCCCCATTCAATTGTATAATCAGCCGATACACTCATCAGCTCTTCGTACAATACTTGATTGTCAGCTGTTTTCTCTTCAGCACTAACCAGAATAACATGTTTCAATTCTGGCAGATCCTGTACCGGGATGCGGTACAGAAGTCCTGGTGTTGTCACAACAGCTACCGCACCGCTATCTTGGAGACGGTCACGCACAGCATCTTCCATGAATGCCTCAAATAACGGACCTGCAATTGCACCAATGCGCACAATACCAAGAAGTGCAATAAACAACTCTGGGCTACGCGGCATAAAAATAAATACGCGATCACCTTTCTTAACACCTTTGGAACGAAGACCATTCGCAAAACGGCTCGACAGTTCGCGAAGCTGTGCATATGTGTACTGCTCGTCCCGCTCTCCATCTGTATAAAGAAGTGCGGTTTTCTCGCCCTGACCATTATCTACATGACGGTCAATCGCTTCGTATACCATGTTAACTTTTCCTGTTGTATACCAAGAAAAGTTTTTTTCGATTTCTTTCCAATTAGCTGTACGAACAGCCTCATCATAATCCTTAAGGTTCGCTGTGTTATCTAACAGCATAATATCTTTTGATCTTTCTGTTGTAGCCATGGTTTTCTGCCCCCATCCTGGATTATTAATAGCCTTTCAAGAAGGCTTTTTTTATTTGTTATACAACACTTTACTACAAATTGCACAAGAATTAAAGCGCTTTACTTCAAAAAATTGTGACTTTTTTATTTTCTTTTTTTAATTTTTGTCAAAATCCACCGTTCATATCTTACCTAGACCCGCCAAACGCTATACGTAACAAAAGTAAAGGAAAGTGATGCTGCATGAATCGACTTTATAAATATGGGGCCGTTAGTCTCCTCGCTATCCTGCCCGTTTTTTTACTAGCTGCTTGCCTGGGAAAAGAAGCGGCTCCGCCCACTCCAAAACCCGGCACAACAACGTCCATCCGTTCAGCAGACAAAGAAAAGTACTATAAAGTCAACCACATTAGTAAAGTCCAGGAAATCCGTTCTGATCTCGGAAATAGCCATCATGTCGTTACCATTCACCACAATAGCAATCAGACGAGTCACTACATGAAACGAGAAGTGACGGTTAAGTTTCGTACCGCACTCACTGGCCCACAACTAGCCACAATCCTGCGTACTATTGATGGGAAAACCAAGTCACACCACGGGTCAACCTATATTTTCAAATCAAGTCGCATGTCAACCGATCAACTTATTGCGTACTTCTCAAAGCGAAACGATGTGCAGTTCGCTGAGCCGAATTATCTTCTGCTCCCGAATGCCATACCAAACGATTCACTCTATCCCAAATATCAATGGAATATGCCCGCGATAAATATGGAACAGGCATGGGATATTAGCAAAGGAAGTGATGCTGTACCAATCGCGATCATTGACACAGGACTTGACTTGCATCACCCGGAATTCACAGACAAGGTAGTAGATGGCTATAACGTATTAAATCCTGGTGCGTTGCCACAAGATGACAACGGGCACGGCACACATGTAGCCGGCATTATTGCAGCCCGCACGAATAACGGTCGTGGTGTAGCAGGTATAGCATGGAATAACAAGCTTATGCCGATTAAGGGGATTGGCGGTAATGGAAGCGGCTCTTCTTTCGACATTGCCAAGGGTATCATATGGGCAACTGACCATGGGGCACGTGTCATTAACATGAGTGTTGGCAACTATCAACCATCCAGCGTGCTGCACGATGCCATCAAATATGCATTCAGTAAGGATGTCGTCATGGTAGCGGCCAGCGGCAACGATCATTCGTCTCAGCCAAGCTTTCCAGCCTCCTATCCAGAAGTAGTCAGCGTAGCCGCTGTTGATCAGAACGGAAATCAGGCTCCTTTTTCTAATTTTGGTTCTAGCATAGATGTGGCAGCTCCCGGCGTAGACATTCCTAGCACCTACCTCCCCGGTGAATACGCAGCATTATCTGGTACATCAATGGCTTGCCCCCACGTTACGGGTCTCGCCGGATTAATCCGCTCACTCAACCCTTCATTAAGCAATGGAGAGGTAATGAAAATCATGCGTACAACAGCACGCGACGCTGGCCCTGCCGGATGGGACCATGATTATGGATACGGTATTATTGATGTCGCTAGTGCTCTTAAACTTGCCACTCCACCCCCACCGACTGGTGCAGCATCTGAGTCACCGGCGCAGCCAATTCCGGCACTACAACCGACCGAGCCAATATCCGGGTTATTCGAGCGTCTTAGACGCCTGTTCGTGCCATAACATACAAAAAACACCCTGTCATCGTATTGACAGGGTGTTTTTTTACGATCTAGCGTGCCGCGCTCATCCGCTTCATCGTTACATAATCCGTTTCATAATATTGAAGTTCATCACGCAAATATTCAAACGCTTTAGACATTCCGAGAGTCAGACTTTTCAATTCCGGTGTCACTTCTTTATGGAAGATAATAGCATCACGACCTGTATAGGAATTACGTCCGTCCTCTTCGTATACTTCGCCTTTTGGATAGAAGAATGTATTCACACAAGTATGATAGACAAGATACAGCACTTCTTGAGCAAATTCCTTGTTAAATTGTGCACGACGCAAGCAAATCCCTAGCTTTTCGTAAGCGTTTTCACTATTTACTAGTAAGTGACGAAGATCAGATAGGTAGCTGCGATAGTAAGCTTCATACTGTTCCGGGTCTGACGAGTTCTGGACAAGATTGGCAAGCGTAGTGGAATTCAAAAACTTCTCCAACTCTATACAAACTTTTTTCAGCCTCGTATATGCTTCCTCACAGATTTCTTTCAATTGCGTCTCTGGCATCATTTAACCCTCCAACCATTCAAATTTTCAACTTTGTTACGTCGATTGTAACAAATTTGTTACAGTGAACCTAGCATTATTTATGCGATTTCGTAATGTTTAAATATTCATAATTATTCAGGTTGATTACGATCTCCTCCCTTCGGACATACTTGCGAATAAACCCATTATCTACATAATAAAGGAGACTTTTATGCTTCCCAGCCGCTCTGTAAATATTACGCACGATGTCACGGAAATACTCCAGGTAGCACAAATACTAGAAGAAAAAAATAAACCTTGTACACTCTATCTATCGGTCGTTCCACTTTCTGCCTACCGTCAGTATACAGAGCAGACAACACTCGGATTTTTTCAGTGGCCCCTCATTCATCAAGGAGCATGCATTCGCCTGCGTAGTGCTGCCATTTGTCACTCTACCCATAGCATTTCTTTTTTTGACGAAGAAGAAAATATTTTTTATCACATAAAAAGTGAAGATGTCTTCTTGATCCGCAAAAATACATTCCTCGTTGATACTGATGAAAAGATCGGTTTTCTGGAGTTCGTCACTCGTAAAAAACGTGGATTTCTCAGCTTTTCTTTATCCCGCTGGCCTCTTCGATTTATATAAGAAAATTGTAAAGATTTAAAAAGTAATATTTTTGATTTTATTTATAAATAAAATGTGTTATGATAATTAAGCTTTATTGAAAATGGAATTTTCAGCATGGATTAAATTATCCAAATATTCTTTTTTGTTTTAGGAGGCATTATGAATCAGTCATTATCTTTCAAGGAAATTCTGGCCATCGGACTTATGACATTCTCTCTGTTCCTTGGCGCTGGCAACATTATTTTCCCACCCACGCTCGGCCATGACGCCGGCATAGATATGTGGCGTGCGGTAAGTGGATTTCTAATTACAGGCGTTGGACTCCCACTCTTAGGCGTTGCCGCTGTCGCACGTGCGGGCGGTGGCATCCAGTATATCGCTAATCGTGTTCATCCGCTCTTTTCGATTATTTTCTCTGTACTTACATATCTTGCAATCGGTCCACTGCTTGCGATTCCACGTACAGGTGCAGTAGCGTATGAAATTAGTCTGGCACCATTTCTTCCGGAAGCGTTCCGTACATCTTCCTGGTCGTTGTTCCTGTATACGTTTGTGTTTTTTGGAGTAGCATACTGGCTGTGCCTTAATCCAGGCAAGCTTGTTGACCGTTTTGGTAAAATTATTACACCGTTTATGATCGTACTGCTGGCTATTCTCTTAATTCGCGGTGCTGTAAATCCACTCAGTGAAGCACAGGCATCCGCCCTGCCAAATCCGTTCTCTAAAGGATTCCTAGAAGGATATAATACAATGGATGCCCTGGCCTCTCTCGTATTCGGTGGTGTAATCGCTGCTGCGGTAGCCGAGCGCGGAGTCACGAACCGTAGTAAGCAGGCTAAACTGATCGTACAAGCTGGTCTCATTGCTGTTATTGGTCTTGGTCTACTGTATGTCGGCCTTGCTTATATGGGAGCTACAAGCGGACCAGCCGTAGGTACATACGCGAATGGCGGTGAACTTATTACGATACTATCTAAGCGTCTGCTCGGCTCAGTCGGCCTCATTCTTCTTGCACTGGCCATTACATTTGCCTGCCTGACAACAGCAGTTGGTCTGATTACAAGCTGTGCAGAATTCTTCTCTCGTCTAACTGAAAACAAAGTATCTTATCGTGCAATGCTTGTCGTATTCACCGTAGCAAGCTTAATTATTGCTAACTTCGGTCTCTCTACGATTCTGAAAATTTCAGTTCCAATTCTTGTGACACTATATCCACTCGCCATCGTGCTGATCGTGTTAACATTATCCAACTCCCTTTTCCAGGGACGTCGTGGTGTATACATCGGTGCGGTTATCGGTGCAGCTCCGCTCTCCCTTCTTGATGGAATTGGAGCAACTGGTGTAAATGTTGCCTCGATCACAGACGCATTGAGCCAGATTCCCGTTCTGAGCACCTTCATGACGTTTGGACTCGGATGGGTAATTCCGGCTCTTGTAGGCGCAGTGATTGGTGGAGTTTTCTCCCGTATATCTCCGACCTATTCAGAGTCTCATGACATTGCATAACGATATTTCTCCAATCCCGCTCTCACATAAGTGATAGCGGGATTTTATATCACTACATTTAAAAGAAAATTCAGAAATATAAATTGCTATTTGTCAGCAATCTCTTTATAATGATAAAAACAGCAAAGGGAAGAGACACCTATTTGTCCTATTCGTATTACGCATGATTCCAAATAAAGAAGGGAGAATCATTCCGTGAGTTTTGCAAATTGGGATGAAATCATTGAAACGTGCAAATACGACCTGGCAGATCTGGTCCCTCATTCGCGTACTATGCCGCAAGAAAAACAGTCAGCTTCACATAAACTGACTGCACAACAACTTCATGTACCTGAAGCAACTGAAGAAGATCGAATCGATACAATATTTGACACAATGCTGGCCCGACAGTACGGTGTATAGAACAAACAAAACGAGCGCCCGAATCTAAAATAGGCGCTCGTTTTGTTATTTTTATAACATCTCTTCTATATGTCCATTTCAGCTCTTGCTGTCTGAATCCGTCCTGCAATAGCTTGACGAAGAGATGCAAGACCCTCTACATCAATGTCTGTGCTCAGTACCGCAATCAAACCTGCAAAGTGCTCTTCCACTTCCTGCACAGCCCGCTCCGCAAGCTGCTCAAGCTGCGTACGGAAAGCAGGAACATAATAATCATGCAGTACATGCGCTGCACCATCCACATACGCCTGTACCGGCACCTGATAACGCTGCTCAAGCGTATCTTTCATCTTATCCTGTCCACCCTGCTCAAAGAACTGCTTTGGATTTTTAAACAGACTAAGTGCTGCAGCAAGATCTCCGGTTGTGCCTTCTGGAAGCTGGCTTGCAAAAGCTGGCGTATCATACGTCGGCTGCTCCCATGCCCGAAGGAAGAAGTGTTCAATGTCTAATCGCTTGTTCAAACGGTCAGTAACCTTCTCTCCGTTCTTCGCCATAAACGTTTCCGCCCGCAAAGCAGTAGCACGCATTTCCTGAGCTAAGTCAAATGCCAGGAAGCGCGATAACTCGTCGAGACTTGCCCGGAGCAGCTTCTGCATATTCCGGCCATTCGCTTCTGTTAAGTTCGTTGGGTTAAACGCATAACGGAACGCTTCGCTAAAGCGGAGCATGACACGCTGCTTCACGTAATAAGCAAGCTCCGTTACTTCTTTCTCCAGCGCCTGAATGTCTGCTGCTGTATCAAGGTCACGGATGGTCGCAAGCGATGTCTCTCGCTTCCGTTCCGTACGACTTAACTGCTCGGCACGGGCACCTGCGTCCTGGCGTGCTGCGACGATCAACTCATCCATCGTACCGATCACACGCTCTACTTCAGCGAACGCTTCTTTCAGCGCAATACCCGTTAACTCTTCTAATGTGAACGAAATAAACTCTTTCTCAAAATGACGCAGCCCGGAGAATGTGAGTGCTTCCTCCGCTGACGGCAGCGCCTCTGTTTCTCCTACACTAAGACGCTTACGCAAAATCGCAGCACCTGAATCGGTGAGCTTATTCTTCTCACCCATGCGTGCTAATAGCGCCGTCTGGCTTGATACCGGATAAATACGCGGACGTACAATCCCACATGTGCCGAGATTTTGTACAACGTGATTCACTACACCATCGAGCTCTTCCTGCGAATGCGCAAGGTCAGCCGCATTGACAATGAAGAACATTTTATCCATCGCAAACGTGTCTTTTACCCGACCCAACTGAATCAGGAATTCACGGTCTGCATGGGAGAATGCATGATTGTAGTACGTAACGAACAGTACAGCATCCGCATTTTTGATGTATTCAAATGCGACACCTGTATGACGTGCATTGATCGAATCAGCCCCTGGTGTATCGACTAGAATAATCCCCTGCTGTGTCAGCGGGCAATCATAATACAGCTCAATCCATTCAACAAAGCACGCTTTCTCTTCTTTAGCGACGAAAGCCTGGAATTCTTCAAGTCCAATAATTAAGTCTGTGCCAAGCTCATTCTTAATCTCTGCGTAGCCTTTCTGCACAGCACGCAGGAAGCTATAGTGCGGCTTCGCTGTCGGGTGAATATCGCCCGCATTAAGTGCTGTACTCTTTTGGATGGCTTCCTCGATGGAGCCTGCCGCAATATCAAATACATCAAGTGACTGTAAGACATCACTTGTCATATCTTCCGCTGTCTTAAGGCGCACTCGCACACTGCCGTGCGGATTTTGCTCATCAGGCGGTAAAATTTTGTTAATCGCAGCCGTTGTCGGGTTCGGTGATACAGGCAGGATTAAATCTCCCATCAGGGCATTCGCAAATGAAGACTTGCCGGCACTGAACGCTCCGAATAACGCAACGGTAAACCGATTCTTCTCTAGACGTTCTGCGCGCTGACGCATCGCATGGCCTGCACCGGCAAGCCCTGGTACACCCGATGTTTCCCCGGCGATTACACGTAGCAGATCAGCTGTATTCAAGCGTAACCCTCGATAGTCTTTCTGAATGGCAGAAGACGATGGAGCCATCCCAGATGTAGACGCCTGTGTCTGCAACGTAACTCTTTCACCGCTTGCTGCTGCCGGAAGTGACGCACCTTCCACCTTTTCTGCCTCCGGTTCTGTGTAACCCGGAAGCGGTGGCGCACTCGCTTCATTTGGAACCCCTTGATCAATCATGGCTACAAATCGTGCAGCCGCCGCTGTTTCTTCACGGGTTAGCGCAGCAAGTTTGTCCTTGGCTTCTTTTACCGGAGCAAGTGTAGCAAGCTCGGCACGCACATCACCAGCAGCTACTTCGGCTTGCTTACGCATCTGTTGCACAGCATATTCATATTCATCCTGCGCCGCACGGCGATACAGCTGCTTGATCGAATCAGACACGTCTTTTGAATAGGTCAGAATATACTCGCCGCTCGTTAGTGCCCCCGGCTTCACTGCGTTCTCGATTAATTCCGGGCCGAACGATACGTCGAATTCCATCACCCGCTTTTGGAACTCACTATCGTCATAACCATGCGCTTCTGGAAGTTTGCGCAACAACTCTTTTACATGCCAGCCAATATGCTTGGCTGCATTCTCTTTCAACTCTTCGTAAAAATCACGCAGACGCTTATCTCTTTCTTCTTTCGTTTTCTTACCGGCAGAGAATAAAAAGCCAACTTTGAAGCTGGACTGACGACTCTCTAAAAACTGACGTGCCAGCTCCCGGGTGGTAAATGGCATGAGCGGTGCATTATCAAGCATAGTATGCAACTCACGCTTCGCTTCCGTTTCTAATGCATCGGCTGGCTGACGCAAGGAAACGAGGTGTTGTGTAAGTTCTTCATAACGAGTAACTGCATTCTCATCCGCTTCTGCCAACACTTGCATAAGTGGCTCTCGCGCAGCAGTATGCTTCTCTTCAAGAAACTTGCCATGCTCATCAATCAAATAATGTGCGGCACGCATAATGCTTGGGATAAGCAGTTCTTCTTTAGCTGCAAACAGACGACCTAACTCAGCAAGCAGCATAGGCCATTGATTTTCTGGATGATCCACATCTTTCAACGATGTAAAATACACACCATCCGGCTCAATGTCCCAGTGTCGAAACGCATCAATCACGCTTTCACGATACTGAGCAAAACTCAATTCGAAATCAACATGTTTGTCAATCTGATTAATCACAAGATAAACCGGAACTCCCCGGTCTTTCAGCGACTTCGTAAATCGGAAGTTCACTTCAGATTGGACATGGTTATAGTCCATCACATACAGGACCGCATCCGAGAGATGAAGCGACGATTCGGTTGATACTTTGTGTGCATCATCCGTCGAGTCAATCCCTGGCGTATCCATAATACTAATCGCTTCTCCAAGCAGATTAGATGGATGATACAGCTCAATCGTCTCAACCTCTTCTCCGTTTACCGCATACTGCTTCAGCTCGTTCACATTATAGTCCGGCCCGAATTCAAGCGGCTCACTGTCTTTGAAATAAATGCGAGCCGATTTTTTGCCCGTCTTGATGCTAACCACGTTCGCACTGGTCGGAATCGGGCTGGATGGAAGTACCTTGTCCCCCATAAGCGCATTGATCATACTTGATTTCCCAGCAGAAAAATGTCCACAAAACGCAACTGTAAATTCTTTTTTATATAATTTTTCAAGCAATTGTCGGGATTTTCTAGCATTTTTCTCATCGCCCGCTGCTGCGAACGCCTCCGCTAGCGCTTCCACACGTCGATATAACACACGCGCCGGGATGTGCGTGTACTCCTCCTGCCCGGTGCGGGCCTCTACTGTTTCAATCATTCCACTCACCGCTATTCTCTGTATTTGTGTACAATTTATGAATTAAATCTACCATCGAAGCGCAGGGAGGGCAATACTTTCCCGATAAGTTATTTTTCTTCTTCTAAGCGAGCACGCATTGCTTTCACGATGCTTTTCAGCACTTTCACCCGTGCATACCACTTATAGTTGCCTTCTACCACAATCCAGCGTGCGTTCGGCTTATCTGTATGTTCGAGCATATCTTCCACCGCAGTCACATAATCATCCCACTTCTGACGATTGCGCCAGTCTTCGTCCGTGATTTTCCAGTTTTTAAACGGATTGTTCTGCCGCTCCTCGAAGCGGTCGAGCTGTTCTTCTTTACTGATGTGAAGCCAGAATTTAAGTATGAGAGTCCCATCGTCTGTAAGCATTTGTTCGAATCGATTGATTTCTTCATACGCCCGTTTCCACTCTGTCTTAGTAGCAAATTTCTCTACACGTTCTACAAGGACACGCCCATACCACGAACGGTCAAAAATTGCGATATGTCCCTTGACTGGAAGCTTCGTCCAGAAGCGCCATAAATAATGATACTGTTTTTCTACCATATTAGGCGCTCCAATCGCATGCACCTGAAAACCACGCGCATCGATTTGCTCCGTAACCCGACGAATCGCGCCCCCCTTACCCGCAGCGTCCCAACCTTCAAAGACAAGAATGACCGGAATTCCCTTGTTGTGTAATTCCCGCTGCAATGACAGCATTTCTAACTGATATTTTTTCAGCATTTCCTTATAGTCTGATTTTGACTCCAGTTTTTTGGTTAAATCGAACTGATTCAAGTTATACATATCGCTTCCCCTTTCCAAATTACAGATCTACTAGGTAATAAGTTCCAGATCACCTAGCCCGATTCCTGCTATTTTCTTCTTTTTCTTAATGCAAGTTTCTCTCAAAGCGTGGCAGAGGAGCTGGATCGCCAGGATCTCCCCCCTTCTCCTACGCACTGTCGATATCGCAAAAAAAGCTGTCCCGTTGCCATGTTCTGGCTTTAGGGACAGCCTCTCTTTATCTGTTTTGTATCATTAGAATTCGCTACTATCTGATCCTTCTATATCCCACTCCAGCGGTGCGCGATGCACAGGGAAATGCAACGTATCCAGCACATACAACAAGAATGGCATATCATGTGTATACCCTTCATGCAGCTGATGCAGCGTATTTTCCGTAAGTTTCTCGTCAAGGAACGACTTGATGAGAGTCAGCGCTTCCGCTTCATTGTCACGGAACCATTGAAGCGTATTCGGCCCGGACTGAGCAAGACCATACTTGTCCACATATTCGCGTACGATTTTCGGTACGTACGCATACGCATACTGAGCGGCCGCACTATACAACTCCTCTTTTTCCTGTTCCAATGATAATCCCTCAGTAAGATACGTATAGCGATTACACTGATAACATCTTACTTCATAACGATGATTTCCAGCCACTGATTTTCCACAGTGCGGGCAAACAAACTCGTTCATAAAATCTTCCCTTCCAAACTAATTTCTTGTTCTCATCGTACCAAACTTCAAGCCGCAATCCTAGCGTCGGATGTTCTGTTTTCCCTTGTGACAATATTCCAAACATTACCACGCGTAAACATACATCTAAGTTGTGACAATATACGTACAAGGACACAACATCCTTGAATCTAACACATTCTCGTAAGGAGATGAACAACATGGCTCAAAATTCGAACACAAACAATCTTGTCGTACCACAGGCTGCAAACGCTCTAGATCAAATGAAGTACGAGATTGCTTCTGAATTCGGTGTAAACCTCGGGCCGGACACAACTTCTCGCCAAAACGGTTCTGTAGGTGGCGAGATTACGAAACGCCTTGTACAAATGGCTGAACAACAGCTCGGCGGTCGCGCATAACCAACCACATATTACATGGATACAAAATAAGCCGGACCGTAAAGGTCTGGCTTTCTGTTATTACATCCATTTCTCGCCCCATTCTTGAATTGCTCCAATTACCCCTTCCAGGTCACGACCTTTCTCGGTTAATTCATATTCAATGCGTACCGGAGTTTCCGGATACACTTTACGTACCATAATCCCGACTTCTTCAAATTCACGGATGCGTTCAGTCAGCATGCGATCGCTCATCTCCGGAATTTGCGCTTTAATATCCTTGAATCTTCGCGGTCCCCCTAACAGGACACGAATAATCAGGCCTGACCATTTTTTTCCTAATATCTCAATCGCCGACTCATACTTCGGGCACATTTTGCTGTAATCCACAACAATACACCTCCCTCTTTTTATTGTACCACTAATAACGTACGATACAAAGAAAAGGGAAGAACCTTCCTTTATATCCTACACTATTTTATCTACTTCTAAACCTCTCTCCAAGCGCTAACGTATCCTTGTCATTCACCGCCATCGTACCATGTGCGGAAATATCCAGTCCAATCCGCTCCTCTTCCTCCGTTACCCGAAGCGGTACGAGCCAGCTAATCCCTTTAAGGGCTATCCATGTCATAGCATATCCCCATACACAAATGACAAGCAGTCCAAGTGCCTGCACCCCGAGAAGCGACCAGCCTCCCCCGTATAGCACCCCCTTATCGGTTGCGAACAAGCCGACTGCCAACGTACCGAGAATACCAGATACCCCGTGTACAGGAAATGCGCCAACCGGATCATCAATCTTCCATATATCAAGCAAATACGTAGCAGCAAGCATCGCAAGTCCGCACACAGCACCAATCAGAATCGCTGCATCTGCACTTACAAACGCACATCCCGCTGTAATGCCAACAAGTCCGGCAAGCGATCCATTAATAACAGACGGCGCATCCGCACGCCCATAGCGAAACATCGTATACAAAAGCGTTACCGCACCGCCAGCAGAAGCAGCCAGCATCGTAACCATCGCAATATGTCCAATCCGTACATCTGAGGCACTCAAGGTCGAGCCAGCATTAAATCCGAACCAGCCAAACCAGAGCAAGAAAGCTCCGACAGAGGCAAGCGGAATGTTACTTGGTATAATAACATGCGTCTCGCTGCCTTTATACTTATCGAGGCGCGGTCCTATCATTTGCGCCGCTGCCAATGCGCTGAATCCCCCCATCGCATGAATAACAGCCGAACCAGCAAAATCAAGCATTCCCATCCGCCCAAGCCAACCACCACCCCACACCCAGTGTCCAGAGATCGGATAGATGACGGTCGTCATCACAACCGCATACAGCACATAAGCCCGAAACTGCATCCTTTCAGCCACAGCACCGGATACAATCGAAATAACTGCAATGACAAATGCGGCCTGAAACATAAAAAATGTCTCTTTGCTAAATGGGAATGTGAGATGAGACAAGTCCCCTTTCATTCCAAATCCAGTTGTACCAATAAACGACGACCAGTCTTTCCCGTACATGAACGCAAAACCAATCGCATAAAAACAAAGCGTGCCGAATGCAATATCAACAAATACTTTCATAATAATACTGACAGAATTTTTCCGTCGGACAAACCCTGCTTCCAGTAACGCAAAGCCACCCTCCATCAAAATAATCATCGCCGCTGTTAACACAATCCAGATTGTATCTACGCCCGTACTAAGAGCAGTAAACTGTTTGAGTCCTACCATAGCCGCTCCCGCCCCATACGATTTAAAATTTCTTGCGACAGCCAGACTGGTACACATACAGTGTCTGCTCCACCACTAAGCACCACAAGAATCTCTTCAATAACATTGTTCCCGCCTGTTAGCTGAGCAATCTCTTGCATCGGCTGTCTGACATACACCATATATTCTACAGCCAGGTGATGATCCGGTGCCTTGCCGCTAAATAGCTTGCGAATCGAAGACATCTTGTGATACGCCGCCTGCTGCTGCGCCCGTCGCTTCTCATATCTTTCGATCCGGCCATGCAGCTCTGCAATATAAGATAACCGTTTCGCCTTGATCTCACACAAATAGTTCGCAAGTTCTTCAGCATTCACCACCTCATACTGCTGTCCCGTTCCCTCAACACTCACTATCATGTTAGATCACCTGTCTTTTAGTGTTATATTTTCTAACATTATAACGCAGAGAGAACAAAGAAAAAAGACGATTTTCTCTAAAAACCGTCTTTTTCATCATTTTATTTTATTTTTTCTGACCGAATAAAATCATCCGTTTCATCTCTGGGCCATAAGGAGCCAATGTATAGTCCCCGTATACATCAAGCAGCTTAATCCCAGCCCGATCAAGCATCGTTTCCATCTCATCTGCGCTGTACAGTCGTACCCGCTCCCAAAAAGTCCGCTCTTCTTCCTGCTCGGTAATGATAATTTGTTTTACAACAAATCCATCCTCAATCGTACGCCGCTCTATAATATGCTTACCGTCTACATCCCGCACCGACTCCGGCACCAGATGAGCACGCACATACTCGGGATTTAAATAATCAATAACAAGCTTGCCCTCCGGTTTCAGCGCTTGCGCCATACGCTTAATTACCTTCTCATTTTCCGCATCATCTGCAAAGTAGCCGAAACTCGTAAAGAGATTGAATAAAACATCAAACTCCTCATTGAACGGCACCTCACGCATATCATATTGATAATACGTTACATTCTCCTTTTTCGTCTTACACCGAGCTTCCGAAAGCAAGTATGCAGATAGATCGAACCCAACAACTTCATACCCGTGCTGCGCTAGCGCACGTGAATGTCGTCCATCTCCACAGCAGAAGTCAAGCACCCGACCAGTCTTCGGCAGCGGCAGCAACCGCAGCAAACTTTCTACCTCCTGACGCGCAGACTGTTCATCTCGATGCCGGTACAGCGTCGAGTAATCTTCCTGAAATGATTGTACAAACCACTCACCACCCACACTATCCCTCCATTCTCTTTCTTTTTAGTATAACTGTCCTGCTTTCATTCGTACATTTTCCGATGTGCATCCGCATACCTTATACCAATTCTATTTACAGAAGCGAGGCTGCCGTATGAAGGATTTTTTCTTGATTTATGCCCACCGTGGTGCATCGGCTACCCACCCAGAGAATACGATGCCAGCTTTTGCCGCCGCCCTTCGACAGGGAGCTACTGGCATTGAACTCGATGTACAGCTAACCCGCGACAATAAGCTCGTTGTTTTTCATGACTGGTCCCTTAAGCGTATTTTTGGGAAACCTGGACATATTCGCGATTACACCTTGGCTGAGCTCCGCCGCTTCGATGCCGGGAGCTGGTTTGACTCCCGTTTTTCCGGGCTAAGCATCCCGACTCTTGATGATGTACTGGCCCGCGCCGCTACAAAGCCGATCATGCTCAATATTGAACTAAAAAATTTCTTCTCCTTTTCCAACGGCATCGAACAAAAAGTCAGTGAAGCGATTACACGACACAACCTCCAGGACAAAACTGTCATTTCGACATTTAATCCACTCAGTCTTGAATCGCTTCAACAAATAAATTGTGGCGTGGAAACCGCTTTTTTATATTTTGGCCATTTACGCAAAGCATGGCACTACGCCCGCGAATACAACTGCACCTACCTCCATCCCCCTGTCCACGAAGTAACTGCACCATTTGTAGATGCCTGCCGAGAATACAGCATTAAAATCGTCCCATATCAAGTTAATACCTTACCGGAAATCAAACGAATGATCGAGCTTGGAACAGACGGCATCATTACATCACAGCCCGCTCTTGCCCATCGACTGCTGCACGGAGAGAAACGCCGCAAACCAAAAAGGTAATCATCCATACAATAGCGAAACCATTATGTATCTTAACTAAAAGCAGGTGAACCGTTTATGAAAAAAGCGCTGGTAGCTCTCACTGTTATTCTCGCCCTTCTTAGCTACACACTGTACACCCAACAGAAAACGCTCCGTTCTCCTCAAAAAGAATTTCGCGCCGCCGTCGGATATTACGCACCAGATTTCACCCTGATGGATGCGTCCGGACACGCACTACGCCTTTCTTCTATTAAAAAGCCGGTCTTACTCTCGTTCTGGACGTCCTGGTGCGGTCCATGCCATATTGAAACTCCGCAGCTAATCAGGCTGTACAAAGCATATCAAGGAAAGTTTGAAATCGTAGCAGTCAACGTAACACTAAATGATAAAAAACAAAATGCACGCACCTTTGCGGATTTTTTCGGGGTACCATATCCGGTTGTTTTTGATGAGAAAGGGGATGTAACAGAGCTATATCACGTTCAGGGCTACCCGACGAACGTCTTTATTGATGAGCACGGAAAAATCACTCGGATCGAGACAGGCGTTCTCCCTCCGAAAGAATTAGAAACGGTGATTCGCACACTGGTAACCCCATAAAATGCAGAACGATTATGAGGATAGCAGTTGTCTAATTTTACGCAAAAAACGCCTTTCGCTAAAGCGAAAGGCGTCTGTGTCCTATGTAACCCCGCCTATGCCGTTTCACCCTCATGTTTCATAACCCGCTCTCGCAGGTGGGTGTCCGCAGCGCCGCTTCCGCTGTCTCATCTATGTGAGCATAGCGTCTACCGCGTTATGTTGAACTCCCTAATAAATAGTAAGGTTCGAAACATAAAAAATGATCGTACATCGCAGGCAATTCATATCTTATTCGTAGCTATATCCTATCACGCTATCAAGTAAAATGCAAGTACTGACACACAGCGTGTATCATTTGGTGTTATTTTAATACAGAAGCATCTTCCACTACAAATGTCCGTTTACCCAGTTCGTCATCTAACATATACAACGCATTGCCATCTTCTCCGATGCGTTCAAGCTTTTTGACGATGCTGCTAAATGTGGCCTCTTCTTCAATCTGTTCATCAATGAACCATTTCAGAAAGCTCATCGTTGCATGTTCTCGTTCTTGCAGGGCAACATCTGCCAGGTTATAAATACGCTTCGTTACTTCCTGTTCATGCTTGTATGCTTCCTCAAAAACATCCTTGACTGATGTAAATTCATTGCGCGGTGCTGGAAGCTTATCAATTAGCACCCGGTTCCCCTTCGCATTCATAAAATGAAAAAACTTCATCGCATGGAAATTCTCTTCCTGCGCCTGCACCGTAAAGAAATTCGCAAATCCGTCCAGATCTTCTGATGCGCAGTATGCTGCCATCGCTAAGTACGTATTAGATGAATAAAATTCAAAATTAATTTGTTCATTTAATGCTGCTTCTAATTTTTCACTCATCATTGGTAAAATCCCCCTTACCTTCCATCACTCTAAAACCCGCATCCATCGTACCATATAATAATGCCCATGGTATAGTGGAAAGATACAAGCAGAAGGGGGATTTTACATGATTACAATTGTCGCGGCCATGGACGAAAATCAGGTCATCGGCTATCAAAATCAACTCCCATGGCATATGCCTGCTGACCTGGCACACTTTAAACAGGTAACGATGGGTCATGTCATTGTCATGGGTCGCAAAACATATGAATCCATCGGAAAACCTCTGCCCGGCCGCACGAATGTCGTCCTTACCCGCCGTACCGATTACGAAGCACCTGGCTGCACCGTTCTCCATGATGTAGACAGTGTCCTTACGAAGTTTTCCGGACAAGATGTGGATATTATCGGTGGTGCCGAGATTATTGATCTGTTCTGGCCATATACTGACAAACTCGAACTCACATTTATCCATCATACATTTCCAGGTGATGTACACTTCCCAGACTGGAATCGCGCAGAATGGCAAGAGCTCTCCAGCCATACATATGCACCCGATGAAAAAAATCCTCATTCGTATACATTCGCCTCATTTAAACGATATAAAAAAGAAGCGCAATAAATCGATGCGCTTCTTTTTTTGTACAAAATTATACGACATACTCACAAATCCCCCCTAATATCCTCACTAATTTCACACATTTACTTTATAGGATAGAGCGTACTCGTATTGAACAAATGGAGGAATTCTCATGCTAAAAAAACGACTACTTACGCTCAGCGCTTTCCTTCTTGCCCTTACCGTTGCTTTATCGGCCGGTTCTTACCAGAAAGCTCGTGCCAATGAACGCGGTAGCTTCACCCTATCGCTCCCTTCCTGCCACGAACAAACCGTTCTGCTCGATGTGGCCGGTCAAGGACTACCAAAACAGCTGCTCCAACCGGATCAGGTACAAATTTCCGGATCATTCAATAACACTGGTACGCAGCCCATCCCTCTACAAATTAGGCTCATCGGTTTTCCGGAAGGAACGAGACTAAATGCCAGCGAGTCCATCTTTGATAAAACAACCGGGCAACTGACACAACCACTTGCTCCAAAAACAAAATTCTCCTGCAAGCTTCTGATCACCCTACCATCTCATGCTCGTGATCATTATCGAATGGTAGAAGCTGCTATTGATGTATACCGGTCGGATACTCATACCAAACTCACAAGCATTCCGGTATACATTGTAAATTCCGAAATCCCAGATGCCCATCCGATTTCCAAACCAGAAACAAAAGACGGACACAATCACTAGTAAAAAGATAGCCACAAGAGAGGATGAAAATACAGTGACTACTGCTAGAACGAAAAAAATTAATGTGCACAAGCGACAGAAAATGTACCTACTGAAGCGTCTCCCCTGGTACATCCTAGGCTGCCTTTTGTTTTACGCACCATTTGCTTTATTTAATAAAGGGATTGCCTGGGTGCTAGGAGACAAAGCCGATCCGAATATTCATTCCACCTGCTTTCGTATCCCGATCGTAGAACTATTTACCAAAGGAAAATTCGATATCATGTCAGTCTGGGGACTAAGCCTGACGATTCTGGTTGTCTCTGCCCTGCTTGTCGGTCCCATCTTCTGCGGACGCCTCTGTACAGCAGGCGCACTCGGTGAATACATAAGTCGCCTCGTACCAGACAAAGTGAAAATTGACTGGACACGCTATGTAAATCCAGTACCGCTACGCTATGGTTTCTTTGCCGGTTTTGTGATCGCCCCGGTTGTAACAGGTGCGCTGAACTGTGCTTATTGTTCGTATGGCTTTTTTGAACGAATGATTACAGGTGGAATCTGGGGAGACATCGGCGTGCTCGGCTCATCGACAATTCTAACAGCCGGACTATGGCTCGGTCTGTTCGGCGTGTTTACGAAAGGCGGACGTGGGTACTGCAATTTCATGTGTCCGGTTGGCGCTGCCCAGAGCTTCCTCCACAGCATCGGGGCTCGTCTGCCGTTCACATACAAGCTCACATATAAAAAATCAGCCTGCATCTCTTGCGCAGGCTGCGTTAACACATGTCCAATGGGGGCACTCAAACTTAATGATGGCAAACGGAACGGAATCTCGTACTCGATCCATAACTGTATCACATGCCGCCAGTGTACATCCGCCTGCCCAACCGGAGCGATTCGCTATGGAACAGGTGAGCGCGGCTGGTCAGCGACACCACCCGCTGCGACTCCACAGCTAGATCCATTAAAGGAAGGAGCCTAGACATGAGTACCTCCCTTAAAAATTGGACTACTGGAATAGGAGCCACTGGCATTACTATGACCACCGCGGTGACAGCCGGTACGGGCAGTGTATGCAGTGGTGTCTGCGGCTCCTGCGGATTTGGCTGTGCCTCCTCTGTCGCCGCTTTAGTTGGAGCCGGGTACGTCCTCCTCACCGGGAAAATAACCCGTTCGAAAGACTAATCGCAAGCAAGTAATTTTGAAACGCTGTCGATTCGATAAAAAAGAGGCTGTCCCATTCGCCATGCTCTGGCTTTGGAACAGCCTTTATTCTCTGATTGCTTTTATATTTTCTTCTCTCCTATTTTTCGTATTCGCTCGATCATCTGCGCCACTGTGCGCGGGGCAACGCTCTTTTCATCCTGTAGAAGCGGAGCCACTTCCCGCCACACTTCATACAGCTGTGGCTGACCAAGTTGCCAGCTCATAAGCCTGTCTCGGTCACGAAACACTTCATCTGGCGTACCTGCACACACAAGCTGCCCTTTATTCATCACAAAGATCCAATCTGCCCACGCATACGCCACATCCAAATCATGCGTTGCCATCAATACCGTCGTACCAGCACGATGAATCTCGTCTAACTCAGCCAGCAGACGCTCCGTATGTAGCCGATCCAGATAAGCAGTCGGCTCATCCAGCAGCAAGAGTACAGGCGCAAGTACCATCACACCCGCCAGCGCAACCCGCTTCTTCTGTCCAAGACTCAGCTGATGAATCGGACGTTCAGCGAACTCACGTAGAGAAAACCGATCCAGCACCGCTTCGATTCGCTCCTTCATCTCCTGCTCTGGCACGCCCAGATTGCACATCCCATACGAGATGTCCTCCAACACTGTACTTGCCACTACTTGTTGCTCCGGGTCTTGAAATACGATGCCAACTTGACGACGCAGCTCAAGTAGATCCTTTCGCTTATACGACAGTGCCTGCCCGCGCCAGCGCACCTCCCCCGCATCTGGCCGATAAATTCCGTTTCCATGCAAAAAAAGTGTAGATTTCCCGCATCCGTTATGCCCGAGCAATACACACTTCTTCCCTTCCGGCACTTGAAGCGTAAGCCCGCAGAGCGCTTCGCTCCTACCGCCCGGATATGTATATCTCACATCTTCAAACTCCAATATCATCTGCATTACAGGCCACCTCTCATCCACCATTCCATCCCGATTAAAGCGAGCACCCCAATCACCACTTCCACATGATAACGTGGCGGCATTTTATAATCCCGCACCTGATAGACTCGAATCGTTCCTTCGAATCCACGCGCGGCAAGTCCAATGGCAAGCTTGCGCTGCTTCTCCATCGCACAAACAAATACTTGTACAAAAAGCCGGCCCATATCCTGCATGGTATTCCGAAATCCATTATGTCCACCACGCGATAGCTGCGCTACTCGGATATTCGCAGCTACGTCAAGCAAAACAAAAATAAAGCGGTACATTACTAGCATCAATTCCAGTACAATTTCGGGTATGCGCAGTCGGCGCAGCACATGCAGCAGCTCATTGAACGGTACAGTAAGCATTAAAAAATACAGGCAGGACGTAGCCGCCAGCGCACGAGCTGCTAATCTCCCTGCCTGATCCAGTCCGTTTTTACTTACATAAACATACCAGTCTGCAACCGCAAAACCACAAGCAGCATTTGCAGCTGGCACATGCTTGCCCTGCGTTACTTCCACTAGCAAAGCTGGAAGACTGAGTACAACAAATACAAACGCCAAGCCAATCAAACGTATGTACAATCGTGACGGAATGCCGGCATACTTTACAATCCATATGCTCATCCAGCAAAAAATCATCAACTGAACCGGCACATGCGAAAGAAAAGCGATGGACAATACGCCCATCGCAAATCCAGCTTTGTACGTCGGTGGTAGCATTCGCAAGTGATTGCCATACGCATACGCATCAAGCTGCATCCCGTTCACCCTTTTTCCTCTGCTCACTTCGGCCTCGATAGAAGCCTATTCCATATCCGACCACCCCAGCACCAAGCGCTGCTTGCACAGCAAATAGCAGACTTTCTGTCTCACTACCTGGCGGCTCTGCAAGCGGGGCGAACCACGGCTTATAATTCGGTGCGACTTCACTGATCGCTTCCTCTGCCGCACCATCAGACCCACCAAAATTCGAATTTTTCACAAGAAGCAGCGGAATAACTGCCAGCAGCACTACGCCTGTCACTAGCAGCCAATTCGTCCATTTTTTCATCACTATGCCCCCCGTTTTTGCAGCGACTGAATTTCTTCCAGTTCCGTGCGGTTATACGACTGAAGCCAATTCCAGACAAGCACCGTCAACAACCCTTCACTAATCGCAAGAGGAATTTGTGTAATGGCAAAAATCCCCGCAAATTTCAGAAATGATGCCATAACACCGCCACTTGCCGCTGGAAATGCCAGCGCCAACTGCAAGGATGTCACAACATATGTTGCCAAATCTCCAAGTGCTGCGGCCAGAAAAATCGCAAGTTTTTGACTTCCGTTCGCTTTCATCACCGCCCGATAGATGCCATATGCAACAAACGGGCCGATAACCGCCATCGACATCGCATTCGCCCCAAGTGTCGTCAATCCACCATGCGCCAGCAGAAGGGCCTGAAATAACAGTACGATTGCACCGAGCACACTCATCACAAGCGGCCCGAACACGATTGCACCAAACCCTGTTCCTGTCGGATGTGAACTACTGCCCGTGACCGAAGGAATTTTCAGGGCAGATAATACGAATGTGAAGGCCCCTGCTAATCCAAGCATTAACTTTGCTTCCGGGCGTTCCTTCGTAATTCGTCTGATCGAGCGCAAGCCAAGTACAAAAAACGGCACGAACACAACCCACCAGAATACCGCCCATTTCACCGGAAGAAACCCTTCCATGATGTGCATGCCATATGCGGTCTGCGGTTCATTAATCAACAAGTACAGTAGAAATCCAGCTACAGCAAGCAGCCCTGACCCCCATTGTTTTTTTCTCATCTCTGTCCACCCCTTCATAATTTACAGCGTCCTACCGCAGCACCTTCTGCCGGTACAAAACCACATTTATCTACATATGTATATACGGTTTGGTTATGTAGGTCCGTACTTACGTCTCCAAGATGGTCACGCACGAGAGCTCGCCCTGCCTCTGGAGTCATGTCTTTATACCAGCGACCAGCTGGATATGAAATAACGACACACGCATCCTCACACCGCCCATTGCAGCGCGTGCGTGTTGTATGAATTAACGCATCAGCATGGTGTGCAGCAATTTCATTTCGGATCGCCTGCGTTACATCCTCTCCTCCTGCCCGCATACAGCTTCCCCCATTACAAATCAACAGATGATGCTGTGTCCCTGTCAGATCCCAGGTTGCCATCGCAATCCCCTCTCTTTTATAAATCGTAAATATTACGTTTTATGCCATAACCTTAGTAGATATGTGCGTCAAATAAAAAAAACCGCCCTAACACAAGGGTGGCTGTTTCCTGTTCCTATGTCCGGCTGTACCAAAACCGGCTCACGCCTCTGCTTCTCACCCCCGAAGAAACCAAATGGCGATACAAAAAGACAGGCAGGTCTCCTGACTCCTGCGTCATCGCGCTTCCGCGTCTTCCCATCCCGATACGAAACAGTGACATTATGCGAAAGAACTCAGCAGTTACAGTGGCGGGACCGCGCCGGATTTACACCGGACTTCCCTTTTAAGCCGGGGTAAAACCCCAGCACCTGAACTTTGATATCCGTATTACTTTCCAAGAAAAATGTATCATTTATCTAATGGATTTGTCCACTCTTTTTCCCCTGCGTTCTCTCTTTTTTAAAGATAAGCAATTTTTGCACAGTAGTAAGTAACTCTGCTCGCATATATATAACGTATAAGGTACAAAGCTTCATGTACCCCTTATAGGAGGTGAACTGCCATGTCCGGTAACCACAATCCTCTCCCTCCGGTACAACAATCTGACCCTATGCAATACACCGGTCCCGAGTTTCTTTATGCACTCGCCAGGCAGGCCGAACAAGATGGTGACCTAGAACGTGCTGAGCTTTACTATCGGCGTGCGCTTGACCTCGCACTGCTGATGCGACAGCCCGGTGATGCGAATGCAAGACGCAGCGCTCAACAGAAAAAGGCAGCTTTCGCAGAAGCTGCCCGCGGTCCAAAACGCCGCTTCTGGCATGTTGTCAGAAGTCATCATCTGTTCCTATATCTCAATATCATGATGATTATTTACATGCTAGTTGTTATTATTTTTGAACTGACGATTTTATAAACAACCGCCTCGTTGTTTTTATTTTTCGAGCAGCTTACCCGCTGCTGTCACAATCTGCGTCAGAATAGAACTTGCCTCTTCCTGATCAGTAAGCATCCGAGTTGCCTGTCCGGCCCAAAGCGACATGTACTGTTCATTATTTTGCGCCGCCGCCGCGCGTCGAATGTCGCCTGTCACTGTATTTTGAGTCGGAAATGAAAGCGGTTCCATCTCGGATGATTCCACATGTTCAATGAATGCATTGCGAACTCCCCGTGCCGGACGACCGGAAAAAGCACGGGTGATGACCGTATCTTCTTCTGTGCTACCGAGCAGTGCCCGCTGATAAACAGGATGAGCGCCGGATTCAGCGGCGGTTAGAAAGCGTGTGCCCAACTGTACACCAGATGCACCAAGCATAAGCGCTGCCGCTAGTCCGCGCCCATCCATAATGCCACCTGCCGCCACGACCGGGATGTGAACAGCATCTACCATTTGCGGCACAAGTGAAAATGTACCGATATTTGCGCCCATTGGATGTGCGGTAGTGTCCCATGTTCCCCGGTGTCCCCCTGCGTCACTGCCCTGTGCCACTACGATATGAACTCCATGCTTTTCCGCTGCCATCGCTTCCTTTACCGTCGTTGCCATCGCAATTACTTTGATTCCAGCATCATGTGCTCGCTGCATCGCTTCTGCTGAAAGCAAACCAAACGCTGTACTTATTACCGGAACCTGCTCCTCAAACAGTACGTTCAACTGCTCGGCAAATCGGTCAGCCGTCCGTACATTTTGTGCTCCTGGTTCAATTCCCAGCTGCTCCCGCAGCGGATCAAGAACAGCCTGCATCTCACGTACATGTGTCGTGTCATCCGTAAGATCCACTGCGAACAAATTTACAGCGAACGACTGATCTGTCAATTCACGCACACGCCGGATCGCCTGACGAATCGCTTCCGGCTCCATATATGCCGCCCCAAACGTGCCTAATCCTCCTGCTTTTGAGACAGCCGCCACGAGCTCAGGCGTAGTCGGTCCCCCTGCCATTCCGGCCAGTAAGACTGGATATGTAATGCCCAGTATGCGGCAAATGTCTGTATGCAGCATGCTTTCCATCTGCTTCTCCTCCTTTTTATGCTCCCAAGCTACTTTTACCATATTATATCAATCTTTAAAATACAACATGATTACCGAAGCATCAGCACTTCTCCGATCCGGCGTAGTCCTTCCTCCAGTATCCGAGGTTCTACCGCCCCGAATTTCACCTGAAACCCTGGCACCGGATCTTCTACCGCGAACGCATCGCCAGGACGGACATACACCCCACGTGCCAGACAACGTTCAAAAAAGCGCAGGCTGTCGAATTCAGGCGGGGCATACACCCATGTACATGTCCCCATCGTCGGGACTTCAAATGAATAACGCTCAGGCATCCAGCGCCGCAGACTTGTAATTGCACCATCCCTGGCCTCTCTTAACATCATTCTTAGCCGCTCCACATAGTCCGGAAAATCTGCTCTCTCCCATGCCAAAAGCAGCGCTTGCTGCGCCATAACCGACGTTGTTCCATCCAACAAATATTTAGCCTGACGTATGCGCGGTCCATGCTTCTCAGGAGTAACCATATAGCCAAGGCGCAAATTCGGGTGAATCATCGTACTGAATGAACTGATATAGAATACATCCACATCGATATGCTCTTCTTGTGCCAGACTGTACAACGTCGGCGGCGGAAGCGGAGTAAAATATAACTCACCAAAATACTCATCTTCGAGAATCGAAAATCCGTATTCAGACGCTAATGCAAGCACCTGATGCTTGATCGCAAGCGGCCATGACATACCCGTTGGAAAATGAGCATTCGGCATCGCATACAGCATACTCAATTTCTCCTTCCGACACACAGCCTCTAATTTATCGATGTCGATTCCATTCCGTCCGAGCGGGAGTGGCACAATGCGGGCTCCCCTGTCACAAAATATATCCCGTGCTGGCAAGTAGCACATCTCCGGCACTCCGATCACATCACCTGGTTTTATAAACTGATCCGCAAGCAGCCACAGCGCCTGCTGTGTACCATTTACCATGCAAATCGACTCCACATCTGCCCACATCCCGCGTCCAGCCATCATTCCTTGAATCTTTTCGCGCAGATTTATAAGTCCGAACGGATCCGCTTTCTCCTGCGAAAACGTTTGCTCAAATACCTCCCCCATCGCCTGCTTCCACGCACGCATAAATCGTGTATCCGCAGGCGTAGGCGATATGCCAGAGACCGGAATCAAATCAGGCGTCTGCCGATGTAACCGCACTTGCTCCATTAATCCACCTCGTGCTTCCACATGCTTCGGTGGCAGCATAATCAGCGAATTTGGCAGTGCATGAGATACGACTGTACCGTGGCGCGGACGACTCTCAATCCAGCCATCATCTTTGAGGATTCGGTACGCTTTTTGTGCGGTTTCCATGCTCACACCAAGACTCGCTGCCAGTTCACGCACGGATGGAAGTGACTGACCCGCCGTAAGCCGCCTAGTGCGAATGGCTCCAAGTAATTGTTCTGCTATTTGTTCTGCTAGCGGAACAGAACTTCTACGTCGCAGCTGAAAATACGGGATTGACAACGTTCTTCCTCCTCTTTATACTCGTAAAAATTTGCGTGCATTGTTCTGGTACATTCACATTAGCAGAACAATTCGCCCGCTACAACCTATCATTCAAGGAGGAATTCCATATGAAACACCCGCACTCATCTACTATGCCATCTATGCGTCGCTCGCAAAAGGATCTGCAGGACACCGCCCAGATTGATGCTTGTCTCACCGCTTCTCGCACAGGTTTTCTCGGCCTGCAAGACGAACATGGTACATACGTTGTTCCGCTCAACTTTACCTGGAATAACGGCCATATTTATTTTCATGGCAGTCAGGGTGGCCGGAAATTCGAGGCATTGGACACGAACATAGACACACTCTGCTTTACCGTTGTTGAAGACTGGGGCACGATTGCACATCCTGTCCCTGCCCATACCGGCACCGCTTATCGCAGTGTCATGGTGTTCGGATGCCCGGAGCGTGTGGTAGACCTTACAGAAGCAACCGCCGCCATGCAGGCGATGCTTGATAAATACGTGCCCGGCTACTACAATAACGCGCTCGCTTCCGCTCATGTAGATGGGTATCGCTCCAGTATGGGGAGCCCGACACTTGTCTACCGCCTTACCCCTGTCCATATCTCAGGCAAGACGGTCCCACGCAACGAGGAAAACATGTTTTATCCAGGGCGAACAATTGGATCGAATGTATAAATTCACAAAGCCGAGCATAAAAATGCTTGGCTTTTATGGTACACTTATCCTTTGCAAAACGTTTTTTTTCGAAGGAGGAACTTACGATTGGAAGGAAAGACTCAGCACTTACAAAAAACATTAAAACTCTGGCAAATCGTATTCATCGGCCTCGGCTACATGGCACCGATGGCTGTTTTCGATACATACGGTATTGTTTCGGACGAGACCGGTGGGCATGTACCGATGGCATACGTGCTGACACTTGTCGCGATTTTATTTACCGCAGCTAGCTATGGCAAGATGGTACGGGTATATCCGAATGCCGGATCAGCTTATACATATACACAGAAAACCATGCATCCGTATTTAGGCTTTCTTGTCGGCTGGGCAGCACTGCTTGACTACATATTTCTACCGATGATCAATGCCCTGCTAACTAAAATTTATCTATCTACCGCATTCCCAAACGTACCTGGCTGGATATGGATTGTTGGATTTATCACCGTGCTTTTGCTTGTGAACCTGTCCCGCGTAACGATTACAGTATCGATTAATGCCATTCTTGTTTTATTCCAGTTTCTTGTCTGCATTCTGTTCGCTACGCTCGCTATTCGCGGCTTGCTGAACAAAGGAGAGCACCTCTTCTCGATGCAGCCATTTTATGCACCTGATATGCAAGCAGCAGCTCTTCTGTCAGGTGCATCGATTCTCTGTTTTGCTTTTCTTGGATTCGACGCTGTTACCACACTGTCAGAAGAAACACCAAATCCGCGTCAAACGATTCCACGCGCTGTGTTTCTCGCCGCACTTATCGGTGGTGTGCTGTTTACGACTGTCTCATATTTTACCCAGCTGTTGTTCCCGGACATTTCCGTGTTTCATGATCCGGAAGCAGCATCTCCCGAAATCGCATTGACAATTGGCGGCACATTATTCCAGGCTATCTTTCTGGCAGCAGCTCTTACTTCAACACTTGCCTCTGGTATCGCATCAAGTGTAAGCGCATCTCGTCTGCTTTATGCCATGGGACGTGACCGCGTGCTACCAGAACGAATCTTCGGCTATGTACATCCACGCCTTGGTGTTCCTGTGTATAATGTAGTCCTTATTGGCCTGACATCGCTAACAGCACTGTTCCTAGATTTGATTACTGCTACATCCTTTATTAACTTTGGTGCTTTGACGGCGTTTACGTTCGTTAATCTATCGGTTATCGTGCACTATATGGTACGCCGTAAAGAACGCAACTGGAAAGCCGTGCTAAACTATACGGCACTGCCCCTGATCGGAATTAGCTTCATCGGCTTTATCTGGGCGCATCTGGATGCCAAGTCAGTGATGCTCGGTCTTGCCTGGAGTACGCTCGGATTGCTGTATCTCGTCTATATGACGAAAGCATTCCGACATAAACCGCCGCAGTTTCATTTTGAAGAAGCAGAGTCCATACAGTAGCTATCTTTTTATACGATGGGTTGATTGCCTTGAAAGGAAAGAAGAAAGGGTGGTTTTATGCGTACCATATTTGATACCCATTTGCATATCATTGATCCCCGTTTTCCTTTACTAGAAAATCAAGGATTTTTACCGAATCCTTTTACCTGCCAAGACTATCTAAATAATGTGCAGGATCTACATAGTAAAGGGGGTGCAATAGTATCTGGCTCGTTTCAAGGATTTGACCAATCTTATTTGATTGACTCCCTACAAAAACTCGGTGTGAATTTTGTTGGTGTAACTCAATTGCCTCATGATACATCGGATGAAGAAATCATAAAACTTGATAACTATGGTGTTAGAGCAATTCGTTTTAATGTCAAGCGAGGAGGCTCAGAAGATATATCTCGTTTAGACTACTTTGCAAGAAGGGTGTATGAGTTAGTAGGCTGGCACGCAGAATTATATATTGACTCTAGTTCTTTACCTGAAATTGCATCAACATTGAAAGTTCTTCCTGCTGTTTCGATAGACCATTTGGGTTTATCAAAAGAAGGATTTAAACATCTCCTAGCTTTAGTAGACAACGGTGTTAGGGTTAAAGCGACGGGCTTTGGTAGGGTTGAACTTCATGTAGAACAGGCTATCCGTTCGATTTATTCGGTAAATCCAGATGCTTTAATGTTTGGAACGGACTTACCATCAACGAGGGCAAAGAGACCGTATAATCATTCTGATATTGAACTGATTTACAACACTCTTGAAGAAGAACAAGCCGAAAATGTTTTATATAAGAATGCGATTAAATGGTATTTAAGATAACGGCTATTGCGCTAACAGGAATCGATGATTCCACACATTTAGTACACAAAAACAAAAGGAGCCTACTAGTAGGCTCCTTTTCCATTGCGTATGATGGACTCAACTGGATTCGAACCAGCGACCTCTACGATGTCAAAACCGAACACTACGTTTTTTTTATTATTTTCTCATTATTTATAGGTTCCATAAATCCAGTAATATCAAGACGTTTTCTATCTTTTACTTTTTATTATTTCTAGTTTGTTACTTATTATTATTTTTAGTTCGTAACCAATTTGTAACCATAAATCGCTCTTAAAAATAATCTAATTAAGCAAGTATAAGAAATGTTACTAATATAAAAAAATGATATACACACAAACAATTTATATCAAAATAGCATACTATAATCGAAACGAATTGAAAAAATTTTCATGAGGTGTTTACACATCTGTTATGCCTTATACAAGAAAATCAAGCATATCATCAAAACTTCATTCCCCCCCCACCATGCTATAGAAGACAAAAAAAGCCACTCATTAAGAGTAGTTAGGATTAAAAAAATCTATATCGTTTTTGAGAATAGCATCTTTGATGAATCGCTAAAGGATTTTGACTTCTATCCCTCTTATATGCGGTAGGGATTTCTTATGGGTAGAACTTCTCTTTTATTTAAGCATAATAGCCACCTTCGGACGGATAACCTTTGTTTTCCAAATAATATTTATATATCTTGCTGAACGCTCGATTTGCCATTGATTGATTCATATACTTAGATGGCAACAAACGGACAACTTCATCCATTGGTGTGTCTTTAGATATTTCCCCTGAAATCAATTTTGGAATATCTACTTCAAAAGTTCCATCAAGTTCTTTCATACATTGACCGTACTGGTATCTCGCTATTGTAGCATTGACTTCAATTAATCTAAATTCAATACAGATTGCCACGCATATTCATCTTCCTTCTGTTTCAATTAAATCCATGTTTTATCTACATGGCTTGTTACCTTCTGTAATAACGCTTTAATTCTGCAACTCGATGCTTATGATAATCACCAAAAGATGAGACATGCTCATTTAAAGTGTCCCAATTTTTATCTAAGTAAGGATTGAGTTCAGTTGTGTTGGAATCCACACCTAGACCAAGTACATACTCAAAACACTCACCGCATAAAAATTCATCAGTTTGTTCCAGAGTTAGGTCAACTGCCTGCGGTATTAAACTAAAACACTCTTCAGGCGTTAGGTCATTTGTTAAATTCTCATATAATCTGGAAAAAAACCATTCATCTTCATTTAATTTTTTTTGCCAATCAATCGTTCTTTTCAAAAATTCATCTTTAATATTAATCAAAGCTTCTTTCGTCTCCTATAAAAATGCTCTTTGATTTAACTATCGATTTCCGTTAGTTCAACAAAGTTATTATCTTTATTGTCTAGAACTAACTGTTGGTCTTTAACGCCAGATTTTTATTTATCAAACTTTGCACTGTTGTACGCCCCTTTAATTAATGGTAACACTGTTTTGAAATTGAATATTAAGTCATCAATCGTTTTTATAGGCTTAACAAAGCCTACATTGTAAACTCCCCATCTATCTTCTTCTGACTCAATACAAACTGATAAATATGGTTCTTCTTCAACTCCCCATATAATTCCCGCCCTGCTCCCATCGGGTGCTTGAACAAATCCATCTCCTGACGTACAACTCTCATCTTCCTCATAATCAAAATTAAAGTGGTCAGTGATTTCGCCATAAATATATCCATCAGTTTCTGTTTCCATCATAAGTGGAAACCCATTATATACAATTGGTTTCATATCTCACTTCACTCCTATGAACCTTTATTTAAACTCTATTATAACTACATTTTCGGTATTACCTAATTAAGTTAAACTGCCCGTTAGTTGAACAAAATCCTTGTTTTATGTATCCTTATTCCAATTAACAAACCAAGCATCTGCCACGAAATCGTTCCAGTAAAGGTAAAATCCTTTTGCTACCACTTTCCACTCACAAAACCCATTGGCTGAACCGAATATTTCATACAAATAGTATTCAAAGTGCTGTTTACAGTCAAATTTCATAATTTCCAATTCTTTGAAATTAGTACATTCGATTCGTTGTGGTATATTATCGTTGTTAAAGTATATAGCTTCATTTTTGATTGGTTCGACAAATACTAAACGACATTTATCAGTATTTTTAGCAACATCAAAGGGATTAAGCGGATGATGCGGTAGAATGTTGATTGATTCTATATCAACGGTTATTTCACCTTTATTTACCTCTATTTTTTCTACTAAGGCATCATGAAAATCCAGTAAATCAAAGTAATCAGCCGTTGTGGAATATTTCCATGTTTCCATTTCATTTTCACCGCCATAAAATTGCTCTTTCATGTATTTACTATCGTTTTGACTTGCTCTAATAGTTCATTGTATTCTTCCCAAAACTGATGGTATTGCCCTTGAAACAATTCATTATCTATGAGTTTCTTTTGGTGACCTTCATACAATTGCTTGGCTTCTATTGCGAAGGTGTAAATCTCATTAGCATAAATAGATAATGGAACTTTGATCTCTAAATTATGGAATTTAATTGAACCTTCATTTTTCTTGAAGTCTGTTAATAATACATGAGCATTTTCATGCTTGACTTGCCACCCTATATTCATTGGACAAAACATCATATAGCATCCACAATGAAAGATAAGGTACTCTTCATCCTGTATTCCCTCAACGTAATACTTTGGAATTTGGTCACATGGAAAATCTGCAACTACTGTCCTTAACAAAGCCAGTGCAGATTCAGATATATTCCATTCCCCATCTTCTTCACTTGAAATCATTAAATTTCTTACACGCAGAACTATTTCTCCATGTGAGCATAAATCTTCTGATTCGTCACCTAACCAATACTGCTTCAAGATTCTTAACTCAAATTCTTTTCCCATAAGACCCTCTCTAATATCATTAATAAAATCGTGCTTTGATTCGGTACTTAACACGTAAAGGTAATAAAGAAGCCAACCTCTATATATGACCGACTTGTTTTGAGCTTTTTTCCATTATTTCTATTGCTCATCTTGACAACTCCAATAAATTTCAGTTTGCTCATCACAATAAAAACCTTCTAAGTTACAGTAATCAACAATTTTATTTATTGTGTCTTTGTCTGAACATACCATTGAAAAGTGACTATCCCAATGAGTTGTAAATAAGATTTTATTATCGTGTGTAAAAAGGTTTAAATGTTGATTTCCAAATGGGTCATTATCCTTAACTAAATCATCAATGTACTCTAGCTTTCGTTCTGTGCAAAACTCATCTCCCACCCAGAACCAATCATGCCCCTCATTCTTTACTGCTTGTAACAATCTATTCGTCAACAACTCTGGTAGACAACCTTCTGTTGGTGGAACTAATTTCTTTTGTTCACAAGTATCTTTGATTACCTTAGCAAGGTGCTCATTTGCAAATTGCTTTCGCAACCCCAAAATCATTGTGCGTAATCCAATGTCTAACTGGCGAAAATCTCTAATACATGACAACTTTAAAAACTCTGTCCATGTAATCAATTCACATGTTCTAATAACATCATTTTTACAGGGATATGTATCTGGGTAAAATGATTCTATATCAATTGTTATTGGTTTGATGAAGGGATGAAGAAAAATAAAAACTTCATCAAAAACTCCCTTGTAAAAAGTCTTAATCGGTATATCAGCAGGAGCACAAACCGCATATCTATGTGGCTCAGGTATGACCCTTGTTTTATTCATCAAATTATCACCATCCCTTATGTAGATAAGGTGCTAAGCTTTGTTATTCAATAAAATCATTCTTCCACTATTATCTCTTTACACTATCTAAACCAAAAACAGTACACATTCTCCTATAAAGATTTACCTTACAAACTATGTACTATCTACTCACAACTAAAAGAAAATTGTCTTTCTTGACACAACGTCAGGCTGCTCTACAATTTCCGCTACCGCTTTTCTCTCCTTAAATCTGTAGTTGTTTATCCAATAAATCAAAGCATCTGCATATAACGATGTACATATAGCTGCCCCATCTCGAATAAAATTATTCTCTATCCATTTTGCTTCACCGTTTTGATACTAAAAATCAGGAGCTGGGGAATCAACCAAAGACATGATTCAACAACTACTAACGTTCCTGATGTAAAAGGTTTAAAGTAAGATTCTGTACCTTGAAGCAAGAACCTATTAAATACGAATGAACTTAAAAACGATAAGAAATTTAAAAGCAACATATTTCTAATAGATGATTGAAAAAAGGTTATTATTATAAATGCACACAACACAATAAAATAACCAATTCCTGACCCCAAATAGAAATCAGCGGACATGCCTATAAAAGTGAATGGAATAAGGAAGAAAAGAAATAATAGCCACTTCTTTCTGAACATCTACACACCACCTTACACAATAAACCAATCCTTTCATCCAATTACCATCATACCATTTATAGGAAATTTAATCAGTTGGAATTTTTGAGTTGATTGCGGGAACGGGTGTACTTCGAGCATAAGCAGGAATAAAAACATTTAAAAAAATGTAAAACACCCCCCTTTTCCGGAATTAACCCTTTAAAAAGCCAATAAAAATAAGGGTTTCTCAACCCTTTATTGTAGATAAAAGTTATATTTCATCTAGCGTCTCACAGAATGGCTTGTACACTTCAATAGAAGAACGAGACACTTAGAAATTCGGAACGTTCTATAGGCTTGCTAGGTGTCCGTTATGATGTGTTATGGCATCCGCGTCCTTTCTCCAACTAAAAAACAGCCGTTATATCAACGACTGTCCGTATTCCTTCACGACTTTGTAGAATGTATTTTTTCAGCCCTAACATGTCCATAAACTAGACAGCGGTTATCTCTTTGCTTTGCCATTTCTCATAATTGGGTCCTAGCATTTCCCTCTGTTCTTTGCTCAGTATATCCAGGTTCATTTGTGGTCTGCCCAGATGTTTCCCTTGTGCCTTCGCAACCGCAATTCCTTGTGCTGTGTCGTGTCCAGTAGCGGTATATCCAAAACCTTTATGTCGGCTTTAATATCCTGTGTGATGTACTCCCATTCTCGCTTTATCTCTTTACTGTTCCGTCCGAATCGATCAATGGACTTGGTATAAAGCAGGCCCCCTCACGCAGGCACTGCTTCAACGCTTGATACTGTTGGCGATTGAAGTCTTTTCCACTCTCTCTGTCATGAATATGTCACGTTCATTTATTCCTAGCTGCAACATCCCATACTTTTGTCTGTCTGGATTCTGATCTTTACTGGATACACGAATATAAGCGAATGTTTTCATAGTCAAAGCCCCTCTGCTACCATTTCTGTTTGCAAAGGTGTACATTTGTAAACATGAAAAAAAGCCTTATAAAATAAGGCTTTAATCTCTACTGCATATGATGGACTCAACTGGATTCGAACCAGCGACCTCTACGATGTCAACGTAGCGCTCTAACCAACTGAGCTATGAGTCCGTAAATGAATACGGATGCGGTCGGCGAGACTCGAACTCGCACGATCATAGATCACTACCCCCTCAAGATAGCGTGTCTGCCAATTCCACCACGACCGCAGGCTGTATGGAGGGAGTACCCGGATTTGAACCGGGGAATAAAGGTTTTGCAGACCTTTGCCTTACCACTTGGCTATACTCCCTTTATGCTGTTTTTTATTTCAGCGACAAGGTTCATTTTATATCAGCCAGCCTGCTCAGTCAAGAATGTTTTTAAAAATTATTAACCTATACTACCTGCAGGCCGCTACAAGCTGTTTGTTTTTCTCCCAGCTGCAAAACCGGTAATCAGAAAGCAGGAGACAAACGCTGTCACGGCCACAATGATCCCAAACATTACGCCAATCGCACGCATAAACGTGTCTTCACCTGGATAAGCCGGCTGCAAGGTCATCAGCATATACACAAATCCCAAAGCGAGCAATGCATAAAAGCTGCTTCCTACCGCACTAGCCTTAATCCGATTTCCTTTCGTCCCCTTCCACGATGCGCCAGCTACACTCCAAAACAAAAGGCTTACCACTACAGCCACCACCATAATGGTAATGTGGAAAAGTGGAACCAAAAAATACATAAGCAAATAGAGCAGAAAGCCTGTGAAGAAAAAAAGACCGGCATTTATGCCGAACAAAAATAATCCGGCTTTCCAGTGATTTTGAACCCAATCTGCCCCTTTCAACTTTTCAGCTATTTTACTGGTAGTTACTTTCGTAGCAAGTGGATTTCTCATCAGCAGTGCTACCGTACTTACGGCCACTACAAGAAAACTGATTATGACGAATGACGTTACAGGCATCCCAATGTTTGCTCCTTATTAATCAATTAATTTCCTGCCGTACAAAACAACAAAATTAAAATATTTATACATGCAATCCACATCCGAAAATCCAGCTTCTTTTAGCCAGCTAATCTGCTCTTCAAGCGTTGACATTTTATCCAGCTTCGTTCTTTCATAAGCGGACATAATTTCCTGTCTCGCCAGTCCGCTGTTCTCTACTTTTTGCTTCCAGTCTGTTTTGTAAAGCTCATCAATGTACGATGTACTGCCCAAAACTTGATCCGCATTTACGAATACGCCATCTGCCTTCAATAACGAGAAAATACGCTCATATAAATTTTTCTTCTCCATATCTGTTAAATGATGAATCGAAAGGGAAGAAATCACGACATCAAATTTTTCAGTAAAGTCATGCTTCGTATAATCATCCACAATGTATGTCACATTTGGATACTTCTCAAATCGCACTCGGGCCATTTCCAGCATTTTCTCAGAAATATCAACAAGCGTCAAGGATGCCTTCGGATATTTCTCCATTACAAAATCAGAAAGAAGCCCTGTACCCGCCCCTACATCCAGGATATTCGGAGAATCATTCGCTGTCTTGGCAGCTGAGACTGCAATGCTATAAAAATCATCAAAGCACGGAATCAACTTTTTCCGCTGCTCATCATACTTGCTTGCTATTTCATCAAATTTCGCCATAACATTCGCTCGTTTATGTTCCACCTTCTACCCCTCCACTATGTGAAATAGAACCATTTCGCTATCTTCATCCATCATAATAAAAGATGGGTCATAATCCAAATATATAGATATTATCATCGATATAACTTTTACCTATAAAAAAACGAGACCCCGGGATATCCCGGAATCTCGTTTGTCATGCAGAACTTAGAACTGGTTGCTCTGATTGCTCTGCTGATTGTTCTGCTGCGCTTTCGCAGCAGATTGCTGGTTCGCCTGACGCACTGCTTGCACATCTGTTTCGCTTGCGAACTCAGTTTCAGAATTTCCCATCTGAGAAGCTGCGTTTTGCTGACGCACCTGGTTTACGTCTGTGTTTGCTGGAGAACGTTTAGCCATTTGTATCACCTCCCCGTACTTAAGATGCTCGTTTCCTGCGAAAATAACCGCACTTTCTGTATGGGCTGCGATCAATTTTTCTTTCTGTTTTCGCGAATATTTTTTCACTTCGTATTCACGCTTAAGCGCCGTACTTTTATCCGGCAACTCTTCTACATACACCAGTACTACCGGGGTGCGACCCCGCGTGTACTTTGCCCCCTTGCCTTCGTTATGCTTGCGCAGACGGGCATAGACATCATTCGTGGAACCTGTATACAGCGTTCCGTCACAACATTGTACGATATAGACGTAATACATCCTCCCACAAATCCTTCCGTAAAACCTTTTCATATCATAAAATAAGAATACTACCAGTATATTCGCACAGAAAGGGGAGAATCGTCATGCTAGCACCAAGTACTGTGGAGCGTGTTCTACAAGCTGCGCTTTCGCACGGAGGAGATTTTGCAGAAGTTTTTGTTGAGAATCGAATCGAGCAAAACATCTCAATGGTAAAAGGCGAGGTCGAAAAAGCCCGCTCAGGCCAGGATTTCGGCATTGGAATTCGGATTTTTCATGGCTTTGATTACTTGTACACATATACAAGCAACGAAGACGAGGCTCACCTGATCGATACAGCACGCCGCTTGTCCTTAGCTGCGAAGCAAGGCACACAGGCGAATCGTACAATCACATTTCAAAAGGAGCTCATCGTCCCCCGCCATATCGCGCTCATTGATCCGCGTGTTGTTTCAATTTATCGTAAGCGAGACGTGCTCGCGGAAGTTAGCCACCACGCGATGGCGTACCATACCGCGATCACGCAAGTGCAAACACGCTATTTTGACGAAACACAAAATGTCCTGATCGCCAACTCAGAAGGATTATGGGCTGAAGACAAGCGCGTGCGAACAAGGCTGTTTGTCGAAGCGATCGCGACAGAAGATAACCAGAAGCAGCGCGGTTATATCGCACCTGGCGCGCAAAAAGGATTTGAGTTTTATAACGAAATCGACTTGCGTGCTCTTGCCGAAGATGCGGCAGACATCGCTGTGCGCATGCTGGAAGCAAAACCTTGCCCAGGCGGTAAAATGCCTGTTGTAATCGATAATGGATTTGGCGGCGTTATTTTTCATGAAGCATGCGGGCACGGCATGGAGGCGACAGCGGTTGCTAAAGGCAAAGGCCCATATGCAGGCAAACTCGGCCAGCAGGTCGTCAGCTCGAAAATCTCGGCAGTAGATGATGGCACCATTATAAATGAATGGGGCTCACTTCATGTCGACGATGAAGGTACGCACAGTCACCGCAACGTTCTGATCGAGAACGGTATTCTCAAAGGATATCTTGTTGATAAATTGAACGGACGCCGGATGAATATGGCGCCAACCGGCTCAGCACGCCGCCAATCGTACCGCTACGCTCCGACCTCCCGCATGACCAATACGTATATTCTCCCCGGCTCGGATAAGCTGGCGGATATGATTACCTCGACTGAACACGGCCTGTACGCCAAGACGATGGGCGGAGGCAGCGTGAATACGACAACAGGCGATTTTAACTTTGCCGTGCTTGAGGGCTATATGATTGAAAACGGCAAGCTGACCTATCCGGTTAAAGGGGCCACCCTAATCGGAAACGGGCGTCAGACGATGTACGACGTCGATATGGTCGGCGATAACTTCCTGCCAGGCCAGGGCATGTGCGGCTCGGTCAGCGGCTCTATCCCGGTAAATGTTGGGCAGCCTGCCCTGCGCGTATCTCAGCTGACAGTAGGAGGTAGCCAATGATTGAGCAATTATTTGCACTAGCCCAGAAGAAACACATTGCAGAACTCGAAGTACTGACCAGTGAATCAACAAACTTCAGCGTTCAGGCATACGAGGGCAAAATCGAGTCGTATAAAAAGACCAATACAGCAGGTATTGGAGTACGCGGAACGCATCAAGACGGTACCGGCTATGCGTATACGGAACGTGTTCATTCGTCTGAGCTGGAAGCATTGCTCGATATGGTTAAAGACAATGCATCCCTTATTCATGAGCAAGAACCGCTTCTCGCAGAAAAACAGGAAGGCAGCTGGCATGACAGTCAACCTGACATAACAGAAGAAGAAAAAATCGCACTGGCTCTCGAACTTGAGAGCAAAGCGCGGCAGGCAGCTGACGTATCGGATGTCAGCTATGCGATGATCAGCTCAGGAGACGGTATGCGCCGCATCGCCAATACGTATGGATTAAACAAATCGTTTCGTTCCAACTACAGCATGGCGTATTTATCTGTCATCGTAAAACGTGGGGATGATGTCGAAACCGACAGCTCCTACTACATTGGAGATTTGCGACACGTATCGCTTGATTCTCTCATTGAAGAAGCGGCAGGTAAGGCACGCCGTAAGCTCGGCGGCAAGGCTGTACCAACCGGATCATACCCAGTTGTGCTCGACCGGCGCATCATCTGTTCGCTGCTCGGTGTATATAGCAGCATTTTCTCAGCCCGCAATGTCCTTCAAGGTACATCGCGCTTAGAAGGCATGCTCGGAGAGAAATTCTTCGGCTCATTGGATCTGCTCGATGACCCACATTCCGGCCATGAGCGCATTTTATTTGATGATGAAGGAGTCGATACTCGTTCCTTGTATCTCGTGCGTGATGGTGTGATCGAGAGCTACTTGCACAGCCTGAAAACAGCAGCGGAGATGAAGCAGACACCGACGGCACACGGACTGCGCAGCTACAAAGGCACCGTGCAAATCGCACCGCACCGCCTGCAAATTCCGAATGGCACACAAGAGTTAGCGACACTGTTTGCGGATATGGGCAGCGGTCTCTACATTACCGACGTACAGGGCCTTCATTCTGGCACAAATGCGATCTCTGGGGATTTCTCGCTTGCAGCGCAAGGGTATCGAATTGAGAACGGCCAGCTCGCGTCTCCAGTCAAAGATATTACGATCGCCCACAATTTCTTTGACCTGTTTAGTCAACCCGTAGTAAAAGCGAACGACTTCGAGTTCTCCATGCCAAGCGGCCACAGCCAGTTTGGTGCACCATCAATTTTATTTCCAGCGATTTCAGTATCCAGCTAGTCATTCACGAAAAAAACTCTTGAGCCTGATGGTTCAAGAGTTTTTATTTTGCGTTGGATCAGCAGGCGTTACAGCAGGCTGAGCCGGTGGAACCGGACCTGTCTGCATAGAGCTCAGCTTCCATCCATATTGAGTTTTTTCCATCGTAATCGTTATTAATACATCGCCTGTAGGAGCTGGAGTCGGAGTAGCCGAAAGCGGTGTTCGCGTTACGATTGCTTCTACTACAGCAGATTTGTCCTGTTTCTCCTTCAACGACACTTGCTTTAAGCGATCTTGTACCGGAGCCGCTGCTGTTCGGCTTGTCCAGGCACTCTGCAAACGTTTGGACTCACTGTTAATAAAGTCGTCTACAGCAATCGGCACCAGCATATTACGATACTGCTTAAGTGCAAGCTTTCGCACAGAATCTACATCCGACGCAGCTTGCGGCATCCCCGTGCCATATGCGCCATAAAATGCTGTTTGCACAGCCTCTGCCTGAATGTAGGCAAGCTGTGGTAGTGTTGTTTCATCTACATCCGGACTTTTCGTGAGTGCCGCTACTTTTTCCAATTTCGCTTTCGCGTCTTCCGCTGTTTTTACTTGCTGGCGGGTAGTATCCAATTGTTTCTTAACTGTATCGAGTTCCGTTTTTAGCGCCTGGTTCTCATGCTCCATGACCCGTGTGTTACATCCGGTCGTTAACAAACTGATCGAGACAAACAACGCGGTCGTCGCCATTGTCCATTTTTTTCTCATAGTCAAAGTCAATCTCCTTTACCTGTATAGGACATTCTTTATTGTAGCAGGAATAACAGGAATTTGGGAATAAAAAAAGAGAATCCATGGATTCTCTCCTCTATTTCCAGCTTATTTTTGCTTAAAGTATTTTTGGTACAGCGCATCATATGTGCCGTTTTGTTTAATCTTTTTCAATCCTTCGTTGATTTTGGCAACCATTTCTTTGTCGTTCTTATTCATCATGATCCCATAGTTTTCCTTCGGCATAGATGGGTCCTCAATCGTTACAAAACCTGATTTGTTTGTCTTTTTCATCTGCGTCAACATCGGAACATTATCACCAATCACAGCATCAATCCGTTTATTGTACAAATCATCCATCGCAGACGGAAGGTCATCAAACTGCTTCAAATTCGCACTGCCCTTGCCAAGCACTCCTTCTGCCATGAGCGCACCTGTTGTAGATAGTTGAACACCTACACGCTTGTCTTTCACATCTTTTAGCGATTTTACAGGCGAGCCTTCTGGAACCATAATCAGCTGTTTCGCTTCAAAATACGGATCAGAGAAAGCGAATTGTTTCTTACGCTTGTCGTTAATTGTAATCGCAGCAATCGCAATCTGAGCTTTTCCATTTTTCACTTGCTCTTGTGCCCCATCAAAGCTTGCATCCTGTACATCAACATCAAGCCCAACTTCTTTCCCAATCGCCTTGATGACATCCACATCAAAGCCCTGCGGCTTGCCATCCGGACTCATATACTCAAACGGCGGGAACACGGCATGTGTTACCGCTACAATTTTTTTACCGTCAGCAGTCTGCTTGGCGTCTCCTGTTTTCCCGCATGCAGCAGTCAATGCTCCCATTGCAACAACGAGGAACAAAATACTCGCTTTCTTCCACATCTTCATACTAACTTCCCCTTTACGAACAGTATAATTATTAATATATAGTGATAATTATACATAGTTCATACATAAAGAGCAATGTATTTTATTTTATAAATTATCTTTTATTTCTGGATTGTAATTATTTTTTTATTGGAGCCGGTTACGAAGGCTGCTTCTTTCAACACTTTTCCCTCGAATGCTAGCTCTACTTGCTGTGAACCAATATTATAAAAAATATATTTCCCTTTATATACTTCATATGGCTGTACAGCCTGCGCGCGATGTCCAATAATGACGTCTGCACCTGCATCAATAAGCTCCTGCGCCATATCTTTCTGGTAGCGCTCAGGCTTCGTACTATCAGATGCTCCCCAAAACATGTTGACGACAACTACGTCTGCCTGCTTTTTGGCACGCCGAATATCATCCAAAATGTGCGTACCATATGCATCTGCCACCCCCGCTTGTCCTGCTTCTGCTTTCCAATCCACGGAAGGAACGATGCGCGAGAAGGCAAGCATGCCATACTTCGTTCCATTTTTCTCACGAATATACGGGGCAAATGCCTCCGCCTGCGTGCCATATCCAAGTACCGGGATATTCTGATTGCGCAGCCGTTTTATTTCTGCTGTTACCTGTTCACGTGCTTTGCCCGCCAAAACATCACTATTGGCCACATCAATGCCCGCCGCCCCATTCTTCGCCGCTTGTACAAGCCAGGCCGGAATGTCACCACCTGGTGTAAATCCGTATACCGGAATCAGATGAAAGTCTGCGCCTGCTGCCGGACGAACCGAGGCACTGCGATATGCCGTGTCACCCGAGACAGCTAGCCGAAAAAGAGGGGAGGGCTCTTTAGTCGCAACTGCTTTTTTCGGCTCAGCAGTCGGTTTCTCTCCCGTTTTTTGGGACGATAGCAGATCGTTTACTTTCTCTTCTTTTGCTACAGCAGGAATAGTCTCCGGAACAGCTACCGCCTTTTTCCCTGCTGTAACAACTTGATACCCTTGATAGCCTCCATATCCCGCTACGACAAAAATTGCAGCCCAGATTACTCCTTTTGTCAGGCGGCTCTGCTTCTGCACCTTCTGCGCCTGCAAACTTCCATAAGAGAGCACTTCATTCGCATCCAGTTGATAAAAGGAAAGAAGCGCCTCCATTTCTTCTACTGTGAGCGGGCTTGTCCCTTGCTCAATCCGCTTCAAACGCTGAATCGAGATGCCCGTTCCTTGCTCAATCTCCTGCAGTGTAATCCCTGCATCCAAGCGGAACTCTCGCATCTTCTCGACAATAGCGGTCATCTCACTGTTCATTTCTTCCTCCCCCTTTTTTCCCTACGAAAAAGCCCGGAATCGCTTCCGGGCTTGTACAACATGCTGTTTGCTTAGCGAATTTTTTGTTTTGCGGCACGCAGACGGGCGCAGACCCGCTTTAAGCGACCATAATGGGTGATGATGCGCTGACGTGCTTCTTCTGCTTCTGGTGCACTTGGACGGAGAGATTCAATTCCCCAGTATTCCATCAGCACTTCATAAACCTGGTCAAAATATTCAATCGGACCGTATGCTTCCTTGGCAATCACATTCATCCGCTCATCGTAATCTGGCATTACAGTGCCTGGCATCGTGAAGTTAACCATAACCCCAGCAAGATGATAGACGTAATTCTCATCTACTTCAAGATGCGCTTTTACCGCATCACGATAAAACGCATAGTGCAGCACCTCATCTTTAGAGAGACGGCGCAGAAGTGTCGCCAGAATCGGGTCCTCTTCTCGTGCTACACGGGCTACATTATTATAGAATACCATTGTAGCCAGCTCCTGCAATGTTGTATATGCAAGCGTCTCCAACGGTGTCGTAAAATGGTCAACCCAGCCGTGTTCGACGGTCTGCTTACGCAGCTGGTGAATGGTACGCGGGTCGCCATTGCGCGTCAGCAGCAAATATGTCTCCAGCAGACTAGAGTGCTGATCTTCTTCTGCTGTCCATGTATGGATAAAATCGTGCATTACGCTGAAGGAACCACGAAACGTTTCGTTCAGGTAGCTAGTAAACCACGGCAGATTCACTTCAGTCAGCAGTGCCGTTTCGACAGCGATGCGCAACCCCTCTGTTAGGTTCCCCTGTCCCGGTTCGTATGGGACACGTTTAAAATCTTGCCCTTGATCCCACGGCAAGAATTCATGGTAGCTCCAGTCGATCGCTTTCGAACGCTCTAGATGGGTCTCATACAGCTCTTTGAACTTTTTTTCCAAACGATGGTCTAAATGACTTGTTAAAAGCAAGGCGACTCCTCTTTTCTCGTAAAAAATTTATGCTTATTTCTTCTATATTCACAATGTATTTGTATGAAGCATAGTACCGCCATTATAACATGTCGCAAAAAGATATCAGCCTTTTTGTATGAAAAAATGTTTTCCGTTTGATTACATCCTATATGCTAGACGAGAATACGCCCACATTCCTCACATACAATCAAACTTTGCTTACGTTCCCACTCTTCCATCTGTACAGCAGATAAAGGCAGATAGCATCCCATGCAAGAACGGCGGCGCACTTCTACAACCGGATTATCCGAGATGAGATCACTAATACGGTGATACAACGCCAGAGTATCAGTAGACAGCACGGCCTTGTACCGTTCTGCTTCTGCTTCCTTCTCGCGTTTCTTTTCCCTAAGGACCGATTCTTCGGTAAAACGGCGCTCAAAAAAACGCTCTTCATCTTTGTTCACAAGCCAAAGTTCCTGCTGTGCTAGTGCAAGGTTAATTTTACCGTCAATATCGTCATCTGCAGGTGTACCCAAAGCCTCGAGCTTCTGCTCGGCAGATCGTCGTCGCTCCATAAGCTCTCGTTCTTCCGCTTTGAGTGATGTAAGCTTTTCTTTAATTTGACTACATTCTTGACGTACTCGATCCCATATAAGCAATGATTGTGCTTCTTCCATAATTGGTATTTCTTTTCTCTCCTCTTCTTTCTCTTATATAAACGTGAACGGATCTGTGTTTACACGAGATATAATGACTTCTGTATCCAGACGGTCTTCATGCAAGCGCTTTGCAAGCACCTTCTGTACTCCCTGCTTCATAATCTTCTCCACGTTATGACCGGGATCTACAATCGAGAGACCTCCTGCCATGGCATCATGTGCCGTATGATAATAAATATCGCCAGTTACAAGCACATCTGCACCACGAAACATCGCTTTCGAGACAAAGCTGTTTCCATCTCCGCCGAGAACAGCTACCTTACGTACAGGGCGATCCAGCTCGCCTACTACACGCGCACCCGATACGCCGAATGCTTTCTTCACCTGTTCAGCAAATGCTTTAAGTTCCATCGCCTGCGGCAGCTTACCAATACGACCAATCCCCCATGTTTTCCCCACCTGCTCAACCGGGTAAATATCATAGGCAACTTCCTCATACGGATGGGCGGCCATCATGGCTTTTACGACACGCGTTTGTATGTCTTCCGGCATAATCGTCTCGAGCCGCACTTCTTCTACCTGTTCAAGTTGATTTTGCTCACCTATGTAAGGGGTCGTCCCTTCATGCGGCATAAACGTTCCCGTTCCATGTACACCAAACGAACAGTGACTATACTGGCCAATCCAGCCAGCTCCAGCCTGTGTCATGGCATTCCGTACATGATCTACATGCGATACCGGGACATAGACAACGATTTTTTTCAATTTCTGCTCATGCCACGTCTCTAGTGTATCCACATCTGTTAGCCCAAGTGCTTCGGCCATCAAATCGTTAATGCCACCTTCTGCTACATCAAGATTTGTATGGGCGATATAGACAGCGATATCGTGCTTGATCAGCTTCTCATACAGACGGCCCGCTGGCAAGTCGGTGCGCAAGTTTTTGAGCGGACGAAAAATAACGGCATGATGGGCAATAATCAAGTCTACCCCTTCTGCGATTGCTTCATCAACTACATTCTCAAGTATATCGAGGGCAATCATCACCTTCTTAACTTCTTTCTGTAACGTGCCCACCTGCAGCCCAATTTTATCCCCTTCCATCGCCAGATGCTTCGGGGCAAATTGTTCAAAATATTGGATTATACGTTGTCCATTTGCATACATGTCAGCATCTCCTCCATCCAGGTCAGTCTCTTCTCCATTTCCTGCCTGCGGCTTTCAGCTTCCGTACTTTTCGCTTTCGCCATTTGATCAAGCACCGACCGCAGCTTCGTACACTCAAGTGACCATTTCTTATGCAGCACTGGAGACTGCTTACGCCACAGGTGCGGTCCAAGCTCTATAAGATCGGCTGGAGTCCGTGTGCTATTTTCATACGGAACCATTGGATCACCCGGTCGCGCCTCCAAAATTTCATAAATAATTCCGTCTTCCTCAAGAATGTCTTCCGCGACAAGCTGCCAACCATGCTCGATGAGCCAGCGGCGTACAAGGGGAGCAGCGACATTTGGCTGCAAGATAAGCTGTCTGACACCAACGAGCTTCGCTTCCCCCGCCCCAAGAATGGAGGCAATCAGGCTTCCACCCATGCCGGAGATACATACTACGTCTACTTCTCCTGGTTCAAGCACAGCTAGTCCGTCCCCAAGGCGAGCTTCGATCCGATCTGTCAGTCCCACCGATTGTATCTGGCGTACGGCAGACTGCCACGGCCCTTTATTTACCTCACCGGCAATGCATGAAGCGGCAATGCCCTTCTGTATTAAATAAGTCGGCAAATACGCGTGGTCAGAGCCGATATCAGCCACCCGGCTCCCCTGCTCCACTCGATCGCCAATTCGTTGTAATCGCTGTGAAATCTCAATCATACGTTGTTTCTCTCCTCAGTCTGGATCATTCTCCATTAGCTTACCATATGGGGCATCGGAAGAGAAATGCTGTTCTCGACAAAGTGTGGTTGAGGAGTGGGATTGGGCGGGACCTCGTCACTTTAGTACACTTACAGAGAAGCTGTAACTGTCCGCTCCAGGTGCCAGGCGAACTCGCCCACAAAAAAAGCCTACGATGTAGTTACCTCGAAGCATTGTGGGCAAAGGCCCATTCGCCTGTCTCCTTCCGCTAGGAAATCATGTACAGGCGTTCCGCTGCCCCGCCCAATCCCGCTCCTAACACAGTTTGATTGAATATCTTCAAGCATTATCGAGATGCGAAGCTTTTCTATGCAAGAAACATAAAAAAGATGTCTCATCCGTCACTTACATGACTTTCGAGACATCCCCTGGTTTGTCCATATACAGCATGAAACTTAGTTTGTTTAAAGGTGCGAGCAGTAAAGTGTGTCGGGAGCGGAGAAGAGAGAAAGTAAAGAACGCTTTTATGCGCCTACCCAGCAGAAGGAGTCCGGCAGACGAGCTTTTGCCCGCAAGCAGCGAAGCAGATCATCATGGCCCCCTTTGCGGGCACGTCTGCCTGACTCCTGGAGCGGACAGTCACGCTCCCCCGCAGCGCATAATCAAGTGACGAACTTCTCTCTTCTCCGCTTCCCGCCTCCACACTTTGCCGACATCACCTTCATTAAACAAACTTACGATATCTACTGAATCCCCAGCGCCGCAATCGCCTGTTCACGCAAACGGAACTTCTGAATTTTACCGGATGCTGTCATCGGATACTCGTCTAAAATCTGTACATAATGTGGAATTTTATAACGAGCTATTTTGCCGCGACAGTATTCTTTTACTTCTTCCGCCGTGAGCGTTTCGCCTTCCTTTACTTTAATGCAGGCAAGAATCTGCTCTCCGTACAGTTTGTCTGGCACCCCAACTACCTGTACATCTACAATCGTATCATGTGTGTAGAGGAATTCTTCAATCTCGCGTGGATAGACATTTTCTCCGCCACGAATAATCATATCTTTGAGGCGACCTGTAATTCGATAGTACCCATTCTCATCTATAGTCGCTAAGTCTCCTGTATGCAGCCAGCCCTCATGATCAATGGCCCGTGTCGTCTGCTCCGGCATATTATAATAGCCTTTCATAACATGTACGCCACGGGTACAAAGCTCACCCTGTTCTCCAACTCCAAGCTCCTCACCTGTCGCCGGGTCCACAATTTTCGCTTCCACATGCGGAAGAACGCGTCCTACAGTCGATACGCGTTGTTCAATCGTATCATTCGGACGTGTTTGCGTAATGACTGGCGCAGATTCCGTCTGACCATATGCAATCGTAATCTCACGGGCACCCATTACATCCACGACCTTCTTCATTACTTCAGCCGGGCACGGTGACCCCGCCATAATACCGGTTCGCAGGGAACTCAGATCAAACTGCTCAAAATCTGGATGATTCAGCTCTGCTATAAACATCGTCGGTACGCCGTACAGTGCCGTACACTTCTCATCCTGCACCGCCCGAAGTACTGCAAGCGGATCAAAGGAGATGATCGGAACCATCGTAGCGCCTGTAGCTACACATGCCAGCGTCCCCATAACGCAGCCGAAGCAATGAAAAAACGGGACTGGAATGCAAATACGATCTACCTCCGTCAGGTTCTGACAGCCTGCCACGTTAATCGCATTGTTGACGATGTTCATATGCGATAGCATAACTCCTTTAGGGAAACCCGTGGTACCGGATGTGTATTGCATGTTTATCACTTCATCCGGCTTAAGAGAACGCTGTACTTCCATTCTCTTCTCTTCCGATACTGCGGCTGCTTTCTCCAAAACATCTGACCACATATACATTCCTGGCCTACGTGTATTCCCAATTAGAATGACATTGCGTAGATGCGGAAGATTCTTTGCCTTAAGCTGCCCCGGCTCACAGTCTGCAAGCTCTGGACAAATCTCATGTATCATATCCACATAGCTTACGCCCCGGAATTCTTCCATCAATACGAGAGTGGTGGACTCAGACTGGCGAAGCAAGTACTCTAATTCATGTGTACGATAACTCGTATTCACCGTTACAAGCACTGCTCCCATCTTGGCTGACCCGAACTGGACTGTAATCCACTCCGGCAGATTACTCGTCCAGGCCGCGATATTCTCGCCCGGTTGAATTCCCAGAGCGAGTAAACCGCGTGCTACCTGATCACACAAGCACTGGAACTCAGAAAACGTATAACGCAGCCCCAATTCTGGATACACAACCGCTTCCTTGTCTGGAAAACGGGCAGCCGTCCGATCCAACAAATCTCCAATCGTAATTGATACCGGTTCACTCAAGATAATTCCTCCTCTATCGTATTTACTTATTGACAGCCAATTTGGCGGGCAATGACCATACGCAGCACTTCAGATGTCCCCTCTCCAATCTCAAGTAGCTTAGCATCACGGAAGAAACGCTCCACCTGATATTCGCGCATATACCCATTGCCACCATGAATCTGAATCGCCTGATCACAGACGCGCATGCAAGTCTCCGAAGCAAACAGCTTCGCCATCGCCGCTTCTTTCGAAAATTTACGACCGTTATCTTTCAACCAAGCCGCTTTGTACACCATGGTGCGAGCCAATTCAATGTTCATCGCCATATCAGCAAGTTTGAATTGAATCGCCTGGAACTGAGATAAACTCCGTCCGAACTGCACCCGCTCCTTCGCATATGCAAGCGCCTTCTCGTATGCACCTTGTGCTACACCTACCGCCATGGCGCCGATGCCGATACGGCCGCCGTCCAGCACAGCCAGGAACTGTTTGAAGCCTTCACCACGCTTACCAAGCATATTCTCTTCTGGAACACGAACGTCCTCCATAAACAGTTGGGTGGTATTAGACGCATGTAGCCCAAGCTTCTCATAATCATCTACAACCGAGAATCCTGGTGCGTCAGTCGGAACGATAAACGCTGTAATGCCGCTTGTTCCTTTTTCTTTGTCGGTGACAGCAGTCAGCGCAAGATTTTTCGCATAGCTAGCATTTGTAATGTAACATTTCGAGCCATTAATCACCCACTCATTGCCGTCCTGTATGGCAACTGTACGTGTACCACCCGCATCAGATCCGGCATTCGGCTCAGTTAGCCCGAATGCACCGAAATATTCACCTCGCGCAACTGGCGTGAGATACTTTACTTTTTGCTCGTGTGTACCGAACATATTGATGGGTGCACCGCCAAGTGAAACGTGGGCAGAGTATGTAATACCTGTCGATGCGCACACTCGACTTAGTTCTTCCACAACAATCGCAAAACTGATTGTGTCGGCTCCTGCCCCACCGTACTCTTCTGGAAACGGCAGTCCCATTAAATCAAGTTCCGCCATCTTTTTAAAAGCTTCAAGTGGAAACTCACCTGTACGATCACGCTCTGATGCACCCGGCTCAACTTCACCTTCCGCAAAATCACGAATCGTATCTTTAATCATCTTCTGCTCGTCTGTCAGGGTGAAATTCATACTCTCTCCAACCTTTCTTGTTTGTAATTGAGCGGTAGCTCAGGTTTGTAGCACACGGAAACCGTTTACATTTCTAACTAATTAAAATATTCATAATTATTCACATTCGATATTCAATCAAGGTTTCCTGCTAAAACAAGCAAACGGTTTCATTTTTTTTTGACTAAAAACAAACAAGCCGGTCAAATAGACCGGCTACGAAGAGAGTGGTTGCTTACTCACCCAGCTCCACCAAAAATTTTTCAGGGAAAGCAGGAGAAACAGCGCAATGAATATCTTTATGTAAATAAAATACAGCAGAGCATTTTTGTCGACACTATCCATCAACATCGCCACAATCTCAGACCCGAACAAAGCCGCCATCCCGGCAAAAAATAGCATCGCTGATGTCTGCTCCTGACGTCGTTTCCATAGGAGACCGAATGCAATGAGCACAATTGCTATCGGAAGCCAGAACGCCTCAAGCCGCCACCAGGAAAACCATGTGGCCAACTCCATCTGCGTAGTCCAGCCATATATCCCAAGCAATCCTAGTAATCCACAGAACGAGACATAGCGCTTCTTGCTGACAATTCCGCTCATGAACCAGACAAGGCAGCATCCTCCCAGGAAAAGAACAATGATAGCAGGACCATATCCAAGCAACTTAAGAATGTGCATCCCTCCTATCGCAAGCAAAAGAGACGCAATTCCTAAGAAAAGGTGGCTAGAAAGTGGCTGTCTGCGCGTGAAAAACGCCATCAAGTAAAATAAAAGGGTAAAAAATCCAATCAGTGTCATTTGCATTGTCAAAGTAAAATCGGTAAAATGAAAAGCAAGATACAACAACACGATAAATGGAAGCGCACTCAATACCCAATTTACCCGAAGAGTCGGTAAGGAAAAAGCGGGAAGCGAAGATGTGCCCGATGCGACAGCGACTTGCTCCTGCGACTTCTTACTCTCAGTATGACGACCCGCGCTTTCGCCCTCTGTATACAAGTTAAGCAGGAAGTCACAATATTTACCTGGCAGCAAGTGCGTTCTGCGCCAGTATTCGATCTCACCAATGATGATTTTCTTTTTCTGTTCGTTCATCAGCAGGTCCTCCCTGGGGTGAAATAAAAGAAAAAGCCTACGATCATCATTCACGCAGGCTGTATCAATTCATATGACGCTTATTCTAAGAAGTCTTTCAGCCGTTTGCTTCGGCTTGGATGACGAAGCTTGCGCAGTGCTTTTGCTTCAATTTGACGAATACGCTCCCGCGTTACGCCGAATACTTTGCCCACTTCTTCTAGTGTGCGCGTACGTCCATCATCAAGGCCAAAACGAAGTCGAAGCACGTTTTCTTCCCGTTCTGTCAGCGTATCAAGAACATCTTCTAACTGTTCTTTAAGCAGCTCATACGCGGCTGCATCCGACGGAGCGAGTGCATCCTGATCTTCAATGAAATCGCCGAGGTGAGAATCATCCTCTTCCCCGATCGGTGTTTCAAGGGATACAGGCTCCTGTGCAATTTTCATAATTTCACGAACCTTTTCAGGTGTGAGATCCATTTTTTCTGCAATCTCCTCTGGAGATGGTTCGCGACCGAGTTCCTGAAGCAGCTGACGAGAAACACGGATTAATTTATTAATCGTCTCAACCATATGCACCGGAATCCGGATGGTGCGGGCCTGGTCTGCAATTGCACGCGTAATAGCTTGACGAATCCACCAGGTTGCATACGTACTAAACTTGTAGCCTTTCTGGTAATCAAACTTTTCTACGGCTTTAATCAGACCCATATTGCCTTCTTGAATCAAATCAAGGAACAACATACCGCGACCTACATAACGCTTCGCAATACTAACAACAAGACGAAGGTTCGCTTCCGCCAGACGGCGCTTCGCTTCTTCATCACCATCTTCAATACGCTTTGCCAGTTGAATCTCTTCTTCGGCAGACAGAAGAGGAACGCGGCCGATTTCTTTCAAATACATCCGAACTGGATCGTTAATCTTAATACCAGGTGGTACAGATAAGTCATCAAATGTATAATCTTCGGTTTCCTCATTCTCTTCATCGCGTGGGATGATCGGTTCTTCATCTTCTTCTGTTTCATTGCTGACCTCAATACCTTGATCAGTTAAATATTCAAAAAATTCATCAATCTGATCCGAATCCTGATCAAAGGTAGAGAGGCGTTCCATGATTTCTTTATACGTAAGCGTGCCCCGCTTTTTACCCTGGCCAATCAACTGTTCCTTTACCTGGTCGAGGGTTAATTCCACCTCAGGCTTGCTTTCTGTTTTTTTCGTCATGGTGTTCCCTCCTTCCAACGGGCTTGACTTTTGTTATTTTAGAGATTGCTGCAGCCGGATGATTTCCATTCCGATCCGTGCTGCCTCAAGCGCATTCCCTGCACGTTCTTGTGTAATTTTCTCTCTGTTTAATTCCTCTAGCTGCATCCGTTTTGGATACGTAAGCACTTGCCGCACATAATCGGCAAGCTGACGAGCCGTGACAGCCGAAGCATCCATATCAAGTAAGGCCAGCTCAGAAGCCCGGTCAATCAGCCGTCTGTCCTGTAAGAACGAAACGAAGCGAGCTGTATCAGGATCATATCCTTGAGCGTAATAGCGGTACAGATGTGCAGCCAGTGCTGCGTGATCTTCCACCGCGAAGTCCGCTCCAATCTGAGCCTGTACCTGCTCCGTAATCTCCGCACTCTGCATCATAAGCGCTAGCAAGTGTTTCTCTGCAGTCAAATACGCCGGCAGAAGCGGCTTTGCCGCCACATGTCTGCTATTATCTATACTATTATTCCATCCCTCTTTGAGATTATCCCTGTTATTGGGCTTTTTTTGCGTTTTGAACACTTTCTTTTGTTCAAGTTTAAGGGCATCTAGAGAAAGATGAAATTCTTCAGCAAGCTGTCGCATGTAGTGGTCGCGCTCAACCGCACTTGAAAGATGTGAAATTTCCGTAAGTGCTTCATGAATATACTGCATCCGTTCAGTCTCATCCTGAAGTGCATAACGACTGCGAAGTACCTGCAGACGAAATGCTATGACGGACGATGCATTCAAAAGAATGTCACTCCGGAATCGCTCCCCGCCATGCTCACGAATATAATCATCGGGATCCATCCCGCCTGCCATCTGGGCAACCTTTACAATACAGCCCGCTTTCTCAAGTAGGTCAGCCGCTTTAAACGCTGCGTCAATCCCAGCTTGATCGGAATCATAACAGATGATCACATGCTCCGTGTTCCGGCGAATAATTCGGGCTTGCTGCTCGGTAAGGGATGTCCCTAGAGACGCCACTCCGTTTTGAATGCCTGCCTGCCATGCCGAGATGACATCGACATATCCTTCAAACAGCACCGCTTCCTGCTGCTTTCGAATAAACGAACGGGCGCGATGCAAATTAAACAAAAGCTGACTTTTGTTAAACAAAGGGGTTTCTGGACTATTCAAGTATTTCGGTTGAGCATCCCCAAGCGCACGAGCGCCAAATGCTACAACCTGTCCCTGCGAATCATGAATCGGGAACATGACGCGGCCCCGAAATTTATCAAATAACCGTTCACCATTCTCACTGCGGCCGAGGAGGCCGGCTTCCTCCATTAGGGGCAGGGGATATTCACGCTTCTCAAGCTGGTACAGAAGCGTATTCCAGCTATCCGGACTGTATCCTAAAGCAAACTCCTCAATTGTAGCAAGTTGTATCTGTCTGTTCAAGAGATAATTCCGTGCGCTCTCACCATGATCCGTATTCCGCAAAAGATGATGATATAGCTTTGCTGCAAAATCGTGGGCAGAAAGCATCACATCTTTCTTGCGTCGTATCCGGTCGTCTTCAGGTCTGTCCTGCTGGTGTAAAACTTCAATTCCAACTCGACTCCCCAACTGGCGTACTGCTTCCGGGAACTCTAGACCTTCTACCTTCATCACAAAAGAAATAACATTGCCAGCCTCCCCGCACCCATAACAACGAAACAGCTGCTTATCAGGATGCACCGCAAAGGAAGGACTTTTCTCTGAATGGAACGGACAGAGACCGAAATAATTGCGCCCAGTCTTTTTTAAATGAACATACTGTCCGATCACATCTACAATGTCGCTTTTTGTGCGTACTTGTTCAATGATTTCTTCCGGAATTCGTCCAGCCATGTTCTTCACCTGTACTTTCTATCTCGTTACCTGATACCGGATTTAAGCAACGAGATAATAGTATTCGGCAAAATTCTGCATTCTCCTGCCGTTTCTCTAAAACTTTTCGCGTATTTTGTCGAAATCGCCCGTTTCCCCTAGTATACCCGGTTGAGCAGGCGTGTAACGCACTCTATACAGTGTCTGTGGTATAAAACGTAGTATTCTACATGATTATTTATTTTTCCTGCTCACGGTAAATAAGTTTGTCAATACAGAAAAAACAAAAAACGCAGGCAAGCTGCGTTCTTTTTATGAACCCTGCTGATTTTTCTTCAGCATACTAATAATCAAAGCAGCCGTCTCTTCGACAGCTTTATTCGACACGTCCAGTACCGGGCAGCCAACCTTCTCCAAAATCGTCCGGGAATACGCCAGCTCCACCTTGATACGCTCCATACTCGCATAGTTCGCCTGCGCTGTAAGGCCAAGTGACTTCAGCCGTTCCGCTCGAATCATATTCAATTGATCGGGCTCAATGATCAACCCAATGCATCGTTCTTTCGGAACAAGAAAAAGCTCCTCAGGCGGTGCTACTTCCGGCACAAGTGGTACGTTCGCCACCTTGTAACGCTTATTGGCAAGATACATCGACAACGGTGTCTTGGATGTGCGAGATACCCCGATTAAAATAACGTCCGCTCGCAAAATACCGCGCGGGTCGCGACCATCATCATACTTAACCGCAAACTCGATGGCATCCACTTTACGAAAATAATCTTCATCCAATTGACGGACCAATCCCGGCTTACAGCTCGGTTCCTGATGCAAATGCTTCGCAAGAGATCCAACAATCGGACTCATAATATCAATCGCTGTTATTCCTGCTTCCGCCGCCTTCTGCTCGATATACGCACGCAGGTGCGGAATCACAATGGTATATACAATGATCGCTTTCGTCTCAACAGCGGCACGAACGATTTCGTTCAGTGTGCCTTCGTCCTCAATATATGGAAACTTGCGAATATGTAACGATTCACTGGCAAACTGGCTGGCAGCCGCCTTGACAACAAATTCAGCTGTCTCACCTACAGAGTCAGATACAACGTATACAGTCGTTTCATTGAAGAATGGGGAAAACATACATCCTCCTTACGTTTTACACGCTCACTTCATTGCCAAACTCGACAAAGCCGCGTGTGATTGTCGTCTTCGTCACCCTTCCTACCACTTCATATGCGCTTCGACTACCATCCTGTACTGGACGAACAACCGGTAAGGAATCGATCTGGTAATCAATCAATTTCTTAGCCGCATCAAGCAAGCTGTCTTCCGGCAGACTCACTACAATGTTCGGCATCCGAGTCATGATGATACTGACCGGCATATCCTCAAGATTTTGCTTACCGAGTGCTGCGCGAAGCAAATCTTTACGGGAGACGACTCCGGCCAGATGATTTTTGCTATTTACAACAAACAATGTGCCGACATCTTCGAGAAACAGTGTACAGATCGCATCATATACGGAACTCGATTCTTGAATGATAATCGGAGGTGCTTTGTAGTCCTTCACGATTTTGCGGCTGACTTCTTCTTTAATCAGCTGGTTACTATCTTTTCCCGTATAAAAATATCCGACACGCGGGCGTGCATCCAAAAAACCTGCCATTGTTAGAATGGCGAGATCCGGACGCAATGTCGCGCGTGTAAGAGACAACCGTTCTGCAATTTGCTCTCCGGTAATTGGCCCTTCGCTTTTTACGATTTCGACAATATGTTCTTGTCTTTTTGTGAGTTCGATATCGCTCACCCCCATCCGGAGATAAAGTGTTATACTATACCTTCGTTTTTTTCTTATATAGTATATACTATATAAAATTCATCTGATCCTGCAAGTGGATTTTATACGGATAAAGTAATTTAGTGAAATTCGTAACATGGGAAAGTAAGAGCGGAAAAAAGAGAAAACGTTTACTTTGTTACACTTCACTGAGCATAGACTAGCTGTACGCTCCGAAACCCCGACAAGCTCACCCGCAAAGAAAAAGAGGCTAGCCTCATCGTCATATAATGACGTTCGAGACAGCCTCTCTTTATTTAAACATTAAGCAAATACAATCTTGCTGAAGTCAGCAAAGCCAAATACAAATGTCGCAATCGTAGCAAGCAACGCGAGACGGTTCTGTTTCACAGCTTCGTTATCAACCATAACCATTACTTGATCAAAGAACGCATCAATCGCCGGTTTCAGTTCAGCCATCGTCGCAAGCACATTTGCAAACTGACCGTCTGTCAGCATCGGTGCCGTTTTCTCTTCGATGCTTTGGAACGAATTCCACAGATTGCGCTCCGCATCTGTTTCAAACAAGCCGGTATCCACTTCGCTTCCAGCTGCTTTTTGCGCCAGGTTATTCACGCGGTTAAACGATTCAACAATGCCTTTGAACGCCTCTTTTTCTACGTCTGCCATAAGCGCAGCAGCACGAGCAAGTGTTTCTGTGACACGTGATGCATCTGCTGTTAGAATCGCATCAATGACATCATAGCGTACACCCTGTTCTTGAAGCATGTTTTTCAGGCGCAGCGCAAAGAAGTCATGCAGATCACGCTCGATTTCGGCGCGGTCGCGCTTAAGAAGTGATTTGCTAGCAAGAATATCAAGCGCCACTGCAAACAGGTCAGATAGAGACACAGCAAGCTTTTTGTCGAGCAGAATCTGCACGATACCGGAAGCCTGACGGCGCAGTGCATACGGGTCCTGCGAGCCAGTTGGCACGATGCCGATCGCAAAGCAGCCAACGATTGTATCCAGCTTATCTGCCATGCTCAGTACAGCCCCTTCGTTTGTCTGCGGCAAAATATCACCAGCAAAGCGCGGCAAATAATGTTCAAAAATCGCTTGTGCGACTGTCTCATCTTCTCCGGCAAGACGGGCATAACGTTCTCCCATGATACCTTGCAGTTCTGGGAATTCATATACCATCTGGCTTACGAGGTCGAATTTGCTGATCGCAGCCGCACGAGCAAGCTTGTCTGTTTCCGAAGCGGACAGACCGGCTTTCGCCGCGATTTGCGCAGCCCCATCTTGAATGCGGCGAATCTTGTCGCCAATTGTGCCAAGTTCTTCGTGGAATACGACATTTTCTAAACGAGCAAGTGCATCGTCAATTTTCATTTTCTGGTCTTCTTCATAGAAGAAGCGAGCGTCAGATAAGCGTGCACGAAGTACTTTTTCATTTCCTTTCGCTACGACATCGATGCTTCTTGCATCCCCGTTGCGCACTGTTACGAAATGCGGCTGAAGTTCTCCTGACGCGTTTTCCACCGGGAAGTAGCGCTGGTGTTCCCGCATCGATGTAACAAGCACCTGGCGTGGGATATGCAGATATTCTTCTTCGAAGCTGCCGGATAACACAGTCGGATATTCGACCAAATGAATAACTTCATCAAGTAAGTCTTCATCCACTGGAATGACCCAGCCTTTTTCAGCTTCCAGTTCTTTCATCTGACGCAGAATGCGCTCTTTACGCTCTTCTGGATCAACGAGTACGAACTGCTCAGCCAGAGCCGATACATACTGCTCTGGTGTCTCAATTGCAACAGACTTGCCGAGGAAGCGGTGTCCCTCTGTCTGACGACCTGTTTTAATGCCTGTCAGTTCCATTGGAATGATGTCGCCGCCAAACAGAGCAATCATCCAGCGAATTGGACGAACGAATTTGAGATCATACGCACCCCAGCGCATGTTTTTCGGGAAAGACAGGCCCGCGATAACATCTTGTAGTTGCGGAAGTAAATCTGCTGTTGCACCACCTGCTTGATGCTTGCGAGCAAATACATACTCCACACCACCTGCTTCTTGCATGTACAGATCTTCCGGGCTTAGCCCTTTACCACGTGCAAAACCAAGCGCTGCTTTGGTCCATTCTCCGTTTTCATCGACTGCGATTTTTTTAGCTGGACCGCGCAGCTCTTCATTAATATCCGCCTGTGCTTCACTTACATCTGTTACCATAACGGTAAAACGACGCGGTGTTTCATAGCCAACAACTTCTCCATATGCGATACGATTCGCTGCTAACCATTTTTCAACCTTGTCTTTTAGCTGTTCACATGCCCCTGCTACAAAGCGGGCTGGCATTTCTTCTGTTCCGATTTCAAGCAGCAATGTTCTTGTTGCGCTCATGCGTTATTCCCCCTTTTTCAGCATCGGGAAACCGAGGTCTTCCCGCACCTGGTAGTATGTGTGTGCCACTTCACGCGCTAGGTTGCGCACACGTCCGATATAGCCTGTCCGCTCTGTTACGCTAATCGCACCGCGTGCGTCAAGCAAGTTAAAGGTGTGCGAACATTTCAATACGTAATCATACGCCGGGAACACAAGTTTCTGCTCCATGCAGCGTTTCGCTTCTGTTTCGTATGTGCTAAACAAATCAAATAGCATTTTCGCGTCAGATAGTTCAAATGTGTATTTAGAATGCTCGTATTCTGGCTGCTTGAACACGTCACCGTATGTCACGCCTGTCACCCATTCCAGATCGAATACGTTCTCTTTTTCTTGAATGTACGATGCAAGACGCTCTAAGCCGTATGTGATCTCAACCGCAACCGGATTACAGTCAATGCCACCTACTTGCTGGAAGTACGTAAATTGTGTAACTTCCATGCCGTCAAGCCACACTTCCCAGCCGAGTCCCCAGGCACCGAGTGTCGGTGATTCCCAGTTATCTTCTACAAAGCGAATATCGTGATCAAGAGGGTTAATGCCCAGCTGCTCAAGGCTCTCAAGGTATAGCTCTTGAATGTTGTCTGGAGACGGCTTCATAATAACCTGGAACTGATGGTGTTGATACAGACGGTTCGGGTTTTCTCCGTAACGTCCGTCTGCCGGACGACGAGACGGTTCTACATACGCAACATTCCACGGCTCAGGACCAATCGAGCGGAGAAATGTCATCGGGTTCATCGTACCTGCGCCTTTCTCCGTATCATATGGCTGGACGATGAGACAGTTCTGCTTCGCCCAAAAATTCTGCAGGGTTAGGATAATATCCTGGAAGTTCATGTTTTTACCTTCTTTCCTTGTTCGATATTGTAGCGAGGAACGCAAAAAACTCCCGTCCCTATATGCAGAAGTTCTGCACATAGGGACGGGAGCTGATCCCGCGGTTCCACCCTATTTGACAGGCATATGCCTGTCCACTCATACGTTCTAAGCGCTCGGGAGTGCCATTCGTCAGGGGCTGCCACCGGGCTTCCACTATCCCCGACTCGCTTGCATAAAGGGCATCTAACCTGAGTACTTTTCTCCGTCATTGCACATACTTGAATTTGTTACATACTATAAAGGATTGTACTGCCTGTTGTCAACTCTCGTCCCCGGAACGCTCCGGTGGCGTGGTAAAGCCAAGATTTTCGAGCTGATCAAGAAAGCGGCGGGATTTAAGATACAGCCCGGTACAGTCTTCTAACAGTGCGTACATAATGTGCCGCAGTTGCTGTTTTGTCTCTGGCTTAACGTTAATGTTCCCTAGCTGCGGCATATGAATATGTTGGAACACGCGCAACAGCTTGACCGCACCAGGGCCAACTGCCATAAGCGAGCGATCATCCCGTGTGCATGCCGGACAAATCAATCCATTTTCTACTACACTAAAGTAAAACGGTGCATCATGCACCCCGCACGACACACAAGCATTAAACTGCGGATGACATCCGGCTACATACAGCATTTTCATTTCAAAGAGCCTGGCGATAATATCCGGGTCTTTCCCCTCTTCAATCCATTTGAGTGCATGCAGCAGCATATCAAACAAATAACTATTTGCCTCTTTGTCTTCCGTCAATCGGTCAAGCAGTTCCATAAGATACACAGCGTATGCTGTCTTCGCTAAATCTTCGCGAATCGTCCGGAATGAGCTAATTAACTCTCCCTGCTGAAGGGAGCCCATTCCTGAGCTGGCATGATAAAGAAAATAGCCGTATGTAAAAGGCTGCGATACGGCTGTAAAACGACTTTTCGTTTTTTTGGCGCCACGGGCCATGAGGCTGATCTTTCCAGCTTCGCGCGTATAAACCGTTACGATTTTATTCGCTTCCCCATAATCGGTTGTGCGGACTACAATGCCTTCCGCTTTTCCAATCATATGCTACTCTCCTCTGCCCGGGTCGTCATTTTTTTATGGCAAGCGCAAAGCGTCCTCCATGCCAGCATCTTCAAAAGAATCGGTATGTTGCACTTCACCCGCAGCACCCATCTCTTGTGCGTACAACATATACGCCTCGATATTGCCTGTACGGGTGAAATAACTCCAATAAAAATCTCTCGTCATTTGTATCCATCCTTTCGGAAGAGATAGAGCATGAGCGACAACTTACCATTAGCATGACCCCGGATAAAATACGTTATCCATTGGAACTTTTACCAGAGTGCTTTACTCCTCATCTTCGTAAAATCCGAAGTTACGGAATAAGTTTTCTTGATTGCGCCAGTCTTTCTTGACTTTGATCCATAGATTCAAGTACACCTTCGTACCAAGAAGACGTTCAATATCTTCCCGCGCTAAGCGACCGATCTCTTTCATCATCGCACCTTGCTTGCCCACAAGAATCCCTTTTTGTGTCGGACGCTCTGTATAAATCGTTGCATAAATATCAATCAACGTTTTACGCTCGTCTCGTGGCTTCATCTGATCGATGACAACGGCAATCGAATGTGGAATTTCCTCGCGTGTCAGGTGCAACACTTTCTCACGAATCAGCTCGGCCACTACAAAACGTTCCGGGTGATCGGTAATTTGATCCGCTGGATAATACTGTGGTCCTTCTGGCATTTCGTCCACAAGCGTGTCCATCAGACGGTTAACGTTGTTGCCTTCAAGTGCCGATACCGGGATAATCTGGGCAAAATCATACAAGTCTTTATACCGGTCAATAAACGGCAGCAGCTCTTCTGGGTGTACTTTATCGATTTTGTTAATAACAAGATAGACAGGTGTTTTTACTTGCTTCAGTTTCTCGATGATAAATTCGTCGCCAGGCCCAAGCTTCTCAGACGCATCTACCAGGAACAAAATGACATCCACTTCACGAAGCGCAGTCTCCACCATCTTGTTCATATAATCACCGAGCTTAGATTTCGGCTTATGTACACCTGGGGTATCTAGAAAGACAATTTGTCCTTCTTCTGACGTATATACCGCGCGAATTTTATTCCGTGTTGTCTGCGGCTTATCTGACATAATCGCCACTTTCTGTCCCACGATGTGATTCATCAATGTTGATTTTCCAACGTTCGGGCGACCAATAATCGCCACAAATCCTGATTTATATCCATTGTTATTCATGATGGTTCAAGTCCTCCTGCGAAAATGCGCCTGGTAGTAGCTCAGACGCTGTCATAATACGAATTTTGCCCAATAGATTGCCCATGATAACCGGCGTATCTGGTGGACAAAGCTCGGCAATTACCTGACGGCATGCGCCGCATGGTGTAATCGGGTCTGGTGTATCGGCAACAAGTGCCAGCTTTTTAATGCGACATTTCCCCGCCGCATAGGCAGCAAACAATGCAGTTCGCTCGGCACAGTTACAAAGCGGGTAGGCTGCGTTCTCAATGTTACAGCCATGAAACAGTTCTCCGTCTTCCGTGAAAACGACAGCACCGACTTTAAACCGGGAATACGGCGCATATGCATTCTCCCGCGCCTCAATCGCCTCCTGCAACAATGTATGGTTATTCAATGTAATGCCCCCCCTCATCCCTATTTCATATTATACGTCCGTTGTCCGGTTGTCAGCCAGTACCAGAGTGGTTCTGCAAATACAGCCAGACCGACGATCACTGCAAGAATAGCGGTCAACAGAACGGCACCCGCAGCGGTGTCTTTAGCAATGCGTGCAAGCGGATGCCTGCGATCCCCTACCGTCAAGTCCACACATTTCTCAATCGCCGTATTCATCGTCTCAAATGCCAGGACTAAGAAAATACAAAAAAAGACCAGCAAAACATCCCGCTTCGGAATGGCGAGCCACCATCCGAGTCCGAGCACAGCTACAGCTGCGGCTACATGGATCTGCATGTTTCGCTGAGTCTTTACTGTATAGATGAGTCCTGCGATGGCATACCCAACACTTCGTATGAATCGCTGCCACTCTCTCATCATCCATTCGTCCTATTCACGCACAAGGCGCACCCGGTTCAAAATCTCATCCTGGCGAGCAAACATTTCTTTCTCATCTTCCTCAGTCTCATGGTCATAGCCAAGCAAATGCAAAAATCCGTGCGCCACCAAAAAGCCCATCTCGCGCTCAAAGGAATGACCATACTCCTCAGCCTGTTCACGAGCTTTCGGAATGGAAATCACAATGTCACCGAGCATATTTGGCAGCTCATCCATCTCTTCATCGAGGATGATTTCCATCTCGTCTTCCCCTTCTTCATTCATCGCAAAGGAAAGCACATCTGTCGGGCGGTCGATGCCGCGATAGTCACGATTTAGTTCATGAATGCTTTCATTGTCCACAAACGTAACCGTCACTTCCCCATCTACTTCCTCTAACTCCGCCGCTGCCTCAAGCACGCGTGCAAGCGTTGCAAGCAGCTCGTCCGACACTTCCGGCTCATATTCCTGAATGAATTCTACATCGATTTTCATGCCTGTTTCACCGCCACCTGTTTATCATCAGGATACTCAATCCGATTATGGAAAAAGCCCTGAAGCGTTTCACAAATTGATTTCGTTACCCTCTCAAGTTCCTGCATTGTCAGATCACACTCGTTAAATTGACCGTCTTCAAGCCGATCCGCAATAATGCGCCGCACGAGCTGCTCGATGCGCTCTGGTGTAGGACTTGCAAGCGAACGCACAGCCGCCTCCGCACTATCGCATATACCGACAATCGCCGTCTCGCGCGTCTGCGCTTTCGGCCCCGGATACCGATATTCCTCTTCAGAAACTGGTGTTTCAGACAACTGAGAGGCTTTATGATAAAAAAACTTCAGCAAGGTCGTACCATGATGCTGCTGGGCAAAATCGATAATCTGCTTCGGAATGTTATATTCCTTCAACATTTTCACGCCATCTTCCACATGCGCAATAATGATGCGCTTGCTCAATCCCGGCGCTAATGTATCATGCGGATTATCTCGATTGATTTGATTTTCGACAAAGAAATGCGGCCGCTTCATTTTCCCCACATCATGATAATAAGCCCCAACGCGAGCCAACAGCCCGTCTGCACCTACCGCCTCGCAGGCTGCTTCTGATAGATTTGCTACCATCATGCTATGATGATACGTTCCGGGTGTCTCCATCAATAGGCGACGCATCAATGGCTGATTTGGATTGGACAACTCAATTAAGCGCATCGGGGACAAAATCCCGAATATCCCTTCGAACAACGGTAAAAACCCAATCGCTAATATAGCTGCAAGCATCCCGCTTAATATGCCGAATACGGACTGATTAAGCACATCCCGCCAGCCAGTTGACGAGGATAGAAGCAGGTACAGTGCCACGATCGTAAGCACATTAATAATCGCTACCAGAAAGCCCGCCTGCAAAATACGGGTGCGTTTGGTTGCCTTACCAAGTGAATACGCACCTGCAACCCCGGTAACAAATCCGTACAGCACATAACGAAAATCAACGGGCAGAAGACTCTCATAGTTAAATACGATTCCAGATATAAACGCAAACAGGACACTACATATAACCGCTAGCTGTGTATCTAACAAAATCGCAATCAACATCGAGCCGAGTGCGATCGGCACAGCATATCCCGGCAGGAAAAAGTTTATTCCTTTTCCCATACTTGTGATTTTCATCACGATAATGGTCAGGCAAATAATCGAACTCAAAAGTAAAATTTTAGAATTATCCCAATACACATCCCGATGCGCCTGTGATAAATAAAACGCCAGAAACAAAACAAAAAAGCCGGCGCACATTGCTAATCCAAAAAACGGTAGATAGCTGGCGTTGCGCTCTAGCAAACCCGCTGCATCCAGCCTGTGGTATACTTGCTCAGAAATGTACTGTCCCTTCTCAACAAGCACCTCTCCCTTGTAAATCATTGTTGGCTTGACTGAGCGGCGTACCGTTTCTTTCAGGGCGTTTGTCGCCTCTTCATCAATCGTTACATTCGGTACAATGCTTGCTATAGCGATTTCCCGCACGATTTTACGCGTTCGGCTATCTAAATCTGCCAACACCAGCTGCTGATTGACCTGCTGCTGTATTTCTTCACGCGCTACGTTCTGATCAATCCCCTTCTGCATCACTGCCGTTACAACTTTATTCGTCTCTTGTGCTGCTGCAGTAAGAGAAGCAGCTGGCATCGCAAGCAAGGCAGGCATTGTATCGCCTGGGAGTGCGAACGGGCTGCTTTCCTTCAAATCCTTCAATTTTGCATCCGGCGTGGTTTCCGTCTGCCCTTGTAGATCTGTCACCTTCTTAAAAACAAAGTTCACCAGCTTTAGCTGATGGACGGTAACAGCATCATTACGTGCATACACAGGCCTCATATCTCGGACTGCCTTAGCACGAGCCTGTTCGGTTGCTTCCGTATCCTCAACCGTAACAGGAGCCGTCAAAGTAACACCGCTCACCGTATTCACATTCAAATCGAATGTTTTCGGCAAAACGTCACTCATGATCGGCAAATAAATCAACAGACCAAGCACTATAAATAACAAGCTGCGAATTGTAGCACTTGTCTTCCATGTATCTGGAACGGCGCGGAACAACTGCCGCAATTTCGCTTTCATCTTGTACCACCCCTTTTAGCGGGATGCTTCGCTTTCCTGTTCATACGCAGTAATAATTTTTTGTACGAGCGGATGGCGAACGACATCCAGCCCGGTTAAGTAAACGAAGGACATCCCTTTCAATCCTTCCAGAATACGGGCTGCTTCCTGTAAGCCTGACTTTTTGCCACGCGGTAAATCAACCTGTGTTACATCCCCGGTAATCACCATTTTCGAGCCAAAGCCAAGGCGGGTCAGAAACATCTTCATCTGTTCCGGTGTTGTATTTTGCGCTTCATCAAGAATAATAAAGGAATCATCCAGTGTCCGCCCTCGCATATAAGCAAGCGGGGCTACTTCAATGATGCCGCGCTCTCTATACTTCGTCACCTGCTCCGCACTTAGAAGATCTTCGAGCGCATCATACAGTGGACGCAAGTACGGATCGACCTTCTCCTGAAGGTCACCCGGTAAAAATCCAAGGTTCTCTCCAGCCTCTACAGCCGGACGTGTCAAGACAATCCGTTTCACTTTATTTGCTTTCAGCGCCGTAACAGCCATTACTACGGCCAGGTACGTTTTCCCTGTACCAGCTGGTCCAATCCCAAAGACGATATCGTTCTTCTTAATCGATGTCACGTAATAGCGCTGTCCAAGCGTTTTGACGCGAATCGGCTTGCCCTTAAGCGACATCGCAATCGGCTGGTCATACAATTCGATGAGTTCTTCTAATGCATCTTCTTTGGAAAGCTCGATTGCATACATCACGTCTTGTAGCGAAAGCTGACTTCCTCGCCGGAGAAGTCCTGCTAGCACACCGAACAACTTCACGCTGCGCTCTACTTCATCAGCAGGCCCTGTAATCGTAATCTCTTCACTGCGTGCAAAAATGTGGGCAGCAGTCGTATTTTCAATTTCTTTCAGATGTGAGTCGTGCGGTCCAAATAACAGGCTTGCTTCTTCCGCACTTTCTAGGCGTATCGTTTTGCTTGTCTCTTCTGCATGCAAAAGACCTCAGTCCCCTTCGTTCGTAATAGGCTGCTCTGTAATCGGCTGTTCTGCCGCAATATCTTCTACTACAACAAAATGAAGCTTCATATAAACTTTACCATTCTCTTGGTTTTCGTGCAAAACTTTTTCCGTTTTGATATACGCACCCTTTTTCAGGCTTTTTAATAAGGTTTCCCTAGCGTATTTCTTGCCGATTTCTAGCGCTTCTTTGTTTGTGAGCGTACTCGTAATACTTTCATTTTGCCGCACAACTTCCGTTTTCATCCCAAGCGGAAAAATATAATCGCCCGCATGAATCCAGTCTGTGTTCTCACTTCTAACAGACTGCTTATATTCTGGAACATCAAATCCTTGAATCTTAACTTGATATGTTCCAAGCATGAGATAGCGGCTTGTATACGATTCACCCGTCAGCACTGGATGCTGCTGCTTGAGTGGCACCGTCACCTCCGACTCATACCATGTTTCACCTTCAACCGTGCCCCTCGCTGCCACAAGCTGTGTCTGCTCCTCATTGCCCAGTGCACCGGAGATGAGGATATCTCCTTTTTGTACCCAACTTTGCGGACGTACAAGGGGGCGCCCAGCTTCTGCGAAGATCGAATGAACAATTGCTTTTTTGGTGGCGATAATATGACGAGGCCCAGATGTGTCACGCGGTGTTGGCATCACTTTCTCCACGACGCGAATAATCGCGGTCGTTCCCTTCATCTCAAATCCGACCCAGGAAACATCTGGCATATCAAGCAGCAGACGGCGCTGCATCTCTTTTGGCTCGGGAATGCGGAATGTGAATACGCCCGGTTTCACTCCCGCCCGAGCTGCCATCTCCTGAATTTGAAACGCAGGAATGCGTTCATTTCCCACCACATCAACACGCCAGACAACCTGAGAGAGCATGTACACACCGAGAACAAACAAAATAATCCCTATGCCAAACATAAACCGGGTGCGCAATTTGCGCAGCACAAATGGTAGACCAACCCGACGCACGACATGCACCCGACAGCCTGTCTCCCGAAGAAACGGGCGAAGTGCAAAGAAGCTAGCCAGCGGTACACTCATATATGCTTCTTCGCCTGTACGCTGAATATCCCATACATGTATGCCATCTCCCACAACCCGGTTCAAAAAACGCTCCAGGCGTCGTCCACGTACACATAACACGAGATAGCCTTGAAACCAGCTGACTCCGTTTTTCATCGTCTATCTCCCTTCCGTCTATTATTCATCGATAAATAGCACTTGGCTGACGATCCCTTCAACAAGAACTTCCTCTGGCAAAATGGCACGGATTACAAGATTCTCCCCGCGAATGAGCAGTTGTCCTTTCGTCAAAAGCAAACGGAGTTCCTGATTGCTGAACCACAGAACTCCGCGGTGATTCTCAATATACATCTGCAGCTGTCCGATCATGGTAATGCGCGGCATTTCCATCGTAAGGTCACTCGGCATATCGAGCACACCGGTTGCAAATCGCCGCCATTTTTCGCTCCATTTTTTCACGCGCCAGGCCCCCTCTCTTCGCGTCCAGAAGAGGAACGTCGTTCGTTCTTACTCTTCACGTTATGAGTGAGCAAGGCAAAATATGAGAGGAAACACAGCTAAAAAAAAGAGCGAGGCTTATTTCGCCTCGCTCCCTACTTTATTATTTTGTTCAACAGGCGCAGGATCGCCCCCCCCATTCACGGCTGGCTCCTGCTGCGGCTGCTGTTCTTCTGTTTTTGATTTATCTGATTTACTCGATTTGTCAGATTTCTGCGATTCATTTGTTGACTTCTCATTCGTCTCACGCGACTTTTTATGCTCATCCTTCGTACTATCCGATTTCTTCCCACTCGTGCGTTTCGGTTCATCCACTTGTGAAGACGACTTTTTCTTTTCCGTAGTAGTTGGTTCGGCTTTGTCGATTACCTTCGAACCATCTGGACGGCGAAGACGGTCACCCTCATATGTCCATACCTTCCCTTTATCGGTCGTGATCACTAGCTTGTCCTCTGTCGGATTGTAATCGATGTGATCAATCACAACATTCGCAAGCGAGAGACGATGAATCCCTGTACTCGCCTTGTATTTATACACTTCGTCATAACTACCATTGTTCATCTCGATATAGACGAACTCAAGATACGGCGAGAAATACACCGCTTCTACTTCCCGTTGTTTCGAAGACCACTGGTGTATCTCTACCGGCTTCACCTCACTGTTAGCACCTGCTCGTATGAGATAGCCAGTCAGCGTCGATTTTCCTTTGACAAAATAAATCAGCGTATCAGACGGCTCAAGCCACTTCATAAATGTGACATCCCCAACGTCCTGATCGAAAAGAAGACCTGTTTTATCTTCAATTTGCAGCCGATTATCTGCTGTCGTGTAAGCGACATGTCTCTGATCTTCTGTCAGTGCCGAGAGCACAGCAGACCCCGGGACACTAACCCTACTTTCAGCAGGTGTAGCGGTAGCCGATACTGCACCGCCTGCTTTTTTCATAGCAGCTTCAAGCGATGGTGGCTTTAAAAAGAGGTCAATGCCATACATTGATCCAAACTGAAGTACACTGAGTACAACGAAGGCGATTCCCCATCTTTTGAAGCCTGAATTTTTTTTCTGCTGCATTATTTTTTCACCCCATCCACAATAAAGCTGGTAGCCACATAGCGTTCTCCAAGCGGGTTGGATGGCTCAACAAGAAATTCATTATTATAATACAACTCGGTACTGTATCCTCCGTCCAGATTCGCAGCAACAGTCGCACCGTTCTCAAGCATCACTTCTTCACAATCAATTAGGCTCGCGCCAATTCCGTTCTTTCCTCGTCCTGAGAGAGCCAGCAGAAGAATCGCACCATCCTCACGCTGACCAATCGCCGAGCGCGGTGCAATCCCCCATGAATCATCTTCCTCTTTCAGGAACGGTTGCCCATCGCGCACAAGCTGCGGCCCGAATGATACAGCATCCTGTACGCCAAGCTTCTGCAAGTCTTCATATTTGTATTTGCCGACCACAAGCGCTCCCTCTTTAGTCAAGCCAATCATCGGCTGTGCAACTCCTTGATAACCACCGATGTATTTGCCACGTGATAAGGTAACACCAAGCGGCATACCACCTGTCCCTTTTCCTTTAACATCATAAAATCCACCAGCATTAATGCCGGCAATTGCATTCTCCCGCTTCACCATGCTGCTCACGGTTTCACCGACATTGCCAAGTTCTTTCGTCACAGCCACATGCACCCGCTTCGGGTCCTTAATGACTAGCAGTGAACCGGAATACTTCGTTGTCGTGATCGGGATCACATCAATCCCGTCATCGTGAACCTGCGAGAAGTTCCCTGCATGCATCGTTCCTTCGCTCATAGTCTCCATGGAAATTGGACGATATTTATTCAGCGTCTCCGCTGAATAGAACGGTTCGATGTATTGAGGATGGCGACTTGTCAATACAGCACCGACAACCGCCCGGCGCATATTCTCAAACGGACCATATAGGACAAGTGCAAACGATGACAGGGTAAAATAAAATAGCATCAAGAGCAAACCCGCAATCGTACGCAGAACCCGCTTCGGCTTTTTCTGCGTACGGAGCAAAGGAGCCTCCTTCTGCGTATATGCCTTCTGTTGGGCTTCCATCATATCTCTGTAACCCTCTCCTTACATTCCTTTTTATTACCTATCAATTATAATAGATAGTAGAATGACATTCTACGGCAATCTTCGACAATATTCAAAAAGCCTCCCCAAAATTGGGAAGGCTTTTTGAACAGTTCGTCCTACTGTAAGAGTTCCTGAACGACTTTATTGACAAGTGCACCATCCGCGCGTCCTTTAACCTTCGGCATTAGAACGCCCATCACTTTACCCATGTCTTTCTTAGAAGAAGCACCTGTCTGCTCGATCGCTTCCGCGACTAGCTTACGAATGTCCTCTTCTCCAAGCTGTTCAGGCATATATTCCATTAATACAGCAATCTCATCACGTGAGGCTGCTGCAAGGTCGTCACGACCAGCTTTTTCGAATTCTTGGAGGGAATCGCGTCTTTGCTTGAGCTCGCGAGTCAAGACCGTTAAAACTTCATCGTCAGACAATTCCTTGCTCTGGTTGATTTCCTCGTTCTTGATCGCGGATTTCACCATGCGGATAACGGAAAGTTTAAGCTTGTCTTTGCTTTTCATCGCTTGCTTCATGTCATCAGTAAGACGTTCGACGAGTCTCATTACTTATTCCTCCTAAAACTTGCGCTTACGAGCTGCCTCGGACTTTTTCTTGCGTTTGATACTAGGCTTTTCATAGTGTCTGCGCTTTTTAACCTCAGCAAGAACGCCATCTTTGGAGCAGTCACGTTTGAATCGGCGCAACGCTTGGTCTAACGACTCGTTTTTACGTACACGAACTTCTGCCATTTGTTTCCCCTCCCTCCGCCTTAACCATAAACAACGACACAGCACAAAAACGCACTGGAAAAGTCGTCAAAAAACATTATATTACACACATCCGAGCAGGTCAATATTTGAGTGCTACTTTTCTGCGAAAATAGATTCTTGCCCCCCCTTCCGTATGGTGATAGCATGGGAAGGAAACTTGATGCGGGAGGGACATTTATGTTCACAGTGAAAGAAATCACAGCCATTACGGAAGGCGAACTTATCCAGGGAAATGACGAAATCCTGATCACGTCCGTTCATTTTGATTCACGTCAGCTTACAAACCATTCGCTATTTGTCGCACTGACAAGTGGCGTGCGCGATGGTCACGAATTCCTGGCTGCTGCCGCCCAAAAAGGCGCGACTGCCGCATTCGTGTCCAATCGCGAGCTTGCTAAAGCCGCTGATGTACCAGCTTCATTCGCTCTTATTCTTGTGCCGGATACGGAAAAAGCATTTCAGCAGCTAGCACGTATTTACCGCAATCGCCTCTCTATCCCGATTGCTGCAATTACCGGTAGCAACGGAAAAACAACGACTAAAGATATTCTTGCCCATCTGCTATCAGGCAGCAAACATGTGTATAAAACATACAAAAACTTCAATAATCATCTCGGTGTTCCCCTCTCCCTGCTGCAAATCACACCGGATACGGAAGCAGCCGTGCTCGAACTCGGCATGAATCATGCAGGAGAGATTGATCTGCTCGCAGGCATCGTACGCCCGACATTCAGTGTCATCACGAATGTGAATGATGCTCATATTGAATTTTTTGAATCACGCGAAGCAATCGCTCAGGCAAAAGGAGAACTGCTCGGTCATACCAACCCGGATGGCTTCGCCTGCTTAAATATGGATAATCCTCTCGTAGCCGCACTCGCCCCTCTTAATCCGGGCAAAACCTATTTTTATCATGTGCAGCGCGATAGTGAGGATACAACTGTAGCGGATGTTACTGCGTCTAACCTTTCTTTTGATGAGAAAGGCACTCACTTTACGGTCACATACGCGGGCGGCCAGTTCCGCTGCTTCATGCCTTTATTTGGCGATTATAATGTATCCAATGCACTTCCTGGCATCTTCATTGCCCTTCAACTCGGTCTAAGCGAAAGCGAAATTACCCGCCAGTTGGCAAATCTGTCTATCTCTGCTATGCGTTTTGAACGGAACGAGGGTGCAAATGGGCTGCTTATTATTAACGATGCGTACAACGCCAGCCCATCTTCGATGATGGCAGCTGTCGAAACGTTCTTATCCGTTTATCCAGAACGGAAGAAGGTGCTTGTGCTTGGCGATATGTTTGAGCTTGGTGCACAAAGTACGGCTTACCATCGCGAAGTAGGTGAGAAGCTTCGCTCGCTTGGTACCTCATTCACACTCGTTGCCATCGGGGATGCTGCCCGCTATCTGGCAGAAGGATACGGCGAAGAAGCTCATCATTTTGCATCCAAGGAAGATGCTGCCACCTACCTTGAAGCCTTCAAAAGCGATCAGTATGCACTGCTCCTGAAAGCATCGCGCGGCATGAAAATGGAGACGCTGCTCGACGCACTCCGCTAACGATCTACTTATTCCAGAAAGCGTGCTTGTATGTCCGGTGTCGGCATCAGGCACGCTTCTTTTTTGCCAAACCATCGATAGCGATTGCGTGCCACCCATCGATATACACCGTCGCGCAATACTCGGGGAACAATCATGAACCCATACAAAAGTGGCCATAGACCTGATAAATGACGGCAAATTCGCAGAGCTGCTGTCGAATGCGTATACACCTTCCCGCTCTCGATTACAACTACACTATCCGGCATAGCAGCATCTGAATGATATGCCTGCAAAAGCCTTGTACCTGCCTTCGACTGCAGCGCTGCAAATCGAAACACGGCCCCTGGATCGCGCTGAATAATAAACCGGACACTACCCTCACACAAATTACACACACCATCAAACAAAATAACCGGATGTCCCTCTTGCTCGTTCATGTTGTCTCCCCTCTACCAGACTTTTGCAACCTACTATTAGGTTACAATGTTTGCCCGCTGTCTACTGTAATGATTTGACCTGTCATCGCCTCTTGCTCCAGGACCGCACAGATCATTTGTGCAATATCTTCAGGTGATGCAATGCGCTGCAGCAGAAGATTAGGTGCTAACTGCTTCATTTGTTCTTCCTTGCCAGCCCACCATCTTGTCGCAACAGCTCCTGGCACAATGCAGCAAACTCTAATGTCCGGAGCTAAAGCACGAGCTAATGATTTAGTGAGACCGTGAACAGCGGCTTTGGATACCGCATATGGAAGCGAAGAGCCTACTCCTGTTTGTCCAGCTATGCTGCCAAGATTGACGATTGCTCCTTGCTTGTTGTTCTTCATAAAAGGAGCAACAGCTCTCGCACAGTAAAACATTCCTTTGACATTAACATTATAAAGCTCATCCCACGCTTCCTCTGTCACCGCCTCCATATCGTCTAACGGAATGTGCCGCGTGATGCTCGCATTATTCACAAGCAAATCTACTGTTCCGAATCTTTCGATAATTATACCGACCATCTCCCGTACTTCCTTATCTTTGGAAACATCGGCTCGTATGGCTATCGCTCGCCCACCCTCGTTATTGATAATTTGTACGGTTTCTTCTGCATCGACAGTAGAGCGCGAATAATTCACTACAACAGTTGCACCACGCTTAGCCAGTGCAAGGCATGTTGCTCTACCAATCCCTGTACCACCACCGGTAACGAGGGCTACTTTGTTGTTTAACATCATTTTCAATCATCTCCCTACTATTGTAACTTGATATAAATGATTGTATATCGTCATATCTAATTTGTATAATTGAACTAATGAAATGTTTTGTTCAAAAAAAATGAACTAAATACTAGAGGTACTACGATGGATCTCAAGACATTAAAAACTTTTCAAATGATCGTGAATTATGGAAGTTTCAATCGTGCAGCCGAAGAAATGAATTATGCTCAATCTACCGTCACGATGCAAATTCAAAAACTAGAATCCAGCCTAGGTGTTCAGTTGATCGAGCGCGGAAAAAAAATTCGATTAACGGAAGCTGGCAGATTGTTTCATGAAAAAAGTCTACAAATTATTAAGAACATGGAGCAATTACAAACAGACCTATCGGATTTGCAATTGGGCGAAGCAGGAAATATTCGTTTAGGGGTGACGGAGCCAACTGGCAGCTATCGATTGCCTAGTATTTTAGAACGATTTTTATCTCATTTTCCTAAAATACGTGTCGATGTTGATTTTGCAAACACATCAACATTAAGCGATCGACTTCTCAATGGTGATATTGATTTAGCACTATGCTCTACACCCGATCTAGGAGCTCCTCTCCATTTTGAACCTTTATTTAAAGAAGAGTTTGCGATCGTACTGCCAGAAAACCATTCGCTTGCTCAAAAAGCAGTGATAGTGCCCGATGATATTCAAGAACATCGTCTGCTCATTACGTCAGCAACCTGCCCGTACCGCCGAAAACTTGAAATGACATTACAGGAATCAGGGAATATGCCACTAAATACGATGGAAGTAGGAAGTATGACCGCTTTGAAATATTACGTCGCAAGTGGATTAGGTATCGCCCTTGTTCCAAAAATCATTTTGCAACGAATTCCTCCAGGAACCACGGTACGGACGATAAGCGGCAGTTTTATCGACATGACTTTCGGTATCCTCTGTAACACATCAGAATATCCGTTGACATCGGCAGGCTTGAAACTTTATCAATTTCTCAAGCAGGAACTTCATGAGCAATCGACATGCTCGTAACCTAAAAAAAGAGGAGCAGACAGATGTCCGCTCCTCTTTTTACCCGTGTACAATTATTCCATAAACTTCTCAGCTACCAGTTCATTTTCTTTCTTCTCGGTATAACGCTCAATCGCAAACCCGATCAGACGATCAATCAGTTCAGCATATTCTACGCCTGCCGCCTTCCACATCATCGGATACATACTGAATGGCGTAAAGCCTGGCAGCGTATTAATTTCATTAATATAAAGCATATCGCGTTCTTCATTCCAGAAGAAATCAACACGGGATAACCCGCTACAATCAAGAGCAAGAAACGCCTTCACAGACAGCTCCTTCATGCGTGTCACCACTGAATCCGGCACAAGTGCTGGAATATCAAGGCGGGTATTGTTACTTTTGTATTTCGCTTCATAATCATAAAATTCATTGCCGAAAATAATCTCCCCGACAACAGAAGCTGCTGGATTGTCGTTGCCAAGCACGGCAATTTCCAATTCGCGGCCAGCGATGAATTCCTCGACAATCACTTTCCGGTCAAAACGTGCGGCAAATTTCAATGCCTCAATCAAGCCATCCCGGTCCTTTGCCTTGCTAATGCCGACACTTGATCCCATATTGGCTGGCTTCACAAAGCACGGCAGACCAAGTTCTTCTACGATACGGTCGCAAATACCGTCCATATCTGCATGAAGCTCACTGCGCAGAAAACTACGGTATGCGCCCTGCGGTAGACCCGCACTCGCAAATACTTCTTTCATCATTACTTTATCCATACCAAGGGAAGAACCGAGAACACCAGAACCAACATATGGTACATCAAGCAGCTCAAGCATCCCTTGTAGCGTACCATCTTCTCCGTTCGGGCCGTGAATAACCGGAAAAATTACGTCTACCTGTTCTGCCAGGGTAAATACATCTGGCGCTTGATGCTGATCAAGTGTATAGCGCAATTCTTCTGCCTTCTCCGGCACATCCGTCACCCATGGTCCCTGCACCCATTTCCCCGTCACATCTACATAGATCGGCAACACCTCATATCGTTCCTTATCGACCGCTTGAATGATCGAATGCGCCGTATGAATCGACACCTCATGCTCGCTTGACTTGCCTCCGTAGATGATTCCTACTCTTTGTTTCGTTGCCAAGGGTATTGCCTCCTTAAACGTCTAGGACAAGGTTACGCCTGTGCCTATTTTCTTCATCGTATGTAACGATTGGGCGAATGGATATCAACAATCACATTCGTTGCGTATTTATCATACCAGTTTTTCGATGTATGGGGGCAAGGAATTCACAGAAATCGTACAAACGACAGACAAATACTGCTTTTACACATTCTCTTTTGTCTCTAAATATAACGTGAAAATAAACTTCTTCACATTCAGTCGGACGCGCGATCCTTCTTCGTTCTGCTCAATCTCCCGCATCTTCTGACGCACATCGGTAAAATCAAAATATTTCGATGCATACAGCTCGAATTTCGGATTGCTATAATCTTCAAGCCCAAGCGAAGCGAGATTCTGCAGTGCCCGTGCGACAGCGCGACGAATACGCTGCTCCATCGCCTTTACTTCCCGCTGCACATCCTCTGCTTCTATATAGGTCGCATACTCTGTAAACATATCCTTAAGTGCCGGAAAATCCCTGATGCTCTCCTGTCTATGCTTCTTGAGTAAATATTCAATCAAATTAACAAGATCGCGGCTGCCAGATTCTCCAACTATTCCAAAATCTGCAAGCACACTTTGGGTAAACGAACGACCGCCTCGCTCCTTGCGACTTGGTTCACCCTGCTGCGATGACATATCCAGAAATGAAAGCGTATGCCGAATGCCTTGCAGTGAGCGTTCAAGCTTAATGTGCTCCATCACTTTTTTAATGACAGATAGCACCTCAATCCGATTGATCGGCTTATGAATAAAATATTCGATCCCTTTGCTGTACGCTTCCGCCACCATATCTTTATGCTCGACTTGCGAAATCATAATGAACTTACCTTCATAGCCCATTTCCCGCAAACGTTCGATCGTTTCAATGCCATCCTGCTTGGGCATAAGCAAATCAATGAGGACAATGTCACACTTTTTCATTAAAATTGTAGGTTCTGCCCCAAATCCATCCTCGGCCTCCCCGACAATGTCACCCAGATCTTCGTACTCAATCGCGTTATGCAGCATCTTACGTGAAGATGGATCATCATCGATAATAAAAAAACGAAATCTCATACGGTTTCTTCCTCTCTTTTGCGCAGCACTTCAACTGGAAGGCGTACAATAAATGTCGTAACTTCAGGGGCCTGTCCACGGTTCACTGTGAGCGTACCACCAAGCTGCTCGACAATATGTCGGGCATGAGCGAGTCCAATCCCTGTAGATGCATTGCCCTGTTCATCATATTTTGTCGTATAGCCTGGATTAAAAATATAGTCTTCCTCTCCCTCAGCAATCCCACTCCCACTGTCCGTTACAGCGAACATAAACATATTTCCCTCACGTCGTATCCGAAGCATAATCCGCCCTTCCTCTTCAATGGCCTCGACTGCATTGGATAACAAATTATTTAGCACTGATAGAAGGGAGTATACTTCCTCTGTTACGAGCGCAACTTGAATATCTGCAAAAAACTGTATTTTTTTCCCTAACATACGAGCATATTTATCATTGGCATTCAGCACAAGACGAAGAATATCCCGCAATCCGAGCCTGCTTGCTGCTTCTTCCTGTTGAATGATTTTACTCATGCCGCTTAAGATGCGCTGAGAGTCTTTTTTAATCTCATGTACTTCTTCGGCAATAAATAATGCACGGCGTGATAGTGGAAGCTCTTCTTTTGGCAGCACACCATATGCTTCGTACTGCTTTACGTCGCGATACAGATGATAGCCGTTGCGGGTCACTTGTTCAATGTGACCCATCATTTTCTTTAGATAGAGCGCTTCCACATGGAGATCACTCCCAATCATCAGCAATTTCTCAAACCGAAGCTGCTGCTCTTCGTGAATTTCTCGCAAATGCCGGATTTCAATAATATTAAAGAAACCAACAATGAGAAAACTACGGACAAAAGCCAAAATGAGGAGAAAATATTCATCCTGCCAGACAACCGGCACATAAAAATAGCCGTACGTCAAACTCTTGCGGACGATTAATTCGGTCACATTTCCTAAAAAATCAGCCGCAACCCCGATCATAGCTAGACGAATCGGCTGCTGCAAATAACGCCAGGCCCGACCGAACCACATAATCAATCCAAACGCCATATAAAATGCCAGGGTAGGCAGATGAGTCAGCACACTGTCGTGCACAGAGAACGGATGAGCGGGAAAAATAAAATCAAGAAAAATTCGGAATCCGACTACGGCACTTCCTGTCAACACAGACGTCAGCAAAATCGGAATTTCACGAACCCAGATAAGCGCAAAAAAGAAAAAGGCACTACCAAAACTAATACGAAATTCACTATGGAATGGCTGAAACTTGAGCTCTCCGAACAGCATTGTGGCGCCAACCAGCAACAAAATCATGGAAAACTTGCTTTTCACCGTATATAGCCTCCTTTGTTGCAGAAAAAGAAGCTCCATCCGGAGCTTCTTCGGTCAAGATGCCAATGCGCGGACACTCGCTAGTACAAGACCAATCAAAAAGCCACATACAGCCCCGTTCACACGAATCCATTGAATATCTTTCCCAATTTTATCTTCCATCATCTCAATTAATGTCTCATCAGTGAGCCGATCCAGATTTTCACGCACAAGCGTGCCAATTTTAGAATGATTGCGGTTAATAAGCATGACAAGCTGACGCTTCATCCACCCTTCGAGGCGATCACATAGCCCCTGATCTTGTTTTATATCCGTGAGTAGACAGGATAAAAGAGGCAATGCTTGTCTATCCAGGAATGCCTCGGTCTGCACATACGCAAGAACCCGTTCCTTAAGCTGGGTAAGCATATCTGCAATTTTTTCTTCTAGATTAATACGGGTTACCATCACTTCCTTCGCATTCTCAACTGCTTTTTGCAATCCTTCATGCTCGCCTGCTCGCGCTAATTCTTCCCGTATATATAGAAGAACAGCCTGCCGATTTTTGTTTCCCGAACGACGCAAATTATCGCATCCGTGTACAATCAAGGTCTGTAAAATACTACCGAGCTTTTCTTCATTTACCATGCCCGCAAATGATTTAAGTGCGAACTGCATGAATCCATCAAGTTCTAGATTGTTCAGCGCAGAAAGTGCCATCGAGCCGAGCTTATGCTTTGTTTCTGTGCGCACCGCCCAATCCGACGCCCGACTTAAAGCAAAATCAAATAGCTTACTGTCATACTCACCTGCAATGGCTTCTTCAATCAGGCGATCCAGCAGCTGCTTCGTATCGATGCTGCGGATATAGTCGCGTCCCATCTGTGCAAGTATCGGTACAAATATCGCTGTGTCTATCGAGCGAATCACCCGAACGGCAATTGTTTGCACAGCTTCCCGAAAGGCTGAACCTGTCATTTCACTCTCCAGCAAATCAAGCAGCTTGTCCACCATATGAACTTCACGAATTTTAGCTTCAATACTTTCCTTTGTAAGCCAGTCATTCTCCAGTGTATGAACAAGCGCATCCGTAATTCGTTTACGGTTACGCGGTAAAAGCGCCGTATGTGGGATCGGAAGTCCCAGCGGATGGCGGAACAGTGCTGTGACAGCAAACCAGTCTGCCAGCCCACCGACCAACCCGGCTTCGAATCCCCCATTTATAATTCCGCTCACCAACCGATCATGAAAGGGGAGCGTTGCGGCAAAACCCGCTCCCATAATCCCCAGCGAGATGCCTGCAATATATTTTGCTTCTTTCTTCATGCCCCATCCTCTTCCGTGTTTTTTTCTAGCTTATCATATCTTACCCGCTCCTTGCATTCCTCTCTACATTCATACATTGCATTTCCAGTTATGGCATGATATAATGAATTCATCTTGAATAACAGTTGATGAAGTTTCCAATTCACATCTTATAAAGGGTGAGATTTTTGGGAAGACACTCTTTATAAGTATGTGAATTTTTTATTTGCTCCGGTAGATAAAAGAACTACATACTACTAGTTATCACTTTGGAGGTTTTGTACATGAATACAGGTACAGTAAAATGGTTTAACGCTGAAAAAGGTTTTGGATTTATCGAAGTTGAAGGTGGCAACGATGTATTCGTTCACTTCTCTGCGATCCAAGGCGAAGGATTCAAATCCCTTGAAGAAGGTCAAAGCGTTCAATTCGACATCGTTGAAGGCAACCGCGGACCACAAGCAGCTAACGTTGTAAAACTGTAATTGTATATCTGCGATAGCAGATTATAAAAAAGCGGGTGAGATTCTTAGGAGTCTCACCCGCTTTTTGCATATTGCGCATGGTACTTCTTGGATATATAATGTTTTAGGGATTTAGATAGGTACTTACAGGGGAGGAAACAAAATGAAAAACGGGAAAATTAACATTGTAGTCATCGGAGGCGGAGAAACAGGGAGTCCACTTTTAAAACAACTTGCCGAAGCTCCATTTGTTACAGTACTTGGCGTGGCAGACCTGCAAGAAGATGCACCAGGCATCGTATTTGCTCGCAATCAAAACATCCCGACTACAACGAACTTTATGGACCTTGTAGCACGCGGAGAAGAAGTGGATATTATTATTGAAGTAACCGGCGTTCCTGCTGTACGCGAACAGCTTCGCACCTTTATGCAGGAATCTAACAACAATCACACGATTATTATGCACGAAATGATCGCTGTTCTTATGATGTCATTATCCCGCGGCTCTTTGATTGATATGAAGCATGGCGAAGTAGAATACAACTAAGTATTCCGCACTGGCCTATTCTCTTCACCTCTTGCCTGCTCTCGCATATCGTGACAGTAGTACACGAATGCAGGGAGGAATCGATATGGACGAACAGAAACCGTCAGGCGAGAATATGGATTTTACACGCTCGATCGCTGATCTGCTTGTAACAGATATATTCAAGAGGCATGGCATTCGCCCGGACCGAGAAATTCCGGATGAACAAAAAGAGCAGATGAAGCGGATGGTGGAAGTTCTACAGCAGCAAGTTAACGAGTTTATCGAGAAAGAAAAAGAAGCAAACAACAAGACTACCTAATGAAAAAAGCCAGACTTATCAAATTTGATAGGTCTGGCTTTTCTCATTACCCTGCTTCGTAAACTCTAGTAATTTTTGTGCGTTTTCCTCAGTCTGTTTGTCTATACCAACTCTATAAAACTCCCATAGGATATAACAAATCCAAACAAGGAGGAAGATAAAAAATGAAAAGAAGACGTAAAGCGGTTTGCCGCCGTCGTCGCCATCGTCGCGCTATTCGTTCTGTAGAGGTAGTACGTGATTGTAGATTCAATGCACTTCGCGACTGCTTCCACCCGCTTGAGCGTGAAAGAGCAGAAGTAGAGCAGGCGGCTGTTCAGGAATCCGATACGATTCAAACATCTGATGAAGTGATTGTCGTCCGCAATTCCTGCGATGTTAAAGTAACAACTCGCGACACAAAAGCCGCTCTCAACCTGCAAGCCTCTCTCCAATTCGCGATCGCAGCTGTCCTTAGTGTATCAATCGCAGATGGTAATGTAGCGAACGAAATCTCGCAAGAGCTGTTCCAGAAATCATTCATGAAGCAAGCAAGCCACCACAGAACACTCGTTGAAAATTCCAAAGGGGTAACTGTCCATACAATCGATACCGATATCTCAGTTAACATCCAACTGCTCGCACAAATCCTGGCTGCTCTTATTGCAAAACTGAATATCTTATAAGCATCCAACGTGGATTTTGTATCCAACTTATAATAAAAGAACGCCTGGTTTCAGGCGTTCTTTTATTATTGGCTCGTTCTGTACTTATGAGAAGATTATTTCTCCAACGGAATCTTAATTTCCGGCAACGTAATATTTTTCACTGCGCCAGGTATTTTAGCTGAAGAGGTTGCACTCTTTTCCATGGACTCTCCTGACTCTCTCCATTCCCCATGATTTTCAGGGGTGTAGTTCCGTAGCTCGATATGAGGAGTAACAATAAGTTTTGTTGCTTTTTCATCAAGCTTTTGAAACGTTTTTGTCCAGGCCAAATCATATTTGCTTTTTCCTCCTCCGCCATTTCCCTGACCCGCATAAACGTTGCCCAAATCATCTGTAACGGTCAAGTCCACATACACATCATCCCAATCCCTCTGCATCTCTTGTTGGACTTTTTGGTCATAATACACAGTGAAGGACATTGGCGTCACGGCTACCTTTTCAATATTAACTCTTATGCCAGCTTGCTCAGCGCTATCGTTTACCAGTTGTATCTTCTTCTGACTTGCTTTTACGGAGAGATTGAAGTTCCAAGGACCTTTAATTTCATCGGCCTTTGTCTGTGTATCTGGTATGATCCCCTCTACATTCCAATTAAGATGGATCTCTTTATCTTCCTCACTGTTCTGATTCGTGTAGGTATCTATACCAACATAAGAATTCTTATCAACCCTTGAAACCTTTGAGCTTCCTGTCATTCCATTTGCACCCTTTATCTCTGAATGATTTAGAAGATTTGGATGCTCGCCTAAATCTCTATCGCTCTCAATGGAATATGTTACAAATACAGTTTTTCCGTCAAAAACAGCATCCTTGATCGTGATGCCAATACCGTTTCTTTCCTTAGTCATATTCATTTCATGTGCATTCTCTTGATAGTTGTCGTATAAACCGCTCCGCCCCTCGTCCAAGAATTTAAAAATATTCCCGATCAATGGAATACGCTCAGCATAAGTAGGATAGGCAAAGCAGGCCAAAGTTGCGGAAAGAGTCATCGCGATGGAAGCAATTGCAGCCTTCTTCTTCCAAATTGTTTGCTTTTTATGGATTGAACTTCTTAAAGCTTTTTTGACCTTCGCCTTTTCAAGTTCGCTAACTTCCATCTCTTCAAAATCCTGATCGTTGAGATCGATATTATTCAGTAATTCATAAATGTCTTTCATGCGAGATGGCCTCCCATCTTAAAATTGGTGATTTCTTGCTTTAATTTCTTTTTACCTCGATAGATTCTGTTATGCACAGAAGCGACTGTCAGTCCAAGCCTTGCAGATATTTCTTCAGATTTTAATCCTAAAAAATACTTCATGATAAAAATGTCCCGACCCACGGGCTCCATCTGGTTAATGAGCCGAATAAGCTCGGTGCGATCTTCGCGCTCAATCAACTCGTCCTCAATGGATGCTGCTTCACTTGTCTCAACATGCTCTGAAATCAACTCTACGCGTTTCGTCGCTTTTCTGTAGTAATCAATTGCCTTAAATTTTGTGATGGCACATACCCATTTTTTGAAATCGGTGGCATCTCCGTGAAACTTGTTCGCATTGTTCCAAATGGAGAGAAAGACGTCGTTGATACACTCCTCTATGACACCATCCTGTTTGATGGGAAAGAGGATCTTGTGCGTAACTCCCTTTACTAAGGGTAAATACTTATCCACGATAAACTCTAGAGCATCTTCTTTTCCGAGCTGCAATCGTTTTATGAAATTCGTTTCATTAGACCTCATGTAACAGTTCCCCTTCTTCTTTGTAAAAGCTTTTACACCTTATATAACGAAGCTAAATAAATTTACTCTCATTGATCATGCAGAATTTTCATAAAAAAAGGACCTGCAAACGCAGATCCTTTTCACCCTAACACATTCTGAATAAATCTTTCTAAATCAGTAACATCGGTAATATTCTTGTTACATTCATGACTGTTAATACACATATAATTACCAACGGCTTTATAATAATCAGGCGAATTAGATACTCTTGCTTTGGATATCGCTGAGACTAAAGCAACTTCTCCGTATCCTTTACATAACGAGCACATGTCTTTCCTATTTGTGAGGGTGTATTTACCCTCCACACCAATTATTTCTCCATTCAAGTTATAAATAATGAACAATTTGTTTGTAGATATATCTATCCAACCAAGGTACGTTAACGAACGGAAATCGATCGTTCCTAAATCTGGCATCTTTAGTTTCTTATTCTTGGGGAATAATTTCTTGATCTGTTTCTCTGTAACTCGTGGAAATTCTACCAAATATGGTACTAAGGAGCCTAGATACTCCCGAAACTCTTCCTCGATCTTTAATGTAGAAATTTTCTCCATCATTTGTTTTTGGATATCCGTAGCATCAGGAAACAATTGTACTATTTTAGACCCTGCACTAGACTTTACTGCTTCAATTACCGCTGGATCAAGAACTGTATTGGAAGCATGTCGTAGTAACTTCGTCTGTTGCTTAATAAAGTTATATTGATGATTTCGAATAAAAGGTTCCATGTTCATCACTCCTATTCACTTTACTTTAACGAATTCGCTTATTTTATGAAATGTAGAAAATGATTAGGAAATGAAATCACCATATAAAAAGCACTGATGATCTATTCTTACATCATCAGTGCTACAGTCCCTACTTATTTAGAATAAACAATTTTTTTAATCGTTTCGATTGCGAGGCAATGTTCCTCCGCTAATTGATGAATCGTGCTGCCACTTTTAAACGCGCTTTTAATCAAGGTATTTCTGTCATCAATTAACTTTCTCCCACCAGAACGCGCACCCCACTTTTGATAAGTTGTTTCTGGTTTAGGAATATATATGGTTTGTCCTTGAACATACTTTTGAATTTCTACTAGTAGCTTTTCGGGTAAAATAGCGGTTGCTTTTACATATTTCATTTCTGCTCGCCCCTTATTCTTTTTTTAGAATAAAAATAAGGTGCAAAGCCGAATACTAGAAATTTGATATAAGCTTACCTGGGCGATTTTATTTTATCCACCCCATGCAAAGTATCGCCTTTCCAATACTGGGCTTTGCATGAGACGCTGCAGACTCTGGCAATCTAATCTGATTTGCCATCTTTACACCCCCCAAAAAAAGTTTTCTGTCATAATCATTATAAAATAAATGGAGCCTTATTGCATCCTGTTGCTTTGTAAATAATTGTATCCCTACTTTTGTAATCGTAACCTTATTTCCCTGCTGTTCCTTGCTTGCCACATCCCTCACCGAACTTAATTGAATGCAGCTTCCCACCGGTTGCCCAGTTCTCCCGATCATATTCATCAAATACGACTGTTACCCATTCCGGCGCGACATCGAGCAAACGAGCTGCTTCCCTTGTAATTGTTTCTGCAAACGCCTGTTTTTGCTCTACTGTTCGGCCTTTAGCCAGTTTAATGTTTATGTACGGCATCATTTTCCCTCCTCATTCACTTATCCAAATTAAAGATGCCTTCCACCTTCGTTTCTAAAAATCACGTTCACATTACCGTATCGCAAAGTATTTTAATTCCGGTTTTCATATCTTCTATACTTGTATACGAAAAAGTCATTCTAATATGTTGTTGTGTTACTTCATTAGGAAAGAAAGCAGTACCAGATAGAACAGAAACACCTTTTTCGTAAGATTTTCTTACAACCTCATCAGCATTTTTCCCTTTCGGCAATGTTAGCCAAATATTAAGACCCCCTTCTACATTTCCCCACTTCAGATCGCAAGGCCCATATTTATCCAAAGTATTCAGAGCTACTTTCAGGCGCTGCCCTAATTTTTCTCTTACAATACTGAAATTTTTATCTGCTAAACCTGATCGTAAGTAGGCAGCTAATGTATATTGCGATAACAATGATGTACCTGAATCATGTAGTGATTTCATCGCTAATAACCGATCAAATATTCGCCCCTTCGCCGAAAGGGTTGAAATACGAGCGCCGGGAGCAATCGTTTTACTGAAGCCCTTAATATAAATAACAGTGCCTCTCGTATCCATTTCATAAATAGGTACAGGAGGTGGAGCATTATAATAAATATCACTCCAGGGATCGTCTTCAAGTATGAGGCATTGATACGATTCAGCAATATGTAATAATTTTTCTCGTTCAGCTTCACTCATGACTCTTCCAGTTGGATTATGAAAAGAAGGGATGATATAAAATAACTTCGGCGTCACTTTGTCACATAATTTAATTAATTTATTAAATTGAATCCCCTTGTTATCCGTAGGGATCTGTATAATTCTAGCCCCCTGCACGCGGAAAACATCGATCGCTGCCGGATAAGTCGGAGCCTCCATGAAAACAACATCTCCTGAACCAACAAATGTGCGGGCACAAAGATTTATAGCTTGTTGTGATCCTCCCGTTAATATAATTTCTTGCGGATTTTGATTCAAATAATCACCAACAATATTTCGAACCTGTTCCTCCCCTTGAACATTCCCATACGACAACAACATGGATGGATTTTGTATCAGTTCTTCCTGAACTCCTTTTATCAGATCGTCAGACGGAAGAAGATCAGGATGAAGAGAAGAAAAAGATAGCGAAATTAATTGATCAGGAACAAGCAGCCTGCTAGTTTTGTGAAATTGCGCCCGCGGAACATAATCTACCAACATACTTTGCCAGTCCCATTCATTAGGCGTAGAGCGATCTTCTATATTGGATTGTACGTATGTGCCTTTTCCGTGATGCTGAACAATCCAGCCTTCCGCTTGTAATTGATGATAAGCGTTTACTACGGTCATCTGACTGACATGCAGCTGCTTAGCAAGTTGTCTTACTGATGGAAGCTTTTGTCCAGGAGCTATCATATTCGATCGAATGCGATCCTGAAATCCCGATACAATTTGACTAATCAGGGATTCACTGTCTTCTCGGTTAATAGGTATATGCATAGTAATCTCCCCACCACTGTTCTATTTTATAGTTTACTGTTCTGCTACCCCAAATGCTATATTGCACATAAATCTACAAAACAGGGGGGCCAATCATGAATACACTTACTTCATGTGATGTACAGGTTTCAGAAATCATCCAAAAAGAATTTGAACGCCAGCAATCTCGTATTGAATTAATTGCCTCAGAAAACTTTGTTAGTAAAGCTGTATTAGAAGCTGTAGGAAGTATTTTAACGAATAAGTATGCAGAAGGGTATCCAGCCAAGCGTTATTATGGGGGATGCGAATTTGTAGACGTGATCGAGAATATAGCACAGGAAAGAGCAAAAGATTTGTTTGGTGCCGAATATGCAAACGTCCAGCCACATTCCGGATCACAGGCAAATATGGCCGTTTACTTCGCATGTTTACAACAAGGAGATACGGTGTTAGGAATGAATTTGTCCCATGGCGGCCACCTTACACATGGCAGCCCTGTAAACTTTTCTGGTAAGCAATTTACCTTCATCGAATATGGCCTACATCCAGAAACGATGCGAATCGACTATGATCAAGTACGACATTTAGCGCTAAAACATCGACCAAAGTTAATTGTTGCCGGAGCAAGCTCATATTCTCGGATTATTGACTTTGAAATATTTGGTTCAATCGCAAAAGAATCCGGAGCACTTTTACTAGTAGATATGGCTCATATTGCTGGGCTTGTTGCGGCAGGACTTCACCCAAGTCCTGTTCCCTTCGCAGATTTTGTAACAACCACAACACATAAAACATTGCGCGGGCCTCGCGGGGGAATGATTCTCTGTAAAAAAGAACACGCGAAAGCGATTGATAAATCTATTTTCCCTGGGATGCAAGGTGGTCCTTTAATGCACGTCATTGCTGGTAAAGCTGTTGCACTTGGCGAAGCATCACAGCCAAGCTTTAAGGAATATGCAAAAAATATCATCGTTAATGCTCAAACATTAGCTGAAGAATTAACAGGAAGAGATTTTAATTTGGTATCTGGAGGTACTGATAATCATCTCATTCTTATTGATTTACGAAACTACCACCTCACAGGTGAAGAGGCAGAAAAGATATTAGATGAGGTGTGGATTTCCACTAATAAAAATTCAGTACCGTTTGATACACTAAGCCCATCCGTAACAAGCGGAATACGTGTTGGTACACCAGCTGTAACAACACGAGGAATGAACAAGCAAGCTATGAAGGAAATTGCTAGTTTAATGGAGCAAGCTCTTAAGAATCCATGTAATGACACGATTAAACATAACGTTCGTAACCATGTCACGGAACTTTGCGCCACGTTTCCAATATACACGGAGCTGTGCAAATCATAATAAAAATCAGCTATCCTTTCTGTGAACCTTCACAAAAGGATAGCTGATACCTCATTCTTATTCAGAGAATCACACCGTACGTGCAGTACGTCGATCCAGCATCACGCTCCAAACAGTCAGTATAATACCAACGAGCGTAATAAGCGAAGCTGACCATGGTATAGCCGATAACCCTAGAGGACTATCAACCACCAATCCACCGACGAAAGCGCCGATTGCGTTACCCATATTGAAGGCAGAAATATTAAGCGTTGACGCTAGCTCTTGTGCGTCCCCCGCTTTCTGTAGCACTCGCATGTTGAGCGGCGCAATAATGCTGTAAGCGCCAATACCCCAGACGAATACAGTGACAACAGCAGCGGCTTTGTGATGACTCGTCAAAGTAAAAATCGCCATAGACACCGAAAGTAATGCCATACCGCCAAATAAAGTGGGTAAAAGCTTTCTATCAGCCAACTTACCTCCTAGTAAGTTGCCGATCATAGAGCCAACACCGAAAATAAGCAAAATGACGGAAATTGACCCACTAGAAAAGCCCGATATCCGCTCTAAAATGGGCGTAATGTAGGTAAACCCAGCAAATGTTCCTCCGGTTCCGAACACTGTCACCAGAAGAATCAAAAGGAAGGCAGGACGGCTTACAATGCCCATTTGTTCTTGCAAAGAAACACCTCTCGCACGCGGCAGTTCTGGAATCTGTTTTATAATCCCTAGCAATACCACAGCTGAAAGCAACGTGATCAAAAGAAAAGGAAAGCGCCAGCCGAGCTGTTGACCAATGAACGTACCGAGCGGAGCACCAAGTATCACCGCTACTGTCAGCCCTGCTCCAATCATCGCGATGCTTCTTCCCTCCTTACCGGGCTCAGCCAAGTCCTTAGCGGTGACGACGATGATGCCGAAAAGAGTCCCATGTGCGAAAGAACTAATGATTCTCCCTATTAGCAGTACCTCATAAGAAGGGGCTAACGTACAAAGGATACCACCAACAATGAATATACCTAAAAACAGGCTCAGCAGTGTCTTACGAGGAAGCGTGCTGGTCACAGCTGTTAAAATCGGTCCGCCAAATACGACGCCAAGTGCGTACCCAGTAACAAGCATTCCCGTAGTCGAAATCGATACACCGGTCTCGTTTGCAATAGGCAACAAGAGCCCCATCGGGAGCAGCTCAGCGGTGCCAATCGCAAATACAGCTAGCATTAAGAGCCATAACGCAAACGTTCTTTCTCGGCTGGTAAGATCATTTATCCTGTCAGTCGTACAGATCCTTTGACCCGGCATCATTTGTTGCCTCCGACAATCGGCATTTGACTTTCGGTTACATACAGAAATTCGCTACCTTCTTGGGGCGATAAATAAACTTCCCTGCTTGGCATTTCTGAACTTATTTGATAGCCATTCCTCTCAATCCATGAACCAAGATCAATACTCACTGGCGAATCGGAGTCTGGACGACTCATGTGAGTCACTGACGCAACGGTCATTTCCGGGAGTATTTTTGTCTGAAACCGGGCTGTGTCCGGCAATGTGCGTGGAGTTTGGCAGGCAATTTCCAGATGGATGCTGCTTTCGCATTCTGGACAACTGTGCCATACCACCATGTAAGAAACTGGAAACGGTAGCCCATTCCACTTTAAATATTCATCGATCTCTTCGAACAACCTGGGGATATTTGCTCTGCTTGTAGTCTCTCTAATCGATACAGCCAGTAACGGTTCGACCTTCTTAACCAGAACTTCATGACGGGGCACACCGTCTCCTCTCCGTTCAATCTGTTCCAGCCTTGCCTCTATACGTCTCAAACGCTCCATTTCCGACTGAATCAGCGACTGTACTTCTGCCTGCTTGAGTCGAAACATACCGCGAATTTCCGTAGGAGACACATCATCACTCAGAAGCGGCTTAATTTGCTCCAGTGTAAAGCCAAGATCCTTAAACGCTAAAATCCGATGCAAACGAAGCAGCTGATCACTCGTGTAATAACGATAGCCACTTTGTTGATCTGTATAGGCAGGTTTGAGTAGTTCAAGCTGGTCATAAAAGCGTAATGTTTTGGCCGGAACTTGACTCAATTTAGAGAATTCACTGATCTTAAACATGATCATCTTCCTTTCCTAGTATTTATCATGACGTATTCTGGTCTTTACTATAAACCTTCCACAAAAGGGGAAAGTCAACTATTTATGTAACCCAAAAATCCAAACCAGTAAAACAGAATAATTAGTTTATTTAAAAAATTTCTTTTATGACATAAGTCTATTATACTAATATAAACACTATGATCATTCACATTTGTTACAAATGGAGGTTGGCTAAGCTTTGAAAATTAGAACCAAACTTATTGGGGCACTCGTTGTCCTAATAGTTGCACTTATGAGTATGGGTACCTATCAGTTCGTTACATCTAGCAAAATTCAAGAAAAAACGAAAGAAATGCTAGAAATCGAACAAATGCGCGTTACGCTTAAATCGATTCAATATCGTCTTACGGGTATTTCTAATGATGAACGCGCTTTCCTTTTAACAGGAAAGGCCGAATATCCACAAGAAATCAAGAAAAAAGCAACGGATATTACAACATACCTCATGCAACTTGATACCCTTTCAGCATCTCTTTCCGAGAACAACCAAGGAATAGAGGAGATAAAGAAACAGTACCAAGCGTACATAACCACAAGTGAGCATATGATCTCAACATATAATCATGGAGATAAAACGCAAGCAGCCCAGATCCATTTTCAAGAAGAGCGATCCATTCGTAAAGAAGGACTTGATCCGGCCGTCGACAATCTAGTTAAAGCCACTGAAAAGCAAACACAAGAACATCTTCTAACATTACAAACAATCGAATCTAATCAAAGAATTCTACTTGGAAGTGTGATCAGTGTATTAGTCGTATCCGGATTGATTATCGGATTTGTCATCTTACGCTCTATCATTCAACCATTATACGTGTTACGGGATCGATTAAGTGAGATTGCAGAAGGTGGGGCTGATTTATCTCAACGTATCGTCTTAAATAGACGAGATGAACTTGGAGATGTCGCTGCATCTTTTAATAAAATGGTGAGCAATCTTCAACATTTAATTCAACAGTTTGAACAGAACGCCAATCTTGTAGCTTCCACTTCGCAGGAAGTCGCAGCTAGCGTGGAACAAACAAATCAAGCTACCGAACAAATTACACTTGCCGTACAGGAAATCGCCACTGGCCTTGACCGACAAGTGGAAAACGCGGACCAGGCAGTAAAAACAGTATCCGGCATTTCTCAAGCAATAGAAGAAGCAACACATTCAATCGAAACCGTAGCCGAGATTACCCTATCGGCTGAAGAAAAATCGAGCAGCGGCACAAATCTGGTACAACAAACTCTTACACAGTTACATCAAATGCAACAGAGTGTACAAGCTACTGCAGGAGTTATAAATGGATTAGGGGAAAAAGCAGAAGAAATCACCACAATTATTGGCATCATGAGTGAAATTGCTGCACAGACAAACCTACTTGCTCTCAACGCAGCGATTGAAGCAGCTAGAGCAGGCGAACACGGCAAAGGGTTTTCTGTCGTTGCTGATGAAGTCCGAAAACTAGCGGAGCAATCCAGTACGGCAGCTGACCAAATTCAGTCTGTTATTCATGGCATTCAAAACGAAACGAAACACGCCATTGCCTCCATGCACACAGGTACGAGGGCCGTTGAAACCGGCTTGCATATGGCAGAACAAACCGGTTCCGCCTTCCATAGTATTGCTGATACAATCAACAAAATTAAATCATGTACGAATGATGTTGTTGTATTAATGACTCAGGTTAGCGAATACTCGCAGACAATGTTACCTCAGATTACGGAGATCTCACATTTGTCTGAAGAAAGTTCTGGTATGAATCAACAAGTTGTCGCCGCTACGGAAGAGCAAACTGCTTCCATGGAGGAAATAACCGCCTCAGTTAGTCAACTTCATCACATGTCACAAGAATTACATCGACTTACACACCAATTCAAATTTTAATCTACAGACGAAGCCCTTCTATTGTGAAGGGCTTCGTCTGTGTACTCTTCTTTTATCTACTTTTAAGTATTTATTAAGATTACGATAGTAATATTCAAAACAGGCAAGATTTCTGGTAACATCGGACTAGTAAAACATTACTATAGGTTCTGAAAAAGGCAAACTTATTGAAAAATAAGGACGCAAAGCCATGGGTCTAAAGTTTGTATAAACTATGACAGCCGGTTGCCGAAGTCACATATTCGTAATGATTCTTTTAGCCAAAGAATAAATCCAACTTTTTATATTTTTTAACTTGAGATTTATTCGTACATGACCCAAAAGAATCGGATGACTAGGCTATTCCCAAAATGGATAGTCTTTTTCTTTTCCTAGAATCAAAAAGGGGAGAATTATCGTGAGAGATTTAAAAATTCGGACACGCGTATTAATTGGTTTTTCCGCAACACTACTTCTGTTACTTATGGTTTCATTTATCGGGTATCACGGTTCTGTTCAAACGAAAGAAAAATATGATGATTTAATTAATCGAGCCATGCCAGCTGCCGTTGAAGTACAAAATATGAATTATAATTTGGCAGTAATCGCATCAAGTTTACGTGGGTATGTTGCGTATGGTGATGATACATACTTAAATACGTTACAGAAATCAAAAGAACAATTTCATAAAAACATAGAAAACTTATTAGCCATGACCCAAGTCGAAGAAAATCAACGGTTAATCAAAGAAATCATCGCAGCTAGCGGCGAATATGAGAAAATAGTTGATCTTTCCATTGATGCGGGAAAGAACAGAGATATCGCAAAAGCCAAAAATCTATCCTTGCAAGGTAGGGTTTATTTACAAACAGCGCAAGAAAAGTCCACACAATTAAAAAGCAATATTGATACAGTTGTTCGTGATACACAGCAAGCCACTTCTGAGAAGAGCGCTCGAACCAATTTATTAACCTTAATTTTTTCTACCATCGCATTATTAATAGGCATTATTCTTTCTATCATTATCTTCCGTTCAATCGTACGCTTAACAAAAGAACTCATTACATTCACTGAACATGTGGCAGCTAGCTCGCAGCAAATTTCAGCAAGTACTGAAGAAATTGCCCATGGAAGTCAGCAGCAAGCCGCTTCAGCTAGTCATTCATCGGAACTTGTAAAAGAAATGACGAATGTGATCCAATCGGTAGCTAAAAATACAGAGCAAGCCTCTATTTTTTCCGAGAAGGCTGTAGAACTATCCATCGATGGGAACGGCGTGATTCAAGAAGCCGTAACAGGAATGAGAGATGTTAGACAAAAAATGGATAAACTCGAGAAAGAATCCCAGCAAATTCAAGAGATTATTAAGGTGATTAGTCAGATTGCTGATCAAACAAATCTGTTAGCACTTAATGCGGCGATTGAAGCTGCACATGCGGGGGAAGCAGGCAATGGATTCGCCGTTGTTGCAGGCGAAGTTCGAAAACTTGCGGAAAGAAGTCGACAAGAGACGAAAGAAATTTCAACACTAACCCTATTGATACAGCAAGGGATAGAAGATGCTGTTTTAAGTGCGAAAATAGGCGATGAAGAAGCGCAAAATGCAGGCAAATCGTTTGAACAAATTAAAACAATTGTGCAAGAATTATCCGGTCGTGTGTCGGAGATTGCAGCGGCTACTGAGGAACAGGCAGCTCAATCATCAGAAGTGCTAGGTGCAGTTGAAAACATCGCCGCCGTTACACAACAAACAGCAGCTGGCACAGAAGAAACCGCTGCTGCTGTCGTTGAGATGGCGAACATGTCAGAAAAATTGTCTCATCTTATTACTAAATTATAGTCGGTCAGGGGCAGGCATGAGAGAATTCCGTGCTTGCTCATATTCTTTTCGCAGCTCGGCCACAACATCAGCAATCGGCGCGATCTGCTTGATCGCGCCTACTCCTTGTCCGGCGGACCAAATATGTTTCCACGCCTTCGCTTCCGTTTCAGCTGCTTGTGAGAAAGAGAAATCCATCGATTCTTTCTTTTGTAAATGATTCGGGTCAAGTCCTGCATTGCGAATGCTTGGCACGAGATAATTAGCGTGTACGCCACTAAATGCATCCGTATAAATCAAATCTTCCGCACCAGATTCCAGCAGCATGTGCTGATACGCTTCACTAGCAAAGCTTTCAGACGTAGCAATAAAGCGCGTTCCCATATATACCATATCCGCACCAAGTACTTCCATCGCCAAAATATCCTGTCCACGGGATATACAACCGGCTACAATCGTTATTCCGTCCCAGAATTCTTTGACCGCTCCAAGAAAAGCAACTGGATTCAGTGTTCCCGCATGTCCACCAGCTCCGTTGCACACGAGAATTAATCCATCAATTCCTGTCGTAGCCGCTTTTTTGGCATGAGTCAGATTGATCACATCGGAGAAAACCAGCCCTCCATATTCATGTACGACATCTACAACGGATTGAGGATTTCCTAACGATGTAATCACAATCGGCGGCTTGTACTTCTTAATTAATTCCAGATCGGCTTCATACCGCTGATTCGTCCGATGTACGATAAGATTTACCGCCCAGGGAGCCACCTGCTGTGCTGTATTCTCATCCTCCACCTGCGCTAACCCTTGTGTAATTTGTTCCATCCATTGTTCCAAACTATCTGTCGTACGGGCATTCAGGAGCGGAAATGAGCTAATAATTCCCGCCTTACACCCCGCAATAATCATTTCCGGACTTGAAACCAAAAACATCGGGGCCATTATAACAGGTAATACGAGTTGCTCCTTTAGCTGCACGGATCGTTGTTTTGACACTTGGTTCATCCCCTTACCATTTTCTTTTTACCATCGCCTGCTCATTCTTTTCTGCTCTCATTCTGGTATATCCTGCTTTAAGAGAGAGGAACAAGCAACCTTAACCCACTTAACTGAAAAAAGCGCCTGCAACAACTCAGGCGCTTTCTCCGTCATTAGAATAAACGGCGGCGACCGCAACGGACGATAATACGGCGTCCGTTACACAAAAATCGAACAGATTGACCTGGATGTAAAACCACAACTCGTGTACGTCGGACTCGTGTACGTCGACGAGGATCCATATGCTTCCCCCCTCTCTCCTTCTTCCTTATCGTATGCCTGTTCATGTAATAAGGAGAGAGACATCTGCACAATACGATGAGAAAAGGCGAATACCTTCGCTTCACTTATTTTTGCAGAAAAATGAGAGAGCTTCTCTTGCAATCTTTCTTTTATGAAGTATCATTGAAATATATTGCTTCCTCTATCCTACAATCGAGGAAAATTGAACGAACTTATAAAGAGAGAATCAAGGGGGAAAGGTTATGAAACGGAACACCTGCCTGGCAGCAGCTCTACTGCTTACCGGCCTCGGGACAACATTCTCTGCCATTCCGGCCGAGGCGGCTGCCACAGGAAGTATGCCTTTAACCATACAGCCTGCAAACAAAAGTCAGCTTACACCTGCCGTCCAGAAAACACTGGATCGGCTATTTACAATGGAGCCAAATTTAAAAAAGCTGCATATTAAAAACTGCTCTACATCTGATCGGACTGGTATTACAACCATTCGTATGCTCGAAGGCGAGGATCCAACACCCTTATCGAGTGCCTATATCGATATCCGTAGTAAGACAGGCGAACTACGAAGCTTTTCTTTCCAATTCCATGATCGAAGCTCGTCTTTAGAACCTTCCGCTTCCTTCGCCAAAGAACAAGCACAGAAGTTTCTATTTAATTGGTTCGGCTCAAAACAACTGTCCCAATTCGGAACCCCTGTCTCAAATGGTCGAGGCTCCTCATCTATTCAATACCCGAATGGGACTAAATTGACATGGGCACACCGGACTGTCGAATTCCCGCTGCTCATTAATGGAATTCCAACGTCTACGGGCGGCGTTGGACCGCGTATGGATATCGATGCTACTGGGCACGTTGTACGCTTTGAATACAATCCGCCATCCCTTTCACAGGCTGTGTTGCCTGATCCAAAGGATGCACTAAAAACGGATACGTTAAAAAAGCATCTGTTCACGCCAGAACGTGTGTCCCTTTCCTATGTGGAACAGCAGCCTTCCTATACGCAAGGAAAGAATCAGATGAAAACGATTCAACCCGTGCTTCGCTACGATATGAATCTCCCGGTTGCAGTAAACGCGTTCACTGGCAAACCAGTTGACCTTGTAACAGGTGACGTACAAGGCGAAGCAGAAAATCGCTTTGAGCCATGGAAAAAAATTTCTATTGCGCCAACAAAACAAAAACTGCACGCTTCCTCTCAGGAAGAAGCAGCCCATGTCCTCCTCAACGTATGCGGAGTAGACGTAAGCGGATGGAAAGTAGATGAGCAAGAGCAGCAGATCGTTCATCCTCAATATGTCAATACGGCAATAGCTTATACGTGGTGGAACGATGATACGAATGCCGCTGCTAATGTTATGATCGATAAAGCAACTAAACAAATTCTACATGTAGATGTAACGAAAACAGGCCAGGAAAATCATATTGTCACAAAAGAAGAAGCGTTCGAGAAAGCGACTCAATTTATCCAAACTTATGTGCCTACTACTGCTGATTCCATGCAAGTCTATTATTTTCATTCCAGTGAAAAGGAGCCTCTCCCGTTCTGGGCAGACAAAACGAAAATCCAGTCTTTCGTACAAGAAAACAGGATGGAAGAATATGAGTTCCGCTTTACTGAGCAGAAAGACGGAATTCCGATACGTGACCGCTCCAGCTTTGTTATCGTAAATACAGCAGGCGAAATTACCAGCTTTTCTTTATCACCTGAACGTCCTGCTCCTAGCCTGCCGCCTGCATCTTCTCTCGCATCTCGCGCTGATGTAGCCCGTACGTTTTCTCAGAACACAAAGCTTACATTAGAGTACATGTGGCCTGATTATTTCGGGCAGCGGGCCCCGTCTCCAGTTCTGATCTACCGCATCACTGGACCGGTTCCAGGCGATTTCTATGTGGATGCCCGAACCGGCACCTATATGACGATTCCCTTCGAATCCGACAATTAACACAACACGAAAAAACGCTGCATAGCTCCCCCTGGCTTTGCAGCGTTTTTTAACGATCAAATAAGAATGACTTACCCAGTGCGATATACTCGCGCGCCCATAGCTGCATACGAACAATCGGCGGCGTTGGTGCAGTCAATATATCTGCCTGCATCCCTTCCCGACCAGCTAACCATAACGCCCGATACGCATGAAAATCACTTGTCACAAGCACCACACGATTTCCTGTCAAAAGCTTATGTGAAAAGCGAATGTTTTTTGCAGTGGAGGTTGATTTATCTTCTAGCAAAATCCGTTCGGAAGCAATACCATTGGCAAGTAGAAATTTCTGCATGGCACTCGCTTCCGTTACATTTTCCCCTTCTCCCTGCCCACCGGATACGATTACTTTTGTCTGTGGATTAGTACGCAGGTAAGCAAGAGCCGTTTCCATCCGGTTTTGCAGCGTCCATGACATCGTCTCCCCACGCACCGCAGCGCCCAGCACAATCATATACGGAAGTCCGGGCTCTGCATGACGACTTGCCGCCTCTTTCATTTTTGTATAGGCCCATCCGGTATATCCAGCCACAAGCACCAGAAGAAGTAAAAGAAGTAAAAGAACGCGCTTACTTATTTTTTGTTTCCTACTCCGCATACGAACGAATATCCCCTTTAGCATACTAGGAAGTAAACGTGATTCCTCCCTCAAGCAGAGCCGTAAATTCCGGTTCTGGAAGCGGCCGACTATAATAATATCCTTGCACTTCATTACATTCTTGTTCTTGCAAAAAGCGGAGTACATCCTCCGTTTCTACCCCTTCTGCCACCACCGTAAGTCCCATGCTGTGCGCTAGGTGAATCACCGCTTTTACGATCGCTGCATCTCCTGTATCCGTCGTAACATCTTTGACGAAAGAGCGATCAACCTTTAGTGCATTGATCGGAAATCGCTTTAAATACCCAAGCGACGAATATCCGGTTCCAAAGTCATCAATCGCAATCGAAATCCCAAGCTGATGCAACTTGCGCAGAGTAGACAGACTTTCTTCCGCATCATTCATCATACTGTTCTCTGTCATTTCGAGTTGAAGATATGCCGGATCAAGCCCGGTTGACTGTAAAATCATCTCAACAAGAAGGACAAAATCCGGCTGTTGAAACTGAATGGCCGATACATTCACGGCTACACAAAGTTTCGGATACCCAGCTTCCATCCATTTTTTGTTCTGGGCACATGCCATTTTAAGCACCAATTCACCAAGTGGAATAATAAGCCCGGTCTCTTCTGCAAGCGGAATAAATGAGACAGGAGAAATATAGCCCTTTTTCGGATGATTCCAGCGCACGAGAGCCTCCATCCCGGTCAACTTCCCAGTATAGATGTCCACTTTGGGCTGATAGTATAGTTCAAACTCCTGATTCTCCAAGGCACGACGTAGGTCAATCTCAAGCCGCAAATGCTCTTCGTATGTCGCGTTCATTTGCGGTGTATAGAAACGGTATCCGTTACGGCCATGATTTTTAGCATAATACATCGCCGTATCAGCATTCTTCATTAATGATTCCATATCAAGCCCCGCAAAAGGATAGATGGCAATTCCAATGCTGCATGTAATGAAAAATTCATGATGATCAAGCGAAAAGGTTGTCCGAAATGCATAAAGCAGCTCCTGCGCAACAATCTCTGCACTTGTCGCCTCGTCTACTTCCGGGATAAGCACAACAAATTCATCTCCGCCCAGGCGATACACATGTCCATTTCCAATCATGTGCTTGATCAGTCGTTCCGCTACATTCACAAGCAGCTTGTCCCCCACCGTATGACCGAACGTATCATTAATCTGTTTGAAACGGTCCAGATCAATAAACAGCACCGCAACTTCACAATCAGTTTCACTCGCGTTTTGTAAGGCACGTTTCAGATCTTCTGTAAACATCCTGCGATTCGGCAGCTTGGTTAACGAATCTTGATACGCCATGCGACGAATCATTTCCTCTGCGCGTTTCAAATCTGTAATCTCACCTGTAGAACCAATGATCTCAATGACGGTGTTATTTTCAATGATCGGTGACAAGGTGGTATGAAAATCACGATTCATATAGCGGTAATTGTACGTCACTAGCTGGCCAGAAAATGCCTTAAGATTATGCTGATTCATAACTTCTGCTGCCTCAATCGGAAACACATCATACGGCGTTTTACCAAGTACATTGCCAGTCCGAAGGCCAAGCTGGCTGGCAAGCTTTCCTTCAAATAAGGTATAAACCGGCACCCCATTTTCATTGCGATGAAGTTTGAATACGATGTTATGAAGAGCATTTACTGTGCGGATAAAATCGTTTTTTAACCCTTCACGGAGCTTTTCCTCCGCCATTTTTCCTTTTGTAATATCCGTACGAAATGTGATATACCGATACGGTATACTATCCTCATCAAGAAGCGGTACAATGGTGGTTTTGACCCAATAAAATGTCCCGTCTTTTGCTTTATTCTTTACTTCCTCGCTCCATACTTCACCTTTGGCAATCGTTGCCCACATCTGTTGAAAAAACTCTCGTCCATGGTACCCTGAATTCAGCAGACGATGGGTACTTCCAATCAGTTCTTCTCTGGAGTATTTCGATATTTCACAAAATTTTTCGTTCGCATATATGATTCTTCCGGCTGTATCTGTCAGCGCCACAATTGTCGATTCATCCAGTGCCCGCCATACATCTGCAAAGTTATGCACAAGCGTATGAATCTGCTCCATATTTCCATCATGCTCGTTCTGATGCGCTTCATGTTCTGGAATAGATGAGGTAAAAGCATGTAGTTTTTCAAGAATAAATTGATTGTCGAAAGCAGTATCCATCGAAGCACCTCTTAACTTAGGAAAAAAGTCATTTAACTCTTTAATACCACAAAACGGAATATATTTGCAACCGTAACGGCAAAAAGAATTATTTATTTTCACTCTCCTTTTATTTTCGATTCTACTCGCAGTATTTTTGTCGTATATGAAAAATCACCGTAGCAATATGGATATCGAAAATTTCCTTGATCATCACCGCATGTGTATACATTTGGTGCTTTTTGGACTTGGATCGCAGAGTACTGTCTAGCTAATTCTTCCGAGTGCTTCTGACCATGTGCAGCCACAAAGTCGATATAGCCAGGTCCCATGTTGTACGCCTGAATAATTGTCGCCATATCTACATGCTTCTTCTTACCATATGTATACACGTTATGAAAATGACGAACGCCCTGTCTGATGCTTTGTTCGGGATCTTTAATGGTGTTTGGCGGCAGTCCGGCTGATTCGGATGCCTGCATCGGGTCTCCTCCTCTGCCCTGGCTTTCCTGATACATCAGTGCTACCAGGACATCAGTTTGTTGCTCCAGGCCGTACTGAGCCAGCTCACTGCGCAGGGCGGGCTCATATTTTTTTACATGCGCATACGGGTCAATCTGTCGAGGGGCTCCTCCCTCTCCCCATAGAAAAATCACCAGACCAGTTAAGCCTATTGTAGCTATCATAACGACTAGCATAAAATTTCGCATCCATTTTTTTATTCGGTTCATTGCCCTCTCCCATGTTTCTCTTCACTCTTACTACTTCCACCTATCAAGAATCCCCATACTTCCCTTTTCATGCTGAAGCCTGTGGCCAAGTAGTAACATTCGTATTCATTTTCTTATACGAATCGACCAGGAAAAAGTAGCACGTAATTTTTTAATAGATATGGTAAAATATCCTTAAAAAGAGGGATATATATGTCCGAAAAAAAGCTGCGTATTTGGACTCTCTTCTTGATTGTCGTCTTTCTTATCGCCCTATACACCACAAGTGATGGCAGAAAAGATCGTCCCGTCTGGAAAGAACTTCGTACATCACTTACAACTGATAACGTAAAACATGTATCCATTCAATACCTAAGTGATCAAACGATCACTCTCTCTCACGAAGAGCAACAGGCGGTAATTGCTATACTACAAGACGCTTCCTTCTCCGGCAGCAATCGTGAACATTTTGGCTCTACACCAGATGGGGCTATCTCGTTTGAACTTCAACAGGGGCACGTTTCTTTCTCATTTTGCGCAAGGGGTCCAGATGACGTCGGCTCTCAATTCGAAACGGCTCCGAGCCATATTGACCCCGAATCACAGTTTTATATTAGAAGTGGTGACCTAGCCCGTTTTATCGAGAATAGGCTTTCTACTAAATCGAACGAAGGGACTGTCAAATGAAGCGAATTCTAAAAGTAACTGTACTTCTATTCTCTCTTTGTATTGTAAGTCTCTCACTTCTTCTCTATGCGAAAAAAGAAAGTATAGCGGTCGCAGGTGGGGCATTTCCGTATGCATCCGCCATGTATCAACTTCATATCGAAAAAAAATCCATGGCAAAAATTCAGGCGAAAGATGGCACGATTTCGTATGTTGTACACCGAGGAAATTATCAGCCGTTTATCGAAAAAATGAATGAGGAAGGCTGTACGCTCAGCTCCCAAAAAGGACGAGACTTGTATTTTTCTAATGGTCCGAACGCGCTAGAACATTATTATGTTCGCTATCTGACTGGAAAGTACGACATTATTTATACATCTTCTTATCCTGTTGATTACTTCTCTTGATAACTCCATACATAAAAAAAGCCCTGACCTAAAATAACAGTCGGGCGAATTCTGCATTGCGGCGTGCCTGTTCTGCTGCGTCCGCAAGATCATATTTTTTCAGCAAATGAAACACTTCATTCAGTTCTTCCTGTGTACGGGATTGTGCGAGGTATAAAGCAAGCGCTGCGATAATATTCTCCGGCAGATACGGCTTGATTGCCTCGTATTTTTTTTGCACATCTTCTATTGTGTGGTCAAGATTGCATGTATTTTTCTTTTCCATATCGTTTCCTTCTCTCTCATTTGATGATGTAAGCCTGTCATGCCCGTCCCTCTCCCTGCATATAGTGGAGTGAACCATGTAGAAAGGGGGCGTCTTATGACAGCGCTTCTCTGGCCCATGTTTGCAGGGCTCGGCCTGTTCCTCGGCGGCATGCGCCTAATGCGGTTTGGCTTATTGGCGATAACAGGCGATAAGCTGCAACGCTGGTTGCTTACTTTCACCCGCACACCATCGCGCGGCATGATCACTGGAACGCTTATTACCATGCTTGTTCAGAGCAGCAGTGCAGTTACCGTTATTACGATCGGACTTGTCAATGCCAGGCTGTTGACCTTTCCGCAAACGGTTGGGATCATCCTCGGCACGAATATCGGCACGACGTTCACAACACAACTCATTGCCCTAAATCCGCATAAGCTGGCACTCCCGCTGTTTATCATTGGATGTGTGCTGTACTTTTTCCGTCATACTTTTATGAAGGCACTGGGCGCCTCTCTGGCCGGATTCGGCTGTATATTTCTTGGGATTCGCATGATGCAGACCATTACAGGACCACTACAGGAAAGCCATTTTTTCCTCTCAACCCTTACCGGAGAACACGCCTCAAACTTAAACGGGATCGTTCTTGGAGCTGCGTTTACTGCGCTTTTACACAGTGGTTCGGCGGTAACGGCACTTACGATGGGATTTGTGAACGAGCATATCTTGTCGCTCACGATGGGCATTGCCATCATTCTGGGCAGCAACATTGGTACATGCATAACCGCTATACTGGCCGCCATCGGCAGTTCAGCGGCTGCTAAACAGGTCGCTTGGGTGCATGTATTTCTGAATGTCGCAGGTGTGCTCTTATTCTGGCCATTCATCGGGCCACTTGCTGATCTCGTACAAATGCTGACCAATCACCCGGATGTGCAGATCGCTCACGCTCAAACACTCTTTAACGTCATCTGCTCTGTACTAGCCCTGCCATTCGTAAACATGATTGCTCGACTAGCCCGCATGTCCATACGAGATGAATAAAAACGAGCGTAGCCGCAGCTCGTTTTTATTTACTAATACGCATTTGCATCTGCCTGACCACCCGTAACAATGGCTACTCCATTGCTTGTGCCGATGCGATCCGCGCCTGCCTGAATCATCGCGTTAGCTGCTTCATACGTACGGACGCCACCTGAAGCCTTGACTGATACCGCCGCGCTAACTGCCCGACGCATAAGTGCTACATCTTCGACAGTCGCCCCTCCCGAACTGAATCCAGTCGACGTTTTGACAAATCGCGCACCCGCCTCTTCACTCAGGCGGCACGCTCGAATTTTTTCTTCTTCCGTAAGCAGGTACGCCTCAATAATGACCTTCACGGGATGGGTACCTGCCGCAGCCACAACAGCTGAAATATCACGGCGAACCACTTCATCTGCCCCGCTCTTGAGCGCACCGATGTTAAGCACCATATCCAGCTCATCCGCTCCGTCTTCCACCGCTTTTTCTGCTTCAAATACCTTACTTTCCGTACAAGTAGCCCCAAGTGGAAAACCAATTACCGTTGCGACCCGCACAGCACTTCCCGCAAGCGCCTGTTTGGCCCGGCGCACCCAGTACGGATTGATACATACCGCATAAAACCCATGCTCACGTGCTTCTTCACATAGTCGATCAATCTGCGCCGCAGAAGCTGCTGGCGCAAGCAGAGTATGGTCAATATATGCTGCCAGTTCCCGCTTCATCCGATTCCCTCCTGACCATTTGCAATGCCTAGCAAGCGATATGCCTTTTTCAGCACGGAGATATTATTGTGGTATCCGCTTTCCTGCTGCCTCTTCCACGCTTTATCCGGTGTCATCCAGGCTACCGTGTTGATTTCTTCCAGCTGCGGTGTAAGGATGCCGGACATTGCCTCTACAAGATAGTAGTGCACTTCTTTCTTAATGGCACCGATCTTCGGATTATAGTAGTGATAATAGATTGTCTCCAGTGGCTCCACAACCTTACCATGAATGCCTGTCTCCTCTTCAATCTCCCGCAGCGCTGTCTCTTCCATCGTCTCTCCCGGCTCCTGCTTTCCCTTCGGAAGTGATATCTTCATATACCGATCTTCAATCAGCATCAGCTCGATCTGGTTGTCCTCTGTCTTGCGGTATACCACTCCTCCTGCCGAAATCTCTTTTGCCATCAAGTATTCCTCCTTGAAAAAGCATTTTTTATCTAGTACGGATGACTGCTCAGCTTTCGCCATTCTGTCAGCACCTGTTCTCCGATTATGTCTTTATACTGATCATACAAAGGAGAAAACGCCCGCTGCCAAGCTTGTTTCTCTGTGTCCGTCTGCATATGAATCGTCATAAGATGACGGTTCTTCATCTCTGCTAATGCCTGGTTGTTAATGTCATGTGCATAGTGGCGTACCCAGGCAGTCGTCTCTGTCATCGCTTCCTGAATAGCCTGCCTTTGCTTGTCTGATAGTCGATTCCAGGTTGTTTTGTTTATTAATACAATATAACCCAAATACCCGTGATTACTAACGTCCATATGCTTCTGTACCTGATAAAGCCGCTTGCTGTAAATATTAGATAGTGTATTTTCTTCTCCCTCTACGCTTCCCATCTCTAATTGCCGGTACAGATCATCAAAACCGTAACTCTCTGCCTGTGCCCCCAGTGCTGTAAATTGTGAACGCAGCACCGGACTCGCCATAATCCGGAATGTCTTTCCTTTGAAATCATCCGGATTGCGCAGCGGCTCATTCGACGTCATTTGTTTAAATCCATTGTCCCACAGTGCAAGACCTTTCACGTTCGGATCATTAATCGCTTGAAATAAAAGCTTCCCAAGCGGACCATCCATCGCTTCGCCAACCATACGCTCATCCCGAAACGCATACGGCAAATCCATCACCATCCATGCTGGATAGCGAGCGGATAGCTTCGATGTGGCAGGCGCAATCATTTCCACCTGATCCTGCTGAAGCGCATTAAACTCTGTTGCGTCATTATACAAAGTAGCATTCGGATATACGCGAATCTCGACCATGCCGTTTGTTTTCTGACGAACAAGCTCGGCGAAGCGAGCAACCGCCAGACCTTTCGGCGTACTCTCCGCTACCACATGGCTGAATCGAATGATTACTTTCTGGTTGAGTCCAGCCTGTTCTTCATCTTCATATTTCGGCTTTTGCATTGTAAAGCTAAAGCCAAACCCAATTCCAATCGAAAGCACAAGACCAGATATAAGAAATACAATAAGCCAGCGAAGCGACTTCATGCTGTTTTCCCCTTTTTCCTCTGAAAAATCCTTTGCGTGTATCATAGCACAAAAAAGCGCGGACAACAGCCTGTCCACGCTCTAAATGATTACGAAAAAAGTATTAGGCACTCAACTTCGGCTGTGCCATTTCGACAAGTACTTCCTGATGCTTCGATTCATCAAACTCTTTCTCACTCTTCGCCACAACAATTGTCGCTACACCGTTCCCGATCAGATTAACGATTGCACGCGCTTCAGACATGAAGCGGTCTACACCAAGCAAAAGGGCAAGACCTTCAATTGGAATGACCTGCATCGCTGTCAGTGTAGAAGCAAGGACGATGAATCCACCGCCTGTTACAGCTGCTGCACCTTTAGAGGTAAGCATCAAGATCGCAATAATGGTCAATTGCTGAGCAATGCTCAGGTCAACATGGAAGACCTGTGCTAAAAAGATTGTCGCCATAGACAGATAAATCGTCGTACCGTCAAGGTTAAACGAATACCCAGTCGGGATGACCAAACCTACTACCGGCTTCGAACAGCCAAAACGCTCCATCTTGTTCATCATGCCCGGCAGTGCAGACTCGGAAGACGATGTACCGAGAACAAGGAGTAGTTCTTCTTTTATGAAGCTCAAGTATTTCCACAGACTAAAGCCATACAGTTTGGCGATTATGTTAAGGACAACGAACACGAACAGAAACATCGTTCCATATACACTCACCATCAGCATGCTGAGCGGTTTCAATGTCGCAATCCCGAATTTACCGATTGTGTACGCCATCCCCCCAAAAGCACCGATCGGAGCAAGCTTCATAACCATACCAAGTATGTTGAAGAAAATTTTGGACAGCTTATCAAAGAAGTCAATTACCGGTTTTCCTGTATTCCCAAGCATCGTCAGGCCAAGGCCGAACAGCACGGAGAAGAAAAGAATTTGCAGAATGTCGCCTTTCGCGAATGCGTCAAATACATTCGACGGAATGATGTGGGTGAAGAATTGCACCCAATCCATATCTTTTGCACTGTCTACATATTTCGTGATGTCGCCTTTTTTCAGTTTTTCCGGATCAAGACCGGCACCTGGTTTTACTAGATTTGCTACGATAATACCAATGAAAAGTGCAAACGTTGTTACAACTTCAAAGTATAAAAGTGCTTTACCCCCAACACGGCCAACTTTTTTCATGTCACCCATGCTCGAAATACCAATGACAATGGTCAGGAAGATAATTGGAGCGATTACCATCTTGATCAGGTTGATAAATGTCTCCCCAACCACTTTCATATCTTGTCCAAACTTGGGCCATACTTGCCCTACGATAACACCAAGCACAATCGCTATGAGAACTTGAAACGTCAAGTTTTTTATAAGTCTCATTCAGTATCCTCTCCTTTGCAAATATTCATCATTGTCTGTCGTTTTCTGATAGATTCATGATAACGTTTGCACACAGAGAGGAGAAGTTTTTGTATTTATTAAACGTTTTGTTCTTTTTGTTCATGTAAGCCAGTGATACATTTTCATCGGACGACCAACTGTGCCATAATTCATCATGGATTTGGCTTGCTCAACTGACTCCAAGTATTCGAGATAACGGCGAACGGTAACGCGAGACATCCCGATCAGCTGGCCGATCTCCTCCGCGGACATCCCTCGGTCAGACTGCCGCAAGCATTCTGCCACTTGTTGCAACGTAAACGCCTGAATTCCTTTCGGGTAATGTAATTCTGCTTCGTCCCGTGCCGAATTACCACCTGTATCGGACGCAGTATTCTCATATGTGCGGTCAAATATTGTCTGCGTGAACGTATCTGCCGACTGATTGCGCAGAAATTGTTCACGATAGCGTACAAGTGCTGCCTGGATACGTTCAAACTGAAATGGCTTAAATATATAATCGACTGCCCCAAGCCGCATCACACGTAAAACCGTCTCACGATCATTCGCTGCCGTTACCGCAATCACATCCACATCCTGCTCATCCTGCCGAATAACGCGTAGCGTCTCAAGACCTCCCTTGCCAGGCATGTACAGATCAAGAATGACAAGATCGGGAGTACGTTCTTTTATTTTCTCTAATGCTTCTTCTCCGCTACGGGCCACCCCCGTCACGGCAAATCCCTCCACACGCTCAATAAAAGACCGATTAATGTTCTGGACCATCGGATCATCTTCCACAAGCAGCACTTCGATTGGCTTGCTCATCTTACTCTTCCTCCTTCCGCTCCATCGGCAGCGTAACACGCACCCATGTTCCGAAACCTACGCTACTGTCTACTTCAATTTCGCCCCCGCTTCGCTCTACAATGGACGAAACAAGATATAATCCAATGCCTCGCTCACCTTTTTGCTTGGTGGAAAAGCCTTTCTCAAAAATATGCTGACGCATCTCTTCTGGAATTCCGATGCCATTATCGTCTATTTCGATAATCACATAGCTGTCATCCTGTACAATTGAGACATCAATTTTTTTCCCGCGATCTACTACTTCTGCAAGACCGTCAAACGCATTCTCAATCAGATTGCCAATGATAATGACCAGATCATGATACGTCACATCCTGCGGGAAACGTCGAAATTCACTGTACGGATCAATGTACAGAGTAATATCGAGTTCCTTGGCTCGGCTAATTTTGCCGATGAGCAGGCCCATCAGATTCACGTCCTGAATCCGATCTCCAATGTAGTGCGCGACATTCTCCTGTTCTTCATCGAGTTGGAAAATGTAACGAAGCGCCTCCTGGTCTTTGCCAAGCTGAATAAGCCCGGCGATCGTATGGAGTTTGTTGCTATGTTCATGGTTTTTGGCACGCAGCGCGTCCACGAATGATTTAACGCCCGTCAACTCTTCTGCCATACGTGTCACTTCTGTTTTGTCCTGGAAGATGGCAAGCGCCCCTTTTGTTTTTCCCTTCACTTGAATCGGAACCCGGTTGCTCACGATAAGCGTATCACCAATATAAAACTGACGATTATAAAGTGGATAACCCAGTTCCAAAATTTCCGGCAGTCGCGTATCTGGAATAACATCCCAAATATTTTCCCCGACTGCTTCCACGTGCACCTTAAGCATGCGCTTGGCGGCTTCATTTATAACGGTGATGCGTTCCTTATCATCAATCGCGATAATGCCTTCATGAATCGCATGGAAAGCTGCCGTTCGTTCATCAATGGTACGGGCCAACTCTTGGGGCTCAAGTTGGAATGTTTGCTGCTTAATATGGCTTGCGAGCAAATACGCTCCGAAAATACCAAAACAAAGCGTCAGTGATAAAATCAGCACCATCTCGCCGCTCAAATCATGCAAAATCGCACTAAGCGGCGGCACGGTATTGCCTACCATTACTACCCCGACTTGCTGATGCTCATCGTTCATAATTGGCGCATATGCCCGTACACCATCCCCCAGGTCACCCTGTACCTGATCGACATATACGTGTTCTGCAAACGCAGGCTTCGCCGCCTGGTTTATCGGGAACCTCGTCCCAATCCGATTCTCCAGTGGATGCGACAAACGCACTCCGTCCATGTTGACGACCACAATATAATCAGCTCCATAAATCGCCCGCACTTGCTCAACCAGCTTTTGAACAACACGATTAGGATCACCGGATTCCACTAATCGCTTGATCTCCGGTATCTGGGCAGTCACTTTTGCGATGAGAAGCGAGCGGTCACTTACATCCTCTACTTTAACTGTTACGATTTTTCCAATGAGAATCATCGTCCCCATAAGCAGGGAAAATAACACGATACCGAATGCCAGCAGTGTGATCTTCCAGCGAATCGGCCAATTATCTAGTCGCATTTAATTCCCCCTCGCTTTCGATTCTACAACAAAAAGCTGTCCCGTTCGCCATGTTCTGGCTTTTAGGACAGCTTCTCTGCTTATGCCTGAAGCGCTTCTTCGCTCAGTACACGCACGAATGTGCCTTTGCACGTTTCTGCGCCTGGCTCGTCCACGCGCACCATACAAATCTTGCCGACGAGTGACTCATTCGCCTGGAATACTAGTTTAAGATAGTTATCCGCATGACCGACATACAGACCGCTATCCGGTGCTTCTTTGTACGGCTCTTCTGGAATAACTTCAAGTACCTGACCGACAAATTTGCTTGAATACTCAACTGCCATTCGGTTCGATAGCTCAATCAATTCATGCACGCGACGATTTTTGATCTCTTCATCCACTTGATCTTCCATCCGGGCAGCTGGTGTACCGCTGCGCTTCGAATATGGGAAGACGTGTAGCTCAGCGAATTTCATCTCTTCGATAAAACGGAAGCCGTTCTCGTACATCTCTTCCGTCTCGCCAGGGAATCCTACAATAATATCCGTTGTAATCGCCACGTCTGGAAGCGCCTGATGCAGCTTCTCAATCGTCGCACGGTATTCGTCTGTCGTATATTTACGACGCATGCGTTTTAATACTTGATCATCGCCTGCCTGCAGCGGAACGTGCAGGTGACGGCACATTTTATCCGATGAATTCAAGATCTCGATTACTTCATCCGTAATTTGACTCGCCTCAATGGAACTAATGCGGATGCGAGCAAGCCCCGGCACTTTCGTATCGAGATCACGCAGCAGACGAGCAAGATTGTAATCTTCGAGGTCTTCTCCGTAGCCGCCGGTATGAATGCCTGTGAGCACAATTTCCTTGTAGCCTGCTGCCACAAGCTTGTTCGCCTGTTCAATGACACTCTCCGGTTTACGGCTGCGCATCAGGCCGCGTGCCCACGGAATAATACAGAAGGTGCAGAAGTTGTTACAGCCTTCCTGAATTTTCAGCGAGGCACGTGTGCGATCCGTAAACTCTGGTACATCGAGTTCTTCGTATTCGCGTGCTTTCATAATGTTCGATACCGCATTAATCGGCTGACGATCCTGCAAATACTGATTTACATAGTCAGTCAATTGCTCACGACCCGATGTTCCGACAACAATGTCTACCCCTGGGATCGCCATAATTTCGTGCGGCGTCGTTTGCGCATAGCAACCTGTGACAGCGATAACCGCTTCCGGGTTGCGACGAATCGCCCGACGAATGACCTGACGGCTTTTTTTGTCACCTGTATTCGTTACTGTACACGTATTAATAACATAAACGTCCGCTTTTTGTTCGAAATCCGTTTTCTCATATCCGACATCTTTAAATAGCTGCCAGATTGCTTCGGTCTCGTAATGGTTTACTTTGCATCCGAGGGTATGAAACGCAACAGTTGGCATTTTGTCTCCAACTCCTTACCTATAAAAATCACCCGATGAAACGAAACCGAGTTTTATTGTTCAAATCGATAAGACACACACGATAGTGCATAGAGCGGCGCTGTCTCGGCCCGCAGGATACGCTTGCCAAGCGACACAGCTGCGAAGCCTGCCGCTTCGGCTTCTGCTACTTCTTTCTCATCGAATCCACCTTCTGGCCCGATGACAACAAGTAGTTTTGATCCAGGTGTCATGTCCGCCAACACACGGCCAAATGTGGCACTTTCCTCTTTTTCATATGCAAGTACAGCATAATGGAAACCGGATGCAGATGCAAGCAACTCGCGCCAGCTCTGCACATTCTCGATCTGCGGTACTACGCTTCGATGCGACTGTTCTGCCGCTTCTTTCGCGATTTTCTGCCAGCGTTCCAGACGCTTGGCTTCTTTTTTTGCATCAAGCTTTACAACGGTCCGACTTGACGTAAACGCGCAAAAAGAAAAAGCACCGAGCTCAGTGCCTTTCTGAATAACCCATTCCATTTTATCACCTTTCGGCAATCCCTGGGCAATGGTAACTTGCACCGGAAGTTCACGGTTTTTCAAGCCTTCTTCCACGATGCGGATGTGCACAGCATCCGGCTCAATCGCCTCAATCGCGCCGCGCACATCACGTCCCTGACCGTTGCAGCAAATTACTTCATCCCCGACACGATTTCGCATAACCCGGACGATGTGGTTCACATCGTCTCCGGTAATCGTCACCTCATGCTCCCGCATGTGTATCGGTTCTACAAAATAACGCTGCATATTTACCTCCTCGGCTACGCCAGTTTTTCAGCGATAATACATACCCAGCCAGATGTGATCGCCGTCCGGTCCAAAATTGTCGGCGGTGCTACGGTATCACCTGATGGATAATGCGCACCGTCATCTTCGCTGTCATACATGTCATGCATATAATGAGACTCGACAATCCGGAATCCTGCCGACTCCATCGCCTGCTTCACTTCTTCTTCTTTAAGCGTAATAATACCGGATGTAATGAATCGTCCCCCCGGCTTAAGTACGCGAGCTGCATCATCTACAAAACGAACGATGACTTCTGCCAGGATGTTAGCGACCACGATATCAACCGGGCCTTCGATCCCATCAAGCAGATTGTTCTGATCAACATTAACCTGCTTCGCTGTATGGTTTAGCTTCACATTGATGCGGGCAGAATGCACGGCCACTTCATCAAGATCAAGTGCCTGCACAGACGAAGCACCAAGTTTTGCCGCCGCAATCGCGAGCACACCTGTACCACAGCCGACATCAATGATTGTCTCGCCGCCTTTGATCGCTTCATCAAGCGCTCGAATGCACAGTACCGTCGTCGGGTGTGTACCTGTGCCAAACGCCATGCCCGGATCAAGTTCAATGATCAGTTCATCTTCGCGCTTCGGCTTATACTCCTCCCATGTCGGAGTAATCGTAATCCGATCTGATACTTCAACAGGCTTATAATATTTCTTCCAGGCAGTTTCCCACTCTTCTTCTCGCACTTCCGCAAGTGAGATCGTGCCCGGCCCTGCCTCGATATCATATAAAGCAAGATTGTTAACCGCTTCTTTAATTTGCTCAACGGTTTCTGCGAGATAGCTGTTCACGAGAAGATACGCTTTAACAATGACGCCTTCTTCCGGATAATCTTTCTCCGATAATTGATAAATTTCTCCGAATTTATCTTCCCACTGACGCTGCAAAATCTCCGGGTCTTCAATCACAACTCCTGTGGCACCGGCTTCATGCAGAATGTTCGCAACTGCTTCGACCGCTTCCTCGGCGGTGTGGATGCTAATTTCCGACCATTTCATTGTATGTTGTCCCATCCTCTCATTGCTATCCCGTTCTATTGTGTAAGATGCAGCAGACTACACATCGCCGCGCATCATCGTTTTAAATCGATCCCACAATGTTTTCTCTGCACTACCTGCCGCATGCGTTTCTTCCCCGCCAAGTTCAGCAAGCTCACGCAGCAATTCCTTCTGACGGTCGCTCAGCTTAGTCGGTGTAACAACCGTTACTTTGACGTGCTGGTCACCTTTTGCTCCACCCCGGTTCACTCGTGGCATGCCGTGTCCACGCAGGCGGAATGTCTTGCCTGTCTGCGTACCAGCTGGAATTTTCATTTTGACTTTGCCTTCCATGGTCGGCACTTCGATCTCATCGCCAAGCGCCGCCTGGGCAAAGGTAATCGGAATCTGGCAGAACAAATTGTCTTCATCCCGTTCAAAGAAGTCATGACGTTTTACGCGGAACACCACGTACAAATCTCCCGGTGGTCCACCGTTTACACCAAGTTCACCTTCGCCAGAAATTCGCATCTGCATGCCGTCATCTACACCGGCTGGAATGTTGATCCGGATTTTACGACGAATCGTCTCCTTACCATTGCCGTGACATTTGCTGCATTTTGTCTGTACGTATTTACCCTTGCCTTTACAAGACGGACATGGACGGCGGTTCACTACACGACCGAACGGTGTGTTTTGTACAACTTCCTGCTGACCGGCACCGTTACATGTCGGACATGTTTCAACTTTTGTTCCTGGCTCTGCACCAGAACCGTCACACTTCGAGCAGGTTGCTTCTTTCGGAATCTCGATCTCTTCTTCTTTGCCGAAATAGGCATCTTTAAAGCTAATCGACATCGTATACTGCAAATCGTTCCCCTGACGCGGCGCATTCGGATTGCGTCGTCCTCCGCCACCACCGCCGAAAAACATATCAAAAATATCACCGAAGCCGCCAAAATCAGCACCAGCCCCGCCAAAACCACCTTGCTGTCCTGCAGCATGACCAAACTGATCGTATTGCGCCCGCTTCTGCGGATCGCTTATCACATCATACGCTTCTTTAACTTCCTTAAACTTCTCCACCGCATCCGGCTCTTTGTTTACGTCCGGATGGTATTGGCGGGCAAGCTTGCGATACGCTTTTTTTATCTCGTCTTCCGAAGCTGATTTCGCGACGCCGAGTACCTCATAATAATCGCGTTTACTCATCTATGTCCACTCCCGCACGATTTAATTCATAACCTCAATCATAACAGGTTGAGAAAAAAAGTCAAAGCCAAGTTGCCCTGACTTTGACTTCGTCCATCCTGCTTATTTCTTGTCTTTTTCGTCTACAACTGTGTAATCTGCGTCTACAACATCATCTGCTTTTGCAGCGCCGCCTTCTGTTGCTTCTGCTGCTTGTGCCTGTTGAGCCGCTTGCTCATACAGTTTCATGGACAGCTGCTGAACGATTTCTTGCAATGCATCTTTCGCTGTACGGATCGCTTCCAGGTCGCTACCTTCAAGCGCCGCTTTCAGCTTATCTTTCGCTTCATTTGCTTTATCGATTTCAGCCTGCTCTACTTTATCACCGAGATCCTTCACAGTTTTCTCAGTCATGAATACGAGCTGGTCTGCTTCGTTACGCAATTCCACTTGCTCTTTGCGTTGTTTATCTGCTTCCGCATTTTCTTCGGCTTCTTGTACCATGCGGTTAATCTCATCATCGCTTAAGCCGGAAGAAGACGTAATCGTAATCTTCTGCTCTTTGCCTGTACCTAAGTCTTTCGCTGATACGTTTACGATACCGTTCGCATCAATGTCGAATGTTACTTCGATTTGCGGGATGCCGCGTGGTGCCGGTGGAATGTCACCAAGCTGGAAGCGTCCGAGTGTTTTGTTGTCCGATGCCATCGGGCGCTCACCCTGCAGCACATGGATGTCTACCGCTGTCTGGTTGTCAGCAGCTGTTGAGAACACTTGTGATTTACTTGTCGGAATCGTAGTGTTACGTTCGATCAGTTTTGTCATAACGCCACCCATTGTTTCCAGACCGAGTGAAAGCGGAGTTACGTCAAGCAGAACAACGTCTTTTACATCGCCAGTCAGTACGCCCGCTTGAACAGCTGCACCAAGTGCTACTACTTCGTCTGGATTTACGCCTTTATGCGGCTCCTGACCTGTAAACTTCTTAATCGCTTCTTGTACGGCTGGGATACGAGTTGAACCACCAACAAGGATTACTTTATCAAGATTAGACGGGCTCATGCCTGCATCTGCAAGAGCGCGGCGAGTCGGTTCCATTGTACGTTCTACAAGACGTGCACTCAGTTCTTCAAATTTCGCACGAGTCAAGTTTACTTCTAAGTGTTTTGGTCCTGTCGCATCTGCTGTGATGAACGGCAGGGAAATCGTTGTTGTCAGAACACCAGAAAGGTCTTTTTTCGCTTTTTCTGCTGCGTCTTTCAGACGTTGCATCGCCATGCGGTCAGCTGACAGGTCGATGCTGTTTTCTTTTTTAAATTCACTCACGAGGTAGTCAATGATGACCTGGTCAAAATCGTCACCGCCGAGTTTGTTATCGCCGCTTGTTGCTTTTACTTCGAAGAAGCCATCGCCGAGCTCAAGGATCGATACGTCGAATGTACCGCCACCAAGGTCGTATACAAGGATTGTTTGATCTTCTTCTTTATCCATACCATACGCAAGTGCTGCTGCTGTCGGTTCGTTTACGATACGCAGTACTTCAAGGCCTGCGATTTTACCCGCATCTTTTGTTGCCTGACGCTGACTGTCATTGAAGTATGCTGGAACCGTAATAACTGCCTGTGTTACCGTTTCGCCAAGGTATGCTTCTGCGTCTGATTTCAGCTTTTGCAGAATCATTGCAGATACTTCCTGCGCTGTGTAGTCTTTTCCTTCGAGTGTTTCTTTATGAGCTGTACCCATGTAACGTTTAATAGAGCTTACTGTGTTATCCGGGTTTGTAATCGCCTGACGCTTTGCTGCTTCGCCGACGATACGCTCGCCATTTTTAAACGCAACAACAGATGGAGTTGTACGGTTGCCTTCCGGATTTGGAATAACGACTGGCTCGCCGCCTTCCATTACTGCTACGCAAGAGTTTGTTGTACCAAGGTCAATCCCAATTACTTTAGACATGTATAATTCCCAACCTTTCGATATATTGAAATTAAAATGTAAACACTAGATGATTGTGGGCTATCAAGAGCTTACTTTAACCATAGATGGACGAATGATTCTGTCCTTTAACTTGTAGCCTTTTTGGAACTCTTCGATGATGATGCCTGATTCATACTCGCTGCTTTCTTCCTGCATAACCGCCTGATGCATGTTTGGGTCAAACGGAGAACCAACACCTGGAACGGTCGTGACACTTTCTTGCTCAAGCACTTGTTGCAGCTGGCGGAATACCATCTCAACACCTTGCGCGAGCGCTTCCGTATCACCCGTTCCATGACTTGCCGTAATCGCACGCTCGAAGTTATCCACAACTGGAAGCAATGCTTCGATCACACGCTGCGATGAGTACGTAAGCATTTGTTCCTTTTCTTTATTAACGCGAGTACGGAAATTTTGCAGATCCGCCTGCGCACGCAGGAGCTTGTTGTACATCTCATCTTTTTCAGCCTGAAGCTGGGCAATTTGTGCTTCGAGGCTATTATCCTCTGTTACTTCCTCAGTGTCCACTACTTCTGTTTCAACTGCCTCAGTCTCTTCTGTTACTTCTGCCGTCTGTTTATTTTCTTCTGTCACGCAACTTCCTCCTATTCTTCCTCACGATGCGAAGATTTTTTACGAATAATAGTATGTATGCGCAAAATCGCGCGGCTAACTTCTCCTGCCGTTTTGAGTGCATGCAGCTTGACAAGCGCCGGATCCACGACGCCAGCTTCGAGCATATCCGCACATTCCCCGGTGTCAAAATCAAGCCCGATACTGCCGCTATTTTCTTTCACCTGTGCTGCCTTGACTTGCTCCATTTTCTCAAGTGGGCTAAAACCTGCATTACGAATCATCTGGGCCAGCGGACTGCGCAATGCTGTCGACACTACATCTACTCCGAATGCTTCTAGCCCCCGAAGAGTGTCGCGCCATCCTTCAAGATGACGGGATGCGAACAATTCCATACTGCCCCCACCGGGTAAATAACCTGATCGTACAGCTGCCTGCACGGCTGCTGCCGCATCGCGGGCAATACGCTCACGCTCACCTACAACCTCCTGGGTAGAAGCCCCGACAATCATCGTCGCTGCTGAAACACCTTTTCCACCTGTTACGCGCACTTGTGCAAGTGATTCGTTGTACACAAGCTTTTCGGCATGACCAAGTGATCGCGCAAGCTCTTTTACGGGTTTTCCAAGTGCTGTGCGTTTTAAAGAGCGCGCACCTGTATGAAGCGAAAGCCGCTCACGCTCTGACTTATGAACCCGATGGAGAACGAGAATGCCATGGTCGAGACAAAACTCTTCTGCCACACTGTCACAACTGCGATCAAGCACAACGACATTCACCTCAAGAGCAAGCAGCTTCTCCAAATTGTGTCGGTATTCTTCTTTCAGCTCCAGATAACGTTGAAACCCAACCTCAGTGCCAAGCGCCTCATCATCCATCTCTTCTGGTTCGAGCGCATCATTTAGAATGAGCAGCCGGGCTCCCTCCACGACAGTGGGCATTTCACGGGCAAGTGGATGCTGATGCACTAACACGCCTGGAAGCACTTCATTTTCGGCTCCTTCTTGTGCCGTGATCAAGTCACTAAACACAAAGTCAGGTTCAAGCATTTTATCCCGGCCGATCACACGTGCGCCTTCGATCACGAGCTGCGCAATGTCGGCCTGCTCCCGGCCAGCAATGCTCGCAATATGATACAGCCGCTCGTCTGTAAAATCTGCCACTGCCTGTGCCTGCTCACTAAGAAAATGCACTGCTTCTGTAATCCCGCGCTCCATCCCGGTAATAATCCGGGTTACGGGCACACCGCGCTGCACCTGTGCTACCGCTTCTGTTACCAGCGCTGAAGCGAGCAGCGTGGCTGTCGTCGTGCCATCTCCTACTTCCTGCTGCTGCGAACGTGCAAGACCAATCATCAATCGAGCTGCCGGGTGCTTCACTTCCATCTCTTCGAGGATCGTAACCCCGTCATTCGTAATAATGACCGTATCCTCTCCGACCAGCATCGTATCGAGTCCTTTAGGTCCAATGGTTCCCTCTACTGAACTCGCAACCGCCTGCACAGCCCGCATATTATGTAACAAAGTGGAGAGCCGCTCGTCGGAAGCTCCGCCCGCCTCGCTCGGATGTGAATTCATACGCATCCCCTTCTTACTCATGGAATAGGCCGGGAACTATGTTCCCGGCTTATGAAACCTTGTAACCGCATCGGTCAGGTTACCCGCCAGTTCCTGCAAAATCCCCATTACTCGACCGTATTCCATTCGCGTTGGACCAAGCAGCCCAATTGTGCCAACTGGCAGACCGTCAAAATGGTACGTAGCGGTAATAATGCTGCATCCACTTACCGCTTCTTCCTGATTTTCCGTTCCAATGCGCACCTGAATGCCACTTTGCTGTGAATCAAATAGGCGCATCATCATATCATTTTGCTCAAAAATCGCGAGAATATCCCGCACCTTATCAATATCGCGGAACTCCGGCTGCATCATAATATTCGTTGTCCCTTTGAGCACAATCTGCTCTTCCGGCTTTGTACGAAGCACATCTTCAAACACTTCGATAATTTGTTCATGGTGTTGAAGATAGCGGCTTAGTTCGCGCGTTACTTCTGTATGCAACCGCTGACGCAGCTCCGCCATTGCCACTCCCTGCAAGCGTGAGTTGAGCAGATTCACAACCCGTTCAAGCTCTTCTACCGGGATACTCTCTGGAATGGAGATCATCTTGTTCTCCACCCGTCCAGTATCGGTGACGAGAATGGCAACCGCTGATCCAGGTGAGAGCGGGATCATTTGCAGCGTCTTAAGCTTTGTTGTTTTTAATTCATGCCCGAGGACAATCGATGTGTAGCTCGTTAGACCAGACAAGATTGCAGCCGCCTGATTCATGACCTGCTCAAGTTCATAAAACCGATCAGCAAATGCCCGGCGAATCTGCGTAGCGTCTTCAATCTGCATCGATGGCATGTAAACAAGTTGATCCACATAAAAACGATATCCTTTATTCGATGGAATACGACCGGCCGACGTATGTGGCTGTTCTAGATACCCCATCTCTTCTAGATCGGCCATCTCATTGCGAATGGTCGCTGAGCTATAGCCGATATCCTCTCGCTTAGAAATCGTCCGGGAGCCAACAGGTTCAGCGGAACGAATGTAATTGTCAATAATGGCGTGCAGAATCAACTTCTGACGTTCCGAAAGCATGCTGTCCCCTCCTTTGTTAGCACTCCGATAAGATGAGTGCTAAAAAGCTTACTTTCAAAATACCAAACGACGTTATGCTTTGTCAACCAGTCCCAGAAATCTTGCAAAAACTTCGTTGCCGAGCGGAATCCCTTTCTGCGTTAAGCACACACGTCCGTCTACGCGCATAAGCAGCCCCAGCTCGATTAAATCAGCTATATTAGCACCAAAAACACCGGCAAGGGGCACACCAAACCGCTCTGCAAATGCTGCTTCATCGATACCGTTCATCATACGCAGACCCATAATCATATGGTCTTCCATCTGTTCATCTTTCGTTACCGCAAACTGTTCAACACGCGGTAACCCGCGCTCCCCGACAAGCTGAATATACTGCTGTACCGGACCTGCATTCACATGCCGCTCCCCGTTTACATATCCATGCGCACCGGCTCCGATTCCATAGTATGACTCATTACGCCAGTACGTCATATTATGACGGCTCTCGTATCCGGGCCTAGCAAAGTTACTAATCTCATACTGACGATAACCATGTGCAGCCATCTCCCGCATGAGCATCTCATACATCGCCACTTCGTCCTCTTCCGTTGGGAGCGGCAATTTATCTTTTTCATACAGCGTGTGAAATAACGTATTTTCTTCTACTTTAAGACTGTAGGAAGAAAAATGCGGCAGATCAAGCGCAAATGCAGCATCCAACGTCTTCTTAAATAATGCCGGCGTCTGATCCGGCAGGCCAAAAATCAAGTCAATCGACAAATTCGTAAATCCCGCTTCCTTCGCGTGCGTCATACTGCGATACACTTGTGCGCTGTCATGAATGCGCCCGATGCGCGCAAGTAACGCATCATCAAACGACTGCACGCCAAAGCTGATCCGATTCACACCGCCCGCCCGCATAATCGCAAGCTTCTCCGGGTCGGTTGTCCCTGGATTCGCTTCCATCGTAAACTCAACGTTTGCACTCCGACGCGGAAAATGCTTGGCGACGGATGCAACAAAAAACTCCATCTGCTTCGCATCAAGAAACGTCGGCGTTCCTCCCCCGACAAAAATCGTCTGGATCTCCTCTGGTGGGAAACGCTGTACAGTCTCCTCCATCTCACGGTCAAGCGCGTGAAGGTACTCCCATACGAGTTGCGGATTTTTCGTGACGAAGGAGTTGAAGTCACAGTAGTAGCATTTGTTCGTACAAAACGGGATGTGAATGTATACGGCCCGTGTCATGTAGCATCCCTTCTTTCTCTCCTAATGAAGAAAAAAGAGCGAGCATGCGCCCACTCTTCTCTCTCTATCGTTACTTGCCTAGTTATCATCCATTTTGAGAACCGCCATGAACGCTTCCTGTGGAATTTCCACACTTCCGACTGACTTCATGCGCTTCTTCCCTTCCTTCTGCTTCTCAAGCAGTTTACGCTTCCGGGAAATATCCCCGCCGTAACACTTAGCCAATACGTTTTTGCGCATCGCTTTAATCGTCTCACGCGCCACGATCTTTTGTCCGATAGCAGCCTGAATTGGCACCTCGAACATCTGACGTGGGATGAGTTCTTTTAGCTTCTCACAGAACACACGACCGCGCTGGTAGGCGGTATCGCGGTGAACGATGAACGAGAGAGCATCGACCGTCTCGCCATTCAGCATAATGTCCATCTTCACAAGCTTCGATTTTTTATAGCCAACTAGCTCATAATCAAAAGATGCATATCCTTTTGTGTTTGATTTCAGCTGGTCGAAAAATTCGAATACGATCTCGGCAAGCGGCATTTCATATATAATCTGCACACGAAGATCGTCAATGTACTGCATGTCAACGAACTCGCCCCGCTTGCGCTGGCATAAATCCATAATCGCGCCGACGAAATCTTTTGGCACCATGATCGAAGCTTTTACATATGGCTCTTCAATGAAATCAATGCGCTGTGCTTCTGGCATTTTGGACGGGTTCTCGATGTCAAGCACTTCTCCATCCGTTTTGGTAACACGATAAATTACGCTCGGTGCAGTCGTAATAAGTGGGATGTCGAATTCCCGCTCAATACGTTCCTGCATAATTTCCATGTGCAACATGCCAAGGAAGCCGCATCGGAAACCGAAGCCAAGCGCCTGTGAAGTCTCCGGCTCGAACTGGAGCGACGCATCATTGAGCTGAAGCTTCTCCAGCGCTTCCCGCAGGTCATTGTAGTCACTGCTGTCAACCGGATACATCCCGCTGAATACCATCGGGTTTACTTTTCGGTAGCCCGGCAGCCCTTCAGCAGCTGGATTGTCCGCTAATGTAATCGTATCCCCGACCCGTGTATCCCGTACACTTTTAATACTTGCTGCGATGTAGCCTACATCTCCGACTGTCAGCTCATCTACTTGCTTCGCAAACGGCGCATGTGTACCAACTTCAGTAACTTCAAACACCGCACCAGTCGCCATCATTTTAATTTTAGAACCTTTGCGCACGCTTCCATCCACAATTCGAACAGATGTAATTACCCCACGGTAAGCATCATAATACGAATCGAAAATGAGCGCTTTCAGTGGCGCATCCGGGTCCCCTGTTGGAGCCGGAACTTTGGCTACAACTTGCTCAAGGATATCACCAATGCCAATGCCTGCTTTCGCTGACGCCAGTACGGCGTCACTCGCATCAAGGCCAATTACATCTTCCACTTCCTGTTTCACACGTTCTGGCTCAGCACTCGGCAGGTCAATCTTGTTAATAACTGGAAGAATCTCCAGGTTGTTATCAAGCGCCAGGTACACGTTGGCAAGCGTCTGTGCTTCGATGCCCTGAGCAGCGTCTACTACGAGTAACGCCCCTTCACAAGCTGCGAGACTGCGCGACACTTCATAAGTGAAGTCGACGTGCCCAGGTGTGTCGATCAGGTGTAGAATGTATTCTTCGCCGTCTTGTGCTTTATATTTAAGCTGAACGGCATTTAATTTAATCGTAATGCCTCGCTCACGTTCCAAATCCATCTGATCAAGGAACTGGTCTTCCTTCTCCCGATCACTCAGTGCGCCGGTGAATTCGAGAATCCGGTCTGCCAATGTGGACTTGCCATGGTCAATGTGAGCAATGATAGAGAAATTGCGGATTTTTTCTTGTCTTTTTCTACGATCCATACGTACCTCCCACGAGGAAAAAATGCACTAAGTACTATTATATCAGGCAGTGGGGGAAAAACAAAGCGAAAGTATGGTGGCGGGGCATGGAGGGCGGTGTCTGTCCGCTCACGTGCTGGCTTTTTGGCAGGGATGTTACACTGTCCGCTCTCTTCACCTCCAAGCGAACTCGCAAAACATCTGGGCAGCTCGAAGAGGGAGACAATTGCGAGTTTATTTCGCTTTCCGGTTCAGATCGCTAAGCAAAAAGCCAGAATGTTCGCTTGACAGACACCGCCCTCCACACCCCGACATACTTTCGCTGTTTTTCGTTGTTGATTTTTTCTTCGTGATTCGAGGATGATTTCTAGAATTGTACTAGGAGTTTCGTAAGCTCCTTCGGAAATGCAGTCAGCACCCGTGCCCCAGATTCAGTTACAAGAATGTCGTCTTCGATACGGACACCGCCCAATCCCGGAACATAGATGCCAGGTTCGATGGTGAAGGTCATACCTGCTTCCATCGGAGTCTGGTTTTCGCCATGAACGGATGGTGCTTCGTGTATTTCAAGCCCTAGACCATGACCGACACGGTGCGTGAAGTATTGTCCATATCCGGCACCTGTGATAGTAGTGCGGGCAGCACGGTCAACTGCTGCGAGTGCATGCCCTGGTTGTACAGCCTGAATGGCAGCTTCTTCGGCCGCAAGTACGGTTTGATAGATGCGCTCCATTTCTTCTGTCGGCTCGCCTACAACGAACGTGCGGGTAATATCTGAGCAATAACCGTCCTTGAACACACCGAGGTCAAACAGTAGAAACTGTCCTTCCTGGACTTTTGTCATTCCCGGCACACCATGCGGCAGAGCTGAATTGGCCCCGGCAAGCACCATCGTGTCAAATGACGGAGCATCTGCGCCTTTCTTTTTCATGAGATATTCTAGCTCCGCAACTAGTTCAAGTTCCGTTACACCCTGACGAACTTTTTTTAGCCCTTCTGCTAGCACCTCTTCTACTAGACGTATCGCGATCTCCATACGTGCTACTTCTTCTTCCGACTTGTGTAGGCGCAAGCGTACAATCGCATCTCCAATATCTGTGAACTGCACTCCCGGAAGCACTTCCGCCAGCCTGTCCGCTTCCTGGACACGCATGTATGACTTTTCAATCGCCAGACGTTTTACACCAGTACCCAACCCAGCTTCTGATAGACGGGCATATGGATTATCTGTATCACTAATCGCAATCACCTTACGAATAAAATCACCGTGTGCCGAAAGCTCTGCTTCTGCCTTATCCTTCTCTAGTGACGGCACAAACAGCACAGGCTCTGCATCGGGACGTACGACTAGCCCCATAAACCGTTCATGCGGTTCACATACAAACCCGGACACATACGCCACAGACAGCGGAGATGTTAGAAGTGCTGCTTCTACCCCAACCCGCTCAATCTCCTGCTTGATAGTATGTAGTCTTTGCTGATAGATTGTCATATTCATCCCTCCCTTTTTTCTTAATTATACCAACACGAATAGAACCACCTAACACTAATGTAGCAAAAAAAGAAACCGCCAAGGCGGTCTTCTATAACTTACTCATTATCCATTCCATTACCGTGCGTGTTGTCCCGATAACAAGCGTACGGATGTCTCCTCCAACTTGGCTAAGCCAGTTTCCAGCTGCTGCCTTTCCACTTGAGATCGGCACACTGGATGAGACTTGCTTGCCTAGCACTTCCACTTCCATCTTGCCGCCTTCTATCTTTTTGATCACGAAGCTTTTGCCTGGCAGATCCGTCGTACCTTCAATGCGCTGCATGCCTTTTTCCGCTGTATTAATCCCGAATAGAATTCCTACAAACAGCACTCCGACTAGCAAACAAAACTTTGCGGCCAGTTTCACGAGCGCTCCCTCCTGCCTACGAATGTTTCGCTTTTGGCTTTGCATTCGCTTTCTCCGCTTCCCAGTATACTTCGGCAATTGCTTCCGCCAGAATGTCCGCTGTGCGGTAGCACTCTTCTACTGTATTGTCAGGTCCACCAACCTCGATCAAAATCGAGTTAGGCGATACAGACTGGTTATATTCACCATTCCCACCTTTTTTGCCAAATATACCTTTGGAGAGGCCCGGATACTTTTTCTCGATTACGTTATGAACTTTAAGTGCGAACTGCTGATTTTTCTCCCAGTTCGGGTTACGCATGCCGATGACAAAAAAGGCCTGAGCATAGCTCTTCCCGTTGATCGTCGTTGTTGTCGATTTACGTGGAAGCGAATCACGATGAATGTCAATGAAGTAATTCAGATTGCGATCCTGTGCCATGACTGACTTCACCATTTTGAGCGATTCGGCATACGACAAGGAATAAGAGGCGCTGCGCTGATTTAAGATACCTGTGAAATCACGTAATCCTACTGTTGAACCAATTCCATCTTGTTCGAGTGTTTTGGCCATTCGCTTGCTGATCAACGTCACATTCGTTTTCGCATCCATCGCCAGATTTGGATCATTCTGCTCGCGTGCTTTCGGTACCTCTGATACCCACGATTCACGATTATGCGTATTGTAGAGGAACATTACTTTTTTCCCTTTAGTCGATAGCATCGTATCCTGTAGCGGAACTGGAGTTGTCTTTTTCTCCACTTCTGATTCATCGCGCAACGCTTCCGGTGGTGGAGATGATTCGAATGGCAGGTCACTTAATGCTACCGTTTTTTCTGAGACAAGTACTTCGGTATCAAACAAACTAAATCCCGGAAGCTCATAGCCAAGAAGCGTCCGTGGATCATCCGGGTTAATACTTGTTACAAGTCGAAACATCAGTGTTGGAATATTTACCGATTCCCCTTCTGGTACATTCGGTTGAAAGTACGGTAACTCGTAGCGTAAGGTCTGGAGCATCCAGCCATTTGACATTCCGACCGCGATTTTTCCGACGTGCTGCGAGGATAGTCCCCGCCCCGCCTGTGACACGAATAGCATCCCGAGCAGGATAAAAACGACAGCTGTACTGAGCGATAACATAATGAAGCTCCGCTGGACGCCTACTCCGTTAAGATTCAGTACGACGCCGCGATATTTCCGCTGCATGCCCCACTCTCCCCTCCCTTTGAACGGAATGGACAACCCGCTCTTCTCTAGCAATCTATGAAAGAGCGGAGCATGATAGAACTGGAATCTGTAGATTTGTTTGAGAGCGGCATGGTAACAAAGTGTAGTGATAGAGACAGGAACCCTGAACATTGCGAACGAACAGCTTTTCGTGATATCGACAACGTTTGGTGGCGAGAGAGCTGCTTGCTACTGCTTGCTGGTGTTTAACAAAAGTGTGTTAGGAGCGGGATCGGGCGGGGCAGCGGAACGCCTGTACGCGATCTCTCAGCGGAAGGGGCCAAGTGAACGGGCTCTTGCCCACAATACTTCGATGCGAATACATCGCAGGCACTTTTTGTGGGCTAGTTCGCTTGGCACTTGGAGCGGACAGTTTCCACTTCTCTGCAAGCGTACCGAAGTGACGAGGCACCGCCTGATCCCGCTCCTCCACCATACTTTGGATAAAACCCCCATAAAGAAAAACAAGGCTGTCTCAGTCGCTATGCTACAGCTTTTGAGACAACCTATGTTTTTAATGGGTGTATGCAGATGTACTGTCCATATTAACAGCACGATGCAGGGCGGCGTTCAATCCGCTTGCGACTACGTTGGCGATGTCTTCGACGTAATCATCCACTTCTTTTGGAGTGACGATGAGGTTATGTCCGAGCGGCACAAGTACTTCATGGATGAGCTGACGGGTTTCTTGTTCTTCAAGGCTGCCGATCATGCCAAGGATGGCCTGCTTCTCTTCCTGTGTCGGCATATCATCTTCTGTATAGCGCTTTACCTTGCCCGGAAACGAGAAGCCTCCCGGCGCAAGCCTGCTGGATGGACGCGGATTTTTCGCTTCTTTCACCTGCCGTCCCAAGTGTCCAAGCAAATAGGTAATTGTATCGTGTACAATCGTCACTGCATCAACAACCGTCGGGACACCGACTGCGATAACCGGGATGCCAAGCGCTTCTTTCGTCAGCGGCTTCCGCTTGTTGCCGACTCCGGAGCCCGGGCTAATGCCCGCATCCGAGATTTGAATCGTCGTATTCACCCGCTCAAGCGCTCGGGATGCAAGCGCATCAATCGCGATAATGAAATCAGGCTTCGCTTTCTCGATCACGCCATGTACAATTTCACTTGTTTCAATTCCGGTAGTGCCAAGCACACCAGGTGAAATCGCACTAACTGGTCGATACCCGTCTTCAACTTGCTCCGGCATAAGCTGAAACAAATGCCGGGTCACAAGCACGTTCTCTACAACGATTGGCCCGACTGCATCCGGCGTTACGTTCCAGTTCCCTAGTCCGACAATGAGTGCACTCTGTTTTTCCGTAATGCCAATCTCTTTTAGAAACTCCCCAAACTCACGCGCAAATCTTGTCGTTACCCGATCTTGTAATTCTGAATCGTGTGAGCGTAGTCCCGGTACTTCAAGCGTTACATATCGCCCCTTTGCTTTACCAATACGCTGTGCGCCTTCATCTGTATCAATCGTCATCATTGAAACTGTAATCCCATTCTCTTCTTCCGTATGGAACTGCACACCGTTCATTGCCGCCTCCGGCTCACGTTCCGATGCAAGCTCTCGCGCTTCAAGTGCAAGGTCTGTCCGAATGTTATAGACGCTTAAATCCAGTTTATTCTCCATGCTATCACCTCCATTCTAGTTTTGCCCTGGTGTAAAGAAAAAAAACATGACACTATTCAAAATGAATCTTGCAAATGCCTACTAGACCTGATACAATTTAATTTGTTGACTTTTAACAAGTTCACGTAGTACCGGATGCACCAAGGAGGTGAATCTCATGCCTAATATTAAATCTGCGATCAAACGTACAAAAACGATCGAAAAGCGTCGCGCTCATCGCGCAGCTCAAAAGTCTGCTCTTCGCACTGCAGTTAAAGGTGTAGAAGTTGCTGTTTCTGCAGGCAACCTCGAAGGCGCTAAAGTTGCTCTTCAAGCTGCCAGCAAACAACTGGACAAAGCAGTAACCAAAGGTCTGATCCATAAAAACGCGGCTTCCCGCAAGAAGTCCCGTCTGGCTAAGAAGGTTAACGGCCTGTCCGCTTAAGCATATATGAATGCATTCATATGAAGAAAAGGCGACCCCCTAAAGGGTCGCTTTTTCTTTTATGGTAGCCTTTTCGTTACGATGCCTGAATGATGTCTTTCAATCCGACAATGAGAAGTTCAAGAGCCAGTCCTTTTTCAATCTGGCCGGTTTTAATCCGAATGTCCTCTTCTGCCAGACGATGCACAATATTTTTCAGCGCTTTTTCGCTGAAAGAATGCGCCTGCTCACCTGCTAGCTTGGCCACATATGGATGAATCCCGAGTGTAGATGCAATCTGCTGCTGAGAATACCCCCTCGGCGCAAGTGTTTTAATTTGCAGCAAAATCCGAAACTGACGAGCAAGAAGCGTTAATATTTTCAACGGCTCCCCTTCCCCTCTTGTCTCGCTACTTCCGACATTTAGCCGCTGCAAATCATAATACATCCGCAGCGCTTCTTCAATCCGCAGCCGGGCAATATAGTCAATCAGACGGAATATATCATGTTCCAGCTCCCTTGTTGCCAGTTGCTCCACTGTCTCTACAGTGATCTCACAACCCGTACCGACATACGCCGCCATCTTTTCGATTTCCCGATCCAACTGGCGAAGCTTGGTACCGCTCATCGCCAGCAGCAGCTCAGCGGCATCCGGTTCCATGCTCACCTCGTAACGCTGCGCTTGCCTACTTACCCATTCCACAAGCGCCCGTTCCCCAAGCTCCGCACATTCAATGAAAACCCCATTTTCTTTCAGCGCTTTAACGATTTTTTTCCGCTCGTCCAACTTTGGCTGGTTCACTTCAAATACGAGCACAGAATAGTCCGGCGGATTGGTGGCATAAGCAAGCACCTGCTCCAGGTCATGTTCCACTGATCCGGTCTGCTTCGCACCTGTTAAAAATAACGCCTGCCGAACCCGTACCAGCCGCTTCTCGCCCATAAACGGAAAAGTCTCGGCATCCTGCAACGCGGTCTGTACCGCTACTTCCCGCATATCATGCACACTATAATTAAAATCGCGACTCGCTTCATCCAGTATCGCCGCTTCCATCATGCGAATGATCTCATCCATTAGGTAGTGCTCTGTGCCGTACAACACGTATATAGGGGCGGTACGTCCTGCTTTAATCTCCCGGGCTGCCTGCCGGATATCCATGCCTCTTCACCTCGCTCTTATTATACCAGAAGGAAAAAGCCATGGCAGATGCCTGCCATGGCGGTGGGAAAGCTGTGCGTATATGTAAACGTTCAGGTTCGGGTGGGCCCTTTACCCGTCGGCTGAACGATAAGCACCTCTGCTTTTACTACATGATACGCACATCATCATAAAAGGTTCATATTATTTGAAAAGTGGACGTTCAATATTTTTATGCAAGTCAATCAACCATTCTTGTGTTTGCGGACGCGGGCCGATCTCCGCGCTCGTTCCCTGATAATCCAGTGTATATGAAATCCGATGGCTATCAATCCAGCGGTAGGACACTCCGTACATATCGCCCCAATCATGTGTAGCGAACTTGATCTGTCCATTTCCATCCCGCACTAACAAACGATTCCCATTCTTGCTGACGAAAAATTCTTCGGTTAAAGCACGGCTGACAGCCACCTTTTCCGATTCAGCCGCTCTCGCATTATTCTCTGCCTTATCCTTTGCATCATCCGGCGCCACAAATCCAAGCATCATACCGCGCTTACCAGCAACCTGCTCAGGGCTGGATACTGCCGCCGGTTCAGACGCTGTCTTCTCCTGTTTCTGATCCGGCACGTTGTCCGCTTGCGAATTAGCCGCAGGTGCTTCAGTTTTCTCAGCAACAGCTGCTTTTTCCTGCTTGCTAGCCATCTGATTGTCTGGCACTTGGTTTGATACTTTTGGTGCCGTCCCTGCCACAGAAGAAGGAGGCACTTTATCAGGCGCTTCATTTTTTTTGCCTTCTAAAACACCATTTGTTTTAGCCTTATTTACTAACTGTGTCGCAGCAGGCGGCTTCTCACTCGGAACAGCGGTCTGCTGGCCTTGAGATGGTGTTACCGACTTCTCACCCGCAGCCGCTGCATTTGCGGCAGACGGTTTGGCAGAAGATGGCTTGTCAGCACCCTGCATGGCAACCCGCCCCTCAACCTGTGGTGGAGTCGGAGAAAACGCCGTATGCTGGAGCGGAGAATCCTCCATATTCCAGATCGTAATCGTCAATACAGCGGCCGCCGCAGCTGCTCCGGCCAGAGAGCGGAACCAGAATATCTTCCGTTCTGAACGCAATCCCGTCTTCTCTACTCCTGTTTCAAAAGCTGCCGCTTGCTCTGAACGTCCTGCTTTCATACGGTCAATTTCATCAAGACGCGGCATAATGGACTGCACGATACTTACCGGAGGCGTCACAGCGGGAAGTTTGGCAAGATGGGCAGAGAGCGAGTGAAGACGCTCATATAGCTCCGAGCATGATTGACACGACGACACATGCGCAAGCAGGCGCTGCTTCTCAACATGGCTCAGATCATCATCTAGATCCCGCTGCATCCATTCATATATCATGTCGCAACTCACTCTATACACCACCTTTCTGATATTCATGTAGTAATTCCTGAAGCTGCTGTCGCGCGCGATAGAGGTACGATTTCACTGTATTAAGCGGCATATTCATCACTTCTGCTATTTCGCCGTATGATAGATCCTGCATGTAACGCAACGTTACAATCGTACGCTGATGATCAGGCAGACGCTTGATCGCTTCCCGCACCTCAACTGCCATCCCGGCACGTTCGACCTCTTGTTCTACATTCTGCTTGTCATACAGCATAAGCTCGTGCTGATCAATCGAAATCGTCTCTTTCTTCTTGCGGAATTTATCAATGCATACGTTTGTGACAATACGCTGAACCCAGGTCGAAAACTTCGCCTTCTCCTGGTACGTATCAATCTTTGTATAAATTCGAATAAGAGCTTCCTGCGATGCATCCATCGCATCCTGCTCATTGCCAACTATATAAAATGCGGTCCGGTATACGGAATGCTCAATCTCTTCTAGCAGCCGCACGAGAGAATCCCGATCCCCGTTCTGGGCGGAGCGTATCAATTGTTCATCAACCACGCTCTTGCCTCCCCTCTCTACCCTACAGACGGAACCCCTTTAAAAAAAGTTGCATCCATCTAGAAATTTTATCGGCATGTCGTCCCGTTTTTTACGGTTGTATAGCCGAGTTGCTTATTGTTTACGATGACCGTAACAGCTCCGCATTCATCTGTTCGCACAATACGGCTGCCGGTTTGGTTCAGTCTTTCCATTGTATCACGATGCGGATGCCCGTATCGATTGTTTCGTCCGGCTGAAATAATCGCCAGATCCGGTTTTGTCTGGGTCAACCATTCTTCTGAAGTTGAGCCTTTGCTTCCATGATGGCCAACTTTCAAAATATCAACTTTTTCTATTTCATTTGCAAGCAAACGCAGTTCCCCTTCTCGCTCGAGATCGCCCGTAAACAAAATACGGCGACCGTACACTTCAAGCAGCAGCACAACAGAACGATCATTATTTCCAGATCCGTTCATCCCGGTCGGATTCAGCACACGCCACCGTACCCCCTCTCGCTCCTCCCATACTTGGCCACCTGACACAGCCACATGAGAAATATGCTTCGCTTGCATAAGAGCAGTCACTTCCTGCTCTAGGGGAGACCGCGGCAAATCCCCGTTGCTAATTACCTGTTGAACGGGCACATGTGTAAGAACATATGGAACACCACCGATGTGGTCACCATCACCATGTGTCATAACCAACTGATCAATTTTCCCAATTCCCTGTGCGTATAAGTAAGGGAGAATGACATCTCGCGCTGGCCAGAATGGCTTACGTCGTATACGCCACGTCTGTCCATCAAACGGCACTGCCGGAATGCCGCCCGTATCAATTAATACAACTCGGTCTGGTGTCTGTATCACAATCGCATCTCCCTGTCCGACATCAAGAAACGTAATCCGCACTTCAGTACGGCGATCTACATAAGGAAGAGACACACAAATGAGAGCAAGTGTGATACAAAGCAACCAACTTTTCCAATTAAAGGTCATTTTACCATACAAAAGTAAAGAAACGAAAGCAACCAATAGCCCATAAAGAGTCAACCATATGATAGAGGGAGATTTCCACACGATGCGCATTAGGCCTTGGGACTCGATTGTATACAAAAAGTGTAAAACAGGAGTTAATATGCTGTCTACAGTGTTTGCGGCTAAAAAACCAAAACCAGGATGAATAGCTCCAAAAATAAGCGAAAGAGCAGCAAGAGGTGCAATACATACACTTATAAACGGAACGAATAAAAAATTAACGAGAGGAGAAAGAAAGGAGAAGACATGAAAATAATACATCGTTAAGGGAAACGATGTAAGAGTAGCCGCTGCTGTTACTGCCACAAGGCCACGCAAGGAAGCTGGCTTCATCCACTGCAAGCGCACCTGTAGCGGAGGAACGAGCAATAACAGCCCAAATGTAACGAGAAAAGAAAGTTGAAAACTAACTTGATGAATCACATACGGATCAACCGCTGTCATCCCAAGAAAGGCGGCACCCAGCACATTCCAACCATCCGCTCGTCGCCGTACGAGAAGGGCAAGCAAAACAAGCTCTCCCATAATGAGAGCACGCATAGCAGACGGACTAGCTCCGGTCAAAAACACATACAGCGGCAGCAGTGCCATAGTGAGTCGAAAGCTACGCTCTCGCGACAGGCCAGTAAGTCGACACAGAAAGACGATAGCGGCAGCAAGCATCGTAATGTGCTGACCCGAGATGGCAATGACATGGGTTAGACCAAGACCAGAGAATTTCGCATAGGTCTCTGGATCAATCTCCGTAACAGAGCCGAGTAAAAATCCGGACAATAGCCCCTCTGTATCCGGCCCATACATCTCCTTCAACCGTTCCGCCAGCCATTCCTGAGATGCTACTAAACTCCCCCATACACTAAACGTAGGAGCATGATACGAAATCGCGCGCAGCCCATCTATGCTCCCCACTCGATGAACATGCTGGAAATACAAAAAACGCGCATAATCAAAGGCACCAGGATTCGTTGGTTCGGGCGGCACTGAAAGCTCAATCGGACCCGCAAGCCGCGTGCCGTACTGGAACACGTCCCGGGCTCGCTTCCATTCGTCTATATTCTTCAGACGTACCGTTACCTGCACCGTTTCCTCTACTACACTCGGCTGTGTATATACCTTATATACACGCAATGCGAACCGAACGCGATCTCCGTCGTGCGTAACCTTACTCACGATTTCCCCTTCACATGTAATGGACCCAACTGGAAGCATACTTACATTACGGCTGTCAATCAACCGATAGTAACCGAACGCAGCCACAAACAAACATAAACCGATGATGATGTAGCGTCTACACGCTGTACATCGCATAAATAAAACAGTCGACGCCAGAAGGCTTATCGCGACTACCAAAAAAGCGGACCTGACATTGTTTGCATATACTGAGGCGCAAATGAGTCCACCTAATGCGTACAAACTATATACAAACAACATCCGCCGCCTGATCATATTATTTCACATATCCGCGCAGCTTCAGCTTCTCTACATGCGCGTGCAATAGACTCGTAATATCCATCACAAACGTTTCTTCCAATATGTATAACATCGTAAAACAGCACTGGGCAATATGCAGTAAGTTTAGACCGCAGCCACGCAGCACCTGTTCCTCCGTCCGAACACACTCTTCTCCACTAGCCCCACGGAATTTGCCAATCCACTGCGCGAACCGCCCAATCGCGACCGAGATATTCAACACCGTACTATCGAGCGTAACACCCGGAATGACTAGACGCGGCAGCCGCAGCGACCGATATCCATCCGCTGTTACCGTTATATATACATCGTCTACCTCCTGCATCTGCTGCACATAGCCTTTGCGTATCAGTTTGGCAAGATGCTCATCTATCATCGTATCAAGCCGTACATCCGGCGCAATGTCTTCGAGCACGAATGTCATGGAAATGCATGTCTGTGCCACATCAAGCAACTCCCCTGCTACATGATGCAGCGCCTCACGTGCACCTGGTGTTCCCTGCTCCTCTATCCAGCGCAGAATCGCTTCACTCAGCTCTCCCTGTTCTTCTACCAGCTTTTGAAATGTCGATTCCAGCGATGGAACAAGCTGGTTCAGCCGGGGCAGTACAATCTCAATCATCGTATGGACAACTCCCTTTTTTCTCTTTATTGTACCATACCGCGCAAACATTTTGTAAATAAATGTAAAAAAGGAAGAGGCAGCTCTCTTCCTTTTACGAACTTTGCAGGCTGTTCCACTGATCTGTAAGTACAGACAATTCCTGCTTAATTATGTACATATTCGGTTCTTCCTGCTGCTCCATGCAGTCATTCAACCTCTCAAGCAGCCAGTTAATGCGGCCTTCGACAATTTGCTGTTCGATATACTGCTCAACCAAAACGTTAGCCAGCTCTTTTTCTTCCCCGAAACCATTGTTTTCAAAGATGCGACCTTCTCGGAAATGAATGTCCTTGCTCAGTCCTTCTTCATACAACCGAAGCATACCGCTCGCTCCCATCAAATAGATCGAGCCATGGAATAAACGAATGAGCGGGTTGGCCTTGAGCTCTTCCTCGGTGATCCCGTTAATGTACAGCCTCCCTTTAATCGGAAGCCCTGACTGTACAACCAGTCGAAACACACCATGTTCTGTATAAAATCCGAGCAGAAGCGTGCCTTGCATTGTTTTCTTTTCTTCTACTGTAATTTCCGGACGCGTTTTGGCTTCTTCTACAATTCGATAGACATCATCCACGCGTTCTTGCGGAGCTTGAAAATTATCGCACACACCACGTATCGTTGTCACATGCGGTTGCATATCATTCACCTCTTTTGTAGTTCAGCTTCATTGCCTTCTTGCTACATCTTTACCCCCTCGCGACCAGTCCATACCAGTTTTTCATGCATTTTATAAAAAAATTATGCTAATCCACAAACTCCATCTTAACGCCAGCAGGAGCCTTATATATATCCAGCTGTCGGAATAAAATCTCTTTCCTTTGGAATAACTCTGCTACTTTCGCATGATCTTTTGCATACGGACGATGAAAAACGACTTCCGCAATGCCGCTGTTTGCAATCATGTTCGCACACGTCCAGCACGGTTGATCAGTCACGTAAATCGTCGCCCCCTGTCGATCTGCCTGATCTGTAAACAACAACAAGTTTTGCTCCGCGTGAATCGTTCGAATGCACTTCTGTTTCTCCTGAATAACGCCTACTTCATCTGTCTCGTAATAATTATGTAGCAAGCACCCTTCCTCCAGACAGGACGGTACACCACTCGGACTCCCGTTATAGGCAGTGCCTAGTACTTTGCGCTGTTTTGTCAGCACAGCCCCTACATGCCGACGCGGGCACGTTGCACGTGTAGATGCCATATAAGCCAGATCCATAAAATATTCATCCCATGTTTTTCGTTCACTCATGATTCTCTCTCCTCTACATGTTCTTTTTTCTATAGTAAACGAAAAAAGGATGCGTGCAAAATGCACAGCATCCTTTTCGTATCTTATACAGTTGCCAACTGGCTCACTTTAAGCGCTTGTTCCAGGTCTGCGATAATATCATCAACGGCTTCAATCCCGATGGACAGACGGATGAGGTCAGGAGATACACCCGCACTGATTTGCTGCTCTTCTGTAAGCTGCAAGTGCGTTGTGCTTGCCGGGTGAATGACGAGTGATTTCGCATCCCCAATATTCGCCAGGTGTGAGAACAGCTTCAGGCTGTTGATGAATTTCTTACCTTCTTCAACTCCGCCTTTAATGCCGAATGTGAAGACTGCCCCTGCTCCTTTTGGCAAATATTTTTGCGCACGCTCATAATATTTGTCACCTTCAAGACTTGGATAGTTCACCCATGATACAAGCTCATGATTTTTCAGGAATTGCGCAACCTTCAGCGCATTTTCCACATGACGCTCCATGCGCAGGTGAAGCGTTTCAAGACCTTGAATGAACAACCAGGAGTTAATCGGTGTCGTAGCAGCCCCGATATCACGCAGCAGTTGTACACGAGCCTTGATAATGTACGCCAGGTTACCTACCGCTTCTGTATATACTACTCCATTGTAGCTTGGGTCCGGCTCGCTCAGGCCTGGGAACTTGCCATTGTTCCAGTCGAATTTACCAGAATCAACGATTACGCCACCGATTGATGTCCCATGTCCACCAATGAACTTCGTAGCAGAATGAATGACAATGTCTGCACCGAATTCAATCGGGCGGCACAAGTATGGACTTGCGAATGTGTTATCCACGATAAGTGGAACACCATTCTCATGTGCGATTGCGGCAATCCCTTCAAGGTCCGCTACGTCAATACGCGGATTACCGATTGTCTCCGTATAGACTGCTTTTGTTTTATCTGTGATCGCCGCACGGAAGTTTTCTGTGTCAGACGGATCAACCAGTTTTACTTTAATACCAAGTTTGCCTAATGTGTGTACAAACAGATTGTATGTGCCACCGTACAGGTTGCTCGATGCAACGATCTCATCACCTGCACCGGCAATGTTGAGAATTGCGAAAGTAATCGCAGATTGACCAGATGATACAGCAAGCGCAGCCACACCGCCTTCAAGCTGTGCAATCCGCTGCTCAAATGTATCTTGCGTTGGATTCATAATGCGTGTGTAAATATTGCCAAACTCTTTAAGTCCAAACAGGTTTGCTGCATGGTCTGTATCCTTGAATACATATGAGCTCGTCTGGTAGATCGGAACCGCACGTGATTGTGTAGTTGGATCTACCTGCTGTCCGCCGTGCAGGCAGATGGTTTCAAATTTCAATTCGCGTTCTTGTGACATTGTCATATCCCCCTTGAAAAAGTAAGTGTAGTAGTTGTTCTTCACGGAGGGCGATGTTATGTACCAAAATAAAAACCTCTTCTCCGTTATGGAAGAAGAGGGTTGCATACTCAGGTATGTATCACCGCTCTCATCTTCCAAAGCCATTGCTTTGCTGGATTTAGCACCTTGCACGTCGTGCCGGTTGCCGGGCTTCATAGGGCCAGTCCCTCCGCCTCTCTCGATAAGAGATACTATTTTGTTGTGTACGTGTGTCGTGCTGTTCTTGTTATTTATTATAGGCGCACTATTCCGACCTGTCAACTTAATCTGAAAAATTTTTTTATTCTTTTTCATTCAACGGTGAGATGAGCACGAATTTTCTCCAATGTTTTCGGTCCAATACCAGACACGTTCGTAATGTCTTCTACTTTCTTAAACGTCCCTTTTTTCTCCCGGTATTCCAGAATCGCCGCCGCTTTCGCTGGGCCAATGCCCGGAATGGTCTGGAGTTGTTCAGATGTCGCCTGATTCAGATTGACAGTCACTTTCCCGCTATCTGTACCGGTTGTACTATTCTCCCCGCCTGGCATCGGCAGCGTCTCTCCCTGGTGCGGCACATAAATCAGCATCCCATCCACCAGCTTCTTTGCTCCGTTCACACTGCGGCTGTCTGCATTCGGTGCCAGACCACCCGCCTGCTTGATCGCTTCATGTACACGGGAGTCAGGTGACAGCGTATATACGCCCGGTCGAATGACCGCTCCCTTCACATCCACAGTAACCGGCGTAGCAGGAAGAGAAGCATCGGTCTCCTGCGCTGGCTTCTGGCCTGATCTCGAATCATGTGCTTCTTTTGTAGCAGGAGCTGCTGCTGTCACAGGAACAAGTTCTGGCTCCGCTTTGCTCGTGTTATACAAATAAAAACTACTACCGAGGAATAAAGCGCATATAATACTAGCAACTCGTTTTTTTCGTGTACGCAGCCATTCTTTCATCTCTTTTATTCCCCCTGCTTGTGATTTGCTATTGCTTTGCCTATAATTTAAATAAACAATTCTGGATTTATACCGGAAACAAGGAGGTTACTAACTATGAGTGTTCATCATGCGATTTCAGCCCATTCGGCTAGTCAGGCGGAGTATATCGTTCTGTATCGCAAACTTGATGTGATGCGTGAAGTCCGAATTGAACGGGCGATTGAACAACACCGCGCAGGAGAGGCTGTTGATCTTGCTTCTATTAACGAAGTTACTCAACAAATCAATCAACTGGCACAGCGCCACCATCTGCCGCCACGTAAATTTGTTACAGCGGACATGATCGAAAGCGCAAGTAAATAATATTCCATTTATTTACATTTTATCACATCAGTAAAAATATGTGTACTGAATCTCTCCTGGCTCCCATACAGTATTACGAATAATAAAAACAAAGCCGGAGGGATTCAGATGCATATCGGCTTTATTGGCACTGGAAGCATGGGGGGCATGTTGCTAGAGGCTTTTATTGAATCAGGTGCTATAGCACCCAATCAGATCATCGCTTCCAATCGTTCTCCTCAGAAGCTCGCTGTTCTCATGCAAAAACATTCTGGTCTGCATACCGGAACGAACATTCATGTAGCTCAGAAAGCAGACATTATTTTTCTTTGCGTTAAGCCTCTTGAATACCGGACTGTCCTTGATGAAATTGGGGCATACCTGACTCCTCAAAAGCTGGTTCTATCAATTACGAGCTCAATCGGTGTTAAACGATTAGAAGCGTATAGCCCAGCTAAAATCGCTCGTATTATTCCAAGCATTACAAACACAGCACATTCCGGAGCTTCCCTTGTTACATTCGGCTCTCGCCTGACACCAGCAGACAGAATGACCCTCCTGAAGCTAATCACTGCAATCAGTACACCGATTGAGATTGAGGAGGAACACACGCGCATTTCTTCGGATATCACAAGCTGCGGACCTGCTTTTTTTAGTTTTCTTATGCAGCGCTATATCGATTGTGCCGTAGAAGAAACCGGAATTTTGGAGGAGCAGGCGACTGAGATGATGACGGCGATGGTTATTGGCATGGGTCGTCTGCTCGAAGACGGACGCTACTCGTTGCCATCCTTACAGGCCAAAGTGTGTGTACCTGGCGGTGTGACCGGCATCGGTCTAAATGTGCTGGATAAGGAAACAAAAGACACATTCAATCATCTCGTGCAGGCCACCCAGCGCAAATTCCACACAGATTTACGTGACGTACAGGAACAGTTTACTGACAAAAAAAATCCCCTCCACTAACTACTGTGGAGGGGATTTTTTGGGTAGCACATTATTTAACGATCTGTGCTCCCTTTTTAAGTTGCTCAGGGATAGACAGGCCGAAGCTTTGCGCCGCTTTCGTATTCACAATCAACTGAACATCTTTTAGTGTCTCCACCGGAATGTCTCCTGGCTTCTCACCGCGCAGCACGCGCGCAGCCATAACACCTGTCTGCTTGCCCAGCTTGTAATAGTCAATACCGTACGTCGCAACCGCACCGCGCTTCACTGTGTCGCTATCAGACGCAAACACTGGAATTTTCGCAGCATTAGCCGCCTTCAACAGCGATTCAAACGAAGACACTACGTTATTATCGACCGGAATGAGAATCGCATCCACCTTACCAGCCAGCGATTCTGCACCCGGTTTTACCTCGTTTGAATTCGTTACGCCGACACGCACAACATTAATGCCTTTTGCCTTTGCTGCATTCTCGATCATGTCAACTTGAACAGATGAATTCACTTCACCCGTCGTATAGATGACACCGAGGTTTTTCAGTTTCGGAACAAAAGCGTTCACCAGTTCTACCTGCTTATCCATCGGAGACGCATCTGATGTACCCGTCACATTTGCCTTTGGCTTATTAAGTGATGGGACAATCTTTGCCGCTACCGGGTCGGTAACAGCCGAGAACACAACCGGTGTGTCTTTCGCTTGGTTAACAACAGCCTGCGCGGACGGCGTCGTAATCGGGATAATGATATCCTTACGATCCGCTGCCATCTTCCCGGCAATTGCCGCGACATTGTTCATGTCGTTCTGCGCGTTAATGTATTCAAGCTTCATGGACGAACCATCTTTGTATCCTTCCGCTGCCAGCTGGTCAACAATGCCTTTGCGAATCGAGTCAAGCGCCGGATGCTCAGCAAGTTGGGTAATGCCCACTTTCACTTGCTTATTCGCCGCCTGCTTTCCCTGACCACATCCTGCCATCATCATCGCGAATACAAACAGAATGCATACAACTGCTGCTCTTCTCATCTTACCTCTCCTCCAACTCTCTCAACTAAAGTCTTGTAAGCCTTATGCTTGTCAAGATTATAGCACGGAGGATTAGAGGAATACTATCACATTATCCAACAACAATATTAACAAGTTTGCCCGGTACCGCAATGACCTTACGCACGGTCTTACCTGCAATCAATTCCTTGATTTTGTCATTTTCATTCACGAGCGCTTCCATGTCCTGTTTTGTCGCGCTTGCCGGAATGATCATTTTGTCGCGCACTTTGCCGTTGATTTGCAGTACGATCTCGATTTCGTCAAGCACAAGCGCCGATGCATCAAATGTCGGCCATGCCTGATGATGCACGCTGTCTTCGTGTCCGATCATTCGCCACATTTCTTCAGCGATGTGCGGTGCGAACGGCGCAAGCAGCTTGATTGTTGTTTCAATCGCATGAGCGAACATGCCGCGGTCTGCTGTTTCCGGATACGCATAAATTTTATTAACAAGCTCCATGATCGAGCTGATCGCTGTGTTGAACTGACGGCGTTCACCGATGTCGTCGCCTACTTTTTTGATTGTCGCATGCAGCGTACGATTTAATTCTTTTGCATCGCTGTCAGACATATTCACAGTTGGATGGCTCGCTACAAGCTCTGCATTTGTCTCTACTACCCGCCAGACGCGGTTTAAGAAACGGAAGCTGCCTTCTACACCAGAATCGCTCCACTCTAGGTCACGATCCGGTGGAGCTGCGAACAGGATGAATAGACGTCCCGTATCCGCCCCATATTTCTGAATGATCTCATCCGGGCTCACAACGTTGCCTTTGGATTTCGACATTTTTGCGCCGTCCCTAAGAACCATGCCCTGCGTCAGCAGGCTCTTGAACGGTTCGGTAAAGTTAACCATGCCTGCATCATGCAGTACTTTCGTGAAGAAACGGGAGTACAGCAGGTGCAGAATCGCATGCTCAATCCCGCCAATATATTCGTCAACCTGCAGCCATTTATTTGCTTTTGCCGCTTCAAACGGAATCTCATCGTTTTTCGAATCAGTAAACCGCAAATAATACCAGGACGAATCAATGAACGTATCCATCGTGTCTGTTTCACGGCGTGCCGCACCACCGCAGCACGGGCATGTAGTGTTCACGAATTCCTCTGACTTAGCCAGCGGATTGCTTGCCCCGTCGATCACAACATCTTCTGGAAGCAGAACTGGCAGTTGATCCTTTGGAACTGGAACGGTGCCGCATGTATCACAGTAAATAATCGGGATTGGTGCCCCCCAGTAGCGCTGACGAGATACAAGCCAGTCACGCAGGCGATATGAAACGGTAGAACCGCCAATGCCTTTTTCTTTCAGACTGTCGGCAATTTTTACAAGCGCTTCCCGGTTTGGCATACCATCAAACTCTGCAGACTGCACGAGCACACTATCTTCGGTGAATGCTTCTTCCATCTCAGCAGACACATCTACATCTTCTCCAGCTGGTGCGATAACACGTACAATCGGCAGGTCATATTGACGCGCAAATGAGAAGTCACGTGTATCATGTGCCGGAACAGCCATAACTGCACCTGTACCGTAGTCCATCAGGACATAGTTGGCAATCCAGATCGGTACATCTTTACCAGTCAGCGGATGACGAGCGTACGCTCCTGTGAACATCCCTTCCTTCGGCGCATCGGCCGCTGTACGAGTAATGTCTGATTCTTTACGAATACGCTCAATGAAGTCAGTAACTTCTTGCTCATTGTCTTTACCCGCAATTAACTTGCGCACAGCTGGATGCTCCGGTGCAAGGACCATGAATGTAACACCGTACAGCGTATCAGGACGCGTTGTAAATACCGTCAACAATTCATTAATTTCCGGCACTTCAAACGTGACTTCAGCCCCCGTGCTCTTGCCGATCCAGTTACGCTGCATCGTTTTAACTTTATCCGGCCAGCCTTGCAGCTGATCCAGATCTTCAAGCAGACGGTCGGCGTAATCTGTAATCTTGAAATACCACTGTTCAAGATCAAGCTTCACCACTTCCGTGCCGCAGCGCCAGCAGCAGCCCTCTTCTACTTGCTCATTCGCAAGTACAGTCTGGTCATTCGGGCACCAGTTTACGGCACCATTTTTGCGATAAGCAAGACCGCGTTCATAGAACAGCAAGAAAAGCTGCTGTGTCATTTTATAGTAATCCGGTGAGCAGGTCGCAAATTCGCGATCCCAGTCATAGCTCACACCAAGTTTTTTCTGTTGATTACGCATGAAATCAATGTTTTCATACGTCCACTTTGCCGGTTGTGCACCAAGCTTAATGGCTGCGTTCTCTGCTGGCATCCCGAAGGCATCCCAACCCATTGGATGAAGTACCTGATACCCACTCATGCGCTTATAGCGAGCTACAACATCCCCAATCGAGTATACGCGCACATGCCCCATATGCAGGCGACCGGACGGATACGGAAACTGCTCAAGGCAGTAAAATTTTGGTTTACTATCGTCTTCATTTGTTACGTTGGCCCCTGTTTCATTCCAGTACTGCTGCCACTTCTCTTCAATCTCATGCGGCTTGTAAGCTGACATTTGCTTGCCCTCCTAAACATCTTACGTCTTCAAAAATACAACAAAAAAAGCCTCCCATCCCCGGGAAAACCCAGGGACGAGAAGCCTACTTCCCGCGGTACCACCCTAGTTAACGCAATATGCACACTAAAGCATGCAAGCGTTCACCTTATAATCCATAACGTGGATCACGCGGACAGCGCTACTATCATTCCCGCTGTCGGCTCCGAGGTGAGTTCATTACGTCAGACGGTTAACTCACACCATCCGTTAACTCTCTGCATACGTCTGCTCGTCATTACTATTCCTCTTCTTAACCTGTATGTGCAATTATGTACGATTATATGCAACATATTCTACTACTGTCAACTAATCTTCCCTGACAGGCTTCCGCACTGCAAAAAATGCCCGTTCACTGTCTGCTTCCACCGGCTGTCTCGTAAAATCAGCGGTAATCGATAACAGTTCAAATCCTGCTGCTGCAAGCCAATCTGTCAGATCAGCAAGATGATACGCCTGCTGGCGATGCAGTTCATGGAACCGCCGATATAATCCGTTCTGCTCCTGCACAAATAGCGTCAAGTCATGCTCAACCGCTTCTGCTTCTGGATCATACGTACTCTCCCATATATAGGCTACTTCCTCATCCTGATGGGTAAACGACTCGTTGCCAAACACTTCCGCAATTTTGTATGGGGTATGTACATCAAGCAGGAACGTGCCGCCCGGTACAAGCGCCTCGTATACATGGGCAAATACACGCTGTATGCCATCCGCATCTGGAATATAGTTCAGCGTATCGCAAAAGCATAGCACGCTATCTACTTGCGAACGAAGCGTAAGCTCCCGGATGTCCTGGCATAACCAGTGAACAGGAGCATCCGGATGGCTCCGTTCAACTTTCTCCTTGGCGACGTGTAACATATCGGCTGATAAGTCGACACCCCATACTTCTAAGCCATGCTCCAATAAGTACCGGGTCAATGACCCTGTGCCGCAACCAAGCTCTGCCACACGAGCTGGACGAACTCCGGCATGACGCCATACTTCAACCGCCACCTGCATCCACTGATCATACGGTGCATCTGCCATGAGATGGTCGTACACGTCCGCAAGACGACGATAGCTGGTGTTATTCTTCGAATTCGACAACACGGGCATCTTTCCACAGGCGCTCAATATTGTAGAACTCACGCTCATCGCGATGGAACACATGAACGACAACGTCCCCTAAATCCATCAACACCCAGCGTGCATCATCATATCCTTCTCGTCCTTTAATTGTAGCTCCTGCTTCTTCCACACTGTCTTTAATATTATCGACAATCGCCTGTACTTGCGGCTCAGAATTCCCGTGACAAATTACAAAATAGTCAGCGATAACTGACAATCCTTGAATATCAAGGAGCATTACCTTTTGTGCTTTTTTATCGTCTGCCGCACGCGCGGCAATTTTGGCAATATCGAGTTCTGTCATGGTCGTTATGCGTCCTCCTTGGCTTGCTTCTTTTTTGGTTTTACGAGCGAGTTGCGTGCAAGTACCGTGAGCGGATAAATCTTCTTTTCCCGATTCACAAGAAACGTGATCGTGCCACCAAGCGCCTGTGCCAGCGCCCGGTCCAGATCTTCCTTCGCCAACTTCCGCAGTTCATCCACGCCGGGAAACTGACGATTCGGCTCGATATAATCCGCCAGACATACAACTCGCTCCAGTAGTGTCATATTTTCTCTACCGGATGTATGGTAGCGAATGGCATCCAGTATCTCTTCATCCTCAATGCCAAGCTCTCGTCTGGCTACTTCCGCTCCCACATGAGCATGCCATAGCTCTTTATCGTACTCAAGCAAATCATCTGGAATATGTGGAGTGTCCTCAATAATCTGCTTCATTTTTTCTTCCGGCCAGAACTTGCAGTAGTCGTGAAGAATCGCTGCGAGTTCTGCCTTCTTCTTATCTGCATCATAGCGCTTAGCCAACTTTTTCGCTGTTTCTACGACGCCTAGGATATGCTCATAGCGATGCTTCGTGACCTGTTCTTTGACAGCCGCCAACAATTGTTCACGATTCATACAGCCCGTTCTCCTCTATATATAGTCTAACCGCTTCCGGCACAAGATAACGGATGGAATGTCCGCTCCGGATTAGATCGCGCACCTGACTGGAAGCGACATCAAGCTGCGGCATATCCACTTCAATCAACCGCTCCCGATACGGCGTGTTCATTGAATACCCTGGACGGGCTAACGCCACGAATTGCACCATGCGAAGCAGCTCGTCTACTCGATGCCACTTCGGTAAGTATTCCACCATGTCGCCACCAATAATAAAGAAAAAATCCACGTCCTGATGGGCTGCTATCAGTCTGCACATCGTATCATACGTATACGATGGCATGCTCTCCTGTACATCAAGCTCAACCGTATTAATCTGAAAAAACGGGTTCCCCGCTACAGCCCGCCTGAGCATCTCAACCCGGTGGCGGTCGGCCGTAATGACTTTATCCTGCTTGTGCGGTGGAATGCGGGCTGGCATGAGCCAGATTTCGTCGAGCGCGAGCGCATCACGTGCTCGTTCTGCGACAATCAGATGCACGGTATGCACAGGATCAAACGTCCCACCGTACACACCGATGCGCCGTTTTTTATTTCGGAAGCTCAATCGTTTTGTGTTCCTGCGATTCTTTGTACAGCACAATTGTACTGCCAATGATTTGAACAACTTCCGCGCCGCTTCCTTCCGCAATCGCTTCTGCTACTTCATGTTTGTCTTCTCCACAGTTGTTCAGGATTGATACTTTAATCAACTCCCGCACTTCTAGCGTTTCATCAATTTGCTTGATCAAATTATCGTTTACGCCACCCTTCCCCACTTGAAAGATTGGGTTAAGATGGTGCGCCAATGCGCGTAAATGCCGTTTTTGTTTGCCTGTTAACACGTTTAGTAGTCCCCTTCCGTTATTTGCGATGCGTAAGTGCGTCCATAACAGTCTCACGCATCTCCTGGGCAGGTGCTTGCTGCTTCGTCCAGTACTCGAAGCTCAACGCCCCCTGATAAATAAACATTCCAACCCCTCGATGCGTACGTGCACCTACGTAAGCCGCATCTCGCAATAGCTTCGTATCGAGCGGATTGTAAATCAGATCACTGACAAGCAGTCCATCATGCAAATATTTCGCATCCAATGGACTAACGTCGATATGCGGGTGCATACCAATTGAAGTAGTCTGTATAAGCAATGTTACATCTGCTACACAAGCATCGACTTCTTCCGTACAGATCGCAGTCAACTGTGCTTGCGGATAGATACGTCCAAGATCACGAACTAGGCTATCTGCTTTTTCCCGCGTTCGGTTCGCAATGATAAGCTTAGGCAATCCAGATGCAAGTAAAGCAAATGCCACACCGCGTGCTGCTCCTCCTGCTCCAAGCATTAAAGCCGACTGTTCAGCCAGTACAACTCCCGTTTCTTCAACAAGAGAGCGAACATACCCTCTTCCATCTGTATTATACCCAATAAGGCGCCCATTCTCATTTACAATCGTATTGACCGCCCCAATAAAACGCGCTTCTTCATCAATCTCATCAAGGTGCTCCATCACACCTACTTTATGCGGAATCGTGACATTCACACCACGAAGTCCAAGGGCTCGAATGCTCGCAACAGCTTCCCCGATGCGTGCAGGCTCTACATCAAATGCCGCATAACGCATATTCAAGCCGAGCACATCGAATGCCCGATTGTGCATCAACGGTGACAGCGAATGACTGACGGGATGGCCAAGAAGTCCCATTATGACGGTCTGGCTATTCATGCCCTCTCTCCTCCGTTTCAAAAATGCCCCTACAGCAAGCGGCAGGGGCACCTCTCTCGTGTTTATATAAGCGATGGACGGATGCTGACCGCTACACCTTTTGGCACACGCACTTCCACATTCGCACCGCTCCCATGCAGCGCAATCCAGCCGAGACCGGAGATGACAATATCCTGGTTACCTGCCGGCACTTTAAACGTGAAACGGTCGAGTTTCGGCATGTTTTCTGCCATTTCTTTTCCTGGCGGTGAAAGCAGCTCGCCTAAATGCTTCTCATACAGCTCATCCGCCTTCTCCAGCTTCGTACGGTGAATGGTAAGCTGATTCGAAACGTAGAATACAAACGGCTGATGCTCTCCCTTCACGAAGTCAATCCGTGCAAGGCCACCAATAAATAGCGTCTGTTTATCATTCAACTGATACGTCTTCGGCTTCAGCTGCTTATCTGGCAAAAGAAGCTTGAGCTCAGATGGCGCTACCAGATGCAGAATTTGATCGCGATTCACAATCCCCGGTGTATCATATAAGGATGAGCGTTCATCAAGTGGAATCTCAATTACATCCAGCGTTGTTCCAGGGAACTGCGATGTTGTAATATCAAGCTCAGACTCCCCAAACTGCTTCAGTAATCGGTTAATAAGCGAGGATTTACCGACATTCGTTACACCGACAACATGAATATCACGTCCACGACGGTACTCATTCATCGCCGCTACTAGACGATCGATCCCCTCACCCTTATGTGCGCTCACAAGAATGACATCAACCGGCTTCAAACCAAGGTCAGCCGCTGACTTACGCATCCAGTTGATCAAACGGTTACGATTGACGTTCTTCGGAAGCAAGTCCACCTTATTGCCAACAAGCAAAATCGGATTATTGCCGACGAAGCGTTGCAGACCACGCAACCAGCTTCCGTTAAAATCAAAAATATCAACTACCTGTACCACAAGGGACTTCGTATCACCAATGCTATTCAGAATACGCACGAATTCATCGTCACCAAGTGTAACAGTAGACGCTTCATTATAGTGTCTGATACGGAAACAGCGCTGGCAAATAATCGTTTCTTTCTCCAGTGCCTGAGTCGGCGCATAGCCAACCTTCTTCGGGTCTTCCGTCTGAATCTCGACCCCGCATCCCGCACAGTAAATGTCATGTTCCATATTGTTCATTCTAATCCTCCCACGGAATTTTTCCGCGTTTTCTCATCCAGCTCAATGCAGCTCGTTCCAGTCCGCGGTTAAAACGGGTAATCAGGCCGTCTGTCTGCGAGACCGGTACAACGAGAATCGTATATAGGCCCATGCGGTTGCCGCCGAGCACATCGGTAAATAACTGATCTCCGATGACAACTGTTTCCTGCACGGACAGTCCCATATCGCGCGTTGCCTTACGAAATGCGTTCGTTGTCGGTTTTTTCGCATGATGAATATAGGGAACACCGAGCGGCTCCGCAACCTTAGATACACGAATCTCATTGTTGTTGGACACAATCACAACGGAGAACCCTTGCTCCTTGAGCTCTTTGATCCATGCCATAAGCTCCGGGGTTGCCTCAGGCCGATCCCATTCAATCAGCGTATTGTCCAGATCAGTGATAATCCCTTTCACACCACGCTGCTTTAGCTGCACCAAATCAATGTCATAAATCGAATCGACGTGTAGATCCGGAATCAATAACGAGGTAATCATGCGACCCCTCCATCTGGTTTTTACGTATAATCATGCGCATAAATCCGGCATTTACTATACCATATTCCCCCTATAAAAGAAAGGCATGCTTCTTACGCATGCCTTTCTCTCCCGTACATATTATTTTGTTGTAGATTTTGTTCCAGATTCTGTTGCTGTTTTCTCGCCCATCATCGGAACGACCTGAGCATTTTTTGCTTCCGCTGGCAGTTCAATCTTAACATCCGCATTATAATCGCTATATGTTAGATCTTGCGTCATAATCATTTGGGTAAGCGGCATATCTTGTTGTGGCTTGAAGTTGATCACGATTTGATTGTTATTCACAACAGGCATTTGTGTTTTTTCATCAAGCTTCATTGTACCTTGCAAGTAAATCGATTGAACCATCTTGTCCGCTTCATCAAACATTGCTTTCATATCGCCCATACCCTGCATGCCCTGAACCATGCTCATCAGATCTTTCAAACTATTAATACGGGTCTTATAGCTAAGCTGCCCGTCTTTAGTAATCGAGTAGAACGTATTTTTTTCAAGCTCCGGTGGAATACCTTGCATTTGCTGTTCCATCATTGCCTTCATATCCATTGGAAACGCATTCGACGCTTTCATCCAGCCAGACGGATTTTCTTTGTTCTCCGGCATACCTGGCATGTTCACTTTCATGTACATATCATGGCCGATAATATACTGCTCCATTTTCATCTCAGGAGCGAGTCCTGGCATGGCCGGGAGCTTCATTTCTGTTTCCATTTTAATGTGATCCGGCAGCGAGAATGCCGCAGCAATCTTCATCTTGAGTGGCTCATCCAATGTATCCATTTGTTTGCGAGCGTCAGATGGCATAGAAGCAAGCGCACGTTCATCAAACTTAACTTGCATCGTCATCGTACCATTCATTTTGAACGACTTCACAGCTGCTTGTGCCTTCTGAGACTGTTCAAGCTTTTGTTTCGCTTCTGGCGATGTTTTCAAAAGCTGTGCAAGCAGTGCGTCCCCTTCCGCTGTTGTCAGGATACGATCACTTTGCTTCCAATCAATATTGGCCCCCGCTGCTGATAACCAGGTTGCCGTACCGTATGCCCAATGTGACTTCGGCAGATCTACTGTACTACCTGGCAGGGCCTTATTCGGAATACCAAGCGCACGGCCAACGAACGCCAGTGCCTCAATCTGGGTAATCGGCTGGTTCGGGTTTATTTGTGCGCTATTTCCAGCAACAACGCCATTCGCTCGCATCTTATCGATCACTTTCGACAAGGCACTTCCCGCCGGAACATCTTTATACTGGCTGTGTACTGCTGTATCAGGCAGACTAACCATTTTATCCAGCATGAGCAAAAACTCACCGCGTGTCATATTTTGCGCCTGCGAAGACAACACAGGTGCAGGTTCAGCTGCAAACACACTAACTGCTGAACCCCCGAACAGCATAGACAAACTAAGCAAACCAGCTGCAGCATTACGTTTTTTCATATTTACCTCTCCTCGCATATATGTAATCTCTTCATTACTTACATACGAGAAAAGTGTGGAAAAAGTTTCATAGTATGGAGAAAAAAGATGAGGAAGAGAATACATGGATTCCTCTATAGACGTGAACGTTGTAGCAACTCCTGCTTGCTATCCCACAGCTTCTGGCTTAAATCTACATGATAGCCGTGTGGATTGACAAGGCGCTTCACTTCATCTGAGAAATGAGCCAGCTGTTCCCTCGCATGCACCCGGCTTTCTTCAAGCGAAACTGGCTTTCCGATACGCTGACCATTCTCTATAACTGGTACAAGCAGCTCCTCCATTCGATATCTCCGAATGGTTTTTCGTTTATGTGGAAATAGCGGATCAAACAAGGTGATCATGTCACTCGGAATCTCTTCCTCTGCAAATGCCACCAAATCACCAAGCGCCTGTCCACTCTGCTCATCATAAAAGCGCACCAGCCGCTTATAGCCAGGTGTTGTGATTTTGGCCGGGTTCTCCGATATTTTTAGACACGGCTTCCATTCTCCGTTCTCCTGGATAGCGGCAAGCTTGTACACGCCACCAAGCGCCGGACACCCCTGTGCCACGATCAGATTCGTACCAACTGCCCATACATCAATTTTAGCTCCCTGTGTCTTTAGATCGCGAATGAGCATCTCATCCAGATCGCTTGAAGCCACAATCGCAACATCGGTCAATCCTGCCTCATCCAGCTGCTTGCGTGCTTTCTTCGATAAATACGCCAGATCACCCGAGTCGATACGAATGCCGACAAGCTTCTTACCTTGCTTCTGTAATTCCAGCCCTACTTCAATCGCATGTGGCACACCAACACCGAGCACATCGTATGTATCAACTAATAGCGTCGTCTCATCCGGGAATGCTTCATTATATGCACGGAACGCTTCTTGCTCATCTTCAAACAGCTGCACAAAGCTGTGCGCATGCGTTCCCTTGACCGGAATCCCAAAATCACGTCCTGCCATGATGTTCGAAGTAGCTGCGACCCCACCAATATACGCGGCACGTGCGCCATAATAGCCCGCCTCCGTCCCTTGAGCTCGGCGCAGTCCAAATTCCAGTACCGGATCGTTACCAGCCGCCCGCACAATACGCGCTGCTTTTGTCGCAATTAATGTCTGATGATTAATCATCGCAAGCAGCGCTGTCTCGATCAGCTGTGCTTCCATCACAGGGGCCTCTACCCGAACAAGCGGCTCACCAGCAAATACCACCGTTCCTTCTCGCACAGCCGCGATATTTCCTGTAAATTTCATATTGGCCAGTCGTTCAAGAAACGCTTCTTCATACGGATATAGACTGCGAAAATAACTCAGGTCCTCTTCGGTAAATTTTATATTCTCAATAAAATGAAGCGCCTGCTCAAGACCTGCAAACAGTGCGTACCCATTGCCGCACGGTGGCTTCCGAAAAAACATATCAAATACAACCCGAGTATTTTCCATTCCCCGCTTGTAGTACGCGTACATCATATTAATCTGATACAAATCTGTGCTCATTGTCTGGTTCATTTTCTGTGAACCTCCCTTCTGATTATCGCTCGGAATAAGGTCTCTCTCCGACAAAATCATTTCTTATTAGTATGCACCCTAATCGAAATTTATGGAATATATGCAGCCGTATTCTCTCCTGCTATCCTCATCATCTGTGCTCTTTTAACTATTTGCAAATACAGACTTTTGTTCTATCATTAAGAAGATATAGTTTAAAACAAAAAAGAAAAAGATTAACAATTACCTTCAGGACAGGAGTGAATGTTTATGACGACTCAAGAACATGAGCACCGCTGTGATGATTTTAGCGCTCTCTTAAAAGCATGTTCTCATCTATTTGATATGTTTAATCAGGAAAATACTTTTATTGTATCTGATACAGAAAAAATTGTAGGGTACTGGGAAGGAAAACATATCAAATTTGGCTTCAAAGTCGGTTCTCCCCTACCAGCGAATACCGTTATGCGTCAGGCTATGGACCAGAAACGCAAAATTAATCAAAACGTCTCTGAACACGAGTCCACCTTTAATTTCGGCTATACGGGCAACACAATGCCTATCTATGATGATAGCCGCCGAGTCATCGGAGCACTTGGAATTGCGATGCCTACATATAAACAAGAAATCCTGAAGAAGATGGCGTCTGAATTAATGCAAACAACAGAACAGACGACTACTGCAACGGAAGAAATCGCATCTGGTGCAACAAGCATGGCAGATGCTGTTGGCGCACTGGCCGTCAATTCACAAAACGCACAGAACGCCCTCAGCACCGTCGGCAAAGTAATCAATCTCATTAAGCAAGTAGCCGATCAGACAAACCTGCTAGCACTCAACGCAGCGATCGAGGCAGCTCGTGCCGGAGATGCCGGTCGCGGCTTTGCCGTAGTAGCCGATGAAGTACGTAAGCTTGCTTCAAGTACACGTGAGAATGTGGAAGAAATCTCAAAGAACTTAATGGAGATGTCGAACACAATCGAAGAGATCGCCAAAGAAGTCAAAAACCTCGATGGACTCGCTCAGCAACAGGCTGCTGCTACTCAGGAGATTAGCGCATCTATGTCATCTCTCGAAGAAAACTCACGCAAAGTAAGCGAGGTAGCGGAAACGCTGACTCAATGATCATAAATGGAAGAGGCTGTCTCAAAAGCTGTAACACAGCGATTGAAGGCAGCCTCTTTCTTTTCTTGGGGGCGGTTTTCTCCAAAGTGTGGTGGAGGAGTCGGGATCGGGCGGGACCTCGTCACTTCGATACGCTTACGAAGAAGTTTGGACTGTCCGCTCCAGGTGCCAGACGAACTCGCCCACAAAAGATGCCTACGATGTATGTACCTCGAAGTATTGTGGGCAAAGGCCCGTCCGTCCAGCCCCTTCCGCTGGGAGGTCGCGTACAGGCGTTCCGTTGCCCCGCCCGATCCCGCTCCCTCATCCCCAAAACGTTGTCGATTCTACAAAAAGAAGCTGCCCCATTCGCCATGTTCTGGCTTTTAGGGCAGCTTCCGTCTTACCATTTTCAGCTTATTGAATTCACGCTCGCCGAGTTACTTTGACAAGGAATGAACCCCATGTCCAAGTGCCGCTTCTACAGCTTCCATCGTCACTTCCGCAAGCGTTGGATGCGCATGAATGGTCAGTGCAATGTCTTCTAATGTTGCACCCATTTCAATCGCAAGTCCTGCTTCGGCAATCAAGTCAGATGCTTCTGGTCCAACGATCTGTACGCCGAGTACACGGCCGTCTGCTTCATCCGCTACCACTTTCACAAAGCCGTCTGTTTCATTTACACTGAGGGCGCGACCGTTCGCACCGAAAGAAAAACGACCTGTTTTCACGTTGTAGCCTTCCGCTTTTGCTTGATCTTCTGTCAAGCCAACGCTTGCCATCTCTGGATCAGAGAAAACAACCGCCGGAATCGCCAGATAATCGATTTCACTTGGCAGCCCCGCAATTACTTCTGCTGCTACCTTGCCTTCATATGACGCTTTATGTGCGAGCGCAGGTCCCGCTACGATATCGCCGATAGCGTATACGTTTGGCACATTTGTTTTGCACTGTTTATCGATCTCAATCAAGCCGCGATCAGTCATTTTCATGCTGATTGCTTCCAGACCAAGTTCATCCGTATTCGGGCGACGTCCAACAGTAACGAGGCAGTAATCCGCCTCAAACGCTTCTTCTTTATCGCCGATTTTGGCTGTAACTTTGACACCATTGCCTGTTACTTCACTGCTGCTTGCAAGAGCATTCGTATGAATCTCTACACCCAGTTTTTTCAGCTTTTTCTTCACAAGCTGCACCATGTTTTTCTCAAAGCCTGGCAGGATGCCATCCGATCCTTCCAGCACCGTTACTTGTGCACCTAACTTCGCGAATACAGTGCCAAGCTCGATCCCAATATAGCCACCACCAACAACAAGCAGCTTATTTGGAATATGATCAAGTGTCAAAGCTTCCGTCGAAGACAGAATGCGGTCGCTAAACGGCAGCGCCGGAATTTCAATTGGGCGGGAGCCAGTTGCGATGATGCAATGGTTGAAATGATAGCGATTCACGTCATAGCCATGAAACACACGCACTTCGTTTTCGTTGACAAACAGTGCTTCGCCTTCGATAATCTCCACACCGTTTCCTTTCAGAAGGGAGCGTACACCGCCTGTCAGCTTGCTCACAACGCTTTGCTTCCACTCCTGAACCTTTTTCATATCAACGCTTACGTCACCGACATTAATGCCGATTTCGTGGCCGTCTTTTGCCTGCTCGAAGCGGTGTGCCGCTGAGATCAAGGACTTGGATGGGATACATCCCCGATTTAGGCAGACGCCACCCACCTCTGACTTGTCCACGATGGCTACTTTCTTACCGAGCTGGGCAGCGCGAATGGCTGCCACATACCCACCTGGACCTGCTCCGATGACGAGAACGTCTAATTCTGTCGTAAATTCCCCTACTACCATGGATTCTACACCTCCATAACAAGCATTTCAGGATTTTGCAGCAAGTTCTTGATGTAGTTCATGTACAGCTGAGCCAACTCCCCATCAATGAGGCGGTGGTCAAAGCTAAGTGAGAGGGCAAGTACTGGAGCTGCTACGATTTCATCATTTTCGTTCACAATCGGTTTCTTCGCGATACGGCCAACACCAAGAATTGCTACTTCTGGATAGTTAATAACCGGAGTAAAGAACATGCCGCCTGCTGAACCGATATTCGTAATCGAGAATGTGCTGCCTTTCAGCTCATCAGCAGATGCTTTACGCTCGCGTGCTTTTGTCGCCAGTTCGGAGATTTCCCCGGCAATTTTCCACAGCGGTTTGCGGTCAGCATCCTTAATCACTGGCACGAGCAGACCTTCATCTGTCGCTGCTGCAATTCCGATGTTGTAGTATTTTTTCAGTACCACTTCGTTTGTCTCTTCATCAATGCTTGCATTCAGTTCCGGGAACTGGCGCAGACCAGCAATCGCTGCTTTAACGACAAACGGAAGGTATGTTAATTTCACTTCTTTTTGAGCCGCCAGTGGTTTGAAGCGTGTACGCATGTCAACCAGCTTCGTTACATCGACTTCGTCCATGATTGTAACGTGCGGAGCGGTGTACATCGATTTGACCATAGCATTTGCAATGGCCTTGCGGATGCCTTTAAGCGGCTTGCGCTCTTCGAGTCCTGCCGGTGTTTGAACCGGAGCTGCTGCTGACGCTGCTTTTGCTTCCGCAGGAACCACATTCTCTGCCTGCTGTGCCGCTTGCGGAGCGGTAACTGGTACAGCCTGTGCTACCGGTGCACCACCGGATGCGAATGCTTCTACGTCCTGACGCGTAATCCGTCCGTTTTTGCCGGTTCCTGCTACCTGACGGATGTTAATGCCGCGCTCACGGGCTAGCTTGCGAACAGCCGGAGTGGCAAATACACGCTTGGATTCATCAACAGGTGCAGCATTTTGCTGAATAGGAGCCTGTGCTGCTGGAGCACTTTCCACAGTCTTCTGCTCTGCTTTTTCCGCAGCAGCTGGTTCAGCTTGTGGTTGTGCCTCTTCTGCTGGTGCACCCTCTGCGTCAAACTCAACCAGTACATCACCAACAACCGCTACCGTGCCTTCTTCTACTTTAATAGCGAGAACCTTCCCGTTTACCGGGGATGGAATTTCCACGACTGCCTTATCGTTCTGCACTTCCATGATGATCTGATCTTCTTCGACCTGATCTCCTTCTTTAATGTGCCACTTTACAATCTCGCCTTCATGAATGCCTTCACCGATGTCCGGCATTTTAAACTGGAACGCCATGCGGAACCCTCCTTTGGATATTCGTATCGATCACTCAGGTTTAGAAATCAAGCACTTTGTTAATGGCTTCGATTACGCGAGTCGGGTCTGGAAGCCATACATCTTCTGCAGCTGCAAATGGGAAGACAGTATCTGGAGCTGTTACACGCAGAACTGGTGCTTCAAGAGACAAAATCGCACGCTCATTAATTTGAGCGATAATTTCAGCCGCCACGCCTGCCTGGCGCTGCGCTTCCTGTACCACAATGGCACGATTTGTCTTTTCAACAGATGCAATAATCGTTTCTACATCAAGCGGATTAATCGTACGCAGGTCAATGACTTCGACACTTACATTGCGGTCTTTTTCGATTTGTTCTGCCGCTTTGAGTGATGTTTGAACCATGGCACCGTATGTGATGATCGTAACGTCTTTTCCTTCTTTGACAACATTAGCCTTGCCGATCGGCACTGTGTATGATCCTTCTGGTACTTCACCACGGAATGAACGGTACAGCTTCATATGCTCAAGGAAAATAACCGGGTCATTGTCGCGAATCGCGGAGATCAAAAGTCCTTTTGCATCATAAGGATTAGACGGAATAACAACTTTTACACCTGGTGTTTGCAAGAACAAACCTTCTAGGCTGTCTGCGTGCAGTTCTGGTGTTTTTACACCGCCACCAAACGGAGCACGGAATGTAATCGGCGCGTTGTACTTACCGCCTGAACGGTAGCGCATACGGGCTGCCTGAGACGCAACCGAATCAAATACTTCAAATACAAAACCAAAGAATTGAATTTCGGCTACCGGACGGAATCCTTGCAGACCCAGGCCGACTGCCATACCGCCGATTGCGGATTCAGCAAGCGGTGTATCCATGACACGCTCTTCACCGAATTCTTGCTGCAATCCTTCTGTCGCACGGAATACCCCGCCGTTTACACCGACGTCTTCCCCGAAAACAAGAACATTCGGATCTGCTTTCATCTCAGTACGCAACGCATCTGTAATCGCTTGAATCATCGTCATTTGTGCCATGACTACTTCATCTCCTTCTGCTTGTACTCGTCATATTGCTCTTGCAGGAGTGGTGTTTTCTCTTCGTACATAATGTCGAGGAGGTCTGTCACCTTCTGCTTCGGCTGCGCGTCTGCTTTTTTAATCGCATCGGCAATTTCAGCTTTTGCTTGCTCGATTACTTTATCTTCATCCTCTTTGGACCAGAGGTTTTGGCTTTCTAAGTATGAACGGAAACGTACAAGTGGATCTTTCTGTTCCCACTCTGTCATCTCTTCCTGTTTACGGTAGCGCGTCGGGTCATCGCCGGCCATCGTGTGCGGGCCGTAGCGGAATGTGAGTGCTTCAATGAGTGTCGGACCTTCTCCTGCCAGCGCACGTTCACGCGCTTCACGCACTGCATTATAGACAGCAAGTACGTCCATACCATCTACCTGCACACCTTTAATGCCAGCTGCCTGTGCTTTGATCGCAACGGATTCAGCGGCTGTTTGCTTGGAGAATGGCGTTGAAATCGCATATCGGTTATTTTGTACAAAGAAGATAGCAGGCGCTTTGTATACACCAGCGAAGTTAAGACCTTCGTAGAAATCACCTTGTGATGTACCGCCATCCCCGATGTATGTGATCGCAACTCGTTTTTCTTTTTTCAGTTTGAATGCCATGGCCACACCCATCGCCTGCGTAATTTGGGCAGCAATGATAATTTGTGGCATAAGAACGTTTACATCTTCCGGGATTTGACCGCCATGGAAGTGTCCGCGTGAATACAGAAATGCTTGGTACAGTGGAAGTCCATGCCAAACAATTTGCGGAATATCTCGATAACTTGGCAAAATAAAGTCCTGCTTATCAAGTGCAGTCTGACTCCCAATCATGCACGCTTCTTGTCCGGCAACCGGTGCATAAAAGCCCAGGCGTCCCTGACGATTCAGGCTGATTGCACGTTGGTCCCACACTCGGGTATACACCATTTTGTGCATTAATTCTTGAAGTGTCGCATTATCGACTTGAGGTTGCTGTGTGTCGGTAATCTTGCCTTCAGGCGAAAGAATTTGTAACATCAATGACAGCTCCTTTTTATAAAAATGAATTAAGTAAAATTCGGTTAACACTACTGTAATAGAACAAACACCAACTATAACACATCGTGTTACAGAACAAATACAGTTTACGTATTCTGAATTCGCGATGAGTATAGCACTTCATTGTTAGCATGTCCAATTATTTTGCATACATTGCGAGAGGAGACGTTGTATTTATGGAGGAAAACTTACGAAAGCGAACCATCCTACGTCGTGAAATTACTAGCAACTATCTAGGGGAAATACGCTCCTACAAGCTGTATCTGCCACCGGGATACAATGCGGATCAAGCGTATCCAATTGTATATGCCCAGGATGGCGAGCAGTTTCTCAACTTTGGCCGGGGGGCAACAGTAGCACAAGAAATGATTCTCAACGGTGAACTGTATCCATTCATAATAGCTGCTGTTACAGTATCTCGTGAGAACCGCACGAGTGAATATGGTACAAATCGCTCACGCAATCATTTGTACAAGTCTTTTTTCATCGAAGAACTTATGCCCGCCGTTGAACAGGAAGTATCCGTCAGTCAGCGGGTGCTCGCTGGTGATTCGCTGGGCGGTACTGTCAGCCTGGATTTGGCTCTTGAACATCCAGAACTTTTCTCTCACGTACTCTCCCTGTCTGGAGCGTTCTACCCAGAGGTAATGAAAGGTGTGTTACGTAAGCCGGAACTTCGCTCTTTGATGATCTATATGCTTATCGGACTAGAAGAAACTGCCGTACCTGTCTGGGATGGAACAGCTGACTTTCTTGCTCTGAACCGTGAGATGAAAGCGCTACTCGAAGAACGCGGTGCTTCCGTCACGTACGTGGAACGCTCAGGTGGACACGACTGGGGATTCTGGCAGCGCGAACTCCCTGATGCCCTTACTTTTTTCTTTGGCGTGCCAAAATAAAAAACCACCAGGATAAAAAATCCCTGGTGGAGGAGGCAGCTTAGTTAATTCAATTGCGTACTATACACGGACTAGCGAAGCGAACGGGCGGGTATAGCGGATGTCCCCTGCACAACAATGCGGTTTATAAACATCATTTTGCCATCACGTTTGACGGACACGTTTCGTCCGTACATTGTTGAAAAAGATTCTGTTTCCGGCTGAGTCACACCGCGCTGTGGTCGGTATCCGTATCCCATATTTTTTCCCCTCCATCGCTCTTTTTCTGTATTATAACAGATGTTCTGTAGTAGTACAATAGAAAGACACAAAAAAATCTCCCGCTTTTACATAAAAATAAAGCGGGAGAATACACAAGTATGGGAGACTACATCACTTTCATATCAGAGAATGGATAGAAACGAAAAACTGCTTTTCCGCAAATGGCGCTCTTATCTACGAACGGAGTCGGCCACAGATGCGAATCAAAGCTTTCATTTCGATTGTCCCCGAGGAAGAAAAACTTACCAGGTGGAACAGTTACCGGGCCGAAAGTATACGTCATCGGCTCCCGAATATACGGTTCATCTACTTTTTTACCGTTGCGGTACAATGCTCCATCTTTAATCTCAATCGTATCCCCACCGACTCCGATTAGACGCTTAATGAAACGCTCATCCTTTTTATCCGGAACAGGTGGGTAAAAGACCACAATATCACCCGGCTTAAGATTTTCCGTCTTACTAAACTTTTCTACCGCAAGGCGGTCATTAATGTGAATAGTAGGCAGCATCGAGCCGCTTGGAACGACAACAGCCTCTCCAACATACGTCCGAATTGTCATACTAAGTACAAGTGCGATCACAATAATCGGCACCCATTCTTTTAACCATTTCCACATACAGATAGGTCCTCCTGTACTTCAACTGTACTTCTTCCTTCCCTACATTGTAAAACAAACCGGTTATCTTGTAACGACTAATTTTTTGGATTCTACTTTACCGGACAACCTCATAGGCTAAAAGGAAAAAGCACGGGAGAGCGAAAAATGCGAATATCGTACAAAGCTGTTATGCAGATCGGTTTCACGTACATCGGAACCGTGGTTGGGGCTGGTTTTGCCAGTGGCCAGGAGATTTTTCAATTCATCACCCGTTTTGGTGATAAAAGCTATCTCATTATCGCGGTGGCAGTGCTGCTGTTTATCATTGTTGGCACAAAAATTATGTTACTCTCCAGCAAAATGCGGACCGCTTCGTATGATGCATTCAACGAGTATATATTCGGGCGAACAGCCGGGGCATGGATTAATCTGATAACCTTACTTATCTTGATCTGTATTACGGGTGTGATGCTTGCAGGAACAGCTGCTCTGTTCAATCAGCACGTAAACGGCCTGGGGGTTCCTGGAGTTGCGATTACGGTATTCATCCTATATCTTGTTGTCACTCGCGGTATGCATGCCGTTATGGTAATCAATACAATCGTTGTGCCCGTCATGCTCTTATTCAGTATGTTAATCGGCATCGCTACGCTCGGAAGCGGACGAGCAGCTACAGCACTTCCTGCTCCGACACCAGATAGCGACTTATGGATGTTATCACCTTTTCTGTACGCGGCTTTCAATCTTACTTTGGCACTCGCCGTACTTGTGCCACTCGGCAGCGAATTTCAGAATCGACAAACGATTATCGCTGGCGGCATAATGGGGGGCGTCGGGCTTGGGATATTGCTCTGGTTGTCCAATTTCGTCCTCACTGCTCATCTGTCTCAAATTGAAGGAGCCGAGATTCCAATGGCCGTCATCGTCGTAAATTTTGGTCCGCTTGTTCAATGGCTATTTTCCCTCGTTATTTTTGGTGAGATTTTTACAACGCTTGCTGGCAATGTATTCGGTATTACCCGGCAACTACGGCGTCTGTTCCCTCCTTCTGTTACCGAGCGCACACTTATTATCGGTCTGCTTGCCATCTGCTGCTTCATCAGCCAGTTTGGATTTGCCGTTCTTGTTCATCACCTCTATCCACTGTTCGGTATCATAGGCTGTATTACGCTCTTGCTTATCTTCATGAAAAAAAAGCCGGTATAATTCCGGCTTTTTTCATTCAAGTTCATATAGAGACAGGCTCTTCCTGTATAGTTCTGATCCAGATCACAGGATTACTCTCTGGGCGCAGCCAGCGCAGAATGCGCAGTACATCTGCTTCTGCCAGAGCCACACACCCGGCGGTATAACTTGCAGGCCCACGCCATACATGGAGAAAAATCGCACTTCCGGCCCCTGCGATCGGCGGGTCATCATTGTACCCGATTACGAGCGCATATTTGTATGCTGAAATGCTTAGTTTTTCGAACGAATTCCAGTACTTTTTCGGCTGTGCATAGCATGTTACCCAGCGATTATAGTCAGGTGAAGCAGGGTCATCTACCCAGTAATCATGCCGCGTCACCATGCGATACGGCAGGTGGATACCGTGCGGCTTGACTGCTGTTCCGAATGCGTATCGAATCGGGTACAGCCCCAGCGGCGTTTTACGATCCCCTTCCCGCTTATTCGCCGTAACTCCATTCTTCCCGACAACAGCAGGAAACGGACCAAGTACCGGTATCCATTCACCTGCTTTTTTTGCATAAGCGGTTACGTAAGCCGCTCGCTGCTGCGCCTTCTGTACGGTGACCACAAGCATCTGTTCCGCCTGTTCCATCGGATCAGCCCCCTAGATTGTAAACTTGCGCACCGCTCCATCCAGTTCTTTTGCCATCGCACTAAGCGATTCTACCGAGTCGTGAATTTGTTCAATAACAGCCAACTGCTCTTGTGCGGCCGATGCAACCCGGCTCGTATCCTCTGCTGATTCCTTCGCAATACAGCTCATATCAGTTACAGATGCCGTCACCTGCTCAGAACCTGCAGATAGCTGCTCTGTTGCTGCTGATACTTCCTGAATCTGTTCCGCGACCTGTTTAGCCGCGTCTACAATGCTTTCAAATGTAGTTCCAGCATGTCGAACAACTTCCATCCCTTCGGCTACATCTTTCGTTCCTTTTTCCATCGCTTCTACTGAAAGAATCGTGTCACCTTGTATTTCCTGAATCAGTTCCGTAATTTTACCAGCTGATTGCTCAGACTGCTCGGCAAGCTTACGCACTTCATCTGCCACAACAGCAAAGCCTTTGCCATGTTCACCAGCACGAGCTGCTTCAATCGCTGCATTAAGCGCCAGCAGATTCGTCTGGGAAGCAATGTCGGTAATCACTTCTACGATATGTCCGATTTCCTGCGAGCGTGTATGTAACTGGGTAATGACTGCAGATAAATTGTCAACCGAGCTATTGATTAGTCTCATCTGATTCCCGGCTTTGCGAATCATCTCATTGCCCTGCTGTGCCTGTTTCGCCATTACATCCGATGATTCAGAAACGATCGAAGAATTCTCTGCGATCCGCTGAATCCCAATCGCCATCTCTTCCATTGAACGCGCACTCTCACCCGCGCCTCCCATCATCGTCTCAGAACCTGCAGCCACTTTCTGAATAGCTGCTGCAATCTCATGCGTTACATGATTCGCTCCCTCCGCATTTGCAGCGAGCTGACGAGAACTATTCGCGAGACCGGCTGCATTGTCATTCACCTGCTTAATAACCGTACACAGCCCATTCATCATATTATTAAACGTGCGATTCAATTGGCCTAGTTCATCGCTTGCTTCATAGTCTCCCCGGACTGTCATATCCCCGGTCTCTGCCTGCTCCATCAATTCCTGTATGCGCACAAGCGGCTTAGAAATCATGCCCGAGATAATCGAACAAAGCGCTGCACAAACAATCATAGCAATTACAAAAGTACCAATCATAATGAGATTCGCTTCATTTGCATTTTGTCTGCCTTGCTTACTCATCTCATCTGCCCGTTTGACGTTGTAATCGGTCAACTCTTGCAGAAGACTGTTGAACTCATTTAACGGTGTAAGCGCATGGCTTACAAAGTATGTATACGCTTCCGTTTGGTGTCCTGCTAATGCAAGATCAATCGCTTTCTGTCGCTCTGCTCGATACTCCGGTACAATTTCCTTAATTTTGTTCATACGTTCTTTCTCGTATTCATCAAGTGAAAGTGCTGCAAATTGTCCCAACACTTGATCCGATTTCTCAATCCGCTCCTTAATCTCTTCCACCATATCCTGCTGTCGCTTCACATCTTTCTCAAGCATTAACCGAGCTGTCAACGCCTCAATCCCCCGTGAATGAGTACGTGCTTCATTCAACCATTCTACAGGTTGAAGACTTTCTGCATACATTGCCTCTGTCTGCTTATTTAAATCATTCATATGTGTATATCCCGAAATTCCTACAGTGGCCAGAAAAATCCCAACTACCACATTCAATACAAGCATTTTCTGACGAACTCGTAAATTACGCAACCATCCCATACCATCCATCTCCCCTCTGTACATCAATACTCCCTTTTTTTATTTTACCAGAGAATTACTAACCTAGTATTTATTATATTAAAATTTTTCGTTACAAAAAAAGCTCGTCATAAAAGACGAGCTCTCTACTAGATCCATTCTATGCGAGAAAAAATCTGATACTTGAACAATGCCAGCACAAAGTCAATATAATAATCATTTCGCACAATCACACGACACCTCTGGTCGGCCTGCGGATAAAAAAATACGTCTGTAATCACACGATCACGATCAAAATGAGCACGTACTTTCTGAAAATCATGCACATACTGACCAGGAATTTTAAAATGAAATAGAAATTCACGATCCTGACCGTTTTCCTTTTCTTCAACATCCAACTCTTCTGTAGCATAATGATAGCGAATCATCCCATTCCTCCTTTTGCTACTATATTTATAAATAGCGTATGTAAATATATACAGTCGAGATAATAATCGAAATCAGCATAAGCGGAAAGCCAATCCATAAAAACCGCATAAATGAAATATGATGCCCTTCCTTCGCGGCCATTCCTGCTACAATCACATTCGCACTCGCTCCAATCAACGTTCCGTTCCCACCGAGGCACGCGCCGAGCGACAGCGCCCACCAGAGCGGTTCGAGATGCTCCATCCCCATTTTGCCCATCTCCTGAATCATCGGAATCATCGTAGCCACAAATGGAATATTATCGACAAATGCAGACGCAATTGCACTCAACCATAAAATCAACATAGCCGTTTCTTTTAGATTGCCACCGGTAAGCGCTACCGCTTTTTGTGCTAATGCAGCAATTACTCCGGTCTCGATTAAACCAGCAACTAATACAAACAGGCCAATAAAGAAGAAAATCGTCGTCCATTCTACTCGTTCGAGCGCAGGCTCTAAGTAAGCCTCTCCACTAATCAACAGCAGCAAAAATGCTCCAGCTAGGGCTACCGTAGCAGATTCAAGATGCAGTGCCTGATGGGCAAAAAAACCACCAATCGTCAGCACAAGCACAAACAAGCTCTTTTTGAGCAATTTGTGATCAATTAGCTCTTCCTTCTCATTCATCTGCATAAGCTCAGCCTGCAATTCCGGCTGTGTTCGGAGCTGATCGCGATACCAAAAAGCGAGGATCGCAATCGTTACCGCAAGAATTACAACAATAACCGGAGCCAAATTCACAATAAAAGCCATGAATGTCAGCTCTTTAACCGCGCTGCCGATCATAATGTTCGGCGGGTCTCCAATCAGCGTAGCCGTTCCGCCAATATTAGACGCCAAAATTTGCGTCAATAAATACGGAATCGGTGTCACACGCAGCTGCCGGGTAATACTGAACGTAACTGGCACCATAAGTAACACCGTTGTTACGTTGTCAAGAAAAGCCGAAGCCAGCGCCGTAATCAACCCGAGCGCTACCAAAATCCGAACCGGATTCCCGCCTGCTTTCTTTGCGGCCCAGATCGCAATATACTTGAATAATCCTGTCTGAGCGGTAATACTCACAATCACCATCATCCCGATCAACAACCCAAGTGTATTGAAATCAATATGATGGAGTGCCATTTCCTGACTAACAATCCCTGCCCCCACCATCAGAAGCGCACCGATCATGGCAACAATCGTGCGATGAATTTTTTCTGAAATAATAAGCGCATAAATCACCAGAAAAATGGCGATCGCATAAATCGCCTGCTGTTCCATAAACCATCCTCCTGCTTGTCTAATCAAATTACTTTGTTATTAATGCTTATTATACCGGATTTTTAGTGTATAGTTTAAAAATACATGATATTTCTTATCTTAACCAGGAGGTCATTCTACATGGAAATGCTCGATACTCACATGCTACTCTTCCTGCTTGCGACAGGGTTCCTCGCCGCCTTCATTGATTCAGTTGTCGGCGGTGGCGGACTCATCTCACTTCCTGCCCTGCTGTTGACCGGTCTTCCTTCAACGGTAGCACTCGGTACAAATAAATTGGCGAGCACAATGGCGTCCTGCACCAGCACAATTTCTTTTATGCGCTCTGGCAAAGTCAATTTTAAGCTAGTCAAATATTTATTTCCACTTTCGTTAATCGGGTCCGCTTTTGGTGCTTATGCGGTTACCAAAATCCCGCCAGAATTCCTTAAACCGCTCGTCGTTGTACTATTAATTGGCGTAACGGTTTACACGCTGTTCAAAAAAGATTGGGGCAGCACATCGACGTATCAAGGAATCACAAAAAAAATCGCCATTCTGTCTGTGACAGTGGCGCTACTCGTTGGTTTTTATGACGGCTTCTTCGGACCGGGGACGGGTTCGTTTCTACTGTTTGCCTTTTTAATGATGGGATTTGATTTTGTGGGAGCGGCTGGCAATGCCAAAGTGCTGAATTTTGGCAGTAACATCGCTGGGCTGGTTACCTTTGCTGCACTTGGCCATATTAACTACCAATACGGGATTCCAATGGGGATCGCCATGATTATCGGCGCATTGATCGGCTCACAGGTTGCCATCCGTAAAGGCTCTAGCTACGTCCGGCCATTGTTTATTGGTGTAACCGTGCTGATGATCGGCAAACAAGTGTGGGATTTGCTCGCCCATTAATCCTGCTGCTTACTCGGTTCATCCCATCGCTTGTCAAGCAACAATGGTGTCTCAAGCAGAACCGCCTGATTCTGCCGATAGATCGAATCAAATTGCTCCAGCGGCACCGGATTGACACCAATCCCGATCTCAACCGTATAGCCAGGGCGGCGGTACTCCTGAATGAACCAGTCTTTATATCCGGCATAACTATTCGCTGTGCGGACTGGCTGATACGTACTCAGCACCTGCAGCTGCTGGACAATCGCCCGGCTCTCCGGCGGCTCCATGTGCTGATATCCCCAGTAGATCACCTGACCCTGCGAGTGATACGCAAGTACACCAAGAAAATCATGCGCTTTTGTAAAGGCATAAACAGCCTGGGCTTCCGGCTCTGACAAAGGAGTCGGTCCACCATAATGGCGAGGCGATGGGCGATCCGGGCTTGTTTTAGCCTCCTCCTCCCATCCCGCCGGCCATTGGTGGTTCAAATCCACCCCTCGTACATTTGCCGTCCATCCGGTGAAATTACATACTCCACCATTAATATCGAGTACTTCTTTGTAGAACGGGTGGCATGGATCCATTCCTTCTACAGATAGCTCTACTCCGTCAGGATTTACAAGCGGCACAATCCAGATCGTAAACGTGTCTAGTAACTGTCTCACATTATACCCATCTAGCCATTCATCACGTGCATATGCACAAGCAGCATTCTCCACGAATTTCATTAATACAGCTGCTGTCAACCATTCATTCGCATGCCAGGCACCACTGTAGAATACCTCTTTTTCCCCTATTCCAAGTCGAATGGCATACAGCGGCTTGCCTAATACTGAATAACCAATCACCTCCATCCCAAGGAAGGGATACAGATCAAGGAGTGCGGCCAGATCATGAGCAAGATTGCGATGCGTATACTCTTCATCCGTGCGTACGATTCCATCAGGCTGACTTGGAGGCAATGCAATCACTTTACCAGGTTCAAGTGCCATGCCATCCGAAAAATGATTGATAGCTGCAATCCTCTCTGGTGCTAGATTGAACGCCTGCGCAATAAAATCAAGAGTATCACCCGGTTGTATCTCGTAACGTCGAAGTGATCCGACAATCGACAGCATTTGTCCCGGTATGAGCCGTACGCCAACTACTCCTGGATTACAGTATCGAACTGCCTCTACGCTCACACCAAATCGGTTGGCGATTTTTTGCAGTGTGTCTCCTTTTCGCACTGTATATTGCATACGCATCTCCCCTTTCTCTTTATTTTCGTACCCCAATCAAAATAAGCGCCACGCCGGCCAGAATCCATACTAATTTTCCAAAACTAACCCGTTCCGCTACACCAAGCAGGCCGATGGTTGTCGTCAACAACAACACGAGCGGTCCAACAAATGCTAAGCCAGAGTTAATCAGAAGTGCTTTTTCCACCTGATTCACACGTAAAATAAAAAGTGCCGCAAGTATTTCCAGTGACCCGGACAAAATGCGGAGTGAGGCCATACCGAGAATTGCCTTTTCAAACACGGGCTTTCCCTCCCTTTCTTCCAAACGTATGCATGTACCTACCGGAATAGTCGTCCGACACTTCTTTGTTTTGTCCGGCATACTATACAGACATAACGTCTACGGAAAGAGGAGAACAACTATGAAGATCGAAGTCGTGCAAACCGTAGAAGAAATCCGCCATGAGCAGGTGGCCGGACGTACTGTTATCGTCATTGATGTGCTAAAAGCAGGCAGTACGATTGTAACCGCACTTGATTTGGGATTTGCTTCTGTACTCCCTGTCGAAACCATTGGGCAGGCACAACTACTACGAAAGACGCCAAATGTCATCTTCGCTGGTGAGCGGCACGGCAAAAAAATTTCCGAATTCACATACAGTAATTCACCTACTGAATTGTGCACCCATAAACAGCCCGGACAACAGCTTGTGCTGACAACAACAGATGGCACAATCGCAATCAGTAAAGCAGCCCGTGCCGCTCATCTACTGATTGGCTGCTTCCTAAATGCATATGCCTGCATCGAAGAAGCACTGCGTCGTCAGCTCGATATTACGCTGTACTGTGCCGGAACACGGCAGGCTTTTGCCTTAGAAGACGGACTGGCAGCCGGACTTATGATCGAACACGCCAGAACCCTTCTACCATGCGTACGTATATGCGACCTCGGCATTGCTCTTGCTGCAAGCTACACACACTTAGCCTCATCCCTTCCTGATCTCCTGCTTGAGACCGCAACCGGCAGGCGTATCGCCCAGCAGCAGGGAACAGCAGATGTGCTGTACTGCGCCAGATTGAATACAACTTCCATCGTTCCGATGCTGCAAGACAAAAATCTGATTGCAGCTACAATCTCTTCATTAAATTGAATGCTAAATCGATAGTATGCTAGAATACTAGAGAAGCTAAAAAACGAAAAAACCGAGCATTCACCCCAAAGCGTGTATGCTCGATTTTTGTGTTTTCTAAAAAGAGAGGGATATACTGTGAACAAACAAACAACGATGCTGGCACTCCTGTTGGCGGCCGCATCTTTTACAGCAGGCTGCACATCTGAGACCGGATCAAAACCATCAGATCAGACAGCTACGCAACCACCAAGCCAAAATAACAGCCACAAAAATACCCAGGCCCAAGCTCAACCTGACCCGCTTACAGATGAGAGAACAAAAGCAGCACTGGCTACTACCGTTATGAAAAATAATAGCGGTGTTCAGGAAGTAACAAATATGAATGATGTACTGGTCGTGGTAAACAAGCAGCGGAATCTTCAATCTACTTTTGAACCGTCTGATCTTGTAGAGCCAAATATTCCATTCTCATTCAAAGAAAAAAGCCCGCGCAAAATGATGCGTAAAGAAGCAGCGACAGCGCTTGAAGAGCTATTCGCTCAAGCGAAAGCGGAAAACATCGACCTCCTCGGCCAATCAGCGTACCGTCCGTATTCGATGCAAAAATCAGTATTTGCCCGCCTAACCAAAAAATACGGCAGTGAAGAGAAAGCAAATGCCGTCAGTGCCTATCCAGGTCAAAGCGAGCACCAGACCGGCCTTGCGATTGACATCACAAGCAAACGCATGGGTAATACACTTGAGCAAACGTTTGGCGATACACCGGAAGGAAAATGGCTTGCAGCAAATGCACCAAAATACGGCTTTATCATCCGCTATCCAAAAGGTAAAGAATCCATTACAGGCTACGCGTATGAACCGTGGCATATTCGCTATGTAGGCAAAACTGTTGCCCAGGAAATTACAGAGAAAGGGATCACTCTTGAAGAGTATCTGTCACAATAATTCCTTAACTTTGCTCGAACATTTATGCTATCGTACAATAAGAAATAATTAAACACGTGTTTATGGAAGAGAAAGGTGTGGAAGAATGAGCGCAAAGCCATTTAATGATAATTTTTTGAAAGCATGCCGAGGTGAGGAGCACAACCACGTACCTGTATGGTATATGCGTCAGGCGGGTCGTTATCAGCCAGAATACCGTAAAATTCGCGAAAAATATTCGCTGTTTGAAATTACACACCGCCCGGAGGTCTGTGCGGAAGTTACTATGCTTCCAATCCAGCAGCTTGATGTGGATGCGGCCATTCTGTTTGCTGACATCATGACACCAATGCCGGCCCTTGGAATTGATGTAGAAATTAAATCAAGCATCGGACCTGTCATTGCCAATCCGATCACATCCAAAGCTGACGTAGAAAAACTCGGTACGCTTGATCCGGACGCAGACGTTCCGTACATTCTTGATACGATTAAACTGTTACGTGAACAGCTCCATGTCCCACTCATTGGCTTTGCAGGCGCTCCTTTCACACTTGCCAGCTATTTACTTGAAGGCGGTCCATCACGTAACTACTATAAAACAAAAGCTTTCATGCATGCTCAACCAGAAGCATGGCATCTATTGATGGACAAGCTTGGCGAAATGACGATTACTTATTTGAAAGCACAAATCAAGGCAGGTGCTCAGGCAATTCAAGTGTTCGACTCCTGGGTAGGAGCACTTAATGCGCAAGATTATCAGACGTTCGTAGCTCCAGTTATGAACAAGATTTTCTCTGCTCTTCAAGATGAAGACGCACCAAAAATTATGTTTGGTGTCGGAGCAAGCCATCTGCTTACGGAATGGAATCGCTTGCCGCTTGATGTCATCGGACTTGACTGGCGCACAAGCATCCAGTCTGCACGGGAGCAGGGCGTAACTCGTACTGTTCAAGGTAACCTTGATCCAGGTCTGCTTCTTGCTGATTGGGCACAGATTGAACAAAAAACAAAAGAAATTCTTGATCAAGGCATGGAAAACCCGAACTTTATTTTCAACCTTGGTCATGGTGTATATCCGCAAGTACAAGTTGAAACCCTGCAACGTCTGACGGCGTTCATCCATGAATACTCCGCCAAAAACTAGCGGACGAAGGCAAGTGGGAGGAGTAAGAACGATGACGAAACAGCGAATGGGACTGCTCGTGATGGCGTACGGAACGCCGCACAGTCCCGATGAAGTAGAATCTTACTATACACATATTCGACGCGGGCGAAAACCTACCCCCGAACTTCTGAATGAGTTGATCACACGATATGAACGGATTGGGGGGCTCTCCCCTCTTGCTCGTATTACAGAGGAACAGGCCAAGGCGCTTGCTGCAAAGTTAAATGAGATGCAAGACACGATTACGTTTACAGCCTTTCTCGGGCTTAAGCATATTACCCCGTTCATTGAAGACGGAGTGAAAAACATGCGGGAAGCAGACCTGCACGAAGCTGTTAGCATCGTGCTTGCGCCGCACTACTCCACGTTTAGTGCGCAATCATATAATGATCGCGCACAGGCGGAGGCGAAAGCAATCGGGAATATACGCATCCATTCGATTGACAGCTGGTATGATCAGCCTGCGTTCATCCGTTATTGGGCAGATCGCCTGCGTGAGACATTTTCGACCGTTTCGGAAGTGGACCGTGATCGGACAGTTGTGCTATTCACAGCGCACAGCTTACCAGAACGCATCAAGCAGATGAATGATCCGTATCCCGAGCAAATTGCCCATACCGCTCGTATGATTGCAGAAGAAGCAGGCATACAGCATTATACAACCGCCTGGCAGAGCGCAGGTCGAACACCAGAGCCATGGCTTGGACCAGATGTGCAGGACCGAATGCGTGAGCTGCATGCAGAAGGCTACACGACAATGGTATTCTGTCCGGTTGGATTCGTATCGGACCATCTAGAAGTATTGTACGACAACGACATTGAATGTAAGCAGATAGCCGATGAACTTGGTATCCGCTATCTGCGTCCACCTATGCCGAACACACATGATACATTCATCGAGGGACTTGCAAACGCTGTGCTGGATGAGATTGCAAAGAAAGAACGTGATAAATAATGACTCCAACCCATACAGTTGCGATCATCGGCGGTGGGATCACTGGCCTGACAACTGCGTACTATTTGCAAAAGGCCGTTCGGGAACAAAATTTGCCGATCCGCTATGTACTCATTGAAGCAGAAGACCGTCTAGGCGGTACAATCATAACAGATTACACGAACGACTTTGTGATTGAACTCGGACCCGATTCCTTTCTGGCTCGCAAGACAAGCATAATTCGTCTCGCAGAGGAAGTCGGGCTTAAAGATGATCTTGTGCGCAATCATACCGGACAGGCTTTTATTTTGACAAATGGCCAGCTTCATCCAATGCCAGGCGGTTCCATCATGGGCATTCCGACAAAAGTAGCTCCGTTTGTTACCACGTCTCTCTTTTCCTTACCTGGGAAAATGCGAGCAGCCTGCGACCTGTTTCTCCCACGCGCCCAGTCAAACGGATCTGATCAGTCACTAGGGAAGTTCTTCCGTCGTCGTCTTGGCAATGAAGTGGTAGAAAACTTGATTGAGCCACTTCTCTCCGGTGTATATTCAGGGGATATTGATGACTTAAGCCTAATGTCGACATTCCCGCAGTTTTATCAGGTGGAGCAAAAATATCGCAGTCTCATTCTTGGCATGCGCTCTACGACACCTAAGCAACCAAAGTCAGCCGGTGATAAAAAGTCGTCAAGCGCTTTCATGACATTCAAAAGCGGACTCCAATCATTGGTAGAATCGATTGAAGCTCGGCTCGACCCAAACTGTATCCGCACAGGAACGAGCGTATCTCGCGTGGCACAGGCGGAAAGTGGCTATACGCTTCATCTATCAGATGGCACACAACTGAATGCAGACAGTGTGGTGCTTAGCTCATCCCTACATCCAACGCGGAAGATGCTAGCGGAATACGATTTCTCTCATCTGCTATCTGAAATTCCTACTTCATCTGTTGCAACTGCTGCCCTCGCCTTTCCACTCGAAGCGATTCAGCAAGATGTGAACGGCACAGGCTTCATCGTATCCCGCAACGAAAACTTTACGATTACCGCCTGTACGTGGACACATAAAAAATGGCCGCATACAGCTCCAGCAGGTAAAGCACTACTTCGTTGCTTTGTTGGTCGTCCGTGGGATGATTCTCCGGTCCACCTTCCGGATGAGGAACTAATCGCGGTGATTATGAATGACTTGAACAAAATTATGAAGATCGATCAAAAACCGGAATTTTATCGTATCTCCCGTTGGAAACAAGTGCGTCCACAATATGTAGTCGGGCATAAAGCTCGCATCGATCAATTCGTACATGAGCTTGGTGAGAACATGCCTGGTATGTTTGTCGCTGGCGCTCCCTACTATGGATCAGGGCTTCCCGATTGTATTGACCAGGGAGAAGCTGCTGTATCTGAAGTAATCAAGTTTTTACATACGCCTTCAGCTATTTCACTTTAATATGCATAACGAAAGAAAGACTCCCACATAGCGGGAGTCTTTCTTTCGTTATGTACCTGTTTTTAAATCATCATCCGTCTCGCTCTTTTTCGTAAAGAGTTTTTTGATGAAAACTACTACTGCCCCAAGTGCAGCTACAATCAATATGACTGCTTTTTTAAAGTATAAACCTAACAGAGCTAATAATCCAAGTTTCTTAGCAGCTGCTAGTCCAAGTCCACCCATAATTAATCCGGTCAAACCATACTCTGCAACCTTATCAGTAGAAGCGTTAAAATCTTCATAGCGATTTCCCTCGTTTACTTTAAACTTGGATAGGATGAGATCATTTAATGACTTTCTGTTTTTAGCCAGATTTTCTGGATCAGATACGAGAATAAATGAGACATATCCTTGACGCGTTAACATTTCAACATTGTAGTTAATCAGACGATTTTTTTTGGCATCTTCGATTAGCATAGACCATTGCAGCTGATGAGTTTTCTCGTCATAGGAAGGCACAATATCCCAGCCGATTACCTGAAGACGATCTTCCGGATTTTTAGTTTTATTGTCTTCCTCACTTCCATCTTTATAGCTTTGCAAAATGGCATCCGCATCAATTTTACCTTTTTCTTCGTCCTTAATATGTCCGACTTCATCATATTCAAGAACAACAAACCAGTTCTCTTTCCGATCAACCGGATAAATACTTCCAATCTCCCGCGAGGTCGGTGTATTCCCATATTCCTTTTGCAGCTTGATCGTATCGTCTTTATGTAAATACTGAAGCTTCGGACTCATATCAAAGGTTGCGAATTTATCGCCAACCTGAACAGGTTTCCCACCTTTAATCCAATTGACCTGTACCTCTGCCAGAACTGCTGAAGAAATACTTGTTAGCAGGGTACATACTACAAAAATACGTAACCAAAATCGCATATACTCTCCCCTTTTCTCTCTTAATATAAAATGGAATAATATTTTAAAATTATACTTTTTTTACCTTTATATCTCATGTGCAATATTTACCTTTTTATTGTAATACAGTAATATTTTACACTTCATAACATAGTAAAAAAGCACCCGATACGGGTGCTTTTATCCATGTATATGCTACTTATCCTTTTAGCTGCTGCTGAGCCATTTGGACGAGACGCTTCGTAATCTCCCCGCCAACCGAACCGTTTGCGCGAGAGACGGTATCACTCCCTAGCTGTACACCAAATTCGGATGCGATCTCGTATTTATACTGGTCAAGCAGTTGAGCTGCTTGCGGTACAAGAAGCTTGTTGTTGCGTGCCATACTGTTCACCTCCTGCCTCGGAAAGTACCTTTAGTGTCCGTCGTCCGAAGCATTTTATAAGGCGTACTTCTTTCCAGAGCAGGAGGATTTTCTTCTTACTGGATTAATCTTTGAACAACAGCGATGCGCCGGCAATGCCTGGGTGTGTCATCTCGAACGGATCAAGAATGAGATCCAGCTCTTCTTCTGTTAGCACGTTGTAATGCAAGCACAGCTCCCGTACGGACTTACCAGACAGAATAGCTTCCCGTGCAATGCGTGCTGCTGTTTCATAACCAAGATGTGGATTTACGGCTGTAATAACTCCCACGCTCTTATCCACGTATTCTTTCATCTTCTCTTCATTAGCTGTGATGCCTTCAAGGCAGTATTCCCGGAAGACACGGAAACCATTGTTCATAATGCTAATCGACTGTAGCAAATTGAACACAAGCACAGGCTCCATAACATTCAGTTCCAGCTGACCTGCTTCAGATGCCAAGCAGATTGTATGGTCGTTACCGATTACCTGGAACGCGATCTGATTGATGACTTCGGCCATAACCGGATTTACTTTACCTGGCATGATCGAAGAGCCTGGCTGGCGCGCTGGCAGTGTAATCTCACCAAGTCCAACGCGTGGACCAGATGCCATCAGGCGCAGATCGTTGGCGATTTTGGACATGTTCATCATACACACTTTAAGTGCAGCAGATACTTCTGTATACGCGTCAGTATTTTGTGTCGCATCAACCAGGTGCTCCGCCCCCACAATCGGGAAGCCTGAAATATCAGCCAGATGCTTTACAACGCTTTCAATATAGCGCGGATCAGCATTCAAACCAGTACCAACGGCAGTTGCTCCCATGTTTACTTCGTACATATGCTGGCGTGACTGCTTGATTCGCTTCATGTCACGCTCTATCACACGTCGGTATGCTTCGAATTCCTGACCAAGGCGAATCGGCACTGCATCCTGCAAATGCGTACGTCCCATTTTAATCACATGGTCGAACTCTTTTGCTTTTTTGCCGAATGCATCATGCATCTCCTGCATCGTAATCAGCAGTTTATCGAGCATACTCAGCACTGAGATATGAATCGCAGTTGGGAACGAGTCATTCGTTGACTGGGCCATATTCACATGTGTGTTCGGACTTAACTCAAAATAGTTGCCTTTTTCTTTGCCAAGCAGTTCAAGTCCACGATTTGCAATTACTTCATTTGTATTCATATTAATGGACGTACCAGCGCCGCCTTGAATCGGATCGACAATAAACTGATCATGCAGCTTGCCATCCATGATCTCTTGCGCTGCATTAACAATTGCTTCTCCAACGCGCGAGTTCAGCTGACCAGTTTCCATATTTGCCAGCGCTGCAGCTTTCTTTACAATCGCCATCGCTACGATAAGGGATTCGTGAATACGGTAGCCTGTAATCGGGAAGTTCTCAACGGCACGCATCGTCTGCACACCATAATAAGCGTGAAGGGGTACTTGTTTTTCACCAAGGAAATCTTTTTCTACGCGATAATTGTTTGCTTGTTCCATAGTTAGTAACATCTCCTATAACGTAATATCATATAAAAATATTCATTACTTCCATCATCGTATCATAGTTTATTCATTTGCCAACAAAAAAACCTGCTTTCCTACAGTAGAAGAAAACAGGTTTTACATTTATTTTTTCACTTCAGACTGTATCTTAGCCACCTGGGTAGCACGAGCATCTAATTTATGGGAAGAGTTCTCGATATTTTGTTGTACCTTGACTGCACCAAATACAAAAACAGCGAAACATGCACAAGAAAGAAGGAGGCCACCAATACCCTGCATAAACGTTCCTCGCTTCGAGAAAATCAACAAAAGCGAAAGAATCGCAAATCCTAAAAAAACAAGTGTACAAAAGAAACCAATAAGGCTAACCGGTCCCCACAACATCTCTCCCACCTCCAAGCATACTCTTTCCTACTATCTTTATACTTAATTATAGGTATATTTACTCAAAACTCAATAGACAATATTCAAGAAATTAATCATTATTCTGCGTCTTACGAACGCAATGGATTCTGTAGTGCCCGAGATAGTTGGCGAACCAATAAAAATCGTCGCAACACATGGAAGTCTTCTCGTGTGATTGACTGAATTTCGCAACCATATCGATATCCCTCATCGGCCATCGTTTCATTACGAATGATCGTCTTTGTTTTAATTTCTAGGTCATTCGTATCAAATGCTACATAATATGCATGATTCACTCGTAAGCGTTCAGACGATACAAAACCAAAGCCCTGTAAGCTTACGTCAATGACGCGAACACGCAGGTCAGCAGGAATTTCATACACTCGCTCGCTGATATAATCATTCACATAAGCTGGCAGTTTCACAGGAACCCGTGCCATACGGCGCCGATTGTTTGGAAAGTGGGTTTCAAATAAAGGGACAAATAAATATAGCTCACGTATTCCTTTTTTAATAATCTTCATAGGAAAACGCTTTCCTGCATCTAAAAACATAATCACGTCACCCACAGTATATCTATCTGCATTGGCAACTTCTAAACTAAGCAATTCACCTTCAATCACGCCCATATTCCCAAACTCAAGTCTTCCTTTATATTCAAACTTGACCTGCTCCATAAAGACACCTCCAAAACAAATCAGGGACTTTTTTCTTTGTTCACATTTAATATAAGAAAATTTTACCCCCTAACAAGGAGGTAATAAATGAATAATTAGACCTATTAAACGTAAGAATTTGTGAAAAAAGCCTGCCCAAATTCAAACATATCTGGGCAGACTTTTTTCATAGATGTTATTTTACTGTGCACCTGTAGCTTGCTTCTGTTTAGAGGAAGAAGCCGCAGGAGTTGACCGCGGTATGCCACCGATCCAAATAACAGGGCGAAGCCAGCTCGCCATATAAACGAGCAAACATGATACAGCTGTAACAATACCAAACAACAGGAGGAATCCTGGTGTTGTTTTCCAGAACTGTGCCCATTCATGATACGTGCGCTGAATCCAAACAAGTACAAGTGGATGCAGCAAAAATACCAAAAAGGACTGAATTGCCAACCAGTCAGAAAATCGAGCCAGTTGGCCACGCACGTCTTTGAGCTTCATCGCTATGCTCAGGAAGAATGCGTAAGAGACAAAGCAATACACCATAACCGTCGGCTTGATTGAAGAATCGTACGTGTGCGTATAGTGACTATCCAGTAACAGCAGCCCAAATGAAGCTATATACATTATACCAAGCTGTACAGTCCAACCAGATAGCGCAGAAGTAATCGTCTCATTATGTTTTGCCACATACATCCCAGCGCCAAAATAAAACAACCAGAGCGGGAAAAGAATAACATAGGGCACAACCAGCCGTGGCAAATGAACAATGTGCAGCGCATGGAAATAAATCATCGTCTGCGAAAACACCGTCACAACAAATGTTACCGCCAAAAAGCTAGCCGCATGCTTTTGCAGCCATTTCCACAGCAGTGGATAGATGGCATACAGCTGCACCATAATCAGAAGAAAATACAGATGGACAAATCCCGTTCCTCTTATAAGATCTACCTTCAATGCGGCTAGCCACTTCCCATATTGCCCTGCCGCTACTGCATCATGGTAGGTATACAGCGTATATATGACTGTCCAAATCAAATAAGGGGCGACAATTTTACTGAAGCGCTTCTTATAAAAAGAAGACCATGATAATTGATCACGATTCCGATCCACATAAAACAATAAAAAGCCGGATAAAATAATGAAGAGCGGCACTGCATAGCGCATCGCCTGATTTACAACATAAGCAGCTGGATTAGCGATCACATATCCCGACGTGACATGAATCATAATAACCGATAGGGCAGCAAATGACCGCATCCAGTCCAACTCGCGCAACCTTTTTTGCATGGAAATAAAGTCCTTTCTACATGAAGAATACGATGTTACTATATCGAAAAAATAACAGTAGGAGCAATCTTTTTTTATACAAAACAGATGAAGAATGCATTTGACTTTTCTTCGGAAAGAGCGTATAGTTGGGTAATTCGCGTGTAGACACGCCATGATTGTATATCTTATCGTTCCTTCTCTTCTATTATATCCTCTTTTTATCACTTCTTTTTCTTATTTCTGATCAACTCCATGTATAATCCTGTAAGAAACGGTGATACTAAGTATCGGTTTATATTTTTGCCATGCAATTCACACTGGCACGGTCATCGGAACCGTAAGGATGAAAGAGAGGTAGGGCTTTCATTGTTTTGAGATGTCAAAAGTACCATTCACTTTTTGATATATGCGTGTTTATTTACCCGGTAAATAGAGACCTTATATAAATACTAATTTTTTGGAGGTTCCTTTCATGCAAACAACAGGAACAGTTAAATGGTTTAATGCTGAAAAAGGGTTTGGTTTTATCGAAGTTGAAGGCGGCAGCGATGTATTCGTTCACTTCAGCGCAATTACAGGCGAAGGATTCAAGTCGTTAGAAGAAGGTCAACGCGTTCAGTTCTCGATCGTTCAAGGAAACCGTGGACCGCAAGCTGAAAACGTAGTTAAGCTGTAAGACTCAATCATGCAAAAGGACGCTCTCCCTCGGGAAGCGTCCTTTTTTATGAAAATGGATCAAATCATTAATTTTTCACTTCGTTTTCATTCTTTCGGTAAAACTCGTGGAACAATTTAAGCAATGCCCGCTTCTCGATTCGTGATACATAAGACCGCGAAATCCCCAGCTCCCGCGCAATCTCACGCTGGGTACGTTCTTCTTCATTATCGAGTCCGAACCGACCGATGATGACTTCCTTTTCCCGCTCGTCAAGAATATGGATGTGCTTATAGATTTTATTTTTTTCGATTTTGAGCTGAACAAGGTCTTCGATTTCATTAGCTTCGGTTCCAAGAATATCAATTAGGCTGATTTCGTTTCTGCTAACAGGTTATCTGTTTGCGGCGTTTGCTGAATTTAGCAAGAGGAGGCCTGGGTGGAAGGCCGGAGAAACTGGATAAAAAGAAAACAAAGATGCTTACTCAAGAAAGTCCCTGTTTGTTTAGATGATGAATAATCCTCTCTGCCGTTTCATCAGGATGAGAGATAGGAAAGTGATGGCCGAAGGGTACATAATCCATAGTACCAAGTGATATTGGCGGCGTATAAACAGCATCTTTGTTCCCCCAAATAATATGAATTTCACGATTTGGATGAGTATCCACATTCTTTTCCATTGTCTCTGACAAAAAGGAATTCAGTTGAACGGTTGTATGTAATATTCTAGGTGAAGTAAAGCTTTGTGCGACTTTCTTTATATACCCTGCTGGAATCGTCTCCTTATGGTCAAATAATCCTTGTTTCAATATGTATTGTTCGATTTTGTTCGGGGTAGCCAATTTCAGCAACCACTTGCTTATAGAAGGGAATCGATCTAATGCTGTTACTTGTTTTTTTATAGGGGGTTGAAGAAGGATAAGAGAATCTTGTGTCCGTATCACATTTTCTTTCAATGCTTCTAATAAAGTCAGGGCGCCAAAGGAGTGTCCAATAAGATAGGCGCCGCTGGCAGATTCTTTCAAAAGTTTTTTTACACTATGAATGTAAGGAGCAAGAAGCTTTTTTTCTCGTAGAAAAGGCGAACGTCCTAAACCAGGAAGATCGACAATCCATACAGGATGACCCGTTTTTTCATGAATACGTATGCCCAATGGAAAAAGATCTTCCCCATCGCAAAGGAGTCCATGAAATAAAATAAAGGGGTTCCCTTCTCCTTTTAATCGATAAACAGTTGTATGTTCCACACGTGTTCTTTCAAATCTTTTGTCCATTTGGTGATTCTGATACGTCAACCGATAGTCTAAATCGGCCACAACTACAGGGATGAGATTTTTTACACTTCCGTCTTCAAGCCATCCTTTGTTCACTATTTTTTTCGCTGATTCATTTGAAAACTCTCTGTTCGTAATGAAGGCTAGTGATTCAGAAGAAGTTCCGGTCAATTTGCTTCCTCCACTTTTCAGGAGCAGTTTTATTAGCCCTTTTGGAACGGAAATCGTCGGGGGTTTCATATTCATACTTTCTGCCATCACTGATAATAGCTCATATATATCAAGGTCTGTATGTTTATCAGGAACCAATGTATAAGTCTTAATGGACGAAGCTTCCATCATGGAAACTCGGGTAATGAATGCAGCCAATTTATCGTTTGGTATGATCGGTAATCGATATTTTTTCCCTCCAGGTACAACAGGCATAAAGCCTTTTCTTACAGCTGAGACAAGCAATCCCAGGCCTTCCATTTGCTCCGTGCTGCCTGTTTTGCTCGATCCGACGACAGTAGGTGGATTAATAACGGAAAGGGGGTACCCAATGGAAGCTGCTTGTTGTCGAATATAGAGGTCTGCTAAAAACTTTGTTCTTTCATAAGGATTTTTTATTTTCAAATACTCATTTCCTTCTTTAAAGACATCAATGGAAATCCGGCTATTGTCATCATCAAAAGGGCTCATATAACCAACAATATGAACAAATTGTTCCAGACCCTTCGATTCGTGAATGCTTTTGGCTACTTCCCCTATATACTTTGCGCCTTGTAAAAAAGAAGAAACAGCTTCCTTTTCCCCCAATTGAATATCCATAGGTCCGCCAGCATGAATAATAATATCTGCTTGTAATACTTTTCTTCGATCTTCATCACGTAATGCCAGGTTTTTTTTTGTTAAATCTCCTTCGACGAATTCCATGATTTCCGGATTAAAAATCCCCATTTCTTCAAAGATAGTTGCAGCTTTTATTTTTGAACGAACGAGCAGTAAAACTTTTACCTTTTCCTTCATTAATTCCTGAACTAATTGTTTGCCTATAAAACCTGTACTCCCGGTTAAAAATATTGTCTTCATCGCTTCCTCCCTTTTAGTACTATTTAGTACTAATTAATTACAAAAAAAATGCCTCTATTACCGAAGCAGATTAAAAAATTGCTGTGCAGTATTTGTGACAACCGATGCATCTTTCAAGGCTTCTGAAATAAACAAAGCACCTTCAAGATTAGTTACAAATAGCGCAGAGACTTCATGTATATGTATGTTGTTTCTAAATTCTCCCCTTTCAATCCCCTGTTTTAATAATAAACCTATTCTTGCTTGTAATTCGAAGAAAAAGCCCGCGATTTTTTCTTTCATTTGAGCAGCCTGCTCAGGACTTTGAATGTAAAGCGTAATAAATGGACAGCTCCCCTTAAACTCCCTCTCTTGAATCCCCTGCGATAAATGCGTTAAAAAGAGCATAACTCGACTCTCAACTGATAGATGATCCTGTACAAGAATTTTTTCAATGGCATCGTTATACGTATTGATCCAATACTCGATTACACCTGCTAATAGCTCCTCCTTATTGGAAAAATGGTAATATACATTGGATTTTGATACTTTGCTTACCCGAACAAGTTCATCGATACTCGTATAAGCATATCCTTTTTCTAAAAATAATTTTGCTGCTGCTTCAACAACTCGATGTCGGTTCATTCTTTTTGGATTTCCCATAACTAGTACTATACAGTACTAGTTATGGAATTTCAAGCAGCTATAATTCTCTATACATTCATCGTTGACTCTCTCATTACGGAAGACATTACACTTTGTTTGTAGTCGATGACAATGAATTAGGGGGAGATCAAATGATTCAACACATTCGTTCTTATGCAAAAAAATTGAAAACTAGATATTTGTTACTGCTGCTGCCTTTTACGTTTATATTGCAGAAACTGGTGAATGAAGAGCTGGATAAGATGTATGCGAGGTCCTTGTTTCCTGTGCCGTTCTATAAGGGACAATAATGAATGTTCTAAATTGGATATAAAAGCTTCATACCAACAAATAATTGTCCGAGACATCACGAACAGACTGTGAAAATGCATCTCTTTCTAATAGTTATAAATAAAGGGCGTAATCTAAAACCGCCCTTTATTTATAACCCCTGATAACTATTTGATAATTTAGGATGAATAACAAGTATAAAATCATCATTTCTCTGTTGCTTTTCTTTCCGATAGGTAGCATATTCTAGTACAGACCTCAACATACTATTCTTCTTTGCAGCATCATCTGTTTTCTCATACAAATCCAAAACATGCTTTACATTAGGAATAATCTTTTGTTTCGCTTTCTCCTGACGTTTTTTTGTTTCAATTTCCTGTTGAACCTTTTCAATATAATCCTTTATCTTTTCCTTTCTATCGGCTATGTTTTGTGAACGGGTGAGGTACGTTTCCTCGTCATAAATCCCTCTCTCTAAAAAATCATGGAGCTTATCCCTTTGCTGGATTAGATGTTTCATCTCCTGTTGCAGATTTAAAAGTGCCTGCTCCTTAATCACTAATTCATTATCACTCTGCTCCTTGTTGTCTTTTGGTTTCCGTTTATCCCATTCCGCTTCATACGTCTTCAACCAGTGCCTTAATCCTTCTAGCAAACGGGCTTCCACATAAGCAAATTGGCTACTTTTATTTTTGCACGACTTGTTATAGCACATAATATGCGGCTTCTGCTTCCCATACGGTCGCAGAACCATAGAGGCCCCACACATCCCACATTTAATCAAACCTGCTAACGGATTTTTAATTCCGTTTACAAGCTGATACGGCACATGATATTTTTTATTTAATATTTCCTGCGCTCTCTCATATGTTTCCATCGAAACTAATGGTTCATGTTTCCCCTCTACATCAATCCATTCTTCACGTGGCCGAGTACGAACATCTTTTTTCTTTCCTGGTTCTTTTGATTTCTTTCCCTCTTTCTTTTTCCATTGAATCCGACCAGCATATACCGCATTTTTAATGACATTAAGTACAGAATGACTCTTCCATTCCTGTCCTGTTGAACTTTTGTATCCTAATCGATTCAATTCGTTAGCAATTTTGCCGCTTCCTAATCTAATCTTTGGATTTTCATGCGTGTACCATTCAAAAATCATTTTTACAATAGGAGCCTGCTCAGGATCAGGGATAAGATATCGTTCTTTATCCGTTTTTTTTATCTGGTATCCATATGGAGGGGTAGTGGCAATATAATTTCCTTCCTCCACAGATCGGATACGGCCACTTTGCAGCCGACGAGTAATAATCTTTAATTCTTTGCGTGCCATAAAAGCCTCAAACTCGCTGTATTCCTCATCCCACTCATCCATTAAGTCATATGTCTTTCTAGGTGTAACAATCTTCGTTTTGGAACGTTTAAACGTATCCAAAATCAAGCCCTGCTCCTGCATATTTCCACGGCCTAAGCGATCCAAATCCATGCAAAGAACCGCTTCGTATACGCCAGCTTCCACTTCTTTCAGCAACTCCAGCATCTGTGGCCTATGTACCAAACTTTCTCCCGATACGATTTCCTCATATATGTTAATGACATTTAATTTCTTCTCTTTAGCCAGCTTTAATAAAGCTTTTTTATGTTTAGCAAGCGTTTCTCCCTCGCCACGTGCCTCTGATTCCAGGTCGGCACGCGATTTTCTTAGATACATGCAGACTCGTTCCATCACGAAACCTCCCTACAAACTAAAAAATCAGGCCCGTCCTCAGCTTATGGCTGCATACACATCATGTAGAGGTGATGTTTACATGGAAGCGTATGACATGACCATCAAAGTAGGAAAGACGACCATCTGTTTTGTGGCGCCTTCCTCAGTAACAGATAGCGAAATTGAACGGATTTTAGACGAATTCCATTTTGCCGGGTGGGCTATCCTTGAAGAAATACAGGAGAAGGAGGAGAGTAAAATCCTTTGATACATTACACGCTATGGCGAAAACTACATCCATAGACCTTATTCCAGACGTACAATCATACATATCTTAAAAAGCAAAAAGGAGGCAGCCCATCGATGTTAGGCTGTCTCCTTTTTGCTTTTGTATTCATTCAGGTGAACAAGATGTTTTCATTGTGATGAATAATCCAGATATAAGTTGGCATTCTAATTGATGATGGAATGATCAGAGATAGGAGTGGACACAGAATGACGTAGAGCAGTTTTAGAAAATAGAAAACCCGATTCAAGCAATTGAAGCTGGTGTTCAAGCACCATGGGATCACTACTTGCTAAATCAATCATGGTTTGGTAAAGGCGATGAACCCGCCAGTTCAATGAGCTGCCCTCAGATGACTTTGAAGAACTCTTTTCTTGCTGGCATAAAGGACAAGCTTTAATCTCAAGCATACTAAACAATCTTTGTAGGACGGTTAAGTTGACGGTTTCCGTTTTGCCACTTTCTAAATTACTCAGATAGCCTGTAGAAACACCTAACATTTTGGCCATAGCATTCAGACTGATTCCCTGTTGTTCACGAAGCAAGCGCACCTGCTTGCCGAATTCATGCTTCATGACGTATTCCTCCTAAAAGTAGGTGTCTAATTTGACAAAGAAGAAGAAAAACAAAATCGAAATTCGCTCCATTAGCTATTCACTAGACCCGGATTCCAACATGAAATGGTTTGACATATGGGTAAAGCTCGCCAAAAAAGAGCTGTTACATGAATGCTCCAAACTTGAGCGAAAGGACTAGTACCTTCGCTGTACGCATACGTATTTGTAAAAAGAAATCTGGAGGTGTCCACTTGCTTACCGTTGCATACTATCGCCGATCATCTACGATCCAAGAACACTCCATCGAGATGCAAAGGTTTAAAGCACTTCAATGTAGCATTAAACATAGTCTAATTATCGATCAGGAGTTTATTGATGATGCCGTTTCTGCCCGCCAAACAAATATCCAAGAGAGAAAAGCGCTACATCAAATATTGGACCTCGTTGATCAAGGTAAAGTTAAAAATCTGATTGTATACAAGAGAGATCGACTAGCCAGAAATACCCTTCAGCACTTGTTGATTTATCACAAATTACGTGCGCAAAAGGTAAACGTTATTTTTACCGCTGAACAAGAGCTTTCAATGGAGTACACACCTATTGCAGAATTTTTCGAGTTAATCTTAGGTTCCATGCTTCAAAGGGAAGGCGAACAAATTATTCACCGAGCACATTGTACCAATAATTTGTCTTGTCCCAAGAGATACCAACGGTTTGTCCTATTCTCCATTATAGTCAGGTGGACAAATTCATAATCCTTATTCGGTTATTAGGAACAACGACAATTAATGTTTATCTGTATCTCTCGATAATTAGGCAAATAGTTATTTTTAAAGCAACGAAATGGAAATGAAACAGGGCTATTCTCCAAAACGCTCATTCGATCGTTTAGAGAATAGCCCTTCCATTCCTTAAATAAACTCAGACTTTTGGAGAAGCCGCTGAACAATTGCTGCAACTTCTGCTCTTGTGATGTACTCTTTTGGTGCCAACTGCTTGCCGTTTCTTCCAGACACAAGCCCTGCCTGCAGGCAATCCGCTAGACTGCTCTTCGCCCACTCCGATGCCTTTTTCGCATCTGTGAATGGCTGCAGCAGTTCCTCAGCTTCTTTCGCCTGAAGTTTTGCGTGAAGACCGGTTGTTTTCATCGCTTTAGCGATGATGACCGTTGCCTGCTCCCGAGTAATTCTGTCCATTGGGTGGAACGTACCGTCTTCAAATCCGCTGATTAAATTATACTTATAGGCGGTTTGCACGGAGCTACTGTACCAATCAACAGCCTTTACGTCCGCAAATGGGTTTGGACCGTTCTCCAACTTGAGTCCCAGTCCCCGAACGATAATTGCCGCAAACTCGGCGCGTGTAATATCCTGATCCGGATGAAAAAGGTCATTGCCAGTGCCACTGATGACCATTCGAGACCCCATGTCATTTACCGCCTGCTTTGCCCAGTGATGTTCGACATCCTTAAATTCCAATAGATGCCATACGACAGAATACGTGCTGTTCGTCAAGCTGTTCACTTTGGCAAAATACTTACCATTAATGACAACAATTTTAGTTGGTACATGACGTACAGTTCCATCCGGGTCAACAACCACTCCTGTTGTAACTTTATTCGGATCTATACCTTCAGGGAGCGCAATCGTTCTTTCTACATATGCATTAAACTTGGATACATCAATTGTTTTATCTCCATATGTGCCTTTGACCGTGAAATTGAGTGGCGGAGCAACGATCATAAATTCTCCTTTTGCTGCGGAGTTTTCCACCACTTTGACTGTCCCCGCTGTCGGTTTGGCGATTTCGATATGGATTTTAATATCTTGAAGGGCCACCGTTTTGCCGATTTGATCCGATATAGCGTCAATGTTAATTTGCTGTGCAGGTAGTGTATAGGTAGCATTATTTGTTTTGATTTCTACAACCGCCTGTTTTTGTTCCATGTTTTTGACCATCTGTCCGGTCATTTCTCCAACAACAACATCAGATTTGTCATTGACCGGAATGGTGATGACGGCATGCTGACCCTCCGCTGCAAGCTTCTCTTCAATCTTCTTCGCGTCAACCGTAATGGTCGTTACCGTCTGGCCATTCACTTTGGTTGTGGTTGCGGTTCCCGCATTCTCCACTTCCCCATTAACAAGCACTTCAACTCCAGTGTTTGGTACGCTTGGAGTAGAAGGCAGTGCAGGTGTGCTGCTTCTGCCACCGCCTCCTCCACTGCCAGCACTTCCACCACCGGAAGAAGGTACTTGCTGTACTGTCACAAGGCAAACGGCGGTTTTATTTCCACCTGCTGTTGTGACCGTAATGGTTGCCGTTCCCGCTGACTTTGGAGTCACCACACCATTTGCATCGACTGTGGCTATATTTGAATTGTCACTGCTCCACATGACTTCCTTGTTCGTTGCATTGTCTGGCTTCACTGTAGCCGTAAGTCGTGCTGTGCTGCCTCCTGCTGTCAGATTCAACGCCGTTTTATCCAGCACCACATCGGTCACCGGTACATTCACTAGTGGTGCCGGATTTACCGTGACTGTGCTTGTCGCGGTATAACCTCCAGCTTCTGTTGTCACGGTGATCGTCGTCGTTCCAACCTCCACAGGAGTAATGATTCCATTCTCATCTACCGCTGCCACATTCGGGTCACTGGACGACCATAGCACTTTTTTATTCGTTGCGTCAGCTGGACGGACTGCAGCTGTTAACGTTCCTGTTGCTCCGCCTTTTGTTAACGTAAGACTGGATTGATCCAGCGATACTCCTGTAACGGCTATCGTATCTGGAGTCGTCGTCGACTCTTCTACTGTAACAAGACAAGTTGCCTGTTTCGTAGGATCAGACTCTGATGTAACGGTAATGGTCGTCGTTCCCTTTTGCAATGGAGTCACTACACCACCTAATACTGTCGCTACACTTTGGTCGCTACTGCTCCATATGATTTTCTTATTTGTCGCATTCGCAGGGAGGACTGCAGCCGTTAACGTCCCTGTCGCTCCGCCTGCTGTCAGACTTAACGTAGACTGATCCAGGCTCACGCCTGTGATCGGTACATTTACGGGTGGGGATAGAGATAACGCTATGACTGTAAGATTGAACTCCTTTGTATCAGTAACACTACCTTTGTTGATGCTTGCGGTAAGTATTACTGTCTTGTTCCCGTCTGCATTAGACGGACGCGTCACCGTGCCATCCACCGCAAGAACACCCAAATTGCTTGAACTCCAGCTCACCGTTGTGCCATTCGCTCCCGTAGTACCCAGCGTTACATTCTGTGTCACGCTGCTGGCACTATCGCCTCCGGCATAGCCAATGTCCAGAGCTGCTTTGGCTGCCGCCACCGCTTCTGTATCCGTTTCGGCTAAAGCTTTTACTGTCACGGTAAAACTTTTCGTATCACTTTCCCCACCTTTGGTAATCGTAGCGGTCAGTGTTATCGTTTGATCGCCTTGGCTATGAGTTGGGCGTGTTACTGCACCATTCGCCGCAATCATCGCTGAATTATTGGAAGCCCAGTTAATCGTCGTGCCATTCGCTCCCGTAGTACCCAGCGTTACATTCTGCATCACGCTGCTGGCACTATCGCCTCCGGCATAGCCAATGTCCAGAGCTGCTTTGGCTGCCGCCACCGCTTCTGCATCCGTTTGGGCTGCGCGTGTCACCGTAACGGTATACGCCTTTGACGTTCCATCCTGAGCAGTGACCAGAACGGTGATGGTGTTCGAGCCGACGTTCAAAGAGATCGGGTTCGAAGCAACACCACTCGTCGTGGAAGTACTGTTCACTTTCACCGTGGCTGTAGAGTCAGCCACGGTCGGGGTCACCGTCAAACTGCTCACTGCATTCTCCACGTTCGCTGTGTAACTCGTCGTGCCAGAAGCAAACGCTGGAGACAAAGTTCCATGACTTGATGTCAGACCGCTCAGATTCGAATTGTTAGACGGTGCTCGCGTTATGATAATTTTATATATCTTAGTCGTTCCATCCTGAGCTGTCACCACAATCGTGACTGTATTCGATCCCACTTGTAAAGGAATCGCTCCGCTTACCTGTCCATTTGCTATAGAAATCCCATTCACAGTTACAGTTGCATTAGCATCGGCTACTGTAGGTTTCACCCATGTCTCAGTGGCTCCGTTCGCTAAGCTTTGTGTATAGGTTGTTGTATCGGGTGAAAAAGGTTCATTCAATCCTGCTACATATACAGTTATTCCACTTAGGTTGGCGTTACTAGATGGCGCCCGGGTTACTATTACGGTGTACGTTTTCTGCGTGATGCCGTCCTGCGCCGTTACCTGCACTGCAATCGGATTTGTTCCCACAGTCAGTGGTACATTGAATGCAGTACCGCTCGTTGCAGTGCTACCGTTTACCTTCATGGTTGCCGTACTATCTGCTACTGTTGATGTCACATCGATGCTGCTTACCCCATTCGCTACACTCGTTGTATAATCGGTTGTGCCAGAGGCAAACGCCGGTGACAAAGTCCCCTGATTTATCGTCAGATTGCTCAAATTAGCATTGCTAGACGATGCTCGATTCACTGTCACCATGTACGTTTTAGTCGATCCATTTTGTGCCGTGACCAATACCGTAATGGTATTCGATCCCACATTCAGCGTAATCGGAATAGATGCACTGCCCGAAGTAACTGCCGTTCCGTTCGCCTTCACTGATGCCGTCGAGTCAGCCACCGTCGGCGTCACCGTCAGGCTCGTAACCTCATTCCCAACACTGGTGGTATAAGAAGTCGTACCGGAACTAAAGGCCGGAGACAGCGTACCTTGACTGAGAACAAGGTCGCTAAGGTCGGCATTGGTAGAAAGAGGCGCTGCACGAGTAACTGAAATCGTGTAGGACTTCGTCGTCGAGCCGTCCTGAGCCGTAACCACCACCGTGATGGTGTTCGAGCCGACAGTCAGAGGGATCGAACTAGAAGCTGTACCACTCGTCACCGAAGCTCCGTTGACCGTAACCGTCGCATACGCATCAGCCACAGTAGGCGTTACCTTCAAACTGGTCGTCGCATTGCTTACTGAGGCTGTATAGCTGGTGGTAGACGACGAGAAACTCGGAGACAAAGTTCCGGCGCTGAGTAACAAGCTGCTCAAATCAGCGACGCTGCTTTGCGATTGCGTCAAAAGAATGCCGTTAGCACCGACTGCAACAAACTGTCCACCTCCAGATGCCACTGAATACAGATCGTTACTAGTTCCGCTAGGTCCTTCTATCGTCCAAAAGATCCCTTCTTGTGAAACGTATACGTTGCCTCCTGCACCTACGGCGACGAATTTATTTCCTCCATACGTTACTCCATAGATAATGCTGCTGGACGTATAGCGTTTTGCCCACGTAATGCCGTCTACTGAACTGTATAGTCCATTATCTGTAGCCACGACGTAGAGCCCATTCCCGTAAGCAATAGAATTGATGTTGGTGGTGCTACCGATTGTTCCCTTGGTCCACGCCGTCCCATCAGGAGAAGTGTAGATACTCCCACTCGTCCCGACGGTCACAAACTGCCCACCCGCATAGATGACCGAGTACAATGTGGGAGCACCAGGGCCTAGTGTGGATTGGCTCCAAGTCACCCCGTCCACAGATTGCGTCACAGCCCCAGAAGCTCCCACAGCAATGAATCTCCCGTTGCCATACGTAATCGACCATAAATCATTGCCGGGAGAATGAGCTTGAATCGGAGCGCCCCACGTCACGGTGTTATCGTTAGAAACAATTACCTTCCCATCACTAGCAGCCAATACCCATTTCCCCGCGCCATATGCAGACGAATACAGTGCTGTAGCCTTGCCACTAAAACTCTTGGCGTTCCACGTAGCACCATCGGTAGAAGTTACGAGATTAGATGATCTATTATCCGCGCCAACAAACAATCCGTTGGCATATGTTATTCCATTGATGTCGCCGCCAGTATTAGAGGCACGCAATGTCCAAGCCGTGGAAGCTTCTACCGGAGCAACAAAAAAACGAATCTCAGTTACCGAGCAAAGAATGGCAAAAATCAAAAACACGCTCAAAAATCGAACAACCCATTTTTTAAAAAAAGACTGATACAGAACCGGACACCCCCTCTCCTTTTTTGTTACATGATGTCTTTTTAAATTCTACGACACCATCTGATCGTTAATTGCATTGTAACTCTTTGTGCTAGAGGCAAACGCCTGATATAATGCTCCCTAGCTTATCATCAAGCTGCCTAGGTTGACGTTCTATAATTATTAGAAAGTTGAAACTGAATATTTCCACTTAATATGACTTGTGTAACCCCAACGATGCAACAACGACTTTGGTTAGAAATAAACACGATATCAACAACAACAATAAACATAGCATTGAAACAAATACTATGCTTCTCCTATCTAAGTCTCATTTACTTTTGAATAATTGACTCTCAATAAATAGCCCCCTTTCTCTAAAACTTATAGTAGCTAGGAAGAATAATATGTAGGTAAAATCAATTATATCAAACAAATAAGTCATATTTCAGTCACTATATATAAGTACTTTTGACCTATAACCGTTTAACAACTGGTAAATTAGTGAGATACACAAGCGAAAAAGAAAGAGGACCTTTTTTGAGAAAGAAGAGAGGAGGAAGCCTATTTATAAACAGATAACCATGTAAAGGAAACTCATTTCCTTCTTTGTCTGTACCAATCGGGTCATGAAGAGATACATCTTTCTTCGTTTTCTTCAAAGATCTAAGATGCATGAGAATCTCCATTCTAAAGTCAATAGTGTTGCTTATTCACATGCAGTACGTATCAACCCGCTACTGAAAGGTATGCAACAGCTGCATGCTCAAATTCCCCGTCAGAGAAAATGAAAAAGCATCACAAGGATGCTTTACAGGTTGTCGCGAAAGTAATTGGATATCATTTTATGCGGGAACATTAATTAGTATAAATTTAACCTAAAAACATCAAGCAATTCACGATTTTATTTACGTCAATTTATTTGTTCTGCTAACGAGAAGTCTTGTATAATAAAGGAAAATGAATAAACCTCTGAAAAGTAGAAAAAGATGCACGAGGAATTTATGGAACAACACTTTTAATGGGGGAACAAAATGTTTAGCATACAAAAAGATTCTGATACTGCAATTATCGTTGTTCACGAGATTTATGGAATCAATAAACACATGGAATTTATTTGTCAATCATTATCTGAATATGACTTTGATGTTTTGTGTCCGAATTTATTAGAACGAGAACTGCCTTTTGATTATTCTAATGAGGAAAATGCTTACTCTAATTTTATGAAGAACGTTGGTTTTACAAATGCTTTGGTCACAATAAAAAATTTATTAATGGATATTAAAGACGAATATAAAAAAATATTTGTCGTTGGATTCAGTGTAGGAGCAACTGTTGCTTGGCAGTGTAGTGAAGAACAGCTTGTTGATGGAATAATCGGGTATTATGGTTCTCGTATCAGAAATTATATGGAAATATCACCTCAATGTCCTGTATTGTTGTTTTTTCCGCAGGAAGAAAAGTCTTTTAATGTTGATGAGTTGGTTTTGGCTTTAGATAATAAGAATAAAGTCGAGGTTCATAAATTAAATGGAAAACACGGATTTAGTGATCCATTCTCCCTAAAGTATAACAAAGAATCAGCTAAAAAATCGTTTAACCAAATGTTGGTTTTTCTTCAGAGACATTTAGTCATATTGGGCTAATGTGAGTCCATTGTTAAACAAAGAAAAGCTGATATTTCTTTACTTTAGAAATACCAGCTTTGGATTTAAAATATTCACGCTTTCACTTTATACATTTGTGTTATGTAATGTCTTATTACTTACCGAACTTTCACTGCTGTTCCTGTAGCGATACACATCATCATACCTTCTCGAAGCGTTTCAAAATCTAGATCAACACCAACAACTGCGTTGGCACCTAGCGAACGTGCTTTATCAATCATTTCTCTAATCGCGATCTCCCGGCCTTCCGCGAGCTTGTTTTCGTAAGTGCCGCTGCGTCCCCCAATAATATCAGTAATGCCTGCCATGAAATCACGCACTACATTCGTGCCCATAATAGCCTCTCCCGCTACAATTGAAATATATTCTTCGATTTCTTTTCCTTGCAATGTTGGTGTCGTTGTAACGATCATCGTGATTCCCCCTATAAAGGATATGGATTTTTGAAGCTTATTCTTTATTACGAAATTCGCGGCCCTGTAGTTTCATTACTATATGTATCACCACTGATACAAACAAAAAGAGAGGCCTTATATCATTGCCTCTCCACTACATAGTTGATCCTTATTATGCTTGGAAGCTGTTATCTACCTGCTGGCAAACCTCCTCAGCTGTGAGGCCGCTTGCATCGATTACAGATCCTTGTGTCACTACATTTTGCATTCCCATCACATTATTATCCGCACCTGAAATCACGCAGCAATCGCAATTTTTTGCATCTGACTCATTTTTCAGGTCAACAACTTGATGACCACGATTCTGAAGTTCTTGCTTCACTGCTGTCAATGATTGTTCCACTGCAATTTTCGCCATGATATCCACCTCCTTGTACAGTTCATAGTTATCCCAAATAAGGAGATTTTTATGCATTACTATTAACATTGAAATATCCTCTACCCCAAGGTCAATAATATTGCCTAGTATGTAAAGATCTCGATGTGGTCCTCATACACGATAATCTCGCGCACCATCTGGCGAATCAGCTGCTGCTTATCTTCAAACGTTAGCTCATCATGCCTCCTGGTCAAATAGTATTCAGCTGCCTCACTCAATAGGTTCTGATTAAACCCGGCTTCCTTTACTTCTTTGAACCTTATCTTCAGCTCTTCCAGTTGTTTCATAGCTGCTTCTTCCTTCTCCTTCAAAGCCCGTATTTCTTCCCGAATCTCTTCTTCACCTATATCCATACCAACAGCAAAAAGGGAAAGCAGTCTCTTACGTCCCGTCTTCACTTTTTCTATCTCTTTTTCTAGCCGTCCAATCTCTACCTGTTCAAATGGAATTTCTTCGTGCTCTTCACCTTCGACTTCCGCCGCCGCTGCCACTTCATCTGGATGCTCTAACCAGGTACGAATTGTTTCCCACACCTCATGATCCAGCTCTTCAACTTTTACTCTTCTGCCACATCCTCTAATCTTAGCTCCAGCAGTATTCTTTATGTCACTATACTCGTATACATATTTGCCCCAGTTCTTTGCTTTTCTGCCGGTTAAGGTATTTCCACAATCTGCGCAGCGAAGCACCCCGCTCAATAAATATTGATTTAAACTTTTTTTAGCCCAGCGACGACGCGAATCCTGTAGCAGTTCCTGCGTATATTCAAATTGTTCATGATCGATAATAGGTGGGCAAGGAACATGAATCCATTCCTCTCTCGGACGTTCTTTCATCTGCACACGCTCATCTGGATCTTTATGCTTGTTCCCGAGCATCCCCTCTGTATTCCAGCGGTTCTGATAGAACTCACCAACATAAGCCTGATTCATTAGGATTTGGCGCACTACTTGACGATGCCATACACCCTTTCCTTTTTTAGTAGGTATCCCTTCTTTGGTAAGGTACAGAGCAATCCCGTTCATCCCCTGTACCTCTCCTGGCTTTGTAAACAACTTAAAAATAAGACGAACAGCAGCTGCTTCTTCTTTATTAATAACCATCTGTCCGGTCTCTTTATCATAGTTGTAACCATACACCTGAAAGTCACGCAGTACTTTCCCCTGACGCGCTTTCTCCCTGCGTCCTCGACTCATTCGCTCATTGATCTTGGCTTTTTCAAACTCTGCAACCGCACCACGCATGCTGTAAAAAAGTTGCCCTTCAGGTGTGCGTGCATATTCACCATTTACGAAAACAAGTTCCACCCCTCGACGATCAAACTCCTCTGTGATCAGCAGCTGATTCATAAGCTTACGTGATAACCGGTCCGGATCAAGGCAAACAATCTTAGTAATAAGCCCATCACGAGCATCTTGGCGTAGGCGTGATAATGCTGGCCGATCTAGAAACTCTCCAGAAATTCCTTCATCTACATACTCTTTGCATTCAGTGGTCCCGGCCTTCTTCCGACACTCCCTGATCTGACTCTCCAGACCGAAGCCACTCTTCACCTGTTCTTCTGTACTTACCCTCGCATAGATACCGATCACGCAGCTTCTCCCTCCTATACTTCTCTTTGAGATACATATAGCAGGCAAGCATTCTTTTATCAGTAGAGTCACCTTTCACAATTTTCACATGCATCTGCGTATCACCTCGCTACTGAAAGCTATGCAGACGCTGCTTGTTCAAATGATTAAAAAACCCCACCACCCAAACGGGCAGTAGGGTTATATTATTTCCGTTGAGCTTCATGCATTTATAAATATTTATAAATAGGTTCATTATCCTGTAAGAAAAAAACAAAAATGATCAAAATACCCCATAAAATGTATGTCACATAAATACCGTAAATAACTTTATGTGATGTTTTTTTTCGAGTATAAAGTTAGGGGTGTGAGAGATGCATAACAAAAAAGACTATAGAAATTGCAAAAACTGCTGGTGGGCAAAAGATGAAGGTTGTATGAGAAAGCTCTGTTGTTTCACTAACCAATGGATTAATGATGCCGAAAGACTATGTTATGGTTGGCGACCAATTGACACAGAAGAAAAGTATAGGTATCTAGAAAAGTATGGATATGAACATAAAAGAATCGGGATTATTCCGCAGATATCTTAATATCAAGCCAGCTAGTCGGATGAAAATGATTAGCTGGTCACTCCAAAATTCGCTTCAAAATAATTTCCCCATCATCTACATACACCTGTAGATGATTTCCAGTATCTAATCCGATATGCTATCAGAGTTCTTCGGGGATCAAGATGTTCTCATCTTCTATTTTCCACTCAATTCCTCGCGCCGATTTTATTTATTTCCACACGATACCCGAGTACCCATAGTCTTAGAGTCTATATACTTGTATAGTAAATACTGATACTTATATAGTATTATTAGACTAAATAGATTAGGGAGTTTGTTTTTGTATGGATGTGGAAAAGTTTATTAAAGATAACGAAAAAAGCATTACCATGTTTTACTTTGTGGCAAGGGAACTACTGCTGGAAAGTGATAGCACAGATACTGAGAAAATCAAACAGCTAACAGGAATGATTCAAGTAATCGAATCAAAGTGATGCAGTCTTTTTTCGAAAATATGTTAAATTGGGGTGTGGAGAGGAGAGGAACGATGGTGGTTGCATTGGGCTACACAATAAAATCCTTCACAGCATTAACCACCAAACAAAATGAAGCGTATAACATGGACAGATGGTTTATTGGCTATTGCCTTAGTCATTGCCTTAACTACTACTAACTACTCAAACCTTAGATGGATTGATTATGCATTGTTCGCAACATCGGCGATTTGGTTTATAGCCATGGCAGTAAAACTTTGGCTGATGCGAGGACGATAAGTGATTAAATATTTATAATGATCTTCTTTTTGATATTTTTTAACACAATAAATAAGCCTCCCGTTCATCTGGGAGGCTTTTGACTGTATACAGTCTGGTATGGTTTATCGTGCTTGTGGAGCAACCAGATTATTTCCACATAGAAAGGAATTTATACGTAGACTCCTACTGGTTACTTAACATTAACTTTCATTTGTTCTGCCCATACATTAGCAGAGTTTGCTCTTGCTTCATAGAGATTAATATGTTTTTGCTCTGGTGATTTTTCTATTGATGGTGTTATGATTTCTACTTTAGTCGCTAATGCGAGTACGCCCCATAAAACAGAAATAAAGAGGAGTGCTTGTAGGATACCCTTCATTTCTGATTTCCTAACTTGAACTGCATTCATTTTTTATTACCCCCGTGTATGTACTACATCTTTATTATCACCTTTATGGTGCATTTTCACAAAGTTGATATTCCTTCATGAAAGCGACAATCATTGGTGCTGAAAGAGGATGAAAGCGGATGTCATAATATGTAATCTTATGATTCCTCTGTTTTTCGTCGTGTTTCTCATGTTGTTATTCCTAGGGATAATTTTTGACAAAATAAAAAATCCCCACCACCCAAACGGACAGTGGGGTTGTCTTATAGCTGTTAGAGTCCTGTTCTAATTGTGCTAGAAAAAATCATTTTCCTCATTATGATAAGGCTTGTGGTATTGAATGAAACCTTCCCAGTCAGGTAATTTTCTTTTTACCGCTTCTTCATTCCAGAGCCATGCTTCTTGTTGAAATTGTGTTAAATGTGCTTTTAACGCATTCACTTTTTTGCACCATGTCGCTGTAATATCGATCTTTGTCATCTGAGCTAGGACAGCCCCTACCTTTTCTGGCTGGCGGTACTCCCGACTTAGCACTGGATAATAGAGCTTGCTCACTTTATGCGGATTATATCCTTTTTCAATTACTTCAGGATTGCCTGATAAACAAAAAGCATGTGTTACACATCGCCCAAGCGAGCGATGATCCGGATGATAAGCAAATTCTCCTTGGGGTCCACATGTAATCATAACACTGGGCTTAACTGTACAAATAATTCTAATCAACACTTTCGTAAGGAGTTCGGGTTCTATTTTTTCAATCCCCTTGTCGGGTAGATGGAGAAAAATACATTCAGATACACCTAATATTTCGCATGCTTTTTGCAATTCCTGTTTCCTTACACTTGGAAGTTCTTTCTTTGTTGTAAAAGGAGGATCCCCCATCCGAATACCTGATTCTCCATTTGTTGCACAAACTAGAGTGACAGGAATCCCCTGCTCTGCATACTTCGCTAGTGTACCTCCGCATGTAAATGATTCATCATCTGGATGGGGGAAAACAGCAAGAATATGAGACATTACATTCTTCTCCTCTTTACTAATTCTTTTCTCCGTATTTAAATTGTGATGAACAAATCGGAAATATACACAGAAAGTTACTTTGTAAGAAATAGGCCGCTCACTACTCTCTACTTATTTACGCACCACTATTGACATCGAAATCTCATTTTCGATACAACGTGCTGCATATGTTGCCAGCTTCGTACCTTTGTTTTTCTTATAACTTTCAATTGCTTTAATGAGTCCAATCGTACCAATGGAAATCAAATCTTCGCTGTCTTCCCCGGTGTTTTCAAATTTCTTTGTTATATGCGCGACTAAACGTAAGTTGTGCTCAATCAGCATATTCCGCGCATACTTGTCACCTTCCGCCATCAAATCCAGATATCGATTTTCCTCCGTCTCACTGAGCGGTTGCGGAAACGCATTGTTCTTAATGTACGACACGAACATCATCATGTCTTTGAAAAACATAGTTAGCATTGCGAACAAGCTTGACATAGCGTCACCCCCGAGATGTTTTTCACCTTATCTCAGGGTATGAACTCCGCGCCCAGTCCGTGCCTGTACGGTTCCAAAGGATAAGCCTATTTTTTCAACACTTTCCTTATTTCAATAACGGGCAGGATAGCTTACGAACATAAACGAATATGTAATGTATACATATTGTCATTTTCTCTAGGAGGTGTATGCATGTTTATAAAACAGCTGTTTGACGAATTTTTAGGTTTTGAATATAAAAAGCTTGATGATAATAAATTACAAGTTCGATTACCAGTTCAAGACCTCTTCATTAACAGTGCAGGGGTTGTACACGGGGGAGTCATTTCTTCATTGGCTGATGTAGCCATGTCAAACTTGATTCCAGCAAATGAGCACGGTATACAACAAGTCGTAACCGTCGATTTAAATGTTTCCTTTTTAAAACCTGCTACTGGTACATACTTGATAGCACATGCCCAAATTGAAAAACAGGGTAGAACTTTAATCCATACGGAATGTTCGATTTATAACGATAAACAAGAGCTTGTTGCTAAATCTAAAGCGATCTTATTTCGCACACCATGAGTATTCACACATAGAAACAAGTAGATATGGCTCTCTCAAGGGTAGTCAGCTCATCCCCGCATGAAAAGGAGGGATGAGCTGACCATTGCTGTCATGAAGAAAGAAAAATAGACCTCCTTTGAGCCTGCAAAGCACTGGGAAGTCTATTACTAGAAATACGAATCTTTGAGCCGCTTCCTTGTGGAGAAGCGGCTATTTGTATCTCGATCGCTTGGTGGACCAACACCAGACTGTCTTCTTTATTCTAAATTTAAGCGTAAGGAAGTGCGATCTGTTCTATATTTATCGATGAACTTTTACTTAAATCAATAAATTCATTTCCTATTTTGACAAGTGGCCGAGCAGGTTCATGGGTATGAATCATTACAATTTCCCCTTTTCTTCCGTCTGAAAGAACAACCTCACTACCTATAAGAATCATCATGATTTTATGCAAGAATAATCTGATTATTTTAGGGTCCAATTTGCCAAACCGATCTTCTTGCATCTGGTTAATGACTTTATAAAAGGGAGCAGGTTCGTGATAAGCACGCTTAGAAGTCATAGCGTGAAAAATATCAGCCACCGCTACAATTTTACTGAATTGATGAATTTTATCACCTTTCAATCCAAATGGATATCCACTTCCATCTTCTCGCTCATGATGCTGTAAAGCAACAAGAGCGCATGTAGGAGAAATACCTATTGTTTTTTTTAGCATTTCATATCCATAAGTCGTATGTTTCTTGATTTCATCGTATTCCGCAGCCGTTAATCTACCTGGTTTATTTAAAATCTCATCGGGAATTTTCATTTTTCCCACATCATGTAACGTAGCCGAAATGGTCAGCAATTTCAAATCAGATTCATGTAAATGTAACCACTTTCCAATCAAAGTAGCAAATACCCCTACCCCAATGTTATGTCGATAGGTATAATCATCTTTTGATTGCAGCATGGAAAACAATTGAACTACATCGCTATTTTCAGATGCTTGATGAATTACAGGGATAATATGGTTTCTCACTTCTAGTATAGGAATTTTATTTCTCTTCCGTACAAATTGAAAAATATCTTTTACTTGTAGGGTTGCTTCTTCAATCAGTTTTTCTGTTATCGTATCTTTTTGGGGAGCAAGATTATTTTCTTGTTCTGAAATGAAATCATGTTCGGTTAAAATGATATGATTATTCATAAGCAATACAATATGTTCTTTACCTATTGTGGTGTTTGCTGCTAAAAGCAGTATGCCATGGTGATTAATAATATCATGTTTTAAACAAAAACCAACGAAGTCAAAGTTAGACCTCTTTATATTCATCTTGACTCCCTTCTAAGATTAGATAATTATGTTTAACCTTCTCTAATCTCTTTGATATATTTGTTAATCCTTTGGGTCGCTTCATAAAGCAAAAGACGTTCTTCCCAAGTGATTGATGAATCCATAATTTTATTTTTAATCTCTTCTTTTATATGAATTAATGCCTCGACTACTGCACAGGGACTGAATGATTCCTTCATAATATTACTTCTTCCTTATTCATAGTTCTCCACCTTCATTCCCAAAAATCACACAGATAGTATCCCAAATACCGTAGTCTGCAGAATCCTGAACTGATATTGGCGTAGGGCTTCAGGTTTTGACTTATAAGGAAAGTGTAGTATCGGACATAATGCACTCCTCCTTTTATCAAACATAGGCTGCATAGCAGCAACTATTGTCAAATTATACATTACGCTACTGAACAAATTCTGAACAAAATCCAATAAATGTAACACAGATAATGTAGCTCACTAGTTATTTTTATTTTTATTTTTTTAATTTTGAACTAGTAGTGCCACATTAATTCAAATGGAACTATCAGAATATTTATCAATCCATAAAAAAAGCCACAAATTAATGTGGCTTTTACATTGGTCAATTTTCAACATAGATACATGTTGCTCTTAGTTTTGAATGCTGGGTATTTAAAAATTAGGGCTGCCAAATTTCCCTGATTGAAAATCTTCATAAGCTTGAACGATTTCTTGTTTGGTATTCATGACAAACGGTCCGTACTGTATCATCGGTTCGTTAATTGGCTCACCGCTCATTACGATCACCAGCGCATTTTCGGTGATTCCTTCTACTTCGATTTCTCCTTGTTCATTTTCAAATAAAACAAAATCGGTTTCGGAGTATTCATTTGTTTCGTTGATTTTTACTTTTCCTTTAAGCACTAATAAGCCAGTATTGAACATAGAAGGGAGAGTAAACCGAGCTTTACCATGTTCTTTAAATGTAATATCAAAAAGATTGACAGGAGTAAATGTTTGAGCAGGACCTTTTACACCTTCCAACTCACCTGCGATAATGCGGATTCTACCACCATCGTTTGGAAGCTCCACCCGACTCATTTGTTCGTCTAAAAGGGCTTGGTATTTAGGTGAACTCATTTTATATTGTTTTGGGAGATTAACCCATAATTGAATCATATGAAGTTCGCCACCGCGCTGAGAAAATGACTTTTCTTGATATTCTTTATGCAAAACACCAGAACCAGCCGTCATCCATTGCACATCGCCGGGACCAATGATCCCATGATTTCCTGCATTATCATGATGTTCTACATAACCCTCATAGGCAATCGTCACCGTTTCAAAACCTCGATGTGGATGTGCTCCTACACCTTTCGGAGTGGAACTCGGTGGAAATTCGAAAGGTGAATTATAGTCCAATAAAATAAAGGGACTGATACGCTGCTGAAAACTATTTCCTGACGGGAAATAGTTTGATACTCGAAAACCGTCCCCTACCATATGGAAGGGAGCCCCTTTAAAGGCTCCCACAATTGAACGAAATGCTGCCATCGTTTCACAACTCCTATCATTTTTTACATGTTTAACAAGGAATCAACGGAATATGCACCAGCACCAGTCAAAGCCACACCTATTGCGACTACTATGAGCAGTAAGTTATATTCGTATCCATTGGATGTAACCCAGTATCCATTTGGTCCATGAACTTTGATAATCGCCATCAACATCGTGATCACAATCAAAGCCGCACCTATTGGAGTCAAGAATCCACTTGCAAATAGCAATCCTCCGAGTAATTCACTCAATCCGGCAAGAACCGCCATCATTACACCCGGTTTAATTCCAATAGATTCCATCCAACCTCCAGTCCCTTTCGGACCATATCCTCCGAACCAACCAAATAATTTTTGTGCGCCGTGCCCCATAAAACTTACTCCTACAACTAAACGAATGAGCAATAGACCAAAATTCATCATTTCATCCTCCTTGATTTATACTATTACTTACTTTTAGTTATAAACTTTATATTAGTATGATACTTCTAAAATCAGTATATGTCAAGCAACTTTCATATGGGTATTGCTATACAGAGGTACGTATACATGTGTACGCAGTGTGAAACCATAAAATCAGAACTGTAACATGAAAGGAGGTAGCTTGAGTAACGAAATAGGCTCTCAAGCGTGCGATAGTTATGAAAGCAAGCGATTTATTTGTGCAATGTTTAGAAGCGGAAGGCGTGGAATACATTTTTGGCATTCCTGGTGAAGAAAATATTGATCTAATGGACTCTATCTCTCGCTCCTCGATTCAGTTTGTAATCGCAAGACACGAGCAAGGGGCCGCATTTATGGCCGATATGTACGGCCGCCTGACCGGTAAACCCGGTGTCTGCCTGGCGACACTTGGCCCAGGTGCTGCCAACCTGGTCACTGGCGTGGCCAACGCACATCTGGATCGGGTTCCCCTTGTGGCGATTACAGGACAAGCAACACGAACACGATTGCATAAAGAATCTCATCAAAACATTGATACCGTTAAGATGTTTGAACCAATTACGAAGTACAGTCAGCAAGTATTACACGCAAGTATCATTCCAGAGGTGATTCGCAAGTCGTTCCAGCTTGCTGTCATGGAAAGCCCCGGCGCTATACATATTCAACTACCAGAAGATGTAGCTCAAAAGGATATTGAGGGACGTCCATTACTAAAATCGCATCTCTCCCCCCCTCTTGTAAACGAATCGATGATACAGTCGGCTGTTGATATCATTTCCCAAGCAAGTCGTCCCGTTATTTTAGCAGGAAATGGGGTTATTCGCTCACAAGCGTGGAACGAGGTTCGCGCTTTAGTAGATAAGTCCAATCTTCCTTTAGTCAATACATTTATGGCAAAAGGGATTCTGCCTTTCGAACATCCGCGAAACCTCTTTACCGTAGGCGGAAAACCGTATTCGCAAAAAGTACTACGACCCCTATCTGAAGCAGATTTAGTCATTGCGATTGGATTCGATCTTGTTGAATATGAGCCAGCAACATGGAACTTTGACCATGCCCGTCGCGTTGTGCACATTCATGAGACACCTGTCGATGTAGATGAGCATTTCCCTACCGTAACAGAGCTCGTTGGTGATTTACGTCATACCCTTACGCTGCTAACACGTTTCATTGAGCAGCAGCCGGAACCTACCTTGCATAATGAAATTCGATCCCATCGCCTGGCAGAAATCACTTCCATTTCACATAACCAGGAGGAACTGCCGCGTCATGTAATGTTAACCCTGTCAGAGAAACTCCCCGAGAACACACTCGTTATATCAGATGTCGGATTACACAAGGTATGGGTATCACGATGGTATCAGCCAAAAATACCGGGTCGAACCATCATTTATAACGGCTTTGCATCAATGGGAGGCTCCCTGCCAGCAGGTATTGCAAGTAAACTGGTTGAACCTCATTCCTCAGTCGTTGTTGTCTCTGGAGATGGTGGTTTTCTAATGAATGTACATGAACTCGAAACAGCGAGACGACTGGGTGCTGCATTCACCATGATTGTTTTCACCGATAAAACGTACAGCCTTATTCAAAAGAAACAGCGTGATGCCAATTTAGCTGTAACAGGAATCTCTTTTAGCAACCCAGACTTTCAATTGCTTGCAAAAAGCTTTGGTGTTGAATATTACAGGGCTGAAACACCGGAATCATTCGACGATTGTTTACAATCTGCCATTGGTAGTAACAAGTTAAACCTCATTGAAGTTGTGCTTTAAGAGATATGCATGGGAGGATGTATATGAAACAAACACAATTGTGGATTGGTGATACGTGGATTCCCGGAGCAAGCACCGTGACACTACATAGCCCTTATAATGGAAATCCAATTGCAGAAATCGGCTATGCATCAGTCGAACAAGCAGAGCAAGCTATTGAGGTAGCCGCGGCTGCGTTTAAATCCTTTTATAAGGTACCGGCATATACCCGCGCAGAGATTTTACGGAAAGTTGCAAGTGCGATGGAAAAGCGACACGAAGAATTATCCCGGCTCATAGCCGAAGAATCCGCAAAACCGATTCAAGCGGCACGCGGTGAAATCGATCGGACGATTCAAACGTATTTGTTTGCAGCAGAAGCAGCACGCGACAACAGAGGCGAAACCATTCCGATGGATGCTGCCCCACACGGCGAAAATCATATCGCCTATACACAGCGTAAACCACTTGGTGTTGTTACCGCTATTACACCGTTCAACTTTCCGATGAATTTAGTCGCCCATAAAGTAGGACCAGCCATAGCTGCCGGAAACACAATTGTCCTAAAACCAGCCGAACAAACTCCGTTATCTTCACTCATATTGGCTGAGCTATTTCAGCAAGCGGGTTTGCCTGCTGGTGTACTAAACATTATTCCTGGCTCCGGTGCCGAACTAGGTGAAATACTGACCACACATCCAAAAGTAGCTTTTATCACCTTTACAGGTAGTCCACGGGTCGGAAAATTAATTCGTGCTCAAGCTGGTTTACGCAGAGTTACACTCGAACTCGGTTCAAACTCGCCGCTACTCATCGATGAAGGGTTTTCCCCTGATGAATTAGAAAAAATTGCGGACGAAACAACAAACGGTTCCTTTAATTACGATGGACAAGTTTGTATCTCGATTCAACGGGTTTATGTGCACAAAAATATATACGACGGTTTTGTGAAGCGCATGGTACAGCGGGCAGAAAAACTAAAGATCGGCGATCCGCTCGCAGAAGATACAAATATATCCGCTCTTATCAATACCACAGCCGCAGATCGACTCAAAAAATGGGTAGAGCATGCTGTCTCAAAAGGCGCCGTCGTTCAAACAGGAGGCACCTTTGAAGGCAATGTAATGGCGCCAACGATCCTTACCAACGTATCTCCAGATGCAGAATTAAATACGGAAGAAGCTTTTGGTCCAATTATAACGATTACACCGTTCGAGACTTGGTCAGAAGCGATCGACATGGCTAACCGCTCAAAATTCGGCTTAAACTCCGGTGCATTTACGAAAGATATTGAGCGTGCATTCCAGGCAGCAGAAAAATTGGAATCCGGTGGTGTTTTAATTAATCAAATTCCGACTTTCCGCGTTGACCAGATGCCGTATGGTGGGGTTAAAGAGAGCGGTAGCGGTCGTGAAGGAATCCGCTACGCAATGGAGGAAATGATGGATATTAAACTCGTCGTACTGCGTATGAATGTATACCAACCATAAAATAAAGATACAAAAAGCGATCCCTTCTTTTTTGGAAAGGATCGCTTTTTTCTAAGCAGATTAGAATGCTTTAAGATATGACCGATAAATATCCTCTAATGGATAAACAGTTCCTTTATCGTCCTTAAACACAATATGCTTCCGCTCAAATTGAACAGGTGAGTCAATTCCCGCAGCAGCCGCTAATCGAAAGAGGCCTTCGCGCATCGTTATTACATAATTAACAACGCGATATTTCTTCTCATCGATGACTAGCGCCTTCTGAAGATTTGGATCAGTTGTCGCAACACCAACTGGGCAGGCGTTAGAATGACATTTAAGGGCCTGGATACAACCTACTGTAATCATAAAACCACGTGCAATATTTACTAGATCGGCACCCATGGCAAGTGCAATGGCAACCCGATCAGGAGTAAACAGCTTCCCTGAGGCGATTACTTTTACACGATCTCGTACACCGTGCTTGTGCAAGGCGGCATCAAGAATGGGTAAAGCTGATTTAATCGGCAAGCCCACACTGTCTGCCAGTTCTTGAAAGGTGGCACCCGTTCCCCCTTCTCCTCCGTCTACTGTAATAAAATCTGGGCCCTTTCCTGACTGTTTCATATACACTGCCAATTCATCTGCATCATCATAACTCCCAATTACAACTTTGATCCCAACCGGTTTTCCTGTAGTCTCACGGATACGCTCAATAAAATCAAACATCGTCGGTAAATCCCCGAATTGATGAAAACGGTTCGGGCTATCGATTGGTTTGTAAGGTTTAACCCTGCGAATTTCCGCAATTTCCGGTGTTACCTTCTCACCATCCACATGTCCACCGCGTATTTTGGCTCCCTGGGCTAACTTAAGTTCAAAAGCTTTAATTTGCGGAATCTCACTTTTTTTCTTCAGCTCTTCCCAATCAAAATTTCCATCTTCATCTCTGACCCCGAAAATTCCTGGGCCGATTTGCATAATGATATCAGCCCCACCTGTTAAGTGATACTTGGAGAGTCCACCTTCTCCAGTATTCATCCAGGTACCTTTTACGATCGCTAGTCCTTCCGACAACGCGGTAATCGCATTGCTTCCTAGAGCTCCGAAACTCATGGCTGACATGCCAATAAGTCCTTTAACCACAAAAGGATTTCTTGCCTTCTCCCCGATCACAACTGCGTCTTCCTCTTTTAGCAAGTAGGTAAGTGTCTCTTCATCTACAAGTTCTTCTTTTCGTTGTGTAAATAACGTCTCCTTAAGCAGCAGATATTTTCTTGTTTTCACCTTTGTCTCACGGTCCATGTTCAATTCTTCCATTTGTTTCGGGAACATAGAATTTCGGATATAGTAACCGGGCTGCTCAAAATCACGTTTAGAACCGAACCCGATAACATCCCGCTTATATTTAGCACTTCTAACAATATGCTGATAATCATCACGGGAAAAAGGTTTACCTTCTGTATCATTATCGAAAAAATATTGACGCATTTCCGGCCCGATATTCTCGAGAAAATATCGCATCCGACCAAGCACCGGATAATTCCGTAACACAGGGTGTCTCTTTTGCCTTTTATCAATGAAAAACATGTAGGTTAAAACAAAAGTAACAAGTAACAGCAGCATAACAACCACAACAAATTCGATGATGGTTAAATAGTTCGCTATATTCATCTTTTCTCTCCTCAGAGCTTTTGTATTAGATTATTATTCCACCAAGTACAGATTTTTATCCAACATCACCCTTTCGTCTTTATGTTTACGAAAACCAATCGGAATAAAAAGTAAAAACCTATCCATGGTTTTGTGTAATACAATCACGGATAGGTTTTTTAGACATTTTTGTATTCATACTTTCATGATAAAATCAAGGCATAGAAACTATTCAAGGAGCTGTATATGTCAATTTTTTCATTTCTTATTTGGGCTGGTTTACTATATTATTTTCTATTAAGTGACAAGGAAATTAAAACGGTTACGTTTGGTTCGAAAAAAAGATTTATCATTTTCATGGTTTCCCCGATAGTAGCTTTCATTATACTTACTGCTTTCGTGCTATCCATTAAAACACTTATATGGATACGTTGTTCCCATGCTATTCTTATTTTGGGACTGTGGACATCAACAACTCTTTTGTTTATATCCAACCTATACAGACCCAAGGCACAGAAATCATCATTTTCATTTCAAAAAATAGGTGCTTTTATTCTCGTGTTTGGTCCAGCTGTTTATCTAACCAAACTTCAACACTACGAAGAAACCTTTGTGAATATTCCATACATATTTCCCTTTATTTTAGGTATCTTGTTACTTATGACATTTTACCTTTTTATGTTCCGTTTAAAGGATAACTAAAGGATGAATATATACAATCTTCTACCTCAACATGCTTAACTTTTCAATCGCTTGTTGTTCAGTCGGCAAGAAAAAGATATCGTGTCCACTATTACATTCATAGACGAAATCTTGAAAGCTTTGACTTGAATACATAGAAAAATCTCCAATAATTGCAACCTTCACGCGATAATTAATGAACTTCTGAAGGATTTCGCCTGCAAGGCGTGTTTTCAAATCGAAAAAACTTTCGCTTAGTAGGGATTTGTTCATAACGATACGATCGCAACCCGCTTCATATTGTACGGTTGCCATAAGATCCAATGCTGTCTGAACATCTTCTATTAATATCTCGCTGCTGCTCACGACAGCAATATTTCCCCCTTCAGCTTCTACCTTCGCTATATTCATAATCACCCTCCTAATAATTTTTACCACCAAAAATTATCGCGTGTTATTGCACTAACGATTTCCGTGTGTGCCAAACAGAACTTTGAATGCGAAGTCGACGTGCAATAAAAAACCTTAGTTAAGTAATCTTCCGGCACGATCTTCCTTTTATTTACTGTAATCGATTAAAGTTTAAACTTGGTTACAGCTTCCTGTAACTCATTAGCGAGGTATGAAAGAGATTGAGCAGAAGATGCGACTTCTTCCATTGTTGCCAGCTGCTCTTCAATAGCCGCGGAATTCTCCTGGCTAGCATGCGATCCCTCTTCCGCAGCTTTTTTTATAATCTCGGTGGCCATTACAATTTTCTCGCTTCCCCCTGCCATATGCTCAATAGAGGTAGCCACTTCTTTTACTGTATGATTCACATTTGATATCGAACTCTTAATTTCTTTGAATACAACATTGATTTTCTGCGTACTTTCGAGACCCTCTAGTACCTTTTCTGCTCCATTTTCTATTGCATGCACGGCTTCCTTTGCTTCATATTGAATGCCTTCAAGTACACGTGCAATCTGTTCTGCCGATTTTTTAGACTGTTCAGCTAGCTTTCTTACTTCATCCGCGACGACAGCAAAGCCCTTCCCATGTTCTCCTGCACGTGCTGATTCAATCGCAGCATTTAGTGCTAAAAGATTCGTTTGGTTGGCAATATCACTAATCGCTCCAACGATTTCCCCGATTTCTTGCGAACGGTTTCCTAAGCTTCTGATTACCTTTCCACTTTCTTGAACGGTTTCATTTATCTCATTCATGTTTTTTAGAACGGTCTCTACCGTTTTTGCTCCTTCTTCCGATGAGGTAACCGCGCCTGCTGCTAAACGGGACATTTCTTCACTGCTTGCAGCAATTTGTTGAAATTCTGCTGACATTTGATTAATCGTTTTGGAGACATTCTCAATCCCTTTTAGCTGTTCTTCAGACCCTTCCGCAACACTCTGTGTAGTAGCGGTAAGTTGTTCCGCGGCTTTTGTACTTTGCTCCGAGCTTGCTGTTAGTTGTTCTGAAGAGGCAGCCACCTGTTCCGCGTTCTTGTTAACCTGGTTAATGATATCCTGGAGGTTCGTTACCATTTCATTAATCGCATTGGACAATATTGAAACTTCATCTTTGGCACTGCTCTGTTCCATTTTCTCAACCCTTAAATCACCCTTTGCCACCTGATAGGCTGCATCTGTTATTTTGCTCAGCGGCTGTACAATTTTTCTATATAAGAAGAAGAAGGTAAGCATCATGGCGGTTACTGTAATAACAGTAAGTATGATGGAGAGTAGCAGGAATAGATGCGTCTTGCTTTCTGCTTCAGTTGAGGCTTGCTCTGCTTTTTGGTTTAATTTCGTTTCGAATTCCTTTAACTTAGTTGTTATGTTTCCTTTTATGTCTTTATATTCACTGCCAAAAACCAGTGCCCGCGCTCTATTCAAATCCTTTTGCTCGACTGCTTTCATTGCACTATCTTCAAGTGTAGCCAATGTGTCAGACTTTATTTTCGCTTCCTTTACTAAGGATAGCAATTCCTCGGATACCCCGATCTCCTCAAGTCTTTTTACTGACATGTCACGAGTTTTTGTTTCATTGATCTCACGCCAATAATTGTTATAGTATTCTTTTTCTCCATATTGAACATAGCTTCTTACTTCATTGGTTAAGTAATCGGATGCTTTCATTAGGTTGTTGCCTAATTGTTTACACTCTATTTTCTCTTCTATTACTTTTTTCTCCTCATTTATGCTTTTATCTAGTAAATACAGGCTAAGAAAAGTTAAAACAGCTAATACCAACACAATTGAACTTGTTAATTTAATACTTGTAGAAATCCTCACCCTAACACCCCCTATATTTTTCCAATGCATTTCAAACTTCCACCTAGGTTATAGTTCTGCTGAGACTTGAAAACTTTAGGTCCACAATTAACATAGTAAATATTTCCTTAAGAAGAATATCACAGCTTTTTATCATTAACAAGAAGTTAATAATAAAAAATAGACCTCCCTTAAGCTAAAACTGAAGGAGAGGTCTATTTGTTTCACAGCTACTGTGTACCGGTACGCTTTTGAGCCATTTGCCTATTTTCCGATGCATGCCCCATCATTTCATTAATCAAGACAAAGGAGTAATCCTTACTTACGCCATCCCGTAATGTATCTTCCAACGCCTTGAGCATATGGAGGGGAGCATCATGGTCAGCCCCGAATGTTTCACCACTATCATGCAAAACGAGTACACACCCGCCATGCAGGCAAGTTTGAATTCTTTTTCGTAGAACACGATGATCTACCCGAATTCGCCAGTCACCGACCATAGCTGACCATAATACAAAAAAAAAGGGCCTGCCCATTATAAAATCAAAAACAGTAAACAATCCCCACGGTGGGCGATAATAAACAGGTCTTTCCCCTGTGATCCGCTCGATAATATCAGCTGAATCATGAACCTGTTTCCATAACTTCCATGGGTTCGTAATCCAATTGGAACGGTGGACATAATTGTGAATTCCAATTACATGCCCTTCCTGATGCATACGTCGAATGATCGCCGGGTACTTCTCCGCTTTTGATCCAACAACGAAAAACGTCGCTTTTATTTTGTATGTTTTTAACAAATTCAACAAGTACGGAGTGTAGCGTGGATCAGGTCCATCGTCAAACGTAAGGGCAATTCCTTGTTTCTTGTGTCCCTTCCGAAATACACCTATCCCGATTACACGTGCCATGATCCCAGGAATAATCGCATACACTAACAAAAAAACGAGTACTCCATCCAGCCATAACTTTCCGATACTGTCTAACATGCCTATACTTCCTTTTTTACAATTACGTCCAGTGCTCGCGAAGCCGCCCATTTCGAATGTAACTGCCGTGATTTTTCTCTTATCTGTGCTAAAACTTCAGGGTTTTCTAACACCTGTATTAGATAACGTTGTAAATCTGCCTCGTTTTCTGCGTACAAGGCTACTCCACTGTTAATCAGGACTTGAGCGTTGTCCTCTTCCTGACCAGGAAGCGGCTTATAGAGAAGCATTGGAAGCTCCATAGCAATGGCTTCGGCTGTTGTTACTCCGCCTGGTTTTGTAATCATAAAGTCAGAAAGTGCCATTAGCTCATGAATGTAGTTCACGTACCCGGTTACAAGTAGACGATGCTTTGAAACTGCCTGGTAACGTTCTAACTCCTGTCGCAGCTTTTCATTATGACCGCACACCACAATAATCTGCAAAGGCTGTGAGAGGAAAGTAGAAGATAACATCTTCGACAATCCATTTCCAATAATTCCGAATCCACCGCCCATAATTAGAATCGTCGGGCACTCCTGATCAAGATTGAATTTATCCCGAAGCGCATTTCGATCATACTTCTTGCAAAATTCTGGTCGAACCGGGATACCGGTTACCCGAATCTTTTCATCCTCTACCTTCAGTTGATTCAAAGAAGTACGAACAAATTCTGATCCTACAATATATCGATCGGTATACGGATGAATCCAACTGCTATGATCTGTATGGTCTGTAATTACCGTTACAGCATCCGCATTCGTTAACCCTAGTTCCTTTATTTTTGAAATCATACAGGCCGCTAATGGAAACGTACTTACTACAATAGAAGGCTGTGTCTCCTGCAAAAAACGAATCATACGCCATATTCCCATGTGATTACATGATTTCACAAAAAGAGAAAAGCGGTTAACTGTACGTGTTTTTCGATAAATATATCCATATATAGAAGGGAAGTTTTTTACTCCCTCGATGAAAATATTTCTTCCAATGGAATGCAGATACGGATGTACACATTCCATAAAGTCTACAAGTAATGTTTCTACCTCAGGTATATGCAAACGGGCGGATTCCTGAATGGCATGAGCCGCTTGCAGGTGTCCATCGCCATAGTTTCCGGAAAGAATACACACTTTTTCTTTCCTTACTGCCTTCATGTTTACCATCTCCCAGGTTTTTCAAGTCGTTTGGTGTTTGATCAGCATTCGAATTATTATAATGAAGGAGTATTAGGCAAAACTAAGAGATTGATTAGAATCTGGTAAAAAAAATTAAATTCTGCTTAAAGAAGGTTTTAATTTAATTCTAATCGTCTTTTTTCAAAATAGACCCATACCACACTAGAACAAACAGAAAGGAAGGAACTCTATGTACAAAAAAATCATCTCTGTATTCATTGCAGGATTGATGCTGCTCTCCCCCGTACCTGTATTCGCAAAAGGATTCAGCGGAGGTCATTCAAGTTCCTACCACCAAGGCGGGGCTTTGAGTATACACAACAGCAATCGTCTCACGCAAAGTTCAGCTTCTACTACGTACCATTCAGGCTATCGCTCTCCTTCTTCTCAGGTGAGCAATTACACACAGCATTCTTATACAAACAATAGTCACCAAGCCGATCCTCCAAAAAAATCTGGCGGATTCTTATCCCACGCGGCCGCATTTGGAGCTGGAACGCTGCTTGGCAGCATGTTTCATCCGTTTGGTGGCGGGATCGGTGCAGGTGGAACTTCAGGGTTCTCCTCTACTGGCTTGCTAGTTGATATCGTAATTATTGCGATCGGCTTTTTCTTTATTCGCCGTCTCGTATCCAGATAATCAAGCGCATGAAGGAGTGAACGGTTATGAAGCTTTATTTTTCAGAACAGGATATAATTGATTCATGTTGTGTGTTTGCAACTCGACATCATGGTGGTCATCCACAGGACATCGAGGTCGATCTTCAGTTTGATCAAAACCGAGGATTTAGTGCCGATATTCGCAGCCGTTTTGCCCATACGTTATTCTATGAGCAAGACATCGTCGATTCAATCGCTTTTTATTTAGCTGAATATCATTGTTTTGTTCCTGAACATCTGCGAGTTGATCTTACTTTTTCTGAGCTTGAAAAAATTGGTGCTGAGATCATTATCGCATAACAAGACTGTAAAAAAAAAGAAGGGGATATACACCTCTTCTTTTTTTGTTGAGAACTTATCCATAGCCAGGAAGTACAATGTGTATGACTGTCCCGCCTTGCTCGGCCCGACACACCGTAACCTCTCCCCTATGCATCTCTATAATCGTTTTAGCAATCGCAAGGCCCAGTCCACTACCGCCTTTTTGACGATTACGCGATTTATCTACGCGATAAAACCGTTCAAAAAGGAAGGGAATTTCTTTTTCATCAATCCCAATTCCCGTATCCTCTACAACGATGTGGACTTGTTTTTCTTGCTTATAGGCTGTCAGCCGCACCTCCCCTTCATCCGTATATTTGCGTGCATTGTCTAGAAAAATATCGAGAAGTCGGCGAAATTTCTCCCGATCCATCGCGATCACGAGCGGACTCTCCCACTTACAAACTAATTTCAAATGAGCAGGAAAAGCTGATGACCAGGCTTGTTGTACTTCTTCTAGAAGCGGTTCAAGATCCTGCACCTCTAAAGTCTCTGCCGCTGCAGTTCCCTCCTCCATCTTGGCTAGGAGCAGCAAGTCGTCTACGAGATGGAACAGTCGCCCGCATTCCTGCTTCATCGCCTGTATCGCTTCTTCCCGTATTTCTACTTCATCCTTTCCCCATCTATCTAATAGCCGTAAATACCCGTCAATAATCGTCAAAGGCGTGCGTAATTCATGGGATGCATCCGAGACAAACTGCTTCTGCTTGGCCAATGCAGCTTCAATTCGGTCCAACAGCCCATTAAACGCATCCGTAAGGGCCGTAATTTCTTGTGCTGTCGATTGGAGCGACAACCGTGGAGATAAAGAGGCGGCTTTCATCTCATAAATTTCTGTCATTAAACGATTTAATGGACGTAAACCAAAACGAGACAAAAAATAGCCGCCTACACCAGAAATTACAATGGCTCCAACGGATGCTGTGCCCAGGATAAGGAGAAGAATCCGAATAAAATGGTTCAATGGCTTGGCATCCTCAAACATTTCAAGTCGCAGCGGTTTCGCAAAACCAGGCACAGAAAAGGTTCGATCATCCCGAAACGCTCTCATCTGAATAATAAAATACGATTCAGGCTCAAATACTTTCTCAATATCACTTATGCTCTCCGGTCTCCACTTTGATCCTTTTACCGTGATAATTTCTGTGCCATCCCCGTTGAAAAGGGAAACTGCCTGATATTCATTAACAAATTTACTAAGCATTTGTCGCAAATGCACCTCATTCAGCTTGGAATGGGTAGACAAATCTTCTGATATTTCGTTTGTTATCACATCAGCTTTCGACTGAAGCAGCTGGTGCTGGTGACGATAAACAAGCTGCATCGTTGCCCAGTAGACAAATACATTCGTAATCAACAAAAAGAATAACATGGCAATCGTAAATAAAAAGGCTAGGCGTGATGTAAGAGAATTAGACGTCCGTTTTTTATACATATCCGTTATCCTTCTGTGTTTCGCATGACATACCCTGTTCCTCGCACAGTTTGAATGATGCTTTCCTGTCCTGGCGTATCGAGTTTGTTACGTAAATATAGGACATATACATCCACGACATTTGTCTCAACTGCCGAATCATACCCCCACACAAGATCCAGCAGTAAGTCTCGGGTCATGACTCGATTGATGTTACGCATAAACATCGTTAACAAATCATACTCCCGTTTTGTTAACGAAATAATTTCTCCATCCCGTTTTACAATTTGTGATTCCATATTTACTTCAACATTTTTATACCGCAGGATAGAATCCACCCTTTTTTCCGTCCGGTTATCTGTGCGCCGGAATAAAGCTCGCATTCTAGCAAGTAACTCTTCAATTGCCAGTGGTTTTGTAATGTAATCGTCTGCACCACTGTCAAGTCCGGATACACGGTCCAGTACACTCGTACGAGCTGTTAGCATAATGATCGGTGTATTTTTCGTCTGACGAATTCGCCTGCATACCTCCATTCCATTCAAACCCGGGAGCATCAGATCGAGTAAGATCATATCCCACTCTACATCCAGTGCTTTTTCTAATCCACTTCTTCCATCATAGGCAATTTCCACACTAAATCCTTCATGCTTAAGTTCAAGTTCAATAAACCGGGCGATGTTCTCTTCATCTTCAATGATTAGAATCTTTCGCAAGATTTCCCCCTCCTTTTTTTTCCTCTCATCAAATTTTAATATATCTCTTAGCCCCTTCTTATTTTGTTATCTTATGCTTCTCTATACAGAGAAAAATAAAAGGATCAAAAGCTATGAACCGTACCGTACTAATCCGTCCCTGGATCACCGTGGCATTATTTTTATCGGCCATGCTCAGCATTATATTTTTTATCAAAAGCGACTTTTCAACTTCTTCGATTCCACACGTACAGATGCGTCCATTTCCGTATCCATATCAGGCTATGCTTTCGTTTGCTTCTGATATTGATGGTACAACTCCGGAAGAATTTGCTCAATACCACCAGTTCTTAAACACGAAGTCCCCTACACCCATGGGAACTGGATTAGGACTTGATATTGGCGATAGTTTCTGGATGTACATGGATACGAATAGTTCTAATCCTTATTATGTGGACAATCAAAAGCATACGTCAAATGCCATTATGACTTATTTTGTTGGCACAGATCGCACCAAGAAGAAAGACGCTGCCTTAATTAACCATTATTATCGTGCAGGTTGGATTGATTCTATGCATGGGTATGGTGATTTTTCCCGTGTAAACCGTAATGAAGGGCTTTGTACGCGAGACCTTGCGATGGCAGCATGGGATCATCTGAATCAGGATGGTATCCATCCTGACATATGGATCAATCACGGGAATGAAGCAAATCGTGAGAACTTCGGGGCTTATTCTCCGTTCAGCTTTACTGCTTATCAGCAAGGTGACAATAAATATTCACCCTACTACCATACGGATCTAATCCGTAAGAATGGTGTGCATTTCGTATGGAACTCAAGGGGAGACGCTGCATTCGGAGAAAAAAATGCCATCTTCCCGATCAGGCTGCGTGATGGACAGAACATATGGGGATTTCATCGCTATGCTTTTGACCGTACCAAACACGGTGTGAACTGGACGTGGGGACCGAGGGCTTTGTATATGCAACTAACATCAAAAAGGTTGGATGAACTGGTAGCTAGACATGAATATTCGATCATTGCCCAGCATTTTGGGGGTGGAAATGGACTCGATCCGTTTGACAACAAGAACATTCAGCCGCTGCGTATGCTTGCCTACTATCAAGCTAGCGGCCGCATTCTAGTCGCACGCACCAGCCGCCTGCTTCACTACAATGTTGCACACAATTTTCTTGATTATTCGGTTACGACCACGCCGGAAGGAAAAACAAAAATCCAGCTATACTCCATTAAAGACCCGCTCTTTGGCTCGCGTCCTGTAACGATAAACGATGTTCGCGGGATAACGTTCTACGTAGCAGATCCTCATAACGTAGAACTTTTTATCGGTGAACATGAACTCGATCCAAAAGACGTTCAACATAACCCTCCGGATCAAACCGGAAAGCGAAGCATCAGCATTAAATGGTTCGCACCTGACACATTTGATTATACGAAGACAGCGCCACGTGCATAATCACTACTCTGGAAGATGGAGGATCAGATATGATGAATGAATGGATACCGTCTATCCATATTATCGAAATCATTCTCGTTATTACACTTGCTTATTTTCTGTTTACTTCGCTGTATCGTAAAAAAATGAATCGTACTGAAAAAGGGGAAACAAAAAATTTCATTTTTCATGATGATTCTGGCTATCGCTGGTCTTTAATAAAACGGATTAGTATCGTGTTTGGGCTCATTTCGGCTCTTATCTTATGTATATTTGGCCTTAGCCTAAATTCGGATCCATCTCTTCCACGGCTATCCTTTAATGAAAACAGCAAGTTCGCTCTCATTAGCCCTATCATCGAAAAAATTAATGAGCGCTCTTTAATAGCGCAGCTAAAAGAAGAAGATAAAAAGCACCCGACTTTTCAGCTTGATTTTAAAAAGCATCATAAAGACAACAAAGTCCAGTCGTCAGGTCAAAAAGAAGTATATGGATTCTATGTAAATTGGGATGAAAACAGTAAAATCTCACTGAAAAAAAATATTCGTTCCCTGACTACCGTAATTCCAGAATGGTATCACCTTACTTCGAATTTAACCTTACAAAAAGACATTCAACCTGATGTACAAAAATTAGCGGCGGATAATCATGTAAAAGTTATGCCGCTTATCAATAACTTTGTGAATGGAAAATGGGATGCTGCTCTTGTCCACAACATGCTTGCTTCGCCTGAAAATAGAAAGAAAGTTATTGATCAATTGTATACAGAAGCAAAAACAAATGGATATTCCGGCTTTAACATTGACTTGGAATCGATCGATCCGAAAGATCAAGATGCGCTCACTGCTTTTATGGGAGAGTTATCTCATACGTTCCATGCTGCTGGTCTGCAGCTAACTGAGGATGTCCCGGCGAAAGATGACGCTTTTGATTACGGTGCGCTCGCCAAAGTTACAGACCGGATGATTGTCATGCTCTATGATGAGCATTATCAAACAGGAAAGCCAGGGCCGATCGCCTCTAGCTCCTGGTTTGAGCAATCATTAGACCAACTCGATATCCCACCTGACAAGCTGATCGTCAGCTTAGGAAGCTACGGATACGACTGGACAGAAAACAGCAGTGACCCTGCCGATGTCGTGACATTTGGCGATATTATGGATATGGCGAGCGCTTCCCATCTGCACATCCAGTGGGATCAAGCTAGCCAAAATCCGTATGTGCGTTACAAAGAAGGCGAAGACCAACACATTGTCTGGTTTTTAGATGGTGTTTCTATGTACAATCAATGGAAAATGGCTCATGAAAATGGAGCCAAGGGCGTCGCCTTGTGGCGGCTTGGCTCAGAAGATCCGACTGTCTGGAATGTATTGAACCAGCCGGATCAATTTCAGTCACAAGTCAACACACTTCATACATTAGTAAGCCCGGAACCTGTTCATTATTCAGGAGACGGTGAGATTTTGCAGATTACTTCGTCTGCCAAAGATGGGGAACGTGACTTTTCTGTGGATGAAGACGGAACACTTTCTGGAGAATCCTATACAACTTATCCATCTCCGTTCCAGATAAGTCGATATGGTAAAGCTGCAGGAAAACAAGTTGTGCTCACATTTGACGATGGGCCTGATCCAGAATATACACCAAAAATTCTTGATATTCTGGATCGATATCATATAAAAGGCTCGTTCTTTATTGTGGGCGAAAATGCGCAAGTAAATCCAGATCTCATCCGACGAATGTATAGAGAAGGCCATGAGATCGGAAGCCATACGTTTACCCATCCAAACGTGGCGTCAATCTCCCCGATCCGTGCAAAAATGGAGCTAAATGCGAACCAGCGGCTGTTCCAGGAATTGACCGGGCACTCCATGACGATGTTTCGTCCGCCTTACGTGGCCGACTCTTCTCCATCTACGCCTGAAGAGCTACTGCCGATTTTACGGGCACAGCAGATGGGCTATACGATGGTCGGAGAAGCAGTCGACCCGGAAGACTGGCAGGACCCATCTAGTGATGAGATTGTAAGACGTGTTCTGAAAGAATTACCGGATGGGAATATTATTCTGCTTCATGATGCGGGTGGCGATCGTTCTCATACAGTCGAAGCACTGCCGAAGCTCATTGAAAAACTACAACATATGGGCTACACATTTACGACGGTGCATCAATTACTTGGCAAGACACCAAATGATCTTATGCCGGTTGTTTCACACACGGAAAATCCGTTTATGACGTATGACAAAACCGTCTTCACAGCTGTTTCTGGATGGCAGAAAGGAATTGCCTTTTTATTCTATCTATCCATTGGTGTTGGGATGATTCGCTTCCTCGTTCTGATCTATCTTGCTTCTAGACAGAAGCGAAGAAGTCGCGCCCGTGCGGTAAATATGAATTTTACTCCGCCGGTCAGCGTGGTAATCGCAGCTTATAATGAAGAAAAAGTTATTGCGAAAACGGTACATTCGATTTTGGAAAGTAATTATCCAGACTTTGAAATCATTGTTGTCGATGATGGATCGACTGACCTTACAGCGGAAGTAGTAAAAGAAACGTTTAAAGAATATCCGTATGTCAAACTGATTTCCAAAGAAAATGGCGGGAAATCGTCTGCCGTAAACCGCGGATTCATGGAAGCATCCGGTGACATCGTCATCGCCCTTGATGCGGATACACTCATTGCGAAAGACGCCATTGCTCTGCTTACCCGTCACTTTGTTGATCCTAGCATTGCTGCGGTCTCTGGAAACGTAAAAGTCGGAAATGCCCGTAACCTGCTGACCAAATGGCAGCATGTGGAGTATGTCACTGGGTTTAATCTGGACCGACGTGCGTTCGATGAACTAAACTGCATCGCTGTCGTTCCAGGAGCAATTGGAGCGTGGCGCAAAAAAGCGGTAGCCGAAGTTGGTTATTTCCAGGAAGATACTCTAGCGGAAGATACTGATATTACACTGACGCTTCTGCGTAACGGGTATCGGATTATGTACGAAGAACGAGCTTACGCCTATACTGAAGCGCCGGAAGACGTCCGCAGCCTGATCAAGCAGCGCTATCGCTGGACATACGGTACCCTTCAGTGCTTATGGAAACACCGGGGTGCGCTCTTTAATCGGAAACAAAAATCGCTCGGATTTGTTGGCCTGCCTAATATGTGGCTGTTCCAATACGTATTCCAGTTGATTGCACCGCTCGCTGACATTCTCTTTGTTATGGGACTGTTCGGCGTACAGCCGCAAAAAACATTATTGTTCTATGTTGTGTTCTTCCTGGTTGATTTTCTTGCCTCCTTCTATGCATTCCGCCTGGAGGAAGAAAGCCCGAAACCTTTGATCTGGCTGTTCCTGCAGCGAATTATTTACCGACAGTTCATGACGTATGTTGTCATAAAGTCAATCTGGTCTGCGCTGCGCGGAATCACAGTTGGATGGAATAAGCTTAAACGGCTAGGAAGTGCAGTAAATAAATAAACAGAAAGCCCTCGCAATCCATTTTGGATAGTGAGGGCTTTCTGTTTATTTACCGTTATGAATGGCTTGTTGTGCCTTATGCTGATTCTCTTTTTTTACATAAATATCGTATTGTGTATAATCATGTGACGTTGAATAGCCAGAAGGAGTGGGATACCCTGAATTTGACGGTGTTTTTACAGCATAGCTAATCCCGGCAGATTTTAAACGTGCTACTATTTTAAAATAGTCATCATGGTTAAGAGCTGTATAAACTAAACAGCGATTTTTCCTGCTTTTGAACGACCTAACCATGACCAGGATGAATATAAACCCGAGTACAACGACCGTTAGAACAAGAGAAGAATTCCCATTCATATATAGTACACCTCTACTTGGAATCACTTACCTTATAGTATGGACTTCCCTTTACAAAGGTTTCTAGGAGAATATATCACCAATAATATAAATATACATGCACATTGTCCCATTCCATACGATATAATACAAGCAAACGAGTAAGGAAGGGCGAATACGATGTTTTATGAAGATATTCAGCCACAAAAGCTGAAAGATTTTCTGCTTGATCCTACGCATGATACACTGTGCGACTTGCTGCTCCATAATACAGGAGAAACAGACTTTCTCGATTTTAAAGCGAAGTGGATTGATCTCACGAAACTCGCTAAACATATTCTCGCGATTGCGAACTCGGGTGGCGGCTCGATTATTGTTGGAGTGGGGCAGCAAGCGGATGGCAGTTCCTCTCTTGATGGCTTGTCTAATCAAGATTTTCTCGATAAGGCCGACGTAGATAATAAACTCGGCAATTATCTGCCAAGCTGGGTCAAATACCGCACGGAAGATTTTATTTTTGATGGGCAAGCATCTGCTCCATTTACGGATAAAAAGTTTCAGGTGCTTATTATTGAATACGATCCGAAATACGTTCCGTATACTTCGATTATCAGTCGAGGCGAGTTACGCTATGGCGCGATCTACATTCGGCAAGGTACAAAATCAATCGAGGCATCGAATGAAAAACTGCTAGAGATCATTTTGCGCAAGGTTAAGGCCGGTGATGCTTATTCTACCGATCTAACACTCATTGAGCATCTGACTCAACTCAAGCATCTATATGCGGAACGAAATCGGCAGGCCGATGATGACTACGAGCGATTTATTGAACGGGTCATCGAGCGGAAGCAACGACGCATCGAGCAGGTGCTTGATGTGTACGGCATGGCAGACGAATAACCATACGCTTCAAAAGGCGGGAGTATATTTCCCCCAACCTTTTGAAGCGTATGCGCTAGTACACATCCTAGTTTCGTCCACATATTGATCACTCATCCTAATCTTTGTTCTTATTTCTTTCTACTTTTTCACTCGACAACCACTCCATCGCGAGGTACGGAAATTTTTCACTCGTTATATAAAATCCAAGCCTTGCATACAAATCTTGTGCCGGATTATTATATAGCACGTGCAGGCGCACAGCCTTCCTCATCTTCTCTCCTCGCTCTTGAAGATCCCGAATCAAGCATGTACCAATCCCCTGGTTTCGATATTGTGCCAGCAAAGATAAATCAATAAGCCAGATGGAATGATCTGTGATTTTGGTCATAACCTGACCGATAGGCACCTTATCAAGCTTTATAATCTCATGATCAGCTGCTAGATGTTGTAGCGCATACGAACTCCTCTGCATATCGAACTGCATACGAAGAAATGCTTCCCTCTCTTCCTCGTCCCAGTCCATTACTACTAGCGCCTCCCCTCTTGTTTCCTTATATAATTGATAGAGAAATGAAACATCATCCGCCGTAACGTTTTTTCTAGTAATCAAGCGAGTTGTCCTCCCTCTGGATATTCTCAGCTTTTTTGAAATCACACTAGCATAAACTGAACACCTCTATATTATCAAATGATTCTGAACATATTCTGAACATACTATTATCTTTGTAATTAGAAGAACGACACAAAAAAAAGGTTGAAGCATATTGCTCCAACCTTTTTTTTGATCACCGGCGCCGATATTCGGTTGCCAGTGCGGTTAATTTTTCTTTCAGCTCTTTTTGCATATACGTGATTTCCTGTTCTGCTGCCTGTCGTTTCTCTCGTCCTTCCCGCTGAATCTGCAATGTCTGTTCCAGTGTGTCAACAAGATTTGACTGTGTTTTCTTCAAAGTCTCAATCTCGATCACCCCACGCTCGTTCTCTTTGGCGATGTTAATTGAGTTCATCTTTAATAGCTCTGAATTACGCAGCAGCAGTTCATTCGTCGTATCAGTGACTTGCTTTTGCACATCAAGCGCGTTCTTCTGACGCTGGAGACTCACTGCGATCACAAGCTGATTTTTCCACAATGGAACCGTTGTTAAAATGGACGATTGAATTTTTTCGACCAGTACTTGATTATTGTTTTGCACCAGCCGGATTTGCGGTGCAGATTGGATCGTTACCGTACGTGTTAAAAGCAGATCATGTACTTTTTTCTCTAGCCGCTCAATCAGCTGACCCATGTCGTTTAACTCCTGTACATCAGCTGGGTCAGTAGATGCTTCTGCTTTCTGCTTCAGCGCAGGCAGTACTTCTGTCGCAAGCTCAGCTAGCTTCATTTTCCCAGCCGCAATGTACAAATCAATCTCCCGGACGAATTCTCGATTCTTCTCGTACAGCGTATCGAGCAGCTTGATATCCCGTAAAAGCTGTTCACTCGCCGTCCCAAGCTGCTTCGTAATCGTCGCGACCTGACCGCCCAGCTTTTCATACTGCGCTAGCATCTTTTTGCCAGAATTCATCATGGAACCAAACACAGGTACCTTCGATAGCAGTCCACCTTTGCGACCCGAAAGCGTCGTCGTATCCACTTCTTTAACTTTGAGCATTAACTCAGTAAGTGCCTGGCCGACTTCACCGCCATCTTTGGCACGTACATGATCAAGAATCGTATCTGAAAACTGTGAGATCTCGTTTTGCAAAGCTGCGCCGTACTGCAGCACGGCTGTGCTATCGTTCACCTGAATTGATCGCGCCAGCTCCTCTGCTTTCCGGCGCTCATCTTCTGTCAGGTGGGGTAAGCTCCCCGGTTCCATCTTTCCTGCTTCTGTAAGTGCGTGTTGGGTAAAGTCCATGGAATTCCCTCCTTCGTAACGCCTGTGTAAGTATCCGCCTAACACATACCTGATTCTTACTTGTATCGCTATTTTTACGAGCTTTTATTCATCGTCACCAAAGTCAAATCCACCATCAAACAAATCGCCACCAAAGTCTTCTGCCGCAGACTCCAATTCCTGTCCGATATCGCCAATTCCCCCAAGCGCATCTTCCATGAAATCTCCCATGACTTCAGAAAGGATCATGCCACCAAGCATTCCAACAGCCACGCCTCCCAATGCTCCGGCAAACCCACCGTAGCGGTTAGCACCATAGCTCTGATAATCATGATGGTGTCCTCGGCCAAAGTAATCGCGCACATGCATATACATCTGCGGATTTGCAATCATCTCATCAATCATACTGTGTAAATAATCAGCAAGTGCCTGCACCTGACCCGCTGTCTCCGCTGGAATGTATACGTCACGGCGCAGCTCCGTTTCACGTCCGAAAGAATACAGATCGACTTCCAGCAGCAAACGAATGCCATCTGGCTCCATTGCCGCCACAAATTCTACTTCCTCGACCTGACCGCGCCACATCGTAGTTGGGGCAAATTCGAACTGCTGTGTATAGCCATCAAATTTGCGCGAGTTCGGCTTTTCCATTAGGCCAAGCAAACGAAACGCTTCGACCGTGTTAGCCAAATGATGCGGCATGAGTACATGAAGATAATCGCGATCACCACTGTCCACTCCATCAGCAATATCAAGATGTGTCGTGAAGTAGTATGCCACAGATGGCGCACTTACGAGTAAATCAGGCGGCAATACAAACGAGAACGGCAGCACTTTGCGCTCAGATGCGCCGATGACAAACGCTCCTGACATCGGAATGGTTGCTACACGGTGTACGTATTCTTTTTGTTTCGTCCGAATACTCAGCATGAAATCAACATCCAGCCGGTTAATCCTTTGCTCAACCGACCCACCTTCAATCATCAAATCACCTGTTACAGTCTGTCCCATCTCACAGCCGTCTTTATGCAAAACGAGATTCACTTTTGCAGAACCAATGCCGATCTTGGCCATAAACTTTTTAAACATAAGAGATTATCCCCCTCGATCATAGTTTTCTCATTGATTTTTTATACGAGGTACTTGTCACACAAGTTTCATTCTTCTCGAAAAATCTCATAGAACTTTTGAATGATTCCATGCCAAATTGGTAGGAAGATGAAATGAATCCACGTATAATCAAGTTATATACATAAAGGAAAGCAGGGAGAAAGAATGAAAAAATGGTTGTCAGTGCTTACGGCACTAATCGTACTGCTTATAGGGATGATCCTGCCTGCATCAGCTTCTGTTGCACCGCAAGCACCCGATACATCCTCTTTTAAGTTAGGCGATGATATTTTACTAGAGAAGTATTCTCATCTCATTGACGGCAAACGTATCGGATTAATTACGAACCAAACAGGTGTCAACAGTAAGGGAGTCAGCATGATAGATGTGCTAGCCTCCTATCCCGGTGCTTCACTTACCGCGCTGTACAGCCCAGAACACGGACTCGATGGCAAAGCAAAAGCAGGAGCGTATGTAACATCTTACACACATCCGACCCTTAAAATCCCGGTATACAGTTTGTATGGAACGACTCGCATGCCGACACCGGCTATGCTTAAAAATGTAGATGTGCTTGTATTTGACATGCAGGATATCGGAGCTCGTTCGTATACATTCATGTCGACAATGAACTATTGTATGGTGGCCGCACAAAAAGCTGGTATCCCGATTGTCATTCTGGACCGCCCGAACCCACTCGGCGGCACAATTGTCGATGGTCCAGTGCTAGAAGATAAATTCAAAACATTCGTCGGGGTAGACAACCTGCCGATGACACACGGCATGACCGCAGGAGAACTCGCTTACTTCTTTAACCGGAAAATTAAAGCGAATCTATCTGTCGTACCGATGGAAGGCTATACGCGCAATATGATCTTCCAGGATACGGGGCTGAAATGGGTACAAAGTTCACCGCTTATGCCAAACATGCAGTCTGTATTTGGTTATAATGCAACTGGTCTCGGTGAGGGAACGGGGATATTCCAGGATGGTCCATTCACTTGGATTGGTGGCAAAGGCATTGATTCGAAAAAATATGCGGCATTGATGAACGGTGCGAAACTACCAGGTGTAACGTTCATAGCTGAAAAGCGTGGCAGCTCAGGCGGTGTACGTTTAAACATCACGAACTATCACACATTCAATCCGGCACGCACTGGTATTTATGCGCTTGCGTATGCACACAAGTTAAACAATTTCAAAGTACCACGCAGCGGCAAGGAAATTGTAATGTTTGATAAGATCATGGGTACGGATAAGATTGGTCAGTACTTGTTGCAAGGACTAACACCGCAGCAAATCGAGGCAAAGTATGCACCAGGATTGAAGAAGTTTAAAGAAGAACGCAAGAACTATTTGCTGTATCAGTAATCAGATACTATCCCGTTATGTACTAAGAGGCTGAGGACGATTGTCCCCAGCCTCTTTTATTTAATTATAGCAAAACTGAATGCCGAATTGAGCGTCCCTACACGCAACCGTTAATGCCTGATCCTCTGCCTTACTCCTGAACAGAATCCTCTGATACGTACTTCTTAATTTTTTGTAATATATGTAAAAGTAACTATAAAATAGATATTTACCTGTTGAAATAAATGGTGTTACAAATCATTAGGAGGTTTTATCATGAAGAAAAAACTTACGTCCGTTTTAACAGCCACAATTTTGCTTGGTCTTGTTTCATCTCCTCTTGCATTAGCCGAAGACAAATCACCAGCTCTCTCCAAACAACAATCTACACAATCAACTCAAGATATTATAAAAACATTAAAGAAAATCCCGCTCCCGTCATCCTATTACGTTGAATACAAAGTATATAATCCGAAAAATGAACTTGAAAGCATAAATGAATACTGGGCAGATGTGAAGCAATCCAAGGTGCTACTCAAATCCCAAATGATGAGCCAGGTCGTAACCAGTCCAACAGGAGAAAAGCGGATAAATCAAGGTTCTACCCTTTACAATTTGTATGATAAACAATGGTTTTATGCGTATACCCCGTATCTACCATTAAATAAAAAAGCTATAAAAGTGAAAGATACGAAAACATTCACGTTTATTAGAGATATAGACGGACTAGAAGAAGCAAGTAAACACGGAACCACGTACGTCTATGAAAACCAAGAAAAAATCAACGGTCGTATGGCTTATCATTTTACTTCTACTTATGAGGGAATGCCAGCGGGTGATATCTGGATTGATACAGCCACAGGAATTTGGGTAAAACAAACATCTCCAAATAATGTCTTACAAATTGCTACAAAGTTTGAGGTAAATCCGAAGTTTTCGAACAAAACATTTACGATTCCTCTACCTGCCGGACTTACGTTTAAGGAATACCCTAGCATAGCAGAGGCTATGTCACGATAGGTTCTGAGGAACTTCCTTTTCTGCATCTCTACTACACGTTAGAAAATGCCCGCCCAGATAAAAAAAGAAGCGGTCTCAATCGTTACACACGATTTCTAAGACCGCTCCTTTCTTTATAGGACTTACATAGAAAGATACTCTGGCAGGCGCTCATTCGTCAGGCGATTGCCGATGATAAATGAACCAAACTCACCGAAGCGTGCGCTCACTTCATCAAAACGCATTTCGTATACGAGCTTCTTAAATGTGATCGGGTCATCCGAGAACAGCGTCACGCCCCACTCCCAATCATCAAAACCGACAGAACCGGTAATAATCTGGGTCACGCGACCAGCGTACGAGCGCCCAATCATGCCGTGGCTGCGCATCATGCCGCGGCGCTCTTCCATGCTAAGCATGTACCAGTTATCGTTACCTTCACGCTTCTTATTCATCGGATAGAAGCATACATGTTTTGTTTTCGGTAGAGCCGGATACAGACGTGCTCGAATCGCAGGGTCCTGCATCGGGTCTGCTTCCTGTGACATGTAACTGCTCAGCTCAACAACGGAAACGTATGAATAGTCGCGAACCGTATACGATGCGAATGCAGTTTTATTAAATTCATTCTCGACTTCTTCAATATCTTCGAGCGTTGGGCGCAGATGCATAAACGCAATGTCAGCCTTATGACCGACTACGGTAAATGCGGTACTGCTTCCTTGTTTCGCTTCTTCCATATCGGTCCAATCATTCATAAACGCCATCAACTCTTCAATCGCTTCCTGGCGTTCTGCTTCAGTAGCGGCTCCCCATGCTACCCAATCAATCGTCCGAAAATCATGCAGGGCAAACCAGCCTTCCAGTGTATGTACTGCTTCACTCATGTTTGTCACTCCTTATATGGGTGCTTACTAGCTTGTCTAACCATTTCCCATTATAACAAAACAAAGCAGAAAGCGCATACGTTCAACTGCTTTGCTTTTCCTTATACCAATGCAGTGCCCGAAGTCCGACAATACAAGCAATCAACCAGATTCCCCCGATCGTGAACCCAGCAATAACATCTGTTGCATAATGCACCCCAAGATATATACGGCTAATGCCGATGCTAATCCCAAGCAAAACAAGCAAAGCAGGAATCAGATAACGCCAGACCGGATACTCGTACAAATAGTACCAGACTAAATATGCAAGCATTCCGTAAAAAATAAACGACACCATCGCATGCCCACTCGGAAAACTATATCCCCCCGCTTCTACCAGATGCTCCACATCCGGGCGACTGCGGCGGAATATCTGCTTCAAAACATAATTGAGCGCTCCGCCTCCACCAAGGGCAAACGTCAACATAAGCGCTTCTTCCCGTTTCCGCCAGATCAAGAGCATGATCACAATCAACACATAAATCGGAATCAGGCGAAATGCTGACCCCATGTTCGTCAAAAAAATTACATCAGCAGTGATTGCCGCACTATGCATCTGGTGCAGCCAACCATATACCATCTGATCAAATTGCACTGTTTCCTGTTCTAATACCTCATCTACAATCGCAGTTGAAATAAATAACAACAGCAAAGCTAAAACAGCCCCAACCGTGAGCACCACACTTAAGCTACCACCTGGCGACAGCTTGTTGGTCATCCGACTAAGCGTCTGTTTCATTTCTCTCCCTCCCTACTTCTAGCTATTTCTTCTCTGTCTGTGCCATCCGGGTTACAATCTCTCCAAACAGTTTTGTTGCTTCATTCACGCCTTTCGTCGGCTGGTCTGCCGCCAGTATAGCGATGGCATACTTTGGATTCTCACGCGGTACATACCCGACAAACCATTGATTATTGCGTGCTACCCCGTTTACTGTAATTTGAGCCGTTCCGCTTTTGCCTGCGGCTTTCCACGGTAAATTTCTCAGCATGGTAGCTGTACCGTGATCCACTACCCCTTCCATAAGACCACGCAGCTTACTCGCTGTCTCCGGCGAGATCATACCACCATCAAGCGGGCGGTCTTCAAAGCGATAAAAGGTCGTGCCATTTTGATAATTAATAGACTGGACGATTTTTACCTTTTGCTTTTGTCCACCTCCCGCGATAATCGCTGCCATGTTCGCTGCCTGCAGCGGGGTCAACTGTACATCCCGCTGTCCGATTCCTGTCTGAATTAACACACCCTCATCTTGAACAGGACGATCCTGTGCAAACACGCGTCCCCTCTCTTCCCCATCGAATTGTCGGAACAACCCAAGCTTATAGAACGGCATCTTCTGCCAGCCAATTTCCTGATTCAGTCCCAGCTTGCGGGCATACAGTTCAAGCTTCTCTGGCCCAACTTTTTTTGCTACCTCCGCAAACGTAATGTTGCATGAATCGGCAAACGCCTCCGCAAACGTCAGCTCGCCGTGCCCTCCTTCCTTCCAGCAAGTAAATCCGTACTTGCCGTATTGCCCCTTACATACAAAATGATCATCGAGCTTAACGAGTCCTTCTTCAAGCGCCGCTGCCGCTACTACCATTTTAAAAATCGAGCCAGGTGTGGTCTGCTTGATGGCAAGGTTCTGCCAATCATTCGTCCCTGGATTTGGACGAGACGGGTCAAAGTTCGGCTTCGAGGCACTCGCAAGCACTTCTCTCGTTCCGACATCCAGAATGACCGCTGCTCCTTTTCGAAGCGGAGATGCCTGCAATGCTTCTTCTACTTTTTGCTGTATGGTTCGATCCAGCGTAGTCATAACTGACAGTGGATAAAAAGAATTTTGTGCCTCATTCATCCGAATATCAAGACCATTTAATGGATTCCCACGCCCGTCTACATAGTACGAAACAGACTTCTCCCCGACACCAGCAAGAAAAGGTTGAAAGGTCCGCTCTAGTCCAGCAACCCCAATCTTGCTGTTTGGGTGAAGAGCGCCACTCTGCACATCATCCATATATTTCTCCTGAATGAGCTTCGCGTTCTGTCCAATATAGCCAATGATATGGGGAGCAAGTTCATCTTTTGGATAGCGAGCCGTAACCGGAAGCGGCAATACACCAGCAATACTAAGTGCCTGTATCTCCCTTGCCTGCTCTGGTCGAAGTGCAACGACACTCCCTGATCCATCCTCCCAAAATCCTGCATGTTTCCGCTCTTTAATCAACTGAAATGCTTCCGTCTCTGTCATCCCAAGAATACGGGCAAGCTTATCAACTTTTCCACTTTTCTCAAGATCATACCGGACAAGCGGAAATATCGCCAGACCTACTTTTTCTTCTCCAGTCAGCGGAGTCCCCTGTCGGTCATAGATCATGCCACGCCCACTGTTAAGCACAAGCTTCTCTCGTCGCTGGGCTACCGCTCGCTCGACCAAATCAACATGATGCGGCGAGAACGATCGCGTTGCCACAACCTGAATCCACGCCAGATGACTGATAATTCCAGTGTAAAGAAACGTAAATAAAAGCCCCACGATAAAAATACGCCGCTTCTTCCGCGAAATCGACATACAAAAGCCCCCTTTGTTTCGACGCAGACTGTTATCATCAGTCTTGCCGAAACAGAAGGGGGCGTAAACCGTATTACTTTTTCTCTTTTCTCATCATGTCGTGTTGTGCCACAGGACGGTCTACCCGCATCTTCACAATTTGCATCGCATGTGGAGCAGACTCGATTTTCTCATCTTTGTCATTCCACATCTCACCAATTGTTTGCGTAAAACGATCCATCTTCGGACCAAAAAATTCGATCGTATCACCAACGCTAAATTTATTACGCTGCTGAATGGTTGCGATGCCTGTTTCCGCATCGTAATCGAGCACAAGCCCAGCAAAATCATACTGTGGAATGTCCTCATTCTCACCAAACAGTTGCTCGGTTTCAGCTGGTGTTCCATAGAAGAAGCCTGTTGTCATCGAACGGTGTGACGCTTTCCAGATTTCTTCCATCCATTCTGGGCTCAGCTTGTAGTTGTCCGGGTCCGCACAGTAGGCATCAACAGCACGACGGTACTGGTTTACAACAGTCGCTACATAGTGAATGCTTTTCATACGGCCTTCGATTTTGAAGCTGTCCACGCCAGCGTCGATCATATCCGGTAAGTATTCGAGCATACACATGTCTTTCGAACTCATTGTAAACATCGGATCTTCCTCACCAAACATCGGCAATGCTTTTTTGCCGATCTGTCCGAGTGCAGCCTCTTCTTTTGGCAGGGATTCAAACATGTCGTACTGCCAGCGACAAGACTGGGAACAGCCACCACGGTTCGAATCACGTGCGGTAAAGTGGTTAGACAACACACAGCGCCCGGAGTACGAAATACACATCGCACCATGAATGAACGCTTCAATCTCGATGTCAACATGCTTTTTAATCTCACGGATTTCTTGTACAGACACTTCACGTGCCAGTACAACCCGGCTGACGCCTTCCTCTTTCCAGAACTGCACCGTCTGCCAGTTCGTTGTCGATGCCTGTGTGCTCAAGTGCAGTTCAAGATCCGGAGCTGCCTGCTTCGTGCGCTGAATAAGTGCCGGGTCTGCCACGATAATGGCATCAATGCCTGCACGCTGCAAGTTGCGCATGAACTCATCTACCTGGTGCAAGTCTTCATTGTGCGCAATGATGTTCGTTGCGACGAAGACTTTTGCATTGTGAGCGTGGGCAAACTCGGTTGCTTCCTTCATTTCATCGAAAGAAAAGTTATCGGCATTTGCCCGCAAGCCAAGACTTTGGCCGCCAATATATACGGCATCTGCACCATAGCGAACCGCATATTTCAACTTCTCCAAATTACCGGCTGGTGCCAGCACTTCTGGCTTTTGCAGAATTGGTCCGCGCGGTGTGATGATTTTACTTGTATTTGATTCCGTCATTCGGATCACCTCGATTAATAAACTTGCTCTTTAAAGAAGAAACCTGTCGTCAGTTCACGTTCAGCTGGCTGGATGGCCTCAATCTCTTTCATCCATTCTGCTGTTTTATCCTGAAATGCAGCTGGATCTTCCATATACGTATCAATTGCAGCACGATAGATCGCCACGACTTTGGCATTGTATGCTGCATCCTTCATAATGCCTTCGATTTTGAAACTGTCAATCTCCGCATCCATCAGCTCATCCAGGTACTCTAGAATGCAGATGTCTTCGGAACTCATAATATGGGTACCGTTTCGGTCTTCATAGATCGGATACTGGAGCTCATCCCGCTTCTCTTCCGTAATGAACAATCCACGATCCAGACCAGGGCGTGCGGCTTCCTCACCTTTGTGCTTCTCATAGTTTGTCACAAGATCACGGCGGGAATGAAAAATACATGTCGCCCCGTGCACCTGTACTTGAATTTCTACGTCCGCATTTTCTTTCGTTTCGATAATCGCATCCATGTTTAACTCACGTGCGACAAATGCACGGGTCGCACCCTTGCTGCCCCAGTAGTTCATCGTTTCATAGTTCGTTGTCAGCACTTCTGCATTCCAGTGCAGCGGCGCTTTCAAACCGACTTGACGTGCCGTCATAACCACGGCTGGATCACCAAACACGACCGCATCGACACCGATCTCATCGAGTGCTTTCAAGTAGTCCGGTAATTCCTCTAGATCAGCATTGTGCAACACAGCATTTACCGATACATAAATTTTTACGCTGCGAGCATGCGCCAACTTCACGGCTTCGCGAATCTCATCGAGTGAGAAGTTACCCGCCACACGCAAGCCAAAACGCTCATGCCCAATGCTTATCGCATCAGCGCCGGCATCCATCATCTGCACCAGCTCATCAAGGTTCGCAGCTGTACAGAGTAATTCTGGTTTTTTCACGATAGGTCCCCCCGTTTTATGCATAACGCAAGCCCGTCTCCAATCGGGACGAAAGTCGTCTCCAATGCGGGGTGGGCTGCAAGAAATTCATTAAAGCTGCGCAGCTTCGTAATCATGCCACGCTTGTTTTTCGGCACATTCTCATCCGGCTCTGCCACAATCCCGCGAAATAAAACATTGTCACAGATCAGAAGGCCGCCTTTTTTCAGATGCGGGACGTACAAATCGAAATACTTCCGATACTGTCCCTTGGCCGCGTCTAGAAAGATGCAGTCAAATTCCTGCTCATCTGCCAGACCTTCCTGTGCATCCTGATGCAGCACCGTGATCCGGTCGCTTACGCCAGCTTCGGCAAAATTACGAGTTGCTCGCTGCACCATTTCCTCCGAAATCTCAATGGATGTAATGCGTGCTTCATCCGCTGCGCGCGCAAGCCAGATCGTTGAATACCCGATCGCCATGCCGACTTCCAGAATATTCTTCGGCTGATGCATCGTAAGTAGAAAGCGAAGCATTTGCACGGCTGGAAGCTGAATAATCGGGATATGTTCTGCCGCCGCTTCCTGCTCCATACGCGACAACAATTCATCACGCACCGGAACGAGACGTTCAATATAGTGTGTGACTGCGTCCCCGGTAATCATACGAATACCATCCTTCCTTCAAAACTTCTTTATAATAACATACTGATAGTGTAAAATCTATTTTTCGTTCTGTTTGCTGCGTTCGATGTTTTTCAGATGCTCTTCGTACGTTTTCGCAAAGTAATGCCCACCAGAGCCGTCTTTTTTCGTAACATAGAACAAGTAATCATTCTTCTGGGCATTCGCTACAGCCTCGAGCGACTTCTTACCCGGGCTTGCAATCGGACCTGGCGGTAATCCTTTCACTTTATACGTGTTATACGGACTCACCTGCTTCAAATCAGCAAAGGTTACCCGCTCTTTTTGCTTGCCGAACAAATACTGAACGGTCGCATCTGACTGCAGCGGCATCTGCTTGGCCAAACGGTTGAAGTAGACACCTGCGACAATCGGCCGCTCTTCATCGACGCGCACTTCCCGTTCCACAATGGATGCGAGCGTAATCGCTTGATGGCGCGTAAGATGATGCTGTTGGAACTTCGCATTCCATTCCGTATTCCAGACTTCTTCTGTTTGATCCAGCATTTTATTGATCACATCATGTGCTGTGCTGCCTTTTTTGAACTCATACGTATCTGGGAACAAGTATCCTTCCAAACGATACTTGATACGCTTGTCCCCTTGCGGAATTCCTTTAAGAATCTCCTGTGTAAATACTCCCTGGTTTACCTCTTTCAAAAATGCAGCCCTGCTCACAATTTTCTTTTCTTCAAGACGGGTCGCAATCTGCTCAATGGTGAACCCTTCTGGAATGGTTACTACATGATCATCTTTATAAAATTCACCCTTCTCCATTTTCGCCGTAATCTGCTCAATCGTATCCCCAATAGTCAGCTGATATTTCCCTGCTTTTAGTACGGGGGATTTTTCTCCGAACTTCAAATATAAAGAAAAGATTCGCCCATTTTTAATGATCTTTTCTTTTTCTAAAATCTGTCCAATCTCTGCTGTAGATGAACTCGGTGGAATCTCAATAACTTTCTTCTGCCCTTTGTTTTCTTCTACTGGTTGCAGCGCGCTGTGTACATAGTAGCCCATCCCGCCAACAAGCACGGCAAACAACAGTAGAATCCCCCCCATAAGCTTTGCTATCTGTCGCACAACTCTCCCTCTCCTTTATGCACCAATTCCATCCGTTTATTATACACCAAAAAACCGCCCAGTACGTGAGCGGTTTCGGTGTTACATCATATCGTTAGTAACGCTTATACTTCCTCGTTATCGAGTTCGTTCATGAGCGTTTCAAATGTCGCTTCAACCTGTTCCCATTCCTCATCGTTTTCGATCGGATGCAGCATGTCAGAGCCGTCATAGCGCATAAACTCTACTTCGTACTCTTCCTCTTCTTCCTGATCAGCAGGCACGAGGCAGAGATACGTACGATCTTCGATTTCGAAGATGTACATTACCAGGAATTCAATCTCCTGACCTGATTCTTCGTCTGTGATTGTAATGTATTCCCCAACGTTTACTTCCATGTTTTCCATTTCCATACGAATTAACCTCCTATTTGTGGGTTGGCATCCATGTAATTTTGTAAAATCATGACCGCCGCCATTTTGTCGATGACTTGTTTTCGCTTCTTGCGGCTTACATCCGCTTCAAGCAGCGTACGCTCGGCTGCCATCGTGGTAAGCCTCTCATCCCACATCACAACCGGAATGCGGGAGCGGTTATGCACGTACTCTCCGAATGCCTGGCACAGTTCTCCCCGAGGTCCAATCGTACCGTTCATGTTCTTGGGAAGCCCAACAATAATTTCCCCGATCTCATACTGTTTTATGAGTTCTTCGAGACGGAGATAATCTTTTTTCTTGCCTTCACGTCGGATTGTTTCAATTCCCTGGGCAGTGAAGCCAAGCTCGTCGCTGACTGCCACTCCGATTGTTTTGTCTCCGACATCGAGTCCCATCCTGCGCATACATGTGTCTCCTGCTCTTGCCTAATAATTGCTCCGGCTCGTTGCCCCATGAACGGCGGCCTGGCCGGATGCGTAGCTCTACGGAATTTAGCTACCGTGCTGGCGAAGATACGAACGAACAAGTTCCTCGATTAATTCGTCACGCTCTAGCTTGCGGATCATGGTACGTGCGTTGTTATGACGCGGAATATACGCCGGGTCACCCGAGATCAGGTAACCAACAATCTGATTAATCGGGTTGTACCCTTTTTCATCAAGCGCACTGTACACGCTGAGCAGCACATCGCGGGCTTCCGCTTCCACATCGTCCGGTTTAAATGTAAACTTCATTGTATGATCCATGGAACTCACTGCTAGCACCTCTTTCAAAGGATCTCTATCCTTTCATAATTCGCTTCGCTCGGCCAAATTCCTGTTCCAGCCAAAACTAAATTTGTTCGCGTACCCAGTTTTTCACGAAAGCGAGTGCGTCGGACAGCTGTTCTGGATTTTTACCGCCAGCCTGCGCCATATCCGGACGACCACCACCGCCTCCGCCGCAACGCGAAGCAGCTTCTTTAACAGCTTTCCCTGCATGTAGACCTCGCCCAACGAGATCAGCTGTTACACCGGCTACAAGGTTTACTTTATCCTCTTTCACAGATCCGAGCACAACAACAGCAGAGCCAAGTTTTTGTTTCAGATCATCTACCATGCTGCGCAAGTTATCCATATCTACACCATTTACTTTTGCAGCAAGGACGCTAACACCGTTGATGTCCTCTACTTGGTCAGTCAGGGATGCCGCTTCGAGATTGCTCAACTTCGCACGCAGCGATTCGTTTTCACGCTCCATGTCTTTCATCTCAACTTTGAGCGTTTCGATGCGCTGTGGAACATTTGGTACGGTTGTTTTCAGCTCATCAGCCACGAATTTAAGCGTTTGAAGCTGCTTGTTCAAATACTCATATGCCATGCGACCTGTTACAGCTTCGATACGTCTTGTACCAGCGCCAATTCCCACTTCGCTTACGATCTTGAACAGCCCGATCTCAGCTGTGTTATGAACGTGGCAGCCCCCGCACAACTCAAGGCTGTAGTCGCCTACCTGTACAACACGAACGGTGTCGCCGTATTTCTCGCCAAATAACGCCATTGCGCCCATAGCTTTTGCTTCTGTGAGCGATTTATTCATAATATCAACTTGAATATTATGCCAGATTTGCTCATTCACGTTTGCTTCAACTTGTTCGAGCTCTTCTGGTGTTACCGCACCAAAGTGAGAGAAGTCAAAACGCAGACGCTCTGGTGATACTAAGGAACCAGCCTGATTTACATGCGTGCCAAGCACGTCCTTAAGCGCCTGATGCAGTAGGTGAGTCGCGGTATGGTTTTTCACGATATCCGCACGAGATGCCCGATTGACATGCGCTGCAACTGTATCGCCAATTTTGAGCGTACCTGTCTCCACCAATACAGTATGCACGTTCTGACCATTCGGTCCCTTCTGTGTATCTTTTACTTGTGCCTTTGTATCACCTGCTGTCAGTGTACCTTTATCGGCTACCTGACCGCCGGACTCCGCATAGAATGGAGTGCGGTCCAGAATGATCTGGCATTCAGCCCCTGCACCTACCATATCAACCTGTTCATTCTCATGAATCAGCGCCACAATTTTCGCATCCGCTACAAGATTCGTGTATCCAACGAACTCACTAGCCACTTTAATGTCGCCAAGAACACCGCCCTGTACTTGCATGCTGTTCTCATCATGACGAGCTGCACGAGCGCGGGCACGCTGCTCTTCCATTGCCGCATCGAATCCTTCGCGGTCCACGGTCATGCCTTTTTCCATCGCGAAGTCTTCCGTGAGGTCGAATGGGAAGCCATACGTATCATACAGTTTGAACGCTTCTGGACCCGCAATTTGTGTCTGTCCTGCGGCTTTGGCTGTCTCTACCATTTGCTCTAGAATGTGCAGACCTTCATTCAGTGTCTCATGGAAACGCTCTTCTTCATTTTTAATGACACGCTCGATGAATTCACGCTTCTCAAGCACTTCCGGATAGTATGCCTTCATAATTTCCCCAACAACCGGCGTCAAGCTTGCAAGGAATGGTTTCTCGATGCCGAGCACTTTTCCGTAGCGAACCGCACGGCGAAGCAGGCGACGGATAACATAGCCGCGTCCTTCATTCGATGGCAGCGCACCGTCACCGATTGCGAATACAACTGTACGCGCATGGTCTGCGATTACTTTGAAGGCTACGTCGAATTCTTCAGACTCGCCGTATTTTTTGCCGGAAATGCTAGCTGTTGCTTCAATGATCGGGAACAGAAGATCCGTCTCGAAGTTATTGTCTACTTCTTGTAGTACAGACGCTAGGCGTTCAAGGCCGGCACCTGTATCAATGTTTTTCTTCGGCAGCGGCGTGTATGAGCCGTCTGGATTATGATTGTACTGGGAGAATACGAGATTCCAGATTTCAAGGTAGCGTTCATTCTCGCCGCCTGGATACAGTTCTGGATCACTCGGATCATTGCCGAATGCTTCACCACGATCAAAAAAGATCTCACTGTTCGGTCCGCATGGGCCTTCCCCGATATCCCAGAAGTTACCCTCCAAGCGCACAATACGCTCATCCGGTACTCCCATCTTCTTGCTCCAAATCTCATACGCCTCATCATCTTCCGGGTGAATCGTAACCGACAGTTTCTCAGGATCGAATGCAATCCACTCTGGACTTGTAAGGAATTCCCACGCCCATGTAATCGCTTCTTCCTTAAAATAATCACCGATTGAGAAGTTACCCAGCATCTCGAAGAATGTATGGTGGCGTGCTGTCTTTCCTACATTCTCAATATCATTCGTACGAATCGACTTTTGTGAATTCGTAATTCGTGGATTATCCGGAATCACGCGTCCGTCAAAATATTTTTTCAGCGTCGCCACGCCACTATTAATCCACAAAAGAGATGCATCATCAATTGGAATCAACGGCATGCTTGGCTCAATTTTATGCCCCTTACTTTGAAAGAAATCAAGAAACATCTGGCGAATCTCCGCCGAACTTAAACGTTTCATATGTAACCCCTCCATCTGTTATTTCAATATATAAAAAGCCCTCATCCCTCTATCAGGGACGAGAGCTATCTTCTCGCGGTACCACCCTGCTTACCGCATGCGCACATACGCAGGCGGTCGCCTTGTTGGAATAACGAATGCATAATGCATCCGGCGGAACTTCAATCGTTCCGCTCTCAGGAGCAGCTTTCAACGCCTCTTCTTTCGGATACTCTCTCAGCCATGGAGTTTCCTCTCTGGAGCAAGGGCTTGCGTCTACTTGTTCCCTCAACGATTTCTACCTTATTTAACTTTTCACACCAAAAACTATTATACAAATTCCTGTGATTCTCTGTCAATCTAGCTCTTCCGTCTTCTCCCGCCGCACCGTATGAATGACAACGTGCTCAATCACAACTTTCAGGCACGCAACGACCGGAACGGCAAAAATCAATCCAGCAAGACCGGCAATCTCTCCCCCAATCGTTACCGCAAAAATAATAAACAATGGATGCAAGTGCAAGGAACGCCCAACAATAAACGGTGAGACAATATTGCCCTCCAATATTTGAATAACCAAATTTACAATGACTGCGTACAATGCAACCTTCCATGAAATCGTCAGTGCGAACAAAATAGCTGGAACTGCCCCGAAAAATGGGCCGATATACGGAATAATATTTGTCACCGCGACAAGTAGCGCAAATACTCCTGCGTATGGCAGGCCAATCAGAAAATAACCTACATATGCTAGCACTCCAACCACCGTACATACAATAAGCTGACCGCGAACGTACTGACCAAGCGCATAATCAATATCATACAAAATACGCCGCGCCGTTGATCGATAGCGCGATGGCACAAGTAACAGCGTTCCTCGCTGCATCGTCTTCATATCCTTAAGCATATAAAACACAATGAACGGAATGAGCATCACCAGCAGAAGACGATCCAGCCAGTCATTCACTTCTGTAAACAATCCTGCTACATAGCTATTCACAGCAAGCTCCATCCGTTTGAGCCCACCTGTTAGTCCGCTATGCAGCGGAAATGGTAAATCTGCCTGCTGAATCTGCATCTGTCCGATCCATTCCCGGTATGTAAACACAAGTTCCGGCAGCTTCTCCGATAGCTCACGAGATTCCCGTACCAGCACCGGACCGCCGTTCATAATGGCGAATGCAACAAACAACAAGAACAACATATAAATCAAAAAAATGGCCAGTCCACGTGGAAAATGATGATCCGTTAAAAATACGACTACTGGATTCAATAAATAGGCAACAACTAGCCCCAGAAAAAACGGAGTTAATACCTTTTTCACAATCGTACATATCGCAAGAAAAAACGGGCTTACCTGCCCGGCTACATAAATGATTCCTAATATAAGCAGCGCCGCGACCGCTCCATACGCCCAGCGGCTTGTAAGCAACCGCCCCATCCTGTCTCCCCCATCCCTTTCTTGACATTCATTTTTTTAGTGTTTCCATCCTTTTGTTCCTTTATGTAGCAATATTAACTAAATCTTTATATTTGATTAACATCAGGACTAAATTCCTGCGCTATCATGAAACCAGACAATACATAAGCCTTAAAAAAAGGAGAGAGAACGAATGTTGGTAACGGATACCCGAGGCTTTCGAGTGCTGACCCTCCAGGGAGAGATTGATTACAGCCGCTCGCGAGCTGCCGCAAAAACATTATTTGCGGCCATTACAGCCGACCACACGCGCTACATCCTTGATACGACACAACTTACAAGTGTAGACAGCACAGGACTTGCCTTGCTATTTTCCTTTTGTAAAAAGTGCTACAGCCAGGGATTTGAAAGCCGGGTCGTAACCGGCCAGACTTCATGGTCTAGACTTCTTCACTTTTCGAAACTGGATCGGGTACTTCACCTGTACGACACACTAGATGCTGCGTTGGACGACGACGTCCCTGTTCTATCTCCTTCTCTGTCCATTCTGGATTACTAAAGGAGCAAGCTATGAAAAAAACGATGACGCTACAGACCCGTATCATGCTGATGCTGGCCTTAACCATTGCCGGTGCTTTTTTGACGCTATATTTCTTCATTGATCGAAGTTCTACGTCTTCCTTACGTACCGCTACTCTGCAGGGCATGGATCAGGCTGCACATGAAGCCGCTATTCTTATAGAAAAAGAAATCGATGCCAAACAAAACTCATTGTTCCAGCTCGCCCGGTTTGCGGTAATTCAGGCGGTTGATACCCGACCTGACCGCGCATTTGAAGCCGGGCGTTTTCTTACATCTTTACAGAAAAATCAACCAGAATACGAGTCAATCTACATTGCCTCCCCAACCGGTACTATTCTTGCCGGCTCAAGTGGTTATCTGATCGGCAAAACGTTCCCGGAACCATCTGTGCTCGAAGCGGTTGCCCAGACGAAAAAAAGCTTCGTCAGTCCACTTACCAAAACCGAAGATGGAACACCCGTACTCTATTTTGCCGAACCGATTAATGATGGACGAAGCATTCTCGCTGCGGCTGTTCGGCTCGATTCACTTGGGCACTATGTTAACGAGATCAAAATGGGGAAAACCGGCTATGCTTTTCTCGTTAATGAAAAAGGTCTTACACTCGCTCATCCGAATGCTAAAAATATCGCGACCCTTGATGTTTCCAAATATGATTTTGGGCGCACGATGCTCAAGCAACAAAATGGAACGTTAGAATATACATTTAACGGCATAGAAAAGCTCATGGCCTTCCATCCCGTCAAAGGAACCGGCTGGGTCGTTGCGATGGCAATGGAAAGTGCGGAGGCATATGCGCCGATTCATACGATGCGCCTCGTCATTCTCGGGGTCTCTCTTGTGTCGCTAATCGTTCTGCTCATCGTTCTCTCACTCCTCATGCGTCGGATGTTCGTACGTCCAATCGCCGAGATGGAAGCAAGTTTCCGCGTAGCCGCCGGGGGAGATCTTACGGTGCAAATTCCTGTGAAGCGACAGGATGAGATTGGGCATCTCGCAGACGGATTTAATCACATGACAGAGGATTTACGCTCTTTGATCCGGACGATGCAGCAATCATCCGAGAATGTATCATCCACATCGGAACAATTGGCAGCTGCCGCAGAAGAAACCGGCGCTACCACTGGACAGGTCGCTCAAACAGTCAATCAGATTGCTGCAAGTATCGAAGAGCAAACAGAAGCAATTATACATGTAAATCGCAATATGAATTTAACGCGGGAAAAAGTCGAACATACCACGCTCACAGCGGAAGAAGCGCTTACTGTAGCAGCTCAGACAACGCAAGCTGCCGTAGACGGCATGGGAGCGGTGAACGATGCGATCACTCACTTAGACGTCGTCTCCCAAACCGTTACATTCGCAACTGAGGCTATTCAAAAGTTAGGCAAACGCTCGGAAGAGATCGGAAACATTGTTGATGTCATTTCCCGAATCGCGGATCAGACCAATCTGCTTGCCTTAAACGCCGCCATCGAAGCTGCCCGCGCCGGACAGCAAGGAAAAGGATTCGCTGTTGTCGCAGACGAAGTGCGCAAACTAGCAGAGGAATCCGCAAAAGCATCACAGGAAATCATGCACTTGATCGAACACGTACAAAGCGAGACAGCCGTCACGGTTCGCTCAATGGAAATGAATGTCGAGCAGGTGAAACATCAAATTAATATGGTTCACCGAAGTGGAAGCGCACTAGATGACATTGTGAGCAAAACCGAGCAAACCAAAAAGGAAATGGAAAAAATTACACATATGCAACAGGAGTTGCATGAGCTGATCAACAATCTCCATACCCAGATTAGTGTCATTACGGATGTAAGCCAGGAGACATCAACCGGTCTTACGCAGATTGCAGTTGCCGCCGAACAGCAAAGCACTTCAGCCGAAGAAATGGCAGCAGCTATCGAGAATTTATCGCATCTTGCCACGGAGACACATGAAAAAGTGCTGCGGTTTACGGTATAACAAAAGAAGCTGTCCCATTCGCCATGCTTTGGCTTTTAGGACAGCTTCTTCTTGTGTTCTACCGTTCTACCGTGCCATCGCACGAATCGCACGACGACCCGCTCGCTTCAAATAACGCGACGACATTCTCGTTATACCAGATACATCCATACCGCGCATGAGACGTCGGCCATAGCCAAGCATCTGCCATGCCCGACTGCGCCGCTTCCGGCGCATTATACCTATTGCTACAGCAAGTAGCGCAACTCCGATCCATAAAGAACGACCCACGGCACTCACTCCTTACAGGTTCGTTTCAAATGGCGGCGGGCAATCATCACAAAACAGATCATTCAGCGAATGCAGGCTTCCATCTTCTTCCACTTGGAATACCGACGATACCTTGCTGCCTGCTAGCGTGAACTCAATACAGCAGTTCCAGCAGTAATACTGATTCGTCCCGATCTTACCGATGTCTTTCGATTGGCAGTTGATGCACGTCATCATACTTGAATCCTCCCAAATGTAAGGGAACACTGTCTGTTATATCCTCTACAACAACAGCGTTTTTCCCTAGCGTGATACGCTGTGTGTCCCGAATCACCCTGCGGCCATCCAGCATATCGGACAAAATACCGTCCGAAAGCTCGTACCCTACTATTTTGCCCGCATGCGGCTCAAGATAAACGTCCGCCACAAATCCAAGATGACGTCCATGCACGGTCACAACCGACTTGCCTTTCAGCGGTGCCCGTCCCGTGCGAAGCGTCTGCCACATGGAGGAAGAATCAAATGATGTGATCGCATCTGCGCGAATCATGATGCAATCAGGGCCAAACGAAAGAACAGCGGAAGCCGGAACATAGCTTCCCTTATGAAAAAAATTTTTTTCTTCCAGTAAAAGCCCCTTATACTGCCACTGTTTATTAAACAGAAGATCCTGAACAGAGCCCGCCTCTTTGCCCGTCTCCCATTCAATAACAGGAAGTCCAATGATGTCGCGTGCACGCTGCATGACGATCATCTCCTTCCGTACTTGTAGTATGGAGCAACATGGGCAGGCTATGCCCGGACACATCTTCCAATGCTACTGCTTATTTAATTCATCAAGCGCATTCTGGGCCAAAATATGATTCGGATTAACCGCAAGCGCCTTCTCAAACTGCAGCTTCGACTCCTCTGCGTTGTCAAGAAATGCATACGCTACCCCAAGATTGTACAGTGCATCGTCATGTTCCGGTGCCAGCTCAATTGTCTTAAGGAAATCCTGCTTCGCCTCCTCAATGCGACCAAGACGGGCATACGACATCCCTTTATTGAAGTATGCCTCCGCATCGTCTGGCTGTACAGCAAGGCATGCTTCAAATGACACAATTGCTTTTTCCAGTTGTTCGCCCTGCATGTATGACATCGCAATCATAAAGTCAAGGTCATGATGAGCCATGCCTTTTTCTTTTGCCTTCTCAAACGATACGCGTGCCGATTCATAATTGCCGATATTAAAATACGAATTACCCAGACCATAATAAGCCAACTCCAGCTGCGGGTTTAGTTCAATGGCACGGGTAAACCAGCGCACCGCATCATCTTCATGCCCGGTCGCCGCAAGAATGTTGCCAATGTTGCAGTATGGATGCGCATAGCTTCCGTCTGTCTGAATCGCTTTCTCGAACAGCGAGAGCGCTTCTTCAAAGTGTCCTTGTGTCAGCTCCTGCAATCCAAGATCATTGTAGTCTTCTGCCGTTTTATTCACGTTTGCTGCCTCCTTTTTATCCTCTTGCCTGTATGTCTAAATCATAGCAGAAAACGCCGCTTCATGAGTGAATGCGGCGTGAATTTACATGCTTTATTTTTGTATAATACGTACGATGCGGCGGGCCGCTTCTTCTACTTGCTCCACCGTATTGCCATAGCCAAAACTAAAGCGAATCGCTGATGTCAGGCGCTCTTCTGGCAAGTTCATCGCACGCAGCACATGAGAAATTTCCAGCGAACCGGATGTGCAGGCCGAACCACTGGCCGCTGCAATCCCCATAAGATCAAGATTCATGAGCATTGTTTCCGTGTTCATCCCGAGAAAGCTTACATTCAAAATATGCGGCATGTATGCTTCTGCATGTCCGTTCACCACGTACGTAATACCAGCCCCGTCCCAGATCGCAAGCATTGCGCGACGGTACGCTTCATATTCAGCACGACGCTTATCCCGCATCTCCATTGCCAATTGAGTTGCACGAGCAAACCCAGCAATGCCTGGCACATTCTCCGTTCCAGCGCGGCGCTTCTTCTCCTGATTTCCTCCGTATAGATGAGGCTCAATCTTTACATTCCGGTTCACGTAAAGCATGCCGATGCCTTTCGGTCCGTTAATTTTATGTGCCGCTACCGAAAGCAGATCAATCGGCAGGGCACGTACATCGATGGCTTCAATACCAAAAGCCTGCACGGCATCCGTATGAAAATATACCCCATGCTCCCGTGCCAGCTGTCCAATCTCCTCAATCGGCTGAAGCGTGCCCACTTCATTGTTCCCATACATGATCGTAATCAGAATCGTATCCGGACGAATAGCCGCGGCTACATCCGCGACTGCAACCCGACCATATGAGTCCACTGGCACATATGTAATCTCATACCCAAGCTGGGCAAGCCGCTCACATGCATGCAGCACCGCGTGATGCTCAATCGCACTTGTAATAATATGCTTCCCTTTTTCTGCCTGTGCTGCAGCTACACCAAAAATCGCCGTATTGTCTGCTTCCGTGCCACCTGCTGTGAAAATAATTTCAGCTGGCGCAGCATTCAAACTGCGCGCTATCGCCATGCGCGACTCATCCAGCACGAAGCGTGCCTGTTGGCCAAACCGATGCATACTTGATGGATTGCCGTACAACTCCTGATAGTGTGGCAGCATCGCTTCGATAACGTCTGGATGTAGCGGAGTCGTAGCCGCATGGTCGAGATAGATCATGTCCATACATCCTGCTCCTTTTAAATATAAAACATGTACGAATCGAGATTGTCGTCCCCTTTGAACGAAATCAAATCTTGCAGTGTAGTCGTATCCAGCACTTCGCTGATGCTATCCCGGATACGCATCCATAAATCACGCTTTGCTGGATCTTCCTCTTCCTCAAATTCAACCGGACTAATCGGACCTTCAAGCACCCGAATCACATCTCCAGCCGTAATCTCCTCTGGAACACGCGCCAAAATATATCCACCATACGCACCACGAATGCTTTTCACAAGCCCGGCATTGCGCAGCGGTGCAACAAGTTGCTCAAGATAATGCTCAGATAAATCATGCTTCTGGGCGATTGATTTAAGCGACATCTGACCCTCCCCATAACGGCGGGCTAGTTCCATCATAATCGTCAGACCGTAGCGGCCTTTAGTTGAAATCTTCAAGTACATCCCCTCTTCTATGGTTTTTTCGTATTCGAACGAATCGTCTGTAAGTACTGTTTCATATGCCGTTCGTACCCAATTTCTTTCGGTTTATAAAAGTCTGCCCGTACTCCATCCGGCAAATACTGCTGCGGTACATATGCGTTCGGATAATCATGTGGATATACGTACTCTTTTCCGTGCCCCAGTTTCTCGGCTCCCTTATAATGCGAATCACGCAAGTGCAGTGGAACCGAGCCATGTCCACTCTGCCGTACGGTGTGTAATGCATCATTGATTGCCATATACGACGCATTGCTTTTCGGTGCGGACGCCAGATATGTCGTCGCCTGCGCGAGCGGAATACGTCCTTCCGGCATTCCAACCAGCTCAACCGCCTGAAAGGCAGCAATGGCCACCTGCAACGCCCGCGGATCTCCATTGCCAACATCTTCGGACGCCGCAATCACCAGACGACGAGCGATAAAACGCGGATCTTCCCCAGCATCAATCATACGAGCCAGCCAGTATACTGCGCCGTCCGGGTCTGAGCCCCGAATCGACTTAATATACGCTGAAATCGTATCGTAATGGTTATCTCCCGTTTTATCATACCGGACCGCACGACGCTGAATGGAATCGACCGCCACATCCAGGGTAATCCGAATGCCACCATTTTTATCGCGCGGTGTCGTTGCCACGGCAAGCTCCAACGCATTAAGCAGGCGGCGACTGTCGCCTTCCGCATAATGAATCAAGTGGTTACGCGCATCCGCATCAAGCTGTACCGACAATTCTCCATAGCCGCGCTCTTGATCAGCCAGTACCCGGTCAATAACCCCGCTTAAGTCTTCCTCCGTTAGCGCCTGTAAACTAAACAACTGCGAACGCGACAGAAGCGCTGCATTCACTTCAAAAAACGGATTTTCCGTTGTCGCTCCGATCAACCGAATTGTACCATCTTCCACATACGGAAGCAGCGCATCCTGCTGCCCCTTATTAAAGCGATGAATCTCATCCACAAACAACGTCGTGCCCTGCTCATACATATCACGCCGCTGCTTCGCTTCCTCAACAACACGACGAATGTCCGCAACCCCAGCAGTCACCGCATTCAGGTCGGTAAAATAGGTTTTTGTCGTGCGTGCAATGATTCGAGCTAATGTCGTCTTGCCCGTACCAGGTGGCCCGTAAAAAATAAGCGATGACACCTGATCGGCTTCAATCGCCCGGCGCAGGAGTTTTCCTTCTCCCAGGATATGTGCTTGTCCAGCAAACTCATCAAGTGTACGCGGTCGCATCCGGTCTGCTAGTGGTTGATGCCGACTGTTTCCGTGTTCCTTTTCTTCTTCATGGGCATATGAGAACAAGTCCACAGTTCCTTCACTCCTTACCCTGTCACGTTCTAATCGGCGCGATGCACTTCAATTCCTGCTTTATCCATCATATCGCGGATAATCACGCTTGTCATGATCAATCCCGCAACAGACGGTACAAATGCTACGCTTGCCGGTGGACGAGTTGCTTTACGAATCGGGGAATCTGGATTTTGTACAACCTGCTCCAGTACATCTTCTCGTTGCAAAATCGGTGCTTCGGTTGAATACACCACTTTAACACCTTTCTTAATACCCTTCTTCCGCAGCTCACGGCGCAGTACCTTGGCAATTGGGTCATAGGATGTATCAAATAGATCCGCTACCTGAAACTTGGTTGGATCAAGCTTATTCGCCGCTCCCATGCTGCTAATAAGCGGAATGTTACGCTCACGGCACTGCAAGATCAAATGCAGCTTAGCCGATACCGTATCGATTGCATCTGCCACATAGTCAATCTTATGTGCAAACAGCTGTTCATACGTCTCTTCATTATAAAACATTTTAAGCGTCACAACTTCGCATTCCGGATTAATCGCTGCAATACGCTGCTTCATAACCTCAACCTTTTCCTGGCCGACGGTTTCTAACGTAGCCGGAAGCTGGCGGTTACAGTTCGTAATATCTACGTCGTCTTTATCAACTAAAATCAGTTTGCCAATTCCTGTGCGAGCGAGTGACTCCATCGTAAACGAGCCGACTCCACCTGCTCCCAGCACAGCAACTGTGCTGTTCTTAAACATCTCAAGTCCCTCACGTCCGACGACAAGTTCTGTTCGTGAAAATTGATGCAGCATGTCATTCTCCTTATAATCAAGTATTTACATAAAAAAGCCCGCATGACAAAGATTGTCTGCGGGCCTAACGTTCAATTGCTACGCAAGCAAAGAACCCCAAAATGCCGTGCGCCGGTGTTTTGAACCTGCTTGCGCAGGTGGGCAATCTACTCGATAGCTTGCAGGTCCGCTACGTGGTGGCGGCATCTGTTCCTTATCAAGATTCCGATCTCCCGTAAAAAATCTGTTGGTACAAAACAATCGGGTATTCACGTACATTGTAGGGCTCTATGCTGTTTGTGTTTCTATCTTACACAAAAAAGAAAGCGATTTCAAGCGGTAGCTTTGACCCAATTTTTATTTTGTTTCTTTTTTCGGCATTGATACACGAATCGAAAGTTCTTCGAGCTGCTTCACATCAACTGTTGCCGGTGCATCCGTCATCACATCGCGTGCGCTTGCTGTTTTCGGGAAGGCAATGGTGTCACGCAGGCTTGTGCGGTTAGCAAGAATCATTACAATGCGGTCGAGACCGAATGCCATTCCACCGTGTGGCGGTGTACCGTATTCGAATGCGTCGAGCAAGAAGCCAAACTGCTCTTGTGCTTCTTCTTGACTGAAGCCAAGTGCTTTGAACATTTTTTCCTGTACATCACGTTTGTAAATCCGCATGCTTCCGCCGCCGATTTCATAGCCGTTGAGTACCATGTCGTACGCTTGTGCACGAATTTGACCTGGCTCGCTGTCGAACAGCTCCACATCTTCTGGACGCGGACGTGTGAATGGGTGGTGCAGGGCAACGTAGCGTTTCGCATCTTCATCCCATTCAAGCAGCGGGAAGTCCACAACCCATGCGAAGGCAAATTTGCTCTCATCAATCAGACCGAGCTCTTTACCAAACTTCAGACGAAGCGCACCAAGAGAGTCTGCGACAACCTTCGCTTTGTCGGCAACAAACAGAATCAGATCGTTATCTTCTACTTGCATACGTTCTTTGATTTGGCTGATTTCTTCTTCCGAGAAGAATTTTGCGATTGGTCCTTTAATTTCATCGTCTTTAAACGCCATCCATGCAAGACCTTTCGCACCATAACGAGCCGCAAATTTCATCAGCTCATCTACGTCTTTACGTGAGTAATGAGCGCAGCCTTTCACGTTAATACCTTTTACTTGATTGCCTTTTTTGATTACGCTGCTGAATACTTGGAAGCCGCAGTCTTCTGCGATATCGCCAATGTCAACAAGCTCCATGCCAAAGCGCAGGTCCGGTTTGTCTGAACCATAACGATTCATCGCATCCGCGTAAGTCAAACGTTGGAATGGTGTTTCCACTTCAACACCAAGCACTTCCTTGCAAACCATCTTCATCATGCCTTCCATCATGGACAGAAGCTCTTCCATGTTAAGGAATGATGTTTCAATATCGACCTGTGTAAATTCTGGCTGACGGTCAGCACGCAAGTCTTCATCACGGAAGCAACGCGCAATTTGGAAATAACGCTCATAGCCAGCTACCATAAGAAGCTGCTTGAAAAGCTGTGGTGACTGTGGCAGGGCGAAGAATTCGCCTGGGCTTACACGGCTCGGTACGAGATAATCACGCGCACCTTCTGGTGTACTCTTCGTCAGGATCGGTGTTTCCACTTCAAGGAATTCACGGCTGTCGAGGTAGTCGCGGATAATCTTCGTTACTTTATGACGCATTTGCAGCGTTTTGTACATCTCTGGACGACGCAGGTCAAGATAACGGTATTTCAGACGTACTTGCTCGTCTACTTCAACACCATCTTCAATAAAGAACGGTGGTGTTTTCGCAGCGTTGATGATTTCGATCTCATCAACCTGTACTTCAATTTCCCCTGTCAGCATGTTCGGGTTCACAGTCTCAGCATCACGCTCAACTACTTTCCCTTTCACACTGATCACATATTCAGTACGTACTTTGTCGCCGATTTCGTGTGCGGATGCATTAAATTCCGGGTTTAATACAACTTGTACAAGACCTGTACGATCGCGCAGATCGATGAAAATAACACCGCCTAAGTCGCGGCGCTTCTGTACCCAGCCGTTCAGTGTAACTTCTGTGCCTACATCAGATTTGCGGAGCGTGCCGCAAAATACAGTTCGTTGGTTGAATTCCATCTCAATAACTCCCACTTTCTTTTTTTACTTGCTGCAGATTTCCTGTACATGCGCTACAAGCTTATCAAATGGTACTTCCTGCTGCTCACCGCTGGCCATGTTTTTCACCATGGCTGCCTCGCGTGCCAGTTCATCTTCCCCAATAATAACAACGGCCTTTGCTTGCAGACGATCTGCCGCTTTTAGCTGTGCCTTCATCTTCCGGCCCATAAAATCTTTGTCCGCCGACACACCGCCAGCGCGAAGCAAATCGAGCAATTGGAATGCCTTGCTTTCTGCTTCATCACCCATACCAATCACAAAGCAGTCTACGCCTTGTTGAATTGGAAGCTCAATGCCCTGCGTTTTAAGAGCGAGCAGCACACGCTCAATGCTCATCGCAAAGCCAATACCCGGCATATCGTTGCCGCCGACTTGCTCGACGAGTCCGTTGTAGCGACCACCGCCGCAAATCGTACTCACCGCACCAATGCCACGCTCCATAATTTCAAACGCAGTATGTGTATAGTAGTCCAGGCCGCGCACGAGATTCGGATTCACATTATATGCGATGCCGAGATGATCAAGATGCTGTTTCACCTTTTCAAAGTATGTGCGTGATTCCTCATTTAAGTAATCAAGGATAACAGGTGCTGTTTTCATCAGCTCTTTATCCGCATCCTTCTTGCAATCCAGAATACGCAGCGGGTTGCGTGCAAGGCGCGACTGACAATCTGCGCAAAACTCTTCAATGTGCGGCTCAAAGTGCTTCACGAGCGCATCACGATGTGCCTGACGACTTTCTGCATCACCCAGGCTATTCAGCTCGACATGCAGGTTCTTCAAACCCAGCTCTTCATATAGACGCATTGCAAGCGCAATCGTCTCGGCATCAATAGCCGGATCATGACTGCCAATCGCTTCTACCCCAAACTGGGTAAACTGGCGCATCCGACCCGCCTGTGGCCGCTCATAGCGGAACATTTGGCCGATGTAGTACAGCTTCACCGGCTGATTCGGGAGGCCAAACATTTTGTTCTCCACATAAGAACGAACCGTTGACGCTGTTCCTTCCGGGCGCAGCGTCAGACTCCGGCCACCCCGGTCCGTGAACGTATACATTTCTTTCTCGACGATGTCTGTTGTTTCCCCGACACCGCGCTGGAACAGTTCCGTATGTTCAAACACAGGCGTACGAATTTCCGCATAATTATAACGGCGGCAAATATCCCGCGCCGCATTCTCGATATACTGCCACAGCTCAATCTCGCCCGGCAATACATCCGCTGTTCCTCTTGGGACCTGGATCATATTTTTCCCACCTTACTGTTTTAGAAATTAAAAAATCTCCCGCCACTGACAAAATTGTCAGGGACGAGAGATTGGTTACAATTCCCGTGGTGCCACCCTACTTGGATTCAAAAATCCCACTCGAAACTCCCATAACGCAGGAGAGGCGCCGTATGTTGCCATCGGTCTTCCAGGTTGTCTTTCATCTGAACTGCGCAGAATGCTTCCAGCCCTAGGCATTCCTCTCTGTATCGCAGGGCTTTCAGATTACTTTATGCCCTTCATTAGATCACTATCCATTTTTTATAATCGTCCTTAGGTTACCTGTTTCGACACCATTTGTCAAGAAAACAGGTCATTCAACGCCTCAATTTTTGCTTGTGTATAATGCTCATATGAATCATTATACGCTTTCGGTTCTTTCGGATTAGCAAACCGACTAATAACACCGGTTTTTGGATGCACCCATTTACTCGCTGCCCCACAGCCAAGTCCGATAATCGACTGTACTTCTTCCATGATCATGATGTTATAGATACTCTCCTGACCGGGGATCGCATAGCCGACGTTTTCAAGGTTGCCGAGGATATTCTTCTGGCGATACAAGTAATACGGTACATATCCATGCGACTGCGTCCATTGCTCGGCCCGCTGCATCATCTCATTGATTTCTTCGCGGCCCGCAACCCGGTACTTCTCCTTATTACGTGTCATCTCACTTGCGCGTTTAAATGACAACGTATGGACCGTTACCGATTCCGGCATCAATTTCGCCGTCTCATTCAGTGTATATTCGAATTCTGGTACACCTTCACCGGGCAGACCGATAATAAGATCCATATTGATGTTATTCATGCCTGCCTCACGCGCCAGCTTGAACTTCTCAATCGTCTCTTCGACAGTATGATGACGACCAATTGCCTTAAGTGTTTCCTCGATATATGACTGCGGATTGATGCTAATCCGGTCGATCTTCCATTTGTTCAGTACAGCGAGCTTCTCCGGCGTAATGGTATCTGGTCGACCGGCTTCGACTGTAATTTCGCGTACGTGATCCATATGAGGAAACGACTGATACATCTCTTCATACAGCATATCCATTTCTTCAGCGGTAATACTCGTTGGCGTTCCGCCGCCAAAATAAATCGTCGTAATGCGTATATCCCGCTCTTTTAGCCAGCGTCCAATCTCGCGCATTTCATGATGCAGTCCCCCAAGAAACGAATCAACGGAGCCTTGTCGACCGTTAATCGCATATGCCGGAAATGTACAATATGCGCATTTGGTTGGACAGAACGGGATTCCAATGTAGATGCTAACTTCCCTTTGCAAATCATACAAATCCGGTACCATCGCCCGCTGGCGGTCGACAATCTGCTGCATCAGCTTGATTTTCGCATCGTGAATGAGATAGTTCTCACGCAGCTGCTGATGAGCCTGCTCCATTGGAATGCCATCGCGCACGCTCGCATGTAAAAGCTTGGTTGGACGGATACCGGTAAGGATGCCCCACGGCTGCTCCATCCCTGTATACTCTTGCAGAACATGAAGAAGCGAATGGCTGATAACTTGTCGTACCTGCCTCCGATGCTCCTTGCTACCGATCTCAACTGTCACCACACGACTGTAACAATTTTCATATGTAGAATACTCCCCTGCTACTTCAAGAACAGCGCGAGATACGATCTCCCCCTGCTGTTCGTTTACCTCAATCGCAATCGTTATATGAGCAGGTGTTTCTTCTGTAAACACGACATGCACATCTTCAAAAAATAAATGGATAATATGGTCAAGGGATCGGTGAAAAACCTCATCAACCCCGGCTACTCGGATAATCATACGGCACTCCTTTGTTTTTCATTTGTTCGATGTGCCCCACTGTACACAAATGCAGCCCGCACCTTATCTAGATGAGCGCACTCATCTCATCCCATTCACTATACCAAACGAAGCGATGTTTTTCTATTTCGTCAAAAATAAAGCCTTCAAATTTCGCATCTATCCGACTGAGGAACATAATTCATCGGGACGTGATTCGTTTCACGAGCCCGATTTTTCTTTTTCTGCGTATTTCTTTTCGCATTTATCTTACTTATCGTTTATAATACAAGTAACACAGTAGGATAAATAAGAATTAAAATTAAGGAGTCGTGTTCCATGGAAAAGCTTTTGTTTCTTTCTAAATTCATCCGTTCTCCTCGTACGATTGGCAGCATTGCACCAAGTTCCCGATTCCTCGCCCGTGCTATGACGCAGCCGGTACAATGGGAAACAGCACATAGCATCGCAGAGCTTGGAGCCGGAACCGGTGTATTCACTCGCTATATCGCTCGCCTGAAAAGATCAGAATGTCAGGCACTTATTTTTGAACAGGACAGTACGATGCGCAACTCTCTTGAAACCGACTATCCGGAGATGCATCACTATCCGAATGCACGTACGATGAGCCATGCGATGCGTCTTCATGGAATTAACGGCTTCGACTACATTCTATCCGGGCTTCCGTTCATGAATTTTCCACAGGAGCTGCGCGATGAACTGATGGACGAAGTAGAGCGTTCGCTTGCACCAGGTGGAACGTTTATCGCGTTCCAGTATTCGTTACAGATGAAAAAGCAGCTAGCACAGCGCTTTGACGATATACGCATTACATTTGTACCACTCAATATCTTTCCTGCTTTTGTGTATGTATGCAGAAAAACAAGATAAAGGTGAGCTACAGATTTTAATAGCAAAAAGCCAGATAAGCACTTACATGCTATCTGGCTTTTTTCGTATCGTTTATGACTTACTCTCAACAATGAATGTCACCGGTCCATCATTAACGAGCGCGACATCCATCATCGCGCCAAAAACTCCCGTTTCAACGCGCAGGCCGCGCTCCCGAAGTTTCTCGTTGAAGAAATCGTACAGCGGCTGTGCGTGTTCCGGGCGAGCCGCTTCACTGAACCCTGGACGGCGGCCTTTGCGCGTATCCCCATACAAGGTAAACTGAGAGACTGAAAGAATCGCGCCACCTGATTCCTCTACCGAATGATTCATTTTGCCATCTTCATCTTCAAAAATACGAAGCTTGGCAATTTTGTCTGCGACATATTCCACATCATCTTTCGTATCCGTATGCGTAATGCCAACAAGCAGGACGAGACCCGATTCGATACTGCCCACAACCTTGCCCGCTACGGTTACAGACGCCTGTTTAGAACGTTGAAGTACTACTCGCATGCTGCTCTCCTTGTTGTCCTGTTACGTATTTAGTACGCGACGTACTGAATAGACATCGCGAATTTTTTTGATACGTTCGACTACTTTATGCAAATGGTCAAGATTTTGAATCGCAATCGTCATGTTGATTTTTGCGACTCTGTTTTTATCGGTTTTACCGGACATCGCGGTGATATTCGTCTTCATATCCGCGACAGTGGCAAGCACTTCGTTCAGTAGACCGCTTCGGTCATGGCCGGTAACCTCGATGTCAACATTAAATTCATGCTTCGTATCCGCATCCCACTCAACCTGAATGAGGCGTGCCTGGTCTTCTTCACTACAGGATTGTAAGTTTGGACAATCACCACGGTGTACAGACACCCCGCGACCACGAGTAATGAAGCCGATGATATCATCACCCGGCACCGGATTACAGCAGCGGGAGAAGCGAATCAGCAGATTATCAATCCCGCGCACGCTCACCCCGTTTTCTGGACGCTTGCGTGGTGCATCAGGACGAATCTCAGCGGTATTCGATAGCTCTTCCCGCTCTTTGCGCAGCTTGTCCGTCAGGCGAGTCGCGATCTGTGCGCCGGTAATGCCGCCGTACCCGACCGCCGCAAACATATCTTCCTCTCCCTGAAAATTGAACTTATGCGCCACTTCAAGCAAGTTATCCCCGATCATCACTTCTTTTGGCTCAAAGTTGTTCCGCTTAAGTTCTGCCTCAACCATTTCGCGGCCTTTTGCTACGTTCTCTTCGCGCTTCTCTTTCTTAAACCATTGCTTGATTTTATTACGTGCTTGCGAAGATTTCGTAATTTTAAGCCAGTCTCGACTCGGTCCATAGCTGTGCTTTGATGTCAAAATTTCAACAATATCACCCGTTTTAAGCTGATGATCAAGCGGTACTATTTTGCCGTTCACTTTCGAGCCAATCGTCCGATTCCCGACTTCGGAGTGAATACGGTACGCAAAGTCAAGCGGTACTGAGCCTTTTGGCAGCTCAATAACATCGCCCTTCGGTGTAAATACGAAAACAAGATCAGCAAATAGGTCCATTTTAAGTGATTCCATGAACTCCTGCGCATCGCGTGTATCTTGCTGCCACTCTAAAATTTCACGGAACCAGGACAATTTCGTCTCAAACGTCGCTTCCCCTGCGATGTTCTGGCCTTCTTTATACGCCCAGTGCGCCGCAATCCCGTACTCGGCAATGCGGTGCATCTCGGTGGTGCGAATTTGTACTTCCAGTGGCTCTCCGCTCGGTCCGATCACAGTTGTATGGAGCGACTGATACATGTTCGCTTTTGGCATGGCAATGTAATCTTTGAAGCGGCCCGGCATCGGCTTCCATAATGTGTGCACGATTCCGAGTGCCGCATAACAATCTCTGATGTCATCAACAATAATGCGCACAGCGAGCAAATCATAAATCTCATTGAATTCCTTGTTCTGCTTCACCATTTTGCGATAAATGCTATAAATATGTTTAGGCCGTCCAGAAATCTCTGATGTAATCGATAGTTCGTTCAATCGCTCTTGCAGCAGATCAATTACACCATGAATATATTTCTCACGCTCTGCACGCTTCTTCTTCATTAAGTTTACAATGCGATAATATTGCTGTGGATTAATGTAGCGGAGGCCGGTATCTTCCATTTCCCACTTGATGGATGCGATTCCAAGACGGTGCGCAAGTGGGGCAAAAATATCCAGCGTCTCATCGGATATTTGACGCTGTTTTGGTTCTGGTAAGTATTTAAGTGTCCGCATGTTATGCAGGCGATCGGCTAGCTTGATCATGACGACACGTAGGTCTTTCGCCATGGCCAAAAACATTTTGCGGTGATTTTCGGCCTGTTGCTGCTCTTTGGATTTTAGTTTGATCCGACCAAGCTTTGTAACGCCTTCTACAAGATTAGCTACCTCTTGACCGAAGTTTCCGGCAATTTGTTCGCTTGTAACGTCTGTGTCTTCTACCACATCATGCAGGAAGGCCGCCGCTACGGTAACAGCGTCCATCTGTAAATCAATCAGAATACCAGCAACGGCAATCGGATGGATAATATACGGCTGCCCGGACTTTCGAATTTGTCCCTCATGAGCTTCTCTGGCGAATTCATAGGCACGGATGAGAAAGTCAATGTCTTTTTGCGGCAGATACGTTTTCGCTTTGTCTGTAACCTGGTCGATCGCAGTTTCAATCGCCGTTTCGATGCTCATGAATCTTGTCTCCTTTAACACTCCCCTAGAATATTACCTTTTATTATGTTAGAACGGGAAACGGAGGTCAAGAGCAGGTGTTTCTTTTTCTGGTTTGATGTTACAGAAAGTGTAGTGGAAGCGTGGAAGGGAGGATCCTTCACTTTGGTACGCTCTACCGCGAATGAAGTAGGGCTGTCCGCTCCAGAAGAGCGGTCGCGTACAAGCGTTCATTGCTCCTCCCTTCCACGCTTCTACTAACTTTTTGTGTCATTCAAAAGATTAAAAACGGCTCGCTTTGATCTAATTGATTTTAAAAAGAGCTTCTTTTGCGTGCGCAAAAGAAGCTCTTTTTACTATAATATCCACTACTACAAGGAACAATCGTAACTTTATCTTATGTGCTCCTTAGTATTGCACCAGCGTAAACACATCATAGTCACTATTAATTTTGTCACGACCATCGAGATACGTCAGCTCGATCAAAAACGCAAGGCCAACGATTTCCCCACCAAGCTGCTTCACGAGATCAATCGTCGTCTGGATCGTGCCACCTGTGGCAAGCAGATCGTCTGCGATTAGGACGCGCTGACCGGGTTTGATTGCATCTTTGTGCATCGCAAGCGCATCTTTTCCGTATTCGAGTGTATATTCCGCTTGAATTGTTTCATACGGCAGCTTGCCTTTTTTACGAACAGGAGCGAAGCCTGCGCCGAGTTCAATTGCAAGCGGGCAGCCGATAACGAAGCCGCGTGCTTCTGGACCGACCACAATGTCGACCTGTTTGTCTGCAGCGAATTTGGCCATTTCCTGAATGGCTGCCTTGTATGCCGGGCCGTCCTGCAAAAGCGTCGTAATGTCTTTGAAGCGGATGCCCTCTTGCGGGTAATCAAGAATCACGCGAATTTTCTCTTTAAAGTCCATAGGTAGCTATCTCCTTCTTCTGTGTGCGATCTCCCATATGCAAGCGTAGAAATACGCACAGTGATTGATATGAGGAATAAAGTAATTCAGTCTCTATTTCGAGTGCAGCCTGCTGCTGTCTGTAAAGCTCAGACACAATCAGCTCTTTTTTGGCCGGATTTGCCACGAATCGGTATTCTCGTCCGGTATCCTCCAGAAATGAAAGCTCTGTAAAGACAGACAAGATGAATTGTGCTGCTGATGGCGTCAGTTTTTTCGCCTGTGCAAGATTCTTTACATCTGCATACGCCACTGTTTTATGCTGATATACCGTCTTATATACATCCTTAAACTGCTCGTTTGTAGGAATGGACGGCAAAGATGTCGGCTCTTCTCCGAACAGACAGTACAAGCGATCTACGTCTGGATAGCTGGCAAGTACTGCCGCCAGTTCTTCTCTGGAAACTGGCAGATCGTATAACACAACTTGTGTATGCCCATCTCCGTCTGCCATAAGGTTCGGAAACGCTGAGAGAATACGAGTTAAAGCCTGCTGATTGCGCTCTCGAAATGCGACCACACGCACCATCTGTCCCGTTTCCCCAAGCAAGCGCAGCTTCTCTTCCTTATTACGTGCACCGCGCCAGTCAAAAATCTGCATGCCCGGTACACTAATGTCTTTTAAGATAAACTGCGGGCGGCGTGTATGATTCCATTCATTAACAGATAATTCGCCAACTACATTCACTTCTCCTTGTGTCGGTAATTCCGGCACAATATCAGCCATTTTAAATCCGATACCATCGAGCTTCACACCATCCTGACGGAACTGGCATTTAATATGATTCTCATCTTTGCCAATAATACGTAAATCGGAAATTTCAACGCCTTCCATCACGATACGTGGACTTGGGTTCCCAATGCCAAATGGCGCCATTCGCTCAATCTGCTCAATCGTCTCAAGATTCGCTTCTGCGAGCGTACAGACTGCATCCACTGCTGTAATCGGAATATAGTCTTCGTCTGTTAGCCATTCCTTGGCCAAGGCATTCAAGCGACTGCGCAGTACGTCCACGTTCTCTTCTGCAAGTGTCATACCCGCTGCCATCGGATGCCCGCCATAATGCGGCAGGATGTCCGCGCACTCCGTCAGTGCCTCATACATATTAAATCCAGCAATACTGCGGGCCGATCCTTTGGCCTTGTTGTGCTCCCGGTTGATACTTAATACGATAGTCGGGCGATAAAAGCGCTCCACAAGACGAGAGGCGACAATCCCAATAACCCCTTCATTCCAGCCTTCTTTCGCTACAACAATGACATTCGTCTGCTCATCCGGCATAGCTAACACAAGCTGCTCTGCTTCAGCCGTAATCGTTTCTACCAGTTCCTGCCGTTCTTTGTTCAGTTCATCAAGCTCCTGTGCATACAGTTCTGCCTCTTCCAGCTTGTTCGTAATAAACATTTTCACAGCGCGGTCTGCTGTCTCCAGGCGGCCTGTCGCATTAATACGCGGTCCCATCCCAAAGCCGATATGATACGCCGATACCTTGCCTTCGATGCTGCATACTTTTTTAAGTGCCTGCACACCCGGATTTACCGAACGATCAAGCGCCTGCAAACCAAGTCTAGCAATCAATCGGTTCTCATCTACAAGTGGTACTAGATCCGCAATTGTGCCAATTGCTGCGATTTCCAGCAGATGATGTGGAATCTCGCCAAGCAGCGCATGCGCAAATTTAAACGCAACCCCGGCACCCGCCAGCATATCGAATGGATACGGGCAACCTGGTTTCTTCGGATTAATAACAGCGTATGCGTCTGGAATGATTGCCGGCGGTTCGTGGTGATCGGTAATAATGAGATCAATGCCCAATTCTTTTGCAGTTTCTGCTTCTTTTACAGCGCTAATCCCGGTATCAACCGTGACCACTACACCGAATCCGTTCTCCGCCGCCTTCACCAGCGCCTCTTCATTCAAGCCGTACCCTTCTGTGAAACGGTTCGGTATGTAATATTGAAACACAGCACCTGCCATTCGGAGTGTGTGTATCATAATGCTTGTACTTGTCACACCATCGGCATCATAATCACCATAAATTAAAATCGGCTCCCCACTATCAATTGCTTCGCGCACACGGGTAATTGCCTTCTCCATATCATCAAGCAGAAACGGATCGTATAAATCTCCTTCATTTCCACCGAGAAATCGTTCTGCCTTCTCTGACGTATCAATCCCGCGCCCCACAAGCAAATGCGCCAGCAGTGGGGAGATGCGCAGCGTTTGCGCAAGCGTTTGTACAGCCACTTCGTCCGTTGCTTTCATCTTCCAGCGGGTTTTCGATTTAAGCACGTTTCTCCCACCCTTCCTAAACACTTGTTCATTATACAGGACACAAGAAAACAGGGGCAACTGCTTTTGGATTTGTCTGGCTCAAAAGTGTAGTGGAGGAGCGGAGGAGGCAGGCGCTTTGTCACTTGATTACACTTACAAGGAAGTAGAGACTGTCCGCTCCAGGTGACATGCGAACTCGCCTGCAAAAGAAAAACCATGATGTTGATTCACTGAAGAATTGCAGGCAAAATCCCGTTCGCCTGTCCCCTTCCGCTAGGTAATCGCGCAAAAGCGTTCCACAGCGCCTGCCTCCTCCGCCCCTACCCAAACTTTGGCAGACAACCGCCAAACATGATAGAGATCAGCTTCGCTATGTAGTAAAAAAAACAGCTCATTTTTTTCGCTAAAACCACCGAATACCGTATGTGAATCATCCCTTACGTTGAGCGGACAGTTACCACTTCCCTGCACGCGTAACCAAGCGAACGGCTCATCCCTTCTCCCCCCTCCCGCCACCACACTTCGGATTCCACAAAAAAGCTGCCCCACTACTCATGGGACAGCTTTTCTATACGGCTATTCTACTACGCAGCCTTTTTTTGCTTTTTAAAATCACGTTCACGCCATGACACCCAGATCTGACTGGCAATGAAGATGGAAGAGTATGCCCCGAAGATCAGGCCGATGATAAGCGCCAGCATAAAGTTGCGGATGCTCTCTCCACCGAAAATATACAGGGCCAGTGCGCAGATAACAACTGTCAAGACCGTATTAATCGAACGCGCCAAGGTTTGTCCAATACTATAATTGACCAGGTCCTCAATGTCCTGAATTGATTTCAGCTTCGCATGTTTCAAGTTATCGCGAATCCGGTCAAAAATGATGATGTTATCGTGAATCGAATATCCGACGATAGTCAAGATCGCCGCAATGAACGGCAGGTCGACTTCAATTCGGAATAAGCTAAAAACCGTAAGTACAAGAAACACGTTATGCAAGAGCGCCAAAATGGACGAGAACGCAAAACGGAACTCGAAGCGAATCGTAATGTAGAGCACAATGAACACGGAGGCAATAAGAATCGAGTACACTGCCGAACGTGCCAGCTCACGACTGATGATCGGATTTACGGTACTCTCCTGCAAAGAGATGTTTTTGCCGTACTTATCCTGCATCGCTTTGGTCAACTTCGCAACTTCATCCTTATGAATCGGCTCCGCAAATTGAATAACCGCCATATCTTTCTTATCCCCGGCTGTCGTTACACTACCAGGTTTAAGCCCGGTCTTCTCGACGATCTGCTGCACTTCGTTTTCCTGGAACGTTTTACCGATTTGTACCTGCACGCGCGTTCCACTCTTGAAGTCAACGCCAAGATTTAATCCCATCGTTAAAAGAGAGATGATCCCAGCTACGATCAAAACAAGTGATACAATAAAGTATTTCTTGCGATGCTTAACGAAGTCTAACTTGTATTCATCAAACTTTTGATTATAATTCACGAATGTCACGCTCCTTTACCCCATAATAACCGGGCTTATTGAACAAGTTGGAGCGCACCGCCAGATTGAGCAGCAGCCTTGAACCTGCTACTGCTGTTACCAGGCTGACCAGAATACTTAAAATCAAGGTAATCGCAAAACCACGGATGGAGCTTGAACCGAACCAGAACAGTACAAGCGCCCCGATAATACTCGTTACGTTCGCATCAAGAATCGTGCTAAGCGAACGTTTAGAACCGGCACGCATCGCAGACAAGTACGACTTGCCACTGCGCAGCTCTTCTTTAATCCGTTCATACATAATGATATTCGCATCGACTGCCATCCCGATCCCAAGGATAAAGGCTGCAATCCCCGGAAGCGTTAAGGTTGCATGCATCAAGTTCTGCATCAACATCAGGAGATAAATATAAGCGACCAGCGTAATGCAGGCAATTACGCCTGGCATCCGGTAATACACCATCATGAACACAAGCACGATCGCGGTTCCGATCAAGCCCGCTTCTACCCCACTCTGCAATGCTTCCTGACCAAGCTTCGCCCCGACACTTGTCGAGAATATTTCTTTCATCTGAACCGGAAGCGCTCCGGCATTCAGAATCGCCGCAAGATTTTTCGCTTCTTCAATTGATTTCTGACCATCAATCTGGGCCATACCATTCGGGATTACACTTTGAATCGTCGGTGCTGTAATAAGCTCCTGATCCAGATAGATCGCCATCGGTTTGCCAATATACTTCTGTGTTACGTCCGCAAATTTCTTCGGATCTTTAAACTTCAGCGACACAATCGGACGCTGGTATTGATCAAACGCTCCTTGTGCTCCGTTCTCCGCCAGGTCGCCACCGTCCATCAGAATATTGCCCTGCGCGTCACGGAACGTCAATTTCGCTGGCTTACCAATCAAATCCCGCGCCTTCTGCTGATCGGTTACCCCAGCTAAGCGTACGCGAATCCGGTTTTCTCCTTCCGCCTGAATCTCAGGCTCAGATACACCGAGAACGTTCACACGGCTCTCAAGTGCATGCACCGCATCCTGAAGCGTCTGCTTCGTTGCTTTCTGTTTCGGATCCAGCGGTGCTACTTCATACAGGATTTCAAACCCTCCGCGTAAATCAAGGCCAAGGGTTGTATTCATTGCTACTTTTTTGCCCGTCATTGCCACTGTGCCGAAAATGACAGCAGTAATAAGGAGCAACGTAACAATGCGACTCCACTTAATCATCTCCCGTGTTTCCTCCTTTTTCAAACCAATACACTCTATTATAAGCGTCTATAAATTTTACTGTCAATTTTTCGAAAGAAGAGGAATTTTGAAAGACTTCCATAAAATTCACATTTCACCTTTGAACGCCTGCATCGTCATCCAGTTCATCAGACGTCCCGGCTTCAATGATAAGATATCATTCACAACCCGGTGCAATGGGGGAATCTCCTTATATTTCTCCGATACACACTTCCAGATCTCCTCAGGTGTGATGTTCTCATATCCAAGCAAGTGAAACTCTTGTATTTTCAACTCGCATATGTACATGATGTCTTGCTCGAACGATTTATTCTCCATCGCGTTGTCCCATCCTCTCGATCAAAGTCATGTTTCACAGGGGTACATGCATATGTTTAGGCAAAGATTCTTCCACTCTAAAGCGAGGCGTTTATATTATGAGCAAACAAACATTTATGAAAGGAACTCTTATTCTTGTCCTGGCCGGTCTCATCGTCAAAGTTCTCGGCTTCGTAAACCGGATTATGCTTGCACGCATTATTGGGGCGGAAGGACTCGGGTTGTATCAGATGGCCGTTCCAACGTTCATCCTCATTATCTCACTCGCTACATTCGGTCTCAACATCTCCGTGTCCAAACTGATCGCGGAAGCTGATGTAGCAGGGGATCAAAAACGAGTACGTGTCATTTTACAGCTCTCGCTTGCCATTGTATCTATCCTAAGTTTTGTGTTTACGACGATTATGATTGTAGGCGCATCTGTAATTTCCCGATATTTTCTAACGGACGAGCGTGCTTTCTATCCACTGCTCGCCATCTCGCCGATCGTACCGCTTGTGGCGATCTCATCTGTGCTGCGCGGCTATTTCCAGGGACGACAAAATATGACTCCTACCGCCGCCTCGCAAGTAGTCGAGCAGATCGTCCGCATGTTTACCGTTATCATCCTTGCCAACTGGCTCATGCCCCGAGGAGTTGAATATGCGGCAGCAGGGGCCATGCTCGGCGTCGTATGCGGCGAAGCTGTTGGCATGCTCAGTCTATTGTTCCAGTTCCGCCGTCAGCGCTTTCCGAAGCCTGCGGGTAGTTTTGGACGTTTCCGAGACTTACTCACCAATCACCGCGATACACTGCGCAGTCTGTTTGCCATCTCACTTCCGGTCACAGGCAGTCGACTCGTCGGCTCGCTTACCTTTTTCATTGAACCGATTATCGTCTCGCAAAGTCTGGTCTTAGCAGGCCTGTCCGCTTCTGCTGCTACGAGCTTCTACGGTCAGTTAGCCGGGATGGCGATCCCACTTCTGATTTTCCCGACTTTTATTACGTATTCGCTTTCCGTTTCACTCGTTCCTGCCGTGGCAGAAGCAGCGGCCCAGAAAAACATGCGGCTCATTCATCGCCGCCTTTACCAATCCATCCGGCTATCTCTTGTAATCGGTGCGCCATTTGCCGCTCTTCTGTATGTATTCGCTGCTCCGCTTGCCGAACTTCTCTATCATGATAAACAGGTTGGTCATTTTCTGAAATTGATGGCGCCATACTCCCTGTTTTTATATTTTCAGGCACCGTTACAGGCGGCACTTCAAGGGCTGGATCATGCGAGAGAGGCAATGCGAAACACAATCATTGGAGCCGTTCTGAAAACAGCGGCCATTTTTGCGCTGGCATCCCGGCCCGAACTCGGCGTAGATGGAGTTGTGCTGTCTGTCAACATTAGCATTTTGTCCGTCACCCTGCTTCACTTCTACAGCATCAGTCGCCTAACTGGCTTTACGATCAATCTCACTGATACGGCCAAAGTAATCGGGAGCGGCATCGTCATCGGCTATGCCGCCTCATACACGGTGTCATACAGCGTCTCTCATGCCATCCCACTCGTCAAAGCGATCAGTGTAGCAATTGCAGCCTCATTCGTGCTATACACCCTGCTGCTAATCGGGCTTGGAATCATTGGCAAACAGGATGTACAACGCATTCCTTGGATCGGACGCACCCTTGCGTATTTCCTGCCCCGCCGCTAGATTGGTGCATATCTAATACAACCCGCACATAATCCGGCAGCTTGGCTCATATAGTGATGACAGAAAGCGAGGTGTTGTACGATGTGGAAAATGGAACCGGTAAAACTGCCGATGCTTGCCGGGTTCGTCTATGCACTTGCAATCGTATTGATCGGGGCACTTGTGACGTCAAGTCTGCTAGCCTTTTCAGGCACAAAAGAGTCCTCCTTACCGCTATACGTTTATATGGTAAATGGACTTGCTCTGTTTGTCGGCGGATTTGTCTCCGGGAAACGCAGCGGTGAGAAAGGCTGGTATTATGGTGGACTGACTGGACTGCTGTATTTTTTATTTATGCTGCTTGTGAGTTTCCTCGGATTCGATGCCAAAATGGGGATGACGCAAGTGTATCAGCTGCTCATGGCACTTGCCTGCTCAGCAATGGGTGGGATCATCGGAGTAAATATGTCCGGAAAAAAATAATGCTTTTTCTTTTCTTTTTTCGTACAATAGGTACAGAAAACACGGATCAGGCTGGAATAACATTCAGCGATCGGTGTTTTCTACGTTTTTAGGGGCAATATATAGATAAAAATTGGTAGGAGAAAAACATGGTGACAAAATTAAAGCGTTTTTTGATCGGCCGACCGATGAAATCTCATGAGTTAGCCGAAGAGAAGTTAAGCAAGCTAAAAGCGCTTGCTGTTCTATCTTCTGATGCTCTGTCTTCTGTCGCATACGGAACGGAGCAAATTTTACTTGTTCTTATTACATTGGGAACGGCAGCACTCTGGTATTCCATCCCAATCTCAATTGCAGTTCTTGGACTGCTGACTATCCTAGTTCTATCTTATAGACAGACGATTTATGCTTATCCATCCGGTGGCGGCGCTTATATTGTTGCTAAGGATAACCTCGGTGTCTCAACTGGACTGGTGGCTGGTGGGTCACTTTTGGTGGACTACATCCTAACCGTAGCCGTAAGTTCTTCGGCTGGAACCGATGCGATTACGTCTGCCATTCCTGTACTTCATGACCATAGGGTTGCAATTGCCATCCTGATGATCCTAACACTCACACTTCTGAACCTGCGAGGCATAACCGAATCTGCTTCTATTCTTATGATACCGGTGTACTTATTTGTCGTCGCTGTTTTCCTTTTAATCATCGGTGGTGGATACCAGTGGGCGACGGGACATGTTCACCAAGTAACACCTTCCCCGTACGGCGCAGCTGTACCTGGAATCACACTATTCATTCTTCTAAAAGCATTCAGTTCCGGTTGTTCGGCACTTACAGGTGTTGAAGCCGTGTCAAATGCGATCCCGAATTTTAAAGCACCCGCTGAACGAAACGCAGCCAAAACCCTCATGATGATGGGGCTCATTCTTGGAACCATGTTTATCGGGATCAGTCTGCTAGCCTATGCGTACGGTATTGCACCGAAGGCTGAGGAAACTGTAGTATCACAAATTGCATCTGCTACTTTTGGCCGTGGCACTGTTTATTATTTTATTCAAACGGTAACAGCGGCAATTTTATTTCTCGCGGCTAACACCGCCTTTGCTGCGTTTCCACTGCTTGCTTTTATGCTGGCGAAAGATCGATTTATGCCGAACATGTTTATGGTACGCGGTGACCGACTTGGATTTTCGAATGGAATCATTGTACTAGCTATCCTATCGGCAATTTTAATCATCATCTCTGGTGGCGATACCGAAAATCTAATCCCATTATATGCGATTGGTGTATTCGTTCCGTTTACACTGTCGCAGGCCGGCATGATGAAACGTTGGATTACAAAGAAACCAGCAGGCTGGATCGTTCCGTTCACGATTAACACGATCGGGATGCTGACGACTTTGACCATTAGTTTGATCTTTCTCATAACTAAATTCTCACAAGTATGGCTGATCTTCATCTTCCTTCCGACGGTTATTATGATTTTTAAGAAGATCAATCAGCATTATCGTGATCTGGCTGATGAATTACGGATTGACATTACAACAGAAAAACCTGTCGCAAAAGGAAGTGTGATTGTCATTCCAGTTGCAAGTATCACACAAGTGGTACGGAATTCGATTAGTTATGCTCAATCGCTGACGGACGATGTGGTCGCTGTATATGTAGGTTTCGATGATGAATCCATCAAGAAAATGCAGCGAAAGTGGGACGAATGGAACCCGGGTGTCCGGTTAATCGTATTACGCTCTCACTATCGTAGTATTGTACGGCCGTTGATGAAGTTCATTGACACTGTGGAATGGAAAACAGCAGCCACAGATCATGTTACTGTACTCGTTCCGCAGTTCATTACAAAGAGACGCTGGCACAATTTACTTCACAATCAGACTAGTCTTCTATTGCGAGCTTATTTATTTGCTCGGCAGGATGTTAAGATCGCTACTGTGCCGTATCGTTTGAAGAAATAAAAAGAGGACAGCCTCTACAACATAAAAACGGTGGCCCGCTATGGGACCACCGTTTTGTTTTACTTACTCTCTTCTTCTTTCTTCTCAAGAGACGGTGCCGTTGCCTTCTCACCGACTACATTTTGTACTGCTGCTTTATCAAACGTCAGCTTGTTGCCGCCCGCGTTCAGTACAACTGTACCTGCTTCTTCGTTGATCAGATCAATCGTGCCATGCAGGCCACCGATTGTTACGACTTTATCTCCCTTTTTCAACTGACCCAGCATAAGATTGCGCTGCTTTTGGCGCTTCTGATTCGGACGAATCAGAAGGAAGTAAAAGATCGCAAACATAATTACCCATAGTATAATTGATTGTGTTGCTCCCTGTCCCATTACAATAAAATCCTCCTTTTTGACTTAGATAGTGTATTTTTGTCCCAACGCATAACGTTGGATTAAAACCCTCGTGTTTCTGTAATGCCATAGCGAGCAAAAAACTCATCACGGAAATCTCCCAGACGGTCTTCCATGATCGCCTCGCGCACCTGCTCCATCATTTTTAACAAGAAATGCAGGTTATGTGTCGTTGTCAGACGTACACCAAGAATCTCATCACAACGGATAAGGTGACGAATATAGGCACGTGTATAATTACGGCACGTATAGCAATCACAGTTCGGATCAAGCGGTGTAAAGTCATTCGCATATTTCGCATTGCGAATAACCAGACGTCCCTGACTTGTCATGCATGTGCCGTTACGGGCGATCCGTGTTGGCAGCACACAGTCGAACATATCAATGCCGCGAATCGCACCTTCAATAAGCGCATCTGGAGACCCTACTCCCATCAAATAACGCGGCTTGTTATCCGGCAGAAGCGGCACCGTATAATCAAGCACTTCATACATCAAGTGATGCGGCTCACCTACACTTAACCCTCCGATCGCATAACCTGGGAAATCCAGCGATGTAATGTCACGTGCACTCTGCTCACGCAGGTCGCGATACATACCGCCCTGTACGATGCCGAACAGCGCCTGATCATGCGGACGTTTATGCGCTTTCAGGCAGCGCTCTGCCCAGCGGGTTGTCCGCTCCATTGAAGGGCGTACGTAATCTTTCTCTGCCGGATACGGAGCGCACTCATCGAACGCCATCATAATATCGGCACCGAGCGCATTTTGAATTTCCATCGCCTTCTCCGGGCTGATGAATAACTTCTCACCGCTTAAATGCGAGCGGAATGCTACTCCTTCTTCATCAATCTGACGCAGATTGCTCAAGCTGAATACCTGGAATCCACCGCTGTCTGTCAGAATCGCACGGTCCCAGTTCATAAACTTGTGCAAGCCGCCTGCTTCCGCAACCAGTTCATGGCCCGGACGCAGGAACAGATGATACGTGTTACTCAAAATGATCTGTGCGTTCATCTCTTTTAATTCTTCTGGCGTCATCGTCTTGACGGTTGCCAGTGTGCCAACCGGCATGAAAATTGGCGTATCAATCGTGCCGTGCGGCGTATGAAGCTTGCCGAGACGGGCACCGGTCTGTTTACATGTCTTAATTAATTCATAGCGAACTGCCAAGGTGTTTCCTCCTGTTTCCTACAAAATAAGCATCGCATCGCCAAAGCTGAAAAACCGATATTTCTCTTCTACCGCTTCCTTATAAGCATGCAGAACATGTTCACGTCCTGCAAGTGCACTAATTAGCATCACAAGCGTCGATTTCGGCAGGTGAAAATTCGTCACCATCCCGTCAATGACCGAGAATTCATAACCCGGATAAATGAAAATCTCCGTCCAGCCTTCTTCGGCTCGAAGCTCCCCATTATATTTCTTTCCGATTGTCTCCAGCGTACGACAGGATGTTGTCCCTACAGCTATAATACGGTTGCCGCGCGCTTTCGTTTCATTAATAATGCGAGCATTCTCTTCATTCAAGCTGTAAAACTCACTGTGCATCTCATGCTCTTCAATCGTATCCGCCGATACTGGACGGAATGTCCCAAGCCCGACATGAAGCGTCACGAATGCGAGATTTACACCAAGCGCTTTGAGTTCCTCTAAATATTCTTCTGTAAAATGCAGGCCCGCTGTCGGTGCTGCCGCCGAACCACTGTGCTTCGCATACACAGTCTGGTAGCGCTCACGGTCGGATAACTGTGCCTTAATGTATGGTGGAAGTGGCATTTCACCAAGTTGATCAAGCAGTTCGTTAAAGATGCCTTCGTATTCAAATTTCATAATCCGGCCACCAATTTCGGTGCTGCCCAAGCATTCTGCCACAAGCAGTCCGTCTCCGAACTGAATACGTGCACCTTCTCGCACACGCTTGCCTGGACGCACAAGCGTTTCCCACTTGTCGTCACCGAGCGGTTTCAGGAGAAGCACCTCAATATGTGCACCTGTTCCTTCTTTCACACCAAAAAGCCGGGCAGGAATAACGCGTGTATCATTCAATACAAGTGTATCGCCGGCTTTCACATATTCCTTTAGGTCGGTAAACTGCCGATGTACTACCGCACCGCTTTCCTTATCGAGCACAAGCAGGCGTGAGCCTGTCCGATCTGTAAGCGGATTCTGGGCAATCAGTTCTTCCGGCAGATAAAAGTCAAAATCTTGAACGTTCACGTTCGATCCCTCAATTTCTTTGTAGCCTCAGTAGATGTAACGATTTTAATCATACCGATTTTTGCCGCCTTATGCAAGAAAAGGCGCGGATTATTCCGCGCCATACCCACCTACTGCACGAGCTGGGCCATAGTAGAAGTCTAGGATATCCTCATATGTCTTGCCTTCCTTGGCCATCTGTTTGGCCCCCCACTGACTCATCCCAACACCATGTCCCCAACCGCTGCCTGTAAATGTCACAGACATAAGCGGTTTACCTGGTTGTGAAACTGAAGGAGAAGTTGTTGTTGGAGCTACCACTCCTGAAGCGCTCTGCACATAGATCGGTTCTGTTGCCTGTTTGGTTACAGTGCCGTTCGTCATCATAACTGCATTCGGGTTCGCCACACTGCCGCTTCCATCAATCGCCATCAATGACTGAGCTACCGACGTTCCGCCTGCTGTGTCTCCTCCATTCGCCTGTACGCTGTAACGCATGCTTTTCAGTCCAAGCACAGTACGAGTCGCATCTTTTTTCAGATGAACGACTCCCTTGTCTCCCTGAATAGCCAGATCAACCACTCGTCCGGACTCATCCGTCTGAGCTGTCACACCTGTAATCGTACCCGTCGCCGGCTTCATATTTTTAATCTTACTCTGAATGTCGGCTGCTTTCAGTGTGACCTGCCAGCTTTTATACGGTGAGATTACGCTATCATACGGGTCCGGTTTGGCTGTTAAGTATGGAATTGGCGATCCATTCCATACATTTTCCGGTCCCTCTGTATATCCGCCGTTACTTGCACTGTACAGGGCATCGATTAGTTTACCATCGTACGTGAGTACCTGTCCGGCTGTTTCCGCGACAGCCGCATTCGAATTCGCCCCTTCAATGTTAACCCCTTCATATGCCTGATACTTCACTGTGTCGTTAATGAGCGGATTCGCTTTCATCTGACGCATCGCATATGTACGTGCCGCAACCGCTTGCGCTTTGAGCGCTTCTCTTTCCCATGAACTGCTCATCTCACGTGGTACGACACCTCGTAAGTAATCTTCCATGTCAATATTGTTGATCGAAGCGATCGTCTGGAGTACGCCTTTTGTACTCAGACGGAATTCCATCGCGTCCCGATACCCGTATGTACTTTTCTTTCCTTTCAGTTGTACCACAGCTTGCTCAGTATCTGGCTGTACTGGTTCTACGACAATCGATGTGGAGCTTTCTGCGAGCAATTGTGGAAGCAAACCATCTTCATATAATCGCAGTTTTCCCGCTTCTATCTTTACGTAATAGTTTTGTCCAGGAGTTAATGTAACACCTGAATTACCTTGAACGCTATATGTATCGAGCACAGTAAACGAAACTTTGGTCACAACCTCGGAAGCAGCAAGTGAGAAAGGCGTTGTCACTTCCACTCTCACCTGAGGTTCATCAGCAAATGCAACATTCGTAGTCACCGGAAGCAACAGTCCCATGCTGAGAACTGCAGGTAATACTTTTCCCAGTTTCATAACTCTCCCACCCTTTCTCTTTTTTTCTTACGCTACCATTCTAGCAAAAAATGAGAGAGAAAGGGGGGAAACATCTAAAACTTCTATGAACGATTACAGTTCAAGCTGCGGATTTCGTGCCTGCATCCCTGCCAAATTACGGTTGAACTCTTCTAATTCCTGCGGCAAAAGTTGTACGGATGTACGAACTTCATCTGCCTTTTCCGCCAGTACTTCTGCGATACGCGCCTGTAGATCAGCACATGAAATCGTAACGCCAAGCAGTTCACTTAGAGACGCCAATGTACCCGGATTCACATCTGGATATGCATCGCCTTCTACCGCAGAAATAGAATAAAATCGCTTCACCAATTCCGCACGCTGGGCTCCACTTCCATTAGCCAAAAGAAACGCTTGCACCGCGACTGCACCACGCCGCCTGCGCTGTGCTAATCCACCAAACTTACGACCACCGATACTTACGTCAAAATCACCCGGGCAATATGAACCTACTACTTCTCCGGTATCCACTACCGCCCCATATGGTGCAAGTAACAGACGAATGAATTCAACCATTGCCCGATATCCAGCGTGAATATCGGAAAAGGCATCCGTAGTAGGCAAAATCAGCGACACATTGAGCACTTCCGTATCCAGCACAACCGCTGCCCCGCCAGAATTACGAACAATTGGCATATAGCCGCACTCCCGTAAGTAGGCAAGTCCATCCGCAAGCCTGGTAAGCTTCGTATCCACATTACCAAGCACAATATTCTGATGATGTACCCATGTCCGTACAACTGCCGGACTTATCCCCTGCTGGACAGATGTACAAAGGGTATCGTCCATAGCGAACGAATACAGGGCATGAAACGACGAGTGTGTTTTCGACTGATCTACAAGCCGCCAGATATGCTGGCCAAATAATCCTTCTGGTTGCATACAGTTCCTCCTCATTCGTGATTCGAAAGAAAAACGAGCGGCCGTGTAGAAGCCCTCGTTTTTCCTTCATTATCGAAACAAGCGAATCACATACATAATAAGCGACAGCACAACGCTGAGCACAATACAGGTGACAACGGGAAAATAAAACCGGACATTTTCTTTCTCCACGACAATGTCACCAGGCAGGCGCCCAAGATGCAGGAACCGTCCCCCGATTTGCCAGAGCAAACCAAAGACGATTAGAATGACGCCACCGATAATAAGCAATTTTGCCATTGGATTCACGTCCCTGGCACCTCCCGACCAAAATATTGATAGGCGTGCGGTGTGACGATGCGCCCGCGCGGCGTCCGCTGCAAAAAGCCAATCTGCATCAGATACGGCTCACACACATCCTCAATCGTCGTCGCTTCCTCACTGATCGTCGCCGATAGCGTATCAAGTCCGACTGGACCGCCCCGGAACAAGTCCATGATCGCAAACAACAGCTTATGATCAATGTCATCAAGCCCAAGTCGATCCACCTGAATACGTTCTAATGCTTCTTGTGCCACCGCATCAGTAATAATGCCATCTCCTTGCACCTGAGCAAAATCACGCACCCGCTTCAATAGTCGGTTCGCAATACGCGGCGTACCACGGGAACGACGCGCAATCTCCTCCGCTCCCTCACCGCGAATCTCTACGTCAAACAATTCCGCCGCACGCAAGATAATGTATGCTAATTCCTGTACCGTATAATATTCAAGCCGACTCACCACGCCGAATCGGTCACGAAGCGGAGCTGACAGCATCCCCGCCCTTGTCGTCGCCCCAACCAGCGTGAACGGCGGCAGGTCCAGGCGCACTGATTTTGCCCCCGGTCCCTTGCCGATGACAATATCAAGCGCATAATCTTCCATCGCCGGATACAGCACTTCTTCTACACTGCGCGGCAGGCGATGAATCTCATCGATGAACAATACGTCCCCCTCACCAAGCCCGGTAAGAATGGCTGCCAGATCACCCGGACGCTCAATCGCCGGTCCCGATGTCGTACGCAAGTTCACACCGAGTTCATTGGCGATAATCATCGATAATGTAGTCTTGCCAAGTCCCGGCGGCCCATATAAAAGCACATGGTCCAATGCTTCACTGCGCATTTTAGCGGCTTCGATAAAGATCTTCAAATTGTCTTTAATCTGCTTCTGGCCGATGTATTCCGCCAGATAGCGGGGACGAAGGCTGAATTCCATCGTATGTTCTCCGGCATCAAAAGAATTCGCCGAAACCATTCGTTCATCCATCATACTTCCCCCTTACTTCATAACAAATAACTGCAGCGCCCGCTTAATAATCTGATCCGTTGATCCAAGATCGGTCCCGTCTTTTTCCATCTTCTTCATGACCTTCTGAATCTCCGCCTGACTGTAGCCAAGCGCACCGAGCGCTTCCATTGCTTCTTCTTTCGGCTCTGTAAATGCGCTAAACAAATTTTCTTGTTCAGCCGTATCTGGCATTCCTTCTACGCGCGTAGCGACTGTAAGTACCGGCATTTTTTTCAGCTTGTCTTTCAGATCAAGAATAATGCGTTGTGCCGTCTTTTTCCCGATGCCCGGAAAGCGTGTCAGAAAATCAATATCCTCATGTGCAACCGCACCGATGATCTGCTCCGGTGTTCCTGCCGCTACCATCGCCAGTGCTCCCTTCGGCCCAATCCCCGATACATCGAGCAGCTTACGAAATAAATCCCGCTCACCCCGCGTCGCAAATCCATACAAATGCATCGCATCTTCCCGCACATAGTGATGAGTATACACACGAACCGCCTGCGCTTCCCCTTCGCGATAGCGGAATGGATTCCCTGTAAATATGCGATACCCCACTCCATTAGACGCGATAACAACCGCATCCGTCTCGACGTAGGCAACCTGTCCTTCAATAAAATCAATCATGAAACCTTATCCTCCCGTGTTCTCTTATCCTTCTATTGTACACTATCCGAAAAAACACGAACATATTTTCTTTCCCATAAAAATACGGCGCCTGGCTAATGAGCCATAGTCGCCGCATCTTTCTCATTTGTATCCGCAAATTCTTCATACGTAGATAAAATCGAGTGATATTCTGCTTTATCATGCACCCGAATACCCTGACGTAACAAAACAAGCTCTTCTTTTGGAAGAGTCGCTTCCAGCTTTTTCGTATCAATCTGGAAAAATGTCTGCATCACTTTTCCATCTTTCGGGCGACCTTCAAACAGCGTCAAATCGCCATGTTCACTTATTCCAAAGTATGCTCGTCCCTCACAGCCGGGCGCAAGTGCATCTACATCCTGCCTAAATGTATATTTATTTTGTTCATTCGAAACGAGTGTCCATTCTGAATAGCGCTCTGTAAGCTCTTTAGAAGACGATATAAATTCACGCCGAGTCTCTTCTTCCATTTTGCCACATAAATAGGTACGCTGTAACAAAACATCAACCGCCTGACGTGCTGCTTCGCGCCCCTTACTCGATTCAATCATCCGGTAGCCATACAGCAAGCCGCCGCCGAATATAAGTCCAAGCAAAACAGCAAACGCGACAATGGTCCACCAGCGACGGCGCGATGTATCTGGCGTTTTTTGATTCTGCATACGTATCCCTTCTTCAACAAAGAAAGTTTTTTACTTCCTAGTTTGTCCTGTAAGGGATTTTTTTATACAGGGTGGCAAATCGCCCGCCTATGAATATGATGTACCGTACTTTTGAAAGGGAGGAAGGTCCATCATTATGAAAATTCACGTCGTGAAAAAAGGCGATACCCTTGGGAAAATCGCGCAAAGATACAACCTTGACGCTACTACGATTAAGCAAGTAAACGGACATATCAAACACCCTGAGAAACTGACGCCAGGCCTAAAAGTAAAAATTCCGACTGGCAGCACCCTGCTTGTTTCTGATCTCCCGGCTACCCCACACACGCCAAAACCGAGTACCGATACGGTTTCTGATACGGCTCCTGATCTCGAATTGACTGCAGTATCCGCAATCGATGGCGGTGATGATCTTCGTGGTGAGAAATATTTCAAAGAAAAGCACGTGAAAGAAAAGCCAATCAAGGAACAGCCTTCTGTTGTGCTCCCTATCCCACCTGTCGCACCACCAGTAGAAATGCCCATAATGGAGAACCCGCCACTACCTGTGGCTCCACCAGCACCGGCACCAGTAAAGCCTATAATGGAGAACCCACCATTACCTGTAGCTCCACCAGCACCGGCACCAGTAAAGCCTATAATGGAGAACCCACCACTACCTGTGGCTCCACCGGCACCAGTAAAGCCTGTGATGCCAGTAATGCCGCAAATGCCTGTGCAACCTATGCCGATGCCACCTATTATGCCACCGGTTATGCCACAACAGCCAATCATGCCAGAAGCACAACCGGCACCGCCTGCAGCAAAAAAGCCTGCAGTCAAGCCAGCCCAGAAACCGATTATGCAACCGTCAATGCCAACAATGCCAATGCATTGTGGACCAATGATGCCTATGCCAGTGATGCCAGGCTGCGGTCACTGGCATATGATGCCGTCTCCAATGCCGCAACCGACTCCATACATGGGAACAATGTCACCCTTTCAGCCGACAATGCCACTGACAACACCAGGTGATGGCAGTGAAATCATGATGGATATGATGGTACCACCGGGGCATCCATCCGTTACAGGCAACATGATGCTACCCCAGGCTCAGATGCCGATTACCGATAATATGATGCTGCCTCAGGCACAGCTACCGATTACCGATAATATGATGCTGCCTCCGGGCCATCCATCCATTACTGGCGCTATGACATTACCTCCAGGACACCCACCGGTTACTGGCAACATGATGCTACCTCAGGCTCAGATGCCGATTATGGATAATATGATGCTGCCTCCGGGCCATCCATCCATTACTGGCGCTATGACATTGCCTCCAGGGCATCCACCGGTTACTGATAACATGATGCTACCTCAGGCTCAGATGCCGATTATGGATAATATGATGCTGCCTCCGGGCCATCCATCCATTACTGGCGCTATGACATTGCCTCCAGGGCATCCACCGGTTACTGATAACATGATGCTACCTCAGGCTCAGATGCCGATTATGGATAATATGATGCTGCCTCCGGGGCATCCATCCATTACTGGCGCTATGACATTACCTCCAGGGCATCCACCGGTTACAGATAACATGATGTTCCCTCAGGCTCAGATGCCGATTACTGATAACATGATGCTACCACCGAGTCATCCCCAGATTACAGGCAACATCATGAATCCGTATGCACCAACCACCATGCCGCCATTTACGCCATACGGATACGATTGCATGCCATATCATCCACCGATCGCACCAGCATGGGGCAAAAAGAAAAAAGGCTGTGGATGTAAACGAGAAGACGGTTCCTCGCTTTCTACAGACTAACATTGTACAGCGGGGCATCTATACGCCCCGCTTTTTTTCTGTAAAAATAGATACAGGGAAAAAGATGAGGGTGCGAACATATAAGGGCGATCTCAGGAGGAGCACATGGAACAATCACTGGTCACAGCCATTGAACAAATGTATAATTGCCGTGTTACTCGCCTGCGGGCACGCCATACCGTATGGCATTGTGAAACAAATCGTGGCACCTGGGTTATAAAAGGATATGATGATTTCCCCCAAGCTGCGTGGGTGACTCGACTCTCTGCCCTGCTTCATGAACGAGGATTTACAAATGTTGTGCGCTACGTTCCAACTATTCAAAACGTTCCTGTTTTTAAATGGAACGACCGCTATATGACCGCAATGGAATACGTGTCTGGTCGCAACGGAAGCTATTTTCACCGTACTGATATTATCCGTGCTATCCAAACGCTCGCACATTTCCATCTGTTTTCTAGTAACATTCCGTATGGTCCACCGCCTGAAACTGGGGTACCCCTACTCACCAAATGGGAGAAGCGGCTAGAGGACTTTCAAAATGTATGTACCCGACTTGAGAATCAGGAGCTTCCCCGGACACGACTGACCCAACTTGTTCAATTGAATGCATCCTATATTCGGGAGGAAGCGAGCTATGTACTTGCGATCGCTCGCAACTCTCTGCTTACGCGAGACTACAAAGAAGCGCTACGCGACCAGCGCATTTCCCATAAGGATATGGCCAGTCATAATTTCCTGATTCATAACGAGCATACGTCTCTGATCGATTTCGATACAGCAGGATATGATACACCAATTGTCGACCTTGTACAGTTGTTGAATCGTGCGCTTGCCCTACAATACTGGGATATGGATGTGTTTGAACAAGCGATTTCTGCATATCGCGCGATTCGACCACTGACAGAACAACAGGTCGCACTTATTTTTCTACTTATACGCTTCCCTGATAACTTCCTGCGTGAAGTAAACGGGGTATATGATAGTGGATTAAATCCACATGTAAGTCGGGTCGAATATTATGTGTCTATTCTTCTAAAGGGCAAGAAGCGAAGAGCCTCCTTTTTTTCTGGATATGAACGCTTCCTATACCAGGCTTCCCTCTGAGCTTAAGGATACAAAAAACTCGCCTAATTTTTACCCATAGGCGAGTTTTTTGTATGGATTGCAAGATCTATTTGCTGGTTTCTGCTTTCAAATAAACCGGGTACGTCCCAAGAACACGAATCTGGCACCCTAGCGCCTCCATCTCCGCAAATGCACCTGGCATGAGAATATCATCCATTTTATGATCAATATCAATCACGAAATGATAATTGCCAAGCCCCGTTTTCGTCGGGCGCGACTCGATGCGCGACAAGTTGAGGCGACGCCATGAGAATGCGGCTAGCACCTGATGAAGTGCTCCTGGAAAATCAGATGGCAGCGTAACAAGAATCGTCGTCTTATGCATGTCTGATTCGGGCAGTTCAAGTGGACTGTTACTCACCACGACGAAGCACGTAAAATTATGCTCAGACGAATCTTCAATATTTGCCTCCATCAGATCTACCGGATATGAGTACACCGCCTGCATCGGACAAATTCCCAGCCACGGCTCATTCGGATGCTCACTTACGATGCGGGCCGATTCCGCTGTGCTGCTCGTATATTCAATCTCTGCATGCGGCAAGTAATCACGCAGAAAATTGTGGCACTGCGCAATTCCCTGCGGATGCGACATGACTTTGGTTACATCCTTATAGTCGATACGCTCCGGGCGCTTGGCACTCACAAGCTGATGAGAGATCGGCAAAATCACTTCAGCGAGAATAGGCAGATTCACCTTATGAATCATCCAATCAAGCGTCAAATTAACCGAGCCTTCCAGCGAATTTTCCCACGGTACAACCGCGTGCGTAACCTTTCCGGCCACAGCGGCTTCCAAACAATCTGGAATCGTACGATACGGCAGAAACCCATCACTTTCCTCCTGGAACAAATACCGGGCTGCTTCCTCTGTGTTCGTGCCGCTCGGACCAAGAAATGAAAATTTCCTCTGCATATCCAGATCCCCCTAGCGCGTCACGCCGGACAAGCAGGCTTCTATCTGAACACCTTGTGTATCCGGAATGAGATTCATCACCGTACAGGCAATTCCCTGCTCTGCCAGGGCGTTCACCATAAATGCTTCTAATTCAGCCGTCGAATTCCGACGATCTACAAAGGCAATAATGGTCGGGCCTGCCCCGGATAAGGCAGCACCTAGTGCACCATACTTCGTAGCATCTTCAATAATCGACTCCAAACCAGGTACAAGCGGTACACGATATGGCTGGTGCAGTACATCCTTCATCGCTGACTTTAACAGTCCAAGCTGCCCGGTTGCAAGAGCTGCAACGAGTACACCTGTATGACTGGATGTATGCACAACATCATGCCGGCTGTACATCGAAGGCAGCACATCACGCGACTTCTCTGTCGAAAGCATGAAATCTGGAATGACAACAAGCGCACCAAGATGCTCCGGTACTGGCAGACGCACATACGGTACATCGTTTCCATCTATTAGTGCTACAATGATGCCGCCAAATAAAGCAGCCCCCACATTATCCGGGTGCCCTTCCCGTTTGGTTGCCATCGTAAACAACTCATCCGTTGTAAACGGTTTGCCTGCCAGCTCATTCGCTGCCACAAGTGCGCCCACAATTGCAGATGCACTACTGCCAAGACCCCGCGTGAGCGGTACATCGCTATCAATATCAATGATAAGCTCTGGCACAGGCTTACCGGCTTTCTCAAATAGGTCGGCCGCTACCTTATAGATTAAGTTTGTTTTATCCGTTGCAATTCCTTCAAGCTGTGAACCGTGAAGGCGGATGATTGTCTCATCCGCCGCTTCTAAAGAAATCGTTGTGTACAGTTGAAATGCCATTCCAAGCGTGTCAAATCCCGGACCGAGGTTGGCGGTGCTAGCTGGGACCTTGACCGTTACCTTTCCGTTCTGCACGTTTATACCCCCGCTCCCTGAGCGATAATGCCAAGAACGGCTTCTTCTGTGCTTTCCACGACAACAGGCTCAATACCTGCAGACTTGATCGCAATGTTCGGGTCTTTCAAGCCGTTTCCTGTCAGAACACAGACAACTTGCTTGCCTGCTTCGAGCTTGCCAAGCTTACGCATTTTAATAATACCTGCAAGGGATGCCGCAGAAGCCGGCTCTGCGAAGATGCCTTCCATCGATGCAAGCTTACGATAAGCCGCTACGATTTCATCATCGGTTACAAAGTCAATATGACCGTTTGATTCGTCACGCGCTGCAAGCGCCAGATCCCAGCTAGCTGGTTTTCCGATTCGGATCGCAGTCGCAAGTGTTTCTGGATTTTCGATCGGCTCGCCTTTTACAAGAGCAGCGGCACCTTCCGCTTCAAAACCGAACATACGCGGCTTGCTTGCGATTTTGCCTGCTTCGTAATATTCTTTGAATCCTTTCCAGTATGCAGAGATGTTGCCTGCGTTACCAACCGGGATCGCAAGAATGTCTGGTGCTTTACCAAGTTCGTCGCAAACCTCGAATGCCGCTGTTTTCTGACCTTCCAGACGGTATGGGTTCACCGAGTTCACAAGTGTGATCGGGTGCTTTTCTGTAATGTCGCGCACGATTTGCAGCGCCTGATCGAAGTTGCCTTCGATTGCGATAATTTCTGCTCCGTACATCATCGCCTGCGCCAACTTGCCAAGTGCAATGTTGTTGTTCGGAATAAGTACGATACAGCGCAAGTTTGCACGTGCCGCATACGCCGCTGCGGCTGCGGATGTATTCCCAGTAGACGCACACATAATCGTATGGCTGCCTTCTTCTACCGCTTTCGCTACCGCCATAACCATCCCGCGGTCTTTAAAAGAACCTGTCGGATTCAATCCTTCATATTTGAAATAAACTTCTAAATCCAATTCTTCCGACAATTTTGGTGCGAAAATAAGCGGTGTATTCCCCTCATGCAGTGTGAGCCGAGGTGTTTTCTCTGTCACCGGTAATTGATTTGCGTAACGTTCAATAATGCCTGCCATGTTATTGCTCCTCCCCGCCTTCTACCCGATAGAGGCTTTTCACTTCATATACACTGTCTATTTCTTCAAACTGCTTACGTACATCGAAAATATTTTTCCGGGACGCATGATGCGTAACGAGAATAATTTCCGACTGCTTACCATCATTGTACGGCTGTTGAAGAACTTGTTCTAAGCTTACATCATGATCAGCGAGAATGCGAGTGATTTGCGCCAAAACGCCGCGTTTGTCATCAACAATCAAACGAAGGAAATATTTCGAAACGATTTGATCGTCTGTTTTCAGGTGCTTTTCCTTGTATGGAGCTACACTGCCACGACCATTGACGCCGAGCTTTTTGTTTTTTACTACAGTAACAAGGTCAGACACAACCGCTGTCGCAGTCGGAAGCTCCCCTGCACCTGGTCCGTAGAACATTGTCTCGCCTACCGCTTCACCGTGTACATATACGGCATTAAAAACGCCATTAACAGAAGCAAGCGGATGACTGCGTGCTACAAGCGTCGGCTGCACACTCACATCAATCAGTTCCCCGTCGCGTTGTGCAATGCCGAGCAGCTTGATCTCATAGCCAAGTTGTTTTGCATGAGCGATATCTTCGGCTGATACACGAGAGATTCCCTCGCAGTCTACATCATCCAGATTCATATCTACATGGAAACCAAGCGTACCGAGAATCGCCATCTTACGTGCTGCATCGTGTCCTTCTACGTCTGCAGTCGGATCAGATTCCGCGTAACCAAGCTCCTGTGCTTCTTTCAACACTTCTGCGTAATCTGCACCTTCCTGGCTCATCTTGGTCATGATGTAGTTGGTTGTTCCGTTTACAATCCCCATCATTTTAGTAATGCGGTCGGACGAGAAGCCTTCTACAAGCGCACGCAAAATCGGAATGCCGCCCCCTACGCTCGCTTCATAAAAAACATCGCAGCCTTTTTCCTGTGCTTTGGATAGGATTTCTGCTCCGTGCAGCGCCATTAAATCTTTGTTCGCCGTAACGATATGTTTTCCGTTCTCAAGCGCCTGCAGCATGTATTGTTTCGTCGGGTTGATCCCGCCGATTACTTCTACGATTACATCAATCTCTGGGTTCTCGACCAGATCAGCTGGATTAGTTGTTAGAATGTCATTATCTAAGGAAATATTACGTTCTTTGTCTGCATTTTTTACAAGCACCTTCGCAACCTCAATGGCAAGGCCTGTTTGCTTCTGCAAATCTTCCTGATGCCCCTGCACGATACGAACTACACCGGTTCCAACTGTTCCTAATCCCATTAAGCCTATCTTGACTGTGTTTCCTCGCATTATATCGCTCCTCTTTTCTGTGAAAATAGATGGTGGGAGGAAAGATCATCTTTCCTCTCCTTTATTCCTACAGACGTTACCCTCGGCCGACAATCGCAGCGCGGCGGACTCCGTCAAGTTCATGTAATTCTTCGAGAAACTCTGTCGTCGACTGCGACAGCTGCGCTGTATCAATCGACATCGCTACATTCGCCATTCCTTGTAGTGGAATGGTTTGGTTTATCGTTAATACATTTCCGCCCCGTTCAGCCACGAACTTCAACACGCTCGACAGCACGCCTGACCGATGCTCCAGATACAAGGACAGTGTAACGATCATGTTCTGCATCATCGAGTTAAACGGAAATATGCTATCCTTGTATTTGTAGTAAGCACTTCGACTTAACCCAACCCGATCCACCGCTTCATTTACGGTAGCTACCGCTCCAGAATCCAGCAGTTTTTTTGCTTCAATTGTTTTGGCAATCGATTCCGGCAGCACATCCGAGCGGATCAGATAAAACTGCTCCTCTCTCTTCTCCATATAAGTCCTCCCGGTAAAAACAAATGTTTATATACAATGGACAGTATACCTGCTTTTTTACAGCCTTACAAGGGATATTTGTTTATTTTTCAAATTTTATGTATGTGTAAAGCGATAGTCTGCAGCGGGGAGCTAGGAACTGCTGTATTCATACTTAAATAAATATTCTTGCAATAACAAAGGAACAAATTGTAATATTTATACTAATCAGGATTTTTAATACTATAGAAAGGATGCTATCTTGTGTGAATTTCAAAGAAAATCGACTTGCCTTTCTCTTAATGCTTATCCCGCTTAGTCTCTCGATCTGTGCGTTTATTCCACACCATGAAGAATTTACAACGACAGGAGACATTGATTCAGTAAACAAAATCGGCACGAATGGTCACGTTAACTTCGTCTATGTACGCAGTGGGGTCACAAAAAATTGGTACGAGAAGCTCGCGTTATCTTTTGTATACGATAACAAAATTAACTTTCAGCCTGTAGATAAAGAAGAAGTGGCATATGAAGAAGAAGCTGAATGGCGCGAGGATGCTATTAATCATGCCATTGAAGCAGCTGCTCGTATTACCCATCAGCCCGTCACAGCGTTTGACGATACAAAGAAGCGCCTGCTAGCAGAAACAGAAATATACACAGGTGACTCGTTCGGCCTGATGGTCGGGCTTGGACTCATTGAGGAACGTACAGGTGAAGATTTTACGAAACGAGGTGCATATATGATTGCTGGAACCGGCGCACTAGAAGACGATCAATATGTCGGTTCGGTTGGAGCCATTCGTGAAAAACTCTTAACCGCGCAGCAAAACAACGTGGATTACTTCTTCATACCAAAAGATAAAGAATGGACTCCACCTGGAGAAATAAGCAACCAGGAAGAAGCGGAACGTATCGTACAAGAGCATCGAATGAAACTACAGCTCGTCCCGGTAGACACAATTGATGAAGCACTAGCCTTTCTGCGAGCCCTTCCCTAAACATAAGCAATAAGGAGAGACTTCCATGCTAACATCCAAAAAAGCAGGCAATATTCTTGTGATATTTTTACAAGTTGGCCTTTTTTTATCCCTATTTTCCTTGCTCGGTTCAACGATTATGACACTTACACCCAACTGGTACGATGCATACTTCTCATCTTTGGATGACTTTATCACATTGTTCAACATCCTGCTTTGGATCCTCACCATTCTTGTTTTTTTTACATGGCTTTATCAAGTACACCTAGACGTAAGAAAATTTGATCCCGTCTATCCGATTAAACCAACCTGGTCCATATGCAGTTTCATCATACCGTTTTATTCCCTGTATGGCATATGGAATGTATTTTCAAAACTTGCTGCCTTTTTCATCACAGACGGAAGAAATGCAATAAAAGAAGGGCAACAATTACGTGCATATTTACCATGGTATTACTTGGTGTTTTTTATGTTCAATATGATAAATCGCGTCATTGAAAAAATGCCCGATGTTGTAAACGCACTGTTTATTCTCTCATCTTTCATTGAGGCCCTATTTACACTGATTTGCTTGCAGATGACACGAACGATCATATCTGGTCTTGAGGCATTATCACATTCTACCCCAGAGTCTCACGGACAAGAAAACACGGACTCTACTTTTGCTACCTAATCATCTCATCCTACATAACGACAAGCCCCTTTACTCAATTCAGAGAAGGGGCTTGTCGTTATGTTTTCTAACTGAATACCCGCTATCGTCTTATCGCTGCAGCAGCCGAACGACCACACGTTCCCATCTCCGTTGTCCTTTTATGAATTATAATCCCCTTTTTTCATCCTGCGATAGAGAAAAACAAGGAAAACCAACACTACAGCCAGTATAAAAAGTAAACCACCATTCGGACGGATATAATGTTCTGCTTTTTTCCAATCAGGTCCCAATACTTTCCCTAATGTGATAAAAGTAAAAATCCACAATACCCCTCCTACATACGCATAAAGGGCAAATTTCCGAAACCCCAAACAGGAAACACCCGCCAAATAAGCAGTAATATGCCGTACACCGGGAATGAAATAACCGATAAGGAGCAGAAACGGGCCAAATTTATCGAACAGCGCTTGCGTACGCTCTATTTTTTCTTCTGTAATATGAATCTTAGGACCAAACTTTTTCAGGAAAGGGCTGCCTAACTTTATCCCCAACAAATAGCTAATCGTAATTCCCGTGAGCGCACCTATAACAGCGCTTACTACTGCCAGCGCATACAGCATCTTTCCCTGATATATGTTATAACCTACATACGTCAGCACAATTTCATCAGGCAAAGGCAGACCAACAATGCCTCCTACAAGAGCAAGTACAATTCCGAAATAGCCATAGTGAGTAAGCAGGTAATCTAACTGATGCTCCATATGCAAGTCGCCCCTTAATCCTTTTTCCCCTACGTTATTTTCTACCGTATTGGCACTAAACACAATGGTAACGTCTATGTATGAACAAATCAAATATTGCAGGATATCCACTCATCAATGAGCAACAAAAACAAGGGTTCCCAATCATCGATTGAGTCCCCCTCCTATTTACATCTATGCAATTTCACTTCACTGAAAGCAGGCGTAGCCTGTATTTAAATGTAATAGTGGGCATAGCAAAAGTATTTCGGAAGCGCTTTGCGGGCGAGTCCGCCAGTCTCCTGGAGCGAACAGTCCCTACTTCCCCGCAGCGCATAAAATAGCACCGCTCTTCTCCGCTCTCCGCCACCATACTTTTGCCTATCCTCTATTCCACAAACTCAAACTCAAACTTGCCAATAACCACAATATCCCCATTCTTCGCGCCTTTTTTACGCAGCGCATCGTCCACACCCATGTTCCGCATCGTACGGGCAAAACGCTGAATCGAATCATGGCTATTCAGATTTGTCATCTTAACCAGCTTCTCGAGTTTCTCGCCTTCCACTACATACGTCTCATTATCGCGGCGCACCGTAAAGCCTGGTCCTTCCTGCTCTGCACGGTACATGACAGTTGTCTCTTCCTCTGCTACATCCTCGACATCCGGCAAGAACGGAATCTCATCAAGCTTGTCGGCTACCGCATACATCAGCTCGCGAATGCCCTGATTGGTCGCGGCCGAGATCGGGAAGATTGGCACATCGCCTACCTTCTCCTTGAATTCAGCGAGATTTTCTTCTGCACCTGGAATGTCCATCTTGTTCGCGGCAATAATCTGCGGGCGATCTTCGAGCTTCCGATTGTACAACTTCAGCTCTTCATTGATCTGCACGTAGTCGGTATACGGATCACGTCCTTCAGAGCCTGCCATGTCCACCACATGAACAATGACACGCGTCCGCTCTACATGACGCAAGAATTGATGACCAAGGCCCACCCCTTCATGCGCCCCTTCAATCAATCCTGGCAAGTCTGCCATTACAAAGCTGCGTTCCTCATCAATATCTACCACACCGAGATTAGGCGTAATCGTTGTAAAGTGATACGCCGCAATTTTCGGGCGGGCTGCTGATACAACAGACAACAACGTTGATTTACCGACGCTTGGAAAACCAACCAGTCCGACATCCGCAAGCACCTTCAGTTCGAGGCGCACATAGCGCTCCTGACCTGGTTCACCGTTCTCTGCGATCTCGGGAGCGGAGTTCGCCGGTGTCGCAAAACGAGTATTACCGCGGCCACCACGTCCACCACGAGCGATTACTGCTCGCTGGCCGTGCATAACGAGGTCCGCAATAACTTGCTGCGTATCATCATCGATCACAGTCGTTCCCGGTGGTACCCGTACGACCATATCGTCCGCACCCGCACCATGCTGGGACTTCGTTCGTCCGTTTTCACCGCGTGTTGCTTTAAAATGGCGCTGGTAACGGAAGTCAACAAGTGTGCGCAGCCCTTCGTCTACCACAAACACAACATCGCCACCACGTCCACCATCGCCGCCAGCAGGACCACCTGCGGCTACGTATTTCTCACGACGAAATGCAACCATGCCATTGCCGCCGTCGCCGCCTTTTACATATATTTTTACGCTATCTACAAACATGTTGATTCCACCTTATCTAAGACTTGTCCACTTCTGCAATAAACGGGATGATACACTCCATCACCGACTCTTCATTCGTGTGAATATCCATGACAAACCGTCCGCCAAGCTCTATCGTCTCCTGCTCCATTGCTGCAAGCGCCTGCCTCATTCCAGCCGCATCCAGACGCCCGGCATAATCAGCGACTCCATGCAGGCAGTCTCCGCTATATGTCAATGTAAGCAGAAGCGTATTCGCCTCTCCATTCATCTGCGCATGCTGGCGGTATATCTCCACCATACGCAGAATACAACTTCCAATATCGGGCCGCTCTAGCAGCGAGAATGGTGCTGGAATCTCGACATCCAGTACCACTTCCTTGTGCAAGGCATTAAATGAAAGCAGGTACGCTACAAGAGATGGATGGGCAAGACGCGCAATCAGCGTATCTCGATTCGCCTCTTTAATGACACGATATATATATTCTTCACATAAATCGTATTTTTGAAGCTTTAAATATCCAAATAGGACCTGAATATGGTTTAACCAGTCATGCCGCTGATGATTGATAACTTCGATCAATTGATTCATCCGGCTTCTCTCCCTGTTGGCTTTTCTATCCATTATATCATGAGGGTAGAGAAAAGTAATATGTGTTCCTCTCCCCATCTATGTTCACACAAAAAGGCTGCCGACGTGAGTCGACAGCCTTATGTTAGGCGCTCTATTACGCTTCGTTTGCTACTGGCTCGATAACCACTTGTTTGCGGTCACGACCAAGACGTTTGAAACGAACGATGCCATCTGCGAGAGCGAACAGCGTGTCGTCACCGCCACGGCCTACATTCGCACCTGGATAAATCTTCGTACCACGTTGGCGGTACAGGATGTTGCCCGCTTTTACGAACTGACCGTCTGCACGCTTAGCGCCAAGGCGCTTCGAGATCGAGTCACGTCCGTTCTTCGTGCTACCTACCCCTTTTTTAGAGGCGAAGAATTGAAGATCCATTCTTAACATGAGATCCACCTCCTCAATAGTTACGTGTGTCCTGTATACGGACATATGCTCCGTTACTCATCTCCACTGCGCGAAGCGAGGCAATCATGCCTTCGAGAAGAAGCTGAACCTTCTCCGCCACTTCCGGTTCATACTCGTCCGGAACTTTAAGATGAAGGAATCCACTCTTCCCCAGCTTCGCAGGCAGTTCGATGCTTAGTACCATTTCAACCGCATTGACAGAGCCGAGTGAAATAGCGGAAACAGCGGCGCACACCAGATCTTGACCGTGCTCGGCAGAACCAGCATGTCCGCGAATCTTAATCTCATAAATCGACTCGTCTGCGCGTCGTTTCACTTGCACCGTAATCATTACGCGTTGATTGCTTCAATAACAACCTTCGTGTACGGTTGACGGTGACCTTGCTTACGACGGTAGTTCTTTTTCGCTTTGTATTTGTACACGATAATTTTTTGACCTTTACCGTGACGTTCTACTTTCGCTGTTACAGTCGCTCCTGCTACAAGCGGAGCACCTGCTTTCACACCGTTTTCACCAGCTACAAGCAACACTTTGTCGAATGTTACTGTCTCACCTTCAGCTGTTTCGAGCTTCTCGATGTAGAGTTCAGTACCTTGTTCTACTTTGTATTGCTTACCACCTGTTTCGATAATTGCGTACATAATTGCACCTCCTCCATATACTCAGACTCGCCAATATCCGGTGCGGCCTCAGCCGACTTCATAACCTTAATCGAGCGGTTGGAGTCTGCTTGAGGCGTCAAGCACACTAACCAACAGAAAAAAGGTTATCACAATCTACCAACAAAAGCAACCATTATTTACTGCCAAGCTGCGTAATGCGATAACTCTTTTGATCAAGCGCTTCATTCGACTGCCAGCGCACATCAAGACCGCTTGCCTGTGTAAGTTCCTCCTGATGCCGTTCAAAAAATGCCAGCAGGTGTGGATGAACTTCCACGGCAGCATATTCATGTCGATCGTCCCGTCCATGAGCAATCAACTCGCGCTCCAATTCTCCCAGCAATGTTTCTTCAGACAAAATGTGACCCCGGCCTTCGCAGGATGGACAAGAACGCAGCAGCGTATCAGAAAGTGTCTGATGCTCTTTTTTGCGAGTCATCTCCAGCAGACCAAGCTTTGTAAAACCAAGCAAGTGTGTTTTCGTCCGGTCTTTTCTAAGTTCCTGGCTCATCGCTTCCAGCACCCGAGCCCGATGCTCGTCCTGTTTCATATCGATGAAATCAATAATAATGATACCGCCGATCCGGCGCAGGCGAAGCTGACGGGCAATTTCCCGACACGCTTCTACATTCGTTTTGACAACGGTCTCTTCCAGATCGTGATTACCCGTGAATTTACCCGTATTCACATCAAATACCGTCATCGCTTCCGTCTGGTCAATCACAAGATACCCACCGTTCTTAAGCCAAACTTTGCGACGAAGTGCCTTCTCAATCTCGCTCTCTACCCCATAGTGGACAAACAAATCGGCAGGCCCACTATGTAGCTTCACCCGGTCAGTAAGCGACGGGCGATAATGGGCTAACAACTCCCGTATTTCCTGATAGCATGCGCGGCTGTCCACTACCAGCTCTTCTACATCTTCGCTTAGCATGTCACGCGCAACGCGCGAGATGAGGTCCATGTCCCGATGTACGAGCACAGGTGATTTTCGCTCTTTCATCTCATTCCACGCTCGCTGCCACCTAGCACGTAAAAAAGCAAGATCCGCTGTAAGCTCTTCCTGACTTGCCCCGTCCGCCAGTGTCCGAATAATCGCGCCCTCGCCTGGCTGAAGTGCTGCTGCTGCGATGTTCCGCAGGCGCGTACGTTCAGACTCCTGCTGAATGCGCCGTGAAACCCCGATATAATCCACCTCCGGCATAAATACACCGTACCGACCTGGCAATGAAACTTGCTTCGTAACACGTGCCCCTTTTGTGCCAAACGGCTCTTTGCTCACCTGTACCACAATTTCTTGCCCTTGTGTCACCACTTGATTAATCGCAGGCTTGTTCTTGCCCTCCTCTCCTGGTGACAGACAGTCATCAATATATAAAAATGCATTTTTTCCCGTACCAATATCGACAAAAGCGGCCTGCATGCCGGGCAGCACATTCTCTACCCGGCCTCTGTAAATGTTTCCAACAATCCGATCTGCTTCAGGACGTTCCATGTAGTATTCCATTAATCGGTTTCCTTCTAGTATAGCAACCCGCGTTTCGCGGCCCACACCGTTCACAACAATCCTTCTCAACGCCGTTCCCCCTCATATCTCAACATCCTGCTTTCCATTTTAGCGCAAAAGTTCCTGCACTGTACAATTCCTAAACCGCACATCAAAAAAAGACGCAAGCAGCTTTTCTTCCGGTATAAAGTCGCGCTGCTCCCCTGTCAGCCAAAAATGATGATACCGATTCCGCCGCAAGGTACGTACAGCTTCATGCACGCGCATATCCGGTGCAATTCGCACAGGTAAAATGGCCAGCCCTTCCGCATAGCGAGACAGACACGCCTGCCTAGAAAGCAAAAAACGCAGGAACAAATACGGACGCTGTCGATAATCCATCACATTATGGAACAACAAGTAAAACGACACCGCTATCCCATTAAGATGGGGCGCAGGCTGCGTACAACTCCAATACAACAACACAAGCGCTCCGAGTACACTTCCATATAACGTTACGTCCATAGAACGACGGTACGAGATAAAAAAACTGTATCCAGTTTGCAGCAGACGTCCTCCGTCGAGAGGCCAGATGGGAAGCAAGTTAAATAAGGCAAGCACCATATTGCTATACACAAAAAAAGCCGTCCACACAGACGACCATATTCCCATATATTCCAGAAACCAGCCAACCAGAATGAGAACGCCATTCACAGCAGGACCCGCCAATGTGACCACAATTTCTTCGCGTGCTCGTGTGCCGCCCCACTCATCCATTTCAGCCACGCCGCCAAATGGGAGCAGCTCAATTTTACGAATACGCCAGCCATAGAGAAGCGCCGCCACAACATGACCTGCTTCATGCAGCAGCACAAGCACAAACAGTGTCATAACCTGAACGAACTGTCCTGCAAGAAGGGCAAGTAGCATAAGCGCCCAGAAAACCGGGTGGACGTGAAACGCAATGCTAGTCAAAGCGCACCACGCCCTGCGGGTCAATAAATTGCCCATTTTTCTTCACCGCAAAATATACCGGTCTTACTTTATTATCCGCCGCTGCTGCAACACGGCCGATCTCTTTCTGTACTTCAATCCAGTCATTCTGCTTCACACTTACACTACCAAGACCCGAATACCATGTCTCTATTCCTTTCGCATGCTGAATGATTACCGTATTCCCCAGCCCATCCTTCTCCCCTGCGAATGTCACCCACCCCTGATCCACCGCGCGAATCTCCGCTGTACCGGGAGTAAAAAACACACCGCTTCCCTGTTGGGCAAACGTTTGTACAACCTTGCCGGAAGAAGGAGCTTTCAGAAGAAGCCCTTGCGACTGAAGTACAGGCTTGGCGTCATTGCCCGGAGCGCCGACCGCCGGAAGCAGCGTTGGCACCGCTCCAAATTTTTGTTCATACCAGGCAGACATCGCTTCAAAGTCATACGAACGATCGAATACCTCCCCAAGTACGGCTCGGTATTTTTCCACACCAGGAAACGGGACAGTTTGCACAATGTAGGCTGTACTTAACACAAACAGCGAAGCAATAACCTTGATTAACCATTTATCCCCACGACGCATCGGTCCAGAAGGCGTTCCCGGACGCCTCTTCTGCGATCGATTGCCCGGAAGGCGAGCTGCCGGGATATATCGCTCATCCGAGTACCTAGAGTATGGTTCTCCTGTGTAATGATATCGGTGATACGGCTCTTCATGTTCGTAATATCGATTTCGCTCCGGTTCATATCGCTCATCCCGTCTCTCCTGATAACGCTCACGATACGCCCGGTCTACCCGATACGAATCATGCTCCTCTTCTTCATACGGCAAAGACTTATCTGGCTCATCAAAAAAATAGGAAGAGTAGGTATTCTCCATCTGCTCCCGCAAGCGACGTACCCTCTCTTCCCGGCGGCGTTTAATGCCGTCTGTATCATAAAATGACATACGCCCATCCCCCTCTCCCTTGTCCGTTTCGTAGTACAAGTGTATGAGAAGGAAATGGGCGATATTCTTAATCAAACATAAGCTTTTTGCGGCGCATCCCGATGTTCAGCACAATCCCCATAACAAGAAAGTTTGTGATAAGCGAACTTCCTCCATAACTGATGAACGGAAGCGGGATCCCGGTAATAGGCATCAATTGAATCGTCATGCCGATGTTCTCGAAAATCTGAAACACATACATTCCGATCACACCGGCTATGACATACATACCAAACGTATCTTTAGCCTCCATCGCAATGCGCACCATCCTGTATACAAAAAAGAAATACAGAAAGATTAAAATACTCGAACCGATAAAGCCAAGCTCTTCCCCAATAACGGTAAATACAAAGTCACTTTCCCCAACTGGCACCCAGCCATTACGTGCCTGTGTGCCCTGATTAATTCCTTTGCCGGCAAGCTGGCCGGACCCGATCGCCGTCAGTGACTGACGAAGCTGGTAGCCTTCCTTCTTATATTTATCGTTATATGGGTCCAGCCAGGACGCAATCCTCATCCACTGGTACTCATGCATAATATGCTCAGTAAAAAACTGCTGGTGATACGTGAAAATATACATCAGCGATCCGAGAAAAATAGCAACAAGCGCACCCATAATGGCAAAATACCGGACAGGCAAGCCTGCTACGATTAATATGCTGAACAAAATACCCATGAAGACGAGTGAAGTCCCAAGATCCGGTTGTATGAAAATTAAAAAAGTCGGCACACCTATAAGCAAAAGGATGCGAAACAGATGACGGAAATCTGCAATACTTTCTTCCAACTCATCCATCTTCGATAAATACCGGGCGACCGCTATAATTGTAAAAATTTTCATCAACTCAGAAGGCTGAAAGTCAATTACACCCAGCTGATACCAACTGTGCGCACCACTTTTTAAGGGAGTGAATAACACCCCGATAATCAGAACAAGCCCGAATCCATACAGCGCATACGCCCCATTGCTAAACGAATGATAATCAAACAGCAAAACCCCGGTCAGAACAAGAAACCCAAACCCGTACCAGATTACTTGCTTCCATTCGTAGTTAGCTGAAGTCGTCGCCCCGGAAATCCCGATAAAACTAAAAATACCGAGGCACATCAAAAGTAAAATCAACAGCCAGTCTAAATTCCGTATATATTTCTTGTCGAACTCCATGGTCGTCTATCCTCCGATGCGTACACGCACCGCGCTATTTCATTCCAAACAACCGCTTGACCTTTTTAAAAAATCCATCCGGCTCGTCCATGTTTAAAAATGGAACCGAATCGCCAAGCATCCGGCGCGCGATGTTCCGGTATGCAATACCTGCTTTTGCTTCATGATTCATTGCGACGGGCTCTCGTAAATTCAAATGCTTAATTACTTCTTCATCATCCGGCACATAGCCGATCGGGTCAACGGACAGCATAGACACAACATCTTCTACATCAAGCATATCACCGCTCTGTGTCATATGTGGGCGAATACGGTTGATAACGAGATATGTCGCCGTAAGATTCTCTCGTTCAAGTAGACCAATCACCCGGTCTGCGTCCCGAATGGAGGAGATTTCCGGCGTTGTAACGACAATTGCCTTATCTGCGCCAACTACTGCATTTTTAAAGCCCTGCTCAATACCTGCCGGACAGTCAATCAGTACGATATCAAAATCTGCTTTTAACTCATCCACCAGTTTCTTCATCTGCTCTGTTGTGACCGCAGACTTATCTTTCGTCTGAGCGGCTGGAAGCAAGTACAGTAAATCATCAAACCGCTTGTCTTTAATCATCGCTTGATGCAGCTTACAGTTTCCTTCCACCACATCCACAAGATCAAAGATGATTCGATTTTCCAGTCCCATGACAAGATCAAGATTGCGTAGGCCAATGTCTGTATCAATCATGCATACTTTTTTGCCCAACTGAGCTAGCGCTGTCCCGATATTCGCTGTCGTTGTCGTTTTGCCGACTCCGCCTTTCCCTGAAGTCACTACAATGGCTTCACTCATGAGGATTCCCCCTCTTCTCTATCTCATATGACAAACTGCCCAAGACCGGGCCGTATTTTATGAAGCTGGCTCATCGGTGCCTTTATAAGATGGTTGTCTCTTACATAGACAAACTCCATCCGCGTAATTTGCTCTGCCTCCGGTGAATCAGAAAACAACACACCTGCAATTCGTACCTGGCTTGGGATGAAGTCATACGCGGCAATAATCGCCTCTTCGCATCCTTCCGCTCCCGCATGTACCGTTCCTCGAAGAGAACCCAATACATAAATGTTACCTGTACAAACAACAAGCGCCCCCGAATTCACATCGCCAAGCAGCAAGAGATCCCCATTATGTCGGATAACTTGACCTGAGCGCACAGTCCGCGAATAAATCTGCATCTGCGCAGACAACTTTTCCTGCAACGCTTCCTCTTTGGTAATGACATCAGATTCTACTTTTCGCACAACTAGATTGCCACGATGGCGTAGAATCTCTCGGATACTCTCCTCTTGCTCTGCCGTTACATAGCGCCGCCCGAATTTAAGCACGACACTAATGATCGGGCCACTTAAAATCTGCTGGTGACTGTTATGCACTTTTTCCTGCAGCTCATCAAGCAGGTCGCTAAAGGCGCAAGCATCATCAAGATGAAAGACAAGTCCGTCTTTCGTCCCTTTTATCCATACGTTTTGCTTTACTTTTACCATATGCTAGCCTTCCCCCTACCTCCTTGTCTATTCGCTACAAAGCACATTTTTTCCTTCCTTCCCTATACAATCTCCTTCTTAAGAAGAGTCCGGTTCAAAATATAGCTGAAAGGTCGGAACACAATAAGCGTAAACAGTGCACTACACACAGCAGTAGGTATAATCTCCTTGATAAACAAATGTAACAGATTCATAGAAGCAAGATTAAATAAATCATAAATTTCATATGTGATCCACTCATGTAACGCAGTCAGCACGATCACATCGACCACGGCAAGCATAAAGTTCTGATGGAAATAACGAGACGTAAGACCAGCTAGATACCCCATCGTCCCCATCGCAAGTACTTCTACCCCAATCACCTGTGCATATAGTACATCATACAAAAGACCGAAGAAAAGGCCGAAGATAAGCCCCTTTCTCCGGCCTGCATACAGTCCGATCAGCACAATTCCAGCCAGGGCAAAACGCGGCACAACAATCCAGCTCGCCCCCCATACATCCGGAGCGAACACCTGAGCCACCGTACCTTCCAGGATAAAAAAGAGGAGCATTACCGCATAAAGCCATCCATTCCTCATTGCCCCACTCCCTGCCCTTCTCCTGTTTGACTACCGGGCTTTGGCGTTGGATTGTTAACAACAGGTGGTGCGACAAAACTGCGATTGACAACAAATACATGCTCTAGCTGATAGAAGTTCGCCAAAGGTGTAATCCGTGCCGTCTGTGTCAGACCATAATCTCCTTCACCAACGGAACTAACCTGACCAATTAATAAACCGGCCGGCATTACGCCACCCATGCCCGACGTTGTGACATATTGTCCCGGCGTAATTTTCAAATCTTTTACTTTCGGGATTTTCCGCATAATCAGTTCATGCTTATCCAAGTCATAGCTTTCAATAACACCATAGATCGCCTGCGTTCCCTGAATTACAGCCGCAATGTGATTCTCCTCTTCAATATCCATTAAAAGCTCTACTTGTGAGGAGAACGTAGATACAGACTGCACCCGTCCAATGAGAGCTCCGTCAGACGAAAGAACCGCCATGTTTGGTGTCACACCATCATTTTTTCCCTTGCTGATTGTTAACAGGTTATTCCATCGATCTGGCGTACGCGCAATCACATCCGCTGCTATTGTGTCGTACTTGGACAGCTTGTTATCTTTAATATCGAGCATCAGACGAAGCTCGCGGTTTTGCCGCTTCAACTCTTCTGCTTCTGCCTTTACGTGAGCATACTGGTTCTGATCCGCCTTCAGCTGTTTATTCTCCTCATACACATTAAAGATATGTCGGACACCGCCAGCAGCACCAGATACCATCAAAGCCGGCTTATAAAAGATACCCTGTACAAACGAAGACGTATCCCTAAGCACTCGCTCCGGCCAGGTAGCAAAAGGGCGCTCCTTGATGGTAGCACCCATAATGACGATCAGCACAATCAGGCCAATCAATATTGCAATGAGTCGTTTATTGCCAAAAAAATTGATCACCCGTCAACACCCGCTTATCGATTGCGTCCGGAACGCTGAGTAATGCCTGACTTTGATTTAAACAAATGCAAGTTCTCAAGCGCACGTCCTGTACCAATTGCTACACAGTCGAGCGCGTTCTCCGCTACGATAACCGGCATGCCAGTTTCCTCAGTGAGAAGCCTGTCCAGATTGCGAAGCAGTGCACCGCCACCTGTCAGCACAATTCCACGATCCATAATATCTGCCGCCAGCTCTGGTGGGCTTTTCTCCAATGTGATTTTCACAGCATCAACAATGCTTGTTACCGTTTCACTTAATGCTTCAGCAATTTCCTGTGCGGTAATTTCAATCGTTTTCGGTAGGCCTGTAATCAGGTCACGTCCGCGAATGTCCATTGTTTCCTTCTGTTCTGGTGGAATCGCAGAACCAATCTCCATTTTCAGGATTTCAGCTGTACGTTCCCCGATCATCAGGCTGTATTTCTTCTTAATGTATTGGATGATCGCTTCATCCATCTCATCGCCTGCAACACGAATTGACTTGCTTGTTACAATACCGCCCAGTGAGATAATCGCAACCTCTGTTGTGCCACCGCCGATATCAACTACCATACTTCCTGTTGGTTCCCATACCGGAAGATCAGCACCAATCGCCGCTGCGAACGGCTCTTCAATCGTAAAAGCTTCCCGTGCCCCTGCAAGTTTTGTTGCATCTTCTACCGCACGCTTCTCTACTGCGGTAATGCCAGATGGCACGCACACCATAACGTTCGGTTTGCGTGAGAACAGTCCACGACTTTTTTGTGCCTGCTCAATAAAATAGCGCAGCATCGTCGCTGTTGTTTCAAAGTCTGCGATTACGCCATCCTTCATCGGACGCACTGCCACAATATTACCTGGCGTACGACCAATCATGCTCTTCGCAGAATTCCCTACCGCTTCAATACTGCCCGTATCCGTACGCAGTGCAACTACAGACGGTTCACGTACTACGATTCCTTTCGATTTTGCATACACTAACGTATTTGCTGTTCCTAAATCAATACCCATGTCTCTATTAAAGCTACCAAACATTGGTGTGATATCTCCCTTCATGCTACAGATCGGATCTGTCATACGACAACTATAAAATTATACTCGAATGTCCCTTATTTTCAATCAGGAAAAAGCACCATCATATAAAATGTCCTTTTTCTTTTAAGCTATAAAACCGTCCATCTCCTATAATAACATGATCAAGCAATTCAATCCCCAGTATTTTACCAGCTTCCCGCAAGCGGCGTGTTACATCAATATCTTCCTTACTTGGAATGGGATCTCCACTCGGATGATTATGAAGACAAATCACCGATGCGCTGCTGCGACGAATCGCTTTGTGAAACACTTCACGGGGATGGACGACCGATGAATTCAGGCTTCCAATAAATACCGTATCTTTTCCAATAATTTGATTTTTCGTATTCAAGTACAAGCAGACAAAATGCTCCTGTGTGTGATAACGCAGCTCTTCCATCATCACATCCGCCACATCTTTCGGTGAACGCACGGCAACACGGTTGAGCGGCGGAAGTGCAATGCGGCGTCCAAGCTCCAACCCGGCAAGAATAAGAAGTGCTTTTGCGCTTCCTATCCCCTTAATGGTCGTCAACTCTTCAAGCGAAACAGACTTTAATCCGCGCAAGTCACCGATCTCGTATAACATACGCCCGGCAAGAGCTAGTGCAGATTCCTGCTTCGTGCCCGTTCTGAGCAGCACGGCGAGCAGTTCTTCATTCGATAGTGCAGTAGGTCCAAACCGCTCCATCCGCTCCCTGGGTCTCTCTGCCGCCGGTATATCACGCAGCATCACACACGACCCTGTCGTATTATCTGGATGCATGTCGATCTTCCCCCATTTCCCTATAAAATCCGGGGGTTCTCGCTGCTGTACATGATGTGTACGCCCCTCAGGCGCAATAAGCACCTAGAGCAATTGTACACCAAATTCTTCCAAAAAGTCACTGACCAATGACACCGGCAGGCCAACAACCGAAAAATAATCGCCTTCCATATTCTCGACAAGCGTGGCACCGTATCCCTGAATCCCGTAGGCTCCCGCTTTATCCATCGGTTCACCTGTAGCGATATAGCGACGAATACGGTCAGGGGACAACGGTCGCATCGTAACACGGGTTGCCCGATAGCCCACTTTTTCTTTGCCAGTCGCTGCTTCTACGATGCATACCCCGGTATATACGATATGGGTTTTCCCCTGAAGGCTTGATAAAATACGAAACGCGTCTAACTCATCCGCCGGCTTACCGAGAATCTCATCGCCTAAAACGACAACGGTATCCGAGCCGATGACAAGCGCTACTTCTTCTTCCGACTCCGCAAGAGAAAATGCAACATCACGGGCTTTACGTCGAGCTAGGGTGGTTACGAATTCTTCTGGAGAGACGTCCCCCTCCACTACTTCATTCGCTACACTCGGCTGTACAGTAAACGCCAAACCGAGTCCTTCAAGAAGCTCTTTGCGCCGCGGTGATGCGGATGCAAGAATTAACGAGCGCTGTTTTGCCTTTGCCAACATCATTCACCTGCTTTAGTCAAAAAATGCAATTTAAGTAAGTTCATGTGCCTCTTCTTCCATGTAAACACATATTGTAATCTAGTGTAACAAAGTCATGGGACCAGCACAATAAGAAAAAGGAGGTCTCCCTCCTTCTACTGCTTCAAAGAATTTTGCCATGCTTGCGAAGCTCCCATCCACTTCATCATGGCCTCTTCTGCCTGCCACAAATACGTCCGGTTTGACTGTGAGCTAAACTGTTTGGTCGCCGCTATTGATCTCGTTGCTTCGTTCAATGCTGTCTGAATGAGCGGCTTCTTTTTTTCATCTGTAACAGCAAGCAGGCTTCGTCCCGTATCAAGCAGCTGCTGATGAAGCTCCACTACCCGCTGCATACGTTCAGGTGCTACCTTCCCTTCTCGGAAACCTTCGCTGGTCATAGCTGACAGTTCTTTACATAAGGCTGCCTGCACGTCCCCGATCTTTGTGATATTCGCAACTTCTTTCGCTTCTAGCCCTGCTGGCACCGCAATCGTAACCGACGTGGCAGCTACAGGCTTCTCTTTCACATATACCGCCTGCTTTGCGTCCCGATACATTTGAGCAATGGCCGTCGCCTCCTCCTTGGAGCTTCCCATACCGAGAAACACCGCGAACTTGCCGCCATCTGCTACTTGATATACGGGCCAGCCTTTCTGCTTATAGGCCGCCTGCTCCTGCGCCGCTCCTTCTTTTGTCGTAAAGACTCCGCCCTGCACCATATAAAGCGGAAGTGCAGGGAATGAGATCACTACCGATTTTGTTTGGACAGCTTGGGCAGTTGGTGCAGCCGCTTCGACTTTCGGCTTCGGAACAGAAGCAGCCGGAGCAGGGGGAGGAACATCGTGCTGAACAGTTACAGGCGAGGCTGGAGCAGATCGCTGCTTTTCTTCTGGGACGGCAAGCATCTGCAGCGCCGCATAACCGAATAACAGGCCAACCGCAACCGCTCCCCCGACAATTCCGGTGATCCGTATCGCGAATGCCCGCTGCGCTTTTTTATTTCGATTCCAATTTCGATTTTTCCCTCCCATGAAGCCGCTTCTTCCGACCGCTTCTTCTACATACGGTACGATTTCACTCTCATGTGGTATATCTGTTTCAATCGGAACAGGCTCAATAACAGGGGGAGTGCTGCTATCTATCACCTGAGAAACAGGTGCTGTATTCAGTGTTACCTTTGGATTTTTCGTTTCTTTGTCTTTCTTGGACGCTTCGGGGACGGGTCGAGTACGAATCGTATAGTCTGGACATTTGCTCATCAAAAGCGTCTCCTTTCTCTCACTCTTTGCTTGTCCTTGCTATACGATATGTTTCACTACGGGTGTTTATGTATAAAAAAGAAATAGACCTCCCTTGCGCCTGGTAAGCGGGAGGTCTATTTTATTTTTCAGATGGAACGGGGCTAAATCTTAAATCTAATAGTGAGTGCTTGTAATTCCTCTGCCATCTTCGACAGAGTAGCTGCTAGTGATGTAACTTCCTCCATGGAAGCCAGTTGTTCCTCAGAAGCAGCCGCAATGTCTTGTGAATTTGCCAGGGATTGTTGAGCAATATGGGCAACGTTCTCCCCGCTTGCTGAAACTTCCTGCACACTAGCAGATATCTGCTCGGTGACACTCGCCAATTCCTCAATTTGCTGGGAAATCTGGCTTGTAGAAACGAGAATATCATGAAATCTTTTCTCCGTTTCATTTGCGATTTCCAGCCCGGACACTACTTCTTCCTTCACTTTGCCCATCGTTTGAATGGAATTCTCCATATCTTTATGTATTTCTTCAATTAATTTTGTGATTTGACTAGAAGACTGGCTGGATTGATCAGCCAACTTTCTTACTTCTTCTGCTACAACAGCAAACCCTTTTCCGTGTTCCCCCGCCCGTGCGGCTTCGATTGCCGCATTAAGTGCCAACAAGTTCGTTTGCGCCGAAATATCGGTAATCACACTCAATATTTTTGCGATTTCTTTCGTCCGTTGATCCAATAACTTAATGACAGTATCAGACTCGTTTACAGACATACTGATCGAATTCATTTGCTTGACCGTCTTCTGAACCGCGACCTCACCAGATTTCGCCGTTTCTGTCGTATTGGCAGATGAGTCGGAAATCGTCCGTGAACTCTCGGCAATACGCTGCATTCCTACAGATATTTCTTCAAAAGAACTAGTTGTTCGTTGGAGCATTGCTTGTTGTTTTTCAGCCCCGTTTGCTGATTCTTGTATCGCTACTGTAATTTGTTCCGTTGCTTTGCTTGTTTGCTCGGCACTTGCTGTTAATTCTTCTGATGAAGCAGCAACATGTTGAGCAGACAAGTTCACTTCACTAATAACCTGCTTCATGTTTGTAACCATATGATTAAAGTCTTTCGCCAGTTCGCCAACTTCATCTTTTGAATGAACCGTAACAGGTTCAACGGTAAAATCGCCTGCTGCTACTTCATTCAATTTTCTTGCGATAACGAGAATTGGCCTTGTGAGGTGTGTCGAAAAGAAGCCGGCAATAATAGCTCCCAGAAGAACAGCAATACCTGAAATTATTATGACAAGATAAAGGATGTAGTTAGCTCCCTGGTTGAATTCAGTGACATAAGCCCCCGAGCCTACAACCCAGCCCCAGTGGGGGTCAGCTTCAACATACACTACTTTCGTTTCTAATTTATTTGGATTGTCGGGAAGCTTATATTTATAAGTCAAATATCCGCCGCCGTTTGTCCCTGTTTCAACAATTGATTTCCCTAAAATAATCCCGTCCGGAGTTTTAACATTCATGATGTTTTGTCCTTCATTGTTCGGGTTCATAACGGAAATAGCATCTGTGTTTACAGCCCATGGATAGCCGGTTTTACCAACGGTATATTCTTTTTTCATCGGACGAACATTTTTATCATTTTTTTCGCCCAGTAATTGCTGCCGAACTTTTTCCTGCGCTTCTTCTTTCGTTAGATGCCCTACCTCGACTTGCTCGTTCATAAGATTGATCATGCCAATTACTAGTTTGACATTTTGTTTAAGCTGCAGTTTCCCAGCTTCATCTAACTTGTTTTTCGTTGATTGATATGTACTGATCCCAATAAAGATAGTAGGAATTAATAAAATAAATAAACATAAAATGATGACCTTTGTTCTTAATGACTGGAATCGAATGTTCACCTATGCTCCTCCCTAATTGTAGTAAGATATTGGGTACTGCCTATACTTTTATCGAGATAATAACACAGAAATGAATAGTAATATGTATGTGATGCAAAAGTTGCACTATATATATGATGTTAATGTTATTTTTCAAAAGAGAATCATAGAAGGTATGTAATAATCATATAATTCCTTTATTTCTGGAATAAAAAAACCGCGCAATGCGCGGCGGGCTGTACTTATTCAACGGTTGGATCTTTCTTTCCTGCAGCAGCCGGCACGACCGGCTCCGGTTTCTTATCAAGCAATGGTGCATACTGCGGTGCGTAGTAGCTTGTCAATTTGAGAGACGCATTCAACTGCTGGTCTTTCGGAATCACAAAATCATCTTTTCGTGGAGAAGTAAACGACAACTCATCAACACGCAGGTAACGCGAGATATTTTGTAGTTCGTTAACAAACGTATAAATATCAGAATAATTCCCTTTCACCGTAAGCTTCATCTCTACCGCTTTCAACGTTTCAGATGGAAGTGCCTGCTCAACAGCCTGTACATTCACAGAAGGCTTTACGTCATTTTTGACAGATGCTGCTTCTTTTTTCTCGGTCACATCGAGCTTTTCTTCAAGCGACGTCTTCTTGTCCCCTTGCTCGTTTGCAAGCGGCGTTCCGAACAATGCTGCGAGCTGCTTGACGTTTACGTCTTTCCCTTCCTCAAACGAAACGTTCACAATCCGCACACGACCTACACTCTGCAAATTTCCCAGATCAAGCACAAGCTGATCGGTATACGGTTCAACCGGGATGCGCTCAGTAATTTTTTGTACCTGCTCCTGCGGTGGTTTGCCATCTGTCTGTTTTTGTCTGGATGATAAGGCACTCACTTTGCTTTTTAGTGTCTCTACACGTACCTCAGCTTGTTCTTTCTCTCGCACAGCAGGCTGATAATACAGAAAGTAGTAAACTGCAAGTAGTACGAATAGCAGACTGAATAAAACAAGAATCGATTGGCGCTGCTTTTCTTCCATCAGCTATCCCTTCTTCCGCACAACATTCTTCTCATCAATTGTCACCGCAACCAGGGTAAATTCGGCCCGATAGCGCGGTTGTACCTTGCCTCCTGCAGCTTTTGCTAACGGAGACAGCTCTTCTTTTCCGTTCCATGTAACCGGAAGCGCGGTAATGCTTTTCATCGTAGCACTGACCATGTGAGGTGACTTCTCCAGATGATGGACATACGCGGCAATGTCTTCATATTTCTCAAAATATCCCTGGACGGTAATCTGCCCATTTAGCGTATACTTCACCTCAGTCAATCGACTATTCGCAGGCAGGCTTTGTGCCAGTTCATCGAGCATTACGGTTGGTGGATAAAACAATTGCTTCATTTTTTCCGAAAGATCAGCGTACTGTTTCCACGTAGCCGGTGAGTGATCTTCACTTTGCTTTTGCTCGGCACGGGATAGGATCTTCTCCTGCTGCTCAATCTGTTGAGACAATGCTTTTTGTTCCTGTACCGCACAATAATGCGCGTACCCGGTCACAATCGTGCCGACTCCCCAGACAAATGCCAGAATACCCACTGTCAGTCTAGGCGTGTTGATTTTTGGTTTTTTCGGGGGAAGAAGATTAATCTCAACCATGCCGCTCAACCTTTCATGGATAATCCAATTGGAATTATATAATCTTGAATGTCACGATCTTCAAAAAACGGATGCATAATATTGTCAGCCGGAAACAGGCTAATCTCAATCCCGGACAATACGCCACGCATGGATTCAATCACGTTCTCAATCCCAACGAACGTACCGGTAATGTATAGCGTTCTAACACGCGTTCCGTCATTTTTGATCGTAAACTGATAAAAGTTTAGCACACGCTCGACCTCACGGGCTGCCTCAACCGCCAATGCCTCCAGACCATCTGAGAGATGTGTCCCCTCTACCGACTGATAATTGGGCATCGTAAGCGGGATACTGCGGATGAACTCAGGGGCATTCTCCCGAAAAAAGGAGACATTAATCGCATCTGTATCAAACTGCATATACATTATACACGATTCGTGGTCTACTCCAGCCTGCATAAGAAGGCGATGCAGTGCCAGCGGCTCAATATCAATCGCATAAAGCGATAGATCAAGTCGCTCAAAAAGCTGGACATACTCTTCAACTATATTGCCTGGGGCTGCCACCACCAGATAGTTGTCAAGCCGTATACTCTCCTTTTGACCCGCCTCATCTTCTCTCTCTTCTACCACTTCATCTGGAAGTTTATAATAATCAAAATATGGATTCGTAAACGGCAGATGCACGGTAGAAGAAAGCTCCATCTCCAGAAGTGGGCGCGCTTCACGAGCCGGGACTTTTGGAAGCGGAACCGCCCGGACAATGATCATTGAGGTCGGGACCGATATGCTCACGCGCTTATGCTTTAAACGGGTCCGCGTAAGCCCGGCGCTAAGGCGAGCGACTGTTTTCTCCATATCCACAATTCGTCCGCCTTCTACACAACCAGACTCAAGCTCAATCAGCCCTGCCTGTCTGACTTGAACCCGCTCCCCTGTAGTACGAACTTCCGCGTACCGCAGGCCGGTATCTGTCAGCAGCATGCCTACCGAACCGACAGACTGCCGAAAAAATGGAAGTTTCATAGCTATCCCCCTCTATTTTCCCAGAAAAATCATACTACAAAATGACGGTCACCAGAACAGACTCCAGTACCAGTCAATCAAATCATAACCGAAAAAGACAGCCAATACGCTTCCAAGTGCGATAAACGGACCAAACGGAATGGCAGTCTTGCGCCCTTCTGTCGCTCGTCCTGCTATCATCATAAGCAGCCCGAATAATGTACCAAGGCAGGTGGATAACATGATGACCACTAGCAGACGCGGCCAGCCAAGAAATAATCCGACGACTGTAAACAGCTTTACATCTCCAAAACCGAATCCACCCCGTGCAAACATAGCGATGATATAAAAGATGCCAAATCCAAGCCCAGCACCAATGAGATGGGCTTCATATGACTCATTCGGGTGAATGAAAAAACGAAGAATGAGTATCGCAAAAAACGCCGGAAATGTGATTTTATCCAGAATAAGAAAATACGCCAGGTCCGATACCGTGACAATAACGAGAACAGAGATGAACAGCAAAACCATGCCTGTCTCAGGCGTCAAGCCAAATGCCTGATACGTCGCTGCGAATAACAGTCCGGTTATGAATTCCATAACAGAATAACCCGGCGGGATTGGATTCCCGCAGTATCGACAATGTCCCTTATTCCACATATACGATAGAATCGGCACCAGATCACGTGCCGCTAACGTACGACGGCAGTGCGGACAATACGAACGCGGTCGCACGATCGACTCTCCGTTCGGCATTCTGAGTCCAACAACATTGAAGAACGAGCCTAGTATCAGCCCATATAAAAAAAAGAATCCAGTTATGATAGAGCTGATCACCACGCTCCTCCTCCCTGTTCCCTCTTAATTTTTGTCTTTCCGGGAAATCACACTCCTTTTCCATTCATTCCAGAAAAGGAGTGTCTCGATTCCATGTACTATTATTTTGAATACTTATCTGCTAAAACATCTGCTCGCGTTGCACCTTTATAATCACGATCAATTCCACTCACTTCGCTTAATAACGTAACTTGTAATTCTCCACCATCCGCATAATCTACTTTATTAGTTGTGCCATCATATTGTTTTCCTGTAAACGGATTTTTCGGAATACCATCTAAATATTTTCCATCTGTTAATCCTTTTAAAGTAATTGAATTGCCCTTTATAGCTTGACCCGGGTTATCGATATAGTACATCTTGGCCGCATCCAGAACCATCGCAGCATTTGCGTCATGCGCCTTCACTTTCTGTCTCTCGATAATCCCGCTAATGGAAGGGATCGCAATCGCGATAATAATCCCGAGAATAACAACAACCGCCAGTAATTCGATCAGCGTCAAACCTTTCTGATCTTCCCTCAAACGTTTGAACATGATACACTCCCCCATTTCTTGTTTACTGTTGATCAATTCGGTTAAATATCTCAAACATCGGTACCATAATAGACAAAACAATGGAACCGATGATAACCGCAAGTACGACAATCATAACAGGCTCAATGAGCGCTTTAATGCGCTCCACCGAGTTTTCTACTTCTGCCTCGTAGAATTCCGCAATCTTCTCCAGCATCCCATCCATTGCGCCGGTCTCCTCGCCGATCGCAATCATGTGACTAACAAGCGGCGGAAAAACCTTCTCCTGCTTAAGCGGTTCAGATAGCGGTCGCCCTTCTCGCAAACTATCTCGTGATTTAGCGATCGCTTGCCCGATTACCCGATTATCTGCCACATTCTCCACAATCGTAAGCGCCTGTAAAACCGGCACAGAACTCGCAAACAGCGTACTCATCGTCCGGCTCAGCCGCGCCAGCGCCCCTTTTTGCAGCAGCTTGCCGAACACCGGGATACGTAGCTTCATATAATCCGCCCAGTACCGCCCCCGCTTCGTGCGAAAGATAAATCGCAAAGCTATATATACACCGAGTATAGCCAGTGCATACATATACCATGTTTCAATGACGCTATTACTAACAGCGACTACGCTTTTCGTAATAGCAGGAAGCTCTGCATGCAATCCGTTAAACATCTGGACAAACATCGGCACCACATTTGTCAGCAAATACAGCGTAACTCCCACGGTAAGTACAAGCATCGTAAAGGGGTAAATCATCGCGGACTTGAGCTTTTCTCTCGTATAATGCGATTTCTCATAAAATCCGGCCATCCGGTCCAGTATCGTTTCCATACTTCCAGACGCTTCGGCTGCTTTTAGCATACTAATATACAATTCATCAAAAATACGCGGATGCTTGGCACATGCTTCCGAAAGCTGCCGTCCTCCTTGAATCTCAAGCTCAATATCAAGCAGTACCTGACGAAGCCGCTTACTCTCACTCTGCTGGGCAAGAATATGAATGCTTTCTACAATGCCAACACCGGCCTTAATAAGTGTTGAGAGCTGCCGCAAGAACACAATAAAATCTTTACTCTTAACCGGACGAAACAGTGTCCATTCCCGTTTCAGTACACTCTGCTTCTCTTCACGAATTGCGGAAACGTATAGCCCCTGCTGCTTCAGCTCCGCAAGTGCGATTGGCTTGCTCGCTGCTGTAATCTTGCCTTTTGCCTTCATTCCGTCCAGCCCGACTGCTTCATACGAAAACAGCGGCATGTTACTCAAACACCCTTTCATTCAAATGGTGCTGTACCGTCTGACGTGTGACGATCCCTTGGCCCAACAGCTCCTTAATCGACATCTCCATCGTATGCATTCCAAGCTCCTTGCCTGTCTGCATCATGCTTTTAATCTGATGCACTTTCTCCATCCGAATCAAGTTGCCAATAGCCGATGTATTCACGAGAACTTCTGTCGCTGCTACTCGGCCGCCCCCCACCTTCTGGAACAAACGCTGGGAGACGATGCTGACAAGAACGGATGCCAGCTGAATTCGGACCTGTGGCTGCTGACTTCCAGGAAATACGTCAATAATACGATCAATCGTTTGCGGCGCATCGGATGTATGCAGCGTAGCAAATACGAGGTGACCGGTTTCTGCTGCCGTAATCGCGGTACTAATCGTCTCCAGATCGCGCATCTCCCCGACCAGAATCACATCCGGGTCCTGTCTGAGTGCGGATCGAAGCCCACTCGCAAAATCATTCGTATCAAACCCGACCTCCCGCTGGTTGATAATCGAAAGCTGATGCTTATGCAAATACTCAATCGGATCTTCCAGCGTAATGATATGCTTGCGCATCGTACTGTTAATATAGTCGATCATCGCCGCAAGCGTGGTCGATTTCCCGCTACCCGTCGGACCTGTAACCAGTACAAGCCCCTGTGGTTTGCGACAAAGCGTCTTAAGTACGTCAGGAAGTGCCAGAGAATCAAGCCCTGGAATCCCCGCTGGCACAACACGGGCTACCAGACTAATGCAACCACGCTGATGATACGCATTAACACGGAAACGCGATACTCCCGGCAAACCGTATGAGAAATCAAGCTCCCCTCGCTCGATAAAAGACGCGTACAGATCCTCCCGGATTAACTCACGGGCCATCAGTTCCGTATCCTGTGGTGTAAGCGATGGAATATCAAGCCGTTTTAATTCCCCATCAATCCGGAAAACAGGAGCAGATCCCACCGTAATATGAAGATCAGACGCTTTCTTCTCACAGGCGTACTTTAGCAATTTCTTAATATCAATCTCGCTCATCCTTCATTACCCCTGATTATATTTTACTACTACTTATTGCCTATATCACTAATTTTTTTCATTTTTATTCCGTAGCACAAACGCGCAATACTTCTTCCATCGTCGTAATGCCCTGCGTCACTTTAATCAGCCCGTCATCAAGCAGCAAAATCATGCCGTTTTTCATCGCATGACGGCGCAGTTCAGAAGCAGGGGCTCGCTCTGCAATCATCCGGCGCATCGTATCATCAAGCGAAAAGATTTCATGCAGCGCCGCTCGTCCCCGATAGCCGGTAAGATTGCATGCGGCACAGCCTTTCCCACGCCATAGCTTCTCAACCTTGACACCACGCTGGGCAAAAATAGCTTGTTCATGCTCATTCACCGGATGTTCATAGCGGCACTCCTTGCAAATACGGCGCACAAGCCGCTGTGCCATTACGCCATTCACAGACGATGCAATCAAAAACGGTTCAATCCCCATATCACTCATACGAATAATGCTGCTAATCGCATCATTCGTATGCAACGTGCTCAATACTTGGTGACCCGTAAGCGCAGCACGAATCCCGATCTCAGCTGTTTCGGTATCACGCATCTCCCCGATCATAATAATGTCCGGGTCCTGCCTAAGAATCGAACGCAGCGAGGAGGCGAACGTCATGCCGATAGCTGAATTGACCTGAACCTGATTAACGCCTTCAAGCTGGTACTCCACCGGGTCCTCTACCGTGATAATATTTACATCCTCACGATTCAAATGATGAAGCACCGCATACAGGGTCGTCGATTTTCCGCTTCCTGTCGGACCTGTCAGCAGAAAAATGCCATTTGGCTTGCGAATAATCTCACGAAATGCAACCAGATTGCGCCTTGTCAGTCCAAGCTGATCAATTTCCATCATGACATTCGTTAAATCCAGCAGACGCATCACGATTTTCTCCCCGAAAACCGTTGGCAGCACCGAAACACGAATATCGTATTCTTTATACGCAATCCGCAACTGCATGCGTCCATCCTGCGGCACACGCCGTTCCGCAATGTTCAAGTTCGCCATAATTTTAAGACGAGCTGTCAAAATCCCGTGCATATGACGGGGGAGCACCCGCTCTGTACGAAGCATTCCATCAATCCGATAGCGAATCCGAACGCCGTCATCTTGTGGATCAATGTGAATATCACTCGCCCGAAGCTGCGTTGCCTGTTCGAACATCTGATTTACAAGGCGGACAATCGGTGAATCCTCATCCGTTACTTCGGCCTCTTCCACATCCAATGTCGAATTCATATTCTCCATGAGCTCTTTTACGGAGTCCTGCATGCTGTACATACGATTAATCGCCCGCTGTACTTCATCGCGCGTAGCAATAACCGGATCGATCGCAAATCCTGTGCTCATCCGAAGCTCATCAATGGCAAAATAGTCCATCGGATCAACCATTGCAATCGTCAGCCTGTTACCCTCTTTTTTTATCGGAATCAGCAGGTTGCGGCGAGCGACCTCTTCCGGCACAATGCTTGAAAGAGATGGATCAAGCCGATAGCGAAACAGACGAACATGCGGGATACCTAATTGAAACTCCAGTGTCTCAATCAACTGCTGCTCCGTAATATATCCGGTCTGAAGCAGATGATCTCCCAGCTTCAGCTTTGATTTTTTCTGCTCTTCCAGCGCTTTTTTCAACTGCTCTTCTGAGATCATGCCGCTTTCAATCAGGATGTCACCAAGACGTTTACGCGCCATCGAAGCACCTTCCTCTCCTGCTAATCCAAATAAATGACGTTATCTTTGACTCTGATTTTTGTACTTCCCGTGCCCTTTTCCGGTACAGGTACTTTTTCTGCTGGTGGAGGAGTCGGAGATGGTGTCGTATTTGACACTGTTCCTGAACTCGAAGAAGTCTCCGAGTTGGAGACAGGCGCAGGATTCGCCGCCTCTCCTTCCTTCCGAATACTCGATGCGATAATGGTCGGGATCGGTACGTAGTAATCTACTGAGACCCTCTCTTTTTGAAGCGTACCAGCTTCGTTGTACCACGCCACATTCACACTAACACGCGTACCAGCTGCTCCCTGGCGAATGATGCGCTCCTGTCCATACGGCATGGTATTGTCCGCCCGCACAACAGTATCCTGCGGGATTTCCTGAACCTCACTTGTGCTGACAGCAGCAGGTAAGCCTTTTTGCTTACCTCCAAACAGCGCGACACGCAGTTCATTATTTTGTACTGTGGCATATATGTATATAGGCTTATCGCTTCGATTTACAAGCTGTAAGTCTTTTTCCTTGCCATCTACAAAAGCATCTAGTCCAGGTGATGCATACTCCACCTGATGAAGATGTGGACTGCGCGTCACGATGCCAATCCGTCCCGCCAGTGCACTGTAATACAGAGCAGAGGCGACCTGAGAGGCACCTCCGCTCACTCCATCCTCCGGTTTGTCTGCAGGTGCAGCTACCGGAATATATCCCTTACCCGGATTAAAAGGTCCGGTACGTGCATTAAAGGAAAACGTTTCTTGTGGTTTAATTACAGCCCCATTCAGTAAAGAGGCTGCTTTCTGTACATTATCAAGCCGTGCAGCATCTCCGCCAAGACCAAGGCGCTGCTCACCGAGTAAAGCCTCTACCCCGGCAAGATCATTTTTGGTAAGTTCGGGCTTGCTGCTGTCTACTACGAGTGGAACATGCAGGTGCTTCTCGTAATATGAAAGTTCATGTGTCAATGCCGTAATCGTTTTCTCAATACTGAGATGTCGTCCTTCTATTTCCGGTATAACACGAGCATTGGAGCCCGTAATTTCTACCTGAGCCGGAACAGCCGTCCGATTGATCGTCTGCTCCATTTCTCCTAGAATAGTAGACGCTCTTGCCTTATCAAAGGTTACACGTAATGGCAGGTCAGCTGTCGGAGACGTTCCCCGCCAGCTTTTCCACCATCCAAGCACGCCGGATCGTTCTTCAGAGGTACGTTTGGCATCCTCTAGCGTTCCGGCAATATCATATCGTACGCCAATCTCCTGCTGAGCGACTGGACGTTGTCTCGTATCAATCGTCAAAATTACTTGTTCCTTTTGCATACGATTTACAAGCTGCTGGATTTTTTCCTGAGCTTGCTTCTCTGTCAAGCCGCTCAATGGTAGCCCGGCTACTGTCAATTGCGGGTCATAGTCACCGCCCGGATCGATTTCTCCCGCCACCCCGGAAACTGACAGAGCGAGCAGGCTTACGATCGTCAGCTGAGCAAACAGCAGGATAAGCATTGTTTTTGTTTCTTTTCCGCGCAGTTTCTCAAGCACGGTGCCATCCTCCCTCTTCCGTAGGATCATCATCTGCCTTACTTTTCAGGCGTTCAAACGATACACCCTCTTCTTGTAATACATCACCAAGATGAACAAAATAGTCCTTCTCCTTCTCGTCAGCTTCCCGTTCAAAAACAGGCGCTGGCGAGTCGTCTTCAAACTCAAATGCAAGATGAGGCTCTGCCTCTAGAACCTCATCTTCTAGTAGAGAAGACTCTTCCTGTACTTCTTCTTTTTCTTTTATCAATGGTTCTTCTTCTTTCATCGGTAATTCCTCAATAAACTGTAACTCTATCATACTATGATCTTCATCTGTAGCAGCAGAGAACGCTGTATGATTCAATAGATCGTGCATTTCTTGCTCCATCGATACAGGCTCATTAGCAAACTGTAACAATTCCGCCGCTTTATGTTCCTCCTCTGCTTCCACTTCCACTTCCACTTCTACCTCATCTTCTTGTTTCACAGCATCCCTATCATCTTCTATCGGAAGCGGAACATGTACCCACACCGCCTCTTCTGCTTCCACAAATGAAAACGTAAGCACAAGCACAACAGAAACAACTGCAAGAAGCACAACAACCATAAGTAGGCCAAACCATGCTGTGAGAAATGGTGCTGCTGCGCCAAGACAGACCGCGATTCCAAAGGCAATATACCCACGTTTTATTTCTTTTAACTTGTGGCGCGAAAGAATACTTAATAAAATAGTCAAAAAGGCATATAAAAGATAATATCCAGTTAGTCCTGCTAGGTTCATTGTATCACCCATTTTCAAAAAAATTCTATGCGTTTCTTGCTAAATATAATATAAAGGAAGGAGGAAAGGAAGGGTGACAGATGATATGACACAAAAAGAAAAAGGCTTCACCCTGATTGAAGTCGTTGCAGCTCTCGTCATTTTCTCGATCGCGATTCTATTATTCAGCAATTTTTTTGTAAAAAGCTACGGTCTTTCCAAGAAGCAAGATAACCGGATGATCGCACTGAATCTAGCACGGCAAACTGCCGAAGAATGGAAAAGCGAAGCGGGGATTGTTACGTCAGCTACTACAGTCAATGGAGTGACAATTGCGGCAGGCACACCAGTTACATATGACGAAATGAAAAAGCTTAAAGGGCAGACCATTACAATAAATGCAGGAGCACCGCTCATCATTAACGGACGCAGCTATTTACAAAAGGTAGCGATTAGCGCCCTTGATCCAGATACTGCCCACCAGCTTTTGCTGCTGACTATTACCGTACGTGATGCGAATCACCCAGACGATGTACTGGCTGTGCTGCACACAGGCGTTCCGGAGAAAGGGTGAGCGTGATGCGACATATACATGTACCACACGATGAACGCGGGCTGACTCTAATTGAAGTGCTAGCCGCACTGACCATCTTTTTTGCGATTCTACTTCCGCTCACCTCGGTTTATACGAAAGGGGTTTCCTTGTATGCCACTACCCGGACACAAACCGATCTGCGCAATGAAGCGGATTTTGTACTGGGCGATATCATGCGTACATTGCGTGAACATAAAGAGTCGGCTACAGAACCGAATAAGTCAGACAGCATTAGCCCCGTCTCTTCGTTTGAACTGAAGAACTATCCGTCTGATTCCGAAGATACATTAAAGCGAATCTTCTCCAACAGGCTGGCAGGTGGCATGATGGATGAGACAGCAAGAAATGCTGCCCAAAATGCCGCACTTGTCTACTATCGCAGCGTGAAGCTTGTGTCTCGTGATCCAAATAACCAGGACGAGGAAAAAATTACGCAATCGTCCGTCTCCCGCGTCGGCTACGTGCTATCCGAAACGTTGCCAGCGGGTACAAACGGACTGTATCAACGCTTTCCGATTCAGGATAATCGCTATCTGATTGATGGCCTGTTTGAGATGACCACAGATGGCAGCCAGAAGTTGATCGTCTATTTGCTCATTGCACCGAGAGGCGAGCAGATCACAACGAGTGATGGGGAAACGACTCAGTTTCGCAATGTTGAGGATGTAGAAGCAGAGTTGAATCGTCTGGAGAACGCACACGAAACCAAGCTCCCAGGCTACATTCACCTGGTTCGCACCGAGTTTGCTGTGAATGATTTGATAAGAGGGTGAGTTCATGATACAACATCGGGAAAAAGGTGCTGCACTACTAACCGTTCTATTTATTCTCATCCTGCTTACCCTGCTTGGCTTCTCATTAGCTTCCTACATGATGCAAGGAGCAAAGCAACGGGCAATAGCAGATGATGAAGTAGAAGGCAAAATGCTCGCTGATACAGGACTAATGTATTTGCAATCGTATATGGAGAAAGAAGCAAAGTTCGGGGCAGATGGAAAACCACTCGCTGATCGTGACGTGCTTGCTCTACTAGATAAAGTGGCAAAACGTAATAATCCCTCAGATATTAAAGAAATAGAAGCCCAAAAACTAACCTACCAGGTGACCTGGCTTCCTCAAAAAGAAAACCCACACGATCAGGGCGGATTCGGCATTGCATATGTCTCACTAGATGCAGTCGGAGACGAAACGAGCGATATAATTGCTGCGGTGAAAGACCCAATCAAACCAAGTCAGCCGTACGTGCGCAAGCTGCGCCTGTATATTGTCGGCATTCCAGCTCGGGCAGCAGCAGACAATAGTGACGGGCAGAAGCGCGTGCTGCTGAAGGCAACCGCGTATATCAACACCATCGATGCTCCATTCCGCTTTGCCGTCAGTACACCCGGAGATTTGCGTCTGCTTGGCGGAAGCAACATTATCGGAGATGTCACGGCTGGTAATCTCGTAACAAGCAACCAGCATCTGTACAGCCAGGATGGCGTCTGGAAGATCGATCCTGGAAACAGCGGCACGCAGTCGTATATCGAAGGACGCGCTGTATTCAATAACCAGACAGGAAAGCTTTATCAAGTTCCTTCGCTGCCTGCAGCGGGTGGAGCTGATAAGCCAAATCTCGACTCTACGACCAAAAATGAAATAAACGATTTCTCGCGCTCTTCGCTGGCATCGCACAATATGTTTACGCCACATGCGCTACCAGACAATGAGACCGTGTTGAATGCAAAATCAACTACACCGTATATTCCAGGCTATGATATTCCGACTTTCTCTCGTAATGCAAACCTGAAACAGAAATTATCACTTGGCAGTATCGCTTCCTACATGGCCAAACAGGAAGCAGACAATGGAATCAATTCTTTTTCCGTGACAGAACCGGAAATTGATCTGATAAGCGGGATGAACCCAGGTGATCCTGCCCGCTACAAGACACGCCCGCTTGCCCTTGAAGTTCCTGTCAACGATAGCGATGCGCTCGAACCGATTGATATCGGGCAGACAACCGCAGATGAGAAGCTTGTGATTGCCTCAGATTATGCGAAAGACAGCGCAGCCATTCCGCTTACTATTCGCCTGACAGGAAACAGCCTGAAAGGAAAAGCAGACCGGATTTTTATCGGCCCAACCGATTCTACTAAGCTCGCTACTGTAGAGATGGGACGTACCGGCTCATTCAAGCAAACACCAGATAATTCAGGAGAGCCGTTTACTTTTGATGGAGTGATCTACATTCATGGCAATCTTGATATTGTCGGAGATATAAAAATCAAAGGAGCAATTTATGTAGACGGGGATGTTGTCATTCGAGAAGCCGGAAATATAGACTACGATGCTGGGAAAAAAAACAATCTTGCCATTATTTCTACCGGCAAGATCACTCTCACTGATCGGTACCTCGATCGGGATAACCCGGGTCAAGTAGGAAAGTGGACAGATACTTCTACCAACGGTAAGGCTTCTCCCGTACTATCTGCCTTTCTGTATTCGGAAAATAATCTGGAGCTGTACTCGCACGACTCCTTCAACTGGATTGTCGGCGGACTTGCGACAAGTGCCAATTATATTGAGCTGAATACGAAGCGGGAAGATCCTCAAGATGATAAAACGGGCGGGGCTGCCCGGCTGGTTGTCCAGTTCAACCGCGGCATTTTTGAACGACCGACTCCTGGCCTTCCGGTTGGAAGCAGCTACTCGCTCGATGTGTATGACGTGTATTATTCACCGCTGCCGAATGAACTCCATCTAGTCTTCTAACAAATACATCACTCTACGACAAAGAAGCTGTCCCAAAGGCCAAAACATGGCGAGCGGGACAGCTTCTTGCTTAAGGGTGGTTTTCTCCAAAGAGTGGTGGAGGAGCCGGGATCGGGCGGGGCCTCCACCACTCTTTGGTATGCTGATGAAGAAGCTGAGCTTTGCTATGCAAGTAAAAAACAAGGAAGCTACCTTTCGAGAAACCAATGGCGATCGAGCAGGTTCGCTCTGGCGTGGCATTTTTTTTGTAAATCGAAACGTTGTGCGGGGAGTGGGAGGAGGGAGGAGCAAGAGAGTGCCTGTACGCGCTTACTCAGCGAAGGGAGAACGGCGAACGAGCCTTTGTCCGCAATTCTTCTATGAAGAAACATCGTGGGGCTTTTCTTTGCGGACTAGTTTGCCGGGCTCCCGGAGCGGACAGTCCTCACTTCCATGCAAGTGTACTAAAACGAACGGCTTCTCCCACTCCCTCACCACCAAACGTTGTCGATTCTACAAAAAGAAGCTGTCCCGTTCGCCATATCTTGGCTTTGGGACAGCTTCTTGTGTACATTGCTATTTCAAATTTTCTTTCGCCTTCACATTGAATGGAAGCTGTACTGAGAATGTTCGTTCTTTTACAATTGGTTGACCTAGAACGGTAGCCTGAAGTTTAGCTACCACACTTGCATCTAGCGTATACTCACCTGATGTTCCAGCTGTCTTGAAAAGCTGACTCGTTTTAATCTCTTTATCGAATGGCATTATGCTTCCAGTTGGCAACACTAGTTTGCCACTAAACGGATTCGTACTACTCCCCTTTGTTTGAACTGTATATGATCCCGCTTTAATGGAAATAGTTGCCCCGAGATTTTTCAGTTCGTCTAGTCGATCTGGATTTACTTCGTACGAAACCGCAATCTGAGCCGCCCGGTTCTCAGACGCAGGCACCGCACTTGCAGTCACTTTCAGGAAATCATCCGGTATAGGAATGTTCGGTGCTGCTATAACGCTGATATGCTCCTGCGCAGAGCCAAGTCCATTTGGTTGAACGGCTGTGATGTATATAAGTTTTGCAAAGTCTCCTTTCGGTACGATGAACTCATATGATCCATCTTCCGGTGTCGGTTTTCCGTGCGCAAAAGCATCATGTAATGTAGTCCCTGTCTCATATGGAGGAATCGTTGTATCCTCGGTTCGTTTAAACCACTGCGTTTCCTCATTTGCCGCATTGCTAGGGACATCAATAATATTTTCTTTTGGCGTGACCTTGACAATCGCGAATTGATTATCGATAATTTTCGCCTCTACAGTAAATTTCGGAATCAGCGTCTTCTTACTTACCGTAACCTGACACTGTGCGTATGCATGACTGTCTTGTACCCATGTTGTAATCACTGCTGTTCCTTCGCTGGCTGTTGTAAGCTTGCCGCTCCCGTCAACTGTGACAACAGCCGGATTGCTCGATGACCAGAGCAAATTTTGATTCGGTGCTTCTGGCGGTGTCACTTTCGGGACGAGTGTCGTCGATTCGTTCACATTCATCGTTATGTTAGAACGATCAAGTGCCACACTCATGACATATACCACACATGTGGCTTCCTGTCCGCCGTCCGCGGTTTTTGCTGTAATCGTAGCTGTCTTACCTGGCATAAGAGCTCGAATGGTCCCATTCTGATCGACTGATACCCAATCAGGGTGATCACTGGACCAGCTAACTTTTTTATTTGTTGCATTTATCGGAAAAACATTTGGCACCAGTGTTGTCGTATTTACCGGTTTCACTTTCGGCTCATTGTTTGGCGCTGTATCTGTTGTGAGCTGTATATATGGCGGCAGGCTAATTCCTTTTACAGGCACCGGTATCACCGTAACCTCACACGTATCCGTTAATGTTTGACCATCTGCAGTTTTGATCGAAGCCCGCAATACAGCCTTCCCCGGATTCAATCCCTTAATTACCGCCGTTCCACCTGTCTGACCCGTAATCTCAGCGATTGTTGTGTTTGACTGCCAATCCCATACAACATTCTTCGCCATGCTAGCATCCGGTAGTACCTTCGCAAACAACGTCTGCGTATCGCCAACTTGAATGGTCACTGGCTTCGGACTAATCTGAATGCCGGTTACGTCGGACTCTGCATTCAGGATAAGCGCCGGGAATTTTGCTTCTACATTCGGTGTTTTATCGAGATCCGTATACGAAAGCTTCGAATCAGCAAGCACATACTTCTCGGCTTTTGTTGGCTTTACTTTCAACTCAAAAGCAAGTCCGTCACCGTCCGCCTTATACGTCCCATCTGCTTGCTTTCGGTAGACAATATTATCGAATGTTTTCGTTACCGTATATCCGGTATCCACGGTTCCCGTACGACTAAATCCTGCAGGTACAGTTACTTCCACACCTGCCGGGAATGTCTCTCGGAACTGGATGGATGTTACCGGCATCGTATCAACACCATTGGTCAGTTTTTCGGTAATTGGAAGTGGTGCTACTGTATAATGAACAGATGCTTCCTGTCCAGCTGCCGCTTTGATTTCTCGTTCCCGGTCAAGCACAAGCTTGGCGATAATCTTTTTGACGTTGACCGTCAAAATAACTGGCTCCGCCTTTGCTCCTCGCTTATCATTCGCTTCAATTTTGATCGTAAGCTTACCACCGTTTTCTTTGAGGGAAGCCGGTATCTCAGGTAGCACATATTTCATAACAGTTCCGGTGCGAACATCCGTAAAACTGCTTGGTGCTTCCGCATTCTTTGGTGTAATATCTTCACCTTTTTCATTGTAGATGGTTACTTTCGTATCCAGGAACTGATCGGTCAAGTCAAAGTCCTCTACCTTCCAGACGATTTCAAGCGGATCAATTGTCCGAATGCTATCATTGTTTTTCGGCGTATACGCTGTAATCTCTGGACTGTGATTCGCCCCAATAAAAGCCCGGTAAATCGTATTCACAAACAAGCGCTGCTCCTGATCCGGAAAATTCGTATTCGTATGACCAGTACCAGAATAGGTGACACTTCCTTTGGAATACGTGTAGTAATGGTTCCAGCTATCATCCTGATCCCGCTTACTACCGACAATGTTATACCACGGCACAACCGTTTCATCTTCCAAATCGAGTGTGTAATACTGATTATGCGTTGTATTTACCGCTACATTATCTCCAAGCTGGAACGGATACTGATTGATCATCCCGTCATTCATTTTCTTCGTAATTTTGGATGTATTCGGTGCACCATATCCAAGGTCAGTCATCGGTGCAATCTGTCCAGTATCATACATGAAATATTTCACCCAGTTGTTCCCTGTCTTAAAAATCGTATCGTGTGTAAACATAACGCCCTGTCTAGTGGCAATGAACGTTTTCACCGCTTTGGCTGCTTCTTCGCTTATCGCTGCATTATTATACGAATCGGCAAAACCAAAAATGAGCATGTCATAGTTCCCGTTAAGGTTTTTATATTCGGTAGTATTAAATTCACTCATCGATTTCACAGTTATTTTAATCTTGTAATCGGGATTGTTCGAATCATTGAGGTAGCTAGCTTTCATGTTATTTGTATTTAATAGACTACTAGCCAGATTGTTATCTTGAGTAACCTGGAGCGTCCGCACTTCCACAGCACGGTCACGGAAACGGAATACGCCCGTTTCATATGTTTTCAAATGCGTATCCAGATCCTCGATTTCCAGCTTCCAATAACGCATCCCGGAATATCCACGCGTTAGCGTATAATTCAGTTCTCCAGTTGCCGAAGAAAGCGGGACAGACGCCAGCATCTCGGATGCTTCGTACTTCTTGTCAAAGTTCATATCAAGATAAAGATTGACTCTTGCCTTATGAGAGGCAAGTTTCTTATCATAATCCCCGATCCGATAGCCAAATGATACCGTATCTCCCGGCTTATATACGGTAGAAGATCCTTTCATATAATCATCCGGCGTTTTGGTCATTTCCATATGTGGTCGCTGTAACATATTGATATCAAGCGATTGAATGAAAGCTATTGCATCTGCCGCTTTCGTTACCACTTTCACGTTTGCGACCGGATTGGTTTTATACGTATAGAAGTTAGCCTTAAGCTTGCTCGCACTATCTTTGAAAATATCTTCGTGTAATACGACTGGCTGTCCTTTTTCAATAAACTTTTCCCGAATCTCTTTTGCCTTCAGATTCGTAATATCATTCATCACGGCTTTCGTATTATGATCTTTCCCTTGAACCCCTGTTGTCGAATACGTACCGCTTCCAATATAAATAACATCGTACTTTCCATCTAATTCTTCCCGCAAAGCCACAAACCGCTTCATACTTATTGTCGTCACGACATACTTGTTCCCAAGGTTCCCTAATTCAGATGGTACACCCGTTTCTTCCCCGTTGCTGTCTACATTCTTCTTGTCTGTAATCTCAAGCACACGTATCTTTGTTGTGTCGTCTGCCCAGATGTAGCTAACCCCTGCAAGCAATCCACCTATGATCAGCAGTACCACCATCATCAGACTAATCATTCGCTGTGACAATCGCTTCATTTTTCCTCCCCTTCCTTTCTTTCTCAAAGGACCTACTACCTATATCATACGACAGAAAGCCTCTCTGTGCTATATAGCAACCAGGGAGGCTTTCTACATTTTACCACTATTTTTGTTCTAAAACCGTCACAAACTGTTCGGCCACTTTCCAGATATCACCCGCACCCATCGTAATCACGAGATCTCCTGGTTGCGTCCGCTTCTCAAGCTCCGCTACAACCTCTTGTTTGGTCGCGATGTAACGAGCATTTGCATTGCTATTCTGGCGAATCAGTTCCACTAGTTTCGCAGCACTTACCCCTTCGATTTCCGGGTCATTCGCTGGCGAATAAATATCGACAATAATCACTTCGTCCGCTTCTTTGAATGCTTTACTGAACGCATCAAGCAGGAAGAATGTGCGCGTGTATCGCTGCGGCTGGAAAATCGCCACAGTGCGACGATTCGTCGAGCGACATGCTTCGAGTGTCGCCTCAATCTCCGTTGGATGGTGAGCGTAATCATCCACCACAAGAATATCATTCACTTCCCCAATTACCTGGAAGCGGCGCTTCGCTCCTCGAAACAACACAATTACCTGCACAATCGCTTCAAATGTCAGCCCGGCTTCTAAGCAGACCGCTGTCGTTGCCAATGCATTATACACATTGTGCATCCCTGGCACAGAAAGCTTCATTCTTCCTAGCATCTGCCCTTTATGCAGCACATCAAATGAAACTGTCCGATCACCCGGTTCAATATTGGCAGCTGTATAATCAGCATCACGTTCAATGCCGTATGTAAGGAATGACACATTTTCTTTTTGTGCCTCAATCATTTCACGAACATATGCATCGTCGACACATACAACCGCTTTTCCGTCCGCTTTTACTTGCGAAAGGAATTGACGGTATGCTTTTTTCAGATTTTCAAAGTCGCCGCCATAGTTTTCAAGATGGTCGGGCTCAATATTTGTGACAACCGCGATATGCGGGAAATATTCAAGGAACGTACCATCGCTCTCATCAGCTTCCGCTACGACATATTCTCCTGCTCCGGCACGCGCGTTGCTGCCGATGTCCATAATTTCCCCGCCAATGATGTAAGTCGGGTCCGCTCCGGCTTTTTCCATCACAAGGGCAATCATGGAAGACGTTGTTGTTTTCCCGTGTGCACCCGCAACGGCGATCCCTTTTTTCTCATTCAACAGACGACCAAGCATTTGCGAGCGGTGAATCAGTGTAATCCCTTGCTCTTTCGCCGTTGTAAGCTCCACGTTGTCTTTCGGAATATCAGTCGAGTACACAACGATATCCGCATTGGCAACGTTCTCCGCCTGGTGTCCAATAAATACGTGTGCTCCTTTTTTTTGCAGCTTATCTGTTAGTTCTTTGCGTGCCACGTCCGAGCCTGTTACATGGTACCCCATATCCAGCATCACTCGGGCGATGGCACTCATTCCATACCCGCCAATGCCGATAAAATGAACGTGTTCGCGTTTCGTCGATTCCTGCTGTCTATCCTGTGTGTTCATCTTATTCATCACCAGCTTTCCTAGTTTGTTTCCATCCGTTCCGTACATCTGAAATAAAATAAAGCGAGCCCGCTACCAGAATGACATCCTCCGGCCCAGCATTGGTGCAAGCCGCTTCCCACGCTTCTGTGCCGTTCTCATATACATGCACCGGAATTTCTGGTATCACCTGCTGGAATACAGCAGCAATTTTCTCCGGTTCCGCTGCCCGTGGATGAGCGGTACGTGCCACCCATACTTCAGCGCAGGCCGGTGCTAGTTCGGCTACCATCTGTGCGTATTCCTTATCACCAAGCGCTGAGAATACAAGTCGAATCCGCTGTCCCGGATAGTAATCATCCAAGGTCTGTTTTAATGCTTTTATTCCATCTACATTATGCGCCCCGTCAAAAATCATGTCAGGTTTTTCTGCGATACGTTCAAAGCGTCCTGGCCATTTGGCACGAGCCAGGCCGTTTCGCATATGTTCATCATCTACATACAGCGCATAGTAGCTGCGCAGCACTTGAATGGTCATCAGTGCTGCAGCAGCATTGTCAGTCTGATGGGCCCCGTACAGGCCAAGCTCACTATTCTCAAGACGACCGAATGGACCCGTGAAGGTTAGGTGTTCTCTTCCTTCTGCCAGTTGGCGTTCCGCTGTATACTCGCGACCTGCACGATACATCGTGGCTTTTTTTGCCTGCGCTGTCTCTTCTAACACAGCGAGAGCATCCGGGTGCATACGTCCCATAATAACTGGAACACCGCTTTTAATGATACCGGCTTTTTCTCGGGCAATGTCCGCTCTAGTTTCACCTAGTATATTCATATGATCCAGTCCGACGTTCGTAATAATCGAAGCCAGTGGATGAACAATATTCGTTGAATCCAGTCGTCCGCCAAGCCCGGTCTCCCAGATCACAATATCAGGATACGTAACGGTTGCAAAATAAAGCAATGCTAGTGCGGTCACGACTTCGAATTCCGTCGGTGTCCCTACTTCATGATTGCGCATCTCTTCTACAATCGGACGAATCCGCTCTATTAACTCAAGCAATTCTTCCGTTTTAATAGGGGTTCCATTGTAGCGAATACGCGAGTGAAACGTTTCAATATAAGGGGACGTAAACATTCCCGTATCCTGCCCTGCTTCTCGCAGGATCGCATCGAGAAATGCCGCTGTTGATCCTTTGCCATTCGTGCCTGCAATATGAACAAACTTAAGGCGACGCTCGGGATGCCCGAGCGCCTCCATTAAATATTCCATACGTTCAAGGCCCGGGCGGATGGAGAATCGCTCCAGTCCGCCAAGCCAGGACAGCGCCTCTTGCAGCTCATGCTGTTCCACGTTCGATCACCCTCTGAGTTCCTGGATACGAGCCGCTACTTTTGCCTGCTTGTCCAGGTAATCCGCTTCTTTCGCCCGCTCCTGCTCGATTACTTGAGCCGGTGCTTTTGCTACGAAGCCTTGATTTGACAGTTTCTTCTGTACACGTTCTACTTCCGCGTTTAGTGCTTTTAATTCTTTTTCCAGACGAGCGATTTCTTGCTCGATATCGATCAGACCTGCAAGCGGCAAATACAACTCCGCCCCTGTTACAACCGCAGACATCGCTTTGTCTGGCGCTGTAATATCCGTACCAATCGTCAGCACTTCCGGATTACAGAAACGCTCGATATACGGCTTACCGCTTTCGAGATGTGCCAATGTTTCAGCATCGTTTGCCTTAACAATCAGCTCAATTTTTTTGCTCATCGGCACATTGACTTCCGCACGGATGTTGCGCACGCTGCGAATGATGCCCATGAGGAGTTCCATCTGCTTCACTGCTTCTTCATTCTCAAGTGCAGTGTCTGCTTGCGGCCATTCGGCTACGATTAGACTCTCTCCTTGATGCGGCAGGTGCTGCCAGATTTCCTCAGTAATAAACGGCATGAATGGATGCAATAAACGCATCGTACGATCCAGCACGTACGCCAGAACAGAACGAGTTGTTTTCTTCGCTGCTTCATCTTCACCGTACAACGGCAGTTTTGCTACCTCGATGTACCAGTCACACAGCTCGTCCCAAACGAAGTTGTACAGTACTCGACCTACTTCGCCGTATTCAAACGTATCTAGCAGGCGCGTTGTATCTTTGATTGTTTCGTTCAGGCGATGCAAAATCCATTTGTCTGCAATGCCGAGGTTTTGCGTAATGTCGATTTCGTCATATGTGAAGCCTTCCATGTTCATCAGAGCAAAACGGGAGGCATTCCAAATTTTGTTTGCAAAGTTACGGGAAGCTTCTACACGTTCCCAGCGGAAGCGCTGGTCATTCCCCGGTGTGCAGCCTGTGGCGAGCATGTAGCGCATTGCATCCGCACCATACTGCTCAATTACTTCCATCGGGTCAACCCCGTTTCCAAGCGACTTAGACATTTTACGTCCTTCTGCATCGCGTACGAGACCTGTAATCAGTACATGTTCGAACGGTTTCTGGTCCGTAAATTCAAGCGCAGTAAAGATCATGCGGGCAACCCAGAAATAAATAATATCATACCCGGTTACAAGCACATCGGTCGGATAGAAATGTTTCATGTCTTCCGTTGCATCCGGCCAGCCAAGTGTCGAGAACGGCCAAAGCGCGGAGCTAAACCATGTATCCAGTACGTCTGTATCTTGCGTCAAATGCTTACTGCCGCATTTTGGACATTCAGTAATGTCTTCGCTTGATACGGTCATCTCGCCGCATTCGCAGTACCATGCCGGGATACGATGGCCCCACCAGAGCTGACGTGAAATACACCAGTCACGTACGTTCTCAATCCAGTGCAGGTAAATTTTTTCGAAACGATCTGGTACGAACTGCACACCTGTTTGGGACTTCTGTGCTTCAATCGCCCGTTCTGCCAACGGCCCCATTTTTACGAACCACTGAGTAGACAGATACGGCTCGACAACCGCGCCGCTGCGCTCACTGTGACCAACCGAATGCATGTGCTCTTCGATTTTGAACAAAATACCCTGCTCCTGCATGTCACGCACGATGTTTTTGCGACACTCGAAGCGGTCCTGTCCTTGATATGTGCCCGCATTTTCGTTCATTTTGCCGGATTCATCCATGACAAGAATTTGCGGCAGGTCGTGACGCAGACCAAGCTCGAAGTCGTTCGGGTCGTGGGCTGGCGTGATTTTTACGGCACCGCTTCCGAATTCGCGGTCGACATAGTCGTCTGCTACAATTGGAATTTCGCGTCCAACGAACGGTACGACAACTTTTTTGCCGATCAGATTTTGATAGCGTTCATCTTCTGGATGCACCGCAACAGCCGTATCGCCAAGCATTGTTTCTGGACGAGTTGTTGCGACTTCGATATACCCACTTCCATCTACAAGCGGATAGCGCAGGTGATAGAGCGCACCCTGTACATCTTTGTATTCTACTTCAATGTCTGAGAGCGCTGTGCGAGTAGCCGGATCCCAGTTGATAATGTATTTACCGCGGTAGATTAAACCTTTTTCATACAGGCGAATGAACACTTCACGCACTGCACGAGACAGTCCTTCATCAAGCGTAAAACGCTCGCGGCTGTAATCAAGCGACAGCCCCATTTTGGTCCACTGCTCGCGGATGATACTCGCGTAATGTTCTTTCCAATCCCATACTTTCTCCACGAATTTCTCACGACCAAGATCATGACGGCTGATGCCTTCTTCGCGCAGTTTTCCTTCTACACGTGCCTGTGTTGCGATTCCGGCATGGTCCATCCCAGGCAGCCAGAGCGCATCATAGCCTTGCATGCGCTTGAAGCGAATCATAATGTCTTGTAATGTGTTATTCAGCGCATGGCCGATATGTAGATTCCCCGTAACATTTGGCGGCGGGATTACGATGGTGAATGGCTTTTTCTCTGGATTGCGTTCCGCTTTGAAATAGCCATTGTCGCGCCAGTACGGATACCATTTTGCTTCCGTCTGTTTCGGCTCATATTTAGTTGGCATTTGCAATTCGTTTTGCTCATTTGACATCTATACATAACCTCCTGCTTCTTCTTTCTAAAAATAAAAAAGCCCCTCATCCTGCAAAGGACGAGGAGCGTATCTCGCGGTACCACCTTTGTTAGTTCACACAACACCTGTACATAGGCGAGCGTGCGAACTCTCTTCCATCACGATAACGGGTAAAACCCGGTATGCCCTACTCGAATCGTTCGGGCACACGGCTCCAGGGCTACCTTCTATCATTACATCCATGCGGCCTTCCACCTTTGGTCCGCTCTCTGGTATGGCATCATGATATACTCTTCCCTTTCAACACCTGCTGCGTATTCACTTTACATGCATTATCCATTGTACCCAGTTCGTCTAGAAATAGTCAATACACGCCTTGCGGTTTTATGCACTCTTCCTGGGTTGCTGCGTATATTAAAACTAACTAGCTCCTCTGAAAGAAGGTGTCCTCATGTGGAAAGGCCGCTGGCGCTGTCACCCCTGGTACCTCAAAATCCGCTTTGGCGCCCTGCAGCTGCTCGTACCGTTCATCGTATTTCAATTCGTGCGCACTGTGATTCTTCCCACTTCTGTCGACGTCGTTCTGCTTGCGCTTCTTTCTTTACTATATGCCGCGGTGCTGCTTGACTGGCTATAGGCCGCATCCCGACGAGGAGCGGCCTACTTCTCTATAATTTCGAAGGCAAACTGCTGCATAGCAAACAGGCGAGGAAGATGCCTGCGCCATATGTGCATCCATCTCCCCATTTCTGAGCGACCCACTTTCGCTGTATCCAGACAGCTTTTCGCCGCCCTCATCATCGGTTCTGGATACAATAAATAACAGGAAAGAAGCTGTCGTTCTGCCTCTGATAGCTGTCGTTCTGCTTCATACGCAGCCAACCAGCGACGACCAAGTCGTACGTTCCAATCCACATCGTCTCCACAATGCCGCACACAAACGGTCAGATCACGCACCGCCCCATCATACCCCGCCCGCTCAAATCCTGTGAGATATAAATGCCGCCGGTCCTGTCCCGCCACCAGAACATAGTGAGAACGCAAACGTCCATGGCAAAGCACGTGGGGAAGCTTTTCGTCCGCTATCAGATTCGATATCGTATGCCCCAGCCGTTCAACTGCTCGTTCCACCAGCGAAATCACGTACGATTCACTTTCGCATACAAGTAAGCCGAACGCTCCCCCCTTCTGATGACGGGTATATTGATGAGCCAGCTCCCGTACAGCATTCATTCCGTCTAGCCATCGCTTCTGGACAACAGACGGTGTCAGTCCAATCGTACCTGCCTCCCGAGCGGCAGCTGCGCTGGCCTGATGAATCCGTCCAAGCTGACGCATCAACTGCCGTTCCCAGCCAGAAACATCCCGCACAGAGCAGACCGGCTGTATCCAGGGCTGTAAAATATACCGGCTATCTGCGCTTGAAACGACTGATTCTCCATACTTGGTTACGCTATATGGAATGACACTTCGAATACCTGACTGCCGCAACCGCTGCAGCCAGCCACTCGTAAAGACAAGCTGTTCCTCCGCTTCCATTTGCCGACTCAATCGAAACATTCCCCGGTTCGTTTGCACTTTCCAAACATGATGCCCTTCCGCTTCTATGGCAGACAACGTAAGATCATATTCATATAAAATATGACGGATCCACTCCATCAGCCCATCTCCTGATGCCTTCGATGTATCTCACCAAGCAACTGCTCCCGCTGTACCTGTTTCGTAAGAGCATCTCGTACCCGTTCGTATAGGTCTGGCTGAAACGGTTCTTCCATTGCCGCAAGCACGGCATATGGATACGCAAGCAGCGCCTCGACGTAATTCCACTCCGCTTCCGTCATCATACGCTGTGCAAAGTACGCATCGAGAAATACCGCAACGCTCTCCATCCCATCGTACATGATGATTTGCTCCAACAACGATACGGTGTCCTCATGACGCGGTACAAGCACTGGATTGTGCAGTCCTGTTACGTACCATTCCCCTTCCCAGTACACGAGTGAGGACAGATCCACAAAAGCGAACGAAAGCGGGAGAACCTCTTCTTCTACTCCGCTTTCTTTGTACAGCACTTCTGCCCACCGTACTCGTTCGCTGCTGCGTGTAATGTTATATATAAGCCACCGTATATCTTTTGTAGACGGCTCCGAGACAAGTTTATTGATCACCGCCTGAATGTTCCGTGATGCACTATGGAGGCGAGTAGCTGTGATCATTCCTTTTTTACGGTAGCGCCCACGATAGTAAACCGTCCTCTCATCAAAAAACGCATGAATCTGCCCGAGAACCTGCCCGATAATCCGATATCCTTCCTGTCGTAGCTGATGGTCATCGAGCCAGCTTCCCTTTTCTTCCCACCAGTCAAATAGTGCACAGCACCCAATGCTATCCGTAATCCAGTGCGCACCAGAACGGGTGGCCAAGTACCGCTGAACGGAACGAAATCCTGTCCGGACAAGATGCTCGCGCCAGCTGTGTGACCAGCGCAGCAAGTTTTCATCTGGACAGTAAAGCACCGCCTTACAGCCCCTATCTGTCTGAATTAACCATCCGCCGTCTGCCTGTTTTACTTCGTCAATAGTAAAGGGGTATTCTTCGAGATGACTGCGGAAAATTTCTGCATGCAGATTCACCTTCCCCTCCCCTTCCACGCTATCTTCGCACAGGAATATACAACACTTGCCCTCTGGCTACAGTAGTATTCGTATGCAGACCATTCGCTTCCGCTACTTCTGCGGCCGTAATGCTGTAACGCTCGGCAATTTCTTCAAGCGTCTCATCTTTCTGTGCAATGCACATCTTCAGGCGAGTAAATGTCTCTTCCGTTTTGTTCATGAAATTCGTCAAGTACAGGGCATCTTCCCGTACAGCACGGGCTTTTTTCTCTTCTGCTGTCTGAACCTCTATCTCCTGCTCACTCGCTGCATTTTCAATCGCCTGCACTTCCTCTGCACGCTTTTCTGCTTCTGCAGCTTCTGCAACGGATGATAAAAGTCCCGTTGTCACTGTTACCGGATCACGCTTCGTTCCTTTAAGCGTAATCGATACCTTTGCCTCCTCCGGCTCCTCATTAACTTCAAGTTCGGGCTCAGGCTCTCGCTCTACTTCTCGCTCCGAATTTTCATTCAGTTCTGGGTCACGCTCTGCTTTTGGTTCTAGCTCCGTTTTTGGCTCTGGCTCTACTTTTGACGCTGGCTCCGGCTTTTTCTCCCCTATTTCCTTTTCTTTACGTGCCTGTTCTTCCTCTCTTTGCACAGCTATTTTATTATCTGACACAGGTTTGACTTCATCCTGCTCCTGCTTTACTTCTTTTACTAATTCAGGCGATACATCCGCAATAGCTTCTGCTCGATCAGGTTCTGGATTTACTTTTATCTCAAGGGCAGTTTCCTGAATTGGTTCAGGGGCTGGTTGCGGTGTGAACGAAATCGGCTCCGGCACTATTTCCTGCTTCTCTTCTATTGCTTCCTCTTCTTCCTGTACGGGAGGCTGAATCATCTCCGCCGAAACAGGTTCCATCTGCAGGACCGGGTCTGGATCAGACGCCACTTGTAGTTCTTCTATCGTCTCTTCAGTTGATTCCTCTGCCGCTACTAACTCAATCTCTGGTACAGGAACAGCCTCATCTTCTAAAGCAACTTCTTCAATCTCGCCCTGTTGTTGCGCCCATGACTTCTCCTCTTCTGTATCCTGCACCGGAAGCGTATACTCAAACGATGTCGGGATCGCTTCAGTCTCGGTTTTAGGCTGTCGAGTAATGACCTGTCTGATTCCGTTTAGGGCAAGCTCAGCGGTAATCATCAGTTTTCTAGCAGATTGAATTTCATAATCAAATGCAGAAATCGTGGCATATAAGTCGTCCATTGCGCTAATCTTATCGCGAGCAATCCGAATATGAACCGGAATTTTCTGTTCAAACGGAGTCGTTTCGCTTTCTGATGGGAAATCATTCGGGTCCATCGCAAATGGATTAAACACAACAGAATCGACGTATCCCGTCAGTGGAACGCCGCTCTCATTTTGGGGAATATCAGGGAACTTAGGTGGACGTCCTGCGTACGTACCTTCAAGCTTCAAATACCCGGAAATAATGACTTCATCCACTACTTCTTCAATCTGAATATGCGGCGTTAATTCTATTTCATCGATCTGCTCGATCTCATTCTGATCCTGGGGAATAAAGATCGAATGCTGTACCGGAAATGCCAGAACGGATTCGCGATTGTTCTGCATGATACGTATTTCCTCCCTTCTCGTAATGCTTTCTGTAAAATATATAGAGAAGGAAAGGTGGATATTACAAGAAAAAAAGGACACGATGCGATAATACCCTGCACCATGTCCTTTGTTTATATGATTATTGTTCCACCGCTTCTGTCTGCGTCAAAATGCTAATGATCTCATCTGCTACATTCTCACTCAGAGAAAGCTGCGATGTGAAACCTACGCAGGAACAGTTCATTTCACCAAGAATATACGTATCGCTACCATTCTCATCTGTATCTAGAATAAAATCGGCTGTCCAAATTAGTGGCAGATCATATCCACCCAAACGCTCCGTAATCATCGGCAGCGTTGACATGAACGAATGAACCAGATCTGCCCAATCTTCTGGCTCATCGTAGCGATACTGTGCTCCAGAGAACAGTGTCGCCGAGAAGGCATCTGCACTATCAGCCGGTTTCTTATGCACAACATTAACCGGTGTCTTGTTCAGCATCAACAGGCGAATCTCGCCTTCCTTAATGCGCGGCAGGAATGGCATATCTACCAGCATGCCATTATCTCCTACAATATATTGCTCACAGAACGTCATGAATGATGCAAGGTCGTGCTCTTCCACATGGTTGTCTTTTGCTTCTGTGCAGCGAACGGTTGCTGTGAGTGGTACTTCAGAAGCGTCACCAATCTCACTAACTAACTGCACGCGCCAAATTCCTTCCCCGGTCGATCCCCGGTTTTGCTTAAGAACGCGTTCACCATTCACAAGCGCCTTCGGGAAGTTCTCCTTGAAGGATTCGATGTCGTAGTAGGCATATGTGTCTTCCGGTACAAGCGGTGTTTCGCGCAGTTTGACAAGCGCATCTTTGGCACCGTATCCAACCATTGCATCTGGATGCGGCATCCCTTTCACACCATTCTCGCACAGGTCACGCAGCATCTGGAAATACATTGCTTCGCTTTTTAAGTTTCCTGGATTGATGCGGCTGACATACGCATCCGCTGACTTGACTACCTGTTCAAAAATCTCATCTTTTTGCTCATCGGAATAAAAAATTACTTCAGCAGTCCAGCCCCGCGCTTCAAGCGATTTCACCATTGGCATTGTATCGGCACGGTGTCCATCCGGTCCTTTATCCGTTCCTCCTACGACTTCGAAAAAGACAACATGTTTCTTCATTCGCAACTCTCCCTTTTATAATGTGTTGGATAAGTATGAAGGCATTGAAGTCTAGCAAGATGAGAGACTTCTAGGTGTGCATTTCTTTCTTTATCTTCCCATACTTTCTAGTATTAATAAATAGGGAAGTGAAATAATTCACAAATAATTCAATACTAATTTTTGGGTAGTAAAAAAGGAGGGGGCATACATCCCTCTCCTTTTATTCATATTCTATTTACAACTGTTTGAGCGCCTTGTAATTCGCTTCAATTGTCCGCTCAATATCTTCGTCCGTATGAGCGGTTGAAAGGAACATTCCTTCGAACTGAGACGGTGGTAAAGAAATGCCTTGATCCATCATCAGACGGAAGTATTTTGCGAATCGGTCCATATCAGATGCTTTGGCTGTTTCATAATTTACAACCGGCTGCTCTGCAAAGAACACGCCGAGCATAGAGCCCACGCGGTTCAACTGCACCGGAATCCCTACTTCTTTCGCATTAGCTGCAAATCCTTCTTCAAGGCGAGCCCCGATGTCTTCAAGTCTCTCGTATACACCTGGCTTACCAAGTTCCGTCAGCGTAGCAAATCCGGCAGCCATCGCTAATGGATTACCAGATAGTGTACCTGCCTGATAGACTGGACCATCCGGTGCAATCTGGCGCATAATTTCTTCCTTACCACCATAAGCTCCAACCGGAAGTCCGCCGCCGATTACTTTCCCCATCGTTGTCAAATCCGGTGTAATACCAAAACGTGACTGCGCACAGCCACGATGAACACGGAAGCCTGTCATTACTTCATCAAAAATGAGCAGCGCACCGTATTCTGTAGTCAGCTCGCGCAAGCCTTCATGGAAGCCCGGAACTGGAGGAACGATCCCCATGTTACCCGCAACCGGCTCAACAATAACCGCTGCCAGCTCATGACCAAATTTTTCAAATGCTAGCTTAGCACTTTCTAGATCATTATACGGCACCGTAATCGTATGCGTTGCAACGGATGATGGAACACCTGGGCTGTCCGGCAAACCAAGCGTAGCAACACCAGAACCTGCTTTAATCAAAAGGCTATCGCCATGACCGTGGTAGCAGCCTTCAAATTTCATAATTTTATCGCGTCCTGTATAGCCGCGTGCCAAACGCAACGCACTCATCGTCGCTTCTGTTCCCGAGTTCACCATACGAACTACTTCCACAGATGGTACGATATCGCATACAAGCTTAGCCATCTCTGTCTCCAGCACAGTTGGTGCCCCATAGCTTACGCCGTGTGCAAGTGTTTCCTGCAATGCCTGCTGAACAGTTGGATGACAATGACCTAGAATAAGTGGTCCCCAGGAACCAACATAATCTATGTATTCATTCCCGTCCACATCGTAAATTTTAGAGCCCATACCGCGCTCCATATAGACCGGATTCATGCCAACTGATTTAAAAGCACGTACCGGGCTATTTACACCGCCTGGCATATATTTTTTCGCTTCCGCAAAGCTTGCTACTGATTTTTCATATCCTTTATGCATGCCGCATCCTCCTGTTCGTTCCTAGTTCTGTTCTTTTAACCAGCGTGCCGCGTCTTTTGCGGAATACGTAAGAATCATATCTGCACCCGCACGTTTTAGGCCAGTTAGCATCTCAAGCGTAATGCCCTTCTCATCTACCCAGCCTCGCTGTGCTGCCGCTTTGATCATCGCGTATTCTCCACTTACGTTGTACGCTGCTACTGGAAGATCAAAGTTATCCTTCACTTCACGAATGATGTCCATATAAGCAAGCGCCGGTTTTACCATCAGCATGTCAGCGCCTTCTGCCACGTCAGATGCTGCTTCGCGCATCGCCTCTAAGCGATTAGCCGGATCCATCTGATACGTTTTACGGTCACCAAACTGTGGAGTAGAGTGCGCCGCATCACGGAACGGACCATAAAACTGAGATGCGTATTTTACGGCATACGACATGATCGGTACATTAACGAACCCTGCCTCATCAAGACCCTGGCGAATTGCAGCGACGAATCCATCCATCATATTCGATGGTGCGATTACATCTGCACCTGCCTGCGCTTGTGAAACAGCTGTTTTCACTAAAATTTCAAGTGAAGAATCATTATCAACATATTCATTGTGAATCATTCCACAATGACCGTGATCCGTATACTGACATAGGCACGTATCAGCCATTGTAACAAGGTGCGGTGCCCACTGCTTCACCTTGCGTGTCGCCTGCTGCACAATTCCATTCTCCGCATACGCCTGTGAACCGCACGCATCTTTCTCATTCGGAACGCCGAACAGAATAACAGACTGGATGCCTAACTCAACAACTTCTTGAATTTCTTCTTCCAGGCGATCAAGTGAATAATGGAATACCCCTGGCATTGACGGGATTTCATGCTTTATATTCTCGCCTTCTACTGTAAAAATCGGATAAATCAAATCGTTCGTATGAAGATACGTTTCACGTACAAGATTGCGCATCGCCGCTGTTGTGCGCAGGCGACGGTGACGTTGAAAATAAGCGGTCATCTGCTGTTCCTCCTTTTATCAGTTCCATCCGGTATAGTGAATCATTGCATCCAGCAGCCCATCGATGCTGTATTCAGACGGCATCACATGAACGGGAAGTCCGGCTGCTTGTACTGCTTCGGCTGTCACTGGTCCAATGACAGCAAGCTTCACACCAGCAAGTGCCTCACGTGTCGACTCATCTAGTTCGGATAGCAAATTTCGCACCGTAGACGGACTGGTGAATGTAATCATATCGATTTGTCCGGCATGCAGCAGTCGAACAAGCTCGGTTATATTTTCCTTCGCTTTTACCGTATCATACACAGCGGCATCTGTCACTTCCGCTCCGAGTCTTACAAGCCCTTCCGGCAAGACAGCGCGTCCAATACGAGCCCGGGCAAGCAGCACCTTATCGCCGGGACGAATCACACCGGCTAGCGAGGCGACAAGATGCTCTGCCGTAAATTTATCTGGCATATGATAGATCGGAATCCCTCGCGCCTCAAGTGCTGCTGCGGTTTTCGAACCAACGGCTACAATACGTGGCGGAAGGGGAATCTGGGTTAGCCCTAACTGCTCCTGTCTAGCAAAGAAAAAAGCGACCCCATTTACACTGGTAAAAAACAACCAGTCAAAGGAGTCAAGCTTCTGTAAGGCTTCATCAATCAGACGAGAATCAGCCGGCGGTACGGTACGAATCACCGGACAAGCAATCGCGGTACCGCCAAGCTTCTCAATACGCATACTAAAATCATGCGCCTGATGAGCCGCACGCGTGACAACAATGCGCCGTCCTGCTAGCGGATCGCCCGGTTTCATGATTCATTCGCCTGCTGGATACGCGCTAAAATATCCGCAGCTCCCTGCTCTTTTAGACGAGCAGCAAGCATATGTCCGATCTCTTCTGGACTCTCACCGCTCATCGTTTCTTTCAGAACGATTGTCCCTTCCGAATCTGCTACCAGCCCAGTCAATGTGATCCGATTCCCTTCCATCGTTGCATATGCCGCAACCGGTACCTGACAGCTTCCCTCAATCGTTCTTAGAAAAGCTCGCTCTGCCTCAGTCGCTTTGCCTGTTGCTTCATCATGCAAGCGTGCTAGCAAGTTGCGAACGTCCGCATCATTCTCCCGACATTCAATCCCTAGCGCGCCCTGCCCAACAGCCGGAAGACTTTTTTCAATCGGCAGAAATTCCGTGATTTCCCCGTTCCACTGCATACGTTCAAGCCCTGCTGCGGCCAGGATGATCGCAGAGAAATCTTCCTCTTTTAGTTTGCGTATACGTGTGTCGATGTTGCCGCGAATCGGTTTAATAACAAGGTCTGGGCGCTGTGCTTTTAACTGAGCAGCACGCCGCAAACTGCTTGTCCCTACAATCGAGCCACCCGGTAGTTCGGCAAGCGTCTTCCCGTCTTCACTAATCAATACATCCCGTGCATCCACACGCTTCGGTACACAGCCGACCATAAGCCCTTCCGGCAGCTCTGCTGGCATATCTTTCATGCTGTGCACGGCTAGATCGATTTCCCCGTCTAAAAGAGCTTGTTCAATTTCTTTAACAAACAATCCTTTGCCGCCTACTTTCGACAGCGTTACATCAAGAATTCGGTCTCCCTTGGTTACAATCTTTTTAATCTCAAATTCAAAGGGAAGTCCGAAACTTTTCAACTGCTCAATTACCCAGTTTGTCTGCGTAAGCGCAAGTGCACTCTGGCGAGAACCTACAATAATTTTTCTCATGTTGGTCACAGTCCTTTCTAAAGCCACTGATGAAATGAAGATACAGAACCAGAAATTAGATAGTTTATAAGAACAAGCATAAACGCTCCCACATTCCAGAGGGAAAGTTTGCGTCCTCCCCAACCATATGTGACTCTCTGGTATAAATACAGCGAATAGGCAATTAACACACCGATAGACATCAATACCTTCGGGTCAATCCAAAAATCTCCCGCTACTTTGAGGTGCGCCCAGATCGCGCCCAAAATGATGGCTAGCAATAACAGCGGAACACCTGCCATGTTCAGCCGATACGAATATAAATCAAGCAAGCCCAGCCCGGGGAGACGATGTAACCACTTGTTCCACATCTTCTGCTTCAACATCCGATCTTCTACCAGATACATAAGCGAGAAAATAAACGAGAGCGAAAACGCCCCATAGCTTACAAATGCGATGCTAACGTGAATAAACAACAACTCCGAGGTCAGTCGTTCCGCTACCATTGGCGATGCATGCTGATTCGCAAAAAAGTTAATCGTCAGCACGGAAAACCCAATTACATTCGTAAAAAAAACAAGCAAATCAATTCTAAAAAAATAGTTAATCACAAGCGACATCGTAACAAGAATCCATGAATAGAAAAAGAGCGTCTCAAACAATGTTAATACAGGAAAGTACTCTTTCTCCATCATACTGATACCAAAAAAGACGCTTTGCAGCGCCCAAACAACAGCAAGCAGCCAGAAGGCTGTACGATTCACCTTCCGACTGCGATTTATAAAATCTGCAAAATACAGCAAAATGCTGCAAGCATAAATGTAAATGATAGCGTCATAAATTAAGCTTTCATGAAGCAATGGACATAACTCCTCTCCGCAGGAGCAACAGGATTATCGTTCTTTCTAAAAGGCTTCCTGACCTGTCAGCACACGGCGGTGCCGCAGCGGGATGTATGATTCTTTTGCTTCTTCTGTTGGATGAACCGTTTCTTCCAACTCGTTCTCAAGTGCGAATAGTCGAATAAACATCTCAAGCGCTGCATCGCTTCTTGGCTGACCAGCCATTTCTTTTATACGCACGATCGGATCGTGCATAATTTGATTAATAAGACTCCGGGTCTGCTTGTTAATCATACGAATTTCTTTTTCCGTTAGATCGGAACATTTATTCTCAATGTTGCGCATCGCTTCCTGCTGATGGGTCAGCAGCTTCTCACGCAGTGCACTGATGAGTGGAACAACACCAAGCGTACCAAGCCATGACTTAAATGCAACAAGCTCTTCCCCGATCATAACGCCAATCTTCTCAGCTTCACGAGCACGTTCCCGCATATTCGCTTCCACAATGCCTTCTAGATCATCAATATCATATAAATATACGCCATCTAGATCATTGATCGCCGGGTCAAGGTCACGCGGCACCGCAATATCAATTAAAAACAGCGGACGGCCCATCCGCTTGCGCATAACAGCGGCGATATCCTGTTTTGTTACTACATAACCGTCAGCACCTGTTGAACTGATCACAATATCAGCCAGCACAAGCGCTTCAGCAAGGCGATTCATCTCAAGCGCTTGCCCACGGAATTTCTCAGCTAGCGAAACCGCTCGTTCATATGTGCGGTTCGCCACAAGTACATGAGCAGCTCCGTTCGCATGAAGATGCTTCGCGGTTAATTCACTCATCTTACCCGCACCAAGTACGAGCACAGTCTTGTCCGTAAAATAGCCAAACACTTTTTTACCAAGCTCAATCGCTGCATAACTTGTCGATACCGCATTCTTATTGATTTCTGTTTCCGAATGCGCCCGCTTCGCTAGCGTTACAGCCTGCTTAAATAACATATTAAATACCGTTCCCGTTGCATTGTTCGCCTGTGCAAGCTGGAATGCATCTTTTACCTGACCAAGAATTTGTGTCTCACCAAGTACCATGGAATCAAGTCCACAGGCTACGCGGAATAAATGCTGTACGGCAACGTCATTTTCTTTTACATATAAGTGACTCTCGAACTGCTCGCGTGACACACCAAACCATTCAGACAAAAATGTCTTCATAAAATGGCGACCAGTGTGAAGCTGATCCACAACTGCATACAACTCTGTACGATTGCAAGTGCCTACAATTACACACTCTAATATGCTCTTGGTCTGCTGCAATTTACGCAGCGCTTCAACCTTGTCTTCATCTGCGAAAGCAAACTGCTCCCGAATCTCGACCGGTGCCGTGCGATAGTTCAATCCGATAGCAAGAATGTGCATGTCTGACACCCCACCCTACGTTCTTTACTCATCAATGCAGTGCTGGCTTTCCACCAGTTCTCTTTGCATGTCCGATCTTTACTATTAAGCATTATAACAAAAAGCAAAGCAGAAAACAAAAAGGAAACCGGAAGCGCTGGAAAATGTGTCCGTTTCCTGTACGCTTCTAGTTTCCTTCAGTGAACTACTTTTATACATCAATATGTGTTTTCGGTTTTAACTGCTTCATATATGGTGTCTGACGAATTTTCTTCGCATTCTTCACTGCTGCTGCATGAAAAGCCAGCTGACTATGAATCCGCTTTTCCCCTGGCTGTGCCTCTACCCGTGTGTAAACACCGCTTGAATCGAGGACACGTGCTTTTACATTGTCTTGCAGCAATACATCAAGAATCTTTTTGACCCGTTCTTTCAAGGAAACAACCTCGATTGGGAACATGATTTCTACCCGGCGTTCCATGTTTCGTGTCATCCAGTCCGCACTTGCTAGATACACGTTATCGTCGCCACCGTTCTGGAAGTAGAAAATACGCGAATGCTCAAGGAAGCGGTCCACAATGCTAATAACTCGAATGTTCTCACTCACACCCGGAATGCCCGGACGCAGACAGCAAATCCCCCGGATAATCATATCGATTTTGACACCGGCAGCCGATGCCTTAAACAAAGCCTTAATCAGTTTTTTATCTGTCAACGAATTCATTTTCAGAATGATTCGTCCCGGTTGGTCTGGTGTACTCATCGCGATTTCATTATCGATCAGCTGTAAGATTTTATTGCGCAATCCATGCGGAGCCGCTTCGATTTTTTTAAACTTTGGGGGCTTTGAATACCCCGATAGATGATTAAAAATATACGAAGCATCAATCCCAAATGGCTCCTTGCATGTAAACATACCAAGGTCGGTATACAGCCGCGCTGTTGAATCATTATAGTTTCCAGTTCCAAGATGGACATACCGCTTCAAGCTCTGCCCTTCCTGCCGAACAACGAGCGTAATTTTACAATGTGTTTTCAACCCTACCAGTCCATAAATAACATGGCAGCCCGCTTTTTCTAATTTTTTAGCCCAGACGATATTATTTTCTTCATCAAAGCGTGCTTTCAGCTCAACAAGCACGGTAACCTGCTTGCCATTCTCTGCTGCTTTCGCAAGTGCCGCAACAATCGGAGAATCACCACTTACCCGATATAGCGTCTGCTTAATCGCCAGCACATTCGGATCTTCGGCAGCCTGCTTGACGAAGTGAATCACCGGATCGAACGATTCATATGGATGATGTACCAAAATATCTTTATGAGCAATTGCCTCAAAAATATTGTTCTCTCCGATAAAATCAGCAGGTGGCTGCGAAGCAAGATGCGGATAGCGAAGATCGCTGTATCCAGGAAGCTGCGAAAACTTCATCAAAAACGTTAAGTCCAGCGGCCCTTTGACTTCATAAATATCACTCGGCTCAATCTCTAGTGATTCCTGAAGAATGCCCTTCATGTATTCATCCATCTCTTCTGTTACTTCTAGACGAACCGCCGCTCCCCAACGCCGCTTCTTCAGCTCTTTCTGAATTTCCTTAAGAAGATCTTCTGCGCCTTCTTCATCAAGCGTCATATCTGCGTTGCGCGTAATCCGAAACGGCTTGACCGCACAAATTCGATTGCCTTTAAACAAGAAGTCAATATAATGGCAAATTACATCTTCTAACAAAACAAATTGCTTTTCTGCTGTTGTCGTGATCGGAAGCTCGATATAACGCGGGAGCACAGATGGAACTTGCACGACCGCAAACAAAATCTTACTCTTCCCGTCGCTTTCACTCTCAAGTGTAACAGCAAGATTTACACTCTTATTTAACAACATCGGAAACGGACGACTCGCATCAACTGCCATTGGAGTGAGAACCGGATAAATTCGATCATAAAAATACGTGCGCAAAAACGCATCCTGTTCCTCGTTCAAGTCATCCGGCTTTACGAAGGAGATTCCTTTTATCTCTAGATTAGGGAGCAGTGCTTCATTCCAGATACGATACTGCTTGGCTACCATTTTATGCGCCTCGCGTGACATCGCTTCAAGCTGCTGACGTGGCGTCATCCCTGCTTTATTCTCTGGAGTCGTAATACCATGCTTCTCCTGATCTTTCATCGATCCAACACGAACCATAAAAAATTCATCCAGATTCGAACTGGTAATCGCCAGGAACTTCAGACGTTCCAGGGCAGGAGTTGCTTCATCCTCCGCTTCTTCTAGTACACGATGGTTAAATGCAAGCCAGCTTAATTCCCGGTTGATGTAATAATCTGTACAATCCAGATCAACCTCTTCTTTCGGCATATCGGTTTCCTGTGTAATGATTGTATCCGTCATACCGTTCACCCTCTTCCCTTCTCATTCTCTTTAGCTATGTTCTACCCACTGAATTGTCAGTGGAAGTCCAAACTGTTTTCTGAATTTCTTTCGGTATTCTTCAATCGCCTGCAGCTCAAGTTCAGGGCGTCGTTCCCCTTCACAGATCAGCACAATTTCATTCCGAATGCGCTGAACTTGAACGGCCTTTACCTGTCCACTTTCTGTCCGATCAAGCGCTCGTGCCATAGTAAGCAGCACACCGTTGGTATCGGCCATCTGCATGTCAGCTTCGGACAGAAGCGATTCATACGGAGCTGCTAGCTCCTGCAGCCGTTTTGTTCCTTTATATGACGCGATGAGCGCTGCTAGAATACGCTCTCGATGGGTTAGCCCTGGAAGAAGTACATGTACCATCAAATAAAAGGTATGCCGATGCGATTCGCGCAGGTTGATGCTCCGCCCGATATCGTACAGCTGTGCCGCAATATTGAGCAGCTTGGATTCGGGTGCCCCATATGAATGCAGCTCTAGCTTCTTTACCCCATCAAACAAGCTCAATGCAAGCTCTCTTACATGTCTTGCATGCGTATGATTCACCTTGTAATTATTCATAAATACGTTAACGCCATGCTGAACTACATCCTCAAGCAGCGGCTGCTGTATCCGTTTTAGGTACGACTCCAGATGCACACCGTCACGCAATCCTTTGTTACTTGTAACAAACTCATTCGTACCGATATGCTCCATCACTGTTTTAATCAGCAGCACACCGGCTAGGATAATATCAGCCCGTTCCTTAGAAAGTCCTTGAACAGACTGCATACGCTCTGGAGCATGATCAAGCAGAAGATGGAATACGCTATCTACTTCATATTTACGCATCGGGTAATAATGAAGACTGGTAAATGGGTAGCGAATCATCATTTGATGAATCTTGCCAAGATTACGTGCCGTTCCGCCCATTCCCACAAGGGGATAAGACGAATTTATTAGCCAGTCATGTCGAGCAAGCTCCGCCTGTACATATTCGATCATCGCTTTCATTTCCGCTTTTCCTGGAGTCGAACTACGGAAAAACTTTCGAGTAAGTGTCACTGCCCCAAATGGGAAACTATGGCTATTTATTAACTTTCTATCTTTGACGTTGACAATCTCTGTACTCGCCCCGCCAATATCGATTGTGAATGCATTCGTAACGGGAGTCGTATTGACAACTGCTAAATATCCATAGTAGGCCTCTTCTTCTCCCGATAAAACTCGAAAGCGAAATCCTGTCTCCTGATAAATACGTGTCAAAAATTCTGCCCGATTTTTCGCATAACGTACCGTAGCAGTCGCTACCCCAATTACATGTGACACAGCACGTGCTGAACAAAGCTGGCGAAACTGCCGTAGAACAGCCAGCACTTCTCGCACGCCTTTCTCTGTAATACATTGTTCGCTATCTACATACGAGCTGAGGCGAATGGTCTGCTTCATGTTATCTATTTCATAGAAAGCACCGCCCTCCTCTTCGTAATACATAACAATTCGAACGGAATTGGATCCCATATCAATGACTGCATGATAACTTCCCATATGCATCCAACCTTACCTGTTTTTTATCATTATAACCATTTTACTAAATCCATGTTAAGAAATGTTAAATTTCAGGTTAAGGTTTATGAATCCCTTGTTTGTAATCGCTTACATTTTCTCGTTTACGTATGAAATCGTTTAACAATTGTATGAAGAGATGCGGACTGCCTCGATAAGAGAGCGGCATCTTTTGCTAGCTGATGGACGCTTCCAACTTTTTCTTCAACCGCTGCTGCACCTTTAGTCATTGATTCGGTAAACTGTTCTGCAATATGGGTTAACGTCTCAATAATTTTCTCAATTTCTACACTTTTTTCAATCAAGTGATTGGATAAATCATAATTCAAGTCTACCTGCTCCTGTGCATGCTGCGCTGCCTCCTCCATGCTGCGGATCGAATCTCCAGCTACATATACCACATCACGACCGCGCTGAATACTTGTTACACTCGCTGAAGCACGCTCGCCTGCTTCCACTGCCTGCTGCCTTGTTATCTCTAGTAGGCTGTGAATATCTTCTGCAAAAGCCGATGTACTTTCTGCGAGCTTGCGTACCTCTCCTGCCACAACTGCAAATCCCCTTCCCGCCTCTCCTGCACGTGCGGCTTCAATCGAAGCATTAAGGGCAAGTGTGTTCGTCTGTCTTGCAATCTGCGTAATCGCTGACACTTTATTCATAATTTCATGCGTGCTATGCGATAGCTCGGAAATCGTCTGAACAGATGTCCCTACCGCTGTCTCAATCTGCTGCATCTGATATTCAGAATCTTCAACAGCTCGCTTCCCTGCTTTCGCACTATCTGATACTTGAAGAGAAAGCTCACGTGCATTTTTCGTATTGCGCTGCATTTTATTGACTTCTTCCATCATCTCGGTAATCATCGCTCGTACTTCCTCAAGCGAGCCAAGTTGTGTCTCGGTTCCTTCTCGAAACGTCTGCATCATAGACGACATCTCTTCAAATGTACGTGCCAGCGCCGTAGATTCTTCTTCCTGATGGTTGCTAACCGTGTGGGTCACGTCCGCTGATGCAGCAAGTTCATCAATCATAGCACGTGTACCGATAATAATTTTGTTCAATTCATATCCCATCTGTGCAAACTGATTCCGTCCCTTATGGGCAGCTGATACAGTTAAATCTCCGGCCGATATGCTGCGCGTAATCGTATACCATTCTTTCAGCCTCATATTAATCTGTACATAAATAAACGCAGCCAGCCCCATGCCACATACGATCGCTCCAAGGAGCCATGGCCATACTATATAAATGAGCTGTCCTTGTGATAGACCATATGCACTTTCAAATACAGCAGGCAGAATACCTAAACCAAATATAGCTGGCGCAAGAAATGGTTTGTGCATGAGACGCCCCATACGCAAATTGTATCGCTTGCCATTATCGAGTGTGACAACTGGACAGGACGCATCGATAAGAATCTCTCCTGTGTTACGTGGATACAACTGTAAAAGTGGAATCTCTGTCCTCGCTGCCTTTATCCCTACTTCATCTAAAAAATGTGTGCCTTCTCGAAGCCGATTCGTATGGATTCGTCCTTCACTATCTACATCAACCAACACAAAATACTCATCATGACCCAATTCTTCATCCATGACGGCGCGAACCCGGTCTGTGCATAATTCAAGTGTGCCTGCCTGCCGGATGATCTCTCTGATTCTGCCCGCCACCCGTTCTACTTTTTTGAGTCCGGTACGGGCACTTTTCGTCCGCAGCAATCTGCTCATCCGTCGTGTTCCTCCCTTTTTTATCCACTATATGTTACTCATTTCGTCATAAAACCTTTTTTTACCTGCCTCCCTCTGTATATTTACTGAATATTTTTTCTTTTTATTTCACTATATATAGTTCGCTATAATAGAAATTATTTTAAGGGTGGGAAGATATGTATGAAAAAATCTATACTTGCTGACAGCATCCTGCTCACTGTGACATTCATTTGGGGGGCAACGTTTGTCGTGGTGCAAAATGCCATTGCCGTGCTTCCACCGCTTACATTTAATGCGGTTCGTTTTTTTATGGCTGCTGTATTTCTGTTTGGCTTCCTACTGGTATTCTATCGTAGCCAGCTCGCACAAATAAATGCACGACTGCTCGGCGCAGGCATCTTACTTGGCATATGGCTGTTTCTCGGCTATGCCTTTCAAACCGTGGGGCTGCTATATACTACATCAGCAAAAGCCGGTTTTATCACCGGTCTTTCGGTTGTGCTCGTGCCGATGTTCGCATTGCTGATTCTCAAACAGAAGCCACGTATTCCAGCAGTGCTTGGGGTACTGGTCGCAACGGTCGGACTGTATTTCCTAACCATGGGAGATGCTGTAGCGGTCAATCGCGGGGATATCCTTATATTCTTTTGTGCAGTATCATTTGCCCTGCAGATTATTTTTACTGGACGCTATGCGCCACATTTTCCATCACTCGCGCTTGCCTGTGTACAGATCTTTGTCGTTTCGGTGCTAAGCGGCATCAGCGCGCTCATACTTGAGAATTGGCAGGCTGCTCTTTCTTTAAAAACATTTTCTACGCCCACTGTATATATCGCTCTGCTTGTTACAGCTATTCCAGCAACGGCGCTCGCCTTTCTCGCACAAACAGAATGTCAGAAATTCACGACAGCGACTCGTGTGGCGCTTATTTTCGCCATGGAGCCTGTGTTTGCAGCCGCGACCGCTTACTTCTTTAACGACGAGCTGTTGACAGTACGCGCTCTTACTGGCTGCATGCTCATCTTTCTCGGCATGATTCTCGCAGAATTTCCATTCAATGTGGTGGTAGCACGCTGGAAAAAGCAAAAAACAATCTCGTCCTGACAGTTTCTTTTGTAAAATCGACAATGTTTGGTGGTGAGGGAGTAGGAGAAGGGATGAGCCATTCGCTTCGGTACGCTTGCAGGGAAGTGAGGAGTGTCCGCTCCGGGAGCCCGACAAACTCGCCCGCAAAGAAAAGCCCACGATGTTGATTCATTGATGGATTGCGGGCAAAGGCCCGTTCGTCGTTCTCCCTCCTCTAAGTAGGCGCGTACAGGCACTCTCTTGCTCATCCCTTCTCCCACTCCTCGCACAACGTTTCCATCTACAAAAAACATGCCACGCCAGAGCGGATTTGCTCGATCGCCATTGTCTTCTCAAAAGATAGCTTTCTTGTTTTTTACTTACATAGGAAAACTCAGCCTTTTGTGCTTGATGATTTTTATCCAAAGTATGCTAGGAGCGGGATCGGGCGGGGTAACGGAACGCCTGTATGCTACTACCCAGCGGAAGGGACCAGGTGAACGGGCCTTTGCCCACAATACTTCGAGGCAGATACATCATGGGTCCTCTTTTGTGGGCGAGTTCGCCTGGCACCTGGAGCGGACAGTCATAACTTCTTTGTAAGCATACTGAAGTGACAAGACCCCGCCCGATCCCGGCTCCTCCACCACACTTTGGGAGAAAACTACCAAGAAAAAAAGAGGCTATCTCAGTCGCTGTGTTACAGCATTTGAGATAGCCTCTTTGCCATGAGTCATCTTACATTTCGCCTTCGACCTGCTGTTCCTCTTGCGGCTGATCTTTTGGCTTCGCCTTCGCCCGCGCGAGAATCGCTTTCCATGCTTCGTCTTTTCCATGCCCGTTTTCAGCGGAGAACAAAATCAGTTCATCAGCCGGGTCCATATTAAGCACGGTACGCACTTCTTTTAGATGCTTCTGCCATTTGCCCTTCGGAATTTTATCCGCTTTGGTCGCAATGACCACAACAGGGATCCCAAAGTGCTTCAAGTATTCGTACATCCCCTGATCGTCTTTCGTTGGGGAGTGACGAATATCAACAATTTGCAGAACAGCACGCAGCGGTTCCCGCGTCTGGAGGTACTCCTCCATCATCTTGCCCCATTTTTCTTTCTCAGTCTTGGATACTTTAGCATAACCGTATCCTGGTAAATCTACAAAGTATAAGTCCTTGTTAATCAAATAATAGTTCAGCGTCTGTGTCTTCCCTGGCTTCGATGATGTCCGGGCCAGATTTTTGCGATTGATCATCTTGTTAATAAATGATGATTTCCCGACATTAGAACGCCCTGCCAAGGCGAATTCTGGCAGGGTGCCATGCGGGTACTGCTTTGGAGATACAGCGCTGATTACAAATTCAGCCTGTGTTACTTTCATGAATGAGCCACCTTTTTTAATAACGCCACATCAAGCACCTCGTCGAGATGTTCAACTGGGATGAACTTGAGATCCTGGCGCACACTTTCTGGAATATCATCGATATCCCGCACATTATCTTTTGGCATAATAACCGTTTGCAGTCCAGCACGGTGAGCGGCCAGCGCCTTCTCTTTCAGACCACCAATTGGCAGTACACGTCCGCGCAGCGTAATTTCTCCGGTCATCCCGACAGTACGAGATACTGGAGTATTGCTTAATACGGATACAAGCGCCGTTGCCATCGTAATTCCAGCAGATGGACCATCTTTTGGAATCGCACCTTCTGGAACGTGAATGTGAATATCATTTTTCTCATGGAATTCTGGATCAATCCCTAATTCCTTAGAACGGGAGCGAATGTAGCTGAACGCCGCCTGAGCAGATTCTTTCATTACGTCGCCAAGCTTACCGGTAAGTGTCAGCTTACCTTTACCCGGAACGACCGATACTTCAATCGTTAGCGTATCTCCGCCTGCTTCCGTCCAGGCTAATCCTGTTACCGCTCCAATCTGATCTTCCTGCTCCGCCATACCATAACGGAATTTCGGCTTACCGAGCAGGGTTTCAAGCGTATTGCCCGTCACAATTACTTTTTTCTTCGTGCCTGCTACGATCATCCGCGCAGCTTTACGACAAATTGTCTCCATCATCCGATTCAGATTACGTACTCCGGCTTCACGTGTGTACAATCGAATGACTTTACTAAGCGCTTCCTCATTGACCTGCAGCTTGTCACGACCAAGCCCATGCGATTCCATCTGCTTCGGAAGCAAATAATCCTGACAAATTTTTAGCTTCTCAAGCTCAGTATAGCCTGGAATATACAGCATTTCCATCCGGTCAAGAAGCGGACGTGGAATCGTATGCACTGCATTCGCAGTTGTAATAAACATCACGGATGAGAGATCATATGGTTCTTCAATGTAATGATCGCTAAAAGTATCATTTTGATTCGGGTCGAGCACTTCTAGCAGAGCTGCACCCGGATCGCCCCGGAAGTCCATTGCCATTTTGTCAATCTCATCGAGTAAGAAAACCGGATTGATGGTGCCTGCTGTCTTCATCCCCTGGATAATGCGGCCTGGCATCGCTCCCACGTACGTACGGCGATGACCACGAATTTCGGCTTCATCTCGCACACCACCGAGCGAAATCCGAACAAATTCACGATTCAGCGCCCGCGCTACCGAGCGAGCAAGCGATGTTTTTCCGACACCTGGTGGTCCAACAAGGCACAGGATCGGGCCTTTTAATTTGTTTACAAGCTTTTGTACGGCAAGATATTCAAGCACTCGCTCTTTTGCCTTTTCGAGGCCGAAGTGATCTTCATCGAGCACGTTCTCTGCGTTATGCAGATCAAGATTGTCTTCCGTACGCTTCGTCCATGGAAGCGCAAGTAACCAGTCGATGTACGTGCGGATCACACTTCCTTCTGCACTGGTTGGTGGCATTTTCTCCAGACGCTCAAGCTCGCGCTCCACTTTGGCGACGATATTTTCTGGAGCGCCAGACTCTTCTAGCTTGCGACGGAGTTCCTCTACCTCACCTGCACGCCCTTCTTTTTCGCCTAATTCCTTCTGAATCGCTTTCATTTGTTCGCGAAGATAGTATTCCTTCTGCGTTTTTTCCATTTGTTTCTTGACTCGCTGCCCGATCTTACGCTCAAGCTCCAATACTTCCCGCTCATTGTTCAAAATACTCAGCAGCTTTTCTAAACGCTCTCGTACAGCGATTGTCTCAAGAATGTCTTGTTTATCACGAATTTTGAGCGGCAAATGCGATGTAATAATATCGGCCAGACGTCCCGGCTCGTTAATATCAGCCACTGACGCAAACGTCTCAGGGATGATTTTTTTAGAAAGGGTAATATACTGTTCAAAGTTAGCCAGCACCGTACGCATGAGCGCTTCTATTTCTGGTGTTCGCTCTTCATCCTCATCAACATACGTAATCTGAACTTCGAAATATTCCTCTTCCTGCAAAAATTCTTCTATTCTAGCACGCCCGACCCCTTCCACAAGTACACGAATCGTTCCATTCGGCAGCTTTAACATTTGCTTAACGCGTGCAACCGTGCCGATCACAAAAATTTGATCCTTCTCCGGTTCCTCGATGTGTACTTCTTCCTGTGTGGATAAAAGAATCAGGTTATCATCAACCATTGCTTTTTCAAGCGCTTTAACGGATTTGGCGCGTCCGACATCGAGATGCAGTACCATTCCTGGAAACACAAGCAGACCGCGCAATGGAAGAAGAGGGATTTGTCTCTCTTTTTCGTTTGTTCCCATCTATCCTACCTCCGATTTTATGTATCTTACTCCATTAAATAGAGACTCCTACAGCATTTTACCTTCGTTTTATTGTATCGTATGTGCCCTGTAATGTCTAATCATGCAATACCGTACAATGTGCACTAAAAGGCAGGCGGATTGAACACTTCGTTCGGCTGAAGCAGCGGGACTTCTGCGGATTCTATCTGTTCTTGTGGCACAAGTGCGTATTTGAATACGTCCTCCATCTGTTCAACAGCAATCACCCGAATGTCTTTCATCATCGCAAAAATATCCTGCCAGTTCTCTTGCGGTATAAGCACTTTTTTCACACCGGCATGGCGAGCCGCTTCAACTTTAGCCGCCACCCCTCCAACAGGCTTAACTGTTCCATGAATGCCGATCTCCCCCGTCATTGCCACATAGTTATCCACCGGCTGTTCCGTAATCGCCGAATAGATCGCTGTCGCCATCGCAATGCCCGCTGAAGGTCCATCTACTGGTGCACCACCTGGAAAGTTAACATGCAAAATGTAATCTTGTGTAGCAACTCCATGACGACGCAATACCGTCAGTACATTATCGACAGAACCACGGGCCATCGAGCGACGGCGCAGCGTCCGTCCCCTGCCTCCCATTTCTTCTTCATCAACGACTCCCGTTACTGTTACTGTTCCCGTACCTGGTATCGCTACTTTAGACGCTGTTACTTCAATTTCCAACAGCGCCCCCATGTTTGGACCGTATACAGCCAGTCCGTTCACGAACCCAACATACGCACCACCGAGCACTTTTTTGTCAGGACGCGGCGATTTCTGACTGCTGTTTACTACCCACTCGATATCAGAACGCATGATGCACGAACGCTGCTCCGTGATGGCCAATCCTGCTGCAATCTGAACCATGTTAACAGCTTCCCGTCCATTTGTGGCATAGCGAGATAAATAGGCAATCGCCGTATCTTCTGCGTCCAGCTTCATTTTCTTTACAGCTTTTCTTGCGATTTCAACAATTTCAGCTGGAGTTAATGAACGGAAAAAAACTTCAAGACAGCGCGAACGAAGAGCAGGAGGCAGTTCATCTGGTGTTCTAGTGGTCGCACCTACGAGACGAAAATCAGCTGGCAAACCATTCTGGAATATATCATGAATATGCTTTGGAATTTGCTGATTCTCATCGCTGTAATACGCACTCTCAAGCACTACTTTCCGGTCTTCGAGCACCTTTAGCAATTTGTTCAACTGAATAGGGTGCAACTCTCCGATCTCATCAATAAATAGCATGCCCCCGTGTGCTTTCGTTACAGCTCCTGGCTTCGGCTGCGGAATCCCTGCTTGTCCCATCGCACCTGCCCCTTGATAGATCGGATCATGCACAGAGCCAATTAACGGGTCCGCAATGCCGCGCTCATCAAATCGGGCTGTCGTCGCATCGAGTTCAGTAAAGACCGATTCAAACGTGAACGGAGATCCGGGTTGTCTCTTTGCTTCTTCCAGAATGACACGGGCGGCGGCTGTTTTGCCAACACCTGGCGGACCGTAGATGAGTACGTGCTGTGGATTCGGTCCACACAGGGCCGCACGCAGTGCACGAATTCCATCTTCCTGACCAACCATATCCGCAAGGCTTGCCGGGCGCGTTTTCTCTGCAAGCGGCTCAGACAATGAAATTGACCGCAGCTTGCGTAACTGTTCCATCTCTTTGCGCGATTCCCGATCAATCGTTGTTTTGTTATTGCGCTGGTTTTTCAGCAAGTTCCAGAAGTATGTCCCGATAATCACGGCAAAAAACACCTGAATAAGCATGAGCATTACTGTCCAATTCATAGTTTCCTCCCACATGTAAAGAAATACGGTTTCTCAGATTATCTTAGGTGTATTATTGCCGAACGGCATCGGGAATAAACGGAAAAAGCGTCCTAATCATGAATGATTAAGACGCTTTTTCTACTTCTATGACTCTTCTTACATAATCAGACTATGCGCTCTCTGATTTTTTCTTTGATGGTTCGATTTTACCCTGATTGTTGTACAGTTCAGGGTGGCTCTTTTGTTTGACAGTCTCTTCGGTAATGACACATTTTACGATGTCATCACGGGACGGCAGGTCAAACATGATGTCGAGCATGATGCCTTCGATAATGGAACGGAGACCACGTGCACCTGTATTACGCTTGATTGCTTCTTTGGCAATCTCGTGCAGTGCACCGTCTGTAAATTCAAGTTCAGCTTCGTCCATTTCAAGCAGCTTCTGATATTGTTTAACGAGCGCATTTTTCGGCTCTGTCAAAATGCGAATCAGCGCTGGTTCATCAAGCGGCTCCAGTGTTGTAATAACCGGAAGACGACCAACGAACTCTGGAATCAGACCAAACTTAAGCAAATCTTCTGGAAGCACCTTCTGCAGGAACTCACCAGATTTCATATCATTTGTACCGGATTCAATATCCGCACCAAATCCGATAACTTTCTTCCCAACACGACGCTTGATCAGCGACTCAATGCCATCAAAGGCACCACCGACGATGAACAAAATGTTCGATGTGTCGATTTGAATGAATTCCTGATGCGGATGCTTACGTCCACCCTGCGGTGGCACACTAGCAACCGTGCCTTCAAGAATTTTCAAAAGCGCCTGCTGTACCCCTTCACCGGATACGTCGCGTGTAATCGATGGATTTTCGGATTTACGGGCTACTTTATCAATCTCATCAATGTAGATAATGCCGCGCTCGGCCTTTTCTACATCATAATCAGCTGCCTGGATTAGCTTGAGAAGAATGTTTTCCACATCTTCCCCAACATAACCTGCTTCTGTAAGCGATGTTGCATCCGCAATCGCAAACGGCACATTCAAAATACGTGCCATTGTTTGCGCCAGCAAGGTTTTCCCGCTTCCTGTCGGTCCAAGCATGAGGATGTTACTTTTCGCAAGCTCAACATCATCAATTTTCGAGCCGGTATTGATGCGCTTGTAGTGATTGTATACCGCTACAGATAGCGCCTTTTTCGCCGCATCCTGCCCGATTACATAATCATCGAGAAATGCCCGAATTTCCTTCGGCTTCGGAATTTCTTTGAGGTCAATTTCCTCTTCCGTGCCCAGTTCTTCTTCTACGATTTCTGTGCACAGTTCAATACATTCATCGCAAATATATACACCAGGACCCGCTACAAGTTTACGTACCTGATCCTGAGATTTACCGCAAAACGAACATTTCAGCTGACCTTTTTCATCGTTGAATTTAAACATGGATTCACCCCTTACTTTTGTTCATTACGGGTGATAACTTCATCAATTAACCCGTATTCTTTCGCTTCAAGGGCACTCATAAAATAATCACGATCTGTATCGCGCTCGATTTTTTCAAGCGGCTGACCGGTGCGCTCTGCGTAAATTTGGTTCAGGTTTCCCTTCGTACGCAAAATCCAATCCGCATGAATCTTAATATCTGTTGCCTGGCCGCGAATGCCGCCAAGCGGCTGGTGAATCATGATTTCACTATGCGGAAGCGCATAACGCTTGCCCTTTGCTCCGGCCATGAGCAAGAATGATCCCATGCTAGCAGCCATGCCGATGCAAATTGTTGAAACATCCGGCTTGATCAATTGCATCGTATCATAGATCGCCATGCCGGACGTAATTGATCCGCCGGGAGAGTTTATGTATAAGCTGATATCTTTTTCCGAATCCTCAGCTGCCAGAAACAGAAGCTGAGCAACAATTGCATTTGACACATCATCATCGATGGCAGACCCGAGTAGAATAATCCGGTCTTTTAGGAGACGGGAATAAATATCATAGGCGCGCTCGCCCTGGTTGGTGCTTTCAACAACATAAGGTATAACGCTCATTACTTATACAGGCCCCCCTTCAAAATTATGTATGATTGGTTTGAAAAACAAGGCACGATAATTCGTGCCTTGTTCTATAGCTGAAAGATACGTATACGATTATTTGCTGTTTGCCACAAGAAGATCGATCGTCTTACGCATACGAATGTCTTGATTCAGACTTGCAAGTCCATCGCGGCCTGCGAAAATCTTACGAAGTTCGTCAGCAGAACGCTTGTATTGCTCAGCCATTACATCCAATTCAGCATTAATATCTTCTTCTGTTACTTCTACGTTTTCCGCTTCGCTAATTGCTTCGAGCACAAGAGATGTGCGAACACGCTTCTGTGCATCTTCACGGAATTGGTCGCGTAGTTTTTCTTCATCAAGACCTGTGAACTGGTAGTACAGCTCAAGGTTCATGCCTTGATATTGGAGACGCTGTGCAAAGTCATTTACCATGTGGTTGATTTCTTGTTCAACCATAACTTCAGGAATATCGATTGTAGCATTAGCTGTTGCTTGCTCAATCAGGGATTCTTTTTTGAAGTTTTCAGCGTCTACTTTCGCTTTTTCTTCGAGTTTATTCTTGATGTCTGCTTTCAATTCATCAAGCGTGTCGAATTCACTTACGTCTTTCGCGAATTCATCATCAAGTTCTGGAAGGTTTTTGCGTTTGATTTCGTTTACTTTCACTTTGAAAACAACCGGCTCACCCGCGAGGTCTTTTGCATGGTAGTCTTCTGGGAATGTAACGTTAACGTCTTTCTCTTCACCCTTCTTCAAGCCGATCACTTGATCTTCGAAGCCTGGGATGAATGTGCCGGAACCGATCTCAAGCTGATAGTTCTCAGCTGATCCGCCTTCGAATTCTTCTCCGTCTACGAAACCTGTGAAGTCAATGATTGCGAAGTCGCCGCTTGCTACAGCTGCATCGTCTTCGAGAACCACTAGTTCAGCACCGCGATTTTGCATAGCTGTCAGTTCTTCTGCAATTGCTTCGTCAGTTACAGCGAAGTCTTTTGCTTCTACTGCAAGACCTTTATAATCACCAAGTTTTACTTCCGGCTTAACAGTAACAGTAGCTTTGAAAATGAGCACTTGACCTTTGCCCATTTGCTCTACGTCTACTTCTGGACGGTCAACCGGATCGATGCCTGTCTCTTGTACAGCTTCGGAGTATACTTCTGGCAGGATGATATCAAGCGCATCCTGATAGAGTGATTCGATTCCGAAACGCGCTTCGAAAATCTTACGCGGTACTTTACCTTTACGGAAGCCCGGTACATTGATTTTCTTCACGACTTTGTTAAATGCTTGATCAATTGCTTTGTCAACGCGGGACTCTTCTACTTCAACAGTGAGAACGCCCTGGTTATTTTCTAACTTTTCCCAAGTTGCCTTCATTTATGCTTTCCCCTCCTAAAGATCCTATCAACAAATACACGTGCTACTGTTCATAAAAAACCGTACACTATGTACACCTGCCATTATAACCATTTTATTATATCATAATCAAACGGCTTTTCAACTGACCGGTGACACTTTCCATCTAGCGTCGAATCACTGGCCGTATATAAGACCAGGTACCTCTTGCAGCGCCTGATAACAGGCGTTTACTGCCTCACTTTTAACATCGTATAACCCAGCGATTTCTACCAGCATTTGCTCCGTCCCAAGCAGCTTTGTCACCGCATAATGAAGCGCAGCAGCCCACACTTTCACACCGCACGTTTTCACATCTGTTCCTAGCGGATATGCCATGAAAAAGTACGTCGTCCATAACTGAAGCGCAAGCGGCAGCACGGACGCATCATGAACCTCAGCCACCTTTTCCAGTTCATTCATGACAGCGACTTGTCCAGCTGGAAGTTCCTGATCATCAAGCGGAACATCACAGATGTCTACAGAGAACAGGCGACCAAACTTCCGTACAGGAATAATTCCTGTCTCCCCCTGCTCTTTAAGAGCACGCAGAGCCAATGTCTTAGCAACTGGATCTCCCTGCTCTCCTTCTATATACGAACGAAGAGCCGTAATAGTTTCATCTTCGTACACATATGTAAGTTGCTCAACCGCAGCTAGCTGTTCAGCAGCTGTCCCTGTATGCAGCTTCATGCGCAGCCGTTCCGCATACCCTTCCTGTTCATCAAGCCTGCGCAGCACAGATGTTTCAACCATCTGGAAAGGTCTGTCCACCGAACCAGGAAACAAAACGACTTTATCTGGCTGCTTTTTATCGGTTTCCTTCATGACAGATCGTCTTCTCCTCTAACAACCTGCAATTGATATGTACCACCTAAGCCGTCCTGCTGTGTGCCATCAAGCGCATGAAAGGTGACTTCCACTGTTATACACGCCCTGTCCTTCTTCCCCTTCAGTACCGCATACGTCGCGATTGGATATGAACGTGGCAGTCTCATACTTCCCGGATTCAAAAACAGTACGCCCTCATCCTGCACACAAGTTGGTACATGCGTATGTCCAAACAATACGAGATTCGCCCCCGCCTCAAGAGCTTTGTAGCGCAGCCGCATCCCGGTCTGCTTCACTCCATACGCATCTCCGTGGGTCTGCAAAATAACAAGCCCATCTTGTTCCATAATACGCTCTTCCGGCATCGTTCGGTCATGATCACAGTTTCCCTTTACATATACAAACTCCGGCTCTTCGGCAATTGGATAGCACGCATCGCCGCAGTGAAAAAAGTAGGCTTCTTTATGACGTTCCCGAATGGCCGCTAGATGCTCGGTACTGCCATGTGTATCACTTACGACAACGAGCTTCATGCGAACCGCTCCATAAGCTCTGCTGTAAGCTTCTGCACAGCAACGCCTCGGTGACTCACGGCATTTTTCTCATCTGGTTCGAGTTCGGCCATCGTCCGCCCTTTCTCCGATAAATAGAAGTGTGGGTCATATCCGAATCCATTTGTACCGGACGCTTCCAGTACAATCTGACCTTCACACGTGCCGCGAGTTAGAATCGTATCACCCTCTGGTAGTGCAAGTGCTAGTACAGACACGAATCGTGCCGTACGTTCTGCTTCTGGCACATCCTTCATCAACTGCACAAGCTTTGCATTGTTCTCTTCATCCGAAGCATGTTCTCCTGCGAAGCGAGCGGAGTACACGCCAGGTTTTCCACCAAGTGCATCCACTTCCAGGCCAGAATCATCCGCAAGCGCTGGAAGTCCAGTTGCTCTCATAATTTCTTCTGCTTTTTTGCGGGCATTCGCTTCAAATGTATCCCCGTCTTCTACTACGTCTGGGAAATCCAGATCATCATTCATCGTAAGTACACGCACATTCCAACCGCTAAACATTCGGGTAAACTCTTTAATTTTCCCTTTATTTTTCGTAGCGAGCACAACGCTTTCCCATGGAAAAGCTTCTTTCTTACTCATGACGATCCCCTCCTTCCGTTGGGGCTCCAATCTGTGTGCTCCACTGTCCAATCGCTTCTTTTTGAGCCGCAATCAACTCTTGTACGCCTTTTTTCCCGAGAGCAAGCAGCTGCTGTAACTCGTCCATACTAAATGGTGCTTCTTCGCCCGTTCCCTGTACTTCTACAAACTTACCTGCTCCCGTCATCACAATGTTCATGTCTACTTTTGCTTTTGAATCTTCCGCGTAGCATAAATCAAGATGGGCCATTTCTTCCAGAATACCGACACTCGTCGCCGCCAAGTAATCCGTTACCGGTAGTTTAGTCAGCAGCTTCTTCTCGATAAGTCCGCCCATCGCCAATACCATCGCTACATATGCCCCAGTAATGGATGCCGTACGTGTGCCACCATCTGCCTGAATAACATCACAATCAAGCCAGATTGTTCGCTCCCCGAGCGCCTCGAGATTCACAACGGAGCGCAGGGCACGACCGATTAGACGCTGGATTTCTTGCGTGCGTCCGCTCACTTTACCTCGGCTTGATTCTCGCACATTGCGGCTTTCTGTTGCACGTGGCAGCATCGAATATTCTGCTGTCACCCAGCCGCGTCCTTGATTGCGCATGAACGGTGGTACCTTTTCTTCCACTGTAGCTGTACAGATGACTTTCGTGTCACCCACCTCGATTAATACAGAACCTTCCGCATGCTTTATGTAATCGGTTGTCATTGTAACCGGTCGAAGTTGATCGTATGTACGTCCATCTATTCGCATTCCATTACCTCCCAATTCATAACATCTGGATTATTATAGCACAACACCTGATAGAACATGTACCAGACACCAATAGCGAAATAAAAGAGAGGTGGTATCTCCCCCTCTCCTTATCATTTCTAATATTTTTGTGCCTGTTCAACCATCGTACGGCTCACTGGCTTAGAATAATCAATCGTTCCTGCCTTAACATTTTTCTTGCCTTCCACCATTACCTGTACTTTTTTGGCACCTGAATTCTCGATCAGTGACAGCACAATTGCTTCCATTGCATCTGGACTTGCCTGTCCCTGATTGTATGAGAGCAATTTCTTGTCGAAATCGACCAGAACCGTATCTTTCTGCTGTTTTACACTTAATACATTCGCCTGAAGCAGTGGCGAGAATAGCATAGAATTTTGCTTTGGTCCCTGGATTAGCTCTTTCATCGCGGCCAATCCGCGATTATCTGCTTTCGGCACATAACGTGTCACCGGAACAAAATAGGTAAACTTATCTGTTACCTGGCCCTGGAAGTATACCGTAACCGCCATGGCATTTCCCGGCTTCACTCCTTCTGCTACTTCTACGTTGATTCCCGTCTCCCTACTAAGATGAGACACCGGCGTACCTTTGACCGGCATCACTTCAAGCGGATGCCCGTTAATCCGGATATTAACCTCTTTTACACTATCGAACTCGGTCATCGCCCATGTTACCGCATCAAGAATCTTTTGTTCATCTTCAGCCTTATATTTTTTGAATTCCTGTGAGAAGTCTACTGTGGCTATCCCGTCTTTAATCGTAATGCCAAGCACCTTCGTTCCGCTCGGCAGCACCGGCTTAAATCCTTGCGGCAGCAGTTTCTCACCTTCTCCACCTTGAACCATATACCCAAGAACTTGCTTGGCAGTTCCTTTGCCTTCCGACTGCGACAGCTGCAGTGGCCACGGCACAACATAGCCGTCCGCATCAAGCACGTACAACTTTTGTACATGCACAGCTTTATTTGCTTTCTGCTCAGAGCCAGTCTGCGGCGCCGTCACTTTCTCACTCGTTGCGGCAGATGGTGGCGTAAGCTGCGGTGGATCAATCTGTTGCGGACTTGAAACATCTTTTGGTCCGAATAGGCCGCAGCCGCTAAGTAAGAATACTGCACTAAGAAAAGCACCGACATATGGTAATTTGCGGGCCATAGTTTCCCTCCTCAGGCTCATTTTGTATTACTATGTATACGAGCCTTCCCGGGATGTATGCCTGCTTTGTCCAAATTTTATTGTGCGTCCGCTGCGGGATCGACTTGCTTCGCTTGCACTTTAATATTTAGCCACTCTTCGGCAATGGACATAAATAATTCGGAGTCTCCGCTTGTGAAAAACTGGTGCATAGCGTTCACAACATCTCCCCCGTTCGCTAACATGCGTCTGTGCCACAGTACCGTACTCAACTCCCGCGCCGCTTCTTCTGCCGAACTGATTAGCGTAACGCTATCTCCTACCACTTCCTGAATAAATGGCGCGATGAGCGGATAATGTGTACAGCCAAGAATAAGCGTATCAAAATCCTCTCCGGAAAGTGGGGCAAGTGCCTCCTGTACAATCGCAATGCCTTCCCGATCATGTAATCTGCCACTCTCCACGAGGGGAACAAGTGTCGGACAAGCAAGACTTGTAACCTGAATTTGTGGATTCAGCTTTCGTAATGCAGCAGCATATGCACCGCTTCGGATCGTTCCTTCGGTGCCGATTACCGCAATCCGGCCTGTTTCGGTTTCCTTAATGGCAGAACGAGCGCCTGGCTCAATTACTCCAATGACTGGAATATCAAGCATCTCGCTTACTTCTTGTAGTACTACTGCGGCAGCTGTATTGCATCCGATCATCAGCGCCTTTATGTTATGTTGCAGCAAAAACCGGATCATCTGGAGGGAAAACTCTCGTACTTCTTCTGCCGGACGTGGGCCGTACGGACAGCGGGCCGTATCGCCAAAATATAAAATATCCTCGCGCGGAAGCTGACGCAGCACTTCTTTCGCTACGGTTAGCCCCCCCACTCCGGAATCAATAATGCCTATGCCTCTTTTCATCAGTTCAGTCGCTTCCTTATGTGTAGAGTCCTTTGTTATGCACCCAGTATATGGATGGACAAACACCTAGGTTCATCATCCGGGCACATGCCCATTTTACGATACGCTTTCCCTCCGCCTACGTCAATCCTGTATTTGATATAAAAAACCCGCCTCTCATGGAGGTGGGCTGCCCGTATTGAGAATCATTAAATTTTCAATTCACCTAAACGGACGAGTTCGACAACTGCCTGGGAACGGCCTTTTACATTTAACTTTTGCATGACATTGCTGATATGATTACGAACCGTCTTTTCACTGATAAACAACTGCTGTGCGATCTCTTTTGTTGTTTTGTCAAGCACCAGTAGTTCAAATACCTCCCGTTCCCGATTGGTCAATAGCGGCTTGGCTTTCTGTTCATTATTCAAAAGTGCTACCCCTCCTTGGCCTGGGCTCTCAAGTGCAAGGCTAGGGATACAGTCACCATATATTTATGACCTGGGAAGCCAGGTGGTTCAAGGGATGGCTGAATTTGGGCCTGCGACACATTATATTCCGGTGTGCTTTTCCGCCGTGCAGATGAAAACCTTGATTTTGGGAAACTGCTTTTGGATTTTCTCGTAATGTTCCGCTCCATTAAGAAAAATCCAGCGTGCCTCCCGCAAATCAAGTTCCTTCACTCCTACTTCATGCGCACTAAGCTGCAAGATCGGATGCGGCAGTGAACGAAAGACAAATACGACATCCCCAAAGGAAAAACAGGCTGCCAGACAGTCACGAAGTCCGTATACAGCACGCTTATATGCAAGAAGATGTACAGGTTCGAGACCGAAGCGCTCGATTAAATGACGACTATCAGCCTTCTGAGCTTCTGTCATCTCCTCTGTGTTATGACGGGGTGAAATGACTGGATAATGAACCTGTATGTACTTATACGGAATGCCGTGAAAAAACATAAGCTATATCGTCATCTCCATTTTTTCAAACTGTATAATACGCTCGCGTACCTGCGGCGGAATCGGTGCGCTTCGTTTCGTTTGTTTGTCCACCAATACAATTGTCCCACTTCCAGTAGCGGCTACTTTATTTTTGTCTTTTACAATCAGACAATATTCAATATCCATCGAACTATTGCCAAGCCGTGCAACACGTACAAGTAACGTAGGTGTTTCCCGGAAGAAAAGTTCAGCGTGATAATGGCATGTAATATCTGCCGTTACAACCATAAAGTCTGCTTTATCGTGCAGTACTTCATCCCCTATATGCAGTCGATCAAAATAGTCAACCCGCCCCTGTTCGAAATACACAAGGTAACTCACATTATTGACGTGGCCGGACATGTCCGTTTCACAGTAACGAATTTTGATATCGGTTTCAAAATGAAAAGATTTCATCCATGTTTCAAGATCTGGCTGAATGTATGTCGCTTTTCCCATCGTTCCACTCCTAGTGTTTTTCCCTTATTTTATCAGAACTATAAAAAAACAAAAACTCCCGTGTATTACGGGAGCTTTTCAATACATGTATGCTTATGCCATTACTGTCGGCGGCTCGCTATCATAGGCACATTCTTCAATTTCAAAACCAAGATCTTCAATCATTTCATGGTCAAAGCGCATCTTTTGGCCATCTGTCGTTAAATAATCGCCAACGAAGATTGAATTTGCGGCGTACAGCCCCATCGGCTGAAGATGACGCAAGTTCACTTCTCGGCCTCCGGCAATCCGAATTTCTTTTGTCGGGTTAATGAAACGGAACAGTGCTACGACTTTAAGTGCTTTTACCGCACCTACTTTTTTCATGCTTTCCAGTGGTGTACCCGGAATGGCATTCAGGAAGTTGACCGGAATGGAGTCAGCATTCAGCTCATGCAATGTGTACGCCATGTCCACAATTTCTTCATCCGTTTCGCCCATGCCGATGATTACACCAGAGCAAGGTGACATGCCGGCATCTTTAATCGCATTTAACGTGTTCAGGCGGTCTTCATACGTATGCGTAGAGGTAATGTTTTCATGATTGCTTGCTGCAGTGTTGATATTATGATTGAATCGGTCCACCCCAACTGATTTTAGCTTTTTAGCTTGTTCTGGTGTGACGAGTCCTAGGCAGGCACAGATTTTCATATTGTGCTGTTCCTTAATCTCTTTCACCGCTTCAATAACATTATCAACTTCCTTATCAGTCGGACGGCGACCGCTCATAACGATGCAGTATGTACCGGCTTTTGCTTCTTTCGCTTTCAGCGCCCCATCTACCAGAACATCTTTGGAAAGCTGCGGATATTTCTCAATCGGTGCATTCGATACAATCGACTGTGAGCAGTACCCGCAATCTTCTGGACAAAGACCGCTTTTAGCATTGATGATCATATTCAGTTTAACTTTATTGCCATAATAATGACTGCGAATACGGTATGCAGCCTGTAGAAGGCTCAAAATTTCTGTATCCGGTGCCTGCAAAATAGATTGTGCTTCTTCCTTGCTCAATTGACGCCCGGCCAGTACATCTTCTGCTAATGCCATCCAATTCGTTGTCGGTTTTGTTTCCATCACAGGTATGCTCATACGTCACTCTCCATTATTGTAAACTTTTATATAATCTTAGTTAACAATAATTATACGGACTATTCTTTCAGTATGTCAACCTTGATAAGAAATAGGTTGTCAAAAGACAAAACCCCCTGCATCCTCTATTAAAAGAATGCAGGGGGTTTCTCACTCTCTTCCGTACTAGTTACGGAAGAAGTTTTTAATAGAATACAACGTAGTCGCACGATTCATCGCGGCGATTGACGTTGTAAGTGGAATGCCTTTCGGGCAAGATTGCACACAGTTCTGGGAGTTACCGCAATCTGTAACGCCACCCTCACCCATGATTCCTTCAAGGCGCTCTTCTGCGTTCATTTTACCTGTTGGGTGTTCATTGAACAGACGCACTTGAGAGATCGCAAATGCACCAATAAACGGTGATTTATCATTTACGTTCGGGCATGCTTCCAGACATACACCACATGTCATACAACGAGACAGTTCATAAGCCCACTGACGATCTACTTCCGGCATGCGTGGTCCTGGACCAAGATCATGCGTACCATCGATCGGAATCCATGCTTTTACACGTTTCAATCCATCGAACATACGGCTGCGGTCGATAGCCAGGTCGCGTACAACCGGGAATGTGCTCATCGGCTCAAGGCGGATCGGCTGTTCAAGCTTATCTACAAGAGCTGTACAAGATTGGCGCGGCTTGCCATTGATAACCATCGAGCACGCACCGCACACTTCTTCGAGACAGTTCATTTCCCATACGATTGGAGCCACTTGCTTGCCATCTGCTGTTACCGGATTACGGCGAATTTCCATCAGGCAGCTAATGATGTTCATGTTCGGACGGTATGGGATTTTGAATTCTTGCTTATATGGTGCTGATTCAGGAGTATCCTGACGAGTAACAACCAAATGAATTGTTTTTTCAGCCATGATTATTTCACCTCTTCTTTCTTATCAGCCACTTTATGCTTCGAAGAGTAGTCACGTTTACGAGGCTGGATCAGCGAAATATCAATATCTTCGTACGAAATCTTCGGTCCGTTTGTAGCTGGATCGAATTCAGCAATGGTTGTTTTCATGAAGTCCTCATCATTACGATCCGGGAATTCCGGTTTGTAATGCGCACCACGGCTTTCGTTACGGTTAAGCGCACCGAGTGTAACAACGCGTGCAAGTTGCAGCATGTTCCACAGTTGACGTGTAAACGAAGCGCTCGCATTGCTTGATTTTGCTGTATCGTTGATGTTGATTTGCTGATAGCGCTGCATGAGTTCTTGAATCTTCTCATCTGTCTGCTTCAGCTTATCATTGTAACGTACAACCGTTACGTTATCAGTCATCCATTCGCCAAGTTCACGGTGGATTACATACGCGTTCTCTGTACCGCTTGTCATGCTAGTAATGCTATCGTATTTGTCTTGTTGTTTTTTCGCTTCTGCATCGAATACAGACGAAGATACGTCTTCTGCAGACTTATCAAGGCCTTTAATGTATTCAATCGCTTTCGGACCTGCCACCATGCCGCCGAATACAGCGGACAGGAGCGAGTTCGCACCAAGACGGTTTGCACCGTGCTGCGAGTAATCACACTCACCAGCTGCAAACAGACCTGGGATATTTGTCATCTGGTTGTAATCAACCCACAGACCGCCCATAGAATAGTGAACAGCCGGGAAGATTTTCATTGGAACTTTACGCGGGTCGTCCCCTGCGAATTTTTCATAGATCTCGATGATACCACCGAGCTTAATGTCAAGTTCGTGCGGATCTTTGTGAGACAGGTCAAGATATACCATGTTCTCACCGTTGATGCCGAGTTTCTGTACAACGCACACGTCAAAGATTTCACGCGTTGCAATATCACGCGGTACAAGGTTACCGTATGCTGGATACTTCTCTTCAAGGAAGTACCACGGTTTACCGTCTTTGTATGTCCATACACGACCGCCCTCACCACGAGCAGACTCGGACATCAGGCGCAGTTTGTCATCACCTGGGATCGCAGTCGGGTGGATCTGGATGAACTCACCGTTTGCATATTTAACACCCTGCTGGTAAATCGCAGACGCTGCTGTCGCTGTGTTGATAACAGAGTTTGTTGATTTACCAAAGATGATACCAGGACCACCTGTTGCCATAATAACGGCATCAGCTTTGAATGATTTAACTTCCATTGAGCGCAGGTTTTGCGCGGTAATACCACGGCATGTACCTTGCTCATCTACAACAGCGGACAGGAATTCCCATCCTTCGTATTTCGTAACAAGACCATTTACTTCCCAGCGGCGAACTTGCTCGTCCAACGCATACAGAAGCTGCTGACCTGTTGTTGCACCAGCAAATGCTGTACGGTGGTGTTGCGTACCCCCGAAACGACGGAAGTCGATCAGACCTTCTGGCGTACGGTTGAACATAACGCCCATACGGTCGAACATATAAATGATACCAGGTGCTGCATCACACATTGCTTTAACTGGCGGTTGGTTCGCAAGGAAGTCGCCACCATAAATGGTATCATCGAAGTGAATCCACGGGGAATCGCCTTCCCCTTTTGTATTAACTGCCCCATTAATACCGCCCTGTGCACAAACAGAGTGGGAGCGTTTTACCGGAACAAGTGAGAACAACTCAACCGGATAACCGGCTTCCGCAGCTTTAATAGTCGCCATGAGGCCTGCGAGACCGCCACCGACTACGATGATTTTACCTTTACTCATGCTCTAACCCCCTATTTCTGAATGGCCTGAGCCACATCAACCGGATTCGCAAATGCAAACAGCGCCATCAGACCCATGGCAGACATCAGTACGAAAATCGCCATTGTCACATATGTAGAGATGCGCTGTGCACGCGGACCGACTGTAATGCCCCAGCTAACTGCAAAGCTCCAGAGACCGTTCGCGAAATGGAACACGGCAGAAAGAAGGCCGATGATGTAAAATGCAAGCATTACCTTGTTCGCGAGAATGTCATTCATGAGTGTAAAGAGACCGTTGGCATCTGTTTTGCCGATCAGCATTTGGATTTTTGTTTCGTATACGTGCCAGGTAATAAAGATGAGAGTAATTACGCCCGTAACGCGCTGCAGCATGAACATTGTGTTACGGAAATAGCCGTAGTTGCCAACGTTGTTTTTTGCTTGGAAAGCAATGTACAAACCATAAATACCATGGTACAAAATCGGTAAGAAAATAAACAGAATTTCAATCAATGCGAGGAACGGAAGTCCCTCCATGACTTGTACGCGCTCCAGGAAGGCTGGCTCGCCGCGTGTTGCGTAATAGTTCACAAGTAAGTGAACGAACAGGAAGCCCCCAATCGGAACTACGCCGAGTAGGGAGTGAAGTTTACGGTTGAAAAAATGACGATGATTCATCATTTTCATATTCCCCCTTTCATAATGGTACCCTCTGGTTTTTCTAGTTTGGCATTTTTTTCACAAATTCATGCTTGTTGGCTACTCTCTCCTGCCACTATAAAACTATAAAATCCTCTCTCTCTCCACTCCTCCTTCGCCTCTGCGGCAGTCTCTGACATGAAGAAAAGCTCCCTGTGAAGGAAGCCTATGAAAATGAAGACTTTGTGACAAATTCATTTTACTCTCTGGAGGGGTTAGCGTCAAGGAAACCTCTGATAGAAATTGTCGAAATTAATCGATAATCAATAGGGAGCAGCGGCCTGCTTGCACACCCTTACATACTGCTCGTTCAGATAGGATTCTACCAACGGTCCGATCTTCACAAATTCGACAAGAAAGCCATCATGGCCATAAATGGAATCAATGTAGTGATATTCCACATTTTTTCCAGCTACCTCCATCATCGCCACTACTTCTTCCTGATGATCAGCCGGATACAATAAATCATCAGAAATCGCAATCGAAAGGACATGCGCCTGGATGCCTTCAATCGCCTTCTTAATCCCGCCACGATTGCGTCCGATATCATGAGAGTCCATCGCTTTTAACAAATACAAGTAGCTGTTAGCGTCAAACCGATCGACCAGTTTCTGTCCGTGGTAGCGCAAATAGCTCTCGATTTGGAAAGTGGAGTCAAATTTCGTCACATCTCCCTTATCATCTTTCAGACGGCGACCAAATCGGTATTCAAATAAATCTGCGGTTCGATACGTGATCATCCCAAGCATCCGGGCGATAGACAGCCCATTTACCGGCCCTTTTCCTGGGTAATAATGTCCACACTGCCAGTTCGGGTCAGATAAAATTGCCTGTCTGCCGACATCATTATATGCGATCGCCACAGCTGACAAACGAGCACAAGTTGCAATCGGAACGACAACTTCCATCATCTCTGGATACGATGCAGCCCATTCAAATACTTGCATTCCTCCCATCGATCCACCGATTACCGCAAATAACTTATTAATCCCAAGCTGCCGTACCAATTCATACTGTACCTGCACCATATCCCGAATCGTTACAACGGGAAAGTCAGCTCCGTACGGCGTATTAGACTCTGGATGAAGCGAGGCTGGGCCTGTCGTTCCTGCACAGCCGCCTAATACATTAGACGTAATGACAAAATATCGATTTGTGTCTACATATCGACCTGGCCCAATTAATCCTTCCCACCAACCTGGTGTTTCTTCGTCCCCTACCGCCTTCGCATCCCCTGTCAGTGCATGGCAAATGAGAATGGCATTGTTTCTCTCCGCATTCAGCGTCCCACTTGTTTCATACGCTACCTTTACCTGCCTAATTGTCTCCCCACATTCTAAAGTGATGCTTGAAAGCACCATCGTCTTTTCCATTATATCTGTCACTCCTTCCGAGCTTTTTCCGCTGCATCCATGAAAAAAGAAAAACCCTCTTCTTTATCGAAAAGAAGAGGGGCGTATGCCGATCCAGACCTCCTCTTATCTTCCAGAACAATACGTCCTGCTGGAATTGGCACCTTATCCGCATACTACTGCGGGGTTGCCGGGCTTCATCGGGCCAGTCCCTCCACCTCTCTAGATAAGAGCTATTCAGTTTTTTCAGTCTTTAATAATTATTTACAATACTACGTGCTTTAGAAAGCAATGTCAATATTGACAGTTCAGCACTACACTATGTAAACTCTAAATAAAATAAAGTTAACAAAAAGAGGGGACATACCATGCAAAGTCAACGTTTGAAAATGATGCTTCTTTCGGCCTTATTTTGCGCGATTATTTCTGTATGTGCACAGCTATCTATTTCTTTCCTCCCAATGGTTCCGTTCACGATGCAAAACTTTGCGATCGCTCTTGCCGTAATTATTCTCGGACAGAGATACGGAACACTGGCAGTATTGTTGTATATCCTGCTTGGCGCGATTGGGGTTCCGGTATTCGCTCAGTTTAAAAGCGGGGCGGCCGTGCTCATCGGTCCAACAGGCGGCTATTTGATTGGTTACATTGCCGCTGCACTCGTGATGGGCATGATGCTCAAGCGGGATAACCTAACAGTTGTCCGCGCTTTTCTTGCTAATGTAGTGGGCCTGGTTATTATTTATGCGTTTGGTGTCGCACAGCTTAAACTAGTTGCCCACCTGACATGGAACAAAGCGATTGCTCTTGGGATGACTCCGTTTATCGCACCTGATCTACTCAAAATTGCACTTGCGTCTTATGTCGGCGTTCTGGTCATCCGTCGCCTGAAAGCTGCGGGGCTTATGCCATCACATGCCCAGTCAAAAGCAGAACACGCCGCATAGTACGATTCAGCACACCTTATACACCATAGCAAAAGGCCGGTCCAAGAGACCGGCCTTTTGCTATGAATCTTCGTTATTGTGCGGAATGTACAACTGCGCGTTCTACTACGTCAAGCCCAAATGACGTATGCAGGCTGCGAACGGCATTTTCCATTTGCTCAAGCGGTACAACACACGATACTTTGATCTCGGATGTCGATACCATTTTGATTTCAATGCCTGCCTCTGCCAGACAGCGGAACATCTGAGCCGCTACTCCCGGATTGGTAATCATACCTGCACCTACGATGGATACTTTAGCCAGTTCTTCTTCCGCGACCGCATAGCCAAAGTGCAGATTTTCTTTTTCACGCAACAAAATTTGCAGCGTCCGCTTTACTTCATCTCCACTTACTGAAAATGAAACATTCGTTGTATCTGCCTCGTACGCACTCTGAATGATCACGTCCACGTTAATATGCTCGTCAGCCAGTGTAGTAAAGAGCTTCGACATCGTATCCACCTGGACCGGCATGTCTGCCACTGTAATTTTCGCTACGTTTTTATCATGAGCGACTCCGCTAATAATCAGTCCTTGTTCCATATCTGCTTCCTCCTGTACTCGTGTTCCTTCTTCATGACCAAAACTAGAGCGTACTACAAGCGGTACCCCATATTGTTTAGCGCATTCAACCGCTCGCGGGTGCAGCACGCCAGCACCGAGTGTAGCTAATTCAAGCATCTCATCGTGTGAGATGGTTGTAAGCTTCCGTGCGGATGGTACGATGCGTGGATCAGCTGTATAGACACCATCAACATCAGTATAAATCTCACACAAATCAGCTTGTAATGCCCCAGCAAGTGCTACCGCTGTCGTATCCGAGCCACCGCGGCCGAGCGTTGTGATCTGTCCATCTTCGGTAACTCCCTGAAAGCCTGCAACAATCACAACGTTTCCAGCGGCCAGTGCAGCCTGCATCGCTGAAGGGTCGATGTGTGCAATGCGTGCCTTTGTATGTACGCTTTCTGTTGTAATCCCTGCCTGCCAGCCTGTCATCGAAACAGCAGGCTGACCTTCCGCCTGAAGCGCCATCGACAATAAGGCAATGGATACTTGCTCTCCAGTTGTCAAAAGCATATCCATTTCCCTGGCAGGTGGTTCTGCTGTAATCTGCTTCGCCATATCTACAAGCACATCCGTTGATTTCCCCATGGCAGATACAACTACAACGACATCATGTCCAGCGTTCCGCGTCTGAATGACGCGGCGTGCTACCGCCTGAATGCGTTCCACCGTTCCTACTGATGTACCACCGAATTTCTGTACGATCAAACCCATATTTCTCTCTCCTCTTTTCCTGAATATTCTCTCTATCCCGCATAAAATAAAAAGGACAGCAAACGAAAGGCATACGTGCCTTCGCTGCTGTCCTGTAAGTCCGTTCGGTAACTTCCAGCAATACGCTCACGTCCCTTTTCCCTGTGCGAGATAGTACTCCACCGAACGTCCGGGATGACAGTTCGGTGACAGTCCTGCATCTATTCGATACAGACCCAACAACAACGGCTGAGAAGCACGCTGTCATTTCGGCGAATTCCCCTTTCTTCTGCATTCTTCGGACTCTCAATCCTCCTGCAGGATACTTATGGTTTTCGCGCCTCTACCTCACCATTTAAGTGAGGCGTTACTTGAAATATTTAATTTATCAGTATACTATCACGATTCAAATTCAGAAGCAACCCTTTATTTGTCTATCGCTCCCTCTTCTGTGTCTGAAGCACCGCGCAAATGGGCAAGTATCGTCCGGGCCAACTTATCCCCAATGCCAAGTCCTCTATACTCATCAAGGCTCGCTTCTTTCATCTTTTTGACAGAACCAAAATGCTTCAGCAGCAGTTTCTTACGCTTATCTCCGATTCCCGGGATATCATCAAGCTGTGACTTGAACATCGTCTTGCCGCGTGTATTGCGATGAAATGTAATCGCAAAGCGGTGGACTTCATCCTGAATGCGCTGTAACAGGTGGAATTCGTTACTGTCCCGCTTCAATGCAACGGGTAGCGGCGGGTCTCCGACAAGCAGCTGGGACGTGCGGTGTCGGTCATCTTTAGCAAGTCCGCATACCGGAATATAGAGACCAAGTTCATTTTCCAGCACGTCAACAGCGGCCGAGATTTGGCCTTTACCGCCATCGACTACAATCAGGTCGGGCATCTGCAAATCTTCTTTCAGCACACGTGTATAACGGCGGCGAATCACTTCTTTCATGGACCCATAATCATCTGGGCCTACGACTGTTTTGACTTTATACTTGCGATATTCTTTTTTATCCGGCTTTCCATCCGTAAACACAACCATCGCAGAAACCGGATCAATTCCTTGAATATTAGAGTTATCAAACGCTTCGATTCGCTTCGGATATCCAATCCCAATCGCTTCCCCTAGCTTCTCTACCGCCTGCACGGTACGCGCTTCATCACGCGCCATCAGTGCAAATTTCTCGTTTAACGCAATGTTCGCATTCTCGTTTGCCATATCAACCAACTGTTTTTTCGGACCGCGCTGTGGGACAAGCAGTTTCGAACCCAGCCATTCTTCCAGCCCCTCGCTTCCTTCAGCAGATGGCAGAAGCACTTCTTTCGGGCGTATATGTTCTTCGAAGTAAAACTGCACAACATACGAGATAAAGTCTTCATGTTCCTCCCCGTAGTACGGAAAAGACGCGACATTACGCTCAATCATCTTGCCCTGACGAATGTGGAATACTTGCACGCTCATCCAGCCTTTATCCGTATAATATCCCCAGGCATCACGGTCTACGTTATCGGCAAATGTCACCTTCTGTTTCTCCAGAATCGCATCAATATAGTGAATCTGGTCGCGCAAGTCGCGAGCACGCTCAAATTCCAGATTCTCAGCTGCCTGCTCCATTTGCCGCTGTAGCTGACTTTTGATCTCCGTATAATTCCCGTTCAAAAATCGGGTGATCTGTTCAATCATCTCGCTGTACTGTGCTGTATCCATTTCATATTCACATGGTGCTAGACACTGTCCCATATGATAGTACAGGCACACCTGCTTCGGGATATGCTTGCATTTACGAAACGGATATAGCCGATCTAACAGCTTCTTCGTCTCCTGTGCGGCTCCGGCATTCGGATATGGGCCAAAGTACTTCGCTCCGTCTTTGAGCACCTTACGGGTAATCTCTAAGCGCGGATGCACCTCATTCGTAATCTTAATATATGGATACGTCTTGTCATCTTTCAGCAAGATGTTATAGCGCGGATCATATTGCTTGATCAAATTACATTCAAGCAGCAGCGCCTCCATCGGGGATGAGGTAACGATATATTCAAAATCAGCAATCTCCTGTACAAGACGCTGTGTCTTGCCATCATGACTGCCTGTGAAATATGAGCGGACACGGTTTTTTAATACTTTGGCTTTCCCGACATAAATCACGATGCCCTCGGTGTTTTTCATGAGATAGCAACCGGGTTTGTCGGGAAGGAGCGCTAATTTTTCTTTGATTGTGTTCATGGTTTCGTCCTCCCTGATTGTATGTTACAACATGGGAAGGTGTGTTCTCAACTAGCTGGCTCTACAAGTTTGTTTGATAGGTCAGTGATTGAAAAAAGTGTAGTGGAGGAGCAGCGGCGAGAGAAGCCTGTCACTTTAGTATGCTCGCAGGGAAGCTGATTCTGGCCGCTCCAGAAGTCCGGCAAACTCGCCCGCAAAGCGTGAGCAGGATGCTTCGCTCTGTTGCTTGCGGGCAAAGGCACGTTTGCCTGCCTTCCTTCTCTGGGTGATCGCATACAGGCGTTCCCTGCTTCTCTCGCCGCTGCTCCCGACACGCTTTGTCAATCAGATCATTAAACAAGCTTCTCGTTCATCAGTTACTCATAGTTCTTTTAAAAGCAAAAAGAAAGGTGCCTCGCTGTCATTTACATGACTTTGAGACACCTTCTTTACTTGATGCGCTTCTTACAGGTGTTTGTTGATTGCGTTAAGCAGGTTTTCTTTTGGCTGGAAGCCAACGATTTTGTCAACAACTTGGCCATCTTTTACGAGCATGAGTGTTGGGATACTCATAACACCAAAGCGTTGTGCAGATTCCGAATTGTCATCTACGTTTACTTTTACAATTTTTACTTTACCGCCGATTTCGCCATCGATTTCTTCAAGTACCGGAGCGATCATTTTGCAAGGTCCGCACCATGGTGCCCAGAAGTCAACGAGGACTGTGCCACCACTTTCTACTTCTGTTTGAAACGTATTGTCGGTTACATTTACGATTGCCATGTAAAGTTTCCTCCTTGTATATTCGTATCCTTGTATTTCTTCACGATAAATCTTGTTACACAATGATGATATACCACTAAGAGTATGTCACTAAAAGTATAATACCATCTCTCCGGAAATTTATCCAATGCTTACATGCTCTCTTTTTACCATAAACCAATTACTTTCCACCAAACAAGACCAATTCCAAGCCAGATGACAATATTGATAATGGAGATCATAAAGCCGATGGACCACCATTTCCCCTCAGATACATACCCTGGACCGAATAAAATCGGAGCCGGTCCGAATCCGTAGTGTGTCATGGAGCCAAATAAATTACTAAAAAAGCCAAGGATTAAAGCCGCCAGCATGCCTGGTGTACCGGTTGTAATCGCGACCGTAAGAAAGGCAGCATACATCGCACTAACGTGAGCCGTTGCACTTGCAAACAGATAATGACTGTAGAAATACGCAAGAATGAGTACAAGAAAAGCTGTCGTTGCTGACAGGCCAGCTACTTGATGCCCCATCGTCTTACTAAACCACGGGATCAGGCCGAGTTGGTTTAATTGTGTGGCCATCATGACAAGAGCTGCAAACCATACCAGTGTATCCCATGCCATTTTTTCTCCCGTGACATCTCCCCAGGTCAATACCTGTGTAAGCAACAGCAGCGAGACACCGATAATCGCAGTTGTAGTAGCATCAATTCCAATTCCTTCACCAAAAATCCACAATAACAGCACTGTACCAAACACGAACACCATCCGCTTTTCCACATTGCTCATGGGACCCATCTTCTTCAATTGGTCCGTTGCAAATTGCGCAGCATCCGGCGTTTCTTTAATCTCAGGCGGATATACTTTATAGATAAACCATGGAATAACCAACAGACTCACAAGTCCTGGGACAATTGCAGCCAACGCCCAACTTCCCCATGTAATAGACACCCCTGCCTCTTTTGCTTGTGATACAGCAAGAGGATTGGCTGCCATTGCTGTCATGAACATAGCAGATGTAATCACATTGACCTGAAACGCCGTAAGCGTTAAAAATGAGCCAATCTTTCTTTCTGTTCCTTCTTCTGGTTTAGAACCAAAAGAATCAGATAAGGAATGGATAATCGGAAAAATCACGCCCCCAGCACGAGCTGAATTACTTGGCATAGCCGGAGAGAGCGCAAAATCTGTGAATGCCAGCGCATACGAAAGACCAATCGTCTTCTTTCCGAACTTCTTTACAAATATATAAGCAACCCGAGCACCTAATCCTGTTTTCGTAACGCCTCGTGAAATAATAATAGCGCATACGATGATCCAGATGGTGCTGTTGCTGAATCCAGACAGTGCCACTTTCAAGGGCAGTATTCCAGTAATGACGGTAGCGGTAATCGCCAGGATCGAAAGACTTCCCATTGGCATAGGTTTTATAATAAACCCTACAATCGTCGCTACAAAAATCGCCAGTAGATGCCATGCCTCCGGTTTCACCCCTGCTGGCGGCCCTACAAGCCATACCATTATCCCCACTGCTATCATGATCAGTAAAGGAATTCTTTTGATTTCTCCTGATGTCGTCACTTTCTCTTTTCCTCCTAAAGCAGCTATTTTCAAGAAATACTTTTATATTTTGCACGTTTTTAGGTAAAAAGGAAAGTTTAAGAATAAATTATTTTTAAGTGACCTTGACTGTTTATCTCTTTTATACAAAAAAAGAGTGCCCAAAAGTTATTTTTGGAACACTCTTTTCTCAAAGCATATATAGATTTTTTCTTATGCCTGTACAAGCACTTTCTTAAATTCTTCTGTCAAAAGCGGTACAACTTCAAACAGATCGCCTACGATGCCGTAGTCTGCTACCTGGAAGATTGGAGCTTCTGGATCTTTGTTAATCGCTACGATTACTTTTGAGCTAGACATGCCCGCCAGATGTTGAATCGCACCGGAGATACCAGCTGCGATGTACAGATCCGGCGTTACTACTTTACCTGTCTGACCAATCTGAAGCGAGTAGTCACAATATTCACCATCGCACGCTCCACGAGATGCGCCCACTGCGCCACCGAGAACGTCAGCAAGTTCCTGCAGCGGTTTGAAACCTTCGGCAGATTTAACACCGCGACCGCCAGATACTACTACTTTTGCTTCTGACAAGTCTACACCGCCCGCTGTTTTGCGGACAATATCTTTTACAACAGTGCGCAGATCTTTGATTTCAGCTGTAAAATCAACCTGTTCGGCTGTAGATGCGCCCGCTTCTTCCGCCGGAATGTTGTTCGGACGGATCGTCGCAAACGCTGTACCGGATACCGCTTTTTTCTTCTCGAATGCTTTCCCTGCATAGATCGGACGTGTGAACACAATTGCATCCCCGTCCAGTTCTACATTGATTGCATCCGATACAAGGCCAAGACCAAGACGAGCTGCAAGGCGCGGAGCCGCATCTTTACCGATCGCTGTGTGCGGCATGAAGATTGCGTCCGGTTGCACCGCATCCACTACCTGACGAAGCGCCTGTGCGTATGCATCTGTTGTATATGTGTCAAGTTCGCTGTTTGCTACTACGTATACTTTAGCAGCGCCGTGCTGACCGAGTACTTCTACATATTTCGCCGCATCGCTTCCTAATACAGCAGCTACTACCTCGCCGCCACCTGCTACGCGCTTCGCTGCTGCGAGCACCTCAAATGATACATTACGCAGGTTACCATCACGTGCTTCTGCAATTGCAAGAATTTTTTTACTCATGGACGTCTTCCTCCCCCATCCTTAGATTACTTTCGCTTCGCTGCGAAGAAGTTGGACTAATTCTTTCACTTGATCCGTCACGTCGCCACTCAGTACACGACCTGCTTCTTTTTTCGGCGGCAAGTATGTTTCGATCACAGCTGTTTTCGCTGCCACATCGCCGTCAAGCTCGAGGTCCTCTACACTCAGACGCTCCATTGGTTTCTTCTTCGCCTTCATAATCCCTGGCAGAGAAGGATAGCGTGGTTCGTTAAGGCCTTGCTGCGCCGTTACGAGCACCGGAAGTGATACTTCCACTACTTCCTGATCACCTTCCACATCGCGCTCGATTGTCGCTTTACCGCCTGCTACTTCAAGCTTCGTAATGGTTGTAACTTGTGGAATGTTCAGCTCTTCGGCAAGGCGTGGACCTACTTGGCCTGCCCCATTATCAACTGCCATGTTTCCACCAATAATAATATCGTAATCGCGGTCTTTAATTACAGCCGCAAGAATCTTCGCTACACTATATTCGTCGTAGTTGCCATCCTCATCTTCTACGATGACAGCCTTATCTGCTCCCATTGCAAGCGCTGTGCGCAGTGCACTCTCCGCACGATCAGGACCTACCGTCACAACGGTTACTTCCCCGCCATGCTCATCGCGCAGCTTAATCGCTTCTTCAACTGCATATTCGTCGTATGGATTGATGATGAACTCTACACCGTCTTCGCTGATTGCGCCACCCTGAAGCACGATTTTCTCTTCTGTGTCAAATGTTTGCTTTAGGCATACTATGATATTCATGAGAATCCTCCTACCTATAATGATTACTTGTCCTGAAACTCAGCCTGACGCTTCTCAATGAAAGCGTTGACGCCTTCTTTCATGTCAGCAGTAGCGAACAACTGGCCGAACAGTTCGGCTTCCCGGTTCATCCCACTCTTTTGACCTTCAGTGAGACCATAGGTAACTGCTTCAAGTGCTGCACGCATCGAAACGGCACTTTTGTCTGAAGCAAGTGCTTCAGCGAACTTTCTCACTTCTTCCATAAGCACTTCCAGTGCAAATGCACGATTTACAAGCCCGATGCGCTCGGCTTCCTTGCCATTAATAAATTCACTGGACATAATGAGTTCCAGTGCTTTGGCCTTGCCAGTTAGGCGGGCCAGCCGCTGCGTACCACCGAATCCCGGAATCAATCCGAGCTTTAACTCCGGCAGACCAAGCAGTGCGTTCTCAGCAGCAAAGCGCATGTGGCATGCCATTGCTAGCTCTAGTCCTCCACCGAGAGCCGCACCATTAATAGCGGCAATCACAGGTTTTGGAAAGTTCTCGATTGCATCGAATACTTTCTGACCGTAGCGAGCCATCTGTTCGGCTTTCTCTGTGTCGTCGAACGCGCCTGTGAACTCTTTAATATCAGCTCCCGCAACGAAGAAACGACCTGCGCCTGTTACGACAACAACCTTCGCTTCTGCGTCGTTCTGGACCTGGCTAAATGCCGCTTCCAGACCGGAAAGCGTGGCGGAGCTTACCGTATTCGCCGGAGCGACATCTACGGTAATGTAAGCAACACGATTTTCTATGTGCAGCGTCACGTTAGTAAACTCCATCCTAGTTCTCTCCCTCCACAACTGCAAATTAATGACAACCTAATTATAATTGATTTTCCTTAAAATTTAAGGAATTTTTTAAACAAATGCATATTTTAAGATTATTTTATGTTTTTTAAGCCATGAACGAACAAATTATGCAGCGGATCAACAAGTGCAACCAGCTCATATTCTCGTTCATTCATCACCCATGATGTAACCGCTTCATCAAGCGTGCCAAAAATCATCTTACGTGCAATCGCTTCCTCAACATCAGCGCGAAACACCTGCTGTTGCTTGCCGAGCAGCACAATCTGATCAATCATGTTCAGGTATTTTTTGATCACTTCGTTAATTCCCACTCGTACTTTGGGATTGGATTGCCTAAGCTCAATTTGTGTTACAACCGCAAAGTCTCGGTTTTGTGACAGCTGCCACAAATGCAGGTAAATTAACTCACGAAGCTGGTCCTCCGCCCGTTCAAACTGATCAATGCGCTTCCAAATCGTCTCGATGAACAGCCCCATTTTCTCGCGGAACAGTGATATCAGTATATCTTCCTTGCTGTCAAAATACAGATAGATCGTCCCGTCTGCCACAGATGCTTCTTTGGCGATTTTGGATACTTGTGCTTGGTGATAGCCATGTTGAGCGATCACTCTGACAGCAGCATCGATGATAGCCTGATACTTCTCTCCCATTTTCTTCGCCATAATTTTCCCTCAGTTCAACCTAAATGAATGAGCATTCACTCGAATAAAGTTTATTTAAAAAACGCAGGATTGTCAATGTTTAATTAATTTCGATATTTCATCTTTTTCTCCTCCTGAGTAAGAGTATTTTTTTACTTTTGTACGAGTAGGACCGCGCCGGGTATTTCCGGCGCGGAAGTTCGGCCTCTACTCCTCTTCTTTCGCCTCCTCTGCTAATGTACGACGCAAAATTTTCCCAACCGCTGTCTTGGGCAAATCTGTACGAAACTCATATACATGTGGCACCTTAAAAGCCGCCAACCTCTCGCGACAAAACTGATTCAGGTCGGCTTCCGTAAGCAGCTGATCTTCACGTACTACAACAAATGCCTTCACGGTCTCTCCTCGATAAGCATCTGGTATTCCAACTACCGCGGCTTCTCGCACGGCCGGATGCTCATATAACACCTCTTCCACTTCCCGCGGGTAAATATTAAAACCGCCGGCAATGATAATATCCTTCTTCCGATCGACAATATAAAAGTATCCGGCCTCATCCATGCGTGCGATATCTCCAGTCCGAAACCATCCGTCCTGAAAGCTTGCTTTTGTCTCTTCTTCCCGCTTCCAGTATCCTTTCATCACCTGCGGGCCGCGGATACACAACTCCCCGATCTCCCCAGGCATACATTCTTCACCCGTCTCCAGGTCAACAATGCGGCATTCCGTATCTGGCCACGGCACGCCAATACTGCCTATTACCTGACGCCCCCATATCGGATTGGCGTGCGTTACAGGCGAACATTCGGTAAGTCCATATCCTTCTACCAGCTTTCCATTCGTCAGCCGTTCGAATGCTTGCTGCACCTCTATCGGTAACGGAGCTGAACCACTAATACACGCTTGAATAGAAGACAAATCATACGCTCTCGCATCAGGATGATTCAAAAGCCCCACATACATCGTCGGTGCGCCAGGAAATACGGTTGGCTTCTGCTTATCCACAAGCTTTAGAATTTGTGAAACCTCAAAGCGCGGCACAAGAATAATGCTGGCAGCAAGATGAGTCGCAAAGTTCATCACTACCGTCATGCCATATACATGAAAAAACGGCACAGCCCCAAGAAATCGTTCCCCTGCCAATCTGGAACGAGAAAACCAAGCCCTACATTGCAGCACATTAGCTACGAGATTAGCGTGCGTGAGCATAACCCCTTTGGCCACGCCCGTCGTCCCACCTGTATACTGTAAAACTGCAAGATCATCTGATGTCACCGAAACAGGCGTAAAATCAGGATATTCCTTCCGAAGCAAATCAACAAAGGCATATACACAGTTCTCAGCGTTGTATGGGATACGAGGCGGACGAGCTTTCCTTTGTACGAGCGGGTACAATAATCGTTTTCCAAGGGGAAGATAATCGGGAATTCCGGTCACGAGTATGCGCCGAAGTGGTGTATGATTGCGCACATTTTCCACACGAGCATACAATAGATCAAGACAAATAATGGTTTCCACCTCTGCATCTACAAGCTGGTGCATAAGTTCACGTTCTGTATAAAGCGGGTTCGTCTGCACAACAACAGCTCCTGCCATTAAGGTGCCATAGTAGGCAATTACGCTTTGTGGAACATTCGGCAGCATAATCGCAACCCGGTCTCCCCGCTGCACACCGAGACGCACGAGCGCTGCCGCAAAACGAAAACAATCATTTCGCAGCTGTTCATACGTAATTCGTTTGCCCATAAAAAACAAAGCTTCCGCATTCGGGTACTCCCTAGCAGATCCAAGCAGGAACTCATATAGCGGAACAGACGGATACGACAGTGAAAACGGTACATCAGATGGGTAATGCATCTGCCAGGGAAACAAAGGTTCCGTCATCTTACTCACCTCGTTGATCTCGATTTGTTCCCTTCTATGTATATTCAGTACTTGTTTTCGTTCTACTTCTAACCCACAACTTTCCTTATCCGAGGCAACCTGTTATACTAAAGTGTACATGTTTAGTTCGGTTTGAAAGAAGGTCGCTTTCATGGCAAGAATACTGATCTCAGGGTATTACGGATTCGATAACGCCGGGGACGATACCGTGCTGTATGGAATCATTACCTCTCTACAAAAACATATGCCTGACGCAGAACTGGCCGTACTTTCTAATACGCCTGCGGAAACGCAAGCGCTATTTGGGATACCTGCTTTTAACCGCTGGCGGATGAATTCTATTATTCATCAACTGAAAAAATCTGATCTGCTCGTTATGGGAGGCGGCAGTCTGCTTCAGGATGCGACAAGCCCCCGGAGCGTAATCTACTATCTCGGTATTGTCATGATGGCCAAACTACTCGGCAAGCCGGTCATTTTTTATGCGCAAGGCATCGGGCCTATTACCCGTACGCTCAGCAAGCGCCTGATCCGCTCTATTGTGAACCGGGTTGACGTTATCACGGTACGGGACGAGCAGTCAGGAGAAGATCTTAAATCATTTGGTGTCGTAAAGGCTCCGATTCATGTCACAGCTGATCCGGCTGTAACAATTAATCCACAGAACGTCGATACGACATTCGGAAAAACGATCATCCAAAAATATAAACCGCACTCCACCCGCCCTGTTATGGCCATCTCGGTGCGGGCATGGAAAAATGAACAGGCTTATAAAACAGAAATCGCCCGCTTCGCCGATGAGGCGATCCGCCGAGGCTGGGATGTATTTTTCCTTCCGATGCAAAACCCAGCAGACGTTGGTCCTTCCTGGGATATCTTGGAGCTTATGCAAGAGCCAGGAGCGGTGCTGATTGAAGAAAAAATGAATTTCAAACAAATTTTCAGTTTTATTGGGGCATCTCAATTCGTGCTTGGCATGCGCCTGCATTCTGTTATTCTGGCGGCTGTTATGAGTATCCCGTTTGCTGGAGTCTCGTATGATCCAAAAATGGATCGCTTCGTGCGCCGTCTCAACATGGAATCTGCCGGTCATATTAAAGATCTACGCTGGCGCGATCTACTGGCTAATGTAGAGCCATTGTTACGCGATCTTCCCGGAACGCGCGCCCGTATTCAATCCGGCATGAAAGATCTTATCCATGAAGCCGAGAAAAGCAGCGAGCTTGCCCGTCAGTTGCTTCACATTCATAAAAAACTGTAGCTTCCTGTCGAATTACCACTACTTTTGCCTACTTGCCACTAGTTTTGGCAGGTGGGCAGGAGACAGCATATTAAAACAAGAATTCCCCCTTCACGACTGACGTAAAGGGGGAATTTTTTTATGAAAAAGTATGGACAGGCTAATGTGCAAATTTTGTTCGACTTGTTCTCCTGGAAAAAACGTGCCGGTGCTAGTATCCGTTTCGAAATCGTACCACAAAGCCGCTTTTGGATCGTTTCTTTTATCTCCTATGATCAGCACTCACCGTATGAGCATACATTTGCAAGCTTTATGGGAGACACCCATGACGAATTGTATAGCTGGGCGCTTGATCTTCTAACTGATTTTACGATTCAGTTCGATAAAAGCGTAGTGTCTTTTCCAATCCCTGACGCAGTGAATACGCCGGTGTCCACCCCAGCACTTCAGTAGCTTTCGCATGATCGAGATAACTGTGTAAAATATCGCCCTCACGCGGCGCATCGTGGCGTACGTTAAGCGGGCTTCCCATCAATTCTTCAAGGAGCGTGACGAGTTCGTTCACGCTCGTTTTTGTGCCTGTACTAATATTCATAATCTCATTATCGGCTGCTGTAAGCGCCATAACATTCGCCCGCGCTACATCACCCACATACACAAAATCCCGCGTCTGCTCACCATCCCCGAATATAACAAGCCCTTCTCCGGCAATCGCATGGTCTACAAAGATTGATACGACGCCACCTTCGCCTTTCGGGTCCTGACGCTCGCCATATACATTGGCATACCGGAAGGCCGTATAATTCAGACCGTACAAATGATGATAAGTGTGCAGATAAAACTCCGGTACGAACTTCGTTACGCCGTACGGTGACAGCGGCTGTTTTGGATGATCCTCATCAAGCGGCATGTACTGCGGTTCTCCATATGCTGCAGCGGATGATGCATACACAACCTTTTTAACCCCATGCAGGCGAGCTGCTTCCAGCAAATTCACCGTTCCTACCACATTCGACATTGCATCACCAACCGGGTCTTTCAGCGAAACGGGAACAGAACTCTGGGCTGCGTGATGAATAATATAGTCCGGCTTTTCTTTCTCTACGATGGAAAGCACATCGGGTGATGTAAGAGTTGTCCGATACAAGATAGCACGTGCATCTACCTGTTCAGCTTTTCCTGTAGAAAGATCATCTAGTACACATACTTCATATCCAGCTTCCAGACATTGTTCCACAATGTGCGAGCCGATGAAGCCTGCCCCACCTGTCACTAATACTTTCATCATTTTGTACCCCTTCTTCTTTTCAGTAGTTTTCCGGCAAAACGCTCGATAATCTGCAGGGCAAGCGGTTCACGCAATACAATAAGCACCACGAAAAAAAGACCCGCTCCAATCCCAATCAGGATTATAATATACAACTTCTCGAGCATAACGCCCGGAATCGTAACGAATGCTGTCGCGGTATACAAAACCGTCCCCATTATCGCAGAAGCAATCAATGTCTTCAAAGCCGTAAGCCAGAAGGATCGCAACATAAACGGGCCGATCGTACGTCGTAAAAATAGCGCGAGGAGAAGCATATTAGCAAGCGAGCCCACAGATGTTCCGAGCGCCACCCCTCCATGTCCAATATATGGAATAAACAGTAAGCTTGATACAATATTAACCACAATACCTACCATTGCTGCAATTACCGTTACTTTTGTATTCTCCATGGCATAGCATGCACGCGTCAGCAAGTCACGGGCTGCCAGAAAGAATAGTCCAAGGCTCATATATAGCAATGCGACCGCTGTCAGATGGATAGCCTCGCCCGTAAACTCTCCACTTCCGCCCCGGTAGTACAAAAGCGAAACAAGCCGATCCGGAATGACTACCATTGCGGTAATCACTGGCAGCATCAAAATAAACAAATACTGCATCCCTTCCGAAACGGACTGCTTCATCCGCCCGATCTCGCCTTTCGTGTAATACTCGACAAGATACGGATAAATCGGCAGCGTAAACGCCGCAACAAAAATCCCCATTGGGAGCTGGTAAATATTATTAGCGAACCGGAGTGCGGCCACAGTCCCTTCTCCAAGCCCGGCTGACAGCACCGGTTGAATGAAGCTATATACCTGCGTAATGAGCGAACCAAACATAATCGGAATGAAACGCTCTCCTATTTTCTTCATCTCATCCGTATTAAACCGCCAGTCTGGTACTAAAGAATAGTTCTGTTTGCGAAGCGATGGAATCATCGAAAGTGCCGCAAACAAAAAACCAAGCGATGTCCCGATTGCTACCCCGCTAATTCCGTACGCTGGCACAAGCAGCGGATACGCAGCACATATGACAAGTGAGTTCACAACCGTACTCACATTCGGAATAAAAAACTGCTGATGTGCATTTAGCGTCGCCTGAAATACGCCAAGCAACGCAATAAAGACCGCAGACGGCCACATAAGCTGCAATAGCTTTACAGCCAGCTCGATCTGCTTCGCACGCTGCCCAGGTTCGATCGCTGACGATGCATGCTGCATGAAGGTCAGCGCCTCAATAATCTGGCGTGAAAACATAAGGCCTGCAATCATAATAATAAAATAGATGACTGTCGTAACAGTCAGCATCTTACGAAACAGCGCCCGTGCTTCTGCTTCCTCCCCTCGCACCATCATGGCTTTTAATGAAGGAACAAAAATAGCATTCAGCGCCCCTGGAACGAATAAAAAAATCGTACTTGGGATTGTATAGGCTAAGCCATACGCATCTGTCACCCAATCCGCTCCGAACTGGTCCGCAAGTAATATCTCACGAAACAGGCCGACAACCCGTCCGAGAAGCGTCACCGCAATAATAATCATCGCGGAACGTACGACTGTTTGAGCCATGTATTTCAATCTCCTTACCGTGTCAGTCAGACTAATACCTTAGAAAGTATAGCGTATTTCTGCTTGTAACGGAATAACCAACGTTGAACATGTGGCCCGTATTGCGATATAATTGTTACGATTTAGTTGCCCTAGGGTCAGGAAGTGAACAAAGGATGTCCAAAATGAAAATACTGCACGCGATTGGCGGCGGAGAATTCGGAGGCGCAGAGCAGCACATTCTTGAACTGCTGGAGATTTTATCTCGCCATGCTGTCGAGCCTGTCGTTGTCTGCTTCTATAATTCTACGTTTGCGGACGAGCTGCGTAAGCGTAATATCCGTGTAATTGTACTCGATACGTACGGCCGATTTGATTTCCGGCTGATAAAAGGGCTGGCTCATGTCCTGGAAACAGAGAAGCCAGATCTTGTTCATTCACACGGTGTAAAAGCGAACTTCTTCTGCCGACTGGCGATACGTCACGTTCCGAATACTCCAATTATCACAACCATTCACAGCGTATTGCGCTATGATTATCCGAATCCGCTGGCCTATTTCCTTGCGTCACGCATGGAACTATGGACTCGTAAATGGAACAATCATTATATCGCAATTTCGAATTCTATTCGCCAGTCTCTGGAAGCAGATGGGGTGAAGCCTTGTGATATTACCCTCATTCATCATGGGATTCCGATTGAATCGTTCGCTGCTGACCAGGATGTTCGAAGCATTCAAGCTGAACTTGGCATCCCAGCGGGCGCATTTGTGATCGGCACCGTATCCCGGCTTGTACCAGTCAAAGGTTTGAACGACCTTATGCAAGCATTCATTCCACTCGCAGATGAACAAGCGGATATTCACTGGCTCATCATTGGAGACGGTCCAGAGAAAGAAGCCCTTGCCTACGCCGCACGAGAAGCCGGGGTAAGTGATCGCGTTCATTTTGTCGGTTTCCGCAAAGACGTTGCGCGTTGCTTGCATGCGATTGATGTATTTGTCAGCCCTTCGTATTCGGAAGGCCTCGGCCTGTCATTGCTAGAAGCGATGGCAGCCAAACGTCCGGTTGTAGCTACGATGGTCGGAGGAATCGCCGACTTCCTTGTTGATTATCACAACGGGTTGGTCATCTCGCCACACAATCCAGACGAGATTCGGCAAAACATCCTGATTCTAAAAGAAGATGATGGACTACGCCAAAAAATTGCGGAAGCCGGGTATGAGACGGTGAAGAAAGAATATACCCTTACTCATATGGCGCTTCGCACAAAAGAACTGTATTATAAACTTGTACGCAGCAAGTAAAACCCGCTTATGCATGGCGGGTTTTCTTCGTTGTACGTATCTTTCCGGTATGCTATTCTAGTGAAGGCTAACGCCGGATGATTTTTCGGAACAAAAATAGGAGGATATTCCATGAAAGTCATTGATGAAAAAGGAAAGTTTTTCGGCTGGATTAACATTCTTGACCTGTTTCTCATTATCCTGCTGCTTGGCGCGGCCGCGTTTGCAGCTGTTAAATTTACGCACGGTGATGAGATTGCAGTCGGTCCGGTAACTAAAAAGCAAGTAACGTATACGCTGTACAATAGTGCAGAGCATCCATTTGTTGTGAATCAGATTAAGGTCGGAGACATTATCCGTGACAAGGATAAAAATGTGCCGATCGGTAAAGTTGTCGCTGTCAAAGTAGCGCCTGGCAAAACTGCTGTGCCAACAGCAGACGGTCGTATGGTCATGAGTGACGTACCTGAGAAGTTATCCGTCTACATCACTGTCCAGACAAACGCCGTTGTTCAAGGTGGACAAGCACAAGGCGAAGGACAAACTCCACTGCTTGCTGGCAATAAAGTATCCGTCAAAGGCCCAAAATATATGATTGAAACGCTCATTTCTGACGTGAATCTGGGTGATACAAAATGAGTGGCCGCGCTTTCTCCTTCACGGCGAAAGACGCGTTCATTACCGTGCTTCTCGTGCTTGCAGGTATCATTATCATTCTGAAAGCGGGAATGGCAGGCAAGCTTGTTATGCCGCCTGAAAATCTGACGGTCAAAATGGTTATCGAGGCACAACTGCCGAATTTCCACAAGTCGATTCGGGTCGGGGATAAAATCTATCAAAAAGGTGCACTCGATCCATTTGGTACTGTCGTCTCCGTAGAAGCAAAACCGGCCAAAATCTATACGGCTGATGCGAAAGGCCACTACTATCTACGCGAATTTCCCGAGCAAGAAGATGTGTATGTGACTGTCCGTTCGTCGGGCTTCCTTTCGCTTAAGGGGGCACCGATTATTGATGATACGTTCTTCTATTCCAATCAGTACATGCCTGCTCATACGGAACGTGCCACATTCGCCTCTCGTATTCTTGACGTAGAAAAACAGGGGGGATCTCAATGAGAAAGCCATCTTTTTATACCTGGATGACGACGCGAGCAGTAGATGGAATGGTTGACTTGCTCCGGGTGGTGGCAGAGCGAGTTGGACAACGCTCGCTTCTCTCCCGTCTTAAAGCAAGATGGGATGCCCGAACATGGCAATACGCCTTATGGACACTGTTTATCATGGTTTTTCTGCATGTGTATATACTGCTATTTATTCAGAAGCTGGTGCTCATTGTAGCCCTTGATGTGGCTGTGGCCATCCTTCTGATTGCATTCGGACCCGAACGAATCTGGACGATGCTTCGTACAAGCATTCCAGGACGTCTTGCGGCCCATCTGTTTGACCCAAATAAGTAACGATCGGGAGTACGATAGTTATGACGAAAACTCGCCTTATGGCACTGCTGACCGCTATCGCCCTTATTGTGATAGGCGTCGCGCAGTATAAAGTCGGGCTGATCGGCGAATTCGTTTTGATGGGTGCGTTTCTTGGCATTACGATGTATCGGTCGGAATACGGCCTGTACTTGTTGGCCATGGCGCTGCCTATCCTGACGTACCGCCCGCTGCTCGCTTTGATTCTGTTGTTTATTCTTGTTATGTTTGTAACACCGCAAGATTACGAGCGGATGAAGTCCAATCTGAAAAACCATCTGAATCTAGCTGTTTTTCTATTCTGGGCTGCTCTGCTCGTAACTGCACTTACTTCCGTCCATGTTGTCGAAAGTATGCAGCAATTCCTGTTGTACTTTTTTGTGAGCTTCTTGCTATATTTACTTCTCGTCGCCAAAATCAACAGCCGGGATGTATTATACAAGTTTCTCATTTCGTTGTTTATCTCAGCAGCGCTTGTTTCGATTTACGGTGTGTACCAGTATTTCACACTCGACTTTACAACGGCAGCTTGGGTAGACGTAAGCCAGAACCCAGATGTAAAAACGCGTGTGTTTGCGACATTTGAGAACCCGAATTTGTTTGTACAGTATTTGATTATGGTACTGCCATTCAACTTTGCGCTTATTTTCTATACACGCTCGTGGACGAATCGAATTCTACTGACGATTCTCGCTGCTATTATCGGTGTAGCTGTTATTCTGACATTCTCACGCGGCGGCTGGCTGGCGTTGTTTGTCGGAGTAGGAGTTTTGGCCACGATGATTAGCCGCCGCTTGCTCGTAGTCGGTCTCATCGCGGCCGTAATCGGTCTCAACTTCGCTCCAGATGTGATCACGCACCGGATTTTGACTATTTTTGAACCGAAAACAGATTCCTCAAGTGCGTTCCGCTTCCAAATTTGGAAGGCGGCACCGCCGATGATTCGCGAATTTTGGGTAACCGGCATTGGTTCTGATCTTACGACATTTAAAAAAGTATACAGTGATTATATGATGCCAGGTGTAAAAGCAAATCACTTCCACAACATCTACATCATGAACTTTGTCACCGGTGGTATTATGACCATTCTGTTGCTGCTCTATATGTTCTACCAGAGCTTCCGAACAGCGGTTGTTAGCCTATTCGTCAACAACGGCAAAAATCGTCTTGTCTCCCTTGTCGCCAAAGGAGGCATCGGTGCGGTTATGGCTATTGGGATTGCCGGACTTACCGAAGACGTATGGCACCAGTATCGGGTTGACTTTATGTTCTGGATCACACTCGCCCTTATTTCAGTCGCGTTCAATTTATCGCGCCAAGAAAAGGAGAATGTGTAATGGCTCGCACGAAAACCGTTGCCGAGATCGGGGTGTATCCTCCTCCCGTTGGCGGCATCTCTATTCATGTCGCACGGCTGTGTGACCATCTCGAGCAACAGGATGTTCCGTTCATTATTTATGACGGTAATGGAGATAAGGGGGTAAAAGACCGAGCCGTGCTTCCGATTCCGGAAGTAGAGCAATGGTCGTGGCGTTATTTGCGGCAGCGCAATGAAGATATTATTCATAATCACTTCCTGCGCTGGCAGATGCGGTTTGCCCTCTCTCTTTTAAAGCTAAAAGGCAAACGAATCATTCATACGATTCATAGCCTGCGCAATGATGGGGAACATCTCGGGTTTGCTCAAAAAATGATGGTGCGTCTCACGGGGCTTCTCTCTGACCACTTCATTGCTGTGAGTGAAGAAATTAAGGACAAGCTGGTCGAACTGCATATCCCGGAACGTAAAATTTCGGTCATTCCTGCCTTTATTCCACCGGGTGAGAAAGAGGCGGCTGTGCAGATTCCTGATTATATTACCGCGTTTTTTGATCGGTATCCGCGTGTCATTACGGCAAACGGCGGTGTCGGCAATCTGCACAATGGACACGAACTGTACGGACTTGATCTGTGTCTGGATATGTTCATTCAGCTAGCCCGGGAAGATCAGGAGCTCGGGTTCGTGTACTGCATTACTCATGTGGTCGATGAAGATATTCTGGAACGATACAAAGAACGCATTATCGCTCACGGTCTGGAAAGTCGCTGTTTGCTTGTACAAGAAAAAGTACCTTTCTATCCGCTATTGCAACGCTCTGCTTTATTCGTCAGGCCGACTGCAAGCGATGGAGATGCGATTTCACTACGGGAAGCCTTATATTTTGGGACTCCTGCTGTAGCAAGCGATGTGGTGAAACGTCCAAATGGCGTCATAACGTTTGCAAATCGTGATTCGCAGGACTTGATTCTGACCTGCCGGGAAGTGCTGCACCATCCAATACCGGATCCGGAGCAGTATCGTCTTGAACAGGAGCAATATGTGCAGCAGACGCTTGATGTGTTGCTAAACCGATAACTACAAAAGCCTACAGGTGCCAAGTTGGTGGCCTGTAGGCTTTTTCTTGTTTCATGGCAATCTTGTACTTGATGGATTAGTTATATCCAACGTGTAGTGGATATCAAAATCCTCAAATCAGACTTTATAGACATACAAGCTGCCTTATTCCCGCTTATTTATAAGTCTTCTACTGTCATAGTGGGGTTCTTCCAAGCATTTATCTTTTTTAATTCTAAAAAATGTAATTCAAATTACAGACGGCAACTTTATTCAGAAATATAATAAAAACAAAATTGATCTCTACTAAAATTACGTATTCAGGGAGGAATCAGGATGAGTTGGTCTGTTGAGAAAGCAAATGAAATTTTTGAACTGTTCAAGCAGCGGGCGGCAGAGGATGAAGCGTTCCGATTGTTAGCTTTGGAAAATCCGGCACAAGCCGTCAAAGAATTATCAGGTATGGATCTCCCAGAAGGGATTCAGTTGTCCATCACAGAAGATTCACAAGGTCAATTACAGGTTACAACACTTTCCTCTACACCTACAGAGGAAAAAGAACTCAGCGAAGAAGAATTGTTGAGTGTTTCGGGTGGAACTTCATTCTCTGCGTTTATCCTGTATGGTCCTCCGTATGACTCTAGAAAGAAATAAGAATACCTATCTTTATCGATTTTTATTTAAATTATGTATTCAAGGAGGAATCTGTATGAATTGGTCAATTGAGAAAGCGAATGAAACATTTGAGGTGTTCAAGCAACGAGCGGCAGAGGATGAAGCGTTCCGATTGTTAGCTTTGGAAAATCCGGCGCAAGCCGTCAAAGAATTATCAGGTATGGATCTCCCAGAAGGGATTCAGTTGTCCATCACAGAAGATTCACAAGGTCAATTACAGGTTACAACTCTCGTCTCTACACCCGCAGAGGAGAAAGAGCTCAGCGAAGAAGAATTGTTGAGTGTTTCGGGTGGAGTTACCTTCTCCTCTTTTATTCGATATGGCCCCCCATACAACGACAGAAGTAAATAAGAATATGTATACGTTATGGAGCCGAAGAAAGCATTCGGCTCTTTTTTTGTGAAAATAAGATGAAGGATGAGGAAAGATAAGAAAGGACGAACACATAAGAGCGACTTAAGGACAGGAAAAGGCGGTCGCCTTTTCCTACATTGCAATCGTCCTTGTGTCTTTTCTCACCTTTCTCTTCCCTCTTCCCACTCACACCTCCGATATTCCGTAACAACTGGGCACAGAGGATCGATGAAACTCCTAGCAACTTTCTGCATCTGTTCATTTTTTAGCACGATTTGAATGACACAATACGGAACAGTTGACTCAAAGCCAATTTTAGATGTTTGGGCTGCCAGTACAAGACCAAGACCGAGATTGCGATACGCTTCCCGAATGTACAGCGTGCGATATAGCAGCGTATCGGGCATGTGTTGTTCAATAATGGACCAGCCGACAATCGTATCCCCCTCTAGCAGGACACAACTGCACGTACCCGCGATTTTATCCTCATTCCATAATGGGTCATAATATGACAAATACCCTTCCTCCTGTAACCCTGCCATTTCGCCCAATTGTTCTTTTGGCATATCGTTCCATACAATGGCACGATAACCGACAGGAACACGAATACGGCGCATCCAACGTGCTGATTCCAGATTTTTCAATTCAAATCGGTAATAGTGGCTATATACAGCAGGACGATTCCACCCTGATTTCTCTAATACTCTCTCAAACTCCTGAATGTGCGGCAAAGCATAATACTCTACCTTAACATTCGTCATTCCCCCCGCTCGTACTACCTCTAACGCATACTTCATCAACCCAGTCCCAACCCCTTGCTTGCGAAAGCTTTCCTGAACAAACAGGGACGTAAGTTTTGCCTCTGTCTGATCTGCCTCCCGCGCCACTACGATAAGCCCGATCGGCTGCTGATTCACATGAGCCCCAATGAGTAGTGGACGCTTCTCTGTTGGGATCGTTCCATCCACAATGACATTTCGGTAGCTTTGATACGTAAATTTTTGATACGGTTTTGCACTTTCAGGTCGTAGTAGCTCCAGTTCAAACATGATTGGTTCACCTCATTTGGATTAAATAACTTGCCGTTGTGCCATCACGGCAAATACGCCGCCGCGCTCTAGTAACTCTTCATACGTTCCTTGTTCCACGATCTTTCCTTTTTCCATGACGATGATACGATCAGCGTGTACGATAGTACTTAGACGGTGCGCAATGACGATCCGGGTACTATTCATCGCTTGAAGCATGGTTGTAATTTTTTCTTGGGAAATCTGGTCGAGGGCACTCGTAGCTTCGTCCAGAAATAAAACGGTCGGTTTATGAACAATCGCACGCGCCAATAAAATTCTCTGTCTTTGACCGCCAGAAAACGTGCTCCCCGCTTCGGACAATACCGTATGCATTCCCATCGGCAAGTTGCTAATATCCGCATCTAATCCAACGGCATGTGCCGCCGTCCACGCATCTTCAACAGATAAGTCTGTACTTTGCCCGATAATGTTCTCTGCAATGTCACCCGCCCATACCCGACCGTTTTGCAGCACGACACCGCATTGGCGGCGCACTGCCCGTAGGTCGAGCCCGCTTATGTCTTTTCCATCGTAATAAATCGCACCGTTTGTCGATTTTTCAAAGCCAATCAGCAAGCGCAGCAAGGTCGACTTCCCACTTCCCGAAGCGCCAACAATGGCCACATATTCCCCTGCTTTTATATGGAGCGATACATCATCGAGCGCTAGCCGTCCAGAAGTATCGTAGGCAAATGAAACGTGGCTGACTTCTATTTCACCGGACAGCTCCCCCGGATCAGATTGTGCATCATCTATTTCCGGTTGCTCCTCTAGCAAAGGAGTCAGTCGTTTGTATGTCGGGATTAATTCAAACAGCGGTATAGAAGATGTACAAAAACCAATGACAGAGCCAATCAGAATCGCAAATGCGGCATGAAATGCAACGAATGCACCGGGATTCATCTGAATGCCAGAAGCAGAAACCATCCAGAATAACGCTAGGCTCGCCGCAAGCGGATAGCCCGTGTTAATGATAAGTAAGGTATTTCCTGATTCCCGCAGCTTGTATGCGAACGCTCGCTGCATGCTAAACGCGTGACTCCAGCGATGGAAGGCGCGGTTCTCTGCCGCAGCCACACGCAGCTTCGGGATGCTTGCGACAAGCTGGACAAGCAAGCCGCTTACGATACCTTGTTGTGTTGTTTCCTGATTCGTATACCGCCGCAAGCGAACGCTAATCAGCGCGAACAAAATCATATACACAACGACTAGAATGACGGCAAGCCATGCAAGTGTAGGCTGATACGAAAATAAAAGCCCAATCTGCAACAGAGAGAACAGAGCGCTGACCATACCGCCAGTAAGCCAGTTGGAGATAATGTGGAAACTTGTGGTCACCCCTCCCATCCGAATGGCCAGATCGCCAGCGGTATACTGGCGAAAAAACGATATGGGCATGTGCAAAAGCCGATCCCACGCCGCGCTATGCAGGGCACAATCAGACGTGCCAGACAGGCGCAACCATGTAACAGCTTGCGAGACCGTACATCCAAATACAGTGAATGCAATGGCAAGCAGCAGTATCATCATATAAAACAACTGACTTGGCTCAGCCGCTGGAATAATTTTGTCCACCAGCACCCCGGTTGCAATGGGAAACACCATACCGAGCAAGCCGATCACAAGCCCGATGAAAAGTGCACGGGATACATCCTGTCTGGCACGCGGTGTAAACATAAACCGGATAATATCCTTCCAATCCACTGCTCGATGAGGCAAAGAACGATACATTTCGTAAGCAAACGGTTTTAGATGGGCTGCGATTGCGGGTGTTACGTTGCTACTGTCATCATGCGCTGGATCACGCAGTATATAGGCAGCACCCTTGTCAGGCAGAAGGGCTACCGGATTCCCATCGTCCCAAAAAGCAAGCAGAGGACCGTTATCTTCACACCACCAGCGTCCGCGCAGCGCTACCTTCCGATACCGAATGCCCAACACTTCAAAAATCGCTTCCGGCCTGTTAGAATTCAAGCGTTTCGGTGGCGAAATTGTAATGCCCAACACCTCTCCAACCCACCGACAGCACATAAGCAACGGGTCATGATCGACAGCATCTTCCATCAGCCGCTGCTGTTTTTCCTTATCCGCGACAGCTGCGAAGCGGGCAAGTGATTGCTTGATCATCGCCTGATCCTGCTCGGCCCGCAAAGCAATCCGCACTTGCTCATCCACTTCCCGACTCTGTTTGTTTCTCTTTATGACGATCCCGATCAGCTCATGATAAAAGAGCAAACTCGGCGCACATTCATCGTCTGTGATAAATTCCTGCATCGGAACGGTGTGCAGGCGATTCCCTTGTACCGAGGCGACCCATGTTGTGCGCAGCAACGGGACCGCCTGCATAGCGGGCACAAGCGGAATATCATCTCGTCCCCAGCAGCGAACCGGATGCGTAATCGGACGCGCCCAGACGATGGATTCCGATAAAAACGTCCCTTCTTTCCAGACAACCGTCTCTTGACCCATGTCAACCAGCTGTGCCTGACGGGGCGCGATTTCTGTCACAACCGCTGCGGTTATGTTTTGAATCCACACATTCAATAAGCGGGAACAGTATGTACCTAGCGCAGCCTCTGTTCGTAGAAGCGCCTGTAACGCCGTAAAATCAATGGACAGCCATTTCGTTCCCGGCAGCACATCTGCCACAAGCCCTGTTTGATTGCGCACGGTTTGCGGAAGCGCCAGCATGATCTGACCCGCTTCGATGGAAAACAAAAACTGTTTTGTGCTTACCGCACGCCCGTCTTGCCACTCGACCGCATACAAATCAACGCTTCCTTCTACGACGACATATACGATAGAAGGATCATGTAACGGTACAGACGTTCGTTTCGTAACATATGATGAATCCTGTGCGATAGAAAACAGACTGTCCGGTATCATGAAGCCTCCTCCTCTTGTTTACCAGCGGCGTTATATAGCGTAGCGTACGAACCGTCTGCCTGAATTAACTCATCGTGTGTGCCTTGCTGCACAATTCTTCCCTTATCTACCACCACAATATGATCACAATCCCGAATGGCACTAAGCCGATGCGCAATAATGATGCATGTGCATCCCCGGCGGCGCAGCTGGGCATAAATGTACGCTTCCACCGCCGGATCAAGTGCGCTTGTCGCCTCATCCAGAATAAGAATCGACGGCTGCTGGGCCAGTGCCCGGGCAATCTCGATTCGCTGTGCTTGCCCCCCACTAAAATTCCGACCGCCTTCTTCCACAAGATGCTCATATCCGTCTGTCCGTGCGTTAATGTCGTCGTGAATTCCACTGTCTTTTGCCGCTTGTACGACGACAGACTTCGGAATGGTTTGATCCCACAGCGTAATATTGTCATGCACCGTACCGGAAAATAAATGAATGTCCTGATCAACGAGCGCCACCGAATTGACAAGTAGTGTCCTCGGCAAGACTGATCTCTCTATCCCATCGAATGTAATACTTCCGGACCACGGATGATACAAACCAGAGAGCAGCTTGGCAATCGTTGATTTTCCACTTCCTGACCCGCCAACGATCGCCACGAATGAGCCTGGTGCGACATGCAGCGAAATATTTTCAATAAGCGGTGCTTCGAGTGGGCTATACCCGAACGTCACATCACGCAGCGATAATGCCCCGGACAATTTGGTAGCCGCATGTTTTTCTGCCATGTGCTCCACATCCGGCTGACGGGCATATGTGTCATCAGCCGGATAGCCGAGCACATCATCGAGCCTGGTCAAGTGCCCTTTCATCGTCTGGAGCATGCCTCCCATCGCAACCAAATTATTGATCGGCGCTAAAAAACCAGCCGTAAATCCTTGAAACGCGAGCAGCATGCCAACTGTAAACGACCCATTCAGGATCAGTACGCCACCAATCGTTAAAATAAGTGTTTGATTCAAATACGCGAGAAATGGAGGGATCGCCACCAAGTATTGATTAGATACCCCCAAGCGCTGTTCCGCCTGAATTTTATTTGCCTGATAGCCCGCCCAGCGAGCAAAAAAGTCGGTTTCTCGCCCGTTCGCTTTCAAGGATTCCATATTCATCAAGCCCGCAATGGAAGCTCCCCAGAGCTTTCCTTGATCAAGCTGAAGCTTCTGATTGTGACTGGCCTGTTTTTTGGAGACGACGAGCAAGTACACCACATTCATGCTCGCGACAACAACAGCAACAAGTGCCAGCCGCACGTCATACAGCAGCATAAATCCAAGATATAATCCGATTACCAGTATATCGATTACCGTGCTTGCCAACTGCTCAGTTACGAATTTGGCAATCCAATCGTTTGCTTGTATGCGCCCAGTCACTTCCCCAACAGACCGATGTGTAAAAAAATGAACGGGTAAGCGAAAGATATGCCAGATAAATGTACTTGACATACTTAAAGAAAGCTTCGTTTCTAGCCGCAACAACGCATATTGACGCATACTTGTAAGCAGCATACGCAAAAGCAAGGTAACAACCATGCCAAGCAGCAAAGCAGACACCCATTGCATCTGTCCTGCCAGCAGCATACGATCAACAAAAACTTTTAAAAAGATCGGCACAAGAATTCCCGTAGCAACTAGCGCCAACCCGGATAGAAGCAGGTAGCTCCATTCAGTCCCGTATCCTTTCAGTCGATTTAACAAAGAAGGAAACACCGCGAATGCATGCCCACGTGCTACGAACTCTTCGCCAGGCTCCATCGTAAGCACAACACCGGTAAACGATTGATCAAACTCTTCAATTGGAACCATGCTGCGTCCATGTGCCGGATCATTCACATACACGTTGTCGCCTACAAAGCCTTCAATGACAAGAAAATGATTAAAATTCCAATGCACGATGAACGGCGGTTTTATTTGGCGCAGACTGTTCGTCTCTTTCTTATATCCTTTAGCCGTTAACCCGTATTTGCGGGCAGCTTTCAAAATATTAAGTGCTTTACTCCCGTCCCGAGATACCCCGCAATCATCCCGCAATGTTTCGATTGGAATGTAGCAGCCATAATGAGCCAAAATGATCGCAAGTGAAACCGCACCACATTCTACCGCTTCCATTTGCAAGATGGTCGGGGTTTCCTGTTTTTTAGGTAACCTCGATAACCAGAACATGATTCTATCTCACCTCGCCCTCTCAAAAAATCCAGTTGATCGGACGGACGCTCCCGACGATAAAATCGACGGAACAGAGCATGCCCGTTTGTGCCCGGAAGTTAGAATGAGCACGCGGGGCCGTCCAGTGAAATCCGGTTGAATGCCGGGCATCTGTCTCTAATGCGACCCGGATTTCCATAACAGAACCCGTCTGCAAAAATTGCTGCGCGACTTCTCTATTTCCAACTGCGCGCTCGATGCTGGATAAAGAAGCCGGGACACCTGAAACGGACGAGACATGTCCAATGATGGCGCCATTTTCGCTATTTCGGTCTTGATTCGGCCAAATTCTTGCTTGCATGCCTGGTTGAATCTGCTTGCTGACTTCTGGCGATACATATACAACGGTTTCCGCTTTCTTATCTTCACTCGCCAGATCAAGCGTAAACAGCGGCTCACCTGCTTTGAGCCATTGTCCTGGCCTAGCATGCAGCTCGGTTACCGTTCCACTTTCCAGACTCACAATGCGTGATTTAAGCAGCAATTGCTGTGAAACATTCGGAGCGGTACCGGAAGCCGGTGCCACCCACGCCGGATTAAATAAACGGGCCACAACATCACCGCGTGATATATGATCGCCCACCTGCACACTGCTATCGGTCAGCTGCCCTTCGACCGTGGAAACGATGCGCGTCATTCCTCCCTGTAATACAAATACACCACTGCCTTTTGTTTGAACAGGAATGGTACTGCATACAGCCCATATAAAAAAGGCGACAATCAGCATAACGATTGCAATAAGTGCAAGCCAGTGGCGAGGGCGTGTGATAGTCAGTAAAATATCCAGCTTTTCCGGTGACGCCATGCGCTCTAACGCTGCTTTGCGATATAAATTATGATTCATCACTCATTCCCCCTCTCTTGAACGTGACGATAACCCCCATCTGGTTGCAGCCACGCCTTCACCGTAAGAGAGTCCGCATCCGACGTAGTAGCAAACGAGTACGTTCGCACCGCTCCCTCCCAACGTTCGATCTGCCGCAGCACGTTGCGAATGCGTGTTGGGTCAGAGGACTTCGCCTCGGAAACAGCATGTGCCATTAACATACACGCATCATAGCCGATTGCAGCAAAGCGATCCGGCAGCACGCCGTATGCTTTTTGATACTGCTCCACAAACGCCCTGGTCGGCGTGCGCTGTGCAAATGGATCATAGTCGGGCATAACATATACCGTGGCAGCAGAATGTGGAAGGGTAGCCCCTCTATTCGGAAATGAATCAGATGCAACAACGAGCGGCAAAGTAGACCGGGCAGATTGTGCCTCGGAAACAAAACGAGCAGCCGACTCTCCCGTAGAATCGAACACAATACCAATGTCTGTTTGTAGTAGCGTCCATTTATGCAGCGTCTGCCCTAGCAAAGAATGAGACGCTGTGCTTACCATGCGATCCGTTACAATCATGCCATTTTGTTCGGCCATCTTCTCTAGCGTGGAAGCAAATTGTCTACCAGCTGCGCTTTCTTCATAATAAATCGCAATGTTTTTATGCCCATTTCTCTGCAAGAATGCCAGTGTAGATCGGGCGTATGCTTCTGGTTGGATGCTCAAAGAGATGACTTCTGTCTGTGATTGCACGCGATGATCTGTCGCCACAACCGGAAGTGTTCCTGGGAAAGAATCTGGCATAGATGCCGCAATCGCAAATGAAAATGGCTGTTCACTTGTCGGTATGTGCTTCCCGGATTCGATATATAGAGGCTGTAGCGAAGGTGTTTCATTCGCTTTCGTGCGTTTCGTTACTTGCAAGGCTAGCTCGATGCCACGCTGGAAGGACTGTGCTGCTGTTTTGTCGGCAGGCAAATATGCGGGAAATACCGCATGTATCTGCTGGATTGAGGCAGAAGAAAGAACAGGAGCCACACGCTTTTCTTGAGGAACGAGCTGCATCATTTGCCACACCGGAAGCGTGATAATCAGTGCGACACATGCTATTGCCCCGTTACGCCATATGTCTCGTCCACGCTGTTCCCATAAAGACGCTATGCTACTACTTATATGACTGCTGGCCATGACCGCTGTAAGTGCTACAACAACAGGGTGTACGCCTGCTGCAAGCGCCAGTGAGCCGAAGCTAACCATCCCGAGCAAGACGGCCAGCATCGCAGGCACGAACTGCCGGAATACGTATATGCTTATAAACAGACCAATCACATACCAGAACGGCGATGCATTCGACATAAATGAGGCGATGATCGCTTCCCCCCACCCTGTCTTCCTCATCGTGCCAGCCATACTGACAAACAAACCGAAGACAATGAACGAGCTATATCTTAATTCACGCGCAGCTTCCGGCGTACTGCCAATCAAGGCGAATAAAGCAATACATGCCGCCATAACAATCCAAAAGATCGAAATATTCAAATATGGAGCAGCAAAAAAGCCGGCTGTCATCAGTACCATGAGACTGAGCGCGATCGTTTCACGAGATGTCCATGGTCCGATTACATCAAGCTGATTTTGTATAAGCTGCCGATTGAAAGCAGGCTGCTCTTGAACTGTTCTTTTCCGTACTAAAAAAGCAAGTCCTTGCACAAGAGCGAATGCGAGCGCAAGTGGCAGAGCCGCGCGTAACCAAATAGCAAAGCTTGGGTCATGTTGTTGGGTTTCAGGAATGAGAGCGAGCGTGAATAAGCAAATAGCAGATGATGTCATAAAGAGGAAAGTATAAGACGCAGCCAACGAATCACTTCTCTCTTTAGCAAGAAGTAATCCAAATGCCTCGGAACGCAAGCGCGAAGATGGAACGATGAGCGCAGCGAGAACCGCTGCAAATCGCACAAGGGCTATGTACAAAAAAGCAGGCTCAGGAAGTTTGCTTGCCAGTATAAGCACTATGCGCTGTAAAATTCCGGTTTGAAACACAATTTGTGCAATTAATGCTAACGCAAGCGCCGTAATAATCGGGGGTTCGGAAAAAGTAGACAACACCTCATTCGGACTCGTTATACCGAGGCAAACCGTTACTACAGACATTGTAACAGCCATCATAATAAGGGAGGTGAGCCGCAGTGCTACAAGTAAAAATCCCGTACATAAAACAGTTGCGATCACCGACACATGATATGGAATATGAAAATACAACAGTCCTCCATATAAAGCTGTCCCAACAAGCAGCGTACCAAGCCAAAGCATTAGTTTCAGCATAGAGAAAGCGGAGGGCGTTCCTTGCTTTTGGGTTTCCAGCAAGACGGTCGACTTACGGGGAAGCTGTGATTCCTTGCGTGTTGCTGCCGCTTCTTGATGAGCAGGGGATGAAGGGAGACTGGGTGTTTGCTCCTGCTGGCGATTTACGGCAGCTAAGCGGCGAGCTAGAATTCCGGCAAATTGAACAGCTAATGCATTATGTGTAAGGAGCAGGCGATCAAACTGCTCCTTTGAGAGATGCAGCACAACTACATCTTCTTCCGCTTTCGCAGATGCTGACCGCGGATCTCCAGTCAGCAGTGCCATCTCGCCAAAGTACTCTTTTTCCTTCAGCAGTGCCAGTGTTCGCTCTTTTCCATCCTCTTGCAAAAAAATACGGACAGAGCCCTGCATGATGATGTAGAGACAATCCCCGAATTCACCTTCTTCAAATAAGATTTCTCCCCGATGAAAGCTTCGCTGCGTAAATTCCGGGAGCAATGTTGCCTTATGAACTCGATCCAAATCTTGAAAAAGAGGAATGTCTAAAAAAGTAAGCTTATCCAAATATCCGTACACACTCCTTTCCTAAAATAACATCATTTCGACGATTAGTAATAAAAAACCTTTTTACTCTTTGGTAGTCCTCCTTGAGCTTTGTCTACACATCCCCTTCTGTTTCACTAACCGTCCGCTCGTTTACCCAACCATCTATTCCCGGCTCACCACTTTGAATGTGATACCATACTTCACCGTTTTTATCGATTGCCTCTTCAAAACTATCTATAATCGTACCTCTTTCAATCAATGTTAATACCCTTGAAGAAAGAGAGGGGGCCGAGCGAACATTTGCCCTCGACACAACCACTTCCAGTACTTTTTGTGCCGGCACTGCCTGTAGCGAAGGAATGCTTTCCGAAGCCTGCTGTTCTCCCCATCTATTCTCTTGTACCCGCTTCTGTGGATGAGCACTCCACTGCTGAAACATAGGCATAACCTGTGTAAGCGGAATGCTAAAGCTAACATTATTATCATCTTTTCTCTGTGCGGACACAATGCCAATCGCTGCCCCGTTATCCAGCCGTACAAGCGGACCACCGCTATTCCCTGGAGAGACAGAAGCTGATATTTGATACAGATAAGAACTATTTCCCTTATCCTCCCGTATTCCACTCACAAGCCCGGGTGTCACCGTTTTCTCATATCCATATGGATTTCCTAAGGCCAGTATTTGCTCCCCTGCATCTGCCTTTGTTTCTGCATCAACTTTCATCGGTGTACGCCCCACTAATTCAGGCACACGAACGAGAGCAATATCTTTATCTGTATTGATACCAATAACTTCTCCCTTTCCCTGCTTTCCATCCCACATTTTCACAATGATCTCATAGGCATCATCTACTACATGGGCGTTTGTAATAATATCGCCCTTAGTGTTGTATAGAAAGCCGCTACCTACTCTGTCACTGTGTAAGCCTCTAACTTGAATATAGGCTACTTTACTTTCATTCTCTTTCATAAGTTGCTTGGCACTATTTGAATTTTGTTCAATTCTGGCAGCCGTCTTAACGACTTGCTCTTTATTTTCTTTCTTGGCTTGATCTCCCTGCTTAGGCTGACCTAATGTCTCCTCGATAGTAAGGGGCATTGTTTTCATTTTCTCATTAATTGCATATCCACCTACTGCACCACCACACAATAGCATGGTAGAGAGAGCCCCTGCCACTCCTTTCTGAAAAGAAGAACCCATATTATCTACCCTCTTTCTGCTGCTTTTCTATTTCTACTTCCTCTTCCTCAACTTTTTTAAGCAGCCCCTGATATACTGCTCCGTTCTTGCCAGCCAGTTGCCCCCTAACGTTTTGAATCATAGAACCGGCCTTTTCATAATTCTTCTGGCTGATCATGTCATGAATCTCTACTAGCTTTTTATCAAGTGGCACCACACTATCTAATACGGCCACTTCCTGTTTAAGCTGTGGGGAATTAGGTCTCAGGGCAAGTGCACTATCAAACCGCATTTTAGCTGATTCGATCTCCCCCTCCAGCGCAAATTCATGCCCGTCATGTACAAGTTTCTCGGCTTTTTTCTGTATCGCACTCTGATATAAGAAAATTCCCACACATAAAAAAGCAATGATGGCAAGAGATAGTAGAGGAAAAAGCCAAAAGAGTTCTCCTTTTTTTTGAGGAGCTGTTCCACATTTTTTACAAAATTCGCTTCCTGAGCTCAACTTTTCGCCGCAATTTGCGCAGTACATGCTTCTCCACCTTTCTATCTTTTTTCATGGTACTATATTATCAGTTAAAAGGAATTTTGAACATAATCGCTAATTTTTGGATCTTTAATCCATAAAAAACTCCTGTGATCGTATTATATGAGACGATCACAGGAGTCCGTAAGCTTTACAGAACTATATAATTTCTTCCATTAATTTACCAAGCATATGTGCCTGAACCTGCCGATTATAAAGCGCCAAATCACCATCATGCGCACGCTGGAGAACATCATTCTCTTTCCCTGCTTTACCTTCACCTGCATGCCACTCTTCATACATACGCAAAAATGCCTGTTTGATTGCTTCTTTATCAAGCGGATTTACAACTTCACCCAGCTCAAATTTGCGAATGATTTTCGTCGATTCTCCCTCTACCGAGAGCGCCAGAATCGGATGACCAATCGCCATGTATTCATACAGCTTGCCCGGAATGTACACCCCGGAGCCCGGAGCCGTGTCCCCGATTAGCATCAACACATCTGCACCTTTCATCATCGTAAGTGCCTGCTTGTGCGGCAGATTGCCCATAATGTCGACAATGTCTTCAAGCTGCAGGCGATGTACGCAGTCGATGTTTTCGCTATAACCCGGATAATCAAACACTCCGGCAAAGCGCAGGCTTAGCTTCTCACGCTCAACCTTGCCTTCCGCAATCAACTCGGATACCGCTTCGAGCAGCAAGCGTGGATTTCGTTCCTTATAGAAAATGCCGGGATACGCTAGTGTAAATTTTCCATCTTCCGCTGGCTGCTCGATGTCTGCATAATCATTCGGGTCAAATCCATTATGAATCACTTCAATACGAGAGATCTCCCGACCAAACTTTTGCTTGAAGTTATCCGCAAATCCATATGTAACCGTCGTAATAGCATCTGATTCCGCCATGACGCTACGCTCCATTCGCTCTTCCCACGCTTCACGCCATGCCACACCAGAGCGGTGCATGTTCTGCGTCCACGGATCGCGAAAATCCGCAATCCATTTAATGCCCGTCTTACGCTTCAAGCTACGTGACACTAGATGATTCGTGTACGGACCCGACGTGGAGAACATAATCGGGATGTTGTGCTCTCGAATTACCTGTTCCCCGAGCTTGGCTGCATACGGCAGCCAGCCAATCATATCATCTGGAATCATAAGCGTATTTTTCAACTTTTTCAGCATCGGAATAACCTGCTGTTTCAACGCCTGCTTTAGCCCGCCAGATTGAGCAGACGCCGCTTGTCCACCTGTTTTTTTCGGCGCTTCCGTCTGAGTCGGACGCATTTTCTGGACGATGTTAAATTCCCTGGCACGATGAATAATCACATTGTCCGGGAGCTGGCGCAGCAGTGAGTCGTCCTGCGTAGCATGGTATACATGATCGACTGTGAGCACATGTACCTCCCAGCCTTCTTCTGCCAGATATTTTGCCATTTTCAGCGCACGCGGTACGCCGCCACCGCCGATCGGGGGAAATAAATACGCGACGAGCAGCATTTTTTTCGAAGCGTTCATACGAGTGAAACATCCTTTCCATGCGAAAAACGAGTGCGGACGACCGATTAGAGCGGTTGTCTGCACTCGTTTTCTCCTGTTTTGCGATCCATTACAGGCGGATCAAAGTCGCCTTCTCTCCCACGCTGCGTGGAATACGATTCTTACCGTCAAGCAATACCGGATTCTCTGCCATCATGCCGATAGCTTCGTTCCAGTCAATCTCAAGGAATGCTTCCTGTGCAGTCACATAGATAACCGCTTCTGCACCACGGAGCGCTGCTTCAAGGCTATCGACCTTATAGTCATACGTAGACGGTACAGCCGGATCATAAGCCGCTACAATCGCACCGGCTTCCTGAAGAAGCTGGACCAGATGATGCGGTGGGCTGATGCGATCATCATTCGAGAAATCTTTCATCGCCAGACCAAGAACTGCCACTTTACTTCCGGCTACTGTTTTGCCCAGCTTGTTCAATTCATGATCAAGCATCTGTACAAGCACCTGTGGCACACTGTCATTAATCTGACGCGCGGTCTCAAGCAAATCAAGGCTTACGCCGATTTCTTTCGCTTTTGGAAGCAAATAATACAGGGCATTCGGCAGGCAATAGCCACCCACGCCTGGCCCTGGTGTTAGCAGATTTACACGTGTATGCGTGTTCGCTACCCGAATTAACTCGAATGTATCGATTCCTGCTTTTTCCGCAAAGCGGGCAAACTGCTGCACCATCGCAATATTTACATCACGCTGGACGTTTTCGATAACTTTCGATGTTTCGACTACTTTAATATCAGAAATCGTAACTTCAGATTCAGTTACGAATGTCAGCACTTCATGCGCACGTTTTGCACTCACTTCGTTAATTCCGCCCATCGCAAGCGGCATATGAATGAACTCTTCAAACGCGCGTCCCTCTGCGATACGTTCAGATGCATACGCGAGATAGAAATCTTCCCCTGCTACAAGCCCACTCTTCTCAAGCAGCGGCTTTACCATCTCTTCAGTCGAGCCCGGGATGACCGTACTGCGCAAAATAACCGTATCACCCTTCTTCAGAACAGCTGCCAGCGATTCACAGGCACTAGTCAGGTAGCTCATATCCGGATCACCATTCTTAACCGGAATGCCTACCGTAATAATATACGTATTCACGGCTTTTGCCGCTTCTTCATAGCTTGTTGTAGCACGGAAGCGCCCAGCTGCGATCTGCTCACGCAGAATCTCCGCCAGTGACTTCCCTTCAAAATATTCTAGATGATGCGACTGGCCTGCATTAATCTCTTCTGTAAGCCGTTCACTTACATCGATGCCGACTACGTTCGCACCTTTGCGTGCATAGCTCAGCGACAGCGGCAGGCCGATAAAGCCTAGTCCGATCACGGCAATGTTCAACGTTTGATTCATGATATTCTCCTCCGACTTGTCGGTACGTTCATATGAATTAGAAACGTAATTATTTTAGCATAAAAAAACGAAATGAGCGACCGGTTATCCGCTCGCCATCTCGACTCTCCCTTATCCTTGCGATCCATCTTATGTGATGCTCGCTCCGATAACGAAGGATATTCCGATCGAAATCATCATTGATAAAAGACCGACCGCTCGATTATCTGCGGCAATCTCATCGTCTACCTTAAACATCGGCGTCAAAAATTCAAAAGTGAAATACGCCACGAGCAGCAGCAGAAATCCGTATGCGCTCCAGACCAAGGTATTTCCGATGCCATCATTATGTTCGATGGAATACCGGATGATATTGCAAATCCCAAAGATTTTGCCACCAGTTGCCATCGCAACAGACAGATTGCCTTTTTTGATTTCTTCCCAGTCCTTATATTTTGTCACCGTCTCAAAGATGGCCAGAAAAATGATGACGGCAAGCAGTGCAGCCCCAAAGTATGCCGCTGTTAGCACATACGGATTGGACAGTACCATCCATTTCCCTCCTCATTTGTTCCCGACTAGCCGTGGACACAGCTAACCTATTCCTTTCGTCTATATACGGAGCGGAAACAAAACGGTTCCATAAACCCCATCATTATTTCAACTATTTCAATTCGACGACCGTCGCTCCAAGTCCACCTTCTCCTTGTCCACCCCAACGGAATGACTTAACCAGACGATGCTTCTTCAAGTATTTCTGAATGCCCAGGCCGAGTGCACCTGTCCCCTTACCATGAATGATGGATACCTGGCTCAGGCCACCGATCAACGCTTCATCAAAATATTTTTCAATGAGTAGAATCGCATCCTCTACCGTGTTGCCGCGCACATCAAGTTCCATTTTGACAGGTTCACGGGCAGCACGGAACGTGTTAATAATCTGCTTCTGTTGTATTTTGGCCGCCTTGAGCTTCTCCAAATTATCCGCTTTGACGTTCATCTTCATCAGGCCCACCTGCACCTGGAATTCCTTCTCGCCTACTTTAGCAAGAATTTCGCCCTTCTGATTAAACGACAGCACCCGTACCTCATCGCCTACTTCAAGCGGCTGTTCAGATACCGGTACATTGGCTGGCTTCGTCTTTTTCTTTTTGCGCAGGCTTGGTGTCGCTTCTTCTAATCGCTTGCGTGCTTCGATCAATTTATGTTCTTTAATACCGATTTGTTCCTGACGCGCTATTTCTCGTAAGTCACCAATGATTTCTTCTGCTTCCTTACGAGCTTTCTCTACAGCGCGACGAGCCTGTTCTTCTGCCTGCTCATACAGCTTATCTTTCTTATCTTCTAGCTCTGCAACTTCCTGCTCAAGCTCACGGCGTGTCTGTTCTAACTCCGCCCGCAGACGTTCTACTTCGCGACGTTCAGCTTCTGCCCGACGTTGATTCTCTTCAAGCGATGCGACCATCGTATCCAGCTCGGTTTCGTCTGTTTTGATAAACTCTCTGGCCTGATTGAGAATTTTCTCTGGTAATCCAAGACGTGACGCAATCGCCAATGCATTCGAGCGTCCTGGAATACCGACAAGTAAGCGATACGTTGGGCGCAATGTCTTCTCATCAAACTCAACACTCGCATTCACAATATGCGGGCGATCATAGGCATATGCTTTCAGTTCGCTGTAGTGAGTAGTAGCCACAATACGGGCACCGCGCTGATGCACATAATCAATAATCGCCATCGCAAGCGCGGCCCCTTCTGTCGGATCCGTACCTGCTCCAAGCTCATCGAACAGAATAAGACTGCGATTGTTTACTTTTTGCATAATACTCGAGATATTGGTCATATGGCTGGAGAATGTACTCAAGCTCTGCTCAATGCTCTGCTCGTCTCCAATATCCGCATATATGCCTTCAAATGTGGACAGCTCTGATCCTTCATCGACTGGAACTTGCAACCCTGCCATCGCCATCAGCGAGAACAAGCCAATTGTTTTCAATGATACGGTCTTACCGCCTGTATTCGGTCCTGTCACGACAATGGCGGTATACTCCCCGCCAAGCTCCACGTCAATTGGCACGACAGATTCCCCAGCAATTAAAGGATGGCGACCGCGCTTAATGCGAAGATAGCCGCGTTCGTTTATGGCTGGCTGGGTCGCCTTCAATGAGTGAGCGTAAGAAGCTTTCGCAAAAATAAAATCAGCTTCTGCCAGACAGGCAACATTATGCAGTAGCACATCCGCATGCTCTGCCACCAGACCAGAGAGTGCCAGCAAGATTTTTTCGACTTCCCGCTCTTCTTTTAGCTTAAGCTCACGCAAGTCGTTACTCATGTTCACGATCACCTGTGGCTCAACGAAAAGGGTGGCACCGGATGCTGATTGATCGTGCACGATACCGCCAAACACATGCCGATATTCCGCCTTAACCGGAATAACGAAACGGTCGTTACGAATTGTAATGAGCGCATCTTGCAGCATTTTCTGTGTGTTGCTGTTGCGAATCATCTGCTCCAGACGTTCACGGATGCGCTTCTCGGAGGCGCGAATTTGTGCTCGGACCTGACCGAGTGTCGGGCTGGCTGAGTCAGCTACGACACCGTTCTCATCAATCGCTCGTGTAATCTCATTCTCTACCGGCGATAAGCGTTCCACCTGATCAAGCAATTCTTCCAGTAGCGGAAGTGGATCCTTTTCCGCGATGCCCGCGACGAATGTTTTCAGGCGTCCACCTCCGTACAGAGTCGACGCAATATCGAGCAGTTCTGCCGTGTTAAGCATCCCACCGAGTGCGGCCCGTTTGCACGCTGGACGAATGTCGCGAATGCCGCCAAGCGGCACTGTCCCGCGCAGGCGAAGTGCCGTACTGCCTTCATGGGTAGCTTGCTGGCGACGCTGAACTTCTGCCAGATCATAAGATGGTACAAGCTGCTCTATTTTTTCCCGACCAAGCGATGATGCTGCATGCCGGGCAAGCTGTTCCATTACTTTATTAAATTCAAGTGTTGTGAATGTACGTGCTTCCAAGAAAAGTCCCCTTTCCACATCTTCCGCAAAAGGTGTATGTCGGCTTTACGCTAACATTTTCATTATACCATTTGCTGTCGGGTGAATTCCTCTTCTTCTATAGCAGTTTGCTCACAGCTTTTTTGTTGCCTGGCATACAGTCGTTTCCATAGCCACCAGCCAACCATTACGACTAGCGGATAAAGTACCGCCCACCCTACGAAAGGAAAAACAAGCACGGTTAGCACAAATGAAAGAACGCTGACTGACAATCCGCTTTTACTGTCCTTAAGCAACCGAATCCCTGCAGCACAGCCACCAAGATACGTCAAAATAAACGTGGCATTCGGCAGTTGAATGAGTGTCGTTAACGATATAACTCCACTCGCATACAGCCCCATGACAAGTACAAAACAAATGGCCAAAAACAAAAGTCCTCCCACTGGTGTCTGATGCCGAGACAGGCGGGCAAGCCACCGTGGGGCCTGATCTTCCCGTGCCAGTGCATACGCCAGCCGGGCAGCTGCTCCTGTATAAGCAATAACAGTTGCGATACAAATAAACACACCTACTATCCCAACAACCGCAGCTCCGCTTCTTCCAAGCAATCCACTAATTACAAGCACAAGAGAAGCCTCTGCTCCGGGTTTGCCATAGCTGTGCGTCCCAACTGTGGCAATAGCAGTCGCTACATAAAGCAGACCGACAATAAGTGCCGCAATCGTTACCCCTTTAATCGCTTCTCTCTGCGGGTCCACAAATTCCTCTGACATATGTGATACTGCTTCCCAGCCAATGAAACACCAAAATAAAATCGCCGCGGCCTGCCCGACGCTCATCCAGCCATGAGGCATAAACGGGGTAAAATGAACCGCTTCGATATGCGGTACAGCTCCAATAACGGCCAGAACAAGCACAACCGCAATCGCAATGACAACAGCAATCTGCACGGGACCAGCGACTTTCATCCCCTGATAATTAATCAGTAAACTAACCACCAGCATAGCTATCGCAATCCCGATCTTCGCTCCCTCTCCCCAGCCAAACGCGGTCGTCAAATAGCCGGCGCCTGTCAACGAAGCAACAGGAGCTCCGATCGGTACAGATGCTAGAAAGAACCAGCCGACAAGTGTCCCGGCCCGTTCTCCAAATGCTCGCGTTACAAAATACGAGACTCCTCCCGCATTCGGAAAACGAGCCGACAATAGTCCCATCACAAGCGCCATCGGTAATACAAGCAGAGCCATCATCCCCCATGCTAGTAGAGAGGCAGGGCCGGCAATTTCTGCGGCTAACCCTGGTACGAGTAGTACACCTGATCCAAGCACAGCTCCAATATACAAAGCGACTGCCTGCGGCAATCCGATCGACTGCTGTAATTTCGTTTGTTTCTCCACATCCATCCCACCTTTTTTGTCTTTTCTTTTGTTCTATCGTAGCGGATAATGATTACATCAGTAAAACAAATCGTTTCGATGCAATGAATCGAAAAAACAGATGGGTAGGAGAGTGTGATGGAACTTCGCCAACTTCATACGTTCAAAACTGTCGTGGAGACAAAAGGATTTACACGCGCTGCTGCTGCATTGTCGTACGCCCAATCGAGCGTCACTGCCCAAATTCAGGCACTCGAAGATGAACTTGGTGTTAAGTTATTTGATCGGCTCGGCAAAAAAATTATGCTGACCACTGCCGGTGAACAGCTATTGCCGTATGCAATCCAAATGCTAGACCTACATGAAACTGCACTGCGTGCCTTTACATCGCATACAGTTCCATCCGGCACCCTGACAATTGGAGCACCGGAGTCACTTGCTGCCTTCCGTCTACCGGCTATTATCCGTGCCTATACACAGATGTACCCGGACGTAAAAATTACCCTTCGCCCCGGCGTCTGCTGGGAGCTGCGCAATCTGGCACGCAGTGGAGAATTAGATATCGTGTTTCTACTAGAGCCGGAAGTACGTGAACTGGATCTGCATATCGAAACACTTGTACATGAGCCAATGACTGTAGTCGCTCCACCTGACCATATTCTTGCTGCACGTGACTCAGTTCAAACCGAGAACTTTCATGGTCATACTTTTCTGCATACAGAGCCCGGATGTAGCTATCGGACATTGTTTGAACAGCAACTGCGCAGCTGTGGTATCACCCCTGACACCTCCCTTGAGTTTTGGAGCATTGAAGCCATTAAGAACTGCGTGCTTTCTGGACTAGGCTTGGCTTTTCTCCCCCTGATTACAGTGCAGCAGGAAATTCAGGATGGTCGGCTTATCCCTCTGGCATGGGATGATCGAGCCTGCCGGGTCGCTACCCAGATGGCCTATCACAAAAACAAATGGTTATCCCCTGCTCTTTCGGAGTTTATCAACCTTGTTCATACGCATACGAGTGGGTGGCGCAACGCTGCTCTCTAAAAAATGTATTATGTCATAAAAAATAGGCTGCCCCATTCGCCATGTTCTGGCTTTTGGAACAGCCTATTTTTCTACTTATAAAACTGAGTTCGTTGAATGCGGCGCTGGATGATTGAACTGCTGTTTGACCCAATCGAGTATCGTTGGCATCTCCTGCTTCACATAAGCAGCAAAGGAGGAACCAGCAAGTATATGCTGTACACCCTCTACTGGAATTAACGATACCACAGCAAGAACTAACAGAAAAACAAGCCCCGTCTTTACAAATGCAATCACGCTTCCTGCCAGTCGATTAATTAGCGACAGTACTGGTAACTGTGCCACACTATTCAGCAAGCTGCCGATGTAACGTACAACAAGCCCTGTTACAAAAGACAACAGTAAAAATGCTACAATATTGTACAGCCCGTTCTGTACGAACGGCGACGATGCAAAGGAGGAAGCGCTTTGCCCCATACCGGATAAAGGTATCCACCGCTCCAATTGTTCGGCTACCGGACGATGATACTGGAACGCTACCACAGCCGATAGAATGAGACCCACGATTTTAGTTAGCTGCATCACAAACCCCTGACGCCATCCCCGCCAAAAACTAAGCAGGAGCATCACGGTAATAATCACATCAAGTATACTCATACAGACATTACTCCTTGTCCGCTTCCACCGCTTCCTCTTCCGGTTCTTCCCCTGCTACATCTTCTTCCGTTTCCTCTGGAGCTGCTGTTTTTTCCAGCAGCTTGATCAACTCTTCATATTCCAGCCGCAACTTGAAATATTCATCTGCCATATTCAACGCGGCGAGCACCGCGAGCTTGTTCGTATCCAGGCGGGGGTTGACAGCAGAGATTTGCCGCATCTTGTCATCCACATACCCGGCGACCATTCGCATATGTGAAGAGCTCGTATCACCCACCATCGTGTAATACTGCCCGAAAATTTCTACTACCACTTTCTCTTTAGACACCGTTTGTCCCCCTCGCGCCGTTTCCTTACTATAAAGGTAAAGAAAGAACATAGCCGAGTCAAGTTCTCCCGCCAAGAAAAACAGTCGCTTAGGCAAAAACATAAGCGACTGTACACAAACTTGTATAAATACGAACCCTACATCCGCAATTCAGCCCCACACTTAGCAGCAAGTGCTTCGACTACTTTCGTATGAGCGCTCTGCACTTCTTCATCAGTGAGCGTCTTCTCTGGATCAAGATACGTGCAGGAGAGCGCCACACTTTTCTTGTTTTCACCAAGACGATCATCTACATACACATCAAAAATACGAACAGATTGCAGGAGTTGACCGCCAGATTGTTCAATTACATCTCGCAATTCGCCTGCTGTCACACCACGATCTACCACAACGGCAATATCACGGCTTGTCGACGGATACTTCGGCAGTGCAATCATTCCTGGATGAACCGTAGCCGCCTGCATGAGCACCTCTCCACTCAGCTGGAATACATACGTTTCATTTACATCGTACTTTTGTTGTACAGCTGGATGTACCTGTCCGACATAGCCTGCTTTTTGCCCATTAATGCGCACATATGCCGTCCGACCTGGATGCATGCCCGTCGCATCAGCCGCCGCTTCATACTGCACATCTGTAATCCCCAGACGACTAAACAACGTATCCAGCAGCCCTTTCACCAGATAAAAATCAACCGGTTCTGGTTTATTAGACCAATGCGCCCCGCTCCAATTGCCAGTCAGCAAACCTGCAAGTGTCAGCTTCTCTTCCGGTAAGGTAGTCAACTTCGCTTCGTCTGTCAGGAATACATTACCTGTCTCGAACAGTGCCAGATCCGCCTGTTTCCGATTCAGATTGTACGCCGCTGTTTCCAGCAGGTGCGGCAGCATATTCGTTCTCAGCACACTCCGCTCCTCGCTCATTGGCATCGCAAGCGGAATCGGATTCGTGGCGCGGTAAATCGTCGCGAAATCATTTACGACACTCGGGTTCGTAAACGAATACGTGCTTACTTCATCAAGCCCCATACCATTTAACGTCTGACGAATGGTACGGCGAAGCAGCTGCTCACCTGAAAGTGATCCCTGTGTATTATCGCCATATGGCAGTGTCGTCGGAATATGATCGTAGCCGTACAGACGCGCTACTTCCTCAATCAAATCTACTTCCCGTGTAATATCCTGGCGACGTGTCGGAACCGTAACATTCAGATTCTCTCCGTCCACCGCATACGCAAACTGAAGGCGATCAAAAATCGCCGTAACTTCATCCATCGCAAGCGCTGTGCCAAGCAGGCCATTCAGGCGAGCAAGACGAAGGGTTACTACCTTCTCTTCCAGTACGGAAACTGCACAGTCTGCTACACCCTGTGCCACCGTACCACCCGCCAGCTCAGCCATGAGGGCCGCTGCTCGATTTAGAGCACGTTCCACTGCTTGCGGATCAACCTCTTTCTCAAAACGCAGGCTTGCTTCTGAACGAAGACCGAGCTTGCGTGATGTTTTACGGATCGATGAACCTGCGAAATGTGCCGATTCAAGCAAGATTGTCTGCGTTTCATCGCCTACTTCAGAGTTTGCTCCACCCATGACACCGGCAATCGCAATCGGCTTCACGCCGTCTGTGATAAGCAGCATCTCCTCATCCAACGTGCGCTCTGCATCATCGAGCGTGACCATTTTCTCGCCTGGCTGCGCCATGCGTACGACAATGCGTCCACCTTCGACTTTTGTATAGTCGAATGCGTGCAGCGGCTGACCGACTTCAAGCATCACATAGTTTGTAATGTCAACGATCAAATTAATCGGGCGCACACCTGCTGCCATTAGACGCTGCTGCATCCACAGTGGGGATAAGCCACGCGTAACACCACTGATGAGACGTGCCATGTAGCGATGGCATGCATCTTTCGCTGCAATCTCAATGCTAACCTTGCCTTCGATTGCTGCACCAGCTTCCGGTGCCGCATTTTCCGGCAGCTTCACCTCACGACCAAGGATCGCACCCACTTCATACGCTACCCCGATCATGCTCAGACAGTCAGAACGGTTTGGAGTCAGGCCGAGCTCAAGGACAGTGTCATCCAGACCGAGTACTGATTCAATTGGCTGGCCTACTTCCAGATCAGCTGGAAGCACGTAGATGCCTTCCTGAATTTCTTTCGGCAGAAGCTTATCATTCATACCAAGTTCTTTGGCTGAACAGATCATGCCGTTTGATTCCACGCCACGCAGTTTGGCTTTTTTAATTTTTAAGCCGCCTGGCAGTTTTGCGCCTGGAACAGCGACCGGTACTTTTTGTCCAGCATCGACATTTTTTGCACCACAGACGATTTGCTGCAATTCACCTACGCCTGTGTCTACTTGACATACGTTCAGTTTATCCGCATCTGGATGCTTCTCTTTGGATACGACGTAGCCAACTACAACGCCACTTACACCTTTGTTCAGCGATTCCACCGCATCGACTTCCACGCCGCTGCGCGTCAGTTTCTCTGCCAGTTCCTCCGGTGTCATACCGGAGAGATCGATATATTGAGCTAACCAGTTATATGAAACTTTCATTCGTCTTTCTCCTCCTTACACCCGGTTGAATTGCTTCAGGAAGCGCATATCATTTGTATAGAAGTGACGAATATCGTCAATGTCATACTTCAGCATCGCAATCCGTTCTACACCCATCCCGAAAGCAAATCCTGTATACTTCTCTGAATCATACCCTGCCATCTCCAGTACGCGCGGATGTACCATACCGGAACCAAGAATCTCAATCCAGCCCGTATGCTTACATACACGGCAGCCATGTCCGCCACACATGCTGCACGACAGGTCAACTTCCGCACTTGGCTCGGTAAATGGGAAGAAGCTCGGACGGAGACGGATTTTTGTCTCTTCGCCAAACATTTGACGCGCAAAGTTAAGCAGCACGCCTTTCAGGTCGCTCATACGGACATTCTCCCCGACCATAAGACCCTCAACCTGCGTAAACACATGCGAGTGTGTCGCATCATCGTTGTCGCGACGATACACGCGACCTGGACAGATGATTTTAACCGGCACATCGCACTTCATCTTTTCCATCGTCCGAACCTGCACCGGAGATGTATGCGTACGGAGCAAAATGTCTTCTGTGATGTAGAAAGAATCTTGCATATCACGTGCTGGATGATCTTGCGGCAGATTTAATGCTTCGAAATTATAATAATCAGCCTCAACTTCCGGACCTTCCGCTACCGTGAAGCCCATGCCAAGGAAAATGTCTTCAATCTGCTCGGTAACAAGCGTCAGTGGATGACGATTTCCAAAGCGAACCTCGCGTCCTGGCAGTGTAACATCAATGGACTGGCTAGCTAATTTTGCTGCAATCTCTGCTTCATCTGCCGCTTGCTTTTTCTCATCTAACTTGCTCTCAATAGCGGCACGCACTTCATTACCTAGTTGACCAATCAGTGGACGCTCTTCGGCTGATAGCTTACCCATGCCACGTAGAATCTCGGTCAAACGTCCCTTTTTCCCTAAATATTTGACTCGCAGTTCCTGAATTTCTGTGGAACCGGTAATGTGTTCTAATTCCTGCAGCGCTTCTTGCTTTACTGCTTCTAATCGTTCACGCACAATTACAACCTCCTTATGTGTAAATAAAAAAGACCCCACACCCGAAAAGGGGCGTGAGGTCGCGGTACCACCCTTATTGAGCGCATGCAAAAAACACGCTCATCTTTAACTCCTGATAACGGACGATGTGTCCGATGTCCCCTTACTCGCATTCAGGGGCCGGTTCGGGAGGGAATTTCTGTGAGATGCACACGTAAGAACACTTGCAGTCGAGATGTTCTCTCCCTGTACGGGCATGATTCACGTACTTGTCTCCGTCTTTACCTTTACTTGTATGAAAAAGTTACTTTTGAGACTCGATTATATAGAAAGAGAAAAAAAAAGGCAAGTGTGCAAATTTTACATCAGGCTAAATTATCCTATCTTCCCCATGATTTTTGGCATATACTTAAACTAGTATGATTTCACAAGCTGCGATTCTAGACCTAAAGGAGACCGTTATGGACAATCATGATACCATATTATATGATAAAAAATTTGAATGTGCCCACTGCGGCCATTCTTTTGCTAGTAAAAAAACACGCCTACGAAAGTCGCACCCTTTCCAACGTGATAGCGATTTTTGTGAGCATTATGAGAACCAGACGCACAATCCCATTCTTTATCATGTCATCGTCTGTCCCCAGTGTGGCTACTCGTTCAATGACCAGTTCCGCAAAAGCGTACTGCCGCAAATTGAAGAGAAAATCGAAGAACGGATTACTAAGCACTGGACCGCTAAAGATTACACAGGCATCCGTACCATCCCAGAGGCGATCGCTGCGTACAAGCTAGCCATTTTCACAGCAGATGTGCGAAAAGAACCACACTGCGTTATTGCAGGCTTATGTCTGCGCCTCGCATGGCTGTACCGTTATTTGAAAAATGAAAGCAAAGAGCTGCGCTTTCTCAACCTCGCCCTCGCTGAGTATGAAGACTCATATACACAGGGAGACTATGCTCGTGCCGGCATGTCCGAGTTGAAACTTATTTATTTAATTGGCGAACTGTATCGCCGTACAGGTGACCCTGGCAAAGCGCTCCGCTATTTCTCACGTGTCGTGGAACATCCATTACGCAGCAACGAACCACAGACCGTTAACCTCGCTCGCGAGCAATGGCAAAATATGCGCGAAGATATGAAAAAAGCCCGCGAAGCAGCCGCGAACGCGAGCGAAAATCCCACAACATAAGGCAGCGCTATACACGGCGCTGCCTTACTGCTTCGTATATCACAACTGATCCGGCAACCGCCGCATTTAAAGACTCCGCCTGTCCATACATAGGAATAATGACATTTTGGTCAGCAAGTGCCAGCATTTCCTCCGACATTCCGCTTCCCTCATTCCCGATGACTAAAAGCACAGCCCCCGTATAGGATACATCCGTATACCGTTTTGACTCCTGTAAGCTTGTCCCGATGACCCGGGCTATTTCCTGCTCTCGGATGCGTGTCACAAAGTCAGGTAAATTCTCCCGCCAGACAGGCAAATGAAACAAAGATCCCATCGTGGAGCGAACGGTTTTCCCATTGTATAAATCCGCACTTCCATCTCCAAGGATTACACCATTCAATCCCGCCGCGTCAGCCGTTCGGATGAGGGTCCCAACATTACCCGGGTCCTGTACACGATCAAGCAAAAGCCAGAAACCGTCCCGTGGAAGCTCGGATGGAATCGTCTCCTGCATGCGAATAACTGCTGCCATCGTTTGTGGGGTCTTCGTTTCAGATAACTTCTCGAGTACCGGACGGGTAACATACAGAACAGGTGCAGAAGCAGGCAACCAGGTCGGCCAGTCTATTCCTTCTTCCAGCAAAATCGCTTCAAATACGGCACCCGATTTGTATGCTTCCTCCACAAGGTGCGGACCTTCAATTAGAAACCATCCACTTTTTTCTCGTTCTTTGCGTGTGTGCAGCTTAGCCCACTGTTTGACGCGTGGATTTTGTACGGACGTAATAACTTCCATGCTGATCTCCTATTCTGAACTATGAATCTTCCTCAAATCTTTTTAGATCATTGTTATGACCGATCACTACAAGAATGTCGCCTTCTTTAATTACATCATCAGCACTCGGTGCAATGTTAAAATGATCTCCACTTTTGATCGCCATAACGTTCACGCCAAATCGTGCACGTACATCGAGATCAACCAATGTTTTGCCCGCTGTTCTCTCAGACACCGCTACTTCGGCGATGCTATAATCAGCTGCCAGTTCGACGAAATCAAGCACGTTCGGTGAAATCAAATTGTGTGCAACCCGCAGTCCCATATCGCGTTCCGGGAAGACAACGCGGTCTGCGCCTACTTTATATAACACTTGACCGTGGCGCTCATTTTGTGCTTTGGCCACAATCATTTTTACACCCATCTCTTTCAGGATGAGCGTAGTCAATATGCTCGCCTGGATATCCGCTCCAATCGCAACAACGACTACGTCAAAATTCCTAATGCCCACATCCCGCAGTGCTTGCTCATCCGTTGTATCAGCCTGCACAGCATGGGTAGCAATTCCCACGTGATCCTGCACACGCTCTTCATCTTCATCAATGACCATGACGTCATATCCCATGTTATACAACGCCTGTGCTACACTGGCACCGAAGCGCCCTAGCCCAATTACTGCATATGACTTATCTACCATGCTCCCCCACTCCTTCACGTTTCGTATTTATTATACCTTCTCTTCCTATTGTTTTCGAGTATGGATAAAATCAAACATTGCGGTGACACTACTAAGGAAACTGACTGCATAAGGAGGAGTCCCATGAACATCGCCAGCCTTGATTTGCGCCAGGCCGTTCTGCACAATATGCACGGATCATCAGAATCTGATGTGCGCCACACGATCACAGATGCGATTACAAGTAGAGAAGAAAAAATGCTTCCGGGTCTCGGGGTGCTGCTTGAAGTATTCTGGAAAAACTCGTCAGCCGAAGAGCAAAATCGTTTCATCACTATTGTACAGCAAAACGTGTAGTCTTCGTTATTTTCTACGGGTAATGTGGCTGTTCCAAAAGCCAGAACATGGCGAATGGGGCAGCTTTTTTGTGATATCGGCAACGTGTAGGTGGAGGGAGTGGGAGAAGGGAGGAGCCGTTCACTTCGGTACACTTGCAGGGAAGCTAGAACTGTCCGCTTCGGGAGCCCGACGAACTCGCCCGCAAAGAAAAGCCTACGCTGCTCTTTCACTGAAGGATTGCGGGCAAAAGCCCGTTCGTCGTTCTCCCTCCGCTGAGTAGGCGCGTACAGGTGCTCGTGCTCCTCCCTTCTCCCACTCCCCGCACAACGTTTCGGTTTACAAAAAACTCTCGCCGTCGGCATGAACTTGCTCGATCGCCACTGACTTATCGAGAGACAACTTCTGTATTTTTTACCTGCATAGCAAAGCTCAGCCTCTTGATATTGCTTGATGATGTTTAACCAAAGTGTACTAGGCGCGGGGGCGGGTGGGGCAACGGAACGCCTTTACGCAACTTCCCAGCGGAAGGGGCCAGACGAACGGGCCTTTGCCCACAATACTCCCATGTACATACATCGCGGGCATCTTTTGTGGGCGAGTTCGTCTGGCACCTGGAGCGGTCAGTCATTCCTTCCCTGCAAGCGTACCGAAGTGACGAGGCCCCACCCGCCCCCGCTCTTCCACCACACTTTGGATGAACATCACTCGCACCCAAAAGAAAGAGGCTGCCTCCTTCGCTATGTTATAGCTTGTAAAACAGCCTCGTCTTTCTTATCCACGCTTTAATTTTTCAACCGTATCCGCATCCAGCTTCTTAATCACTTCGGTAATCAACTTCACCGCATTGTCGATATCATCCCGATGCAAAATCGCCGCATGGCTGTGAATATAGCGTGTTGCGATCCCGATCACAATCGAAGGCACACCGCTATTATTCAAATGCATGCGCCCTGCATCTGTGCCACCGCGTGCCATCGTATCATACTGGAACGGGATTCCCTGTTCCTCTGCTGTCTCGATAACGAGATTGCGAAGACCTACATGCGGTATCATAGACGCATCATAGAGCAAAATTTGTGGACCTTCTCCGATTTTAGATTGAGCATCAGCTTCTTTGACGCCTGGTGTGTCGCCTGCGATGCCGACATCAACCGCAAATGCAATGTCTGGATTAACCGTATGTGCCGCCGTCTGGGCACCGCGCAGTCCGACTTCTTCCTGCACCGTTCCGACGCCATACACCGTATTCGGATGTTTCACATTTTCTAGTTGCTGTAACGTCTGAATCGCCATTGCAATGCCGACCCGATTATCCCATGCTTTAGCCATCATGATTTTCGGATTGTTCATCACCGTAAATGGACAGATCGGAATAACTGTATCGCCTGGTCGGATGCCGAATGCTTCCGCTTCCTTCTTGCTCGAAGCACCAATATCGATGAACATATCTTTCATCTCAATCGGCTTTTTACGTGCTTCTGGTGACAGAATGTGCGGGGGAACCGAGCCAATCACACCTTCTACGACTCCTTTGCGCGTCTGAATTGCTACCCGCTGTGCCAGCATGACCTGTTCCCACCATCCGCCAAGCGGCTGGAACTTAAGGAATCCTTTCTCGGTAATCATTGTAACCATGAAGCCGACTTCATCCAGATGACCAGCTACCATAATTTTCGGGCCTTCGCTTCCTTTGCGGGCGATGAGGCTGCCAATGTTGTCATACGTGATTTCATCCGCATATGGCTCGATATACTTCTTCATTACCTCTCGGACACGCCCTTCATGCCCCGGTGCACCTGGTGTTTCCGTCAACTCTTTATACATTTGTAGTGTCTGATCACTCATAGGTACCCTCCTCTTGAATGTATTTCCTCTTTCTTTAGCATATCAATTCTGATCTCACGTATCCAATTGATTTACCTATTTTGTACATACTAACGAAAAAAGGAGCACACTCCATGGTTCGCCGCCTGGTTTTTAACTTTGTGTACAAACTACTTTTATTTCCCGCTATGCTTTACCTCATTTCCTACTTGCTACCCGGGCAAGTGAAATTCGCACATGCACATCATTTGCTCGATGTAAGCCTTGTATTATTGATGATCGGCCTAATTGCGGACGAAATTATGCTTGGCATGTACGGGATTTATCTAGCCACAATACAGGGGTCGATAGCTATAACAGCGATCGTCTACCTCTCCGGGTTTCTTTTTGCTGGAAGCCAAATCACATTTACTGGAAGCATCATATGTGGAGCAGTCCTTGGACTCGTGGAGCTTATTATGCACGGTTATCTCCGCCGCAATCAAAAACGTGAGAAGAACGTTCATGATTCATTAAGATGAATGTAAAAAAAGCAGGCGATTCCGACGGATCGCCTGCTTTTTCTTTATGCTTCATTTATTGCAGCTTTATCCAGCACCGCAAGTGGAATGCTGTACATCTGCGGCTCATCCGGCTGCTCTGGATTGTAATATACAACAAGCAATACTGGACCACTTTCTATGTGAGCATCCGCCGTCCCTACACGCAGCACATCAATCGGCAGAACATCCGCAATCGTATGCTTCGCAAGCTGCTTCACATCAAGTCCATGAGCAGCAAATGCTTCTCCTGCAAGTTCTGGCTGTTGCGCCAGTATTTTCATGCGACGATCCAGATCATTGGCGACCGCATCATACGTCCACCACACTTTACGCGGCTTCCGTTTATGATTACGTAAAAAGTCATATTTCATCAGCGACTCCACTACAGCCGGTCGCTTCAACTCATGTGTGTCCAAAAACGCCTGTAAGCGTGTGAACAAGTCTTCTAACTGATGCCCAATTCGCTCCCAGCCCCGGCTTTCCCAGAAATCACCGAACTCCTGGAAGAAGTCAAATGCCGAGTCGAATTCTTCCGTAATCAAATACATAAGAGTCGCATCCATCCGGTGTGCATTCCAGTATTTCTCCAGCACATCTTCTACCCGCTTAATCCGAACAATGTCAGCAAACGGCAGAACACGATTCTCTAAAATTTCATACGGAGCGCTATCCATATATTTATAGCCGTACTGCTCCGCCATATTGCGCATGCCTGTGCCGCGCAGCATTTTAAGGAAGCCAAGCTGCAACTCTTCTGGTTCAAGCGCAAATACATCATTAAATGTGCTGCGGAACGATGCATAATCTTCCTCAGGAAGCCCGGCAATCAAGTCGAGATGCTGATCAATCTTGCGGCTTTCTTTGACTTTCGTAACGGTGCGCGACAGCTTCGCAAAGTTCTGCTTGCGCTGTACGATGCTGTTAGTGGCATCGTTCGTCGACTGCACACCGATCTCGAAACGGAAAATACCTGGCGGTGCGTTCTCTGCGAGGTAATCCAACACTTCCGGGCGCATAATATCCGCCGTGATCTCGAACTGGAACACACAGCCCCGATGATTCTCAATCAAAAATTGGAACATCTCCATCGCATAATCACGTTTAATGTTAAACGTCCGATCCACAAACTTAATGAGGTTCGCTCCCTTATCAATTAGGTGAAGAATATCGCGCTTCGTACGCTCAATATCAAAATAACGCACACCGACTTCGATGCTTGAGAGACAGAACTGACAGGAGAACGGACAACCCCGGCTCGTCTCGAAATACGTCACACGTTTGCCCAAATCCGCCTCATCTTCCGCAAAATAAAACGGGGATGGAATCTGATTTAAATCCAGCTTCGGACGCGGCGGATTCACAATCACTTCTTCCCCTTTACGGTAAGCTGCACCATACACAAAATGATACTTCTGCTCCCCGTCAATCTCCGTAAGCAAGTGATGAAATGTTTCTTCTCCTTCTCCGAACACAATAAAATCAATGTCACGCTTTGTTTCCATCCATTCGGCCACATCATACGACACTTCCGGTCCACCCAAAATAATGGTAACATTCGGCATCACCTTTTTAAGCATGGAGACGACCGTAAGCGTCTGTTCGATATTCCAAATGTAACAAGAGAAGCCGATCACATCCGGCTTACGCTGAAACAAATCGGAGACGATATTCATCGCCGGGTCTTTAATCGTATACTCGATCATATCTATATCAAAATCATCCTGGCAGAATGCCCGCAAATAACGAATCGACAGGGATGTGTGAATATACTTTGCATTTAATGTAGTAACTAGTACTTTCATTATCGTACTCCCTCATTTTCCATTGAACAGTACCCTCTTACCTGTTCATTTACTGAACCGAGTGTATCATGTTTTACATACGAAAAAAAGACGGGCGCACGAGGGCGCTCCGTCTTCATCGTTTACTTATGCTTTTACATACTCTTCTTTCATCGCTGCAATAATACGGTCAGCCATTTCAACTGTGCCAACTGCTTCTGCTTTGTTTTCGGCAATATCGCCCGTGCGAACGCCAGAGTTCAGAACTTGATGAACCCCCGTTTCAATCGCATCAGCCGCTTTTTCAAGACCGAAAGAATAGCGAAGCATCATCGCCGCCGATAAAATCGTAGCCGTCGGGTTCGCAATCCCTTTGCCTGCAATGTCTGGTGCAGAGCCATGTACCGGCTCATACAGACCGAAGTTGCCATCGGCAAGCGATGCAGATGGCAGCATGCCGATCGAACCTGTCAGCATGGATGCTTCATCGCTCAGGATGTCACCAAACATGTTTTCCGTTACAAGTGTATCAAACTGTTTCGGATAACGAATCAATTCCATCGCACATGAGTCAACTAGCTGATGACGCAGTTCGACATCCGGATATTCCAGAGCAATCCGCTCTACGACTTTGCGCCACAGGCGAGATGATTCGAGTACGTTTGCTTTATCAACGGATACAAGTCGCTTGCTGCGCAGGCGAGCAACTTCAAACGCACGACGCACAATACGTTCGATTTCGTATTCGTGGTAGATCATCTCATCCGATGCGACTTCGCCCTGTGCATCTTCGTAACGCTTTTTCTCCCCGAAGTACAGGCCGCCTGTCAGCTCACGGATTACCATGAGATCAACGCCTTTTACCACTTCTTCTTTCAGTGAGGATACGCCGACCATACAGTCAAGCATGAAGGCTGGGCGCAAGTTCGCATATAGACCAAGCTCTTTCCGAATGCCGAGCAGTCCTGTTTCCGGGCGCAGGTGTGCAGGATTGTTATCCCACTTCGGACCACCAACCGCACCGAGTAGTACCGCGTTGGAACGGCGCGCTTTTACAAGCGTATCTTCTGGTAGCGGCGTACCATCTTCATCGATCGCACATCCGCCGAGGCGTGCATATTCAAACTGGAAGGCTACGTCTTCGAGCGCTTCTACTTCTTTCAGAACACGTACGGCCTGCTCTGTTACTTCCGGGCCGATTCCATCGCCCGGAAGCACCGTAATCGTAAATGTTTGGCTCATCGTATATTCCCCTTTTTATACTCCAACTTCGACCGCATCACCGCGGCGGACAATCAGTTTATTTATAGCACGCAAGTAAGCACGCGCACTCGCTTCCAGTACATCTGTACTTACACCGCGTCCTTGCACCGCATAATCACCCTGACTTAAGCGCACATATACTTCCCCAAGCGCGTCTTTGCCGTGTGTTACAGACAAGATTTTATAATCTTCAAGCGTTACCTCTTCATTCGTTACGCGGTCAATCGCTTTGTAGATGGAGTCAACGGAACCATTTCCGCATGCCGCTTCTTCCAATACTTCGCCTGATGCCGTCTTGACGCGTACACTTGCAGTCGGCACGGAATTATTGCCGTAGGAGAGCTGCAAGTTTTCCAGCACAAACGCCTCTGGAATATTCGAGAGTTTGGAATCTACGAGTGCTACAATATCTTCATCGCTGACATCTTTTTTACGATCACACAAGTTTTTGAAGCGGGCAAATGCATCGTTCAGCTCATCTTGTTCCAGCTCATAGCCAAGTTCAGATAGCTTATCTTTAAACGCATGGCGACCGGACAACTTGCCAAGAACAAGTTTATTCGATTTCACACCGACACGCTCTGGACGGATAATCTCATATGTTGTAACTTCCTTGAGTACCCCATCCTGATGAATGCCAGATTCGTGTGCGAATGCATTCGCGCCGACAACAGCTTTGTTACCTGGCACAATCATGCCTGTCAGGCGGCTGACCAGTTTACTTGTGCGAGCGATTTCTTCAAGCTTCAAATTCGTTGTCGCCTGGTAGAAATCACGGCGTGTATCAAGCGCTAATGCAACCTCTTCAATGGCCGCATTTCCCGCACGTTCCCCGATGCCATTAATCGTACCTTCGATTTGAGTAGCTCCGTTTTCGATCGCAGCAATCGTATTCGCTACCGCCATCCCAAGATCATCATGGCAATGGGAACTCAATTTGATGTTTTCAATGCCCCGAATATTCGTAGACAACTGTTTGAAGATATTTCCATATTCTTCCGGAGTCGTATATCCGACTGTATCCGGGATATTCACGATCGTTGCACCTGCATCCACGACTGCCTGCACGACTTCGATAAGGTATGGAATTTCCGTGCGAGAACCATCCTCGCACGAAAATTCAACCATATCGAAATATTTGCGGCCGTATTTGACAGCAGCTACCGCATTCTCGATAACTTCTTCCTTTGTCATGTTCAGCTTATACTTGCGGTGAATCGGGGATGTCGCAAGAAACACGTGCAAACATGCTGACTCCGCATCACGTAACGCTTCCCATGCCTTATCAATATCCTGTGTACGGGAACGAGATAAGCTTACAATGGTTGAATTTTTGATTTTTGCTGCAATTTCCCGAATCGACTTCAAATCTCCCGGAGAAGCGGCAGCAAACCCTGCTTCGATCCGGTTAATCCCCAGGCGCTCTAGTTGTAGAGCAATTTCTAGTTTTTCATGAGAACTCAAATTCACCCCCGGGGATTGTTCACCGTCCCGCAGAGTCGTATCAAACACTTCTATTGTACGCATTATCTCGGCCACCTCCGAAAATTTTACTATCTATAAAAATCTTATTTCTTAATCCAAGCCATCATTTCACGCAGTTGTTTACCAACTACTTCAAGCTGATGCTCGGATTCGATGCGGCGGCGTGCACCGAATGCTGCACGGCCAGATTGGTTCTCGATGATCCAGTTTTTCGCAAATGTACCGTTCTGGATTTCTTTGAGTACTTTTTTCATTTCTTTCTTTGTTTCTTCTGTTACGATGCGCTGACCTACACTGTAGTCACCGAATTCAGCTGTATCACTGATGGAATGACGCATAGTTGCAAGGCCACCTTCATACATCAGGTCAACAATCAGTTTGAGTTCATGCAGACATTCGAAGTATGCGATTTCTGGTGCATAACCTGCTTCTACAAGTGTTTCAAAGCCCGCTTTTACGAGTTCAGATGCACCACCGCACAGTACAGCTTGCTCACCGAACAGGTCTGTTTCTGTTTCTTCACGGAATGTTGTCTCGATTACACCTGCACGTGTGCAGCCAATGCCGCTTGCGTATGCAAGACCGAGTTCTTTCGCTTTGCCAGTACCATCTTGATACACTGCCAGAAGTCCAGGTACACCGAAGTTTTCTGTGTACACGCGGCGAACCATGTGGCCTGGGCTTTTTGGTGCTACCATTACTACGTCTACGCCTTCCGGAGCAACGATTTGCTGGAAGTGGATGTTGAAGCCGTGTGAGAAGAACAGCGCTGCACCCTCTTTAAGATTTGGAGCGATTTGCTCGTTGTATACTTTTCCTTGCTGCTCATCTGGAAGCAGAATCATGATAACATCAGCGCGTGCTGCTGCTTGATCTACTGTCAGAACTTCAAAGCCATCGTTTTCTGCTTGTTGCCAAGAACGACCTTGGCGAAGGCCGATGATTACGTTCATGCCGCTATCACGCAGGTTTTGCGCTTGAGCATGACCTTGGCTACCGTAGCCAATGATTGCGATTGTTTTCCCTTGAAGTACTGCTTGATTTGCGTCTTTTTCATAATACATTGTTACCATGGTAATTTTTCCTCCCAGAACATTTATGTTGTTTTTTGATTTTTATGCTTTCACCAGAGAAGCGCTGCGGCTAATAGCCGTTACACCTGTACGTGAAAGTTCTTTAATCCCATAAGGGGTTAAGAGCTCAATAAGTGCATCAATTTTTTGGGTATCGCCTGTTACTTGCACGACAATTGAATTTGGACCTACGTCCACGACGCTAGCGCGGAACGGATCAATAATCAGGTTCAGTTCAGCACGCGTAGATGCTGTTGCTTCTACTTTAATAAGCGCCAGTTCGCGAGCAACCATTGGGCCGCTGCTCAACTGCTGAACTTTGAGCACATCAATCAGTTTGTGAAACTGTTTTACGATCTGCTCCACAGTTGCTTCATCCCCGCTTGTGACGATAATCATGCGCGATAGACCTTTTTCCTCTGATTGACCAACTGTAATGCTATCAATATTGAATCCGCGCTGGCCCATAAGGTTAGCTACCCGGGTAAGGACACCTGGCTGGTCATTTACCAGCACGGAGATTGTATGCTTTTGCTCCATCATTATTCCTCATCTCCCAGAACCATTTGGTCAAGTGTGTTGCCTGCTGCTACCATCGGGAATACATTTTCTCCCGGCTCAACCTTGAATTCGACAAGCACCGGCCCATTTGTATTAAGCGCTTCGCGCCATACATTTTCGGCTTGTTCTTCTGTAGAGGCCCGCAAACCTTTAATTCCGTATGCTTCCGCGAGTTTCACAAAGTCCACGCTCTCTGTAAGATCGATGTGGCTGTAGCGGTTGTCGTAGAATAACTCCTGCCACTGGCGTACCATGCCAAGACAGTTATTATTCAAAATGACGATTTTAACTGGTAGATTATGTGCAGCTGCAATCGCAAGCTCCTGCAGGTTCATCTGGAAACCACCGTCTCCGCTAACTGAGATAACGAGACGATCCGGGTAAGCGAACTGTGCACCGATAGCCGCCGGGAAGCCGAAGCCCATTGTGCCAAGACCACCTGATGACAGGAATGAACGGACTGCGCTGAACTTATAATATTGCGCCACCCACATCTGATGCTGACCAACGTCTGTCGTAACAATCGCATTCCCTGCTGTTGTCTCATAGATCATTTCCACCACACGCTGCGGCTTCAGACGACCTTCTGGACTTTTGCTATAACGGTACGGCTGTTCTTGATTCCAAGCCTTAACTTGTGCTACCCACTCGTCACTGTCCGCACGCTGTACTTTCGGAATCGCTGTCGCCAGTACCGTTTTCGCATCGCCTACAATTGGAATATACGGATTGATATTTTTACCAATCTCTGCTGGGTCGATGTCGATATGGACAATTTTAGCGTTCTGTGCGAATTCTTTCGTCCGTCCCATCGTGATACGGTCATCAAAGCGTGCCCCGATGTTAATCAGAAGATCTGTGTTTAACAGCGCCTGATTCGCCGCATAGCAGCCATGCATGCCCGGCATTCCGATACAAAGTTCGTGTGTACCCGGGAATCCAGCAAGCCCCATGAGAGTGGTGATCACCGGAATGTTTGTTTTTTCTGCAAATTCAATCAATTCCTGTTCTGCACCAGCCGTTACCGTACCACCACCTGTCACAATGACCGGTTTCTTCGCTTTCGCGATCGCTTTGAGCATTTTGTCAACCTGCATGTAATTCGGCTTGACTGTCGGGTTATATGTGCGAAGCTTTACGCTCTCCGGATAATAAAAAGGAGCTTTTGCTGTGTTCACATCTTTTGGAATATCAATGAGCACCGGTCCCGGACGTCCTGTTGTTGCGATATGGAACGCTTCTTTAATGATGCGCGGCAGATCCTCGATATTACGAACGAAGTAGTTATGCTTCGTGATCGGAAGTGTAATACCTGTGATGTTCGCTTCCTGAAAAGCGTCTGTTCCAATCAAACTCTGTGCGACATTTCCGGTAATACAGACAAGCGGGACGGAATCCATTTGAGCTGTGGCAATCCCTGTAACTAGATTGGTAGCTCCCGGACCTGACGTAGCGATGACGACACCTGGCTTACCTGTTGCCCGTGCATATCCATCTGCCGCATGAATCGCACCCTGCTCATGTCGTGTCAGTACATGCTTTAACTGACTGGAATACAGTGAGTCATAAATCGGTAGCACGGCCCCTCCCGGATATCCGAAAACATGTTCCACACCTTCGAGCAGAAGGCAACGTAGCAGCATTTCAGAACCCGTCACCACTTCTCCCATCCCCATGGCTGGCATCGAAGCTTTTTTGTTCTCTACCATCGCCGTATCTGTGCTCATGATACATCCTCCTTTTGTAATAGCTCTCCAATTAAAAATAATCTAAAAATTCATATGACACCTGTCTCCAAAAATAGAGAAAGAAATAAAAGAAAACCCTTTCATCCCCCGACTTTTTTTATGTCAGCCTGGGGCGAAAGAGTTTTCGCGGTACCACCCAAATTCTACTGCTTCCTCACGGCAAGCAGCCTTTGTAGGTTATCTCCTCAGATAACCTATCGCATATAACGCATGCGCAGCGGCTTCTTCTTACTCGATATTCTTTCAGAAGAGCAACTCAGAGGTGAGTGATATATAGCGTTCTTACCCGGTTCACACCAATCCAGGCTCTCTGTAAAGAAGGGGCTATATACGTGTCCTCGTCAACGTTTCTATATAATCGTTTAATTGTCAACAAAGTCAAAATGTTTTAGCTGTTTAGATTTATATGCAATTATAGAGACTGATAAAGAAAGTGTCAAGCAAGAAATCAGAATTTATACTCAAGCAACTGTTTCCGGTACGTGTTCCTCTTTAATCACATCCATCATGTCTTTCTGATCACGATCCCCGAATCCATTCAAAATCAAATTCAGGAGAATCGCTGCCAGACTTCCGGTTACAATGCCGCTTTCCATGATCAGACGGAACTTTTCCGGAATGTGAGCAAACACGTTTGGAGCGATGGATACACCAAGACCAAGGCCCACAGATATTGCAATAATCAGCATGTTTTCTACACGCTGGAAGTTCACGCGAGACAGCTGGCGTACACCCGAAGCCATAACCATACCAAACATCGGAATCATAGCACCACCCAGCACCGGATTCGGAATAATCGTTGTAATGGCTGCCACTTTCGGAAGCAGGCCGAGTGCCATAATGATAAGACACGCTGCTACTACCACTTTACGTGTTTTTACACCTGTCATCGCAACAAGACCTACGTTTTGTGAATACGTTGTATACGGGAACGCTTGGAAAATACCGCCTATCACCTGGGCTAAACCTTCTGCACGCAGGCCGCGTTTAATATCATTCCCGTCAATTTTCTTCTCACATACTTCAGACAAGGCGAAGAAAACACCTGTCGACTCGATCATACTTACAATCCCAACAAGCACCATGCTCAAAATAGCTGTCAGATGGAATGTCGGCATCCCAAAACGGAACGGTTCAACCATGTGGAACCAAGAAGCTTTACCGACAACAGAAAAATCAACCAAGCCCATCATCCATGCAACTGCTGTACCGATTACAAGCGAAAGCAAAACTGAAATAGATTTCATATATCCGCTAAAGAAACGATTCATAAGAACAATCGATAAGAGCGTAACGCCAGCTAATAACAAATTCGTAAGACTTGCAAAGCCTGGTGTATTCGGCTGCCCTACAATATTACCCATCGCCGCACCAATCAACGAAGTCCCGATAATTACAACAACCGAACCTGTTACAACAGGTGGGAAGAACTTAATAATTTTATGCATAAATTGCGCAAGAATCATCACGACAATGCCGGCTGCAATAATGGCTCCATATATGGCTGGAATCCCTCCACCTGGCGCATTTCCGATCGCAATCATCGGCCCTACTGCCTGGAACGCACACCCCATGAGAATGGGAAGCTTCACACCAAAGTATTTGCCGCCCCATACTTGAAACAATGACGCCAGTCCACATGTGAACAGGTCAATGGAAATCAAATAAGCGAGCTGTTCCTGTGTCATCCCAATCGCTGGTCCGACGATTAACGGAACGACAACAGCACCTGCATACATAGCTAGTACATGCTGAAATCCTAACGTTCCGATTTTTGCTACTCCTAACTTATTCCCCACAGCTTACTCCTCCTAAACTACATACTTGCTGTCAGCTACTACGCTTACAAACTCTCTTCTACAAACGTAACTTTCCCCGCTGTCAACGATGCAATACGTGCCAGCGACTCCACACGGAACCCTTTTTCTTTCAAGCGAGTTGCTCCATTTTGAAACGCCTTCTCAATGACAATACCAATGCCAGCAACCGTACTTCCAGCTTGTTCGACCAGATGTGCCAACCCGAGGGCTGCCTCCCCATTTGCCAGAAAATCATCAATGATTAGAATGGTCTCTCCTGCAGGAAGGAACTTCTTAAGCACTGTAACTTGATTTGTTTCATTTTTCGTAAACGAATGCACATCCGTCATATACACTTCTTCATTCATCAGCACCGATTTTTTCTTACGGGCAAACACGAACGGCACGCCCAGCTTAAGTCCAGCTGTCAGCGCAGCCGCAATTCCTGATGACTCGATTGTTAGGATTTTCGTAATTCCTGCATCCGCAAACAAACGCGCAAACTCCTCCCCAATCGCCATCATGAGCTCCGGGTCAATCTGGTGATTAAGAAATGAATCCACTTTCAAAATATTGTCGCTCGGTACCAGTCCTTCCTGGCGAATTTTCTCTTTTAACATCTCCATATTTGCTGCTTCCTCCTATTCGTCAGAAAAACAAAAAGCCCGCACAATGGCTTTCACTCCTACAGTGAAAACCATCGTACGGACTTGCTCTCCATAGATGTGCCGCCAAAAGCGAACAACTATTCCGATGATCTCACTCGTAGTCAGACTATTTAACGGTAGTCTGGTAGAAACTTGCGGGCCTTATCCCCGCGATTATACGAGTTCGTATTTATTTTTCGTTTATTGATGTTGTCATTATAACGAATCTCCACATAAAAATAAAGCCCGGATTTACGAAAAATCCGAACTTTATTCCATTCCAGCATGACGAACATTCGGTTTTATTTACTAAATTTCGGAATCTTCCTGCGACATTTGCAGGGCAAGCGTTGCTACTGTCCGTACCATTGCACCTGTGCCGCCAGCCGGGGTGAAGTCGTCTGCCTTCGCTGCCCAGCTCGGCCCAGCAATATCAAGATGCACCCATGGTGTATCTTCTGCGAACTCACGCAAGAATAAGCCCGCTGTAATTGTGCCTGCATGACGACCGCCGGTATTTTTCAAGTCAGCAATCTGGCTTTTGATCTGCTCCATATACAGGTCGAATGTTGGCAAACGCCACAGTAACTCACCCGCCTCAGCTGCTGCCTCCATCACTTCTTCCATCAGCATTTCGTCATTCGTAATGGCGGCTGTTGTGCACGTGCCAAGCGCCACAAGTGCAGCCCCTGTCAAAGTCGCCATATCTACAAGACGCGATGCGCCCATTTTACGGGCATACGACAATCCATCCGCAAGAATGAGACGTCCTTCCGCATCTGTATTCAAAATTTCGATCGTTTTGCCATTCATCGCAGTAATCACATCACCTGGTTTAAGCGCCGTACCGCTTGGCATGTTCTCGGTTGTCGGAATCACAGCGACAACATCAATCGCAGGCTTAAGCGTACCAAGAATATCGAGCACGCCCAAAACAGAAGCAGCTCCGCCCATGTCGCCTTTCATCTCGTCCATGGATGCCGCTGGTTTAATGGAGATACCGCCGGAGTCAAACGTAACCCCTTTGCCAACGATACCGAGCACATCAGTCCAACTGCCTGCCCCTTTATATTTAATAACAATCAGTTTAGGTGGTTCTGCTGATCCCTGGCTCACGCCAAGCAGACCTCCCATGCCTTCTACTTCCATGTTCGCTTTATCAAGAACTTCAACTTCCATCCCATGACGCTCTGCAAGCTCACACGCCTTCTGAGCGAGAATGGTCGGCGTCAAATAATTGCCCGGTAGATTCGTGAGATCACGTGCGAGATTCGTACCATTCGCAAACGCCTCTCCAATGCGCGCTCCTTCCTTCACCTGCTCTACCGCGTCTTCTGGACTTATGATCGTTAGAGCTGTAAGCTGCGGAGCTGATTTATGATCGCGCTGATAACTCGTAATACGATAGTTCGCAAGCAGTGCCCCTTCGACAATTGCGTGTCCGGTTTCATGCGTACCCATCGCCAGATCAAACGCAAACGTTAGCGTTGTAAGCTTTGCTTTGAGTGCTTCTTTCACAGCGCGTGCCGCAGCCTCACGAACAACTTCAAACGAATAGTCCGCCTCTTTCCCAAGGCCAATTAGCATAATGCGGCGAGCAGCCATTTTGCCGAATGTATGGATGATCTGCACGTTTTTCTTCTTGCCGGACACCTCACCGCCCGCAAACAATTCCGTAAGTGCACCACCAAGTTCTTTATCAGCCCCTGCCAGTACGTCCGGCAATTTGCTACTTCCTTCTGTAATCCCAACAATCAGGCAATCTGCCTGGATGGTATGAGCTTGAACTGTTTGAATTTCGATTTTCACATTTGCCACCTCCGAAAAAAATACATGCAGATTTTGAAGTTATTCCTCTATATAGTATACAATAGAGAGAGTCCTTTGCAGAAAGGAAGATGTGCATGTCAACATGGTTTAGTAATTTCCCACTCTGCTCTGCCCTTCTAGCGATCGTGCTTGCTCAAGTTGTGAAAGTCCCGATTACGTATTTATCCACAAAACGGTGGGACTGGCGGCTCGTATTTAGCACCGGAGGCATGCCGAGTTCCCACTCAGCCGCTGTTACCGCCCTGACTACAGCGGTAGGACTTGTAGAAGGCTTTAATTCTACGTATTTTGCAATCTCTACGGTTTTTGCCATCATTATTATGTTTGATGCCGCAGGCGTGCGCCGACATGCTGGCACACATGCAGCCGTTCTTAACACGTTAATAGAAGACTTTAATGTTCTGCTTGAAGAAGTGAAAGCCTTGCGGATCAAACCTCGAGCAGAACGGGCTCGCAAGCTAAAGGAACTTCTTGGACATCAGCCTGGTGAAGTCATTATAGGAGCAGGTCTTGGGATTATTCAATCGTATGTACTGTATCCGTTATGGACTGTATAGCTCCACTCAAGATGAGGTTGTCTCAAAAGCTCTAACACAGCGACTGAGGCAGCCTCTTTCTTTTCTTGGGGGGCGGTTTTCTCCAAAGTACGGTGGAGGAGCCGGGATCGGGCGGGGCCTCGTCACTTCGGTACGCTTACGGAGAGGTTATAACTGTCCGCTCCAGGTGCCAGACGAACTTGCCCACAAAAAAAGCCTACGATGTATATACACCGAAGCGTTGTGGACAAAAATCGTTCGCCTGCCCCCTTCCGCTAAGCAGGCGCGTACAGGCGTTCCGCTGCCCCGCCCGATCCCGCTCCTAGCATACTTTGGATAAAAATCATCAAGCAAGATCAAGAGCTCAAGCCTTGCTATGCAGGTAAAAAATAAGGAAGTAGTCTTGTGAAAAGCCAGCGGCTACCGAACAAGTCCATTCTGGCGCTGAGAGTTTTTTTGTAGATCGAAACGTTGTGCGGGGAGTGGGAGAAGGGAGGAGCAAGAGAGCATTTTTACGCGATTGCACAGCGAAGGGAGAACGGCGAACGAGCCTTTGTCCGCAATCCTTCGCTGAATCAACATCACGGGCTTTTCTTTGCGGGCACGTTCGTCGTTCTTCCGGAGCGGACAGTCGACACTTCCCTGCAAGCGTAACCAAGCGAACGGCTCCTCCCTTCTTCCACTCCCTCCCCACCAAACGTTGTCGATATCACAAAAAAGGCTATCCCATCCGCCATGTTCTAGCTTTTGAGACAGCCTCGATTTTGCTTACTTTTTCTCAGATGATACAGGAGCAGCACTGCGATTAAGCTCCGACATGACTTCTTCGGTCACTTTGCCTTTCCCTTTTTCGATTACATACACATCGGTCCGCTTCTTGCCCCATTCCTTATAGACCTGTTCCTTGCTGTCAAAATACAGATCAATCTTATGCCCTTTAATCGCGGAGCCTTTATCCGCTACAATGCCATACCCGTAGCCTGGAACGTACAAGATCGTTCCAAGTGGAAAAACGGACAAATCCGCTGCAATCGTCGAAATAGACGCTCGGTCCCGCCTTGCTTTAACTCCAGAATACGTAATCCCATATGCCGGATGCCCGACTGTTTTGCCGGTTGATTCCGGACCAGGTGAATAGCCGGTGGCTAGTACATTCCGTTTTGGATAATGACGCAACAGCGAAAGCGTCTCCACGGTTTCACCTTTCGTCGCAAGCGGGAAACGTTCCCGAACGATTGGCTTATCCGTTTTTACCTGTGCCTGTTTTGGGTGCTGTACGACTGGTTTTGCTGGAATTTCCTGCATCGATTGTGTCTTCACGTTCTCCGGCTGATTCAGTAACATATACGTACCAAGCAGCGTACAGGCAAGGGCAATGAGTAAGTATGAGAGCGACGCCTTCACATTCTTTAGCAACATGTTCATTCAGCTATAAGCCTCCTCTGCTACTCATCATGTCCAGAGGAGGCTCTCGTTATACGAGAAAATAAAAAGAGCCTCGTCCATGTGACGAAGCTCTTTTTTCTTATAGTTGCTCTTCATTGTTGTTGGCACGGGAAACAATCGGATCAAGATAGTCGCGATTGCCACGCTGTTTGCCTTTTTCCTGCAGGCGCTCAATAGCTGGCTCGATTACGACCTCAAGCTCCCGCTGAATCGTATACGCTAAGTCATGACGATTTTGCGATTCCAGGAACTTGCCGACTTCGAACAGCTTCTCATAACGCCCACGCTCGTCTTCCGTCAGCAACGCACGCACCTGTACACTCGCATGTCTCACAATAGGTTCCCCCTACAGTTTAACTTTTTTCATGACGAGCGGAAGACCACCAAGCAGGAACAGGGAACGGTTATCGATGACTTTTTTCATCAGTGCCGCTGTGCTGCCATAGATCTTTTTATCGCCTACGAGACCGATCGCTTCATTTTTACCAAGGGATGCTACAGTACCCTTCAAAGATGGAACGAATGGTTTCAATTCGCTGCCGCCACGAACGAGCGCTACCAGATTATCCCCAAGGTTCTCACCTTGCTGGATTGCGATCTGTGCAGTTGGCGGATATGGACGATTGATTTCTTCATTAATGATCAGTGCACCATCACCGACGATGAATACATCGTCATGACCTGGAGCATGGAGATATGGGTCAACTTTTACACGGCCACGCATTGTTTCGAAACCTGCGTTTTCGATGATGGAATTCCCACGAACACCACCAGTCCATACAACTGTGCTGGATTTAATTTCTTCACCATCAGCAAGCACAACACCTTCTGGTGTGCACTCTTTGATTGGTGTGCTGATTTTGAATGTAACCCCTTTGCGTCCAAGAACGTCCATCGCGTAGTTCACGAGGTCTGGATCGAAGCCTGGCAATACAGTCGGAGCTGCTTCAATGTTGTAGATTTTTACGTTAGACGGATCAATATCGAACTCGGCACACAGTTCTGGTACACGGTCAGATAATTCGCCTACGAACTCGATGCCTGTGAAACCTGCACCGCCGACGATGAATGTCAGCAATTCTGGACGGTGTTCGTTTTTGAATTTTGCGAAACAATATTCGATATGCTCACGAATTTCGCGCACGCTGTTAATGCTGCGAATGCTGTATGCATGTTCTTTAAGTCCTTGAATACCGAATGTTTCCGGCTCGCTTCCAAGACCAATTACGAGGTAGTCGTATGTTAACTGCTCGCCAGAATCAAGAACGACTTGCTTCGCTTCACGCTTGATTTCAGATACAGTACCTTTAACGAATTTGATTTTGTTCGTATCAAGGATGGATGCGATATCCACACGGCATTTGTCCGGATCTTTCGTACCCGCTGCCGGTTCATGTAACCACGTTGTGAAGTAGTGGTAATCATGCTTGTTTACAAGCGTAACTTCCGCTTCATTGTGGTTTAATTGCTTCTGAAGGCGAACTGCTGTCATTAAGCCGCCGTATCCTCCACCGAGGATGAGAATTTTAGGTGTACTCATGTTTTCACTTCCGCTTTCCTTTAAATTTATCTGCATACACAAAAGAGTGCGCATTGTACTTTTTTTCACTATACTGCCCCGTATGAGCAGCAGCATACGTGAATTAAAGTGGTAAATCGTCGATAAATGTTCACATTTTTATCATAATTCGGTTTCTACGTTTTTGCAAGTGAAAATATGCACAATAGGAACCTATTTATGAATCGATTGTAAGACGAATGATAATTATTAGTCAACTACAAATTATTCGTATTTTTTATACACACTCTTTTCAGCCCACTATCTCCCAGATATAATAAGAAAAGAACTACTAAAAGTTCTATAATCTGGAGGTGCCAAGTATGGGTCTTACAAGAGATGAAAAAGTGTATGACATTACCATCGTAGGCGGTGGCCCGGCAGGACTATTCACTGCATTTTACGCTGGTATGCGCCAATCAAGTTGCAAGATCATTGAAAGTATGCCACAGCTCGGCGGGCAACTATCTGCACTATATCCGGAAAAGTACATTTATGACGTAGCTGGCTTTCCTAAAATCCGGGCACAGGAATTGATCGACCGTCTAAAAGAACAAATGGGCCAATTCGAAACAACAGCCTGCCTTGAAGAAAAAGTCATGAATGTTGAGAAGAAAACAGACGACCTGTTTGAGATTACAACTGACAAAGGCGTGCACCTCTCCCGTACCATCATCATTACAGCTGGTGTTGGCGCATTTGAACCACGTAGACTGGAAGTAGAAGGCGCACAGCAGTTTGAAAAAGCAAACCTGCATTACTTTGTAGACGATTTGAATAAATTTGCTGGACAAAAAGTAGTTGTATTCGGCGGCGGCGATTCTGCTGTAGACTGGGCCCTTATGCTTGAGCCAATCGCAGAAAAAGTAACCATTGTCCACCGTCGCGACAAGTTCCGTGCCCATGAGCACAGTGTCGAAAATTTAATGAACTCAAAAGTTAACGTGCTCACTCCGTACGAACCTCATGCACTTGAAGGCACAAATAAAATTGAAAAAGTTATCCTGCGCAACAGCCAAACAGAAGAACTTGTGACTGAAAATGTAGACGCTGTCATTGTAAATTTTGGATTTATTTCCTCTCTTGGTCCAATTAAGAGCTGGGGTCTCGAATTCGATAAGGGAGCGATCAGCGCTAACTCCCGCATGGAAACAAACATCCCAGGCATCTATGCTGCCGGTGATATTGCTACATATCCAGGCAAAATCAAACTGATCGCAGTTGGCTTCGGGGAAGCTCCGACTGCCGTGAACAACGCGAAATCATATATGGATCCGGAAGCACGTGTGCAGCCGGCTCACAGCTCCAGCATGAAGCTGTAGCATCCTCTATCCCGCCCTTTTTTCAGGCGGGATTTTTTGTTTCGTATAAAAGGATAGCCTGGAGGGACCTTAAGAAAAAAGGATGTGATTACATGACACGCACTGCAATTTCTGCGGTCTACAAATTACTCATCATTGCTGTAACAGTCGGAATTCCCCTCCTGCTATACTTTGGAAGTGGCAGTACAGCCGGCTTACTTGCAGCCGTGCTTTCGTTTGGCGTTCTAGCTAGCTATGCCCTGTATGCTGACCTGCTCAACCGACGCGGTTAGCTGCTTGATCTTGAAAGGAGGAATAGAGTTGTCCATGTGTCCCATTTGCAATGGTTTTTCGCATCTTGATGCACACTGCCCTTCCTGTGGACATCGAATGGAAGACGCCGGAAAACTCGAGGCATTGTATGGCCCGTACAGTCCGTATAATGAATGGGGAGATGTGTCTATGACGAACGGATATCTTGATCAACTGCATCATGAATGTATGCACATCTCAAGCTGTCCACACTGCGGGCTGCAAAAAGCAATGGCTGTTCCAGAAATACGCTCTTCTCATCTCTAAAAATAAAAAGCCGCACTCCATATGTGTTTATACACGCGTAATCTGTCGATAAATCGTGTATAAAACTCATACGGTGCGGCTTTTTTTATTCTTTAACCCTTTTAGCCTGTGCATAGCGCATATTTACATCGTCCCAGTTTACGACATTCCACCACGCTTTTATATAATCAGCACGCTTGCTTTGATATTTCAAGTAGTAAGCATGTTCCCATACATCAAGGACAAGCAAAGGAATGACACCTTGCTGAGTTAAGTTTTGGTGTTTCTCGGCCTGCAAAATTTCCAGACGTCCCGCCTGCGGACTCCAAACAAGCATCGCCCAGCCTGACCCTTCTACTTTTTCGGCTGCCGCGGAAAACTGCGCCTTGAACTTATCGAAACTGCCAAATGATTTTTTAATTTCACTGGCGATCGGACCGGATGCTTCTCCGCCTCCCGCAGGCTTCATATTCTGCCAGAAGATTGTATGTAAGTAGTGCCCGGACCCGTTAAAAGCTGCCTCGCGCTCCCAATGCTTAATAAGAGCGTAGTCGCCGGTCTCACGCGCCTTCTGCATTTCTTTTTCCGCCTTATTGAGGCCATCCACATACGCCTTGTGGTGAATGTCATGATGCAGGTGCATTGTTTGCTCATCAATATATGGTTCCAGTGCGTTATAGGCATATGGCAGTGGTGGAAGTTTATGCTCGCCAATCGGTACCATCTGCACCCTACTCATTTCCCCTGTCGGAGCAGCTGCCTGTTCGTTTGGATTGGCTGCGTATGCTGAGCTGCATATAAGCATCGTTCCGAAAACTGTTGTATAAAAAAGTTTTTTCATAAATCAATCCTCCGTATGTAAACTGGCCCTAATCCAGCTACCGGGCACAGCCCATAGTATGCGTCCGGCCTGGTGATTTTATACGGATTTGTCACGATAAATAATTCCCAGCCTGATCGAAACACTATACAGAAAAAAGGAGAGTCCACCGTGAAGAAGACCCTGCTTACTACACTGCTTACGGCCAGCATCCTTGCCGTTCCAACGATCTCAAGCCATGCGCAAAATACCGGAAAACCTGTTCTCAGCTTTCCGGTCATTAGCGATATCCATATTCAAGCTCCTCAACCAAAAACCCAGCAAAAATTTGCTGCCGCCCTGCAAGATTTGCGCAACGTAAATCCGGCAGCGGATGCGCTTATTATAAATGGTGACTTAACAGACGGGGAACCAGCGGATTACCAGAAGCTCAAAGAAACACTCCAGCACAATCCACATCCACCGCGCGTCTACTATACAATCGGCAATCATGAATTTTTTAAAGCCTGGCATAACAAAAACCGGGTACGGTCTGCTGCTACGTTCCCAAATGGAGAAACCGACCATGCTTCCATCGCACGTTTCTTATCTCTAACAGGAGAAAAAAGCGTATACCATGCCAAAGTGATAAAAGGCTATACGTTTGTTTTCCTCGGCTCCGAGCAATATCGCCAATCCAACCCTAACAACTTAGAAGACGCATATTTATCAAAAAAACAACTGAACTGGCTGGAACAAACGCTTACCAAAGCCTCTCAAACAGGAAAACCGATTTTCGTCTTCCTGCATCAGCCGCTTCCGCGTACCGTATCAGGGACATATACGTGCTGTACAAACAATCGTGCTGTTATACAGCATGCAGAGCTGAAAGATATTTTGAACCGTTTCCCGGAAGTCATTCTATTTACCGGGCATACACACTGGGAGTTAAAGCTGCCGAAAACGTTTGTACAGGATAATTTTACGATGGTGAATACAAGCTCAGTGGTACAACCGTGGACTGACAATGGACAACCCGGTGGTGGGACTCCGGTAAAAGGAGAAGCTAGTGAGGGACTTGTCGTGAATGTATATCCAGACAAAGTGGAGATTAAAGGTCGTAGTTTTACGAAGAAAAGCTGGATTTCAGGGGCGCAGTTTACGGTTCCGATTTCTCACTAAAAATACAATCTTACCTAATCAAGTAAGCGGATTTTGAATTAACGTAGCAAAGGCAAATCTATGAAGGTGGCCATCAACCAATGTGGTTTGCCCTTTAACAAAGTGTATGTGTTTACCATTCCCGATAGGAATAGCAGGACCCGTAACGATTTTCACTTGGTGAAAGTGGCCGAAAAAGTCTGTATTCGTAGATATAACGTGAACATGGCTCCGCCCTCTTGGAATGGCTTGACCTGTAACGCCTGCAAAACGATGATTATGTCTGTCAATCCCCATTTCTGCCAACTTTACACTTCCTAAGAATTCGTGTGTGTGCCGCTGTGCTCGCCTTTGATTGGTTTTACCTGTAGATTTTCTGTTTACTTTAAACACTTTCTTCATCATGACATGCTCCTCCTTTGAATAAATTCTTATATCACTGTATGTTTGTTTTTTATTTTGGCTTGGATGACAAAGAAACAAAAAAGGTGCTGCAAGCAGAAAGTTCTCCCTCCTGCTTGCAGCACCTTTTCATTCACTATAAACTTTTTCTCTGTATGCCATAATGGACTGAATATACTCGCTCGTAAATTCTTGATTCTCTTCTACAAATGCTAGCGGTGTAATATCTTTTCCACAAGAGGGACATATCCATTCTCCGCCTTCAAAACCTAGCGATATCTGCAAACAAAAACAGCACATTTTCTTTTTTATCATTTCCTACCTCCCCCTACTTAATAATAAGCACCGGTATCTTGGATTGATTAGCTAGATTATGACTTACACTCCCTAATGACAACGAATTGTAATCCGATAATCCTCGACACCCTATAAGAACAAGGTCTATTTCATGAGTATCACAATACTCACAAAGACACTGTGCAATCGATTCTCCTTGTAAAATTTCAGATATTTTTATTGCTTCCATATCATTTACATAGCCCAAATTTTTTTCTAATAATTCGGTCGCCTGATCGATTAATTTATGTTTTATTTCAGGATACACATCAATAACATGTCTATAATTTGGAATGACATGAACAAGATGTAGTTCCTCAACATTTTTAAAAGCATTCGTAGTAATAAACTCAAATGATTTTTTTGTGAATAGAGACTCATCAACTGCAATTAAAATCTTCATTACCTATTCTCCCTTGATAAGACTAACCTTGTAAAACCTGATGGCTATACTCAAAAACGATCGTGCGATTCCGTCCGCTATTTTTAGCTTCGTATAAACATTCATCTGCCTGTTCGATTACTGTCGTAATTTCGGATGCACAATCAGGGTAAGAAGAAACTCCAGCCGAAATGGTCACAACCTCACCACATGGGCTAGTACTCGATTCCATGTTCATCCGTAATCGTTCAGCTGCCTTAAAAGCCTCCATTTTCTCAGTATGAGGAAGCAAAATGACAAACTCTTCTCCTCCAAAGCGACAGCATATATCACTTTCTCGTGAAGCTTCCTTCATCTGACAGGCTAAAAATTTTAAAACTTCATCTCCAATAGAGTGCCCATATGTATCATTCACCCTCTTGAAGCGATCTATATCTAATAGAATTAATGAAAAAGGGACATCTTTTTCTACCCAATTCTTCATTTTTTCATCCATCGTCCGACGATTCGTAAGTTTTGTTAGCGGATCTGTTGTCGATTCATACATAAAATAGTTAACCCTATTATGGAGAAAGACCAGGCTGTGAAGGAGTGACTTTTTTAGTTGAATTACTTCATAGTACCACGCCGCCACGTTTTCTATATGTTTTGCTTGACTATTTTCAGTACTGTTTTCGGTATAATGCGCTAGTTGATGTAAGGGTTGTGCAATTCTCCTTGAAATCCACCAGATAATAAGTAGAGATAGAATTAAGAAAGGAAGGGATTGTTGTACCATTTCTTTAAGCATTTCTGTAGCAGGTGTCAACGCCTTATCCACTGGACGTTGAGAAACGATTCCCCAGTCAGCAATTGGAATATACGAATATCCAGCTAGCATGTCTTGTTTTTTCGTATTGATAACCTGTTCCGCTCCACTTTTTCCTTGCATAAGCTTTTGAACAACAGGGTTATCTACTACAACATCATTAACTCTCTGGGGATTTTGATGATAAACTACGCGTCCATCTCCATCGACTACATATACATAGGAACCATCTTGATAAAAATGTTCACCTAAAAGAGTGTTTAATATATTCTTTTCCTTTAAATACAAGGTTCCTCCTACTAATCCAAGGTAGTTTCCTTTTTTATCGAAAATAGGATGTGAAATAAAGATAAGGAGCCGGCCCGTAATAGCAGTGTATGGCTTGGAGATTAATGTTTTTTTCTCTTTTAACGCTTGCTTCCCACCAGGGGATGCTAGCATTTTATCTTTTAATTGTAAAGATTGTGGAGAGGTAGCTAAAATTTTTCCTTTTGCGTCTGTGATGACGATGGAATTAAACGTATTGGTTTGCTCTTTTAAACGGTTCGCCTCATGAAGAAGCTTCTGTTCATCGTTTTGCATAGAAGGAGCAATATCCATAGCACTGAATCGTAAAGTTTGAAGAGTAGCTTTAAAAAATGTATCTGTTGTTTCGGCAAGCTTTTGAGCATATACACGATTGGTTTCTAAATTATTTGCAATTAGCGTTTGTTTATCAGTATGATAGCCACTCCACAAACTACTAACGAGAGTCAAAACACACGACAAAAGGGCGACAAATATAATTAAATGTCGCAAAGACAATTTCATTTTTTTCATTATAATTTCTCCTATTCTTGATTCAGTAATATTGTCCTATCAAATTATATCGTAAAATTAACAAAAAATTCTAAATAACCATTCTAATCTGGTAAATATATTCAATTTTTAAAGTATTGTATCACATCACATACTATTAGCAAGTATGAATTCTATTATTTGTAAAATCATGAAGTAACTGTTCAACTTTTCACTAAATCTCCCTTGATTCCCAAACATTAAAAAGGTAATATTACCTAGTAATAATGAACTATATCATTAGTATAACAAAAAAGTGGAGACAATGAATATTCATCTGTAATATGGGCACTTGGATGAATAAGAGTCAATAGTGCACCCAACCATCTTCTTTGTAGATTTATTATTTTTATGGAGGAAGGGGATGTTCTTTTGTTTGACTACATATACAGACTTTTTCAATTAAAGACAATCAAAAGTCGACTACAGTTTTGGGGGATTTTCTTTGTATTTCTTATTGGAATTTCAAGTCTCATTCCAACTTTTTTCATAATAAGTCGCGGCATAAAAGCAGACCAAATGAATTACCTAGAACAAACCGTTTCCCTACAAAGCACAGCTATCGAAAATTGGTTCAATGAACGTTCTTCATACATCAGGACCATTTCGAATATTAACGAAATAAGAAGCCTGGACAGAGAAAGAATGAAAAACATTTTAACTTCCGCAGTTAATCTGCAAAGTGAATTTGATATGTTGGCATACATTAATAAAAACGGTTTTATAGAAATAGATTCAAGCAAAAGCGGAGCAAAAATAAAAAATCAAGCTAGTATTAATTTATCGGACCGCGATTACTTTCAAGAAGGAAAAAAAGGAAAAGAATTTGTCAGTGACGTTATCATTACCCGTGCAACCGGCAGACCTTCTATTATCGTTTCTTGTCCTGTTATTGACTCTCAGCAACAGTTCCAAGGGGTTATCGTCGGGGTTGTAGAGCCTCACACAATTGAAAAAATTATGGAGAGAATGCGCTTCGGAAAAACAGGAGAAACCTATTTAGTCAATCGGGAAGGAGTTATGATAACTGAATCAAGGTTTATAGCCGATCTTATAAAGTATGGGATGGTAGCCAGTACAGCAAGATTGAATTTAAAAGTCCATACAGAGATTGTACAAAAAGCTCAAGCTAACCTCCCGGTAGTTCGCCCCTATTCTAATTATAGAGGAGTGGAGTCACTTGGGGCTTATCATTGGACACAGAATGGGAAGTGGCTAGTCATCGCTGAAGTAGATCAAGCGGAGATGCTTAACTCCCTTTACAGTTCGATGTTCATTATCATCATGAGTATCCTATGTGTAGTTGCTTTTGTTTTATACATCGTACTAAAGGTATCCCATCATATGGAACGTCCTCTACAGTTTATTTTGAACGGAGTACAACTTATCCAAAAAAGCAACTATAAACATCGAATTGATGTCAAAGAGGTGGCACCACGGGCTATTGAGTTTCAAGAGGTTTGCAGCGCCTTTAATTTAATGGCTGAAACAGTTGAGACTACCATTAATGGGCTAGAAGATAGTGAAGAACGGTATCGAACGCTTATCGAAACATCCCCACATACCGTTTTGGTCCATAGTGAAGGCAAGATTGTTTTCATGAATCAGGAAGGATCTCTCTTGTTTGGAGCAGCCCATCCTGAAGAATTGATAGGAAAAGATGTTATGAGTTTAGTTCATCCAGATTCTTTCCTTCAAGTTAAAGAACGAGTCTTTTCTTCTTATGAAAATAAGAAGCATGCAGAATTGTTGGAGGAAAAATTGCTTCGACTAGATGGAACGATCATATATACAGAAACTGTGGCAAATCCGATAACGTATAACGGAAATCCAGGCACCTTGGTTATCGTACGGGATATTACAGAACGGAAAAAGATCGAAAAGGCACTACAGGATAGTGAAGAGAAATTCCGTTTGCTCGCGGAAACATCCGGGGATATGATTACGATTCATAACGTGGAAGGTGAGTATTTATATGTTTCACCAGCATGCCATCGATTACTTCAGTATGAAATGGACAGCTTGTTAGGAAAAAGTGCATATCTGCTTATTCACCCTGACGATCTCGAATATGTACACAATGCCTTTCTTACCCTTCAACATATGAACTACACCTCTTCTACCTATCGTATTCGCCAAAAAATCGGGGAATATGTGTGGTTTGAGACAAATCTAGCAGCCATTCGAACGATAGAAGGCACGCTAGAAAAAATTGTAGCCGTATCTCGTGACATTACAGAACGAAAGCTTTTGGAACAACAGCTTCAGGAAGCTAATCATCGTCTTGAAATGCTCTCCTGGCGCGATGGACTTACTGGTATTGCTAACCGAAGATTTTTTGATGAAAAATTAGAATCGGAATGGAAGCGTGCTGCGCGAAGCTCCACTCCTCTCTCGTTGATTATGATTGATATTGATCATTTCAAATTGTATAACGATACGTATGGACATCAGGGTGGAGACGACTGTTTAAAAAAGGTGGCTGAGACTCTAGCCTCGGTTCCGAATCGCTCGGGAGATGTTGTGGCCCGTTATGGTGGTGAGGAGTTCGCTGTTATTCTCCCTCAAACCGATAATGCAGACGCCCTAAAAATAGCGGAAAAACTCAGGAAAGCGATCGCATCTTTGGAAATCCCTCATGTTTCATCAAAAGTAGCAGATATTGTCACGGTAAGTGTGGGACTAGCTACCATGCACCCAACACCATTCTCTAATCCTGCTGAAGTTATTTCTTTAGCAGATAAAGCCTTATATTATGCGAAAGAATCAGGACGTAACCAGGTACAAAACTTCCATGAAGCAATCGTATCCTGAGAACTCTTCAAATTTTAAGAAGCGACCTTTATCTGGTCGCTTCTTTCTTTATTAACGCCAAAACAAAACACCTCCTATAAATGGATAATTTCGTATCCAAAAACAGGAGATGTTATTAACAATCCTTATTACGCTATTGTTCAAAAACGATCGTTTTTGGAACGGAGAAAATATCCGAATGTCTGTTCATACGTTGTTGTTTGAAATAATAAGTTTGAGGTTATTCCAATAACAAACATATTATAATAGTAAAATATCCATCGTATAGAATTTCAAAACCTTGATAATGGAGTGGAATCAGAATGAAAGAATTGGTATTGGCACTGATAACCGGGCTTGTTGTAGGAGCCGTTTTTAAATTGTTAAAATTACCGCTTCCAGCCCCACCTGTTTTACCAGGAATATTGGGTATAGTCGGTATCTATCTAGGCGGTATCATCGTACAACGATTAATTGATTGGTTCAAATAATACAAACGTAACCCCCTGAGTTTCGAAAGCCTTGTCCGGTCGGAGGCTCTTGCAGATGCAAACAAATGAACTCATCCCCCATAATGTTCTGAAATCAGAACAAACCGGAAAAGATTCAGATTCGATATTTTAGCTATATCGATCATATTCGAGCATGATACGAATTTTTCTCTTCTATAAGTAATGCCTTGAAATAGCGCCATGTATTGGAGTAGTCAGCGTGAATTCATTCTCGTATACCCTCTCCAATTTTCGCGGATATAAAATAATCAAAAGCGGCCTGCAACTCCAGCAGCTTTGCCTCAAATGCTTCAACATTCGCTGCTGTACAGGCGACTTATTCCGCTTCTTAATAGTTCGTAACCCTGCCATAACACAAAAAGCACCTCCCAACGTATTTGGAAATACGTCAAGAGGTGCTATACATGGTGTCTTTTTTCACTTTATCGAGAGTGACGTATATAACCCGTAACAGGTCAAATACGTAACCCTCCGTTCTAAACTGGCGTACATTGTACGACTCACTAACGAGCCGAAAAATCTAGCAATCGCCCGGCGTACCCGCTTCTTCTTTCGTACGGAACGAAGAACCGCAGCCGCATGATGCGCTTGCGTTCGGGTTATCAATCGTGAACCCTCCGCCCATCATGGATTCTTTAAAATCAATCGTCACACCTTCAAGATAGCGAATACTATCCTTATCCACCACAACTTTTACGTCATGCAATTCAAAGCTTACATCGTCATCATGCGCTTCATCATCAAAACCCATTCCATATGAAAACCCGCTACACCCACCTGGACGAACACCCACACGCAGGAAAAGCTGGTCATTATTTTCGCTTTCAATCATTTCGTGAATCTTGCGAGCTGCACTTTCCGTAAGGTTAATCATGGAATCATTTCCCTCCTCATCGGACATATCGTCCTCTTTCTATAGTATACCCCACCTTTTCTTCTCCCTCAAGGTTTACAACGTTTCTATACAAAAATGTATACATACTTTCTTACTTCCTGCTTTTCCAGCTTCGTGTCTTGTTGGATTCGTGAATTACTTCTATAATTGAAAAGAATGCAAACTTATACATGAGTACGGAAGCACTCTCCAAGCATCATACGAGGAGGAAGAAAATAATGAGTACCTTTACCCAACCTTTTATTCAGGATCAGTCGCTATTTCCGATCATTGAAAAAGTCGAAGCCGGTGAACGCCTGTCGCTTGAAGACGGCATGACCCTATATAATTCGAACGATCTGTTAACAATCGGTCAGCTTGCCAATATGGTTAACATGCGCAAGAATGGCAACAACGTTTACTTTATCGAAAACATGTACATCAATCCAACAAACGTGTGTGAAGCGCACTGTGCATTCTGCGGCTTCCGTCGTGAGCCAGGCGAAGAAGGCGCATACACCATGAGTACCGATGATCTGCTTGAATATGTAGCAAAAGGCTACACGCCAACTACACGCGAATTCCATATCGTAGGCGGACACAACCATACTGTGCCGTTTGACTATTATCTCGATACAATTCGCACGCTTAAAAAACATTATCCAGATGTGACGATCAAAGCGTACACCGGCGCTGAAATCGTTTTCTTCGCACGAATCGCTGGACTAACAGAAGAAGAAGTGCTCAAAGAACTCGTAAAAGCTGGTCTCGATACACTTCCAGGCGGCGGTGCGGAGATTCTAACAGAAGAATACCGTGCGAAAATGAGCCCAGAAAAAGCAAGCACAGACGAATGGCTGAATGTACACCGTCTTGCACACAATCTCGGCATGAAAACACATGCAACGATGCTGTATGGTTCCATCGAAAAGCTGGAAGAACGTCTCATTCATATGATGCGTTTGCGTGAGCTGCAGGATGATACAAACGGATTCATGGTCTTTATCCCGCTTGCGATTCAACCAAAGACAGTAACAGCTTCCATCAAGCGCCGCACATCCGCGTTTGACGATATGAAAACAATGGCGATCAGCCGCCTGATGCTCGATAACTTCCCTCACGTGAAAGCGTACTGGATTAACATCGGGACACAACTGACCCAAATGGCAGTTAACTTCGGTTCATCTGACATTCACGGTACACTCGTGGAAGAACGCATCAGCCATGCAGTAGGTGCCCTGACTCAGTCCGGCCTTACCCGCGACGAGCTTGTCTGGCTTATTAAAGGAGCTGGCAAACAGCCGATTGAACGTGATACGTTCTACAATATTATTAAAGAATATTAATAACTGCTATAAGAAAGAGGCTAGCCCAAAGGTAACTTCGGGCCAGCCTCTTTCTTTATAGTTTTATAAAACCGTAACTGTATAGAGGAAAGAAGGTGAATAAAGTCGAATATATTTCTTCTGTATTTACAGAATCAGGAGGAAGAAAAATGGCGTTAGAGAAAAAACTGCGCATTGCTCAAATGATAGTAAGTGTTGTTGTCCTAGTTATGTCCACCATAAATCTGCTATCTAGCCCAGAACATAATTACATACCAGTGGAACTTATATCATTTTTTCTTGGGATATCAATGACAATCCAGGGCATCATGCTAATAGGTAAGAAAGAGCAAAAATGGCTGGTCGTTTTTTCTTTTGTAGTTGCAGCTGTTTCTTTCTATGCTGCATGGTCAATATTTTTTACTAGAGTAAGGTAGTTTGTGCCAATAAAAAAGAGGCTGGCCCACAGATAACTTCGGGACAGCCTCTTTCTACATTAGTCACTGGAATGGTTAAAATCCAAGCTTTTTCCACTCTTCATCTTCTTTTTTACGCGCTATAATGTGCGTACGAATCGCTGCAAGCAGCTCTTCTCCGGTATCCGCCGCAATCAGTGTACCATTGACAAGCGCATACGGCTGGACAAAACATTGCCCACAATTGCCCAGACACCCGTATTCCAGCACATCAACGTCCGGGTCTTCTTCCAGTACCTTCTTTGCCAGCTCAGAACCAATTCCTAAGTTACTGGCACAAAACTCCACCATCGGGCGCATCGCTTCTCACCCTATCTGCATAGATTCACTTGCATGTGTACGTACTACCTAGGCAAGTGCCTGTTCTAATTCTTCAATCAAGTCTTCGACATCCTCAATGCCGACTGAGATACGAACGAGACCATCTGTAATCCCAAGTTCCGCTCGACGTTCTGCCGGAATGGAAGCATGCGTCATCTGTGCTGGAACGGAAATCAGACTCTCTACCGCGCCAAGGCTCTCAGCCAGTGTAAAGATTTTCGTCCGAGACAGCACTTGTTCCGCACGCTCACGGCTGCCAACATCAAATGAAATCATTCCGCCAAAACCACGTGCTTGTTTAGCCGCGATATCGTGTCCTGGATGATTTTCCAGACCTGGATAGTAGACGCTCACAATGTCACTGCGCTCACTCAGCCATTTTGCAATACGACGAGCATTCGCTTCATGCTCTTCCATGCGTACACCGAGTGTTTTCATGCCGCGCAGCAAGTAATACGAATCTTGCGGCCCAAGTACGGCGCCAATCGAATTCTGAACGAAATGCAGCTGCTCACCAAGTTCTGCGTCTTTTACAACTACAAGGCCAGCTACTACATCACTGTGTCCACCCAAGTATTTTGTGGCACTATGGAACACAATATCCGCACCGAGTTGAAGCGGATTCTGCCAATATGGTGTCATGAACGTATTGTCCACAATCAGTAAGATACCTTTTTCTTTCGTTACTTCCGCAACCGCTGCAATGTCTGTCACTTTCAAAAGTGGGTTACTTGGGCTTTCCAAGATGACTGCTTTTGTGTTCGGACCGATCGCTCCGCGAACAGCTTCCGCACTGCTTGTGTCCACAAATGTCACATCCACCCCAAAACGATTGAACACTTTCGTCAGCACACGGTACGTACCGCCGTATACATCATCGCCGACAACAAAATGATCGCCTGCGTTATACATCGACACAATCGTTGACAGAGCCGCCATACCGGAAGCAAACGCAAAGCCGCGCACGCCGCCTTCCACATCCGCGATGTATTCCTCAACCGCGTGGCGAGTCGGGTTGCCTGTGCGGGAATATTCATATCCTTTATGTTTGCCTACTGCTTCCTGTTTATATGTGCTAACCTGATAGATCGGCACATTGACCGCGCCAGTATGCGGATCTCCATCTACACCACCATGTATTAATTTCGTTTTCATTCGCATGATTTAGATGCCCTCCTCATAAATTTTTTGGCTTAAATAGCGCTCACTACTATCTGCAAAAATCATCACAATATTCGTGCCTGGCTTCGCCTGTTTCGCTTCAAGAAGCGCAGCATGAAGTGCGGCACCCGCCGAACTACCTACCAATATCCCTTCCTGTGAAGCCAGCTCTTTCACATGACGAAATGCATCTGCATCCGATATCGTATGAATGGCATCAAAATAAGCGGTGTCCATAAACGGCGGCAGGAATTCCATCCCGATCCCTTCCGTTTTATGTGGACCTGATTCTCCTCCGTTCAGGATAGAGCCTTCCGGTTCCACAATGACCGTTTTGATCGCTGGATTTTTCTCTTTCAAATAGCGGGCTGTACCCATAAACGTGCCGCCCGAGCCTGCACCTGCGACAAATACATCAACATTCCCGTCCATCTGTTCCCAAATTTCCGGTCCAGTCGTCTTATAGTGCGCTGCCGGGTTTGCCGGATTGCCGAATTGCTGCGGGCAAAATGCCCCTTCAATTTCTTGCTCGAGCTGCTTTGCTTTCTCGATCGCACCTTTCATCCCCTGGGCAGTCGGCGTATTAACGACTTCCGCACCAAGCGCACGCATCAAAGTCTGCTTCTCTAATGAGAATTTCTCCGGTACGACAAAGATTACGCGGTATCCTGTACCAACCGCCGCCAGTGCCAGTCCGATGCCTGTGTTCCCAGCTGTCGGTTCAATAATCGTGCCGCCTGGCTTTAATACACCGCGCTCTTCTGCATCTCGAATTAATTCTACACCTAATCTATCTTTTACACTACCGCCAGGATTGAAATACTCCAGTTTGGCAAACAGGCGAACTCCTTCTGGTAGTGGATAAGAATGAATCTCTACGATTGGGGTATTACCAATCAATTCTTTAACATTGCTGTATATGTTCATGTCGATCTCCTTTTTGTGGTGGATAACATTTTTTATTTTACCATATTATTATAGCCTAAACGTTTTGCGAATCATTTCCGTGTAAGACACTCTGTTTTATAAGTTTAAAACACATCGTATGCTTTAAGCAAGGGGAAAACCATAGATTTCTTACGAAAAGGATACTATAATAATAAGTATTGTGAAAGGAGTGAATAACCTTATGACAAAGTTTGATGAAGTACAAGAGGTTTTAAATAAACTGCGTCCGTTCCTTCAGCGTGACGGAGGCGACTGCGAACTCGTTAATGTTACAGACGAAGGGATCGTTGAAGTTCGTCTGCACGGTGCATGCGGCAGCTGCCCAAGCTCTACCATTACACTGAAATCAGGCATTGAGCGTGCACTTGTAGAAGAAGTAGAAGGCATCGTTGAAGTTCGTCAAGTGTTCTAATAAACGATCAAGCGGGATAGCTCAGACTATCCCGCTTTTTATATTTACCGTGCCGCTGTCCGCTCCATAAGAAAGGACAAAAACTCCTGGTTGGCCAGCGACAAATACGCATGTTTTTTCCAGGCAATCGCCAACTTTAAATAAACAGGTGGTTGAAGTGATACCGCAACAAGATCCGGGTCATTCGCCACAACCATGTGCAAAAACAACGTAATTCCACTCCCTCTCGCCACAAGCGACTTCAAAAGCGAAATCTGATTCGTCTCAAATCGCACGGTCAGCGGTACGCCCATTCTGCGTCCTGCCTCTGCAATAAGCTCGCGCTGAAAATACCCTTCCTGAAACAAAACCAGCGGCTCCCGTGCTACTTCTTCATACGTGACGGATTCCCGTTCCGCAAAAGGATGACCTTTCGGAACACACACACACATCTCTTCCTCCAGAAATGGCACAGCTTCTAAATCATCCGCAATCGTATCCTGCACAATCACACCCATATCAATATCTCCATTGCTGATCATGCGCTGCACTTTCATCGTGCCTTGTTCATACAACGTAAACTGCAGATGCGGATACCGTTTCTTAAAATCCAGAATAATGCCCGGAAAGTAATACGAACCGACCATCGAAGGCAAGCCAATTCGCACTTCCCCTTTCTCCAATCCACGCATTTCTTCGATTTCTTCCTGCGCATGCCGAACTTGCTCCAGAATCCGCCGTGCATGCCGTAATAGGACTTCTCCTTCTGCTGTTAACATGACTTTTTTATCAATCCGATTAAACAGCAGTACACCGAGATCCTCCTCTAGCTTCTTGATGCTTTTACTAATCGCAGACTGGGCTATGCACAATTGCTCAGCTGCCTTTGTAAAGTTAAGCTGCTTTGCCACCTCTGTAAAATATTCAAGTTGTCGAAACTCCATTGCCCCTCCCTCATAATCATTCCAAAAAGTTATCGTTATAATGAAAACAATATATTTTATTCATTCATAATACCATGCTACGATAGCCTTACAAAAACTTATTCGGAAAGAAGATGATTCTTCATGATCCAGGCAGGAACTCGGCCTTTCTGGCGTGCAACCGCCGCTCTCACCATTGCTTCTTTTGTAACATTTGCTAATATTTATTTCACACAACCACTACTGCCAATTTTCACGGAGGAATTTAACCTTTCTCCGTTACTATCTAGCCTGTCGGTTTCCGTTACGATTCTCGCACTCGCGCTGTCCCTTTTATTTTACGGCCCGCTATCAGATGCGATTGGACGGAAAAATATTATGTTCGGGACGATGCTCGGCGTAGCAGTAATCGCACTTCTAACAGCATTTGTTCCAAATTTCTCGACCTTGCTCATTCTGCGTATGATAGAAGGATTCTTCCTCGCCGGGCTGCCAGCGATTGCGATTGCCTACATTAGTGAAGAGTTCGATTCCAAAGCGTTAACAACCGCAGTTGGGATTTACATCAGCGGCAATACAATCGGCGGGCTCTCTGGTCGCATGGTCTCTGGCTTCGTTACCGATTTTGCTGGCTGGCACTGGGCGTTTATTGTAATGAGTGCACTCAGCTTCCTGTGTGTGATCTCCTTCGCCTGGCTGCTGCCGCGCTCAACGCACTTCCAAAGCAAGCCGCTCGACTGGAAAGTAGCCTTTAGAGATTTTCGCCGTCACCTGGATAATCGCTCCTTACGCTTCGCTTATGCGATTGGTGGCTTTCATTTCTTTGTTTTCATCGGGATCTATAACTACATCACGTATGTGTTGAACAGCGCCCCATTCAATCTGCCTACTTCGATTGTGAGTCTACTGTTTCTCACCTATCTAGCAGGCACATTCAGCTCTACATTGTCGGGCAAAGTGGCGAAAATCATGCCGCAATCTGTATGTATTGCCATCGGCATCGTCATGATGGGAGCAGGTATTGCCGCGACACTTGTGCAAAATCTGTGGATCATCGGGGTAGGGCTTCTGCTTATCAGCTTTGGTTTTTTCTTCGCTCACTCAGCAGCCAGCTCGTGGGTAAGTACACATGCAACGTTTGCAAAAGCGAGTGCATCAAGTCTATATTTGTTGTCCTACTATCTAGGTGGCAGCATCGGCAGCTTCTATCTCGGTCTGTTCTATAAATTCTTCGGTTGGAATGGTGTCGTGCTTGGCTCGCTGATGATTCTCGTATTAACCGGCTGGTGTGCATGGAAAATGTACGGCATCGAACGAGCTGAGTCGAGCAGGGCTGGACTGATGTCTAATATAACTGTATAAATTTTCGAAATACTATTGAAATCATGTTATTCCCTTGTATGATGGTAATATATTGTAATTTTTCACATCATAAAGGGGAGATATAATGAAACGCTCATTCACCACTCTGCTTCTGACAGCTATGCTGCTCCCGACAGGAACAGTTCTTGCCGCAGAACAAGGAAACGCGACGGCTGCTGTTGAACAAGCAGCCGTCATTCCAGAAGTCGCGCCGATTCCTCCAGCGATTCAAAAAACGATGACTAAGCTTTTTGAATTGCAACCGGCCTTTAAACAACTGCACATTCATTCGGGTGCGCCGGATGAGACAAACAAAACATTTTCCGTCTTTCTTACAGACACACCTACTGATGAAACGTCGTTGAAGGAACATCCAATCTCTTCTAGTGGAAATCTTACATTCGATATGAAAACAGGGGAGCTTCTTTCATTCAGTATTCAAATGAAAGAATGGACCTCGGAAAAACTGCCGACCACTAGATTAGCAAAAGAAAAAGCGGAGCAGTTCCTTATCAGCTGGCTGGGCGCTGAAGAACGAAAACAATTCGGTACACCTACGTCACGTAGCAGCGGATCCATAACATATGACAGCGACCAAAAACCTATTACCTGGTCATACCGTTATGCTGAATTCCCGGTTATACTTAACAATATCCCGGTTTCTGGCTTTAACTTTGTTCAGATAAAGGTAGATAGTGCAGGGCGTATTGTAGGGGGAGAATTCAATGTGCCCAATCTAAAAAACATATCAACTCCAGCTATTGCCGTTCGTGCTGCGGATGATATGAAAAAACAGCTCATTACTGCGGATAGCCTTATGCTCCAGTATGTGGAGAAACAACCGGAGAGATATGGCAATTACCTGAAAGAAATCCAGGAAGCAAAGCCAGCGCTGCGCTATGACTTGAATGTATACGGCCCTTTCAATGCTCAAACCGGTAAGCCAATTCACGGCATGACAGGAGAAGAACTTAAACAAAATTCTGGCTCTGCTGTCCCGTGGAAGGTCGTGCAAATCAAACCGCAAGGAAATAAACTAATCGCCCATTCAGAACAAGAAGCGGCAGAAGTATTGGGCAATCTGTTCAACTTCGACTTTAGCCAGATGCAACTGCAAAAGCACGATGGGTCCACCTTTACCAGCAGAGAATCATCTCCATACTCTCACTATTTCTGGAGCGATCAAAAAGGCTCTGGCATTAACGTAAATATCGACCAAACAAGCGGCTTGATTACGGATGCAAGCCTAGATATAAATCAAGAAAACAATCGCCCGGCAACGGTCAGCAAGGAAGAGGCTTTCGCAACAGCACTTACATTCATCGAAAAATATGCAGGTCCTACCGCCAAGGAGCTAGAGGTTCAATATCATACATTTGAAAGGGAACAACCTCCAGCCTGGGTGGACAAGGAGAAAGCCCCTACATTTTCGGAAAATGAACAGCAAAAACATTATTTTTGGTTCCAGGAACGCTATGAAGGTATCCCGGTCATGGGCCGTTCATACAGTGTAACCGTCGATGCAGCAACCGGAAAAATCACCAACTTTTCGCTTGCTCCGTATCAAGAGAAGCTCTCTCTTCCCGCCCCAGAAGGGATTGTGTCAAAAGAAAAAGCAGCTGAATCCTTCCTGCAAAACAACAAGCTAAAGCTGGAATATCTCTGGCCATCCTACTTTGATCAACCGGGTCCCGCTCCTATTCTGACATACACATGGGAACGTTCTGGAAATACAGACGATTATGTCGATGCGTTTACGGGTAACTATGTAAGGATTCCGATTGAGCCGTATGACGAAGAGTAGACACAGCAAAAGCCTGCAGCTATTTACGCCGCAGGCTTTTTGTTATTCTCAACTACTTATACACCGAAAGAAACGAATTTGGTTTCGAGGAATCCATCCAGTGCGTAATGTCCACCTTCACGACCAATTCCGCTCTGTTTGTATCCCCCAAATGGAGCCTGTGTTTGGGTCGGTGAACCATCATTTACTCCAACGATACCATACTCCAGGCCTTCTGCCATCCGGAAGCAGCGAGCGTTGTTTTGCGTATACACATACGCTGCCAGGCCGTAGATTGAGTCATTTGCCATCGCAAGAACAGATGCTTCATCCTGGAATGGAATGATCGGCACAACTGGACCGAACGTTTCCTGAGAATAAATGTTCATCTCTGGCGTTACATCTGTAATCACTGTCGGTTCGATGAAGAAGCCTTTGCTGTATTCGCCTTCTGTCAGACGATTTCCACCAAATGCGATGCAGCCGCCTTTTCCTTTCGCGTCCTCGATTTGTCCGAGTACACTTGTAAGAGCTGTTTCATCGACCAGCGGACCAATTTCTACGCCTTTGACACGTCCATCGCCCACTTTTGTATTCTGTAGGCGCTCAACCAGTTTTGCTGTGAACGCTTCGACAATCGACTCATGAACGTACAGACGATTTGTACAAATGCACATCTGTCCAGCATTCCGATACTTGCTCTCGAACAGGCCTTTAACAGCCGCATCAAGATCTGCATCTTCAAACACGATAAACGGTGCATGTCCGCCCAATTCCATACTGATACGTTTTACTTGAGCAGCCGCACCTTCCATCAGAAGCTTACCCACTCTTGTAGAACCTGTAAACGTAATTTTCGCTACTTTTGGATTGTCGACAATCTCTTTCCCAATTGAGCTTGCATCACCTGTTACCAGGTTCGCTACGCCCTTCGGAAAACCAGCTTCCTCGATCAATTCAAACATCCGAATCGTGCTTAACGGTGCTTTTTCAGCTGGCTTTAATACAACTGTACATCCAACTGCAAGTGCCGGTGCGATTTTACGGGCCACCATGTTAACCGGGAAGTTCCACGGCGTGATCGCTGCTACAACCCCTACCGGCTGCTTCATCACCATCAATCGTTTGTTAGGCGCAGATGAAGGAATCGTTTCTCCGTATACGCGCTTCGCTTCTTCAGCGTACCACATAAAATTATCGGCTGCGCCAAGCACTTCAAATTTCGCTTCACCAAGCGGCTTACCCATTTCTGCTGAAATAAGTCCTGCCAGCTCATCACGATTTTTGCGTACTAATTCATACAGATTGTATAAGTATTTAGAACGTTCGCGAGCCGCAGCCTGTGACCAGCTTTTAAACGCTTCATGAGCGGCTGCAATCGCTTTGTTCGCATCACGAGCATCGCCATAGCTGATTGTTCCAACTACTTCACCGTTAGCCGGATTCGTGATTTCAAGTGTTTCTCCGCTTTCTGCTTCGATCCATTCGCCGTTAATATACATTTTTTTGCTGTCTGTCATCGTAAGTTCCTCTCCTCATCTATACCGGTTTAATCGCCTCAAACGGATTTTTACATGTGCTGCAGTAGAAAATGCTTCGACAGGCTGTCGGTCCGAATATGTTATCCAGTACAGTGCGGGGAGAGCCGCAGTACGGACATTCGATCTCCCAGACACCTTCCTGTTTAGCTTCAAGCGGCGGAGGAGCGATGCCGACTTCTTTTAACTTCTCTCTTCCTTCCGCCGTAATCCGATCAGAAGTCCAGATAGGATTTTTTGTAAAGATCACGTTTACTTCTGCAATCTCTTCGAGTTCCGATACGGCTTTGGTGATATCGCTCTCCATCATCGTAAGCGCAGGACATCCGACAAATGTCGGAATCAGCCGCACCGTTGCGATTTCTCCATCTACCTGAACCCCATCAATCATTCCCATCTCAACTAGACTGACCGATGTGATCTCCGGATCTGTTACTTGTTGCAGCTTATCCCATACTTTCTGTTCAAGAGAGTTAAAAGTTTCTTGCATCGCGATCTCCTCCTTCTTACCAGTTAGCCTGTGGAGCCAGTTTGTATACTTCGCTTAATTGAGCAAGGGCGTCCACAAACGCTTCCGAATGTAAGCCATCCCGTCCGCTCTCCCCAACCGGAGTTGGTTCACCTGGCCAAGCCAGATTATAGCCTGCCAGCTTTTCCTTCATTGTGTTCAAGAATGTTGTACGCAGCTCATCGCCAGATGGTACGAGACCCGCCTGCACAAGTGCATCTGCTTTCGGTCCAAGATCAAACAATGAGTCTACATCTTCCCATGTTTTTGCAAATGCTGCATTCAAACGTGTTTGCGCTACGTCCGTGCTGTCTGATAACTGGTTCAACCACACTCCCCAGTGGTACAGATGATAAAACTGCTCTCGTTTGATTTTCTTCGCTGCATCTGCAAGCGGTGCATATGGAGACGCTTCCAATACATCAAGTCTGATTTTTTTGAACGTTTCATATGTGTAATTACGGGCAATGGCATATCCCCAATCGTAGTCCGGGTTTTCCATATAGTCCCCTTCACCGTTCACACGTTCTACAAGAATGGCACTTTTGTATTCTTGCGGCTGTCGCAAGTGGGCAAGATCGTCTGCCTTGCCCATTCCAAGCTCTTCTAGCATTTGATAATACATCGCCGCATGGCCCATCGTATCTTGTGTAATCGAAGAAAATGCCACGTCTTCTTCAATATGCGGGCATAGGCCCAACCATTCTGAGCCGCGGTGGCTCATCATTAAATCGTCATCAGCTAATTGGTACATCAGTTCAACGAGCGCCTCACAGAATTGTTGATCCTGCTTCGCTTCTTCTGGTGTGTTGTATTGTTTCGTCACGATCCGATTCCCTCCTTATCTACTCAACCGATATACTCGTATTATTTTTCGCGGCCAATTCTCTCCATCTTGATGGAATGTATCCATAATGGGCTGGCTGACGATAGTCTTTATTATCAATTCGCTCGAAAGCTTGGCGCTCTTCCGGTGATACGAAATGCATGTGATCTCTTTTTACGACAAAAATGTTAGCCGGAACTTCTTCCCGACGCATGAAGTTGTCTTGTGCCATGCTCAACGCGATTTCAGGTGTAGGAGCAAGCAAGCTAAACTGGCTTTCAAATTTCGCTGTTAACTCTTTCTGACTGAATACTTCATATACATCATAATCTTTGGCATCAAGTGTGCTCATGAATTACACCCCTCTTTCATTGGCTACTGCTTGTTGCTTATGGAGCAGCGCTTCTCTAACCCAAGCGTTATTATCAAATCCGATCTTCCGCAGCTTGAGACGGTTTTGAGAACGTGGACCTTGATTTTTAGCGATTACATTTTTCAGATAGTTATAGTCTGGATGTGTATATACCCATTGTTGCTTCGCTTCATCATAGTAAATGCTCTCATCTGGAACGCTAAGTCCAAGTGCACGAATTTGCGGAACGTATTTACCAAGGAATTCTTGTCGTAATTCTTCGTTTGTTTTGCTTCTGATTTTATAACGAATGTTAAGGTTCTGATTGCTCTCGATCGGGCCGTCTTCTGGTGGACCGAAGAACATGAGCAGTGCTGGCCACCAGCGGTTCAGTGCATCCTGCATCATTTCACGTTGAACCGGTGTGCCATCCCCGAGTGCGATTACCATATCTTCACCGTGATACGCATGGAAGCGTTCTTCCATGATGATTCGTTTCAGCGCCCGTACGTACGGAGCGTATGAGGAATGCGCGAGCATTTTTTGAGTAACAATCGCAGCTCCGTCAACAAGCCAGCCGATTAGTGCAGCGTCTGCCCAGCTTACTGTTTGCATATGGAATACGTTATGGAATTTCAGGCGACCGGCGTATAGATCATTTAGCAAATCTTCTCGTGTTTTGCCGAGCGGCTTCATCAGGTCTTCCGCGACGCGCAGCAGCAACTGTCCATGTCCAACCTCATCCTGTACTTTAGCCATAAGCGAAAGCTTTCTTTTTAATGTTGGTGTTCTCGGAACCCATTCCTTCTCTGGAAACGCTCCCATAATTTCGCTGATGCCATGCATAGCAATGAGTTTGATTAACTGCGTACGGTAATCTTCTGGCATCCAATCATCTGCCTCGATCTTCTCGTCCCGTTCAATCTTAGCTAGAAACTCTTCATACTTTTTATTTTCATCCTGCGCTGTTACCAACCCTGTTTGCTCAGCGGCTTTTCCCATCGTACATTCCCCTCTCTAGCATGTTTACGTTTCGTTACATAAATAGCTACGTGATCACGAACTATTTTGTATTACGTTTTTATAACGTTATAATAACATACCGTTATATATATCTGTCAATAAATTTTGTTAATTCAAAAAAAGAAGGGGCTAATGAGGCGCCCCCTCTCAAAAACTATTTCACTACCTGGAACTTGCCATCTTTTACTTGAACCATAATCATACTATCTTCACTTAAGCCGTTATGATCCTGTGGGCTAAACTTGAATTCCCCTGTTACCCCAACATAATTTACTTTCTCTAACGCTTCTGGTAACTTCGTAGCGTCTCCACCTGCAGCTTTTAATGCTTCAACGAGAATATTTAAGCCATCATATCCATAGCCAGCAAATCCATCAGCGTTTGTATTATACGCAGTCTTATAATCTGCTACGAATTTCTTCACAATCTTCGCCTGTGGGTCACTGTCACTAATCTGATCGGATACAAGCATTTTACCTGCTACAAGGAGTACACCATTCGCAGCATCTCCAGCAAGCTCAATGAATTTACCGTTCGCGCTTCCGTGTGAACTGATAATTGGAATGCTTATGCCTAGCTGCTTCGCTTCTTTTACAATTGTGGCTGGGCCAGGGTTCGTACCTGCAATAATGAGTGCTTGTGCATCTGTCCCTTTAATTTTCGTTAACTGGGAGCTCATAGACGGATCTTTCGTTCCATACTTTTCTTCTGCTACAAGCGTAATACCATACTCCGGTGCAAATTTCTTCAATTGAACAGCCCAACCGCTTCCATACGGATTGCTATCATACAGCACCGCTACTTTGCTGATTCCTTTTTCTTTTAAGTATTTATAGATACGTTTGGTCCCATGAATATCTGTATGCGGCGTTTTAAAAATTCCAGCACGAACTGGATCCGTAATTTTATTTGCTGCCGCCATAGAAATCATCGGTACCTTTTGTGCAGCAGCATATTCAGCCATTCCTAAAGAAGGGCCACTGCCTGAAGACCCGAGAACCGCTACTACATGTTCAGATGTCACGAGCTTCTTCATCGCCTTCACAGCTTCTGTATTATCTGATTTGTCATCCTCAAATAAAACTTCCAACGGCTTATTATTAACCCCACCGTTTTTATTAATTTCTTTCACCAACATCTCTACAGCCTGCTTCTCAGGCACACCAAGCGGGCTATTCGCACCTGTCATTGAAAATACTGCCCCGACTTTGATTGAATCCGAGGCACTACCTGAAGTTTCCTGACTTTTCGTGGACGTCTGACCCCCTCCACCGCCACAGGCACTGAGCATAACAAGCGAAGCTGCCATTACAGGTGCAAACCATTTCTTCATCTTCATCTTCATCCTAAAACCCCCTATACTTTTTTTAATCTATGTTATTTTTACATAACACCTAAACATGAGCGCCCAAATAAGCGGATTGTACGCGTGGATCATGCATCATTTCCTTCGCGCTGCCTTCCATCATGACTGAACCAGTGCCAAGTACGTAGGCACGATCGGAAATGGCAAGAGCTGCTCTCGCATTTTGCTCGACTAACAGCACGGTCGTTCCCCATTCCGAACGGATCTCCCGCACAATCTCCAATATTTCCTTGGCAATCAACGGAGCTAACCCGAGTGACGGTTCATCAAGCAGTAGAAGCTTCGGTCTTGCCAAGAGCGCACGCCCCATTGCGAGCATCTGCTGCTGCCCACCAGACAGCGTGCCACCTAATTGCTGCCTCCGCTGGCCAAGAATCGGAAATCTCTTATAAATATCTTCAATCTCATGCATAATTTCTTTCTTGCTTACCGCCGGCATACGATGAGAGGCACCAAGCCATAAATTATCCTCTACGGTAAGAGTCGAAAAAATTTGCCTGCGTTCCGGCACGTGTGCCATTCCAAGTGGAACGACTTTTTCAGCAGGAATCGTGGTGATGTCTCGTCCATCAAACTCCACGCTGCCACTTTTTGCCCCATGAAGGCCACAAATACAATTCAACAGGGTCGTTTTCCCGGCACCATTCGAACCAAGCAGGGACACGATTTCTCCCTCCTGTACATGCATCGTAATCCCATGTAACGCTTCAATCGGTCCATAACGAGCCGTTACATTCTTAACATGTAAAACGGTCTTGCTAGCCATCTACACACCCCCTGCCATCACTTGCACTTCTTCTGTTTCCTCTTCTTGTCCTAAATAGGCAGCAATTACCTTCGGGTTCTCCTGAATTTCATGCGGCGTACCTTCTGCGATTTTTTCTCCCTGATCCAATACAACAATCCGCTCTGCCACATTCATCACCATGTCCATATCGTGCTCCACAAGAAGAATGGCTGTACCTTGCGCTCGAATATGCTCGAACATTTTTGTCATCTCGGCTGTTTCCGAATGATTCAGACCTGCGGCCGGTTCATCAAGCAGCAGCAGCTTCGGCTCGGCTGCCAGCGCTCTAGCGATTTCCATTAAACGTAATTTCCCGTAAGACAGGCTACCCGCTAATTGATTCTCCAACGCGTGAATGCCGACAAATTCGAGGAGCTCCTTTGCCCGATCATGCATATACTTCTCTTCTTTGCGAGCAGCACCAAATTTTAGTCCACATGATACGAGTCCAGCCCGTGTTTTAGAGTGAAATCCAACCATGACATTTTCCAATACAGTCATATCATCAAACGTCTGTAAGTTTTGAAACGTCCGGGTGATTCCAAGCGGTGCATAGTCATACCCTTGAACTTGTGCCAGCGCTTGATTTTCGAATGAAATCGCGCCGGATGTCGGGGTTAACACACCTGATATCATGTTTAGCACCGTACTCTTCCCCGCTCCGTTCGGTCCGATTAACGCAACAACTTCTCCAGCCTTTACGTGAAAGGACACATGGTTGACCGCACGAACACCACCAAAATCCATCGTGATCTCTTCTACCTGCAAGATTCCGTGTGTCATGCTACTTCCCCTCTCTCCGGTTTTGGTTGTACATCTCTCTTGCTAGCTTTTGACTTCGCATAGACGGCTCGAATACGCGGAACGAGTCCTTCCGGCATAAACATCATAATTAGAATTAAAATGGCACCGTATACAATCGTGTCGATGTCTCCCTTAAGCTCTGGAATCACATGACTAAGGGCAATCAACACTTCTCGAATAACTTCAATAATGATCGTACCAATTAACGCTCCCCACACATTCGTCATCCCACCAATGACAACCATCGTGATAAATAAAATCGACTCATGCAAACCGAATGGCTGTGGATCCAAAATCCCCATATAATGGGCATATAATCCACCGGAAATACCGGCAAACATTCCGCCTACTACAAAAGCGCTTAACTTAAACTGGCGAACGTTGACACCCATTGAAGTCGCTGCGATTTCACTTTTATGAATCGCACGATAAGCCCGTCCTACGCGTGAATGAACAAGATTTAACGAGAAAATCAATAGAACCGTAACGATTCCCCATACAAGATAGTACATTCCAAGTTCAGACTCTCCAAAAAAACCGATCGGCGGAATTCCAATGATTCCATTCGCTCCACCTGTGACTGACTCCCATTCGCCGATTCCGATTTGTACGATATAACCGAAAGCTAATGTTGCCATAGCGAGGTAATACCCCTGTAACCCTGCAATAGCACGCGCCAGCACAAAAGCGAATAAACCTGGAATAATGGCCGCTGCAACAAGACCTGCGATAGGCGGTATTCCATATTTCGTGGTAAGAACAGCGGATGTGTACGCCCCAATCCCCCAAAACGCTGCTTGTCCAAGTGAAATTTGTCCAGCGAGACCCATTACAAGACAAAGCCCAAGTACTACAATCGCATGCATGCCCGCAACAACCATGACCGAATGGTAATAATCATCAGTAAGAATAAACGGAGCAAGTAGTACAAGAAGAGCATATGGAATTGATTTTTTACTGAAATTTCTGTATTTACTCTCCATTATAAGCCTCCCTTTCCGACACTACGCTCTCCAAACAAACCGCTTGGCTTGATCAACAGTGCAGCGATCAGAATGAGGAACGCAATCGCATCTTTAAGGCCTGAACTGACATATCCGGCTCCTAATGATTCCAAAAGACCGAGCAGAAAACCGGCAACTGTTGCCCCTATTGGATTTCCTAATCCTCCAAGAATAACCGCTGCAAATCCTTTGATTCCCAATAAAGCTCCTATGTCATAAGAAGTTACACTTAAGGGAGCAATGACAATTCCCGCAACAGCTCCTGTAGCTGCACTAATAGCAAATGACAGCATTGTCATTTTCACAGGGCTAATTCCCATAAGTCTTGCGGCCAGCGTATTCACCGAGCAAGCATTGATTTTTTTCCCAAGCATCGTTTTATCCATCAGATACCAGAGTCCAAACAGAATCAACAGAACAGAAAGAATTACCCAGATACTTTGCTGCGCGACTGTGATCCCTCCAAACGATACGGGATCATTGCTAGTCAGCGGTGGAAGCGCAAACGGGTCTTTACCCCAGAGCAAGCTTGCTACTCCGCGAATTAAAGTCGATACGCCAATCGTAAGAATGATCAAGCTAATCGGATTCGCATTTTTGGCGTTGGCGATAATATATTTTTGAATCAGAATACCAAGGGCTGTCACAAGTAAGATCGCTAAGATAACGGCTCCTGCATAAGGGATATTCATGCTGATAAATGTAACCGTTATCATCCCGCCCAGCATTAAAAACTCACCTTGTGCCATATTAATAACTTTGCTGACGTTGTAAATCGTAATAAACCCAATGGCAACAATAGCGTAAATTCCACCCGAAACTAAACCATTTGCAACATATTGCAATAACTCGGCCACTGTATATCTCCCCCTTCTCTCTTTTCTTTAGATAGAGGACCCTGTTCATGCAAAAAGGTAAAGCAACAGGGCCCTCTCTTATGTTCATTATGTTTTCTACATGCGGGGGTTACACGCGTTCAATGATCGTAGCAATTCCCTGACCTACACCAATACACATCGCAGCTAATCCATAGCGAACATTCTGCCGCTCCATTTCATATAGCAATGTCGTAAGAATACGGGCACCACTCGCACCGAGTGGATGACCAAGTGCAATAGCTCCCCCATTCACATTTACTTTCTCCACAGGAACAGCCAACTCTTGTACACAGGCAACTGCCTGCGCAGCAAATGCTTCATTAAATTCAAACAAGCCGATATCAGAAATCGCTAGACCTGAGCGCTCCAACACTTTGCGTACCGCAGGAACAGGACCAATCCCCATAACCGATGGGTCTACCCCAGCAACTGCGGATGCAATCACACGGGCACGCGGCTTCAAGCCTTGTTCACGCGCGACTGTTTCTTCCATTAAAAGAAGTGCTGCCGCCCCATCATTTAACCCGGATGAGTTTCCAGCTGTTACGGTACCGTCTTTTCTAAAAGCAGGTTTTAACCCGACTAGTTGCTCAATCGTAGCTCCTGGACGCGGATGCTCATCTTGCTCAAAGATCGTAACGTCTCCCTTGCGCCCACGAATTTCTACAGGTACGATTTCAGCGGCGAACTTTCCTTCTGCTACCGCACGCGCATAGTTCTGCTGGCTAGCCAGCGCAAACTCATCCTGCATCTCGCGGGTAATGCCATACTGCTCCGCCACATTTTCTGCCGTTTCACCCAATGAGATCGGCGGATATACAGCCGCCATCTTATCATTAATCAACCGCCAACCTAATGTTGTGTCATGCAGCTGCACATTGCCGCGCTGATACGCTGCCCCCGGCTTCATCATCACAAGCGGGGCACGTGTCATGCTTTCAGTTCCGCCGGCAATATATACATCACCACGATTTGCAATGATCGCATTGGCTGACTGGTTCACCGCTTCTAGTCCAGAACCACACAGACGATTAACGGTAACACCCGGTACCGTCACAGGCAAACCAGCTAAAAGTAACGACATTCGCGCTACATTCCGATTGTCTTCCCCCGCCTGATTGGCACACCCTAGTACAACGTCATCGATCATTGCCGGGTCAATTGGATTGCGTGCAAGCAGCTTCTCGATCACAACGGCACCAAGATCATCCGGGCGAACATCTTTTAGGGCACCGCCATGCTTGCCGATTGCCGTACGTACTGCGTCTATAATTACAGGTGTTCTCATCTCATTTCTCCCCATTCTTTATAGTGCTTCTACGAGAGTGGCGAGCCCCTGACCGCCACCTATGCATAATGACACAACACCATATCGCTTATTTCGACGACGCAACTCATAAAGAATTGTCCCAAGCAGACGGGCTCCGCTCATGCCAAGTGGATGCCCAAGCGCAATGGCTCCCCCATTTACATTTGTTTTGTCGAGAGGTAAGCCTAACTCACGAATACATGCGAGCGACTGAGAAGCGAATGCTTCATTTAGTTCAAATAAATCAATATCTTCGATAGACAAGTTTACTTCATCAAGCAGCTTGCGAATCGCGACAACGGGACCGATTCCCATAATCTTAGGGTCAACCCCGCCGCAGGCAAAATGAACAATGCGGCCAAGTGGGTTCACACCTGTCTCTTGTACCTTTGCTTCGCTCATAATAAGAGCTGCCGCCGCTCCATCATTCATCCCGGACGAATTCCCTGCAGTTACTGTTCCACCTTTTCGAAACGCCGGCTTTAACTTGCTTAATGATTCAAGAGTAGTGCCGCGACGCGGATGCTCATCTGTATCAACAACAATCGGATCGCCTTTCTTGTTCGGAATGACGACCGGAACGATTTCTTCGGCAAATTTCCCTTCATCAATCGCTTGAATAGCCCGCCGCTGACTCTCCACAGCAAATGCATCCTGATCTTCCCGACTAACTTCAAATTTCTCCGCCACATTCTCAGCGGTATCTCCCATCGTCAATTCCCCATATAGAGAAACCGGGGCCGAACGAGGGCCCCCGAACGATTCAATTAAAGTTTGCGGACCACGCTGATATGGCTGCGGAAATTTCTCCAGAATGTAAGGAGATCGTGTCAAATTTTCCACGCCGCCTGCCAGCATAATCTCCCCGTTCCCACTTTGAATGGACTGTGCTGCTAGATTAATTGCTTCTAATCCAGATGCGCATACACGATTAACCGTCAATCCTGGAACCGATTCCGGTAAACCAGCTTTTAGCAAACCTACTCGGGCAATGTTAATAAACGGACTAGCCGAAATCACATTGCCCATAATCACGCCATCGACTTGTTCCCCAGAAACAGAACCGCGCACAAGCACCTCCTGAATCACTGCCGCCGCCAGATCATCCATTGGCACACTCGCAAGCCCACCGCCAAGACGCCCCACTGGCGTTCGCACCGCCGAAACAACATATGCTTCGTTTCGCTGTGTACTCATCGCTGTCCAACCTCTTGTTCTTCATACGTATAAAACCCTTGCCCACTTCTCTGTCCGACCCGTCCAGCAAGCACTAACTTGCGGAGCAGCGGAGCCGGACGATACCGCTCTTCTGCAAGGTCGTGATGAAGACCGCGAATAACCGCATACACTTCATCGAGACCGATCCGGTCCGCCCACTCCAGTGGACCATACGGATAGTTCGTTCCTTTCTTCATCGCGATATCAATATCCTCACACGTAGCCGTGCCTTCGTGGAGCGTAAATACTGCCTCATTAATAATGAGCGATAAAATACGCGGGAATACGAGACCTACTTCATCATCTACGACCGCTGTATCTTTGCCTATTGATTGCATAAACGCTTTTACCTGTTCGAGCGTATAAGAGTTGGTTTGCAGAGCTGGAGCCACTTCAATCAACTCTCTCTCTACTAACGGAACGAACGTGCCAAATCCACACACCCTGTCTGGAACAGTTGCCCAGGAAGCAATTTCGGTTGCGGTAACAGAAAGTGATGTCGCTACAATCGGAACATGCGCTGCTAGCGTGCTATCAAGCTCCTGAATGGTTGCCTTTTTTGCTTCCGGATCGAGACTATTCACTTCAATCGCCAGTTCGATCTGCTCTTTATATTCAGCTAGCTGATCCATATCGATTACGTGATAACCGTTACTTTCTGCTATATGCTTCAATTCCTGATGTAGAGGACTCGCTCCGGTCACTAAAACGATTCTATTTGTTGTAGTCATAGAAACCTTCCCCCGTCTTTCTCCCCAGATTACCTGCCTGTACCATACGCTGCTGGATACGGCTCGGCTTGAAGCGTCCTTCATGGAAGAAATTCGAATAGACAGATTCTGTCGTCGCAAAGTTAATATCAATCCCAATTAAGTCCTGCAGCTCGAAAGGTCCCATTTTAAACCCGCCTGCTCGCTTCATAATCGTATCAATTTGCTCCGGTTGCGCGATTCTATCTCCCAGAATACGTAATGCTTCATTATAATAAGGACGCGCAATTCGATTCACGATAAATCCCGGCGTATCAGCTACAAGAACCGGCACTTTACCAAGATCACAGGCGAATTGATACGCCTTCTCTACGTTTTCCTGGCTCGATTTTTTGCCGCGAATGACTTCAATTAACGGCATAACCGGAGCCGGATTAAAGAAATGAAAACCAAGAATGCGTTCTGGGTTCAAAAGTCCACCTGCAATCTCCGTAATCGAAATGGAAGATGTATTTGTAAGTAACAACGCATCTGAGGCACAGATTTCTGTAAGCGAAGAGAAAATAGACTTTTTCAGCTCCAGCCGCTCCGGCACTGCCTCAATCACGATGGTACAGGAAGCCAACTCCTGCATATCAGATGCGAAACAAACACGCTGATAACTTTCCTCTTTCTGCTGTTCGCTTATCTTTCCTTTTTGTACATCCTTCTCGAGAGCCGCTTCTATATAGGAACGCGCCTTATCTAACACCGCCTGGTTTGCATCGAGTAAAATAACCGGGCATTCATTGCGGGTACAGACAAGAGCAATCCCAGCTCCCATCGTCCCTGCCCCTATGACACCTACCTGTTCCGTTGGCATACTTGCTCCCCCTTACGCTAAAACCTTATTGCGGTTATCCACAATACGGATCGCTTTTCCTTCACTGCGCGGAATCGAATTTGGCTGATTAATTCGCAGGACAACGCTTACACCTAGCGCATTCTTCATATCGTGACCGATCGCTTTCATTAACTTCGCTACTTCCGTACTGCTTTCAAGTTGGCCTACTTCATCCATAAATGCTGACGTCACTTCGCAATGCACTTCAAAGCGATCCAATGAGCCATCTCGTTCAATGACAACCTGATAATGCGGAGCCAGCTCTTTAAAGCTAAACAGTACCGATTCAATCTCTGTTGGGAATACGTTAACTCCACGAATGATTAACATATCATCCACCCGACCTTTAATTCGGGACATTCTTATACTTGTGCGACCACATTTGCATTTCTCTGGATTTAATGAAGCAATGTCTCCCGTCCGATAGCGAATAACCGGGAACGCCTCTTTCGTCAGAGAAGTGAAAACGAGCTCGCCCTCCATACCATATGGAAGTACTTTTCCTGTTTCCGGGTCGATGATTTCAGCAAGGAAATGATCTTCGGCAATATGCAGCCCATCCTGTGCTTCATGGCACTCAATCGAAACACCCGGTCCCATCACTTCACTTAAACCGTAAATATCAACCGCTTTAATTCCAAGCTCTTCTTCTAGCTGGACACGCATCTCTTCAGACCATGGCTCCGCACCGAAAATACCGTATTCTAGGCTTGTTTCGCGAGGATCATGGCCCATTCTCTTCATTTCTTCTACGATGTTTAATACATAAGATGGCGTCGCCGCAATTCCACGCGGTTTAAAATCCTCAATGAGCGTAATTTGGCGCGGAGTATTCCCACCAGAAATCGGAACAGCCGCTGCTCCTAAATGTTCAACTCCGTAATGAAGACCAAGCCCTCCCGTAAACAATCCATATCCATATGCGTTATGGAATATATCTCCCGGGTTACCACCTGCACAGCAAATTGCACGGGCAACAATTTCAGACCAATTTTCAATGTCCTGCTTTGTATAGCCCACTACAGTCGGCTTTCCCTTCGTACCAGAAGAACCATGAATCCGAACGACCTCACTCATATCGACCGCAAATAAGTTAAACGGATAATTCTCTCGCAAATCTGTTTTCTTCATGAACGGTACTTTTTCCAGATCGCTCAGTGACTGAATATCTTCCGGTTTAATTCCTGCTTTCGCAAAGTTTTCTTGATGGAATGGCACGTTCTCATAGGCACGTGCAATCGTTTTTTTCAATCTTTCTAATTGAATATCTTCCATTTCTTCCCTTGACATCGTTTCCATTTCATTGTTAAAGATCACGTTGTGCCCCTCCTTAGATATCTCTACTCCTCAATAGGAATGATATAATCGTTTTTCCGATAAGCCAGAGCATCCAGCAGCGCGACAACTTCCGTATCACTCTCTACTGTAATTCGATACCAGGCTGTACGATTTCCCTTTTTTTCTTCTATCGCCGTTGCTCGAAGACGAGTCCCAAAGCCACTTGCAGCAAGAAAGCCAATATTCATAGACAGTGCCACAGCTGATTTCCCGTGAGAATTGCTGGCAACTGCGAATGCAAAATCTGCCAGCGCAAAAATAGCTGCTCCATGCGTAGTTCCATGCGCATTCAAAAGCCTGCCGTCGACTTCCATTTCAACAGTAGCCGTTCCCGGTCCCATATCTACTAAACGCATCCCAAGAAACTGAGCAAACGGTTCATTTGCTAATTTCTCACGAATTTGCTCGTAATGCTGAAGATGCAGGTCTTTTTCATCCGGTATTTGTTTCACATTCATCCTCTCCCATTTTTTCATCATACTGGACATGATAACGTTTTCAACATAAACTGTTACTATTGATTCTGAATATACAAAATTTTAACATCATCAGTTATATCTTTTTAATTATATAACGTTATTTTAACGTGTAATATATTTAAAGTATAATGATGCGAGCTGTTATACGTCAAGATATTTATAAATTTTCTGAATGATCCGCCTTTACTGTGTATTTGTATCTTTTTTCTCTCTACTTTAATTCCGTATCATGATGATTGACCTTGTTATGACAAATAAATATAATCCGTTATAAATACGCAACAAATATAACTTTATACAAAGGATGAATACAAAATGTCAAAAAAATTACTTGAAATAGCCGGAAGCTTATCAATATTTCAGGATACATATCCAGAAGATACTTGCCTGATCCTAACAGATAAAGAAACCATCATTTCTTATATACCAGGTAAACATATTGATTTAAAACTTACTGTTGGGGAAAGTATGACAAAATATAAAAATTCAGTAACCTATCAGGTGTTACAGACCGGGCAAAAAATTCGGAATGAGGTCGGGGCTGAACATTTAGGTATTGCGTACATTTCAACAGCAAAGCCGATCATCGAGCAGGGAGAAATGGTAGGGGTGCTAGCTGCCGTTACCTCGAATCAGCAGCTCGATGTTTTGCGTAAAGGTGCACACGAATTACATGCTGTTGCTCAAGAAATGATCTCCTCTTCCGAAGAAATCACAAAATCTTCGGATCGCACAGCACAGCGCTTACACGCGCTATCCGAAGAATCGGAAGTATTGAACAGTGACATAAAAAATGTCGAGTCGATCCTGAACTATGTGAAAAACATGGCTTCACGAACACAAATACTTGGTCTGAACGCTGCGATTGAAGCCGCTCGTTCCGGGGAATATGGGCGGGGGTTTTCAATTGTTGCTGATGAGATTAAAAAAATGGCGGTTAGCAGTAAAGAAGCTACAGAGGAAATCCAAACTCAACTCAACCGAATGCAGCAAGGAATTGAAGAAATCACACTCTCAATTCGAGATATTACGTCCCATACCGGGCAGCATTCTACAAGTGCAGAAGAATTTCATTTGATGGTTGAAAAAGTCGCAGCTACTGCTTCGCTATTGAATGAGCATAGCACTTTTAAAAATGAATAATAAGATAGACTCGTTATGTAGTATCAACTTCTCCAACGTGTGGTCGGTGAGTGGCTCCTTCCTTCTCCCACTCCCTACCACCACACGTTGTCGATGCTACATCAAGCGATCCCAGCAACTTATAAGGTAGCCTTTTCTCATTTCTTTGCCACCTGTCTACATAACGGAAAAACATTATCTTGAATCAACGAACTAAAACCCTCTTTAAACGTGGTAATGTCAGATGAAACAACACGGCGCTCTATCGTTTCAAACCCAGCTGGAATGTCACTCCACGCTTTGACTGTGGTCGTATAAATATTTTTAACAATAGCCGCAGCTTCTCCCTCTGGTTGAATTACATATTGTCCAATCTGATACATCTCTCCTGAATGTGCCCCGGTCTCTTCAAACAGCTCTCTCACAGCCGCTTCCTCCGGTCGCTCTCCTGGCTCCACCTTACCGCCAGGCAGCTCCCATCCGCGTTTTTCATGCTTCGTTAGCACGATTTGTTCCTGACTTTCATCCGCATATGCCCAAATGAGCACATGTTTGGCGTCACTACAAAAGTGCTGCGGAGAAAATGTAAGCGAAATAAATTGTCGCCTTTTGTCATAAAAATAATATGTCTTCATCGTTTCACCTCTTTCGCATATTTACTCCTTTTCTTAAGTAAAAACCTTATATACAATGAAATCAAGAGAGCATACGCATTTCAAACAGGAAGGGATGGTTTTGTGAAACGTAACCGTACGGCATTGATTACCGGAAGTGCGCGAGGTCTTGGAGTCCGCATCGCTCACGAACTTGCTTCTCATGGAATCCGGATTGCCATTAACTACCGTACAAGCGTTGCGGAAGCAGCAAACCTCAAGCATGAACTTGAAGCGGCCTACGGCTCCGAAACGCTGCTTTTGCAGGGCGATGTAAGCCATCCAACTGATGCAGAACGCATGGTCCTTGAAGTTATTAACGCATGGGGATGCCTGGACATGCTTATTTTAAATGCTGGACCGTATATTAAAGAACGTAAAAAATTGGCAGACTACACGCCAGGAGAATGGGACGCGATGGTGAATGGAAATTTATCAAGTGCGTTTTATTTATGCCGTGCAGCCATTCCCTATATGCGCCGTCAGCGCTTTGGACGCATTGTGACGGTAGGATTTGAGAAAGCACAAACCGCTCCAGGGTGGATGTATCGTTCTGCTTTCGCCGCTGCCAAAACCGGGCTCGTCTCTCTTACCCGAACGATTGCACTGGAAGAAGCAGAATCCGGTATTACCGCGAACATGGTATGTCCCGGTGACATTATCGGAGACAATAAACAGCGACAAATTGTCGAAGCCAGACAGATAGACCAGGGAGATACACCCGTTGGACGCTCCGGGACTGGAGAAGATATTGCCCGTGCCATTTCATTTTTCTGCGCAGAAGCATCTGACTTTATTACTGGAACCGTACTAGAGGTAACTGGTGGTAAAGACGTGTTGAATAAGTACAAGCTGGAAGGGGAAAGGTAAGAGAAAATCTTTCTTATTACCATTTACTATTCCAGAGAGGATGTATGCGGATGAGCAATATGGATACGGCTGTTCAAGATGAGAAAGTCCGCAGTGCCGCCTATCAGCTGCTTGCCAAACGCGGGGTGTCAATGGATGATCTGGTCGATCTCGTAGAATATTTACAAAGACCATATTATCCCGATCTCACACGTGAGCAGTGTCTACACAATATTGAGCGCGTACTAGAAAAGCGTGAGATTCAAAATGCCATCATTACCGGGATTCAGTTAGATATGTTAGCCGAACAAAAAGCACTGATTGACCCGCTGCAATGTATTATTGAAACAGATGAAGGGTTATATGGTATTGATGAGGTTCTCGCACTCGCCATCGTGAATGTGTACGGAAGCATCGGATTTACCAGTTACGGATATATTGATAAGGTAAAACCAGGTATTCTCAAGAGATTAAATGAAAAAAAGGAAGGTGTCTGTCATACCTTCCTTGACGATATTGTCGGTGCAATTGCAGCGGCAGCAGCCAGTCGACTTGCTCACCGCCGCTTTGGAACTAAATGAAAGCGGCTTACTGTGCTACCACTTTTGATGTATGTGCATCCAAAACATGAATGGCATTATATATCCAAACAGCGGCTTCTCCTCGTGTTAGGTCACTCTTTGGATGTAACTTACCAGCCTTGTCAAGTTCAGTTATTTTATAAAGAAGCATCCGCTGTAATCTACCTTGATATTCTGGATTAATTTGATCCTCATCCTTGATCTCTATAAACATTTTCACCGTTGGAAAGTCGCCGTTCTTTTCTAAAGCACGAATTAATAAATCGCCAAACTGTTCCCGTGTAATGGTTGCATTCGGGTTCACGTCTTTCGGAATCTCTAAACCATTATAATACGCAATAACAAAAGCATCTGAATACCAGGCATTATTCGGGATATTTGTGTAAATATTTGATGCTGCGGGTGGCGTACTAAAACGTATCGTATTCAGATTTAAACCCAGGCCCTTTACAATCATTTGTACGCTTTGTGCATAGCTAATCTTCCCTTTCGGCACAAAATGATCGTGATCAATTCCGCTTACAACTCCACGGTCTTTTAAGAACGAAACCGCTTCTGCTTGCCCTTTATCTACATCTGTAAAAGCAAATGCAGTGCTAAATGTTAAACTACTTAGCAGTATAGTTGTAAGAGCTAAAGTGGTTATTTTTTTCACAGTGATCCCTCTCCTTGTACTATACAGTTATTCCATAATCCTCTAGAGTTACCCTATCGACGTTACATGAACAAAGAAAGTTGCTAAATCCCTACTAGAGAATTACAAGAATTATAAATAAAGGCCTGGCATACTCCCCTATAAGGGATTTGCCAGGCTTTAGTTAATTTTTTGGAACTCAAATTTTTTGTCCAATATCCTCAGCCTCTATTATTTACTGTCCATAGACGAGTTCGTTTGGATTAATTGCTGCGCCTGTCTTTTTAACTGCTCGCGTTTCTTTTTTATCTCTTTTCTCAAGACAATGCCTTTTTTTATCGCAATAAACAATGTAATAAGAATTGAAAAAAATAGAATATCCCGGAACAACGTCAAAACTAAAATAAACAAAGTATGTACACCTTCCTTATGACTAGCAGCTATGAAAATTCTTATAGATAATCCGATTTTCTCTGTATTTTTTAGCACCTTCTTTATACCATGATAATATACCTATTATATTTTGACTACATTATACACGTTATTACTGAACAAATTCTAAACATTAGGTATTGTAGTAGATAAAAAAAGCCTGACATATTCCACTATAAGCAGGCATGTCAGGCTTTTATTTGATTTATACAGTCCATTCCGTTAAAGATTGTATCGTGTACGTCGGCTTCACTCGCGAAGTCTCGATATGCTCCGCCCGGCTAAATCCTGTGTACACAAGCAGCGTATCTACACCACCATTTTCTCCACAAGCGATGTCTGTTTCAAGATTATCTCCTACCATAATTACATCTTCTGCCGCAAGACCTAGACGCTCAAGGGCCAGCTTGATGATCGTTTCTTCTGGCTTGCCAACATAGAGTGGCTGCTGATTTGTTGCATATGCGATCGATGCTGTCAGCGCACCATTGCCTGGCACAAGCCCCTCTTCTGTAGGAATTGCCCGATCACAATTTGTGGATAGGAAACGTGCACCACCATAGATCGCAAGTGTCGCCTGCTTCATCTTCTCATACGAAAAACTGCGATCAATGCCAACAACCACATAATCAGCAGGAGCTTTATCTGTAACCGCAATCCCCTTCTCTGCAAGCGCGGTGCAAAGTCCTGTTTCGCCAATCGCAAGAACAGCTGCCTGGCGCTGTTCTTGTCGCTCATCTTCCATTTTACGAATCGTTTCTGCTACCGCCATACTTGATGTGAAAAACTGCTCCGGTTTTGTAGGAATGCCCATTTTTTGTACTTTATCTGCAAGCTGCTGTGGCGTCATCGAAGAATTATTCGTCACGTACAAATACGGAATGCCCTGAACGGTCAGCCGCGCAATGAAATCGATCGCTTCAGGGATTACCTCTCCCCCTCGATAAATTGTGCCATCTAAGTCTAATAAATAGCCCTTATATGTACGTTGCTGCATAACGTCACTCTCCATCCTTACCTGTTTCGTTTCATAATACCACAAAAAAAATCACAGCCATCACCCTTGCTGCTACATCTTTCCCAGTAAATCTGAATATACGTAAGGGGGTAGTTTTCTTTCCGTAAATCCTATTGTTTATTTCTGGTTCATGTCTTATGATTACATAGATATCAAAAGTAATTATTTACCACAGATAATAGAGATAGCCTATCAGGGGGATGAGAATGGGACTTATCAAGAAGATTTCGTTGTTAGCCGCCGTTATCATGGCACTGCTTATCGGAGTTAATACGCTGTTTTTATTTACGAATATGAGCACAACGGTAGAAAAGTCCATTGCGAAATTTACGATCCAGACAGCAATCAATGCCGCTTCTTTCGTAGATGAAGATGAGTATAAAGCGTTTGTAGCTCATCCGACAGAAGACGAACGATACTGGCGATTACGGAATCGGTTAAATGATGTACGGAAAAAAATCGGAGCCTTATACGTTTATACCGTAAAGCTAGATGAGCAAAATAAAGTGCGAATTCTAGTAGACGGCCAGCCAAGAAATTCAGATAGTGCCTCCCCCATTAACGAAGAGGTAACCGTAACAGCCCCGGAACAAATCTCTCCTGTCCTTCAAGGAAAAGCCAGCAGTACCCCATTAATTACCGACCCAAAGTACGGAACATATCTTTCTGCTTTTGTACCAATTAAAGATAAAAGCGGAACAGTAATCGGTGTGCTAGGCGTAGATATAAAAGCCGGTGCGGTCAGCGAAATTAATAGCGAAGTGATGCGTGAAAACATGCCCATTATCGCTTGCATCAATGTATCGATCCTCATCCTTGGTCTCCTCGTGTTTTTTATTGCCCTGCGCCGCAGTTTTCGTCCGCTTGCAACCCTAACAAACATGACCGAACAGCTCGCTTCTGCCGAAGGAGATTTAACAATAAAACTGCCCATAAAGAGCCGGGATGAGCTTGGCAAACTATCAGCAGCCTTTAATGACATGATGGCAAAAGTCCGCACGATTATTATAGACGTCCGCAAAGCATCTAAGCAGGTAGCAACTTCAGCCAATCATTTGGCCAACTCCGCTGTACAGACAGGCGAAGTATCTCATCAAGTGTCGGCTACGATTCAGGAAGTCGCAGAAGAAGCAAACATACAGGCGGAGAAGACAACTTTCGTCCATACATCGATGAATGACATGAAACAACAAATAAGCGAAGGCTATACGCAAGCGGAAAATACTTTACAGCATGCTACTTTATCTACTACCGCAGCATATGAAGGACAGACAGCCATTCATGAGGCAATGAAGCACTTACAGACCGTTACTAAAACTGTATCCTCTGCTACCGAATCCATTCAAAACTTAGGAAAACGCTCTGCAGAAATCGATAAAATTGTCACTGTTATTACGGATATCTCGAATCAGACAAATCTACTGGCCTTAAATGCAGCGATTGAAGCGGCACGAGCTGGTGAACACGGAAAAGGATTTGCCGTTGTCGCAGATGAAGTACGCAGTCTAGCAGAAGAATCGAAAAAATCAGCTGAACAAATTACACATCTGATTCAGGATATTCAAACCGAAACAATCGTAACAACCCACGCTATGGAAAACGGTCTTACAGCCGTAAAACAACAAGTTCACATCATCGAACAAGGAGGACAGTCTCTAGATAACATTGTACGAATGGCGCAGCAAACCGAAGCAGAGACAACCTCCCTTAAGAATGTACTGGTACATATTAAAGGGAATATCGAGAACATGTACAGAGCGGTCGATGAAATTGCCCGGATCACTACAATGAATGTAACTGCCTCCGAACAAGTAGCTACCTGTTCAGAAGAGCAGGCAGCTAGTGTAGAAGAAATGACCGCGAGTGCGAGAGAACTATCTACACTTGCAGAAAGCCTGGAACAAAACTTAAAAAAATTTACGGTATAGAAAAACAGATGAAAAAAAACAGGGCAATCTCATAAGCTACTGAGACTGTCCTGTCTTTTTCGTCTACTCGCTACACTTTTTTGCGATACACATGAATATACGTAATCGACAGCGCAAATACGAGTACAAGCCCTTTGATAATATCAAATGCGTAATACGGCAGATTCAACATCGTCAGACCGTTCAATAGAAGCCCAATCAACACTGCTCCAAAAAACGTTCCGATCACATTCGGCTTCCCCGCTCCCAATACAGAAAATCCAACGAATGCTGCTGCCACCGATTCCATTAAAAGTGGAGATCCGGCATCAATCTGACCGGAACCAACTCGTGCCGTAAACAAAATGCCTCCGAGTGCAGCAAACACACCGGACAACACATACGCTGCAAGTCGCACTTTATTAACCGAAATCCCACTCAGGCGTGCCGCTTCCTGATTGCCCCCGGTAATATAGAGCACACGACCCGCACGTGTATACGTCAGAAATACGTGTACAGTGAAAACCGCGATCAGCATGATCACAACTGGCACGGGAACACCTACAATTTTTCCCTGGCCAATCCAGAGAAAAGATTGACTCAGCACACCTGGTGCAACCGAGCCATCCGGCAATGGCATATTGTTATAGATCGAGAAGCCCTGGCTGTATGTTTTATGCAAGCCTGCAATGATATACAGCATGCCCAATGTCGCTAACAGATCCGGAATACGGATTTTCACGATGAGGAAAGCATTGATCAGTCCGACGAGTGCACCTAATGCGAGCGGAATCAGAATAACCAGTATGAGCGGTAGCTGATACCATACCATTAATGATGCCGTAACCATTGTAACGAGCGACACCGTTGAACCAACTGATAGATCGAATCCATCCACAATGAGCGAGAACGTGACACCAATCGCTACCAGTGTTGTAATGGAAATCGAGCGTAAAATATCAGTCAAGTTGTCATACGTAAGAAAATTCGGGTTAACGATGCTAAAAAACACAAGCACCGCCACAATAACAAGAATAGCCCCATACTTATACGAAAAATCCAGTACTTTATTCATCAGTCCGTTCCTCCACTTGCATACAGTAAAATCGTCTCTGGTGTAACGTCTTGCCCCACTAGCTCTTTGACAATGCGTCCATCACACATAACGAGCACGCGATCTGAGATGCCAACAATCTCTGCGATTTCACAGGAGAAGTACACAATCCCTTTTCCCGCCTGTGCGAGCTTGCCAATCAGGTTGAAAATATCACGTTTGGCCCCAATATCGACTCCTTTAGTCGGCTCATCGAACAAAAACACATCGGCATCTGTCGCCAGCCATTTACCAATCACGACTTTTTGCTGGTTGCCACCGCTTAAAAATCCCACGGTTTCTTCTTCATGCGGCGTTTTAATTCCAAGGTCAGTAATCATCGCCTGGGCATGTGCTTTTTCCCGACTTCGCTGAACGAATCCGCTTCGACTAAACGCTTTAAGCACGGGTAGCGTGAGATTCGTCCGTACACTCTCCGTTACAAGAATGCCTTCTTTGCGTCGCTCTTCTGGTACGAGCACGATACCGGCTTTTACTGCATCCGCCGGTTCGCGCAGGCGCACGGCATTGCCGCGCAACAAAATCTCTCCTCCATCCGCTGCATCTGCACCGAATAAGAGACGGGATAATTCTGTTTTACCGGCACCCACTAATCCGACAACCCCCACAATTTCGCCGCTTCGCACCGTAAAATCTACTCCGCGTACCCTGGTACCTCGACGCAGTTCTCGCACATCAAGTAACGTCTCACCAATGACCGTCTTCACTTTTGGGTATTCTTCGGTAAAGGATGCACCGAGCATCGCTTCGACAATTTCTGGAATGTCAATATCCGTTTTTGCCTTCGTCCAAATATGGCAGCCATCGCGCATAACGGTAACGGTGTCACATATCTGCATAATTTCTGGAAGACGGTGTGAGATGAAAATACAAGCAACATCCTCGTCTTTCAATTGATTCATAATCCGGAACAGACGCTCTGCCTCCTCAATGCTTAAAGGGGCTGTTGGCTCGTCGAAAATCACGCATTTCGCCTGTTGTGACACCGCTCGAGCAATAAGGACAATCTGTTTCTCCGAAAGCGTTAACTCCTCCACCTTCTTACGCACCGGAATCTCGTAGCCAATCCTACGTAAAATGTCGTCCGCCTCTTTATACATGGAGCCCCAGTTCAGAAAACGACGTCTGCCACGTTCTGGTCCTCGGTCGAGTAAAATATTTTCCGCCACGGTCAGTGATGGAACGAGCGCTGTATCTACTTCCTGATACACACAGTGGATGCCCTGTGCCTTAGCATCTGCCGGGCTGCTAATTGATAGCGTCTGTCCATCGAGTTCAATCATCCCGCCATCTGTCTGATACGCGCCGGAAAGTATTTTCATCAGTGTACTTTTTCCTGCTCCATTTGCGCCGAGCAGCGCATGAATGTGACCAGCCTGTACGGTCAGGCTAACGCCCTGAAGTGCTGGCACGCCGGAAAACGATTTTGTAATGTCTGTCATGATAAGACGTGCTGCCTGCTGTGCCATCTTGTCTCCCCCTTGCTGGTTCTCGGATAAGGAATGTGCCCCACCTGCTTGATAAAAGTAGGCAGGGCCTCCCCTAGCTTATTTTTTCATCCAGTCTGCTATGCCTTGCGTGCTGTTGCCCCACGCTTTGATATGCTGACTCAGTTGATCGGTTGTTACTTTTTCTTTCGGAAGTTCTTCACGATTAACTACTACCGGGTTTAGCACCACATTATCCGGTGTTTTATCGCCATGAATTTTTTGTGCCGCATATCGCACTTGTACACGTCCGATGTCTTTCGGGTCTACCGCTGCTGATGTTACCCATGGACCATTCGGATTTTGGATCATCTGTAGATCTTCGTCGCTCATGTCGATGCCGTATACTTTAATGTCCGTACGTCCAGCTTGCTCGATCGCACGAGTTGCACCTTTTGCGAATTCATCCCACGCTGCCCATACTGCGGTGATCTCACCTTTGTTCGGGTATTTTTTCAGAATCGCTTCCATCTGTGCCTGTGTATCCAGTGCTGTGTTTTGTGTTGCCGCACCGAATGTGGCTACTTCTTTGATACCAGGGTTGCTAGCCATAAATTCTTTGTAAGCAGCCTGACGACGTTCCATCGGTGCGTAGCCCGCTACCCAGATTTTTACGATGTTAGCTTTGCCACCTGCATCTTTTGCGAGTTTATCCAGCGTTAATTTTGTCAGTTGCTTATCGTCTTGCTGCAGAACCGTTACGCCCGGAGCTTTAACGTCGGCATCGAATACGACAACCGGAATGTGTTTGGCAACAGCATTTTGTACCCCATTTAGCAGAGCGGCAGGTGTACCGTGGTCAATCAAAATCGCATCAAACTTCTGGTTAATGGCTGCATCCAGATTAGAAGACATACGTCCAAGATCGTTATCCGCTGCAAACACCGTTACCTGTCCGCCGAATTTTTCAGCTTCTGTTTTGACCCCACTAATGTACTGAGAAGAAAAGGTACCGAGATTTTGCTGCATAACAAGCGCGATCCGCTTTCCTGCAAGTGGCCCTGTTGCGGCTTCTTTCTTTTCACCTGTTCCGCCAGCCGGTTGTTGGCCGCATCCTGCTGCGAACGCTGCCAGTAGCGTAATCAGCAGAACGGCAATGAGTTGTTTTGTCTTTGTTACCATGCTCATACTCCCCTTTTTACTTGTGATAAATATAAAAGGCCTCTCTTTGGTACACAAAGAGAGGCCCCCACTTATAAAGCATCGGTAGCCTCTCATCTCCCAGGATTACTCCTGCAGGAATTAGCACCTTGCCTGTGCGAACACAGGCAGGTTGCCGGGCATCATCGGGCCAGTCCCTCCGCCTTCTCTCGATGAGAGTCAAAATCGAATTGCGTATGTGATTTGTTGGAACTAATCATAGCGCCTACCAAATTATTCTGTCAACAAGTTTTTTCACAAACTTTTAAAGCAGTGCTTGGAATTCTTGAGCCTGTATAAAGTGTGGCGGCGGGTATGGGAGAAGGAATGAGCAACGCGTAAAAGCGTTCATTGCTCATTCCTTCTCCCATACCGGCATAGCTTTATATAACTCAAAACCAAGCACATCTCTTGATCTTCTAGCTTTTTATTCTTTCACAAAGTAAAACGCAGAGAGAAAAAGTTTCGTTGGTAGAGGGGATGGCAAAAGAGAACGAACCCGTCCTTTTGTTTTCCCTACCCAGCTTTTTCTCCAGTAGAGCGAATCAGGATGGCAACCCCAGCGTTTATCCCCTCTGAGTTTTTACCATCCCCTCCGCCACCACCAAGCTTTTTTACTCTCACTTTTTTCACTCTCGCGTATTTTCACTCTTGACAAATAATTCGTACGACTGTTACATTTGGATTGACTTATCACGAGATGGTCGAGGGACGGGCCCGATGACACCCGGCAACCTGCTGCATGAACAGTAAGGTGCCAACTCCCGCAGAACAACGGTTCTGAAAGATAAGGATGCACACACATGTACACGTCCCTCTTTCTAACCAAGAGGGGCGTTTTTTGTTTAGAGAGGAGATTGAACTTATGTCCACATACCGTATGCTTACTGAACAAGAAGCAGTAGAATACGCGCGCAACATCCCCGGCTTGTTCCCAGCCGATGCAAAGCTTACAAGCCGTGAAATTGGGGATGGAAACCTAAACTTCGTATTCCATATCCAGGATGAGGTTTCAAACAAAAGCATTATTTTCAAGCAGGCTCTTCCGTATGCACGTGTCGTCGGAGAATCGTGGCCGCTCACACTTGACCGTGCCCGTATCGAAAGCGAAGCATTAATTCTCCAAGATGAGCTATGTCCTGGTTTCGTGCCGAAAGTGTACCACTATGACATCGAAATGGCCCTTACCGTAATGGAAGATTTGTCTGCATACGAAATTATGCGCAAAGGGCTTGTTGCTCGCAAGTATTATCGGAATTTTGCAAATCATATTGGTACTTTTCTGGCGCGCACCTTGTTCCTAACGTCTGATCTGGCATTGCATCCGTACGAGAAGAAACAACGTGTTGTCTCCTTCTCTAATCCTGAATTATGCAAAATTACGGAAGACCTCGTGTTTACCGATCCGTATTACGATGCAGCAACGAACAGCTTCAATCCGCTTATTCGTGAACAAGCAGAAGCACTCTGGCATGATGACGCATTGAAACTGGAAGTCGCAAAGCTGAAAGAAGGCTTTCTCACGCGCACGCAGGCACTGCTGCATGGTGATCTGCATACAGGAAGCATCATGGTAACAGAAGAAGACACGAAAGTTATCGACCCGGAGTTTGCCTACTACGGTCCAATGGGCTTCGATATCGGTGCAGTCATTGCTAACCTGCTGCTGAACTATGTGGCACAGGAAGGTCATGCCACTAATGTGCAGGAACGTGAATCATACCAGGCGTATCTGCTTGATACGATTACAGACATATGGACTACATTTGAAGCAGAATTCCGTACACTGTGGGCCGAAAAAGCGATCGAATCAAGTGCCGCTGTCCCAAGCTATGTGGATGATTATGTGCGTCGACTTCTGCAAGATACACTTGGTTATGCGGGCTGCAAAACGATCCGCCGCATCGTCGGCCTCGCCCATGTATGGGACATTGAAAGCATTGAAGATCCGACTGTACGCGCTCACTCGGAAAAGCTCGCCATCGCCATTGGACGAGAGCTCATCTTAAGACGTGAATCGATTTCATCCATTGAGGAAATCAGAGATCTTGTTACTGATACGCAGGTTATGTTTTCTTTGTAAAAAATCCGTATCCCTAGATTAGACCGTACAATCTGATTTAGGGATATTTTGCATCGGTTTTCTTTGCGAAGCGATCTGAGTTATACCAGATGCATACAGCACACCAGCAATGACAAGTGCTGATCCGATTATTTGTACGCCTGTTACTGCCATCCCAAGTACCAGGGAAATGCACAAGGTAACGACCGGAACAAGATTGAAGAACAAGGCAGCTCGACTAATGCCAATGCGTGCCGCCCCTTCATTCCACCAGATATATCCGAGTACACTCATACCTAGCGCCATAAAAACAATCGCGGCCCACGCTGTCAGGGGGATAGACGAAATCGGTACCGGGGCCGATGTTCGACTAGCTATAAACATAAGCATTATGGCTCCAATTGTCATCGTATATGCGGTAGTTTGTAGAGACGTGCTGTCCCGGACAAATCCCTTTCCGATAATACCGTATAAGGCCCAGCATATATTTCCCGCCATGATCAGCATATCTCCCGCAGAAAAATGCAAGTGACGAATCGCATCCCAGGAACCGCCTGTAATAACAAGAAATACGCCAATAAACGCCAGAATCCCGCCTACTTTTTGTTGTGTAGAAGCAGGTTCCTTCAACAGTATACGAGCCAGAAGCATGGTCACGAGTGGATTGGTTGCCATGATAAGTGCTCCATTGATAGGTGAGGTCTGTTCCATGCCGAGAAAAAACAGTGTGTTAAAGCCGAAAACCCCTGTTATTCCCATGAAAAGATATGCTCCAGCATTTTTCCGAATGGTATACCCTGATAGTTTTTCTTTGTCGATCAACAAAAGCAGCATACTACCTGCTGCTAGACCGAAGCGCCAGCCTGCCGCGCCAGCAGCTGAGAAATACTGCATCACATAGGGGGCTAGATGAAAAGTAGCTCCTGTCATAAGCGAGAAGCCGAACAGTTTTAAATAAATGCTACCTTTCATTTCGCCGCCTCCCTTTTTGTCAGAAGCATCGTTTCATACACGCTTAACTTCTCCTCCGTAAACTGAATCACCGTCTGGATCTCTTCTACCTGCGCTTTCATTTTTGCTATGTGACGGGATAGAATATCCTTTCTTCGAGTGATGCGCGGAAGTAGACTCTCGTCTGGTTCCGCAAGTAAATTTCGAATGCACCCATCTTCCGTAAACTCCATCATATCTTCCAATGACATGCCTGTATTTTTTAGTGACCGCAAAAACTGAAGGAACTGTATATCAGACTCTGTATACATCCGCACCCCGCTTTTCCGTACCGGAGAATCGATAAGACCAATCCTTTCATAATAACGAAGTGTGTGCACGCTCCACCCTGTTTGCTCTGCTACCTGACCGATTGTATACATGTTCTTCCTCCTAGGTATGTTTTATGGGTCTACTCTACAACCTGGAGTTAGCTCTAAGTCAAGCATAAAATTGTCACATAAGCCGTAAAAGAACCATTCAAGAATTTTATACGCTGCGCAATTGTATACATAAAAAAGCCAATTTCCTGTCAGTTATGGAAATCGGCTTCTTGTACCATATAGCCACTACATGTCTATTTCTTATTTCACAGAAACAACTTGCCCCTTTGTCATTTGTACTAATTCTTCCGGTGTTAATTGAAATACCGCTTTAGGATGTCCAGCAGCAGCCCATAACACATTATATTGAAAAAGATCCTCGTCAATCAGTGTCATAATCGATTCTGAATACCCTACCGGTGCTACCCCGCCAATTACAAATCCTGTACGTTCTCGTACAAAATCTGCATCAGCTTTTCCTAATTTGTCATCAAGCTGTTTCGCCAGTTGTTTTTCATTAATTCGATTGATCCCACTAGCGACTACGAGCAGTGGCTTATCGGACCCTTTAAGACGAAAAATGATCGATTTCGCGATTTGAGCAACTTCACAGCCTATCGCTTCTGCCGCTTCCTGAGCCGTTCGAGTGCTATCTGGTAATTCTACAACCGTATTTGTATAGCCTAACTCAATAAGTTTATTTTGTACTTTTTGGGCACTTTCCTTTAAACTCCCCATACATGTCATTCCTTTCTTTTTTCCGCAAAAACAGGCCCATAGTACTCGTTTGATTGCTTCACTTCTGCAATAAACCAGCCTTCCGTTTCTCCTGTACGTTGCTTTTTCACCACCAACTTATCTGTACACGTCCCCACGATGTCAGCAGGTGTTACGTTTGGATAGTTTGCCATGTATCCAGACGTTACTTCCGGATAAATCAGCGTATACTCCCATGTATCAGCATCCAACTGCTTCTTATCCTGCACCGTAATCTTGCCTGCATGTGGACTCGATCCCCCGGTTACCCAATTACGTGCCTGCAAGTCAACTCTCGCCCGATCACGAAGCTCATTCGACAGCGCAGCATACAGAAGTGTGCCGGTTCGCGTCTGCAAACCGCGTCCCCATAACGCAATCGTCTCATCAGGAGAAGCCGGGACAAGCCCCGCTTCAATCTCAGCGATTTGTCGCTTAGTTTCTTGTAGATTCGGGAACTGGATCGCCAGCACTCCCCGCTCCTTGTCGTATGTTACGTCTGCTCCAAATAATTGGTTCAGCCAATCCATTGGAACGTATACCCGGCCTTGCACAAATTTCGCACTATATACAGCATACGGATGATCCTGTCCAGCATATTGCATCGTAATACTGATTACTTCCCGACGTAGAGGCAGGCTCTTATTCTCCTGTTCCATTTGCTGGATCTTATCTATCTCCAGATCCAGCACAAGTGCTCGATCCGAAAGTTTTGGACGTGGGATTGCATTCATTCTATCTGGCAACTGACATAAGTACGTTCCCCATTCCGCAGGAGCCGCTCCCAGTCTTATGTACGAGCGTAGCTGAGAAAATCTCTCATATGATTCAGGTGCCTCAATCCTAACATCACGCTTACTCGCATCCCACTGTACCGAGCGAGCACCTGCCAGTTCTGCCGCCCAGCGCAGCGGAACCATGACCTGTCCATCTATCACATCCATTCCCGCCGGAGTCGCTACCTTCTTTCCGTCTACTTCTACCTGTACAGGGATAGTTGCTACTGCCACTGCAGGTGCTGCAAGCGCTACAGGTGCCGCTGTTCCTACCAGGATAGATGTCAGTATACTTCCGATCGTCCATACTTTTTTCATTTTATTCGTTCTCCTCTTACTCTCTTTTTTATGAAAATAATACCATAATAAGCCAAAAAATAAAGCCCTGCAGATCCTTTGATCCACAGAGCTATATTTCACTTTATGACTTGCGATTTTCCGCAGTATCATTTTTATGATCAATTACATATACACAGTTATCGCCGCCAGTTGCCATACACTGCTCCTGCTCCACTCGCGTTTCCAAAATGTTCTCAAACAGCGTCTTCTCACAGTTACAAGCAAATGTATACTCCCGTGCTACATCGAAAATCGGACAATTTGATTCGACCAGGATATAGCGTCCGGTCTCTTCATCCTTTTTCACCTCAACCATGTAGCCTTTCTCATTCTGCATTCTGGCCAGCATCTCAAGCTTCTTCTCAAAATCACTACCCTCGGGTACCACATCCCGATACAAGCTCTCCTGACGCTGCTGACGCAGGCGGAATAACGCTTCCACCATCTCCGCTCCTTGCAGCTCTTCAATATCACCAAGAATTTCAAGAGTCAAATCCTGATAGTTCTTCGGGAACATATTATCTGCTTCCTGCGAAAGCGAGTACACATTAGTCGGGCGGCCCATGGCCTGGCGAAGCAAACGTGTCTGAATGTATTTGTCTCTCTCAAGCGTATTTAAATGACGGCGCACGGCCATCTCTGTAATCTCAAGCTCCTGAGCCATTTCCCCTACTGTCATGGAACCTTTAATTTTTAACATATGCAAAATCTGATTGCGCGTCGAAGAGGATTTATCTTTATTCATCGTTTCCTTCACCTTCCTCCTCCTCATTGTACTTGATTTCGTGAGATAAGTAAATTTTTATACAATATAATATAAAAACTATGTGAGCGATGTTTTCTTGTTAATTACAATTCTTTTTTCAAGTATTCCCGTACTTGATTCGGAAAAGTGATAAGTTTCTCATAATGCGTGTTCAAAAGTTTGCTGACCGCATCATCATGTACATCTAGGTAGTCCGTAATCAGCGGCTTGCGCATGTTTACAACGTCCTTCAATGCAGTCGCAACTTCCACAGTAACCACCGTTTCATCAAGCATAATCTCGACAATGTCTTCATAACTCCCCGGATCACGCATGATGAACCCATCGATCAAATAATTGCCCACGTCGGCTACTGTCTCAAGCGCAATGTGCAAAGCACGCTGCAAAGAAAGAGATGTAAGCATATCATCGTTAGCGTTACCATTTCGTAGAATGGAGGATACACTCGCAAGCACTCGCTCCATATATACTAAATGCTGTTCAATCTTTTCGGTATTTACTTGGTACATCTAAACCACCCCTGTTGCTGTTTTTTCTTTTTTCAGTATAGCATGATTGGAAGTGAAACCATATGATATGCCCAACCATTGCCTCCGAGCATGCACAAGCATTGCTCCAGACGAGTCGTTGGCATATAATTTGGTACATATACGTGATAGGAGGACAACGACTATGAGTCAGCACGGAGATTGGACATTTCTGTACGATCATACTGAAGAAACAAAAACACGCTATGTAAGCTTTATCGGGGTAGAGAACCGCTACGACCTGGCGATCATTCGCACGAAAAACTTCTACGGCAAAAGCATCGTGCTTAATATTTTGACACACCGTATGGCGATTCTTGGCCAAAAGGATTTGGATGAGCCTGGTTACCTCGAAGAAGCATTCAATATGTCAGAAGCAGATGCGAACGAATTACGTGAATTTCTCTATCTAAGCATCTAGTCGGTCATTTCGTATAAACAAACGGACAACCGCCTATACTACCCCTATCCTTATACAGTAAGGAAAGGGGTTTTATTTATGGCTAAGAAGAAAACCGATCCAGTATATATGCCAATCTCAACCGAGTATAGCGCGATTCATACTCGCTATCCGGAGGAATTTCCAGAAGGACCGTACGGCACTATCGCTACCTCCCATCCATTCCTTGGAAAAGAGTCGTGGGATACAGGTGAGGTACCCCAGTCTGCGTTCGCCTACGAATACCGGAACTTCCACGAAGGCATTGTACGCCGAGACCCAGCATCACATCCGACCCACGATAACCCAAATGAAAACTACGAGCCACCACTACAGTAAAAACAGGCGAGGAAAAAATTTCCTCGCCTGTTTTTCTCGGTATGCTACTCATTCGACACGTCTGATCTTGACTCTCGAGCCTGTCCATCTTTTGGCTTGCGGCGAGGGCGGGAGCGACGACGGGAATCACGGCGTCTGCCCCCTTCGCGTCCGCTGCGTGGCGACCGCTCTTCCTGACCATCCACTGTCTCACCCTCTACTTCCACAACCTCACCCTCGATCGGCTGTGCGCTGCCTGACTTAACCTTTTTTAATAGAAAATACGAACAACCGAAGTTACAGTACTCCAAAATATACTCATCAAGAAAACTGAGGCGGGCATCATACGGCGCTTTCCGATTTGTATCCTCAAAAAAGCCTTTTAGCCGCAACTGACCGTATCCCCAGTCTCCCAAAATGTAATCAAATTTACTTAAAATGTCGCTGTATCGTTCTTTGAATATGTCTGGCTTGAATCCATCTTTATGCTCTTCTACCAGCTCATATACGTGATCCTGGACACGTATCACACCTGCACCCCCTCATACACATACACCGCACTTCTTTTACGTGTGGCGTACGCCTCCTATTTTACCACAAATTCAACCAATACACACAAAATTGCCACGAAAGCTCCGGCTTTGTACGGGCACTCTAAACTCACGGAGGTGTGAAAATGAAAAAAATCGTTTCTGTTCTCTCCACTGTTGGTCTTGCGCTCTCGCTGGCCGCCTGTACTCCAGGCAATACCACCAAAACAACGGAATATCGTCCGCTGCAAGGAAATCAAGGATCAACAACTGGCTATGCAGTACAACCAAAAGGGGATGGCCGCTACACCACATACCATAATGGCGTCATTACTGATCAATCGAACTACCGTACAAAAGGCACGGTGGATACGCGTCAGTATATGTTCGGCAATCAAGGTATGACACGCTACGGCGTAACAAACAGTGGCCAGCAAATGTATGGTTTAAGTCCTGATGGCATAAACAAAGGGACAACGTATGGGACAACACCTGGAACCACATACGGAACTACTTATGGAACTACGCACCAAAATTCAGTCTACCAAGCAAAGTCAACAACAGGGCACACAACCCCGCCAAAAATCGGTATTGCACATGCTGGGCATAAGACTGGAACTGGAAGCACACACACTGGTATGGGTGTAAAAAGTTATGGTACCGCAGCAACACCAAATGTATATGTTGATCGTCAAATGCTTGCTTCTTCCTGTGCGAACGCAGCCAACCAAATTCCGGGCATTAGACAAGCAAATGTTTTGACCACAGACAACCATATTTTTGTCGGTTGTGATACGTCCGGTCAGACACCTGCTCAAGCAGCAATGACACTGAAAAAAGTGCAGAAGAGCTGTGAAAATGTATCACCTCGCTACTGCAAGGTGTATACGACAAACGATCAAAACACAATCAATAAAGTATTTGCCAACCCGAATCAAATGGAAAATAAAACAGACAAACAGTTCGAACAAGCATGCGGTCATCGTACTGGATCACCGTTCCACCTCTCCAGTATAAGCGGAAAATAGTCGCCTTACCTAAAAGGGTCTTTCTTGTCTATACAAGAAAGACCCTTTCCACCATTTTCTAACTCTGTGCCTTCATCTGCGATTCCGCCGCTGATTCAACCTGTTCATGGGCATGATATGAACTGCGCACAAGCGGCCCTGATTCTACATGCTTAAATCCACGCGCAAGTCCTGCTTCTTTTAGCTCTGCAAACTCATCCGGATGGTAATACTTCTCAACTTTTAAATGCTTCGTCGTCGGCTGCAAATACTGTCCAATTGTCAAAATATCCACATCTACACGGCGCAGATCGTCCATCGTCGCGATAATTTCATCCACAGTCTCTCCCACACCAATCATGATGCTTGACTTCGTCGGGATCGAGGGTGCCAAACGCTTCGATTCTGCCAGAAGTGCCATCGTCCGATCGTACTTTGCCTTCGAACGCACCCGGTCAGACAGCCGTTCAACCGTCTCCACATTATGATTAAGAATATCTGGCTTAGCATCCATCACGACACGTAACGCTTCCCAGTCTCCAAGAAAATCTGGAATGAGTACTTCTACACTGCACAACGGAGTCCGTCTGCGGATCGCCCGAATCGTTTCCGCAAAAACACTTGCGCCACCATCACGTAAATCGTCACGCGCTACCGATGTGACTACCACATGGCGCAACCCCATTTGCTCAGTCGCTTCTGCCACACGTTCTGGCTCAGCGAGATCAAGTTCCGTTGGCAGCCCAGTTTTAACCGCACAGAAGCGGCATGCCCGCGTACACGTATCTCCTAATATCATAAACGTCGCTGTACGGTTCGCCCAGCATTCATATAAGTTCGGACAACGTGCTTCCTCACATACGGTATGCAGTGTCTGGCCCCGCATCATATTTTTAAGTTCTTTGAAGTTCTTTCCTGTATCCAGTTTAATTTTTAGCCATTCCGGTTTACGTCCTGCCATGCAGCGGATCAACCCCTATCTTGTTGGTACTGGTATCTCTTCATTCTAATCAATTTCCTCTTATGAAAGCAATTCAGATTGCACACACTAAGTCGGACATATTTATGATTACGGGAGGACAACATGTGGTACAAGCGATTTCTAGCTTCCAGTCTCATCGTCTTTCTATGCGCTGTCTCTCTTCCGGTATCTATTGCTCGGGCAGATACCAATAGTGAGCAGATGTCTCGCGAACGTAAAGTTTTATTTGAACATATGCAGACCATTACCGGCGTACCCTGGCAATATCTCGCCGCTGTCGATCAATACGAACGTTCGGTTCGCAAGCCGAGTAAAAAAGCTGAGAGCCCTTCTCCCTCACAGACTAGATTGACCGGGATTAGTGTGCCACCCGCGACATGGAGTGGAGTCCTGAATCCACTTGATACGGATGTAAATCCACGCTCGATTGCATTCTTTGGCGGGATTGGAAAAGATGGGGATGGCGATGGCAAAGCCGATCCACACAATGACCTTGATGTGGTCTACACGATAGCTTGTTACCTCGGACAGTTCGGATTTACGGATAATGATTTACGCATCGGTCTATGGCAGTATTACACGTATGATCGCAGCGTGCGAACCATCTCCGGTCTTGTAAAGCTGTACCGCCATCATAACACTCTTCATCTGGTCGGTAGTGCTTTTCCTGTGCCGCTCCACTACGACTACAGCTACAGAAGTACATGGGGTGATCCTCGTGGCTGGGGCGGACGACGGATTCATGAAGGAACAGATATTTTTGCTGGATACGGTACACCTGTCCGTGCTACAAGGCACGGAGTGATTGAATCCATGGGCTGGAATCCGTACGGCGGCTGGCGCATCGGCGTACGGGATATCGATACGATTTATCACTACTACGCACACTTGAACGGCTTTAATAAAAAGTTCAAAGTAGGGGATATCGTAGCACCAGGTGATGTTATTGGCTATGTGGGCAGCTCTGGCTATGGAAAGCCGGGAACATCCGGCAAATTCCCACCGCACCTGCATTATGGCATCTATAAAGATAGAGGAAACGGCGAATATTCCTTTGACCCCTATCCGTCCTTAAAACGCTGGGAAAATGAGGAACAAAAAAAAATGGCGAAGAAGAAAAAGCGGTGAAGATATGGCACGATTGCTCAGACATTTTTCTGTCTTTCTTCTGTGCCTCTCTCTCCTCTTCCCCGGATCTGGTACAGCATTTGCGGTAGAAGATGATGTACACATCGAGATCAACAAAACGACAAATCGACTTACCGTTTTTCTAAATGATCATCCGATTTATTATTTCCCGGTCGCTACCGGCAAGAATAGAACATTAACACCAGAGGGTGAATTCCGTATCATTACTAAAGTCAAAAACCCTTGGTACGTGCCGAAAAACATTCCCGGAGGCAGCGAACAGAATCCACTGGGAACGCGCTGGCTTGGATTAAATGTCTCAAACACTGGCGGCTATAAATACGGCATCCACGGCACGAATAATCCATATAGCATCGGTTATCATGTAAGCCAGGGCTGCATCCGCATGCAGAACAAAGACGTGGAATGGCTGTTCCGCAACATTCCACTCGGCACAACGGTTCTTATCGTCTCATAAATCTTCCCGCACCCGAACAGATATTGGCGTGCGGTTTTTTACTATCTTGTTTTTTCTTCCGAATGCTTATCACTTAAACAAAAAAATCCGTCGTTTTCACCTATGCGATTTAAGATTTCTTTAATCTCCTCAACACTATGAACGATATAGGTTGCATTCTCTTGCTGAAGTTCCATATGTGAACCATAACCATATGTAACCCCAAGCGAATCAATGCCCGTATTACGAGCACCAATAATATCATGTTTGCGATCGCCAATCATAAGAAAACAACTTTTATCAAATTCATTAAATTGGTTTAGTATATGTTCGATAATTTCGGTTTTATTTATCCTTGTGCCATCAAGATTACTACCGACTATTACATTAAAATACTGAGAGATGTTAAAGTGTAGCAAAATCTTTTCCGCAAACTCAGTAGGTTTAGATGTGGCAACTACCAGGATATACCCTTCTGTTCGTAGTTTATGTAAAAGTTCAACAATATCGGGATATAATTTGTTTTCAAACATTCCTTTTATTTTAAAACGCTCCCGATAATATTCAATTGCTAGGTTGACTCTTTCCTCGGTAAACGAATAAAAAGCTCGAAAAGATTCTTGTAATGGAGGACCAATAAAAGGTTCGAGATTATTGAGATCGTCTTCTTCAATACCTAATTTTTTTAATGCATATTGTACAGATTTTGTAATTCCTTCTTTGGAGTCTGATATTGTTCCGTCTAAATCAAAAAGTAAAACTTTGTACTTGTTCATATTTGTCCTCCATCTACATCATTTCCTAGTTTTATAGAATATCATAAGCAACCTCATACTCTCTAGTAGTGCATACTAGGGAGTATATACAACCATAAGGAAAAGCCTGACATACTGCCCTATAAGGGAATATGTCAGGCTTTTGTAGTTTAATGTCGAAAATTGCCTAACATTCATATCTAGTTTTGTATAACTATGTAAATTACAATAAAAAGATTAAGGTAAATACATAATAAGGGGAGAAATCATCATGAAGAAAAGATTGTTATTTTCCAGTTTACTCGTTGCTTCTTTATCTTTATCCGGGTGTGGACCTTCACCTGAATACAAAAAGAACATGGAGTCTGGAAACAAAGCCTTACAAGAAGGTAAATACGATCAAGCTGTAACAGCGTTTTCGGCTGCTGTAAAAGAGGAGCCTAAAGAGCAAGAGGCTGCTACAAAGCTTGAAGAGTCTAAGAAGAAAGCCGAAGAAGCCGCAAAGGATATAGGAAAAAAAGCGTTCATTAAGTATCTCGGGGAGTTACAGCCTATCATTGACGAAAAAAAGAAACTAGCAAGCCGGTTCGAAGCTCTTAAAAATGACTCTCGATTAACAGATGCGCAATTTGCTGACAAAATAACGAATGAAATTTTACCGATAGCAAGAGAAATGCAAGAAAAACTCGCAGCCATCATGCCCGAAAAAGAATTCCGTGATGCGCACGAAAAAATGATCAAAATGTCAGATAAGCACATGCAGGCTATAACCGAGATTATTTCAGCCCTTGGTACAAAAGATGCATCAAAGTTTACTTCTGCTAATAAATTACTTTCAGAAGCACGAGAATTAGAGAGACAATCCGTTTACGAGAGACAGGATATAGCAAAGAAATATAATGTCGATATGGATAAAACAGAAAAATAACAAAACAAATTACTATAATATTTCACTCCTTAGTACATACTAGGGAGTAATAAAAATAACGTAGCCCTGTGTTCTCGGTCATTGAGAGCACAGGGCTACGTTTGTATTTCCTCACTATTCAATTTTTCGTTCTCCTTTCCTGCTTTAGTTTATACACCTGTACACCCCTAACGATCTCGGGAAGTGTCACACCTTCCTTCTTTCGTTATTCGACTACTGTGTACATCGCCTTTCCCTATTTACCTGGAGCAAGCATCCATTGAATTTTACCCTCTGCAATCATCGTCATCACATCCATTCAGGTGTAGTGGGTTGAGTAGAAGGTTGTCCAACTGTTGTTGTTGTAAAATAAATATAACAAATATTCTAAATAATTAAAACAACGGAATAGATTGTTTATCTCCTTATATCTCCGCATATCATCTTATTAATCTGTTTATCATCTGTTTTCTCTCTTTTTATCTATTTTTACGCTCGCAAAATTGGTTAATACTCATAATTAGAGCCATACTACATGCCTATTAACGGAACTAAAACAGCCAGACATACTATCCAGGCTTTTTGTTGTGTCGAAAAATGTCTAATAGTAATGTCTGGTCCTGTAATAGCATGTATCCTAAAATGGAATATGTAGGAATAAAATATAGGAGGGAACTATATGACCTTACTACGAAAGACTATGCTGTACCTGGGAGTACTGATACTCACAGCCAGCTTAACTAACACATCAGAGACGTATGTTCACGCTGCAACATCAACTAAAACATTATCAAAGAGCCAAACGATCTCGTTATTAAAAAACGGGCGAAAAGCCATGGATAATGTTTTCGAAAAAAGTTATACTACTCCACTTACACAAAAACAAATCTACGACATCATGCAGCCGTATTTTACGCCAAAGTACATCGAGAACTTTATAAAATGTGACTTAGAACCAGTAGGTGATAAATGGAAGTCAACAAGAGGAGGAGCCGTCTATGTATACGCATTCTACTATAATTCAAATTTTAAAGTTACATACTCAAAAGATAAAAGTAAGTCTTATGTATCCGAAAAGAATTACGAGGAAGGAGAAGGTGGATATGTAACACAGAAATTAATCTTAATAAAAACAAAAGCCGGCTGGAGAATCGATCAATATGATGATGATGCCAGATATTTTATGTAAAACAAAAGAGCCAGACATACTACCCTATAAGGGATATGTCAGGTTCTTTTCTATGTCGAAATATGTCTAACATCAGTGTCTAGTTCCGTAGGACTATATAAATTACAATTAAATAAGTATTTTTACTAAACAAGGAGGACTCATCATGTGGTTCATCATTGGGTTAGCCAGTTTTCTGTGGGCGCTTATCTTTTTAGGATTAGCTGTCTACGCCACGGTAAAAAATAAAGGACCTGGTAAATACATAGGTTTTGCATTTGTTTGTACACTTGTTCTGATCGGTACTGTAGTAGAAAATGGAGCCGATTTAAAAGGTATGTTTGAACGGGCCTCCACCAGTGCTCCTGTTCAAACAGAAGTAACAAAAGAGCCTGAAAAAGACATGGAAGCTACCAAAAAAGCTGAACTCCAAGCAGCATCTGAGGTCGAAAAATCATCACATAATCTTCCGAAGTCTCCAGAATACATTATGAATGCTTTATCTAATCCGGGTACGATCGATCCAGTCTTTGATAAATTCCCTGTTATAGCCGCAGGAACTTGGGACCACTGGAAATTAAAGAACGGTTTAACTACTTATAACACGGATTTATCCAGACCTATCTTCTACGAAATCACAACTGATGGCGAAAATACAAAATCCCTTTATGTTCTAGCTCAACTTGATACTGATAAACAAAGTATGATTAATGCTATCGGCGCTTTTGTAGCTGCTTTTCAATCTCTTGGTTTTACGGAAAACGAATCAGACAATATTATTGCCCCGCTTGTAAACTCTAACGCAGAAAAAGAAACAGATTCTGTAGTTTACAAAGGACTAGTAATTGAAAGAGTATCACTTACTAGTATGGATGGGGTTGCCTTGCGTATTAATCCTGAATAGTTGTATATACTCCCTAGTACATACTAGGGAGTATATACAGTCCATAACCATAAAGAAGCCTGACATGCTACCCTATAAGGGAATATGTCAGACTTTTCCTCGCGGTTGTATTCTGAACGCTACCCAGCATTAGTTAATTATGAATACCACATTCAATAATTCATAACCTTACTTAATCTCATAATTTAACCAAGCCGCTTTTTGAGCACCCATTTTATCATATAAGGCCTGGGCCGTTACGTTATCATGAGCCGTTTCCCAAAGCATATGCGAATAATTATGATCTCTGATATAAGAGAGGCACGTTTGAAAAAGGGTTTCGCCAACTTTTTGTCCTCTCGTATCTGGTCGTACAAATAAATCGTAAAGAAAAGCCATTCGTTTTACTTCTAGTGTGTTAAAGGTGAAATATAATGTGGCAAACCCCACTAATTTATTCGGATCCTCCTCCGCTACAAATTGAATCCCCTCATATGGATGGTCAAGTAAATGAATAATCAATCCTTTAAGATCATCTTCACTTGGACGAGGACATTTGTAAAAATCAACAATATATTGGTACATCAAATCCATAAGTTGTGGGATGTCTTCTTTTGTAGCACGTCTAATATTTACAGTTTTCATGGTATTGCTCCCCCCTATCAATAATTTTCCATCACCATAAAAACAACAGCAATATCTATACCAAGACCTATACAAAAAACCTGACATACTCCTTCCATAAGGAAATATGCCAGGTTTTTTATTACGTTACTTTTATTCGTTTTACATAGAGCTATCTTCCTGGATCGTTATTTCCTCAATAAAGACGTCTGGATTACCATCATAGTAGTTTGCAACATCATTTTGTAAATCTTTAAGCTTTGGATTAGAAAAGAATTCATCCAATTGCTTCTGCGAAGGGAAGTGTAAGCTGAATGAAAACTGATAGGGTGGAGCTGATCCATCTGCGGCTGTTACAAACTTCTTCACTTCATACTTACATGCACCCATCTTAAAAACTTCATTTTTAACCAGAGGAATATGCTGCTTATAATAATACTCTTCGTTAAACGAAACATTCTGTTTGTAATAAAACGATAATACGATCATTTTACACATCTCCCCTTCATTTATTATGAAATCAAAGTTTCTACGATATGCTGAACAAACTCATCATCCAATGGTGCGTGACGGTTTAAAAGTCGATACCAAATAGCACCATAACAAAAATCAGATAGAACATTTAGGTTTTTGCAGTCGTTTATCTCCCCTTGCTCTATTCCTCTTTTAAGTATCGAGATGAGTGCCTCTCTACGTGTAGAGATGAATTCTTTATCAAGCAATAAGGAGAACTCGTCATCAAATTGTGCCTCAGCTATAAGGGCCGCAATAATTTTCCCTGTTGATCCGTTGAGCAGCCTACAAGTATTTCCGATGTACTCCGACAAATCCTGCTTAACGGAACCAAGTTCAGGAACTGGAATTTCTAATTGACACCGTTCCCTCACAGCCTCCAGTACAATCGATGCTTTATTTGGCCACCAACGATAGAGCGTTTGTTTCCCTGCCCCTGCAGTTTTCGCAATCAATTCCATGGACAGTTTTTTATAGCCTTCTCTTTCTAATAAAAACAGGGTGGTAGAAAGAATCGTTTCCGTAACCTGTATGCTGCGTGGACGACCAGCCCCTCCTTTTTTACTATCAATTTTTTCCGACATCATAAGAGACTCCTTTAACGAAATTAGTTATAATACGATACGATTCGTATTGTAATTGATTCACTTTAATATGTAAAGATGAATTCGCACAATTTCGAAATATAGAATGTCCAACTAGAAAAGCCTGACATACCACCCTATGTCAGGCTTTCATCTTTTACAGGTTAAAATTCTATTCTTGGTTTATCAGCACTACACTCAGGTTTTTTTATTTCTGTAACACTAGCTAACTTTGTTAAATAATAACATTCTTCTCTAGACATATGATCAGGTATCAGGGGAGAAAGTGTACCTAACAACTGATCATCAAGAGACATTTCCTCTATTTCTTTAAGAAATTGCAAAAACACAAACATTTCTAGCTCAATTTGATGATTAAATCGGTCAAGAGCAGGGAACTTCTCTAGATGAGTTCGTAAATATCCTGCAAATTCTACAGCCTTCATATAGAGATTCTCAAAATTTTTATTGAACTTTTTACTCTTGGCTTGAACATCCCTTTCCACTTCATCAACAGAACACGTTATGGTGGCTGCATGACCTACGGCATCCTGTAACCATAACAAATGATGATGAATCGGGTGGTAGGTTGGCACTGGATTCCCTTGTAATAGACACGATAATATTCGTACATATTCCTCTAATTCATTTACCATATGATTGAGGAATGTGGGGGGTAACTGAATCTTAATTTTCCCAATCAAATGTCTTCGTAAAAGATGAAGTTTAAATGCCCTTAGTTGACATGTAAGTTGATATGCTTCTTGGTTCAATAAAGAAAGTTCTGGTCCTAATAAAGGATGACGAGATTTTTCAAGTAATGAATCAAATGCATGAATAAACATATTTGCTTTATTGATTTCTTGTTTTTCAGTAACTGCAAGAGTAGTAAAAATAAAACGAGCATGATCCCCTAATATTTGAAGCCAAAAACGATGCTCAAATCGTACATCTGCCATAAAATTATTCATATTGCCCACTCCTTTGCTTCAACCACTTTATGTATAAGTGCATATAAAAGTGAGCAATTCAATTGTCATGCCCTAAATGGAGATTTTAAGGAGGGTATTTATGAAACATACAAACAGTAGCCAAATTCACGAACTATAGAATGAAATTCTTACATACCTAGATCAAATCTATACGAGATACTCACAGCATTTGAATCCACCTACATCACTAGGGGGGTATTAAAAACAAAAAAGCCGCCAAATTGGCGGCAAGGGAAAAGGGGGAGAATATAGGGAGACACTTTCCTACAACTATTCTTGTTATTCCCGCTTCCCCCGAATCTGATACATATTTTTTTATTTATACATGCGAATATTTTCCGAGAATCAGACGACTTGCCTCGTATGCGCTGGAAAATGACAGCTCAGACAGCTGGCCTTTCCCTTCGCACCAGTCACCCGCAAAGAAAACATTACGGTAATCCGGCAAATACACCGGCATCGGTTTCTGATTCATTGTCCACTTGATTTCCTGCGCTGCTGCACGCTTGGATACACGCGGAACGACAAGCTTATCGCGCCAGCCTGCAAAGTGTTTATCATACAACGCTTCGATTTTCTCATGGTACTCTTGTACTTTTTCCTTATCTGCCAGATCAGACTCGGACAAATACGCAATCGCCTGCAGCATCTGCCCACCTTCAGGCACACATGTCTCGTCGTAATGCGAGATATCTGTAATGAACATTTTATTCGCTTTATCATAAATGTACGTATACGGTACATCAATTCGCTCACTTAATCCAATATCATACACATACACATAGCTCGGTTCATAGCTGGAATACTGCTTAATGAAATGCTCTACTTTTGTGTTGATTACAACTTTCTCCAACTCTTTCGGTGGCATACAGAACACGAATTCATCCGCTTCAAAAATCCCCTGTGTAGTGTGTACTTTTGTTACACGATCACCGTCATCCTCAATGGACTCTGCCTTTGCTTTCGTAATCACTACACCATTATTCTCTTCGATCACTCGGACAAATTCAGCGATCAAAGCCTGCCAGCCGCCCCCAATATAAGCTACCGGCTTATTAGAGGTAAACAGGCGCTGGTAATACGTAAAGAACACATCAGATGGAATGCGCTCCGGCTCACGGGTGAAGAAATTAGAGGAAGCGAGTGTAAGCATCATGTTTTTTACATCTTCACTTACTTGCTTTTCTTCCATCCACTTCTCAATCGACATATGTGGATGACCTTTTTCCATATGAAGCATCGTTTTGAAAATATTGAAGGTGAATTTTACCTTACCCAGACTGTTCAGAATCGACGTACGGAACAAACCTTGAATGTTAGCTGGCATAGCTGACAGCCGATCTCCAATGTCATATTTCGCCTTACTCGGTTCAAAATCTTTCCACGTAATCTGAATCCCAAGATCTTTTTCAAATTTCCTAAGTACAGACGAATCGCGTCCATAAATGGCATGTGCGCCAAAGTTAAACGAAAATCCTTTAAGTTTCAATGTAACAGCGCGTCCTCCTAGGTTTCCACGTTCGAGGACCGCTACCTTTTTTCCGTTCTTCGCCAGGTACGCTGCTGTTGATAAACCAGCTAACCCGCCACCTACGATCACGGCATCGAAATGTTGTGCTTCGTTTGTTTCCATGATGATAACATCTCCCATCAAGCAAGCGATTTTTCACTATATAGACACATTTTATAATACCATCCAAGTATGCAATTTTACCGTGTTCAGACAAATGAAACAATGGATATATGTTTCCAAACTGTCGAAATCTATTCAAAAAATTCTTAAACAAGCGGATTTATGCGATATTCCTCTTTTTTTTGCTCGATAGCCTGAGCTAGCACCTCACATAATATTTGAACAGCTTCCTGCAATTGATCGTCGGGCAAATAGGAAAAGACAATCCGCAAATGATGATTCTCCGGCTCTCCCGCATAAAACACAGAACCCGGCAAAAAGGTAACCCCACGCCTGAGTGCTTCTCCGAGTACGATATCCGTCTGAATACGCGGAGGAACACTCACCCATAGATTAAGCCCGCCCATCGGCTTCGTCCATGTCACGCCAGGTGGAGCATAGCGCTTCAATGTATTCAACACAATATTCCGTTTCTCATAGAGACGTGCACGCATGCGTACGAGATGCGCTTCTATACGACCTTTCTGAAAAAAAGGTAACATCGCCTTCTGCGTCAAAAGCGGGGTCCCCAAATCTGTAATTGCCTTCGAGCTAACGAGACGCGTCAGTACACTTCCAGTCGCAGCGGCGATGGCGACCCGTGCACCAGGCGAGAGAAGCTTACTGAAGCTTTTAAGGTAAATGACATGCCCGCTCTGATCCATACTTTTAAGCGATGGAGGTGGAGCCTGGCTGAAATACATATCACTGAATGCATCATCTTCTGCAATCAGACAATTATAACTCTGTGCCAGATCGAGCAGCTGCTTTCGACGACGCATGCTTAACACGCTACCTGTTGGATTATGAAACGATGGTGTTGTATAAATTAGCTTAGGTGGACGTACATCGCACATGGCAGTCAATAAGTCAACCCGCATCCCTTCCTCATCTACCGGAACAGACAGAATGGTCGCCCCTCGCCCACGAAATACATCAATGGCAGCCATATAGGTAGGAGCTTCAACCGCCACTACATCCCCCGGCCCGACAAATGTCCGGGCCACAATATCAATCCCCTGCTGGGAGCCATTCGTCACAAGCATTTCTTCCTTCGTAACTCGTATCCCATGATGACGATGCAAATACCCAGCAATCGCTCCCCGCAGTTGGGCATCGCCTTGAATCGGACCGTATTCGCTTGTAATCCACGGCTCTTTCTGAATCAATTGATATAATTCTTCTGCCATCTCCCCAATCGGAAACAGCTCCCGATTAATTTCTGCTGCCGACAGTTTGAGCTGCACAGATGGAACAACGGAAGACTGTAGATGATGGTGCTGCCAGAACCGGGCACGCGGCACATAGTCCATAATCGACAACTGCCAATCCGTCTGCGCTTCCCCCTCTGCCTCTGTCCCATCTTGATATACATACGTTCCCCTTCCTTGCTGTCTGATAATCAATCCATCCTGCTCAAGCCGCTCATATGCCTGAACAGCTGTGACAAGACTGACGGAAAGCTCTGCTGCAAGCTTTCGTACGGAAGGCAGACGTACACCAGGCACAAGCAGTCCACAGCGGATACGATCGGCAATGGACTGCCGAATTTGTTCAGTAAGCGGAATGCCTGATTTCCGATCCAGATCAATATGCATCCTTCTCTCCCCCAAAAGTGTTATAGTGTACCGTTTACTGTTATGGTCACACTCATCGTATAGTAGATCCAACATATATACAATGTTTTTTTAAACAAGGAGAGGATACGATGTTGTTTGCTTATCTACTAATGTGCCTCATTTATGGCACTACATTTCTCGGAATTAAGCTGGGGCTAAATGCTGGATTTTCACCGTTCTGGTACGCTGGAGCGCGTTTTGCCACGGCATCTCTGCTCATCCTGCTATTTTTATTGTTCAGACGCCAGCGCTTCCCGTCCCGCCTGCGCGACTATCTTGAGATGGCATCTGTTGGGCTATGCATGACAGGAATTGAATTTGCTGCTGTCTACTGGGCAGAACAATTCGTCTCCTCGAGCTTCACTGCTCTGCTTGCTGCCTCTACTCCTCTTATGGTAACCATCACAACTGTTATGGTGTATCGCAAAAAGGTGCCGCAAGTGGAGAAACTCGGTATGCTGCTCGGATTTGTCGGTGTCGCTCTTATTGTATGGCCTGAACTTGCAAAAGGTATGGTCGTAACGAAGCAATGGTTGATTGGTGTTGTCATTATTTTGATCGCTGAGTTTTTTTATGCACTCGGTACTGTGCAAGCTCGGCATGTAATTGATCGCGGTGTTTCACCCGCCGTTATGAACGGGGTTCAGATGCTCTCAGGAAGTTTGTTTCTTTTTATTCTTTCATTCTGGTTCGAACCCCATCCACTTCCATCAACTGGACTCACACTAGAAGCTATTCTACCGCTTCTGTATATGATTGTATTTGGCTCTCTGATTGCCTCAAGCATTTATTACTGGCTCGTAAAAGTTACGAATCCGCTATTTCCTGCTACATGGACGTACGTATCACCGGTAATCGCTGTGATCGTCGGCTATCTCCTGCTCGGTGAAACCGTTCATGGATTCACACTTGTCGGAGCAGCTGTCGTGCTTGCAGGGGTATTCCTGACCAATTATTACACTTGGCAAAAAACGATGGGCTCAAAGCAAAAGCTTACGACCTAAATCAAAAGAGGCTGCTTCTTGATATTGCTTGATAGTGTTTAACCAAAGTATGCTAGGAGCGGGATTGGGCGGGGCAACGGAACGCCTGTATGCGACTCCCCAGCGGAAGGGGCCAGGTGAACGGATTTTTGCCCACAATGCTTCGATGCAAATACATCGTGGGTCCTCTTTTGTGGGCGAGTTCGCCTGGCACCTGGAGCGGACAGTCATCGCTTCTTTGTAAGCATACTGAAGTGACGAGGCCCCGCCTGATCCCGCTCCTCCACCACACTTTTGGAAAACCTACTACACCAAGGAATAGTTCGTAGGAGCACAGCACTTCCTGCATGAATACGATAATCCAGGTGAGACATATGTACTCAATTATCATATCCTTGCAACAAAGACAACTTCATCTCCTACAAGACAACAAAGTAATCCGCTCCTATCCGGTAGGACTCGGCAAAATCCTGACAGCGACGCCGCTTGGTGTATACACAATCATCAACAAAGCTCCCAACCCTGGAGGCCCATTCGGGGCGATGTGGATGGGGCTCAGCCGTCCGCATTACGGCATCCATGGGACAAATGCCCCGTGGTCAATCGGGCACCTCGTATCCCATGGCTGCATCCGCATGTACAACAACGACGTATTACAGCTTGCAGCCATCGTTCCAATCGGTACACAAGTCACGATTCGAGCCCAGTAGAAGCACAATACAAACAACCGACCGCAATGCAGGTCGGTTGTTTGTGTGTCAATTTGTGAAAAGATACTTTCTCGCCAAACAGAATAAGGCAGTTATCCCCAATGGAATAACTGCCTTATTGTTTTAATTATTCACCGCAATTTCCTGTTGTTGCTGTGCGTCTTCATATTCCCGTACTAAGTTATCGATAATCGTCTGCACCGGAAGAATTTCCTTAATCTCCTGCACACGAGCACCCGAGAATACAAGTCCGGTATCTACATCGCCTTCAACAGATCTCAGCAAGGAATCGAGTGTACAAAAGCGATACGAACAATGTTTCAAACAGTCATGACATTTATCAATTTTGAGCTTGTTATCCCCGCTAATCGAATCCGTAAATGCATTCCGAATCGCTCGACCATGTAAGCCCACGGTTGTTTTCACAAGCACAACTTCTGTATCTTCTGTTGTTTCAACGTATTTCTGCTTAAATACGTCTGGCGCATCACATTCTACGCTCGCTACAAAACGAGTACCCATCTGCACACCGGCAGCTCCCATACGAAGGGCGCGGTCAATATCATAGCCTGTCATAATCCCGCCTGCCGCAATAACCGGAACGTTAACCGCTTCAATGACTTCTGGAAGAATATCAAACAACGGACGGTCTGTACCTAAGTGTCCACCCGCTTCAAATCCTTCGACTACAATCGCAGCAGCGCCAAGGCGCTCCGCCAGCTTAGCCAGCTTAGCCGATGATACAATCGAGATAACTGGGACACCATATTCACGGCCCCAGGCATACATATCACGAGAAAAACCAGCACCGGAAATAACAAAATCCACTTTTTCTTCCATCGCGGCTTTGATTGTCTCCGGAAAATGATTCATCGCAAACAGAACGTTAACTCCAATGTATCCCTTTCCATTTGTCAATTCACGTGCACGGCGGATATGGGCTCTCATTTCCTCGATTGGAATGCCGGTTCCCGAGATAATCCCGATCCCTCCCGCATTCGCTACGGCAGCGGCCAGATTACTCAGCGAGATCTTAACCCCCATGCCTCCCTGCATAACCGGAACCGACGCTGTCATATGTGCAATTTTTAATGATGGAATTGTCAAACCCATAACCCCCTAAAGAAATTTCTAAACCCTCTTAACTAACTCCCTATAATGATTTAAACTATAGCATAAAATTCACGTAAATTCCTGTCCGTTTCCGGATTTTTTGTATATTGTTCGATTTATTTGCTTGCATTTCACAACTTGTACAATAGTGAAGGGGTGGATACTTTTTGCGGACTGATTGCATACGCCTCCTGCACACGCCGCACTACTTCTTCTATCTGCTGCGTATTGCTGTGAAGTAGCGCCAGCGTATCGCCCTGTGCGACAGAATCCCCAACTTTTTTTACCAGTACAATGCCGACCGCCAGATCAATCACAGAATCTTTCGTAGCACGTCCCGCTCCGAGCAGCATCGCAGCTGTCCCGATCGCATCTGCCTGAATGGATGAAACATATCCGCCTTCCTCTGCTTTAACCTCAATCTGATAAGAAGCTGTTGGCAATTGATCTAGATGCTCAATTATAGACGGGTCTCCTCCTTGGGCACAAATAAACGTTCGGAATGTCTCAAGCGCTCTGCCGCTCCGAATCGATTCCAAAAGCATGGCACGAGCCGCTTCTGGACTATCTGCTTTCCCGCCGAGATACACCATCTCACTACCAAGCACGAGACACAGTTCTTCCAAATCTTTTGGCCCCTGACCGCGCAGCGTGTCGATCGCCTCTTTTACTTCCAGCGCATTACCGACCGCATAGCCGAGCGGCTGGCTCATATCAGACAGGATGGCTACCGTACGACGCCCTACATTATTACCGATTTCCACCATCGCACGGGCCAGCTCTCTCGCCGCCTCGATGTCTTTCATGAACGCTCCGCTTCCTGTTTTCACATCAAGCACAATTGCATCTGCCCCGGATGCGATTTTTTTACTCATAATGGAGCTTGCGATCAGTGGAATCGAACTGACTGTTGCCGTCACATCGCGCAGTGCATACAGTTTTTTATCAGCTGGTGTCAAATTCCCGCTCTGTCCAACGACTGCCACCTTATTACGATTTACGAGATCGTTAAACGTAACGTTGTCAATTTCCACATGAAAACCAGGAATGGATTCAAGCTTGTCAATTGTACCACCAGTATGCCCGAGACCGCGTCCAGACATTTTCGCCACCGGAACACCGACCGATGCGACAAGCGGAGCCAGAACAAGCGTAGTTGTATCCCCGACTCCCCCTGTGCTATGCTTATCGACCTTAATGCCTTCAATGCCGGATAGATCAATCTGATCCCCCGAGCGTACCATCGCCATCGTCAGTTCAGCCCGCTCTGTCGAAGTCATATCTTGAAAAAAAATCGCCATCGCTAGGGCAGCCATCTGATAATCCGGTATTTCGCCGCGTGTATAGCCACTGATTGCGAACTCGATCTCGCCCGGACTGAGCTCGCCTCCATCTCGCTTCTTTTCAATGATATCAACCATTCTCATATCCGATTCCTCCCTTTTCTTCCTATAATACCAGCCATCTTATCACATCATAAATGCAGCGTCATTTTGTGAAAAATTCCTCACATTTTTTTCACCTGCTTCTCACTGCACTCTGGTATGCTTGTAAACGAATTCACATGATGAACGGAGGAGATGCCGTATTCGCACCTACTGGCTTGCTATCTTGATGATGTGCGCCCTGCTTGCAGGAATACCTGTGCACGCTCAGGCAGCACCATCACTTTCCTCCATGCTTGCATCCGCGAAGCCTGGAGATACTGTAACACTTCCCGCCGGCACATATGAAGGACCCATCCGTATCACCAAACCTGTCACGCTTCTTGCTAAGCCAGGTGCCGTACTAGAAGGCAACCACGAGGGAAGCGTACTCCTTATTGAAGCGGATAACGTAACGGTGCAGGGCCTGACCATCCGTGGGACAGGAGAATCAGTAGCCAATTTCGACGCTGCAATCAAAGTCTCGGGCAATCACGTCATCCTGCGTAACAATACCATTCAGACCGATGCGTTTGGGATTCATTTTGATCATAGCACCGGGTCAAAAGCTGAGTCTAACACCATCAAAGGTCGTAACGACATTCCACTCCCTCAGCGGGGAAACGGAATCCAGTTAACAAATAAAGGAAAACACATATTAGAAAACAATCACATGTATGACATGCAAGACGGTGTTTATTTTGACGGTACGTATGACAATATCGTTCGCAACAATTCTGTAGCAAACTCACGCTACGGCTACCACGTCATGTTCTCTGACCGCAATACGTTGGAACATAATCAAGCTACGAATAGTACGATCGGGACAATGGTCATGGATGCGGAAAACACACGAATCGTAGGGAACACTTTTTCCGGTCAGCGCAACAGTCAGGGATATGCCCTGTTTCTGTATGATGCGCGCGGCGCAACTGTCACCAACAACCAGTTAACACGCAACTCAATCGGACTTGCGCTTGACATGACCGATGGTGTGACCATCAGCAACAATCGCATCGCAGAGAACGCAATTGGCGTCAAGCGTGTTGGCAACGTACTGGATACTCATCTAACCCGCAATGTTTTTACAGGCAATGTTCGCCCAATTGGTGGTAAAGCGACATGGCCAGCGGATGTATGGAGCTTGAACAAAGTAGGGAACTACTGGGATGACTACAGTGGATTTGATCTAAATGGAGACCAGATCGGAGACAGTCCATACCGCATGGCAGACGACATGCTGAAGACAATGGATCAGAACCCGCTGCTGGCGATTTTTTATGCGAGTCCGCTTCAACAATTGCTCGAACAGCTAACCGGGGCCGATGGAACATTCGATCACTACCCGTTGCTTTTACCACCAACCACTTCATAATTTTTTACCTACAATACTAAGGAGGAACAAACATGACAAAACGATTCTTACTAAGCATTCTTTCTTTCTGTCTAGTAGCGATCCTGGCAGCCTGCGGCCAAAAGGCAGAAGCACAGCCGCAGCCGATTGACGAAAAGGTAGATACATGCGCTCAATGCCATATGGCGATTAAAAACAACGGCTATGCTGCCCAATACGTAACAGAAGACGGCAAAGCTTTAAAGTTCGATGACCTTGGTTGTCTTCACAAATATGAAAGCGAACATAAAGAAGACAAAATTGCCGCTCAGTTCGTTCAAGACAATCAATCTAAAGACTGGTTGAAGCTTGAAAATGCATCGTATGTGCTTGCAAGTACCGTTCCGACACCAATGGGCTATGGCGTACATGCTTTTAAAGACACTGCTGCAGCTAATGCTTTTATAAAAGAAAAAGGGACAGGCACGGTAATGAGTTATACTGACCTACAAAAGCATGACTGGAAAATGGACAAGGGCAACATGATGCCGATGGAAGGCATGAAACACGGTCAAATGAAACAAGGTGAAACCGGACAACACCAAATGCAGCAGAGCGATATGAAACCGGCCCATCAATAAGAATGAAACAGCCAACTGTTTTCCGACAACTAGCAGCCGTTGCTGCTTATGAACTGCGAACCTTGCTGCACAGCCGCTGGCTGGCAGCATTCGCTGTCTTATTCGCTCTGCTGAACATGTTCATGCTGATCTGGGAAGCTCGCCTAATGCCCGCTGGTGGTGATGCGTCCGGCTTCACCCGTCAGGCAGCATCCCAGATGAATCTCATGCTCCAGCTCGCGCCACTTATGAGTCTTACCATTGCGTCTCTTTCGCTTGCATCGGAACGAAACGACGGCATGACCGGACTTTTGCGCACATATCCATTGCCACCAGCTTGCTATATCCTGGGCAAATTCTTCGGGCTATTCGGTGCATTCCTGCTGACATTGCTCGTCGGTTTTGGAATTGCTCAGCTTCTCGGTCTGTTTCTTCTACCTGGAGCTACCGTCTCACACACACTTCCACTCCTCGCTATGGGGATTGCTCTGTGCGGCATATGCAGTGCGATTGGTCTCTGGATCGGGGGAAGGGTCCAAAGTCGGCTTGGTGCCGTTGCAGCTAGCCTGCTAATCTGGTTTGTTTCTGTTTATGTATACAGCATGGTTCTCATGGTCGCCCTGCCTTTTGCTCCAACTTCGGCACAGCAGCCAGTTCTGGCTGGTGCACTTGTGCTGAATCCAGTGGAAGCCGTCCGAGTTGCTTCCGTATTCTGGCGGGGGGATGGCTATATTTATGGCCCTGCCTTCTACTACTGGGAGCAGTGGTTTAACTCCGCTGCTGGGATTGCGACAGCAACCATCATTATACTTCTGTATATAGCTACTCCACTTCATTTTGCAGCAGCACGCATACGACGCGGGAGAGGATGATGCTTCATGATTACCATTGAACAAATTACGAAAAAATACGGTCCTCAGACCGCACTCGAACCCTTGAGCCTGTCGATTGCATCCGGCTCTTGTGTCGCACTGTGCGGCGGCAATGGCGCAGGTAAAAGCACTTTGCTTCATATGATGGCCGGCACACTTCACGCAGATGGTGGTACGATTAGTGGGCTTACCAGCAACAGCACCGGCTTCATGCCTGATGCCATTCATGTCCCACCTGGTGTAAGTGCCCGTCGTTGGCTCTTCTATCTGGCTGACTTGAAAGGATGCGACCGGGGCGAAGTCGATAGTGTACTAACTATGACAGGACTCACGCACGCGGCGGATAAAGAACCTGCTGCCTTTTCACGCGGCATGCTGCAGCGCCTGCTATTCGCTCAGATGATGCTTGGCAATCCGGACATCCTCTTGATGGATGAACCAGGTAATGGGCTTGATCCGTTCTGGGTAGAGGAGTGGAAACAGCAAGTGCTCACCTGCCGGGAACAAGGTAAAACGATTGTATTCTCCTCTCACTTGCTGCACGATGTACTGGCTGTAGCCGATCGGATTATTCTATTGCATGAAGGTCGCCTGATCGTAGATGAACCTGCGGAGGCTTGGAAACAGGATACTCGTACACCGGAACAGCGTTTTCTTGACCTGCTTCGGGCATAAAAAAGCGCCCCTGCCATTTTTCCGGCAGGGGCGAATGTATAGGGGGAGAAAGAGAGAGAAAATTTTCATGCTACTATTGTATAGTATGCCCTTTATCCCCATTTGTTAAACATCTATTCAAAATTTAGTTTCATGAATATCCATGCTCGGTGTACCAAAAGTAATACCTTCCAAATGATTCCTAGGGGATTATGATAGCCCTTTAATAAAGAGCTACTTTGATTCGTCGGTAATCGTCATAAATATAATAATCATACAGCTTACGCTCGGATTTCAGCTCTGTACATAATTTTTCAAGTTCAAACAAGTGAGAAATTCCTGTACGTTCCATGCATTCTTCTACAAGACTACTTGGTTCGCAATAGGCATACTCTAAAAGTGTTTGCAATAAACTTTGCTTCCGATCTTGTGACATATGATATTCACAATTACTTACTACTCCTCCCATATTCCCCCTCCTTTTTCTATAATATTACAAAAATAATGCGAGAAATTTAATAAATATCGGGGGTTAATTGTTACAAAATTGTTACTATTATTCGTTTTTGACATTCATTTGAACAGGGGGAATGGCAGGCGGTACAGCACCAGGGACCTCACTTCCAACAGCTTTCCCGTTACCATCATAATAAAACTGTGGGACATCCCCTACAATCAATGTATTCGAGATCGGAATTTCCATCGTAAGCGAGGTAGGCTCTGTCGTAAACGGAATCACAATTTTAATCTTCGTATGAACAACCACATAAACGGTAACAAGCACCATGTTAATACCTGCCTCTTTTACTTCTGGCTTCAGCTCTACATGGGAGCTTCCATATGGAACAAGTGTGACCGGAATGTCCGGTCCATACTGGGCAAGCAAATTACTTCGTAACGCCTGCCCAAGTGGAATTTTTTCTGGTGTTTGTTCTAATTTTTCTAGCGTGCGCCCGACATTTTCGGTAACATCAGCTACAATAGGCGCATAACGATTATAATCAAATGACGCCACTTGTATCTTTCCGTTTTTATCTTTTTGTACCTGAACAAGTTCTTTAAAATTCGTCTGTTTTACGATCTTTTCACTAATCGCATCATGAAGTGTTTTCGTCGCCATCTGCTCTACACGGGCACGAGCAATATCTCGAATAACCGGCTCAAGATTCTTCTCGATATAATAGAACGTCTGAATTGATAATCCGAGAAAAACGGCAAGAGAGATAAGAAACATATAACGTGACGGTATTGGTGCACGCACCGAACGTTTTTTTCGCCGCTTCATCTGTCCCCTCCTCTCCCCTGCTAAGTATATGCACAGCCGGTCATTGCTAGAAGATGCAGCAAAAAAGAGGCCGTCCTCACTCGGACGGCCTCCATTCTATTCCATTTTGACTTTGCATTTCTTTTCTAGATCGCAATCTAATATGAACATCTCAACTTGCTCCCCAAGCTTTGTACTAATATCACTGTGGCTTGAAATAACCTGGCAGCCTGTAATGGTCGAGATGATCTCTTCCGTCTGTACGCTGTGCGTCTCGCGAAGAATCCGCCGCATTTGCTTCACCAGCGGACGTCCCCGTTCTGTATGAGCTAATGCCTTTTCTTCTTGCGTTAACACATCTTTTAAGCGAACAATTACCATATCGCGAATAATGTATGTTTTAGTTTCTTTTGGTCCTCTGCCAAGTATACCGCGCAAAAATTTAATGTATGCCTCACTAATTGTCGACTCCATGTGGCTTTTTACTACTTGCCCCATTCCTCTAATTCCTCCCCATACGCTTACGAGGTTAGCTGTCGGATTCGGATGTGAAAAGTCACCCTACACGGCTCTGCCGCGATTCACCCCGTGTACAAATATCTATCTTGTACAGTTGGTTCCCCCGTTCCCGATCCGGGACTCAGCGATCTAACGATATATGTATTAAAATGATGGTAGTATCTTACTCCCGCTGCTAGAACTTTGTAAAGTGATAAAAAACGCTAAAAAAAAGAGATTTCATTTGATTGCGAGTATTTTATCCTCATTTTTCCGCCTAAATCATTGCTTTTGTTCCTATTTTCCTCATATTCACGGTTTTATTTTTATTCGAGTCCGCTCGTATAATTAAGCACATGAAGCAACCGCATATTCGGCCTAGTCCCGGCGCGCCGGGAACGGAGGAACCAATCTTTTGGGGTTAATCTCTGCTTTTGCAGAGAGGGATGAGAATACTCTTTCGCCATCCTACCCGTCAGCTAACTTCGTCGGCTAAAGCGAAGGAGGTCATAGACCGCCTATTGAGGATGGTTTTTTTGTTGCCTTTTTAAGGTAAATCAAACCATTTATTCAAGTTGTTTGCAGGTCTTTTTTTCTTTGCTTATTATTTAGAGCAAAAAAGAACAGGGGGACTTGATGCAGGTCCGTGCCAGGCACGGATGGGCATTCGGTAGACCGATGATGCTTTTTCTCTATCAGATTGATCATGCAGGATGCGCGTTTACAGCGCTCGTTTCCGCATGCCATTTTCTGATGGAGAAGGAGATATTGTCGGTCTATTTTTTATTCCATTTTTCAGGAAAGGAGGGATCACGCTTGTTCAATGATTTTGTAACGGTTGGACTATTTGCTGTATCATTTCTTTCGTTTTTCGGATTCACCATATTTTGCGAGAAAGCGTAAGGGAGGAATTCTACATGACAATGGGATTTGTACAGGTAGCGATTACGCTGGCAATTTTTCTTTTGCTAGTAAAACCAATGGGGCGCTACCTTGTAAATGCATTTGATTATAACCAAACTGCGCTTGATCGCGTCTTTGGACCGTTTGAGCGATTGATCTATCGACTCATGGGTGTTACCGAAAAAGAGTCAATGGGCTGGAAAGCGTATACCCTGGCTGTACTTTTGAGTAATTTTATTATGCTTCTGCTGATGTATGCTGTACTGCGCCTGCAAAAATATTTGCCGTTTAACCCGGATGGCATCGACAATATGCCGAGCGCACTTGCCTTTAATACAGCAGCTTCATTCATCACAAATACAAACTGGCAGGCATACAGCGGAGAGAACAGCCTCTCTTATTTCTCACAAATGCTTGCGATCACATTTCCGATGTTTACCTCGGCAGCAACCGGCCTTGCCGTAGCGATCGCTTTTATTCGCGGGCTTTCCGGGCGCAAGGATGATTTGGGTAACTTCTATGTTGATCTCACCCGCACCATTACACGAATTCTTCTTCCACTCTCGTTTTTCGTTGCGCTGTTCCTCATTTTTCAAGGATCACCGCAAACGATTCACGGAGCTGTAACAGCTACAACGCTTAGTGGAGCGGAACAAACGATTACACGCGGTCCAGTCGCTTCGCTTGAATCCATCAAACATCTGGGCACGAATGGCGGCGGCTACTTCAGCACGAATGCAGCTCACCCATTTGAGAACCCAACCGCACTCACGAATCTCGTTCATATGATATGCATGATGCTCATACCGACTGCGCTTGTGTACGCATTCGGTGTAATGGTACAAAACAAACGGCAAGGCTGGAGCGTTTTTGCTGCGATGAGCATCATTTTTCTCACTATGCTCTCCGTCGTATTTTTTGCCGAATACAAAGGTACGCCAGCCCTGCAAGCACTTGGGGTCAGCGGCAATATGGAAGGCAAGGAAGTTCGCTTCGGACTCGCTGGCTCGGCTCTGTTTACAACCGTAACCACAGCGGCCACAACCGGCTCTGTTAACAATATGCACGATTCCCTTACCCCGCTCGGCGGCATGGTTCCGCTCGCACAAATGATGCTGAATAACGTGTTCGGCGGCAAAGGTGTCGGGTTATTAAACGGTTTGCTCTATGTCATCCTGACCGTATTTATTTGCGGCTTGATGGTCGGACGAACACCGGAGTTCCTCGGCAAAAAAATTGAAGCAAAAGAAATTAAGCTTGCTTCCATTGCCCTGCTTACTCATCCTGTCATCATTCTCGTTCCCACAGCGCTTGCATTCTTGCGCCCGGAATCAATGGCATCGATTTTAAACGGTGGATCGCACGGCATTTCCGAAATACTCTACGCCTTCACATCAGGAGCAGCAAATAACGGGTCAGCATTCGCCGGTCTTGGCGCTAACACAAATTTCTATAACATCGTCATCGGGCTGGTTATGCTGTTCGGACGCTACATCTCCATTATCGCCATGCTTGCGATTGCAGGTTCGCTCGTTGTGAAGCCGCCTGTCGCTGTGACAGCCGGTACATTCCGGACGGATACACCACTATTCACGATGATTCTGCTCGTCATCATTATGGTCATTGGTGCCCTGACTTTTTTCCCGGCGCTCGCCCTTGGCCCGATCGCAGAACATCTGGGAATGTTTTAGGAATTAGACGTACAAGAGGAGGAAGCCACAATGGCCAATCAAGCGAAGTCACTGCTGGATAAGCACATTATCTCGCAAGCGATCATTGATTCATTCAAAAAGCTGCATCCAATGGTCATGATGAAAAATCCTGTCATGTTCATTGTCGAAATTGGCACCTTTATTACACTCATTTTATCTCTGCTGCCAGATGCCTTTGGGCCAAGCACGGTCAGCCGGAGCTACAACATCGCCGTATTTTTGATTCTTCTCTTTACCGTCCTATTCGCCAACTTTGCCGAAGCACTGGCGGAAGGACGTGGTCGGGCACAGGCAGATAGTCTACGTCAGGCAAAGTCTGACACGATCGCACGTCTGGTACAAAAAGACGGGACCATTCGTGAAGTCTCGTCCACTCAGTTACGCAAAGGCGATATCGTCCGTGTCGATACGTATGATCTGATTCCGGCTGATGGTGAGATCATCAAAGGCCTAGCTTCTATTGACGAGTCTGCGATTACCGGGGAATCAGCTCCCGTTATTAAAGAAGCAGGTGGCGATTTCTCATCGGTCACAGGAGGCACACGAGTCGTATCGGACTCCATCGTTATGCGTGTTACTACCGATCCTGGCGAGTCGTTCCTCGATAAAATGATCTCGCTAGTGGAAGGCGCATCTCGCCAGAAAACACCGAACGAAATTGCTCTGACGACATTACTGACTGTTCTTACGCTCATTTTTATGGTCGTAATTGTCACTCTTGTTCCACTCGCAAACTATTTAAAGGTCCAACTAGACGTAGCAACGCTCATCGCCCTGCTCGTCTGCCTGATCCCAACGACAATTGGTGGCTTATTATCCGCCATCGGAATTGCCGGTATGAACCGGGTCACACAGTTTAACGTACTCGCGATGTCCGGTAAGGCGGTAGAAGCAGCCGGGGACATCGATACGATGATTCTGGATAAAACAGGCACGATCACATTCGGCAATCGGATGGCAGCCGAGTTTATCCCTGTTACAGGGATATCTCATTCAGAAATGACACAAGCCGCCCTTCAGTCATCCGTCAAAGACGAAACACCAGAAGGCCGCTCGATTGTCGATCTGGCCCACCAGAATGGCACCACTTGGAACGAGCATGAATATGAAGGAGCGGACACGATCGAATTCACCGCCGAGACACGCATGTCCGGTCTTACCTTGTCGAACGGCACAACCATTCGTAAAGGCGCAGTCGATGCCATCAAAAAATGGATCACTGCTCAGAACGGTATCATCCCACCTGATCTCGATGAAAAAGCCGGTCAGATCGCTCGCGCAGGTGGAACACCGCTTGCGGTTGCCCTTAATGATCGCATACTTGGATTGATTTACTTAAAAGACACGGTGAAACCAGGCTTGAAAGAACGATTTGCGGAATTGCGAGCCATGGGAATCAAAACCGTTATGTGTACCGGCGACAATCCACTTACCGCCGCTACGATCGCAAAAGAAGCGGGTGTAGATGAATTCATCGCAGAAGCAAAACCAGAAGATAAAATTGCCGCCATCAAAAAAGAACAGGCGCAGGGCAAATTAGTCGCGATGACCGGAGACGGCACAAACGACGCACCTGCTCTCGCACAAGCCGATGTTGGTCTCGCCATGAACTCCGGTACGATGGCTGCGAAAGAAGCCGCCAACATGATCGATCTCGACTCTGATCCAACCAAGCTTTTGTCCGTCATCGCCATTGGCAAACAACTGCTGATCACACGCGGCTCACTGACAACATTCTCAATCGCCAATGATATCGCCAAATATTTCGCGATTATTCCAGCCTTGTTCATTCTGGCTCTTCCACAGCTTCAGTGGCTTAACATTATGCATCTCGCATCACCGCAATCCGCGATTCTCTCGGCACTCATTTTCAACGCTGTGATCATCCCGCTGCTCATCCCGATTGCGATGCGCGGCACAAAGTATCAAGCAATGGACGCAAACCGACTGCTAACACGCAATCTTCTGCTCTATGGAGTAGGCGGTGTTCTTGTCCCATTCGTCGGTATTAAAGCAATTGATCTCATTCTCGCCACGCTTCTGTAGCAGGCGAATGATAAGGAGAATTCACATGACATCTGTATGGACGGCTTTTCGTACTTCGCTTATTCTCATGCTGCTGTGTGGGCTGATTTATCCACTCGCCACAACAGCAGTCGCTCAAGTATTGTTCCCGCATCAAGCTGAAGGAAGTCTCGTAACAGAGAATGGACATATCGTCGGCTCTGAACTGCTCGCCCAAAACTTCACATCGCCGAAGCTGTTCCATCCGCGTGCATCGGCGGCAAACTATGATCCAACGGCATCAGCGGCTACTAATGCCGCCGTTGCAAGCCCTGACTACGTCAAAACGGTAAAGCAGGCAATCCATACCGTTCAACAAGACAATCCGGCCCTTGTGTCTTCGATCCCGGCCGATCTCGTTACGACATCTGGTTCCGGCTTTGACCCGCATCTGTCACCTGCCGCTGCCCGAGCACAGATTCCTCGTATTGCTAAAGCAACAGGTCTCACGGAAGAGAAGCTGAATCAACTTGTGGATGCTCACACGGAAAATCGCTCACTTGGCATTTTTGGAGAACCTCGTGTGAACGTATTAGCTCTGAATCAGGACCTTCTTTCTTCTATTAAATAAGTACACACAGCCGCCTTCCTGCTGCAGGAAGACGGCTGTTGGAGGTTATATGTGATGAAGCGAAAATCACCAGAACAATACTTGCAATTGATTGAAAAAGAAAGCCGGGGCCATCTGAAAATTTTTGTCGGAGCTGCTCCTGGTGTCGGAAAAACGTATGCAATGCTGCGGGAGGGCAATGACCTGCTTACCCAAGGAGTGGATATTATTGTCGGATTGGTGGAAACACATGGCCGTAGCGAGACAGCCAGTCAGATTGGAAACTTGCCGCTCTTCCCCCTTCAGACTATTTCCTACAAGGGAAAAGAGTTAGAAGAGCTCGATCTTATAGGCATTCTCGCTCGTCATCCCCAGTACGTCATCATTGATGAGCTGGCGCACACCAATGTACCCGGCACAAAAAACCAAAAACGCTATGAAGATGTAATGGAAATGATCAAAGCTGGCATTAATGTCCTAACCGCTGTCAATATTCAGCATCTCGAAAGTTTAAATTGTACCGTCGAACAGCTAACAGGCGTCAAAGTGCGGGAACGGGTTCCAGATTGGATTCTACGTGAGGCAGATGAAGTACAACTGATTGATACCTCACCAGAAAAGCTGCGCGAGCGACTAAAATCCGGTCTAATCTACCGTCCCGAAAAAGTAGAGCAGTCGCTCCATAACTTTTTCCGCATCGGCAATCTGAACGCCCTGCGAGAGATTGCACTCCGAGAAGTAGCCGACGATGTCGACGAAAGGCTTGAGTCATACAAACTTGAGCGAGGCATTGAACTAATGAAAGGCGCAAACGAAAAAATTCTTGTCTGCGTCAACTACCGACCGAATGCTGAACGCCTGATCCGCCGTGGCTGGCGAATTGCCCGCCGCCTGAAATGCGAGCTGTACATTTTGACTATTCCACTCGCTCCGGTTGATCGTCTCAATGCAACAACTCGCAAACAGCATCTTGAGCTGGAACAAATCGCGCGTGACCTCGGTGCAGAATTTCACATTCGAGCGTTAGGAGGAAAAAAGCCCGAACAAATCATGATCGACTTCGTGAATGAAAAAGGCATTACCCAGATGGTCCTTGGGCAATCTGCCCGCTCCCGCTGGGAAGAAATCATCAAAGGCTCCATCATAAACCGAATCATGAAAAATACCCGCTTTGTCGATATTTTAATCGTAGCCGATGACGTCGATTACCGGGAATAAAAAAACCCCCAACCGCACATTTGCAGTTGAGAGTTCTTTGCGAAAGTTATGTATGGATGTTAATTCACGCGACGCGCACCCGCATAACGACTAGCCCAATAATGCTTATCATTGAGACTGCTAATCGATACGCCGCTGCTGCTTGCGGAATGTACAAATTTCCCATTGCCAATATACATACCAGCATGAGAAATCCCTCCGCTGCGCGATGTTTTGAAAAAGACGAGGTCTCCTGTCCGCAATGCTGAACGTGAAACCGGCGTGCCCTTTTGATACATCCCGCTTGCTGTACGCGGAAGCGTAATGTTCTCGCTTTTAAATACGTAATTTAAAAACCCTGAACAATCAAATCCTTGACGTGTTGTGCCTCCGAACTTATACGGTATTCCAATGAGGCTTTTCGCTTTTGAAGCAAGTGTCGCTGTCGAAGCAGCAGACGCTGTCTCAGCTCCAAATGATAAAGATAGACCAGTGACTGTAATAGAGGCGGCAAGTAAAAAAGACCAAAAATTCTTTCTTTTCAAGAACGATTTACTCCCTTCGAGCCTACGAGGTTAGTTGACGGGTTCAGAGGATAAGGTCTCTGTCCGCATGCGCAGATTCACCCCAAAAGAAATACTTTCCCCCGCTTCACAGTACGTGAATTCGGCAAGTAAATTTTTGTAACTTCACACCTTTATTTCTCTCTCGTAACAACGCTCTTATTCTATCGAATATTGGCGAAAAAAAGAAGTTTTTCTGGATAATGTTCAAAATTTAGACATATTTATAGGTTTTTTTTTGCAACTTATTTATAATATGCTTGTTTTCTGCTTTTGCAGGCGGCGCATCCACCAGGTAAGCACCGGAGGAACGGCAAAAATCACAAAAAAGACCCGGAAAAGTTGATACCCACTTACCATCGACAGGTCAGCATGGACCATCGCCGCCGTTACTCCCATCTCAGCAATTCCACCCGGAGCAGTACTTAAAAATGCAGTGGAAAGCGTCATCGACGATACTTTTGTCAGCAGCCAGGCAACGAGTAACGAAAATAAAATGAGCAGCAAACTGCTTGTTATCGTATATCCGCCCAGCTTTTTAACGTTTCCAAGCATATGCGGCTTCATCTGCAAACCAATATGAACACCGATCGCAAACTGGGATAGCAAAATAATCGTATGCGGTAGCGGTGGAACAGGCCTATAAAAAATAGCACAACATGCCGTTGCTAACAGCGGTCCGGTAAGCACACTAGTCGGCAGCCCGATTTTTCTGCCTATCCATGCTCCTCCAAGCGCAATCACCGCATACAAAGCATACATCCAACCGTCTATATTACCCGTTCCCCCACTGCTAGAAGCTATAGGCACAGCTTGTTCGACTCCTATACCATGGATCGTCAGAAATGGAACGGCAAAAATGACACTCATGACGCGAATTGTCTGCATAAATGCGACTACAGTCGCATCTACTCCTTCGACTTCCTCACTCAGGACAAGCATCTGTGATAACCCGCCCGGTACACTACCAAACACACCACTCGGCAGCGTAAGACCCGTTCGATATGCTACCCATGCTCCGAGTGAAAGACTAAACACAACCGTAGCGATTGTAGAAACAGCCATATATGGAAGCTGCTGAATAATCTGTACAACCGTTTCATGTGTAAAAGCCGCCCCTAGCATAGAGCCAAGTACAAGCAGCCCGGATGAACGCAAAGCAGTCGACCAATACAATGTGCGTCCAGTAGACAGTCTCCACACCATCACAGCGGTAAGCGGTCCAAGAATCCAGGGTAGTGGAATATACAGCAGCATGAACAGCAGTGCTCCAGCTAATCCCACAACAGCCGCTTCGATCCCTGCTTTTCTCTTTTGTTTTGTATTCATATTTCTCTCCTCCACCCCCAATCGTATCCCTCTCCTCATAGTTTTACAACCGCATAAAAAAAGCATGCTCGCTTGTAACAGCGAGCATGCTTGTATAGAATTACACAATCGTAAATACTTTGGTAAGCCGCGTCAGCTCAAACAACTCTTTGACAACTCCGCGCAGCCCTTGAATCGTAAGCTGCCCGCCTACCTGCTGCGTCCGCTTGTGAAGTGCCACAAGCACGCCAAGCCCCGAGCTATCAATATAGTCTACAGCAGCAACATTAATCATGAAATTTTTATGGCCCTCTTCCATATAGGTAAGCAATTGCTCGCGAATAGAGGATGCCTGTTCTACATAAATGTTGCCCCGCAGTGTAACATGTACTTGTTGGTTAGCTAATACAATATCTTCTATCATATGTACAACTGACACTCCTCTCCTGTTCTCACATTTTGAACTGGTCCACTCTCGAACGCAGTTCAATTGCCATCGCGCTTGTCTGTTCCGCACTAGCCGCAATCGTCTCCATCGATGTAGACACTTGTTCTGTCGTAGCGGATACTTGCTGCGCATGATGGGCTGTATTCTCCACAATTGTCGCCAAAGAATGAATCAATTCGATAATTTTATCAGAGCCAGCTACTTCTTCATCCGTTACTGCGACAATGCTGCGCACTTCTTTCTCAGTAGCGGATACAGCCCGTAAAATAGCAGATAGCGCTTCTCCCGCCTGTGCCACAATGACCGTACCTTCTTCTACCTCTGTTCGGCTCTGCTGGGTTGCAGTAACCGCTCGAAGCGTACTTTCGGAGATTTTTTGTACAAGCTCAGCCACTTGAACCGCTCCTGCATTCGATTGCTCCGCAAGCTTGCGCACTTCATCTGCCACCACAGCAAATCCTTTTCCTGCTTCCCCAGCACGCGCTGCTTCAATCGCCGCATTCAGCGCCAGCAGGTTGGTCTGAGCTGCAAGCTGTGTAATTGTATCAGTGATCAGTTCGATTTCCTTGGAGTACTCATTCAGGGTAGCAATTAATGTCTCTGTTTCTGCCGTTCGGTTCTGAATGCTTTCCATGCGTCGCACCGTATCGGCTACAATATTTTTGCCATTTTCAGCTGTACGTAGCGTCTCATCAGAGTTCTCGGCCGCGCTGTTCGCTTTATCCTTCGCAATCTGAATCAGAGAAGAGAGCTCTAACAGTACTTTGGAAGCATCCACCACCGCCTGACTTCCTGCTTCCGCAGCAGTCGCTACTTCGTGAATACTATTATCTACTTCATGAACCCCTGCACTCACCTGCTCACTTGAAGCAGCCATTTCTTGCGACGTAGCTGACAATTCTTCTACACCGCGATATACACCGCCCACAACAGCATGCAGATTTTTCTTCATCTGATTAAAAGAGTTAGATAGCTGACCAATCTCATCTTTACTTTTTACTTCTATGTCTTCTACCGTTAAATCATTCTCTGCAATCCGTCTAGCCTGCTCTGCCAATTTTTGCAGTGGTTTCGAGATGACTGTGCCAGATGCCAGCGCCACCCCGATTGCTGTAAGAACAGATACTACACTTAAAACGATCAGAATAAAATGAGTAAACTGGTACGATTCCTCGTTTTGATTCATAAGCTGTTCCGCTATTTGTTCATTCAGCTTCATCAGGCTCGCAAGCTCCTCACTTGCTTTGCCGAATGGTGCGCCTCCCTTCTGCAACCCAGCTCGTGCCTCTGCATACTTGCCTGCTTTAACAAGCTTTATATTGTTGCGCACAATCGTTTCAAACTCGGTCCAGGAAGTAGTAAAGCGGGTAAATATATTTCTTTCTTCTTCTGTTAGGTTACTACTACTATATTCTTTCATAATTTTAGCAATTTGTACAAGGTTTGCTTCGGCCTTATCTGTCAGCTCTGGTTTTTGAAAGACAACCGAGGACAACATATTCACCCGTGTATTTTCCGCATATTTACCAATCACTCCAAGCTGCGATATGGGAACCACCCGGTTATGATACATTGTATCGCCATTTTCATTAATTCGTACTAACGAAACATTGGAGTATCCTGCCATAGCCAACATAAATACGACAATACACAGATTTGCAATGACTAGCTTTTGTCTAATATTCAAGCAATTTTCCCTCCTGTTCTTCTAGCCATTATCCCCTAAGGCAACGAGTGCGTCATTCCGTACAGAAACTGACTTCCGACATGAATCTGTATATTTCACTAGCATAACCTCGTTACCTTTTTGATTATATTTTATATAATCGGTTACTTTCTTCATAATATAGAGACCTCGTCCTGATTCTTTATATAATTCCTCAGAGGTAGAATAATGCGCGTATGATAGCCTTTGCAATCGTTCATTCCCCTCGAACCCTTCTCCCTCATCCCGCACCCGAACCATCAGACGCTTCCCTGTGCTGTGCAGCCGAATGGTCACCGCCCTATGCTCTCCTCTGTTTCCATACCGCATTGCGTTATTAATGGCCTCATTGACAGCAATCTCTAGCAAAATGTTATCATCGGTTACTGTTTCCTGGATGAATATACGGATTTGTTCCCGTATGAATGGAAGCTCCTGTTTCCTGATACAGACAAGCTGCAGCTCCCGCATGCGTATCCCCCCTATTACACTCCATCTATCTATCATCTATCTATCGGATCTGCAGACAAATCGCTGACGCATCATCACTGCATTCCTTGCTGTATGCCATTCGCTCAAGCATCTCAACCGTAGAACGGAATGATCCTTTTCCTTCTCCAGCAAATGAAAGCGGCAACATATCAAACAGGCCATCTGTGAGAAAGAAGAAGCGATCTCCTGAGCCAAATGCTAGCTCATGCTGCTCATACTGTACGCCATCCATAATACCAAGAAACATACCCGATGCTTTAATAAGTCCCTCTACCTGCCCGGTATATGCTAGAAAATACGTAATACCAGCTGATGCATACGTAAGTGTATGTGTTGTAAAATCAATTTCGAAGCAAATCGCTGCAGCAAATGATTCGTCCGTAAACAAACACATCGCCTCATGATTAATATAAGCAAGTCTCTCGGCAAGTGAACGGCTGCTCTCAAACGCTTGGCGAAACAGGATACGCAGCCCTGATGTCTGCAAGGCCGTTGCAACTCCATGTCCCATCACATCAATCAAAAATCCAAACAATTTTGTTTTGTCCCGCGTCCACTTATACCCGTATAAGTCTCCACTTACATATCGATATGGCCTGTAAATACTTTTTAATCTAAGTCTGTCATCTTCAAGTGGCGCTGGCAGGAGATCGCGCTGAATTTTCGCTGTCTGCAGCAGCTCATTACGCAGCTGTTCCCGTTCCGTAATATCAGCAAATACCGCCATGTAGTACACTACTCTGCCCATCCGGTCTTTAATTGCCGTAATTCGAAGCCATTCTAGATAGACGTCCCCATTCTTGCGTCGGTTCCATACTTCGCCTTGCCAGCTTCCTTTCTCCTTTAATAAACGCCACATATGATAATAAAAAGCTGGCGGTTGTTTTCCCGAACGCAAAATGCGTGGCGTCTTACCAACTACCTCCTGAGATCGATAACCCGTTACACGCGTAAAAGCAGGATTCACGCTAATAATGATAGCAGAAGCATCTGTAATTAAAATCCCGTCACTTGAGTGCTCAAATACAATTGAAGCCAGATAAAGATGGTCTTTCACATCTATTGCTTCTCCCACCCCACGCAATCCTTTCAGCTCCTCTCTGCGATAATCCCTTTTCTTTATTTATAGCAGGTATACAACCTTTAGTATCATAATAATTCTAACAGTTTTACGAACGATAGGAAAAATGTTATACAAAAAGGAGCTGCTCCATAGATGTATGAGGCTGCCCCTCGGCAAAACAAGCTATTTTTTTATGTGACGGTCAAGCGCAAAGCCTGGCAGCTGCTGCTGCATAGCAGCGAAGATATGCTCAAGCTGACCGGCTACGCTGCGGATTTCATCCTGAGCGTATTCCTCCTTACGCAAGGTAATGAAATGCGCAAGTCCGTACATGTTAGCATAGAACGGCAGTCGACGTGCATTGCCGTTCAGAACAACGTACGGAGCAACTCCAATAAGTCCAGCCGCCATGAGTGCTTCGTACAATTCATGCGACTCAGCGTGCAAGGATAGGAAAATATCCGTAATACGATCCGCTGTCTCAGTACCAGTCGCGTCTACAACTTCCTGCGGCAAAATAAAGCCATAACGTGTATCTGGAAGCTGAATCGAGAAATCAAATGCGCGGTGACGAATAATCTGATGGTGACAACCCTCTGAACATACAACCGCTACCCGCTTGCCAAACGCACGTGTTACCGCTGGCAGTTCATTGAAGCGGTTCATCAGCGAGACATTCCCTAGTGTCATATCATCCGTATGCACAAATGTAAGGGCAGGCGCATCGTCTTCTATTTCCACAAACGGACCACTATATAGCGGCAGTTCTTTCTGTTCAGCTGCACGACGATGATAAAAATCTGCCACGTATGAACGGTGGAACGGTGTGGCTTCCGTATGACTAATCAAAGATGGCAAAACTTCCGTCGTATGAAGCCGTACCTTCTCGGCGGTCTCTACAAACTCTTGACTATACCCTTCATGCGCAAGAAGCTCGGCAATCGCATCTGAGATCGCCCGTGCATTGCCCGTAATCGCAACGTTTGATTTCGTTGCAAGCGGCAGTGCATTACGCGCATTCTCATACGCCAATTTCTCTGCGGCACCGTCTGTGATCGCTGGATTTTTCGCTTTAATCAATTCAAAAAAGAGCGGCACGAGCTCTTCATAGCGTGCAAGGCATTTCTGACCAAATGCTAGATACCGTTCTTTTACTTCCGTGTGCTTGTCTAATTCAACAGGAACGACAAAGTCTTCTGGCTTCTGATAGCGCAGACTAAACTCGGTAAATGACAGCCACTTCGCTGCCTGTACAGTCTCTAACGCTTCGGTAAACCAGCGGGATACCCCTTCAATACAAAACTGTGCAAACGCATGCTCCTTGATACTTGAGTGCCCATAGTCGACACCCCATTTTTTCATGAATCCACCGGCATGTGCATTCGACTGCTTAAACATTGCAATCATATCCGCATCCGGTAAATTCAGCATATCTTCCTTGATCAAGTCGAATAGATTGTCGCGAAAACTGCGTGGGCTACGACTTACTTTAGCAAAAACAGTGCCGACTACTTCCGTCGGCACATTCTTAATCGCATATACATTATCCTCTATACTGGTTACATAGTTTTCCAGACCCATGATCGATACACCTCATTCAAAAAATGCGTTATAGGATAGCATCGCATTTCACAATCATGACTGTCAACTCTTTGGCTAAATCAATCTCGTAATAACGGGACGGTACACTACCATCTGGAAGTCGGGTCACACGCACAACCGGGCGTGCCGGTACATTGCGATTATAATCAACCACAACTCCTGTTTCTCCTGTATTAAGCTGCACCGTTAACCCAATCGGATAAATCGCAACCGTCCGCCGGAAGGCATCTACTATTTCCGGTTCAAAATGTGTGCCCGAGCCCGTATATAAAATCTCCATCGCGTCATGCGGCAGCATGGCAGATCGATACACGCGATTCGTTGTTACTGCGTCGAATACATCGCACACAGCCAAAACGCGGGCATAACGATGAATCTCATCCCCTTTTAGCCCCCGCGGGTACCCTGTTCCATCCAGTCGCTCATGATGCTGAAAGGCACAGTGTGCGGCAAGCAAAGACACACCTTCCTGATTGCGTAAAAATTCAAAGCCATATTCAGCATGCTTTTTCATTTCAATAAATTCATCATCTGTCAGACGCCCCGGTTTATACAGCACTTCGCCTGGAACGCGTAACTTTCCAATATCATGAAGAAGTGCTCCCATTCCAAGCTCAACAATATCCTTGTCGGGATATCCAAGATGCAGTGCGAGTGCTGCCGCATAAATGGCTACATTTAAAGAGTGTGCATAAATATAATGATCCTGTGCACAAATATTTGTCAGCAAGTTCATCGCCTGCCGATTCTGCTTCAAGTCTAGTAAAATATCTTCAAATATATTACGAAAATCTGCAATCGCACTTGGTGAAAGCCGGGCTCTCCATTTCTGGTCCGACCCCAAAATTTCATTGAAAGTATGATAAATCGTACGTGCGGCTGTCCGTCTGACTTTCTCGGAGATCACTTCCCCCGCTTCTATATCTTTGGTTGCATCGTCATATATGTATAAAGTATTGATCCCCTTTTCCTGGAGGCGACGGATCATTGTGCTTGTAAGCAAAACCTCTGTATTTAGTAACACCGCCCCTGTGTCGGTAAAAATGGGCTTAGCAAGCTTCATTCCAGGCTCACAACGAGTTATGGAGAGCAGTCTCATAATCTTTTGCCCCTTGTCTTTAGTTTCATATGCCCATTATACATAAAAAAGCCTTCCAAATGGAAAGCTTTTCATACAATTTACATCATTTTTAGCAGCGCATCTCTGCCAATCGTTCCGGCCGTGATACCTAGTTCCTCAGCCGCAATCGTTACGGATTCCAACGGGGCTTCCAGAAGCTGTTCAATCGTCCTAACGCCAACCGCACGTCCTGCAAGAATTCCTCTGTCAGCCAGCTTCGCATTCAATAACCCGATATCAAGTGCTCCGCACATGATATAGCCCTTATCTGTTGTAATCGCAAGCAGCGTTGTTTTTGGAAGCTGTACCGTAATAGCTGTTACTGGACGTCCCTCAATCAGCAGTGGCTTCATCTCCATCATGATCGTATACTCCCCTTTCCCACTTCTCTTTACAGTATGTCACCCACAAAGTTTGGGTGTCTGTTCTAATGAAAACGCTGTGTCCCAACATCATGATGGGTTGGAACGGCAATCCCTTCATCTGCCAGCTTCAGACGCAGCATCTCCAGCAGATATAATCCGAGCATCTGATACACTTCCGTCTCTTGCATTTCATTAACCCAGTTGATCATTTCTTCTTTCGTACGCTCATGCAAAAGCCCCATCACAAGCATCGTTACATCTTCTTCTTCTCCAATCAATTTATCACGATACATGTTATAAATGTCATTTACCAGTTTCATACAAGCATTCCCCTCCTAATATTTCGATCTTTTCTATCTATCTAAGTCATCTACTACGCCACCAAGCCATGCCAAAGCATGCGGATCGCAAGAAACAGCAAGACTAATCGCAAGATCAATTCAATTCGGTTACCCGGCAGTTTGCCTGCCAGTGCACTGCCCAGCTTGCCGCCAATCCAGGCACCAGGAGCGATCGCAAGAACAGCACTCCAGATGATGTGTCCAAGAACGACATGCGTCACACTACCGACAATCGAAGACAGCAAAATAACAAGCATCGATGTCGCAGCCGCCATATGTGGCGGGAAGCGAAACAGCACCAGCATGAACGGAACAAGTAATGCACCGCCGCCGATGCCAAATACACTCGACATCGTTCCCACGACAAACGCAATGATAATAGCCAGCGACCGCGAGTATCCATATGTATAAGTTTGTCCGGACACATCGACATACGTCTTTGTTATTTTCCAATTCATGTTACGCGGAGACAAGCGCTTTCGGTATGTAAGAATGACAAGCATCAGTAACATAAATAATCCGTAATAAAGCGTAAATGATTTCGAATCAAAGCGTGTGGACAGCCAGGCACCTAGTATAGAACCCGGTGCGCTTCCAACAAAAAACAGCAATGCGCTGGAAACATCAATCAGCTTCTTTTTTGAATAGCTCAGCGTAGAAGATAACGACGTAATAATAATTAGCATAAGCGATGTGCCGACTGCGAGCTGCGGCGTAATCGGTGGTACACCGGATATAAGGGATGGAAGGTAGAACAGAGCTGGAACCAGAATAATTCCACCGCCTAAGCCCAGCATGCTCCCGAATGCCCCCGCAAAAATCCCGACGAGCGTCAGAATGACGAGACTAAAAACAGACATATCTTCCCTCGCTTCCTGTTGGACTTTCTCTATAGTATATGATTATCATAACACACAAAAAACTCCCGAACGATTGATTCGGGAGTTTTCCTGCACATATTAAGATCGATTAGCCGATTGAGCCTTCCATTTCAAACTGGATCAAACGGTTCATCTCTACTGCATATTCCATTGGAAGTTCTTTCGTAAACGGTTCGATAAAGCCCATGATAATCATCTGAGTCGCTTCCTCTTCTTTAAGACCACGACTCATCAAATAGAAGAGCTGCTCTTCGCTTACTTTCGAAACCGTTGCTTCGTGCTCAAGTGTAATGTTATTATTCAAAATTTCGTTGTACGGAATCGTATCGGATGTAGACAACTTATCAAGAATAATCGTATCACATTTGATGTTGGACTTAGACCCTTCCGATTTACGGCCAAAGCTTGAAAGTCCACGGTATGTTACTTTACCACCATGCTTACTGATACTTTTCGATACAATTGTTGAGCTGCAATCCGGCGCTAAGTGAACCATTTTGGCACCCGCATCCTGATGCTGACCTTTGCCTGCTACCGCGATCGAGATGACAACACCTTTCGCACGAGGGCCTGTCATCACAACAGCTGGATATTTCATCGTCAGCTTACTGCCGATGTTGCCATCAATCCATTCCATTGTCGCATCTTCTTCTGCAACCGCACGCTTCGTAACGAGGTTGTAAACGTTCGATGACCAGTTCTGGATCGTTGTATAACGGCAACGGGCACCTTTCTTCACGACGATCTCAACAACCGCACTGTGAAGAGAATCGGTACCGTAGATTGGCGCTGTACAGCCTTCTACGTAGTGCACGAAGCTGTCTTCATCTGCAATAATCAACGTACGCTCGAACTGCCCCATGTTCTCGGAGTTAATGCGGAAGTATGCCTGCAGCGGTGTTTCGCATTTGATGCCCGGTGGTACATAAATAAAGCTTCCGCCTGACCAAACGGCGCTGTTCAATGCGGCAAACTTGTTATCCGTTGGTGGAATTACTTTACTGAAGTGCTGCTTAACGATCTCTGGATGTTCACGAACAGCCGAATCCATATCACAGAAGATAACCCCCATTTTTTCGAGGTCTTCCTGCATATTGTGGTACACAACTTCAGATTCGTACTGGGCAGATACACCTGCAAGGTATTTCTGCTCCGCTTCTGGAATGCCCAGACGATCGAATGTATTCTTGATTTCTTCCGGCACTTCGCTCCAGTCACGTCCCTGTTTCTCGGACGGCTTAACATAGTACGTAATGCTATTAAAATCAAGTTCTGTCAAATCTCCGCCCCACTGTGGCATCGAAAGGCTCTCAAAAATCTCAAGGGATTTCAGACGGAAGTCGAGCATCCACTGTTCTTCACCTTTAATCCGAGAGATTTCTTCGACGATTTCTCGTGTTAGACCTTTCTTAGCACGGAAGACAGAAATGTCTTTATCATGAAATCCATATTGATACTCTGAAGATAACTCAGGTGCTTTTTTACTCATTGATCGTTCCTCCTTGCGAGGCGCTACGCCTCCTCATGGTCGTGATGCTACTCCCGCAATCCTTTCTCCATCGCCTTCCATGCCAGAGTCGCACACTTAATCCGGGCCGGGAACTTGCTTACACCCTGTAGCGCTTCAATATCGCCAAGGTCGGCCTCCTCAATTTCGTCCTCTGTTGCCTCACCCTTCATCATACGTGAGAAAAGTTCAGCTGTTTTCAGTGCACGATCCACGTCCATACCTGTGATGGCTTCCGTCATCATCGATGCGGATGACATGCTAATCGAGCATCCTTCGCCGGTAAAGCGTGCTTCCGTCACTTTGCCGTCTTCTACCTTCATCTGCAATTGAATGCGGTCACCGCAGGTTGGGTTATTCATATTGACTGTTAAAGCCCCGTCACCAAACTCGCCTTTATTGCGCGGTTTTTGATAGTGGTCCATAATGACGCGGCGGTACAAATCATCAAGAGAAGACATTGCCGAAGTACTCCTTTGTTTTAATTAGCCCTTTCACGAGCGCGTCCACGTCTTCTTCTGTGTTATACACATAGAAGCTGGCGCGGGCTGTCGACGATACGTTCAGCCATTTCATGAGTGGTTGGCAGCAGTGGTGTCCGGCACGCACGGCAATTCCTTCTGTGTCGAGTACTGTTGCAATATCATGCGGATGGGCTTCCTGCATCGTGAACGTTACGAGACCGCTCCGTTCTTTTGGCCCATAAATCGTAAGACCTTCAATCGTGCTCAATTGATCCATCGCATATTGTACAAGCTTGTGCTCATGCGCACGGATCGCATCTAAACCAATCGATTCGATGAAGTCAATCGCAGCACCGAGTCCAATCGCACCTGCGATGATCGGTGTGCCGCCTTCGAATTTCCACGGAAGTTCTTTCCATGTTGAATCATATAAATCAACGAAGTCGATCATCTCGCCTCCGAATTCAACCGGCTCCATTTTCTCCAGCCATTTGCGCTTACCGTACAGAACACCGATGCCTGTCGGACCTGCCATTTTGTGGCCAGAAAATGCGAGGAAGTCGCAGTCGATATCTTGTACATCGACTTTGATATGCGGAGCTGCCTGGGCAGCATCTACAAATATCACAGCGCCGTGGCGGTGTGCGATCGCAGCCACTTCCTTCACAGGGTTGATTGAACCGAGTACGTTGGACACGTAGCCCAGCGCGACAAGCTTCGTATTCGGTGTAATCGTCTGTTCTGCCGCTTCTACCGTAATCGTTCCGTCTTCTGCAAGCGGAATAAACTTCAGTGTAGCGCCCGTTTGCTTGGCAATTTGTTGCCATGGAATGAAGTTACTATGGTGCTCCACCTGAGTGATGACGATCTCATCGCCCTCTTTGATGAAGTTGCGGGCATAGCCATGCGCCACGAAGTTTACACCTGTTGTGGTGCCGCGTGTGAAGATGATTTCGGCTGATTCCTTCGCATTAATGAAGCCGCGGACTTTTTCACGTGCACCTTCATATCCGTCTGTCGCCAATGTGCCAAGTGTATGGACACCCCGGTGAACGTTGGAGTTATATTCACGATAATAACGGTCAATCGCTTCAATGACCTGAACCGGCTTCTGGGAAGTAGCCGCACTATCGAGGTAAACAAGCGGATGTCCGTTCACTTGCTGGTTTAGAATGGGAAACAGTTCACGAATCTCTTTAGCATTCATTACGACAGCTTCCTTTCAATGATCGCACTCAGACGCTTCTGCATGCTCTCAAGTGGCAGTGTATCTGTTACCGGTGCAAGGAATCCATTAATGATCAGACGTTCTGCCTCGCGACGTTTAATCCCACGCGACATGAGATAATAGACTTGAAGTGGGCTAACCGGGCCAACAGAAGCAGCGTGACCTGCCATTACATCATCTTCATCAATCAGAAGAATCGGATTCGCATCCCCGCGTGCGCCTTCACCAATCATGAGTAAGTTTTCGGCCTGTTCACCATTTGATTTCTCGGCACCCTTTTTCATCTCGGTAATGCCGTTGAAAATAGCGGTTGATTCCTCTGTCATAACTCCACGTGAGAGGATATTACTGTCTGTATGTGTGCCAAGGTGAAGCACCCGAACAGTAAAGTTTTCTTTCTGTTTTCCGGTTCCGATTGCAACAGATTTGGCATCTGTAGAAGAACCGTTTCCTTTAAGGATCGTTGTCGTATTGGATACGGTGTTACCGTTGTTCATATCACCAAAAAGCCATTCAACACGCGCATCGTTTTCCGTAATAGCACGACGATACGTATAATCCGTTACATTTTCTGCGAGGGAACGAACCGACGCATACTGCACTTTCGCTCCACCTTGTGCGAATACTTCCACCATGCTGTTGTATACAACCGGTTGCTTATAATCAGCGCCGAGTACATTTTCCACCACTGTTACCTGGCTGTTCGTGTCAGCTACGATCAGGACATGCGGCATAAGAGCTACTTCCTCATCTTCGCCCCATACAACGATCTGCAACGGTTGTTTTACTTCTACATTTTTCGGTACGTAGACGAATACCCCACCGTTCCAGAGCGCCTGATGCAATGCGGATACTTTATGTTTTTCCACGCCACTTGCAAACAAGTACTTCTGCACAAGATCACTATGTTCGCGCACCGCCTGTGTTAACGGCATGAACAGAACGCCCTGTTCTTTAAGTGCAGCGTCGAACTGTGTACAGATCACGCTAGAATGCTTCTGGACGAGTACGTTTGGGTTGTTTTCTTCAAGCAAGTCTTTAACGTTCTGCGGAAGTTCTTCTATCGAAGCAACAGATGCTTCTTCTTTATAGGGAACGAATTGGTCTACGTTCCATTTATCAAGCTTCGTTTTTTCCAGCTTCGGCAGCGGCAGCTGCTGATAGTCGGCATATCCAGCTTCGCGAAGCTGTGCTACCCATTCCGGCTCTCCCTGGAAAAAACGCGCCATGCTTTCCTTATCGAATCGCACGTTCGTTTCTACGCTCATGTTTGTACCCTCCTTACTTACGCTTCTGCGTCTACAGTTTCATCCTGAATGCCAAGCTCTTCTTTAATCCAGTCATAGCCGTTTTCTTCAAGTTTAAGTGCCAGTTCTGGGCCACCAGATTTCACGATTCGTCCTTGCATCATAACGTGGATGAAGTCAGGCTTAATGTAGTTAAGCAGACGCTGGTAGTGGGTAATCATCAGTACACCCATTTCTGGGCTGCGCAGTTCGTTTACGCCACGAGCTACTACTTTCAATGCATCGATATCAAGACCAGAATCGATTTCATCAAGAATCGCGATCCGCGGCTTGATCATCGACATCTGGAGAATTTCATTACGTTTCTTCTCCCCACCGGAGAAGCCTTCATTTACATAGCGCTGCGAGAAAGAAGAATCCATCTCAAGCATTTCCATTTGCTTATCCATTTGGCGAATGAACTTAATCAGAGAAATCTCTTTGCCTTCTTCCTGGCGTGCGTTAATGGCACTGCGCAGAAAATCAGCATTCGTTACACCACTAATCTCACTTGGATATTGCATCGCGAGGAATAATCCTTTGCGTGCACGCTCGTCCACTTCCATGTCCAGTACGTCTGCACCGTCAAGAACAACCGAGCCGCCTGTAACTGTATATTTTGGATGACCCATGATAGAAGAAGCGAGTGTCGATTTACCCGTTCCGTTCGGTCCCATAATCGCGTGTACTTCGCCACCCTTAATTTCAAGGTTCAATCCTTTGAGAATCTGTTTATTATCAATTGCAACGCGTAAGTCTTTTATCTGTAAATGCGGTGTTCCTGCCATAGTTGAATTCCCTCCAGTTATACAAGGTAAACATGGCATTATCGTGCCACGTATTGTAAACAAATTGTACAAATCCATCTTTTAATATATAGTATAACATAGTTGAAAATCAAGGAAAGACATATAGCCATATTTTTTAAACAAAATTGTTTGGAAAGTGTTGTGTGCACGTATAAAAGGGGTGTCATCGAGATGAACTTATCATCTCGTGACACCCCTGTTTTTATTCCTTTCCTCATTCGTCTTGCAGCGGATCTGAAAAATGAGGCTGTTTTTTCTCCCGTTCTTTTTTATAAGAGTCATTGCGCTTCTTTTCTTCATCATCAGCAGCTTGCCCGCCTTGACTTTGCTCCTGCTGAAGCTGGCCGTACTCTGACTTGTACTTTTTCTCTTCCTCTGTACGACCCGATTCTTTCTTCTCCTGTGCTGCCGCCTTACGCTTCGTCTCTTCCACCACAGCTTTTGGAATCACCTTTGTCTTCGGCCCACTTTCCTGTGTATCAGGCATATGATTTTCCTTTTTAGAAGATACCGACTCGTGCTTACTTGTATCTACTTTCGTTACCTTATCCGGCTGGGTAGCAGTTGGCTCCGTCGTCCTTTTCACTTCTGGCTGTACAGTCGGTTTCAGTATATCATCTGGTTTACGTGTAGGTTGACTCGTATAATGCTTTGCATTTGGTACACGGTCGATTCCACCAATTGCTGATGAGATCTCGGTAATACTCAGCTTCTTGATCTGATCGGCTGAGAAAGAACTGTCCATGTGCCGCACGGAATCATACAGTGCGTACTTTCCGACAGACATCCCCTCCTTCTGTGCTGCCTCACGCGCTTCCTTTGTCCCCTCCATCAACGTAACGGTTACACCTTCGCCTCCCTGCTGAGCTAATACAGATGCTTGCTGTTCAATTTTATGAAGAACTTCCCGAGACGCGTCTGCATTGTCAAGTCCAACCGGCACAATCAAAATATCTTGATTCTGCTTTAGAAAGCCGCTTTTCTTCGCATCTTGAATAATGTCAGATGTCACAGCGGTCAACTCTCTATCCTTCCATGCAATTGAAGGGGCTAGTGTCTTTGCTTCCTCGTTTAACGGATGCAAGTCCGTCACCTGATACTGTTTGTTGACTTCAAGCTCAAAACTTGGATTAATATCAATGGAAACAGCAGCATATGCAGTCGTAAATAACAAATTCCAGAGCGGTATACCAGATAACAAAAGCAGCAGGCAAGCCGCAGCCGCATACGTTACATTTCTCCACGGACGACGCATCGTTCGAATCCGTTGTTCCTGAGGCAGGGCAAATTCAATTTCTTCACCCTCTATCACGTCACGACCATCAGAGCGGATTTTATGAAATCTCCCGTCCGGCGTCATCACAATCCAATGATGATCCTGTCGTTTGAGCACGATGCCCTTCTTCATCGCGCGGCTCCCCCTTTCCCTCTATATCCTCTGTCTGAATGTAGGAGCGTAAATACTGATAATCCTCAATAAAAAGTAAAGTAATCGCCACAATATAATTACGGTTCCGTTCCACCGTCTTACGCGAAAAGGGAACATATTGAAGCAAATACTTAACCGGGATTTTCTTCTTTTCCAGGAAAGATTCCCGAAGCTCTGTTTTTTCGGCAATTACGCGAGCAATCTGAATCATATTACTCCGGGCATCCGCATGCTGCGGCGTATGGTCCGGTAATTCTTCTAGCTTAATCGCAAACTGCTCCAGCCGCTCGCGATAATGGAAGATTTCTTCCCGTCGGTACTCAGCCTCTTGATCAAGCTGATACCGATCTACCGCCGCCTGTGCATCCCATACGTTGTATTCAGGGGCTTCCGGGTCTAGCGCTTCATCAAGCGACACCGTTACAATTCGTTGTCTATTTTTTCGAATAAAATCAATCACACGGCGGCGGATAACCAGATCAGCAAAGGACAGGAATGAGCTTCCTTTCTGTGCGGAATACCCGGTAATCGCTTCATTAAATGCTTCCAGTCCAATGCTAAACTCCTCATCTTGTGACTGATCAATGTATCGTTTACATACCTTAGAAACAACTGTACCGATAAACGGTCGATACTGTGTCAGAAGCTCATTGCGCCACTCATCCTCTCCCTGGTGTATTCGTTCAATCAAGTTATGTACATACTGATTGTCATTTTCCCTGAGAGCTTGTGATTTCCGGCGCCATTTCCCCAGGAAAAGCGTGAGTAACACGATGTTCACCTCGTTTCATATACATTCGTTTGCTCTCCACGTTTTATGAGGGGAGCAAATGTATGCAAATACAAAAAACCATCACTCTATTGTAGAGCGATGGTTTCCCGTTCGGCAAGCAGGTCTTACGGCATAGATTTGTTACTTTGGGCCTCCCAACGACTTAATCGGCGGCTCAATTTATTTAGTCGATTCTTCAATTCTTCCGTCCATACCTTATCATCAAGCTGTCTAGCAATCGTCAGCAAATCAAGGGCGTTATCGATTTGCATACGTAAAATTTGCGAAATATTTCCATTATCAACAGATACACAGTTCTCAAAAAGCTGCTCTACACTATCACCTGTCACATACTCGCGGAAATCAACTTCGGGAGCCAAGTCCGCATGTGCATATTCAGCGAGAATTTCATATTCTTCCTCTATATCAGGATGAACATCAATACGGTTGCATACCGGACAATATAAAATCGGAACATTATGAATCTGTGTTTTGTAATGACGCAGGCTTCCCAGTGCGCCAATCATGCTCGCTCCACAGCAAAAGCTCATCCAGACTCCTCCTCTGCGTACAGCAACGCTATTACTCTATCTATATTCTATTCTATCAATCTGTATCCTTTTTTAACACCGATAAATTCAGGTAAAAAAGGGCGATGCTCACTAGCACCACCCCATGTCACAACCATCCACATAACTCGACCGATGTACCGTGTCCGTCGTATCCATCCGAAAAATACGCTGCTGATCAATGGCATAGCCCGCATTCATACAGCAGTCAGCTGCGTTGAACGGAACCTGGCCGATTTCCTGACCGTTCAATGTCAGCACAATGCAATCTTCCGTTACTTCACCGCGCACTTTATTGGTCACATCAATACGATTCATATCTGACATGCGCCTCCCACCTTTCCTACAGTGTACCAATAGGATGCGCAAAGTCAGCCGAACTTACTCCTTACAAAAGCTCCTCAGGCACAACAGCTTCTGTTAAGCGCTGCTCAAGCTCATCTGTGTATGCCCGCTTCTCCTCATCACTCCAGCCGAGATCATTTGCCATATACGTGATGACCGGCGTTTTCCACGCTCTCACCCAGCTGATATTAAAGAACAATGCACCTGTACGGCGAATAAAGAAATCAACCGGCTTTACGACCATTTCCTGTTCGATCGCATAGACAAGCTGTGCAAATACATCAGGTGCAAGCCCTGCCTCTTTGGCTTCTGTTCCGCGCTTGGCGATGATGTCATATAGATGGTCAACGTTTGAGCCGTACATGTGCACCAGATGCTGTGCCTGCTCACGCGTCAGACCGTGCCCAACCCCTTCATCTGCTTTTCGCTGCACAAATGCCGGGAACCCTGCCGAGCCGCCAACAGCACCGCCGGAAATCGGCATATGCTTCGTACTGCACGCCTTGTAGCTGCCGTTTCCTTCTTGCTTTAGCAAGTTCGCCACCAGGTCTACCACTAACTCGGCCATCTTGCGGTAGCCTGTCAGCTTGCCGCCTGCAATCGTAATAAGACCGGACGCAGACTGCCAGATTTCATCCTTGCGCGAGATCTCGGAAGCAGATTTTCCTTCTTCATAAATAAGCGGGCGAACACCTGCCCAGCTTGATTCAATATCGTCTTCCGTAATCTTTACACTTGGGAACATATAGTTAATCGCATCAATGACATACTTACGGTCTGCAACCGTCATTTTTGGATGTACCGCGTCCTCCTTATAAAACGTATCCGTTGTTCCGACATACGCCTTCCCATCGCGCGGAATCGCAAATACCATGCGCCCGTCCGGTGTATCAAAGTAAATCGCCTGCTTCAGTGGAAAGCGTGACTGGTCAATCACAAGGTGCACACCTTTCGATAATTGCAGCTTCTTGCCTGTTTTCGAGCCATCCTTCTCCCGCAGCGTATCGACCCACGGACCAGCTGCATTGACGATTTTTTTCGCGTATACTTCATATTCCGTACCTGTCAGCACATCAATGACACGCACTCCTTTTACTTTGCCTGCTTCATCATAAATGAACGCATCCACTTTCGCGTAATTCATCGCTGTCGCACCACGATGTACCGCTTCTTTCATCACTTCAATCGTCAGACGCGCATCATCGGTCCGGTATTCTACATAATAGCCGCCACCTTTAAGACCTTCCTGTTTCACAAGCGGCTCCTTCGCAAGCGTCTGCTCCGGACTCAGCATCGAACGCCATTCTGAACGTTTTACTCCGGCGAGGAAATCATACACACGCAGGCCAATCGATGTGCTGAACGGGCCGAATGTACCGCCTTTGTGCATCGGCAAAAGCATCCACTCCGGTGTCGTTACATGTGGACCATTCTCATACACAATCGCCCGTTCCTTACCGACTTCTGCCACCATTTTCACTTCGAACTGTTTCAGATACCGCAATCCACCATGCACAAGCTTCGTAGAGCGGCTTGATGTACCCGCTGCGAAATCCTGCATCTCAAATACCGCCACATTTATCCCACGCGTCGTGGCATCCAACGCAATCCCGGCCCCTGTGATCCCGCCGCCAATTACGATCATATCGTATACATGTTTATTTATAGCCGCCAGTTGTTCGGCTCGTTTCAATCCAGAAAATTGTTGTGCCATGTTTATTCCTCCTATGGGCATAAGGATGCAAAAAAAGAGACCACAACATACACGACGATCATTCTCATGAATCATCATCGCGCAGTGTGGTCTCTCCTAAGCTCCAACCGATTTATTAACTTGTGTTTATTGTATCACAGTTACGGATTATTTAAAAGCAAGCGCGGCACGAACAGCTTTTTTCCATCCTTCATAAAGACGATCGCGTGTCGCTTCCGCCATCTCTGGCGTAAAGCAGTGCTCACGGTTCCACTGTTCAGAGATCTCTGCGGTATCTTGCCAGTAGCCAACCGCAAGACCTGCTAGATACGCTGCCCCAAGTGCCGTTGTTTCATTTACATCCGGGCGTTCAACCGGAACGCTCAACATATCGCTCTGGAACTGCATAAGGAAATTATTTTTCACGGCACCACCATCGACCCGAAGCGTCTTCAGTGAAATACCGGAGTCTGCCTCCATGGCCATCAACACGTCTTTTGTCTGGTAAGCCAATGATTCGAGCACAGCACGGATGAAGTGCTCTTTGCTTGTACCGCGTGTTAGACCAAACATCGCCCCGCGCACGTCGCTATCCCAGTACGGCGTACCAAGTCCAACAAACGCCGGTACCACGTATACGCCTTCTGTCGATTCTACACGAGCCGCGTAGTCTTCGCTGTCCGATGCGTTTTTCAGCATGCGCAAACCATCACGCAGCCACTGAATTGCCGACCCTGCCACGAAAATACTGCCTTCCAGCGCATACTCGACTTTTCCATTCAAGCCCCAGGCAATCGTTGTCAGCAGACCATGTTCAGAGGCAACAGCCTTCTCGCCTGTGTTCATCAGCATGAAGCAGCCTGTTCCGTATGTGTTTTTCGCCATCCCCTCTTCGTAGCACGCCTGCCCAAACAGTGCAGCCTGCTGATCACCAGCTGCCCCTGCAATCGGTACCCGATGACCAAAGAAGAAATCATCAGATGTATAGCCATATATTTCAGAGGAAGGGCGCACATCCGGCAGCATGGATTTCGGAACGGTCAAAATATCGAGCAGCTCCTCATCCCATTTCAATTCATGAATGTTGTACATCAGCGTACGGGATGCATTTGAATAGTCGGTAACGTGCACCTGGCCACCCGACAGCTTCCAAATCAGCCACGTGTCGATTGTACCAAATAGCAAATCGCCTGCTTCCGCTTTCTCTCTTGCTCCCTCAACATGATCGAGAATCCATTTCACTTTTGTGCCTGAGAAATACGCATCAATCAACAGACCTGTTTTCGCTCGGAATGTATCATTCAATCCTTGCTCTTTTAACGCATCACAAATGCCGCTCGTCTGGCGGGACTGCCATACAATGGCATTGTATATCGGATTGCCTGTATGTTTGTCCCATACAACCGTCGTTTCTCGCTGATTCGTGATGCCGATACCTGCGATCTGCTCCGGTTTGACACCTGCTTCAGACAAGCAAGAGCTAATCACAGATAGGATCGAGCCCCAAATTTCATTCGCATTGTGCTCTACCCAGCCTGGCTGTGGGAAGTGCTGCGTGAATTCGCGCTGTGCCACATGCACAACGCTCCCTTTTTTATTAAATAAAATCGCACGAGAGCTTGTTGTCCCTTGATCGAGTGATAAGATGTATGTTTCCATGTCCGTATCCCCTCTATTTTCTAGTTTAGTTTGCTTGTCCAGAAACAGGCTTCACACCAGCAACACGGGCAATCCCCAGCACAATGACAATCGCAGCAAGCACATACCACAGCCCAACTGTCACCTGATGCTCAAAAACTGCCTTATAAAACAGTCCTCCCAGCATACCGCCAAGGATCGGACCAACAACCGGAATCCATGCATATCCCCAATTCGATGAACCTTTCCCTGCAATCGGTAGCAAGAAATGAGCGATACGTGGTCCCAAATCCCGTGCCGGATTGATCGCGTATCCAGTTGTACCACCGAGCGACAGCCCGATGCTGACAATCAGGAACCCGACAATGAACGGATTGAGTCCATCCGCAAATTTATTAGCACCGATTGCAAGAATGCCAAGTACAAGAATAAACGTTCCGATCATTTCACTAAGCAAATTGGCAAATGTATACGGCACCGCGGGACCCGTCGAGAATACACCAAGTTTCGTACCTGCATCCTCTGTTTCCGCCCAATGCGGCAGATAATGTAAGTATACGACAATTGCGCCGAGAAATGCCCCCAGCATCTGTCCCGCAATATAGGATGGAACTTGTGCCCACGGAAATTTTCCCGCAGCCGCAAGCGCTAATGTCAGGGCAGGATTCAAATGTGCGCCGCTAATGCGTCCAACCGAATACGCAGCCACCGCCACAGCTAGTCCCCAGCCCATCGTAATGACGATCCAGCCCGAGTTCTGTGCGAATGATTTCTTAAGCGCAGTGCCGGCACACACACCTCCCCCGAGAATAATGAGAATCATCGTTCCTACAACTTCTCCCCAGAAAGCTGTCATCGTACTGTCCCCTTCTCTTTTTTTGTTTTAGACAAAAGAAAAGAGACTCACAACGAAACGTCCTTTCTTGTAAAAAGGACATTCGTGTGAGTCTCCATTTCTCCGTCACATGTATTAACTTGTTTCCTATGATATGTCAAAATGAAAACGTTGTCAATACATATCCCAGAGTTCACGATTAGAAGTTGTTACCGCCGTCGCACCGGCAGCGAGCGCCCGCTCTACATCTTCTCTTGTTCGTATCAAGCCACCCGCAAAAATAGGAATGCCCGCCCGCTGCTTCACCTCGGTGATAATATGCGGCATCGCCCCTGGCAGCACCTCAATATAGTCTGGTTTCGTCTTCTCTAGAAGCGTATAACTTTTTTCAAGCGCGTTTGTATCAAGCAAAAACACACGTTGAATAGCCAGTACCCCTTTTTGCCGGGCTTTCAAAATGACATTGGCTCGAGTCGAGATGACACCGACGGGCTTGAATTCCTGACATATGTATTCTGTTGCGTATTCATCATTTTTCAAGCCATGGACAAGATCCGCATGCAGGAACATTTTTTTCTTCGCATCGTGTGCGGCTTTGTACAGGCTTTTGAGCCGAGCGATATGCGTATCGAGAAAAACGCCATATTCATAGGGGCTCTCAAGGATTTTCTCAAAATCTTTCATATCGCGTGCGGCTGGAAGAATATGTTGTCCGTGAAAGCTCATGGCGTCCCACCTTGTGACCAGAATGAAAAACAGGAGTCGGCACAGCGGCCTCCTCCTGCTATCGTACCAATCTTTTATTCTTTCGTCATCGCTTCATATGCAGCCGCATCCATTAATTTATCCAATTCAGATGGGTCAGACAGTTCAACAGCAATCATCCACGCTTTCTCATAGGGTGATTCGTTGACAAGCTCAGGCGAGTCCTCAAGTCCCTTGTTCACTTCGATCACTTTTCCACTAACCGGAGCATACAGTTCTGATACCGTTTTCACGGACTCGACACTTCCGAACGGGTCGTCCTGCTTCACATCTGTCCCAACAGACGGAAGCTCAACAAATACGATATCACCGAGTTCTGACTGCGCGAATTCAGTAATGCCCACATACGCTTTATTTCCTTCTACGCGCACCCACTCATGTTCTTCGCTGTATTTCAAATTGGTTGGTAGATTCATTATGCCAATTCCTCCGATCCCATCACGCGGCTCAAACGTTTCGCAAGCATGCTAAGCCCCTTCTCTCCTGCCTGATAATGACGGAGTTTCTGTTCTTCATCGAACAGGTAGTAAGCCGGAACATACTGGTTTTGATACGCGTCCACGATTTTATGGTTGTTATCAATTGCAACAGGGTGCGTTAAACCATACTGCTGAATCGCTTCTTTAACAGGGCCAACTTCTGTGTCTTTTTCCGAGCGAGGCATATGAATACTGATTACACGAAGCCCCTTATCCCGGTACTGATCACGCCATTCAATCAGCTGTGGCAGCGTCTCTTTACAGGAATGACAGCTAATCGACCAGAAATGAACAAGTACAGGCGCACCTGCCAGCTCGGCTTTTGCCACGCTGCCATTTACCCACTCAGCCACACCTGTAAATTCCGGCATTTCATCACGCAATTTCATGAAGAGTAGCCTCCTTATTTTCGATGCTTTTCCACATAATAGTATTATGCACACCCATTACAATTATACTCGATGCGGGTGATTGCATCCAAGACTAAAGAGGCTTAGAAATAGAAATCCCCACTATACCTATAGCTTAGATAGTGGGGATTCTTTATAGTTATGGTCTGTCAGGATATCTTCCATCTATGCAAATAATGCAATTCATAGCTGTCGCAGGATTGGCGGATCGTCCACGCAAGTCGGGTAAAGCAAAGTTTGTTCTTCCGTCACCACCGTATTTGTTGCCTATTAGAGAATACAGTGCTTGATATTGAGTAATTGGTAGTAATTGCCCATCACAAAGCTTCCAACCCTCAGGTGCTCGATCCATTGGCCATTGTATAATACTCCCCATAAAAAATTCCATATCCCCTATACTCCTTTTCGAAATTTTTTTCGTTTTGAATGAGATATTCGTTTATGCGATCATTTCAAGTTACCTAAAAAAGCCTAACATACTACCCTATAAGAGAATATGTCAGGCTCTTTAAATCTTGCCTCTTTCGTTAAATTAACTCAGACTTTTGTAAAAGTCGCTGAACAATCGCCGCAACCTCCGCTCTCGAGATAAACTCTTTTGGTGCCAGTTGCTGACCATTTCTACCGGAAACCAGACCTGCTTGCACGCAATCTGCAACCCCTTCCTTCGCCCACTCCGATGCCTGTTTCGCATCTATGAATGGAAGCAACAGTTCTCCTGCTTCTTTAGGCTGAAGTTTTGCTTGCAGATCGGTGATTTTCATCGCTTTGGCGATAATAGCCATCGCCTGTTCCCGCGTAATCTTGTCGTTCGGGCGGAAGGTACCATCCTCAAACCCACGGATCAGATTGTACTTGTACGCGGCTTGCACCGCTCCACTGTACCAATCTGCTGCTTTGACATCTGTAAATGGCACAGCACCATCCTCTTGCTTAATCCCTAACCCACGAACCATGATTGCCGCAAACTCTGCACGCGTAATATCCTGGTCTGGATTAAAGAGATCATGACCGACGCCGCTAATCACCATCCGTGAACCCATGTCATTCACCGCATTCTTCGCCCAGTGTTTCTCTACATCTTTAAACTCCAGAGGATGCCAGACAATGGAATACGTACTGTTTGTTAAACTATGGATTTTCGCAAAATACTTCCCATCGATTTTAACCACTTTCGTCGGTACATGCCGAACGGTTCCATCCGGTTCTACGACCACGCCTGTTGTAATCTTGTTCGGGTCTACTCCGTCTGGAATGGCGATGGTTCGTTCTACATATGCGTTGAACTTGAAAACATCAATTGTTTTATCCCCATACGTACCTTTGACTGTGAAATTGAGCGGTAAGGCTACGATCGTGAATTCTCCTTTTACGGCTGCATTTTCCACGATCTTGGTGGTTTCTGCTGTCGGTTTGGAAATCTCTATCTTTACTTTAATGTCTTGCAGGTTCACACTCTTGCCGATTTGCTCAGATACGGCGTCAATGTTAATCTGCTGTGCGGGCACCGTATACGATGCCTTATCAGTTTTGATTTCGATGACCGCCTGCTTTCGTTCCATGTTTTTGACCATTTGTCCGGTTAGTTCTCCAACCAGAACATCAGACTTTGTCTTCACTGGAATGGTGATGATCGCATGTTGACCCTCTGCTGCTAGTTTGTCGTCGAGTTTCTTCGGATCAACCGCAATGGTTGTTACGGTTTGATCGTTCACTTTGGTGGTTGAGACAATTCCTGCATTTTCAGCCTTCCCATTAACCAGTACTTCAACCCATGTATTTGGCGTACTTGATGTAGTAGATTGTGTTGGTGTGCTACTTCCGCCACCACCGCCTCCGCCGGTGTTTGCAGAAGGATTTGTCGTAAAGCTTACACTTGTAGTGGCTCCTGCAGGAATATGTCCACTTGCTTTTACCCGCACTAGGACTGTAAAGGTTCCATTAAACACTGGCTCATTGCCTGGATCATACGTCATCCAGTTCATTCCGTTGTTTGTAGAGTATTCCATTGTCCCGTCCGCACCTACCAGTTTGTTCGTTATATCATTAGCTGTTACACTCGGTGCAGCTGGAATCGGCGTCGTATTACTAATCGTTATCGCCAAATTTTGAGGCTGGCCGCCATTAAAAATAAATAATAATGTTACTGTTCCCAGGCTTTGTTTTTCCAGGTATTCCTTCTTAATGGTGACCGTATCTCCTGAAGTTACCGTGTAATCCATACCCTCAGTTAACATTGCCCCGCCATGCTGAATGCCGTTAAACATATTTCCATGCAAAGTCATCGCGATAACAACATCCGACTGATTCTCTGTTTTCTTGTCAAAGTTCGCTGTGGAGAGGCTCAGACTAGCATTCTGTGCTGATTCCGTACTCACCACTTGAATTACCGTAAACGTTTGAGCTGACATGTTCGTTGCTGTCACAGTGACGGTTGCCGTGTAGGTTCCCGCTGCCAATCCATCTTTCGCTTTCACCGTAAAGGTAGTGGATGGCGTTCCGCCATTTAACGTTGGGGCCAGTGGCTGCGTAATCTCAAAATCATTCCCATTCGTTCCACTTAACGCTACTGCCAGATTTGCCAGATCTCCCGTTCCGGTCCGGGTAATCGTGACGGACTTCGTTTCCTGCGTTCCTCCTGTGTATCCTGCCGTCAATCCCGTGAGGGTTTGATCCGCTATCGGAGAGATCGTATAGGTTGGGGCCGCACCTACCACCTGTGTCACCGTAAACGTTTGGGCCGTCATGTTCGTGGCCGTCACGGTGACGGTTGCCGTGTAGGTTCCCGCTGCCAATCCATCTTTCGCTTTCACCGTAAAGGTAGTAGATGGCGTTCCGCCATTTAACATTGGGGCCAGTGGCTGCGTAATCTCAAAATCATTCCCATTCGTTCCGCTTAACTCTACTGCCAGATTTGCCAGATCTCCCGTTCCTGTCCGGGTAATCATGACGGACTTCGTTTCTTGTGTTCCTCCCGTGTATCCTGCCGTCAATCCCGTGAGGGTTTGATCCGCTATCGGAGAGATCGTATAGGTTGGGGCCGCACCTACCACCTGTGTCACCGTAAACGTTTGGGCCGTCATGTTCGTGGCCGTCACGGTAACGGTTGCCGTGTAGGTTCCCGCTGCCAATCCATCTTTCGCTTTCACCGTAAAGGTAGTGGATGGCGTTCCGCCATTTAACGTTGGGGCCAGTGGCTGCGTAATCTCAAAATCATTCCCATTCGTTCCACTTAACGCTACTGCCAGATTTGCCAGATCTCCCGTTCCGTTCCGGGTAATCGTGACGGACTTCGTTTCCTGCGTTCCTCCTGTGTATCCTGCCGTCAATCCCGTGAGGGTTTGATCCGCTATCGGAGAGATCGTATAGGTTGGGACCGCACCTACCACCTGTGTTACTGTAAACGTTTGGGCCGTCATGTTCGTGGCCGTCACGGTAACGGTTGCCGTGTAGGTTCCTGCTGCCAATCCATCTTTCGCTTTCACCGTAAAGGTAGTGGATGGTGTTCCGCCATTTAACGTTGGGGCCAGTGGCTGCGTAATCTCAAAATCATTCCCATTCGTTCCACTTAACGCTACTGCCAGATTTGCCAGATCTCCCGTTCCGGTCCGGGTAATCGTGACGGACTTCGTTTCCTGCGTTCCTCCTGTGTATCCTGCCGTCAATCCCGTGAGGGTTTGATCCGCTATCGGAGAGATCGTATAGGTTGGGGCTGCACCTACCACCTGTGTTACTGTAAACGTTTGGGCCGTCATGTTCGTGGCCGTCACGGTAACGGTTGCCGTGTAGGTTCCCGCTGCCAATCCATCTTTCGCTTTCACCGTAAAGGTAGTGGATGGCGTTCCGCCATTTAACGTTGGGGCCAGTGGCTGCGTAATCTCAAAATCATTCCCATTCGTTCCACTTAACGCTACTGCCAGATTTGCCAGATCTCCCGTTCCGGTCCGGGTAATCGTGACGGACTTCGTTTCCTGCGTTCCTCCTGTGTATCCTGCCGTCAATCCCGTGAGGGTTTGATCCGCTATCGGAGAGATCGTATAGGTTGGGACCGCACCTACCACCTGTGTTACTGTAAACGTTTGGGCCGTCATGTTCGTGGCCGTCACGGTAACGGTTGCCGTGTAGGTTCCCGCTGCCAATCCATCTTTTGCTTTCACCGTAAAGGTAGTAGATGGCGTTCCGCCATTTAACGTTGGGGCCAGTGGCTGCGTAATCTCAAAATCAGCTGCATTCGTTCCGCTTAACGCTACTGCCAGATTTGCCAGATCTCCCGTTCCGGTCCGGGTAATCGTGACGGACTTCGTTTCCTGCGTTCCTCCTGTGTATCCTGCCGTCAATCCCGTGAGGGTTTGATCCGCTATCGGAGAGATCGTATAGGTTGGGACCGCACCTACCACCTGTGTTACTGTAAACGTTTGGGCCGTCATGTTCGTGGCCGTCACGGTAACGGTTGCCGTGTAGGTTCCCGCTGCCAATCCATCTTTTGCTTTCACCGTAAAGGTAGTAGATGGCGTTCCGCCATTTAACGTTGGGGCCAGTGGCTGCGTAATCTCAAAATCAGCTGCATTCGTTCCGCTTAACGCTACTGCCAGATTTGCCAGATCTCCCGTTCCGGTCCGGGTAATCGTGACGGACTTCGTTTCCTGCGTTCCTCCTGTGTATCCTGCCGTCAATCCCGTGAGGGTTTGATCCGCTATCGGAGAGATCGTATAGGTTGGGGCTGCACCTACCACCTGTGTTACTGTAAACGTTTGGGCCGTCATGTTCGTGGCCGTCACGGTAACGGTTGCCGTGTAGGTTCCCGCTGCCAATCCATCTTTTGCTTTCACCGTAAAGGTAGTAGATGGCGTTCCGCCATTTAACGTTGGGGCCAGTGGCTGCGTAATCTCAAAATCAGCTGCATTCGTTCCGCTTAACGCTACTGCCAGATTTGCCAGATCTCCCGTTCCGGTCCGGGTAATCGTGACGGACTTCGTTTCCTGCGTTCCTCCTGTGTATCCCCCGGTTACAGCTGTAAGAGACTGATCTCCTATTGTTGCAATTGTATACGTCGGAGTTGTACTAGTACCTGTCGTAAATTTAAATAGATTACTTTTTTTAATACCTTGATACGTTTGACCATCAATATCAAAGAATGCACTTTTTTCAATCGTTACATAATAAGTTGTATTATCCAATAGCGTGACATTCGGATCAATTGTAATTGAATTCGTACCAATACCTGTCACACGAGCAGAATTGGCTTCTATACTCTCAACAACACTTTTATCCGAAGAACGATAAATCTTTATCGTTTTATTACCTGCAGATGCTATCGGTTCATTAAAGTTCAACACAATATTTCCGCTCGGCGTGAAGTTTGTTCCATTATTAACTGGTGTTGAGCCAATCAACTTAGGAGGCGAGTCGGATTGGACATACATCTCATTATACCTAGCATTCCATATGTCCGTATCTCCATCGCTGTCCCAATCCCCAAACACACATGAAGCACCTGGTTGAAATATAATCGGATTTGCTGTCCCATCTCCAAAATTTATCCCATAAAATGGTGAACTCGTCCCTGTCAATTTTGTAAACGTTCCATCCCCATTGTTCTTCCATACATCTACTGAACGATTATCACTAGTACGTATCGCCAAGTCATCATAACCATCGCTATTATAGTCAATGCTTCCTGATGTCGTATTAGCTGTCTGTGCTCCCACTCCATTCAATGGATTGCTTATTCCGGTTACTTTTGTGAATACTCCATTGTCATTTCGATACATCTCATTATACCTAGCATTCCATATGTCCGTATCACCGTCGCCATCCCAATCCCCAAACACACATGAAGTACCTGGTTGAAATATAATCGGATTTGCTGTCCCATCTCCAAAATTTATCCCATAAAATGGTGAACTCGTCCCTGTCAATTTTGTAAACGTTCCATCCCCATTGTTCTTCCATACATCTACTGAACGATCATCACTAGTACGTATCGCCAAGTCATCATAACCATCGCTATTATAGTCAATGCTTCCTGATTTCGTATTAGCTGTCTGTGCTCCCACTCCATTCAATGGATTGCTTGTTCCGGTTACTTTTGTGAATACTCCATTGTCATTTCGATACATCTCATTATACCTAGCATTCCATATGTCCGTATCACCGTCGCCATCCCAATCCCCAAACACACATGAAGCACCTGGTTGAAATATAATCGGATTTGCTGTCCCATCTCCAAAATTTATCCCATAAAATGGTGAACTCGTCCCTGTCAATTTTGTAAACGTTCCATCCCCATTGTTCTTCCATACATCTACTGAACGATCATCACTAGTACGTATCGCCAAGTCATCATAACCATCGCTATTATAATCAATGCTTCCTGATGTCGTACTAGCTGTCTGTGCTCCCACTCCATTCAATGGATTATTTGCCCCAGTTACTTTTGAAAAAGTAATTGGAGCCGCATAAATCTTACCAACCGGGGTTACTAATAATAAAATTTGGGCAATTAACAAGCAAATCAGAAATTTTTTTTGATATCTTATTATCAACTTGATACCTCCTCTTTTTCGTGCATAAAAAACATTCAAGAAGCTCCTATATATCATCAATTTCCTAATGCTGCAGTAAACCTGTTTAAAATATCGTTCACACACATTAAGAAATAGGGAACCAAATCTAGTTTCTTAATGGTATAGGTGAAGAATTCTATAAGCATCAAGAAACTTTATTTTGTGGTCACTGTTCTTATTGCAGACATTCCCTTATGGATATATCCTGTTTCTACTTAATTTCAACTTCTGTCATTTCTGCTTGTAAAACTACAAATACTATATAAATTCACATTAAAGTATCGACATTCATGTAAATCTTGGACGAACTGGAAAAATTGATCCTAAGGAAAAGGAAAGAGTGGGTACTTCATGAAACGAGTAACGATTACAGATACGCATGAATGGACGATAAAATCACTTCGTAAAGAAGAACGGATGCTAAAAGATAGCTTTCTTCGCCAACGAGTCATGATTGTTCGCCTTATTATGGAAGGATATCTAGGAAAAGAAGTAGCTAAAAGAGGCGGTTATTTTCAATCGATTTCATAAAGATAAAAAAGCGATCCAGATGTCGAAACACCAAAGTAAACTTATATACATAGTAGTACGTCGTTCCCGCTGTGCCCGCCGGTGGTGCATACGTTTCGTTCATCGCTTCGGTAATAGCTGTGCCTTCGCTAGTACTATTCGTCGTATTGCTGTAGCTCAGTGTTCCACTGTCACTTACACTTGCTGCCACGCTCAGCGACGTGGAATCTTCCACGTTCACTGTTTTGTCCGCTGGCTGCGTACCAATGCTCGGCGTGGCCGCATTGGTTGGCGTAGAAGTTACTGGATCACTGACAGTAAGATCGTCAAAAACCAGCTTAATCGTTGTACTTGCATAAATTCTAAACTCATTAATGTTGTTCCAGGCAGTATCGGCAGAAAAGTCAACATCTGTATAGAGATTATAAGTTGGGGTAAATGTTTTCGTTGCCCCTGAAACAAGTTGCCCATTAAGATATCCTACAATTGTATACGTATTGGCCGAAGTATTTAGTTCTATAACTCTAAAATAATTAAGTTTAAAAGCAGCTCCCGTTTTTGATTAAACTAGCCCATAATCAGTCTGCCCTTGCCCACTAGATGCCGAAAAAAATAAACACTTAGACGTAACTGGGGGATTAGGAGTGTTTTTAACTTACGTCTTCGCACTAAGTCCTGAATTACTGACCATACTAAAATTCCAATCGTTTATATCTTGGGTTTCAATCGCTGTACCTTGCACGGCTACACCTTCAAAATACTCACTCCCTGGTGTCGTTGCCGCGTAAGCCGATATCGGGTAAAACACCAATTGTACTGGTGATGCCAAAGTAATGGCCATACAAAGCAAGGACAACCATATCATCCCTTTAAAGATGACTTTCTTTTTCCCATAGCAACCTCCCCCCTTACTTGTAATAGTAATACCAAACATACAGAACGTTGCCTTTAAACTGAGTAAAGATTTTGATTTTTAACCCTGTTACACTATCTCCCATTCCCAAAAACAAGGATCAGGGAATCCATTGCATCTCGCAATAAACCCCCTTATCTTCAACCATTTCAAATCCTAATCGCTCATAGAGAGCTCGCGCCAAACCGTTATGCCAGGCGACTTGCAGACACACCTTTTTCCTGCAGTTCGCGGCCTCTTGCAGTATATCTTCTAGCAAACTTCTTCCGACCCCCATGCTACGGAATTCAGGAAGGAGTGCAATCGCCAGAATTCGATACGCTTCCTGCCCTCTGTGCACATTCAATCTCCCGATAGGTTGTTCATTCAAAAAGATCACGCATACATCAGCATCAGGAAAGTGCGTCTTTAAAAAATACTGCTCGGCCAGGAACTGTTGTCGAACGAGTACGCTCTTGGCATCGTCCGGGATTGGCATGTTCTGCAAATCCGGGCTACTGTTGAAAAAAAGATGCAGAAGAATCGTCTCATCCACTTCTTCAACAGTTCGCAAAGTTACTACGTGTTCGAACATTATGGGCGCGACGGATACAGACCCTCTACACAAATGATGTAATTGATAACCTGGTACGGCTGCATGTTGGAGAACGATTGTCCGTTACCGCTTACTGCCGTAGTTCCGTTGACCGTAGTCGCCACATTCATCGTTGCCGTCATCATTGTGGGAGCACTTGTGTTGTAAATGTTTGCCACATCACCCGTTGAATCTTTAGCCACGGAAAGGCTCGTGTTCGCAGCAGGCGTATTGGTTGTCGGTGCTGCTGCATTCGCAGGTGCCCCTAAGCTTACATTCGCAGTACCGGAAAAAGTATGATTATGCGGCGGTAGTTGGTTGATGGTCAGCGTTGAACTCTCAACACCTCCGGTAGTACCAATGACAAAGTTGGTACCGCCTGCTTGTTGCCCCATTCCAACGGGAACTCGCCCGCGCAAGTCCGGCAAATTAAAGGTAGTCGTGCCATTGCCACCGTACTGGGTGCCAATCAAGGAGTACAGCGCTTGATATTGATTGATGTTCAACTGTTGACCATTACACGGCAACCAACCCACTGGTGCCCAGTTCACTGCCCACGGCAAAATCGTCCCAATAAAAGCGTCCATTTTTACACATCCTCTTTTCAATTTAATTACCATCTAATACAATAACACAAAAATACAATATAGTTATCTAAATATATAGAATTTTATGTAATATAATACTTATGAGATTTATTTAACATAGATACCCCCTCTATACTCTTGCGACTACTTCTTCATCTTATCAAATCGCTCTGAACATTTTCTGAACAAATCACAAAATTATGTAAACTAAAAATAGAAATACAAGCGATAAACACGCTGTATGTTCCTGTAAAAACGCTTAAATGAGCTTGGCATGATGAATACACACATGGTTTTCACTCATTTTTTAATCGTCTCTCCATCGTTACAATTTAGGATAAAGTTTTACTTCGACAAAAATAATAAAAAATCTTTAGTTCAACTTATACAGTTATCAGCAAAGCTATGATCAAATGGAACGTTAGGATCGTACACCAGAGAAAGGAGAATTCCAGGTAAATGAATAAGCAATAAGGGTTACCAATTATTTTGTTGAACAATGTAACAACAAAAAATCTATTTTATTTTACAATATTAAACATCAACGAAAGTTTACCTTGAAGAAAACCTATGCAAAAACGGTTTGATTTTCTTCGCTTTTTAGGCAGACATTAAACCTTATCCTATTGCAAATAGTTTTCTTGAGTTGAATCAGCCCATACGACATTAGTTAGCGACGATTTAGTCCCTGCTGTCGACATTGCATTTGCCACATAGGTATGTGCTGGCAAATGTGAAGTTGTCAGCGTAACTGTCTTCGCATCATCTTTAGCGCCAAGACTGATGGAATTGTTTATATGAACCGGAAGTCGTCCTCGCAGATCTGGCAAATCAAAATTTATTTGACCATCCAACCATATGTCGTTCCCAATAATGTATATAAAGCTTCATTTTCCGAAATGCTCAAGAGTTGCCCTTTACATAATGCCCAGCCTTACGGAGCATAGCTTCCTGCAAACATACGAATCTCTCCAATGTATTGATCACTCATCGTAAAACTTTCCCCCTTTTTCATAATGATTTTTCAGGTAGGCTTCCACTCCATAGCAATATAAGGAAATTTCTCCCCTATCCTATAAAATCCGAGTCGCTCATACAAACGCTGCGCTAGATTGTTATGCAGTACATGTAGATGCACAACCTTCCCAGCCTCCTCTGCTCTCGCTTGAATATCGTGAATCAAACGTGTGCCAATTCCTTTATTTTGATATTCGGCAAGTAAAGACACATCAATAAACCATATGACTTGATTTGTGACTTGATTTGTGACTTCAGTCATAATCTGACCGATACGCACCGTACCAAGCAGAATAATGTTATGATTGGCTGTTCGATGCTGAAGCTCGTACGAACGTCTCTGCATAGCAAACTGCATACGAAGAAATACTTCCAGTTCTTCCTCACCCCAGCCTACTTGTACAAGTTCCTTCTCTCTTGTCTCCTTATAGACTTGATAAAGGAAAGAAGCATCAGCAGCAGTCGCATTGCGTGTATGAATCAAGCTATTTTCACCTCCATCCTCTAACAAAGAACGCGATGTGAATGACTACATTCAGATAGATAAAATGCAAAAAAGGGTATCCCACAAGCTACTGAACGAGCTGCTTGCAGGATAACCCTCTTCCTTTTTTTCTCTTGATCTTTAGTTGATTAATTCAGACTTTTGGAGAAGTTGCTGAACAATCGCCGCAACTTCTTCTCTCGAGATAAACTCTTTTTTACAACTTGCATTAGTGATGTAGAGGATAATGTCGAAGTTCAAGCCCTACCAGTCCTTTTTCTCGATAAACTTTAAATAGCTACAGATTGTTTGGAGTGTACGGCCAAGAAGCATGACAATGTCTTCGTTTCTTTCCACAAGGATGAAGATAAACAGTTTGATACCGTTCAAACATCACTCATTTCATGTCACCAAACATAAGTGGAACCTCTTCTTCCTTTCTACTTGCTCTTGTTGTTTGATTATGCAGCCATTCCATAGCAACATAAGGAAACTTCTCCCCTACCCTATAAAACCCAAGTCGTTCATACAAACATTGCGCTGGATTGTTATGCAGTACATGTAAACGTACAGCCTTCCCCGTCTCTTCTGCTCTCGCTTGAATATCATGAATCAAACGCGTACCAATCCCTTTATTTTGGTATTCTGCAAGCAAAGAAACATCAATAATCCAGATAGAACGATCCGTGATTTTGGTCATAATCTGACCGATGCGCACCGTATCAAGCAAGATAATGTTATGATCAGCCGCTAGATGCTGAAGCGCATACGAACGTCTCTGCATGTCGAACTGCACACGAAGAAGTCCTTCCTGCTCTTCTGCATCCCATCCCATTTGTGAAAGTTCCTTCTCTCTTGCCTCCTTATAGGCTTGATAAAGGAAGGATGTATCATAGGCAGTCACATTGCGTGTATGAATCAAGCTACTTTCACCTCCAGCCTCGAACTCTTACAATCATAATTTCATCTTATCAAACGGTCCTGAACATTTTCTGAACATTGGGTTGATGTAAGTAGATAAAAGGAAGCTCATCGAAAAAAGAACGCGATGTGGATACTATATCCAATAGATAAATTTAAAAAAGGGGTATCCCACAAGCGATTCGACCAACTGCTTACAGGATAACCCTACTCATCTTTTATTTCTTATTATCTTTAATTTAAGAAGGTAAGAACCTTCCTTCACATATTCCCGTAACAAGTTCATCAATTTTTAAATTAAAGGTGATACCTTCTGCTTGCAATTTAAACTTTCTTTCATCAGGTGTGTAGATCATGTCATACCCATTCACTTGATATAAGGTCACCGTATCTCCCTTTAAATCAGCATTACGCTTTATTTTATATAGAATAACAAATAGCCTTCTCCATATCAGTGCATATGGGTCTTTTTGCTGTGTTGACACCAATTCCAATATTACTTCACTTAACACATCCGTCCCACCTATACCTATCATTCAATTCTACTGTCATCATATTTTTAAAAAGTAACAAAGATCAAGAAACTTTTTTGTACTAGCGTGAAATAATACAAACATAGCCCTGTGCTCTCAATCTAATAGAGAACCACAGGGCTATGTTACTTTTGCCTTTATATGATGCGGTCGGCGAGACTCGAACTCGCACGATCATGGATCACTACCCCCTCAAGATAGCGTGTCTGCCAATTCCACCACGACCGCAAAATCTATATAAATGGTGGGCCTAGGCTGACTCGAACAGCCGACCTCACGCTTATCAGGCGTGCGCTCTAACCAACTGAGCTATAGGCCCATGGCGGAGGGAGCAGGATTCGAACCCGCGTGGGCTTGCACCCTAACGGTTTTCAAGACCGCCCCGTTATGACCACTTCGGTATCCCTCCACATGTATGAAAAACTGGCAGGGGCAGTAGGAATCGAACCCACACTGGAGGTTTTGGAGACCTCTGTTCTACCGTTAAACTATGCCCCTATATAAAGTAGCGGCGGAGGGGATCGAACCCCCGACCTTACGGGTATGAACCGTACGCTCTAGCCAGCTGAGCTACACCGCCATATGTAGACATAAAAATGGTCGGGAAGACAGGATTCGAACCTGCGACACCCTGGTCCCAAACCAGGTACTCTACCAAGCTGAGCTACTTCCCGACATACTATGGCGTGCCCGGAGAGACTCGAACTCCCAACCTTCTGATTCGTAGTCAGACACTCTATCCGATTGAGCTACGGGCACATATGAACTTGATGGAGCGGGTGATGGGAATCGAACCCACGTATTCAGCTTGGAAGGCTGATGTTCTACCATTGAACTACACCCGCAATATGGTACCGATGGTCGGGGTCGAACCGACACTCCAGAAGGAACACGATTTTGAGTCGTGCGCGTCTGCCAATTCCGCCACATCGGCATAAGATGTACAGGAGGTACCCGGATTTGAACCGGGGAATAAAGGTTTTGCAGACCTTGGCCTTACCACTTGGCTATACCTCCAGAAATACCAAGAAAAGCGGACAACGAGACTCGAACTCGCGACCCCGACCTTGGCAAGGTCGTGCTCTACCAACTGAGCTATGTCCGCATGTATGGTGCGGGTGGAGGGACTTGAACCCCCACGCCGAAGCGCTAGATCCTAAGTCTAGTGCGTCTGCCAATTCCGCCACACCCGCATAATTCATTTACCGCATATGGATAAATGGTGAGCCATACTGGACTCGAACCAGTGACACCCTGATTAAAAGTCAGGTGCTCTACCAACTGAGCTAATGGCTCGCTATAAAATGGCTGGGGTACCTGGATTCGAACCAGGGAGTGACGGAGTCAAAGTCCGTTGCCTTACCGCTTGGCTATACCCCAATAAAACTGGTGGAGGGGGACGGATTCGAACCGCCGAACCCACAGGGAGCGGATTTACAGTCCGCCGCGTTTAGCCACTTCGCTACCCCTCCATATTTATTTAAATGCCGGCGAAAGGACTTGAACCCTCAACCCCCTGATTACAAGTCAGGTGCTCTACCAGTTGAGCTACACCGGCTTATTCATGGCGGAGCCGACGGGACTCGAACCCGCGACCTCCGGAGTGACAGTCCAGCGTGAACTCCAACTTCACCACGGCTCCGCATTATGGTTGCACCTTTCAGGCACTACAGTCTCATCCTAGCTTAGAACATAACCCGACGTAGTTAGGATGATATTATGGTTGCGGGGGCAGGACTTGAACCTGCGACCTTCGGGTTATGAGCCCGAC